>NZ_WNKY01000017.1 GCF_009720825.1 Duganella radicis | reverse complement strand
GTCCCATTCAACCCTCGAAAATTTGCAAGGAATTGCCACCATTTTACCGATACCTTGCAAATCTCAGCAGTGTTTTTCGCGTGTTTCGCCTTTAGAATCAGGCCGTATGGGATTGTTCAGGGGCGACGACATAGATCGTGTCGGGCAGCGGATCGTTGATGCGGCCGACGTCGGTGGCGGCCCAGTTGGTGCCGTCGGGAGAGATATATCCGGTGATGACGTTGCCGATGCGCTCAAGCTTCAACCAATACGAAGGCGTGGCGCTGGCGATGGGCAAGGTCTTGTTGCCATAGTTGTTGCCGCCATACACCGCGAGATTCTGCATGTTCTGTTCGGCCTGGATGCGGTTGGTGATGGCCATCCAGGCACGTGGGGCACCCTGATCAAGGCTGGTGCGCATCATCACGCCGGCCTTCGCCGACAGGTTGGTGTTCTGCACCGTATCGACTTTGGCGATGATGCTGCCGTTGCCGGTGAGGGCCTGATAGGCGAAATAGCAGCTGTCGCTGGTCCCCCAGATCTCGGCGCCGGCGCCCTGCACGGTCCATTTGCCGCCGGCATAGGTAGCGGTGCCGGCCGGGGTGGCGCCACCGATGTTAATGCTGCTCAATCCCGTGGTGACCGACGTGCTCATGGGAATAGGGAGCGCCGGCGCCGGCGCCGGCGTCGCGGTCGACGCGTCGGCCTCTTTCAGGAACATGAAACTGCCGCTGTCCACCGGCATCCAACCTCGCCGTTGAGCGATAAACGGTGCCTGCATGCCCTTGCGCAGGACGTAGGCGCCATACACCTGGTTGAGTACGAGGTTGCCGCCGCCCCAGCCGCGGTTGGTATAGTCTGCGGTGTAATAGGCATCCGTGGTGCCGAACGGCAGCGCGATCGTGGGCGCCAGCTCATTCACCCTGGCGAAATATTCACCTGCCGCCAGCAGGCGGTCGTCAAAATCGGAATAAATGTCGATGCCCTGCTTCCACAGCGCCTCGGCCAGCATGACCAGCGACTTGAGCTGTCCATGAGCGTGTCCCTGGTCGCGCAGGGAGTCGCCAAGCATGCCGATATCGTTGGAACTGCGCAGTCCGATATGGGCGAGCGTGCGCGTCTGGTAGACCACCTTGTCCAGCGCTTCGGCATCGTCGTTGTAGATGGCCATCAGCCCGAGCGCCACCAGGGCCAGCGCGCCCTTGTTGGCGGCGCCAAACTGATTTTCGCCGTAGGGATTCGAGGCCGGCATCAGGACATCCTTGAAATACTTCTTCACCACGGCCGTGTCATCGTCGCTCCAGCCCTGCCAGGTGCCGCGCAGGATGTCCGCGCCGCCCACGAACATGTAAGCGTAGTCGCCCAGATCAAGCATCGACTCGCGGCCCGAGAATTCCGTCTGGGTGGTGGCCCACGCCAGCAGGATCTCGCGCGCCTTCTTCGCGTAGTCCTGGTTGCCGGTGAAATACCACATCCGCGAAAGATTCCAGACGGCGGTCATGTCGTTGCGCCATGGCCAGAGATTCAGGTCCGGGGCACGGCTCACGGTTGCGTATGGACCAGCCATGCCGTAGGTGAGCCGGGACTTGCCATCGTTCGCCAGCAGGTCGTAGCCGGATTTCCACGGTTCCCGTCCCTGATCGACCTGCGCCTTGAGCGCGCTGAGATCGGCGAGGGTGAGCGGAGTGCCCGGATGGACGAAAACGCCGGCTTCTGCGGCACTGCCGTGGCCTGGCAGCGTGGCGGAGCTCAGCAGGAGCAGTGCGGCGGCAACACGGGTTCGATCAAACGCGCCAGTCAGAATGTTTCGGATTTTCATAGACCCTCGAGAGTGGATATGTACGCCAGATTATGCAAACTGGTGCCGAGTCTAAGTGACATAGTTTCCGTGCGCCAATAAATTTCTGAAATATTTTTTAAACTGGTTTCATAAATCACAGCCGCCGCCGCTTGACACCAGTTTGATCGCGCATAAAGTGAAAGCCCCTCCACCGTTCTACGATGGTGCCCCATGGACGATCACTTCAACAACCTCTACCAGGCTGACTTCCATCGATGGCTGCTCCATCAGGCGGAGCTATTGCAAGCCCACGATTTCGAGCGACTTGATCTGCCCAACCTCATCGAGGAAATCGAAACCATGGGCAAAAACAGGCAGCACGAGCTTGAACACCGGCTGACGATACTCATCATGCACCTGCTCAAATTCCAGCTGCAGCCCGACCATATCGGCCGAAGCTGGATCAGTACCATATTTGAGCAACGCGAGCGCATCAAGGAAGGAATGAAGCGCATGCCTAGCTTACGCCCCAAATTAGAGCACACCATCCAGGACGCCTACAAAAGCGCGCGCCGTAAAGCAGCTCGCGAAACAGGAATTCCCATCGAAAATTTTCCACGCACTGTTCCTTTCACCATGCGGCAAATCCTGGACAGCAACTTCCTGCCATGAACAATTTATACAATGCCGACTACTACGTATGGACGCAGCGCCAAGTTAAACTGTTGCGCACACAGCATTTCGCTCAACTGGATGTTGAATACCTGGTCGCTGAAATATTGGGCTTGGCGCGCTATCAGAGAAAGGAATTGAAGCGGCACATACGAAAACTGCTGCACTACTTCCTGAAAAGCCAACTCTATCCCGAGCGTGTTTCCGGCCGATGGTTGGGGAAACTCTGCGGGCATCGAGACTGGATCGAAAAACTGATCGTTGAAATGCCCAGCATGGCACCGCTACTCGATGGCTACATCGCCGATGCCTACGCCGACATCGCCGACCGCCTGACCAGCAAAGCCAACCTGCCGCGCTCCAGCTTTCCAGAAACCCTGGCCTGCACCAGGGAGCAGCTACTCACACAGGACTTCATGCCCTGGACGAGCAAAAACGAAAAAGCCGCTGATTCCTGATGGTATCAACGGCTTTGAATTTGGTTGCGGGGACAGGATTTGAACCTGTGACCTTCGGGTTATGAGCCCGACGAGCTGCCAGACTGCTCCACCCCGCGTCTGATGCCGTTATTATAGGGCAGATCTAGAGTTTAGGCAATATCAATCCCCCAAACACACGCGATAGATCGAATAAATGCCAGGCTCGCGCCGCCGCCGACATGCCGCGCGGTCGGCAATCGGTGTAAAGTAAGCATAAAATCAACTTGAGCAATTGTTTATGAAATTCTGTTCCGAATGCGCTTCCCCCGTCAGCCTGTCCATCCCGGCTGGCGACAACCGTCCCCGCTATGTGTGCGGCAGCTGCGCCACCATCCATTACCAGAATCCGAAAATGGTGCTGGGCTCGATCCCGGTGTGGGAACGCGACGGCGAACTGAAAGTCCTGCTGTGCAAACGCGCCATCGAGCCGCGCTACGGCTACTGGACCCTGCCGGCCGGTTTCATGGAAAACAATGAGACCACCGGCGAAGCCGCCATGCGTGAAACGCAGGAGGAAGCCGGCGCCAATATCAGACTTGGCAATCTGTTCACGCTGCTTAACGTGGCGCGCGTGCACCAGGTCCATATGTTCTACCTGGCCGAGCTGCTCGACCTCGATTTCGCACCCGGCGAGGAAAGCCTGGAAGTCCAGCTGTTCACGGAAAAGGAAATCCCCTGGGACGATCTGGCCTTCCCCACCATCCGCACCACGCTGGAACTGTTCTTCGCCGACCGCATCAAAATCCGTGAGGGTGGCAGCTACGGCTTCCACACCCAGGATATCGTCCGCAATATGCGCTCCGACCTCGAACCGTGATCCCCTGGCTCGACACCAACACCCCTTTTCCCGACGTCTCCGAGGCCCTGACCAAGGATGCGCCGGGCCTGCTGGCGGCCGGCGCCGATCTGTCGCCGCAGCGCCTGCTGATGGCCTACAGGCACGGCATCTTCCCGTGGTTTTCCGAAGGCCAGCCCATCCTGTGGTGGAGCACCGATCCGCGCATGGTGCTGCAAACCGGGCACTTCCGCATTTCCGATTCGCTGAAAAAGACCCTGCGCAAGGTCGAGCGCAGCCGCACTGAAAATGGCCGCTGGCAAATACGTTTCGACAGCGCCTTCGAGGACGTGATGCGCGCCTGCGCCGCCCCGCGCCGCGACGGCCCCGGCACCTGGATTTCGGAAGACATCATCGCCGGCTACACCGGCCTGCACCGCATGGGCTACGCGCACTCGGCCGAAGTCTGGCTCGATGGCGAGCTGGTCGGCGGCGCCTACGGCGTCTGCATCGGCCGCATGTTTTACGGCGAATCGATGTTCGCGCGCGTCACCGACGCCTCCAAGATCGCCTTATCCTATCTGGTGCGCTTCCTGCGTGACAAAGGTGTCAGCATGATCGATTGCCAACAGGAGACCGGCCATCTGGCCTCCCTCGGCGCGGCGCCCATTCCGCGCGCCAAATTCCTGGCGCATCTGCGCAACAGTATTGAATTGCCCCAGATCACCCGATGGGAACCAATTGCACCACTCGCGCCAGCCAGTTAAGCTAGCATAAAGACTCAACCAAACGCCAGTTAGGACGTGCATGACGCACCTGAACGACCTGCCTTTCGCGACGCTCCAGTTTTACACGACGGCGCCCTATCCTTGCAGCTACCTTGACGCCCGTCAGGCCCGCTCGCAAGTGGCTACGCCTTCGCATCTGATTAATGCCGACGTCTACTCGGAGCTGGTGAAGAATGGCTTCCGCCGCAGCGGCATCTTTACCTATCGGCCATATTGCGATGGTTGCCAGGCCTGCATCCCGGTGCGCGTGGTGGCCGACCAATTCCAGCCCAACCGCACCCAGCGCCGCGCCTGGATGAAGCATGGCGAGCTGATCGCGGGCGTGGCCACGCTGTCCTTCTCCGACGAGCATTACGAGCTGTACCTGCGCTACCAGAGCAAGCGCCATGCCGGCGGCGGCATGGACCAGGACAGCCGCGACCAGTACGCGCAATTCCTGCTGCAAAGCCGCGTCAACACGCGGCTGGTGGAGTTCCGCGAGCCGGGCGGCACGCTGCGCATGGTCAGCATCATCGACGTGCTGTCGGACGGCCTGTCCTCGGTCTACACCTTCTTCGATCCCGACGTGGACGGCGCCTCCTACGGCACCTTCAACGTGCTGTGGCAAATCGAGCAAGCGCGCGAACTGAAACTACCTTACGTTTATCTGGGCTACTGGATCAAGGAAAGCCCGAAAATGTCTTACAAAACCAATTTCAAACCGCTGGAAGCCCGCGTGAAAGGCGTGTGGAGCGTGCTGGACGCCTGATAAAATACGGGCGAACAATAACCAGAGCGCCCCATGTCCAACAAATTCCTGTACTCCCTGGCCCGTCCGATGCTGTTCTCGATGGACGCCGAAGCCGCCCACCACTTCACCCTGCCTGCCCTGAAACGCGCCGCCTCGCTCGGCCTGACCAAGCTGATCCAGCAACCCAAGGCCGATCCGCGCACGGTGATGGGCATTACCTTCAAGAACCCGGTCGGTCTGGCCGCCGGCCTGGACAAGGATGGCGCTTACATCGACGCGCTGGCCGACCTCGGCTTTGGCTCGATCGAGGTGGGCACGGTGACGCCGCGCGCGCAGCCCGGCAACCCGAAGCCGCGCATGTTCCGCCTGCCGGAGGCGCACGCCATCATCAACCGCATGGGCTTCAACAATGGCGGCGTGGACGCGTTTGTGGCCAATGTGCAGTCCTCGCGCTTCTATCAGGACAAAGCCGGCGTGCTGGGCCTGAACATCGGCAAGAACGCCGACACGCCGATCGAGCGCGCCACCGACGATTATCTGCACTGCCTGGAAAAAGTTTATCCCTACGCCAGCTACGTCACCGTCAACATCTCGTCGCCGAACACCAAGAATCTGCGCCAGCTGCAAGGCGGCTCGGAGCTGGACGGCCTGCTGAGCACCTTGAAGCAAGCCCAGCTGCGCCTGGCCGACCAGCACCAGCGCTACGTGCCGCTGGCCCTGAAGATCGCGCCGGACATGGATGGCGATCAGGTCAAGAACATTGCCGATGCGCTGATCCGCCACCAGATCGACGGCGTGATCGCCACCAACACCACGCTGAATCGCGACGCCGTCACCGGCATGCCGCATGGCGCCGAAGCGGGCGGCCTGTCGGGCGCGCCAGTGTTCCAGTTCTCGAACACCGTGATCCGCCTGCTCAAGGCCGAGCTGGGTGACGCCCTGCCGATTATTGGCGTTGGCGGTATCATGCAAGGCTCGGACGCCAAGGTCAAAATGGATTGCGGCGCGCAACTGGTGCAGCTGTACAGCGGCCTGATCTACGCCGGCCCGGCCCTGATCAAGGACTGCGCGGACGCGGTGCGCAACTAAGGAAAGCATATGCGGCAGGTACAACTGGGTAACAGCCATCTGAATGTCAGCAAGATCTGCCTCGGCACCATGACCTGGGGCGAGCAGAACACCGAAGCGGAAGCGCACGCACAGCTCGACTACGCGTTCGAGCGCGGCATCAACTTCATCGACACGGCGGAAATGTACCCAGTGATGGCGCGCCCGGAAACGCAGGGCCTGACCGAGCGCTACATCGGTAGCTGGCTCAAGAAAACCGGCCTGCGCGACAAGGTGGTGATCGCCACCAAGGCCGCCGGCCCCAACGCCAGCGTGACCTGGGTGCGCGGCGGGCGCGCACGCAATTTCGATGCGGCCAACCTGAAAGCCGCCGTCGACACCAGCTTGCAGCGCCTGCAAATCGAGCATATCGATTTATACCAATTGCACTGGCCCAGCCGCAACGTGCCCGTTTTCGGCAACAACGTTTTCAATCCCAGACATGAGCGCGAGTGCGTGCCGATCGAGGAAACACTGGCGGCGCTGGGCGATCTGGTCAGGCAAGGCAAGATCGGCGCGATTGGCGTGTCCAACGAATCGTGCTGGGGCGTGAACGAGTTCGTCAAGCAATCCGAGCTGAAAGGCTTGCCGCGCATCGCCACCATCCAGAACCTGTACAACCTGACCGCGCGCCACTACGAAACCAGTCTGCTGGACGAGACCTGCTATCGCGAGAACGTCAGCCTGCTGGCCTACAGCCCGCTGGCGTTCGGGCAGCTGACCGCCAAGTACATCGACAACCCCCAAGCGCATGGGCGCCTGAATATTTTCCCGGCGAACTGGAGCCCGCGCTATGCCCGCCCGGCCACGGTGGCGGCGGCCACCCGTTATGCCCAGCTGGCGCGCGACAACGGCCTGGCGCCGACCCAACTGGCGCTGGCGTGGTGCTACTCGCGCTGGTTCGTGGCCTCGACCATCATCGGCGCCACCAGCTTGGAGCAGCTCAAGCAGAACATCGACGCTTACCAGGTCCAGCTACCGCTCGACCTCATCAAGCAAGTCGACCAGATCCACGCCGAAATCACCAATCCCGGCCAGTAAGCTCGAAACTTGAATATCAATAGTTATTAGGATTAGTGGGCAGCGCGGCTGTCCGCTGATATGCTTTTACTATTATTCCCTCAAAGAGTTTACCGATGCCCATACGTCCCCTGCTGCTGGCCAGCCTGATTTCTTCCGTCGTCATTCCCACCTTTGCCCAAGTTGCCGATGGTGAATTGCAATCCATCATCGTGACTGGTACCTATGCCAAGAACCGCCGCACCGTCGATACCGAATCGCCGGTCGACATCATCGGCGCGCGCGAGCTGCAAGCCAGCGGCTCGACCGAGCTGGCCACCGTGCTGGGCCGCGTGCTGCCGTCGCTGAACTTCCCGCGTCCGTCGGGCGCCGACGCCAGCGACGCGGTGCGCCCGGCGCAATTGCGCGGCCTGTCGCCGGATCAGGTGCTGGTGCTGGTCAATGGCAAGCGCCGCCACTCGTCGGCCGTGGTCAACGTCAACGGCACGCAGGGCCGCGGCTCGGCGCCGGTGGACCTGAACGCGATTCCGCTGTCGGCCATCGACCACATTGAAGTGCTGCGCGATGGCGCGGCGGCGCAGTACGGCTCGGACGCGATTGCCGGCGTCATCAACATCATCCTGCGCAAGGGCGCGGCCGGTGGCGAGGCTGAAGTCGGCTTCGGCGAGTACCAGGAGCGCGACGGCAAGCAAGTGTCGCTGCGCGGCTCCACCGGTTTCAATCTGGGCAGCGACGGCTGGCTGCGCATCGCCATCGATGCCGCCGACCGCGATCCGACCAACCGCGCCGGCGCCGATTACCGCAACCCGGCCGACCCGCGCTACGGCAAGGTCAACCAGCGCTTCGGCGATCCGGAAACCAAACCGCGCGTGCTGTTCGTCAACAGCCAGTACCGCGTGAGCGATGAGATCGACTGGTACGCCTTCGCCAACTACGGCCAGCGCGACACCTCGGCCGCCGCCACCTGGCGCACCTTCGGCCGCTCGCCGATTTACCCGGAGGGCTTCCTGCCGCTGGAGAACAGCAAGTCCACCGACGCCTCGCTGGTCACCGGCCTGCGCGGCGAAGCGTCCGGCTGGCGTTGGGACGTGAGCCTGAATTACGGCCAGAATGAGTTCAAGCTGGACCTCGACAACACCGTCAACCTCGACCTCGGCGCCAACAGCCCGACCCACTTCTACGCCGGCAAGCTGAAGAACGCGCAATCGCTGCTGAATGTGGACGTGGCGCGCGACTATCCGGTGGAGGCCTTCACCGGCCCGCTGACGGTGGCGCTGGGCGCCGAATACCGCCGCGAGGAATACGAGATCGGCGCCGGCGACGTGGCCTCCTACAGCGGCACCGGCGCGCAAGGCTTCTCCGGCTTCCGCTCGGTGAACGCCGGCAGCAACAGCCGCCACAACGAATCGATCTACGCCAACTTTGAAGCCGAGGTGAGCAAGCAATTCTCCGCCTCGGCCGCGCTGCGCCACGAGCGCTACAGCGATTTCGGCAACACCACCTCGGCCAAGGCGTCGACGCGCTATGCCTTCAACGATGCGGTGTCGCTGCGCGCGACGGCCTCGTCCGGCTTCCGCGCGCCATCGCTGGCGCAGCAGTTCTACACCATCACCACCACCAACTTCTCGGTGGTGAATGGCGTCAACACGCCAATCGAGACCGGCACCTTCGCGGTCGGCAGCGCCGCCGCCGCGGCATTGGGCGCGACGCCGCTCAAGGCCGAGAAAGCCCGCAACTACAGCCTCGGCATCCAGTTGCAGCCAACCCGCAACTGGACCGCCAGCATCGACGCCTATCGCATCAATATCGATGATCGTATCGCGCTGTCGGCCAATATGACCTTGAACCAGGCGTTGAAGGATACGCTGGCCAAGCAAGGCTTGCTGGTTGGCGCCGGCCGCTACTTCACCAACGCCATCGACACCCGCACCACCGGCGTCGATATCCTCAGCACCTATCGCTGGGAGAGCAGCAAGGCCGGCCGCTTCGACTTTACCGCCGCCTACAACCACAACAAGAATTCGCTGGAACACGTGAACGCCAACCCGGCCATCCTGACCGCGAACGGCCTGACGCTGATCGATCGCCAGACCATCAACCGCATCACGGTCGGCTCGCCGAAGGACAAGTTCAGCCTGGCCACCGATTGGGCGCTGGGCGACGTGGGCGCGCGCGCCGTGGTCACGCGCTACGGCAGCTTCACCGTGCCGCAGAATAACGCGACGCTGGATCAGACTTACGATCCGCAGTGGGTGCTGGACTTGTCGGCCAGCGTCAAGGTGGGCAAGAACTGGCGTTTCAGCGCGGGCATCGACAACGTGACCGACAAGTATCCAGATCAGGTCACGTCGGCGGGCAATCTCAACAACAATGGCATCAACCCGTACAGCGGCTGGGCACCGAACGGCTTCAACGGCCGCTACTACTACGCCAAGGCCGGTTACAGCTGGTAAGCGGCGCGGCGGCGCGGCTCAAGCCGCCGCCAGCCGGCGCAGTGTGGACTGGGCTGGCGGCGGACCGCCCGCCAGCTTGAACACGCTGACCGCCTGCGCCAGCAAGTCCGCCTGATCGCGCATGCTTTGCGCGGCGGCGGCGGCCTCCTCCACCAGCGCGGCGTTCTGCTGCGTCACATCGTCAATCGACACGATGGCTTGATTGACCTGCTCGATGCCGCTGCTTTGCTCGCTGCTGGCGGTGCTGATCTGCTTCATGATATCGGCCACCTGCTGCACCGATTGCACAATGTGCTGCATGGTCGCGCCGGCCTGGTCCACCAGCGAGGCGCCAGCATCCACCGTCTCCACCGAACGCCCGATCAACTCCTTGATCTCCTTGGCCGCCGCTGCGGAACGCTGCGCCAGCGTCCGCACCTCCGACGCCTCCACCGCCGCGTTCAAGGCCAGGATATTGGTCTGGAACGCGATCCCGTCAATCACGCTGATGATGTCGACAATCTTGCCGGAGCTTTCCTTGATGGCGCCCATGGTGCTCACCACCTCGTCCACCACCTGCCCGCCCCTGGTGGCGTAGTCCGAAGCCGCCACCACCAGCCTGGTGGCCTGGCGCGCATTCTCGGCATTCTGCGACACGGTCGAGGTCAGCTCCTCCATCGACGACGCCGTCTCCTCCAGGCTGGAGGCCTGCTGCTCGGTGCGCGTCGACAAATCCAGATTGCCGTTGGCGATCGTTGGAGGCATTGGTGATGGTGTCCGTCCCCGAGCGCACCTGCCCCACCGTACGCGCCAGGGATTCGTTCATGTCGATCAGCGCTCGCAGCAGCTGGCCGGTTTCATCGGTGGTGTGGCACTCCATGCGCATGGTCAGGTCGCCGCCGGCCACCGCCTGCGCCATGCCGACCGCGCGGTTCAATGGCTGCGTAATGCTGCGCGTGATCCAGTGCAGCACCCACGCCGCCAAGGCCACCGCCACCACCGTCAACGCGGCCATGGTGGTGCGCGAGCTGGAATACGATTGCTCGGCCACGGTGCTGGCCTGTTCCACCGCCGTATTCTGGAACTTGACCAGATCGGTCAACGCATTCAGGTAAGCCGTCTGCTCCTTGCGCACCGTGGTCAGCAGATATTTCACGTTCTCGTCGCGCTTGCTGTCGTCGGCCGACATGGCGATGAATTTGCTTTGCACCACCAGGTTTTTTTCGCGCGCATCCAGCACGGCTTGCAGCTTGGCCTTGCTTTGCGGGTCTTCGTCATCGGCGATCAGCACGCCCAGCTTGTCGAGGCGTTCGGCGTTTTCCTGCTTGCGCTTGTCCACGCGCTCCAGCTCGGCCTTCACCACCGCCGGGTCGGTTTTAAGGATTCAGTATATGGTCATTCGAACAATGCAAATAGGAAAAATTTGGAGACTGTTTTGCCGCCGCCACACTCAGGTGGCGGCGGCAACCACGTCAGTTCAACTCCCCGCCGTTGAGGGCGGCGTCGATGTCGGCGCGGGTCAGGTCCGGCGCGAATTGCTGGATGAAGTGATACGCGTACGAACGCAGATAGGTGCCCTTGCGCACCGCCAGCCGCGTGGTGTTTTGCGCGAACAGGTGCGAGGCCTCCACCGCGCGCATGCCTTTGTCGCGGCCATGGTCAAAGGCCATCGAGGCGACGATGCCCACGCCCAGACCGAGCGAGACGTACTGCTTGATCACGTCCGAATCCATGGCGGTCAGCACGATGTCCGGGCGCACGCCGGCTTGTTCGAAAGCCGCGTCGATGTGGCCGCGGCCGGTGAAGCCGACGTCGTAGGTGATTAGCGGGAATTCGGCCAGGTCTTCCAGCCTGATCGGCGAGCGCGACAGCAGCGGATGGCCGTCCGGCACCACGATCAGGTGGCTCCAGCGGTAGCACGGGAAGGACACCAGGTCGGGGAATTGCGACAGGCCCTCGGTGGCGATGCCGATGTCGGTCTTGCCGGACAAGATCCATTCCGCGATGTGCTCGGGCGCGCTTTGCTGCAAGGCGATGCGCACGTCCGGATAGGCGGTGCGGAAGCTCTGCACCACTTTCGGCAACGCATAGCGCGCCTGCGTGTGGGTGGCCGCCACGCTCAGCGTGCCGCTTTGCTGGCCGGTGTATTCCAGGCTGGCCTGTTGCAGGTTCTCGGCCTCGATCAGCAGGCGATCGATGATTTTCAGGATGCCTTTGCCCGGCTCCGTCATGCCGGTCAGGCGCTTGCCGTTACGCTCGAAAATGACCACGCCCAGTTCGTCTTCCAGTTCGCGGATCTGGCGCGACACGCCAGGCTGCGAGGTGAACAGGGCATTCGCCACTTCGGTCAGGTTGTAGCCACGACGGGCGGCTTCGCGGATGGACCGCAGCTGTTGAAAATTCATATGGAGGCTCCTTCGTCCACGAACACACGCAGGCGTTTTGGTCGCACCACCAGCGTCTCGCCTTCTTTCAGGTCGAGGCTGCTGAAGCGCTCGTTAGGGATGACTGCTTCGATCAGTTCGGCGTTGTCGCCGCGTTCCAGGTCCAGCTGGGCCAACGGGCCGATGGCGTGCGCGCGGCGCAGCTTGACCACGATGCCTTCCGCGCCCGGCGTGTAGCGGTCCACGTCCAGCTCGTGCGGACGCACGTAGGCGGTGCCCTTGCCCGCCGCTTCCGGCTGGCCCGGCACGGCGAAGCTGGCTTCGCCGCTGGCCAGCACGCCATCCTGCACGCGGCCGTGGAACATGTTGACGTTGCCGAGGAAGCCGTACACGAAGGGCGAGGCCGGGTGGTTGTACACCTCGTCCGGCGCACCGATCTGTTCGACGTTACCCTTGTTCATCAGCACCACCTGATCCGCCACTTCCAATGCTTCCTCCTGATCGTGGGTGACGAAGATGGAGGTGACGTGCAGCTCGTCGTGCAGGCGGCGCAACCAGCGGCGCAGTTCCTTGCGCACCTTGGCATCCAGCGCGCCGAACGGTTCGTCCAGCAGCAGCACGCGCGGCTCGACCGCCAGTGCGCGCGCCAGCGCGATACGCTGACGCTGGCCACCCGACAGTTGCGGCGGATAGCGGTCGGCCAGCCAGTCCAGCTGCACCAGCTCCAGCAGATCCTTGACCTTGCGGCGGATCTGCTCTTCCGACGGACGCTCGGAACGCTTCTTCACGCGCAGGCCAAAGGCGACGTTCTCAAACACTGTCATGTGCTTGAACAGCGCGTAGTGCTGGAACACGAAGCCGACCTGACGCTCGCGCACGTGGCGGTCGGAAGCATCCTGGCCATCCAGCAGCACCTGGCCCGAGTCCGGATGTTCCAGACCGGCGATGCAGCGCAGCAGCGTGGTCTTGCCGCAGCCCGACGGGCCCAGCAGCGCGGTCAGTTCGCCCTGCGGGAAGTCCAGCGAGATGTTGTTGAGGGCGACGAAATCGCCGAAACGCTTGTTGATGTTTTTAACTTGGATCGTCATGGTATTACTCCGTAGTGCGCACGTCGTCGGCGATGGATTCGTTCAGGCGCCAGGCGATAAAGGTTTTCACGACCAGCGTCACCAAGGCCAGCAGCGCCAGCAGGGACGCCACGGCAAAGGCGGCGGCAAAGTTGTACTCGTTGTAGAGAATCTCCACTTGCAGCGGCATGGTGTTGGTCTCGCCACGGATGTGGCCGGACACCACCGACACCGCGCCGAACTCGCCCATGGCGCGGGCGTTACACAGGATCACGCCGTACAGCAGGCCCCATTTGATGTTCGGCAGGGTCACGCGGCGGAAGGTATCCCAGCCCGATGCGCCCAGCACGATGGCGGCCTCCTCTTCCTCGCTGCCTTGCGCCTGCATCAGCGGGATCAGCTCGCGCGCCACGAACGGGAAGGTGACGAAGATGGTGGCCAGCACAATGCCGGGCACGGCAAACAGGATCTTGATGTCGTGCTCTTGCAGCCACGGACCGAACCAGCCCTGCGCGCCGAACAGCAGCACGTAGATCAGGCCCGAGATCACCGGCGACACCGAGAACGGCAAGTCGATCAGGGTCAGCAGGATGCTCTTGCCGCGGAACTCGAACTTGGCGATGCACCACGAGGCGGCCACGCCGAACACCAGGTTCAGCGGCACGGCGATCACGGCGGTGATCAGGGTCAGCTTGATGGCCGAGATCGCGTCTTCCTCGACGATGGCGGCGGCGTAGGCGTCCCAGCCTTTTTTCAGCGCCTCGTAGAACACCGAGACCAGCGGCACGAACAGGAACAGGGTCAGGAACAGCAGCGCGATGGCGATCAGCGCATTGCGCACCCAGCGCGGTTCCAAGGTTTGCGGCGCCGATGGCAGTTCGCCACGGCGCACATTGGTGACAGGAGCTCCGCTCATCTTATTTCCCCGACTTTCCGCGAGCCCAGGCTTGCAACAGGTTGATGGTCAGCAGCAGGATGAAGGACACCACCAGCATCACCACCGCAATCGCGGTGGCGCCCGAGTAGTCGTACTGCTCAAGCTTGGTGATGATGAACAGCGGCGTGATCTCCGACACCATCGGCATGTTGCCGGCGATGAAAATCACCGAGCCGTATTCGCCGGTGGCGCGGGCGAAAGCCAGCGCGAAGCCGGTCATCAGCGACGGCAGGATGGTCGGGAACACCACGCGCGAGAAAGTCTGCCAGGCGTTGGCGCCCAGGCTGGCGGCGGCCTCTTCCAGTTCGCGTTCGGCGTCCTCCAGCACCGGCTGCACGGTCCGCACCACGAACGGCAGGCCGATGAAGGTCAGCGCGATGATCACGCCCAGCGGGGTGAACGCCACCTTGATGCCGAGCTCGCCCTCGATGAAGCGGCCCAGCCAGCCGTTGGCCGAGTACAGCGCGGTCAGGGTGATGCCGGCCACGGCGGTCGGCAGCGCGAACGGCAGGTCGACCAGGGCGTCGACGATGCGCTTGCCGGGGAATTCATAGCGCACCAGCACCCACGCCACAATGCCGCCAAAGATGACGTTGATGAAAGCGCCCAGCAGCGAGGCACCAAACGTCAGCTTGTAGGAAGCCACCACGCGGGCCGAGGTGACGGTGTTCCAGAAATGCTCCCAGCTCATGGTGGACGTCTTGAGGAACACGGCCGACAGCGGGATCAGGACGATCAGCGTCAGGTAGAAAATGGTGAAGCCCAGCGACAGCCGGAAACCCGGCATGACGCGGAACGGTGCGCCCCGTTTGGCCGCCACGGGAGTGGCGCCGGACGCTGCAAGAACAGCAGACATGAATGCTCCCTTATTACAAATCCTTCTATAAGGGCTGCATGTTCTCATCTATGCTTCATAATACAAACGAAGCATTTCTCATGTCGTTATGAGATTCAGGTATATACCAGCTTGACAGCCACAGCCACCAGCGTCACCGCCAGGATGCCGCGCAGCAGGCGCTCGGGCACGGCGCGGGCGGCGTAGGCGCCGATGGTGATGCCGGGCACAGAACCGACCAGCAAGGTCAGCAGCAGCATCCAGTTGATCGAGCCCAGCCACCAGTGGCCGACGGCGGCAATCGCGGTCAGCGGCACGGCGTAGGCGATGTCGGTGCCGGCCACTTCGGCGGCGGTCAGGCGTGGATAGAGCATCACCAGCACGGTGGCGCCAATGGCGCCGGCGCCGATGGAGGAAATCGTCACCAGCACGCCCAGCACGGCGCCGGTGAAGATGGTGGCGTTGTGCAGCGCCCTGCCCTGCAACTGGCGTTCGGGATGGGTGGTGATCCAGGCCAGCATCTTGCGCCTGAACAGCAGCGCGATCACGGTCAGGAACACCGAGCCGGCGATGGTGTAGCGGATGATCTGGCCCATCTCTTTACTGAGGGTGCCGAAGTATTTGAGGCCGATGCTGGCGATCAGGGCGGCCGGCAGCGCGCCCATGCACAGGCGGCGCACGATGTCCCAGTGGACGGTGCCGCGCATACGGTGGGTGAAGGTGCCCACGCCCTTGGTCAGGGAGGCGAAGGCGAGATCGGTGCCGACCGCCACGGCCGGCGTGACGCCGAACAGCAGGGTCAGGAGCGGCGTCATCAAGGAACCGCCTCCCACGCCGGTCATACCGACCAGCAAGCCAACTGCAAAACCTGATGCGACGAACTGCAAATCCATAGAGTTTCCCCAAAGTAGGTCTGAAGGTTACCTACTTTGGGGAAAGTTCCAAACAACGGAAAACTTATAAGCTTATCCGGATTATTTGTTTGGTTGCGGGGTCACGCGCAGGTAGGGACGCTCGGCGGTGAAGCCTTTGGGATACTTTTGTTTCAGTACTTCCGGGTCCTGCACGGTCAGCGGGATGATGACGTCATCGCCATCTTTCCAGTTGCCCGGGGTGGCCACGGTGTAGCCATCGGTCAGTTGCAGCGCATCGATCACGCGCAGCACCTCGTCGAAGTTGCGGCCGGTGCTCATCGGGTAGGTGATGCTCAGGCGAACCTTCTTGTTCGGATCGATCACAAACAGGGTACGCACGGTGGCGGTGGCCGAAGCCTCCGGGTGAATCATGTCGTACAGGGTTGCCACCTTGCGGTCGGCATCGGCGATGATCGGGAAGCCGACCACGGTTTTCTGGGTCTCTTCGATGTCCTTGATCCACGCGGTGTGCGACTCGGCCGGATCGACCGACAGCGCGATCGCTTTCACATTGCGCTTGTCGAATTCCGGTTTCAGCTTGGCGGTCAAACCCAGCTCGGTGGTGCAGACCGGGGTGAAGTCCGCCGGGTGCGAAAACAACACCACCCACGAATTGCCAGCCCACTCATGGAACTTCAGTTTGCCGATGGACGAATCTTGTTCGAAATCGGGCGCGGTATCGCCCAGACGAATGGTCATGTTTTGCTCTCCAGAGTAGAAAATGGTCACACGGACAATGCGCTATTGTGCGCCTGCTCTGCTAAAAAGTACAAGGTTTCCAGCCCCTCCGGCCAGTCGCCCAGGCCGGACTCCGCATTGATGTGGCCCAGCGCTCCGCCATTGATGAAGCGGCTCCGCCAGCGTTGCGCCCACAGCTCGGCGCGCGGCGCCGCCATCCACGGATCGTTGGTGCTGCCCACCATGATGGAAGGCACGGGCAAGGCTTGCCGCGGCAGCAGCGCGGCCACCTTGAATTTATCGGGATCGGCCGGCGCCACCAGCAGCACGCCCGCCACGTTATCGGGATTGCGCGCCACGCTGTGCACCGTGGCCAGCGCGCCGAAGCTGTGCGCGACGATCAGTGTCGGGCGTGGATCGTTGCCGCGTTGGCGCAGCTCGTCCACCCGGGCCGACCAGCGCGGCAGATCCGGCGCCTCCCAGTCATCCTGCCGCACCCGCTCGAAAGCGGGATACAGGCGTTGCCAGCGGCTTTGCCAGTGGTCCGGTCCGCTGTTGTGCAGCCCGGGCGCGATCAGCACGCGCAAGTCTTCAAAGACGCTGGCCATGGTGCTTACTTGCCGGTTGGCTGATAAATCTGGTCGAACAGGCCGCCGTCGGCGAAGTGGGTCTTCTGCGCCTTGGTCCAGTCGCCAGCCACTTGCGCGATGGTGAACAGCTTCACGTTCGGGAACTGGGCGGCATATTTCTTGGCCGCTTTCTCGGTGCCCGGACGGTAGTAGTTCTGGGCGATGATGTCTTGCGCCTCGTCGGTGTACAGGAAGTTCAGGTAGGCTTCCGACACTTTGCGGGTGCCGCGCTTGTCGACCACTTTGTCGACCACGGCCACCGGCGGCTCAGCCAGGATGGAGACCGATGGCGCCACGATGTCGAACTTGTTCGGGCCGAGTTCCTTGATCGCCAGCAGGGCTTCGTTTTCCCAGGCGATCAGCACGTCGCCGATGCCGCGTTCCACGAAGGTGGTGGTGGCGCCGCGCGCGCCGGAATCGAGCACCGGTACGTTCTTGTACAGCTTGCTCAGGAATTCCTTGGCCGAGGCTTCGTTGCCGCCCGGCTGGCGCAGGGCGTAGCCATACGCGGCCAAGTGGTTCCAGCGGGCGCCGCCCGAGGTTTTCGGATTCGGGGTGATCACGGCCACGCCGGGTTTCACCAGATCGTTCCAGTCCTTGATGCCTTTAGGATTACCCTTGCGGACCAGGAACACGATGGTGGAGGTGTAGGGGGTGCTGTTGTGCGGCAGCTTTTTCTGCCAGTCCGAGGCCAGCAGCTTGTGGTCGGCGATGGCGTCGATGTCGTAGGCCAGCGCCAGCGACACCACGTCGGCTTCCAGGCCGTCGATCACGGCGCGGCCTTGTTTGCCGGAGCCGCCGTGCGATTGTTTGATCTTGACGTTGTCGCCGGTCTTGGCTTTCCACTCTTTGGCGAACGCAGTGTTAACGTCCTGATACAGCTCGCGGGTTGGGTCGTAGGACACGTTCAGCAGCGAGATGTCCGCCGCCAGGGCTGGGGCAACGGCGGAAACAACGAGAATGGCGGCGGCAATGATTTTCTTGGACAGCATTGGATTCCCCTAGTAGTGAAGGCCTCCAGATTAATGCCGCCCCTTATAAATTAGAACGAAGCATTTAGCAGTTCGTTATGCCAAAACCTCATAAGAAGCGGTTGTACAGCACCACCGACCAGGTGGCAATCGCCAGCAAGCAAGTCAGCAGCACGGCCGCGCTGCCGAAATCCTTGGCATTCTTGGACAAAGGGTGGCGTTCCAGCGACACCCGGTCCACCACCGCCTCAATAGAGGAATTAATCAGTTCCACGATCAGGATCAATAACAGCACGCCGATCAGCACCAGTTTTTCAAACGCCGAGACCCTGAGCACCAGCGCGATCAGGGCGCCCACCACGAACACGCCCACCTCCTGACGGAAGGCGTGCTCATTGCGCCAGGCCGAGCGGAAGCCGTCGATGGAATAGAAAAACGCCGTGTAAATACGCTTGAGGCCGCTCTTGCTTTTGAACTCGCTGACTGGTTCCATGATGTGGCAAAAAGAAATAATGTCACATTATGCAGCATTTTCGTTTTTTTCCACATTATGGTATAAAGTTTGATATCGAATACTGCATCGCACCAACCACATCATGAAAATCGAACCCGTTCCAGAGCAAAAGACCACCATCCAGGTGATCGAACGCATGGTAGCGCTGCTCGATGCGCTCGCCAAATACCCCGACCCCGTCAGCCTGAAGGAATTATCCAAGGTCTCGGGGCTACACCCATCCACCGCCCACCGGATTTTGAACGATATGGTGGTCACCCGCTTTGTCGACCGGGTTGAACCGGGCACCTACCGGCTCGGCATGCGCCTGCTGGAACTGGGCAATGTGGTCAAGAGCCGCCTGTCCGTGCGCGAGGCGGCGCTGGACTTTATGCGTGCACTGCACAAAAAAACCCAGCAGACCATCAACCTGTCGGTGCGCCAGGGCGACGAGATCGTCTACATCGACCGCGCCTTCTCGGAGCGCTCGGGCATGCAGGTGGTGCGCGCCATCGGCGGCCGCGGCCCGCTGCACCTCACCTCGACCGGCAAGCTGTTCCTGTCGGTGGACGAGCCGAAAGCCATCCGCGCCTACGCCACCCGCACCGGGCTTGCCGGACACAACAAGAATTCGATCACGGATCTGGGCAAGCTGGAGCGTGAGCTCAGCCTGGTGAAATCGCGCGGCTATTCGCGCGACAATGAGGAGCTGGAACTGGGGGTGCGCTGCATGGCCGCCGGCATTTACGACGACAGCGGCAAGCTGATCGCCGGCCTGTCGATCTCGGCGCCGGCCGACCGCTTGCAGGAGGAATGGCTGGAAGACCTGGTGCAAACCGCGCGCCAGATCTCCCTGACCCTGGGTTACATCCCGGTCGAGTAAGCGGCGCCGGCGCTGGTGCTGCCGCCCAGGCTGGCTGGGCGCAACGCTTCCAGCCACTTGCGCATGCGCCCGGCGTCGGCCGTCCGCGACTGCTTGCCCTTGGAATCGAGGAACACCATGATCACCGAGCGGCCTTCAATCACGGCCTGCATCAGCAGGCAGCGTCCGGCTTCATTGATGAAGCCGGTCTTCTGCAAGCCGATCGCCCAGTCCGGGCTGGCCACCAGATGGTTGGTGGTGCCAAACGCCATCGGACGGCCATTGCTGGTTTCGACGATGGCTTTGGGATCGGTGGAGAACTGGCGCAGCACCGG
Organism: Duganella radicis; assembly: GCF_009720825.1. Taxonomy (GTDB): domain Bacteria; phylum Pseudomonadota; class Gammaproteobacteria; order Burkholderiales; family Burkholderiaceae_D; genus Rugamonas; species Rugamonas radicis. The sequence goes on along the minus strand of NZ_WNKY01000017.1, from coordinate 98,415 downwards.
CTGCTGATAGGCCGCCATGGCCAGCTTGGCCAGATCGCGGGCGCTGGCCACATTCATTTTCGACAGGCCGCTGGAATCGACGTAATGGGTGTCGGTCATGCCCAGTTCGCGCGCCTTGGCGTTCATGGCTTCGACAAAGGCCGGCTTGCCGCCCGGGTAGTTGCGGCCCAGCGCCGAGGCGGCACGGTTCTCCGAACTCATCAGGGCGATGTGCAGCATATTGGCGCGCGTCATCTGGGTGCCGACTTTCAGGCGCGAGCTGCTGAACTTTTCGCGGTCGACGTCCTCGTCGGTGACGGTCAGGATTTCATCCATGTCCTGTTTGGCTTCCACCACGATCAGGCCGGTCATCATCTTGGTGATCGAGGCGATCGGCAAGGCGATGTTGGAATTCTTCTCAAACAGTACTTCCGAATTGGCCTGGTCCAGCACCAGCGCCACATTGGATGCCAGCGCGAGCGGATCGCTGGTCTGGTTCAGTCCGGCCAGATCGCCCATGGTCGGCACGGCCGGCGCGGCGGCCAGCACGCGCTGGTACACCACCTTGCGCTTGCCGTTGACCTTCATCACGCGTTTGACCACGCGCTCGCCGGCATCGGCGGCAGCAACACGCACCGCCTGGCGTTTCTTTTTGATCAGCTGTTTTTTGGGCGCGGCGCCGCCGGCTTCCGTCGCCGGTGCGGCGATGGCAGCAGATGCAAACATCAGCGAGATGAGCGCGCTAATTGCGAGTTTAACCATTCCACTTCCCCAAAAAAAATCCATTCCAATACTCGTTGCAGTGTAGCAAAACACTGAGCGAGCGCAAGCAAATTTAACCTTTTCCCTGCAATTGGTTGCGTAGCCGCAATACGGGAAAATCAAGCTGAGTCATTCGACAAATTTAACAAATTCCGCGAGCGCCATGCGCTCAGTGACCAAAGAATTTTCGATCTTGCTCATATCGGCAACACCCAGCGCCATGCCGCACACCACAGTCTCGCTTTCCGGCAACGCCAGCTGCTCGGCAATGATGCGGTGGTACTGGGTGAACGCCGCCTGCGGACAGGTATCCAGCCCGCGCCCACGCGCCGCCACCATGATGTTTTGCAGGAACATGCCGTAGTCCAGCCACGAGCCCTGCTCCATGATGCGGTCAATGGTGAAGATCAGGCCGACCGGCGCGCCGAAGAATTCATAATTCTTGCCGTGCTGGGCCGCCATGCCGGCCTTGTTGTCGCGGGTCAGGCCCAGCAGCGCGTACAGATCCCAGCCGACCTTGCGGCGGCGATCGATGTAGGGCGAGATCCACTCGCGCGGATAGTAGGCATACTCTTCCGTGTGCTGCGCAGCCAGCGCCGGATCGTTATGTGCGGCCAGGATGGCGGAAGACAACTGTCGTTTGCGCTCTCCCTGCAACACATAGACTTTCCACGGTTGGGTATTGGTCCCCGACGGCGCGCGCGCCGCCACCTGCAAGATGGCGGCAATGTCGTCGTGCGCCACTGGCGTCGGCAAAAAAGCGCGGATGGAACGGCGCGAGGTGATCGCGACATCGACGGCTTGCTGGGCTGGATTGGAAATCATGCGTCCTCTCACTTGGGTTTCTTGACCACAAAGATCACACCGGTTACCGCCAGCACCATGCCTGCCATGCCGAGGGCGTTAAACGCTTCGCCAAACATCAGCCATGCCATGATAGCGGTGGTGGGCGGCGTCAGATACATCAAGCTGGTGACCTGGGTGGCGTCATTTCTGCGAATCAAGGCGAACAGCAGGAAGATGGCGCCGATCGACAGCCCCAGCACCGACCACAGCAAAGCACCAATAAAGCGCGGCACCCACTGCACCGCAGCAAAATCCGGGCCCAGCCCCTCAAATATAATAGCGAGCGGCAATATAAGCACTGCGGAAGAGGCAAACTGGATCACCGTGCCGACGCGCAAGTCGAATTGCGGACAATAGTTCTTTTGGTACAAGGTACCGGCGGTGATGCTGAGCAGTGCAAGCACGCACAACAAAATGGCGTCCAGCGACAAACCGACCAGCCTGATCTTGGCGGCCACCACCAGCCCTACCCCGCCGATACCGAACAGCAAACCCAGCCATTGGCGCGGGCGCACTTTTTCACCGATCAGCGGCGCGGCAAAGGCGGTCAGGATGGGCTGCATGCCGACGATCAGGGCCGACAAGCCGGCCGGCATGCCTTGCCTGATGGCGCACCAGACGCCGATCAAATAGCCAGCCTGCACCAGCAGCCCGGCCACCGCGATATGGCCGATCTTGCCGTGCGGCCAAGGCGCCCGCAATATCAGCACGGCCGGCACCAGGAACAGCAGCACGCCGAGGAAGCGCAGCAGCAGGAAAGTCAGCGGCGGCGCATACGGCAGGCCGAACTTGGCGACGATGAAGCCGCTGCTCCATAAAAGCACGAAAAACAGGGGCAACGGCGACAAAAAACCGGCGTGCCGGGCTGCGGGGGCGGCTGAAGTGGTTTCGGGCATCAAACTGACTTGTGATCTAAAAGGCAATCGGCGCCGGATTGCGGCGCCGACTCGGGATGGCCTGAGTCTAACACGGCAGGCGATTTCTCATCGGCAGCCCGCTGATTTCCTCGGTTTCAAGAAATAGTCCTTTTTGCAAATGTTTCCATGAGATGAAGATTCGGTGCTTTGGTGCAACGCACAAAAAATCACTTGACTTAATTTTTGAAGGCCGTAAAATCTGGTTTGTTGCGTTGCACAATTCGTTGTTCGGTCTGAAACATAGTTTTGCCGGTTTCTCACCGACGGTAGAAACATCAGCAGTATTTATCAACGACTATTTTTCCTGGAGAACTACATGTTTTCGATTCCTGAGCAATTCTCGAATGCGACCAAAGCCAACTTTGAAGCCCAGTTCGCTATTTTCTCGACCCTGACCAACAAAGCTTTCGAAGGCGTGGAGAAATTCGTCGACCTGAACCTGACCGCCGCCAAAGCATCGCTGGAAGAAACTTCGGCCACCACCAAGCAACTGCTGGCCGCTAAAGACCCACAAGAATTCTTCTCGCTGGCCACCGCTCAGGCTCAACCAAGCGCTGAAAAAACCATCGCTTATGGCCGTCACCTGGCAACCATCGCTTCGAGCACCGGCGCTGAATTCAGCAAAGCCGCTGAAACCCAAATCGCCGAAACCAACCGTAAAGTTATTTCGTTGGTTGAAGAAGTGAGCAAAAACGCCCCAGCCGGCACCGAAAATGCCGTGGCCCTGTTTAAATCGGCTATCGGCAACGCCAGCGCTGGTTACGAGCAATTCACCAAAACCGCTAAACAAGCTGTTGAATCGCTGGAAACCAACCTGAGCGCCGCCGTAAATCAATTCAGCGCCGCTGCTGCTAAAGCCGCTCCAGCCAAGAAGTAATTCCCGGCCGCCGGCGCGGTAGGGCGCCGGCACCGAAAAAAAAGCCTCGATTACATATCGAGGCTTTTTTTTTCTCCATTATCCACACGCTGCTGAAATTCACGTATCAGGGCACTCAATCGGGAAGCCCCATGAGCGTCCAAAATGACTTCACCACAGGCCGCGCAATAGTCCGCCTCCAGGGACGCGATGACTATTTTTTTGCCTTTATAAAGATACGGAAAATCGCGTACATCATGCGATAACTGATTTGCGCCACAAGCTCCGCATATCATATGTCACCTCTTTTTAAAAGAGACAATCACCACATCATTAAGAACCGTTAATTTCAGATATATATTACCAAACGGCGTATTAGGTTTATATACATCCTGCCAGATTCGATGATTAGCATAAGTAGTCATGCTCTTGTAGAAATCACTCGGCGCAAGTGACATGATGACATGCATCATGTCACCGAAATTCATACCCAGCAACCCCGCATCGCTCAATGCAGATGACGTAGCATGTACGCGGCCTAAGGCGACGTACTGTTTAACAATCGATAGTTTGTAGCTGGGCGTGTGCTTCTCCATGACGAGTTTACTCCCATTAGATACGTCCAGCTATTAGCACATAGTTTCGGAGGCGAGATCTTATTCCTGATCAGTCTTTCGTAAGCTAGAAATTAGCTTACACATGCCAATTTTTAGCATGAAAAGGCGACAAAAAAGCCGCTCGGATCGCTCGGAGCGGCTATGCAGGCTGCGTTGGAGGCTTATTCGCCCAGGTAAGCGGCTTTGACGCGGGGATCGTTCAGCATGTCTTGGGCGTTACCAGTCATGGTGATATTGCCGGAGTCCATGACATAACCACGGTGGGCGGCTTGCAATGCGAGTTTCGCATTTTGCTCAACCAGCAGAATGGTAATGCCCTCTTTCGAGACATTACGAATCACCTCGAAAATCTTTTCCACCATAATCGGCGATAAACCCATCGATGGTTCATCCAGCAATAATAACTTTGGATGCGACATTAATGCCCGCGCCATCGCCAGCATCTGCTGTTCACCGCCAGACAAAGTCCCGGCCAATTGCTGCGCACGTTCTTTTAAACGCGGGAATACATCAAACCATTTGGCAATATCGGATTCAATACCGGCCTTGTCGTCGCGGGTATAAGCGCCCATCATCAGATTCTCCTGAATCGTCATGCGGGTAAATACGCCACGACCTTCCGGCACCATCGCAAGTTTCTTTTCCACCAAATGAAAAGATTTACTACCTTTTAAAGCCTCGCCCTGATAAGTAATCGTGCCTTCGACTTTGCATGGCGGCAGCGTGCCGGTAATGGCTTTCAGCGTGGTGGTTTTACCGGCGCCATTGGCGCCAATCAGGGCGATTAATTCCCCTTTATTTACGTCGAGATCGATACCCTTGACGGCTTTAATGCCGCCATACGCGACTTTCAGTCCCGATACTTTAAGAACGTTGTCGCTCATTAATGCGATCCTCCGAGGTAGGCGTCAATCACCGCCTGATTGCTTTGTATTTCCGCCGGCAGACCTTCCGCGATCGGTTTGCCGTATTCCAGCACCATCAGGCGGTCGCACAAGCTCATCATCATTTTGACGTCGTGTTCAATTAACAACACCGTCTTGCCCTGTTCTTTGATCTTGATCAACAGTTCGCGCAACGCCAGTTTCTCGGTGGCGTTCATGCCGGCCGCCGGCTCGTCCAGCGCCAGCAGCTGCGGATCGGTGGCCAGGGCGCGGGCGATTTCCAGACGGCGTTGGTCGCCATACGACAGGAACTTGGCGGTGCGCCTGGCAAACTGGCCGATGCCGACAAAATCCAGCAACTCCTGCGCGCGGCGGCGGATATCGGCTTCCTCTTCGCGCGCCGCCTTGTGGCGGAAAATCGCGCCAAACACGCCCTGCTTCGAGCGCACGTGACGGCCGACCATGACGTTTTCCAGCGCCGTCATCTCGCCAAACAGGCGGATGTTCTGGAAAGTACGGGCGATGCCAGCCTTGGCCACCTCGTGCGGCGCCGACGGCGAATACGGCTTGCCGGCCAGCTCGAAAGTGCCGGTGTCCGGCTGGTACAGGCCGGTAATCACGTTGAAGAAAGTGGTCTTGCCGGCGCCGTTCGGGCCGATCAGGCCGTAAATCTGGCCCTTCATGATCTTGATGCCAACATCCGTCAGCGCCTGCAAACCGCCAAAACGCTTGTTGACGCCGGCGATGTGGAGAATTACCTGTTCAGTCATTATTGTCTCTTCCTCAAGCCGCCATCACGCCGGACGATTGATTCCTGGTGTCGGAATCGCCATCCGGGCGATCCTCATGCTTGGGCGCGGGCCACAGGCCGGCCGGACGATTCAGCATGATCAGCACCATGGCCAGGCCGTACAACAGCTGGCGCAGCACTTCCGCCTCGATCAGCACGTGGCCGAACAGTTTTTCTTGCAGCGGCTCGACCACGTGACGCAGCACCTCAGGCAAGGCCGCCAGCAGCGCACCGCCCATGATCACGCCCGGGATGTGGCCGATACCGCCCAGCACCACCATCGCCAGCACGGCGATCGATTCGGTCAGCGAGAACGATTCCGGCGACACAAAGCCCTGGAAGGCGCCGAACATGGCGCCGGCGATACCGCCGAACGAGGCGCCCATCGAAAACGCCAGCAACTTCACGTTGCGGGTGTTGATGCCCATGGCCTTGGCGGCAATCTCATCTTCGCGGATCGCCACCCAGGCGCGGCCCAGGCGCGAGTGTTGCAGGCGCGAGGTCACAAACACCACCAGCACGCACAGGAACAGGAACAGGAAGTAGTAGGCGTTCACCGACGGCATGCCGTAGCCGCCGATAAACACGGTGGCGCGCGAGCCGGCCTCTCCGGCCAGATTCACGCCGAACACCTTGATCGGGTCGATCAGGTTGATGCCCTGCGGGCCGTTGGTGAAGTTGATCGGCTCGTTCAGGTTGTTCATGAAAATGCGGATGATCTCGCCGAAGCCCAGCGTCACGATGGCCAGGTAGTCGCCGCGCAGCTTCAACGTCGGCGCACCCAGCACGGCGCCAAAGAAGGCCGCCAGCGCCGCCGCCAGCGGCACGATCAGCCACACCGACAAGTGGATGCCGTTCTGCTGGATCTCCGGCCCCAGCAGCGCCACCAGCGACTCGCCCAAGGCCGGATACTGGTTGATCACCGATTCCAGCAAGGTGGCGAACTGCGGCGACGACAGCAGGCCGGCCAGGTAGGCGCCCACCGCATAGAACGCGATGTAGCCCAGGTCCAGCAGGCCGGCAAAGCCGACCACAATGTTCAGGCCCAGGGCCAGCATGATGTACAGCAGCGCCATGTCGGCAATGCGCACCCACGAGTTACCGAACTGCGCGGCAAAGAATGGGAAAGCCAGCAGCGCAACAATCAGCACCGCCATGCTGGCGTAGGCCTTGCGCGGATTGCGGGAGGTATCGAAGTTCAGCATGGTTCCTCCTTACGCGCGGTCCGCCACGCGTTCGCCCATGATGCCGGACGGACGCACCGTCAGCACCAGGATCAGCACGACGAAGGCGAAGATGTCTTGATAATGGCTGCCGAGGAAGCCGCCGGTCAGGTCGCCGATGTAGCCGGCGCCCAGGCTTTCAATAATGCCCAGCACGATACCGCCCAGCATGGCGCCATAAATATTGCCGATGCCGCCCAGCACCGCCGCGCAGAAGGCTTTGAGGCCGGGCAGGAAGCCCATCGAGAACTGGATCGAGGCGTAGTTGGCGCCCCACATCACGCCGGCCACCGCCGCCAGCGCCGCGCCCAGCGCGAAGGTGGCGATGATCACCTTGTTCGAATCCACGCCCATCAGGCCGGCCACGCGCGGGTTTTCCGCCGTGGCGCGCATGGCGCGGCCCATGCGGGTTTTCTCGACCAACAGCACCAGGCCGGCCATCGACACCAGCGCCAGCGCCAGCAGCAGAATCTGGGTCGGCGAGATCAGCGCGCCGCCGATGGAGATAGGATCAGATGGCAGCAGTTGCGGGAAAGGCAGCGGGTTGCGGCCCCAGATCATCATGGCGAAGGTATTCAGCAGGGTCGACACGCCGATCGCGGTGATCAGCGGCGCCAGCCGTGGCGCATTGCGCAGGCTGCGGTACGCCACGCGCTCGATGATGACATTGACGATCATGCACACCGGGACCGCGCCGCCAATGGCGATCGCCAGCTTGATATAACCGGGCAAATCGGGGAAGTGCTGGTTGAGGATGTTGAGAATGGTGAGACCGGTCATGGCGCCGATCATCAGCACATCGCCGTGGGCGAAGTTAATCAGATTCAGCACGCCGTACACCATGGTGTAGCCCAGCGCGACCAGTGCGTACATGCTGCCCAGCACCAGCCCGTTAATGATTTGTTGGATAAAAGTATCCATTTCCGCCTTTACCTATTGTTATGCGACCATGTAACAAAAACGGCACCCGGGTGTCCCCGTAGTGCCGCCGTTGACTGCATGCCTACGCTGCAAGTTTCATGCCTGATTGGTGTCTCGTCACTCATTTAGAGCGTTGCAAATGATAGCGATAATTCCGAAAAACTAATCGTGGAATAATACCAACGGCGCTGAATTATATTCCGCGCGCCGTCCAGAGAATTGTCAGGCCGCGCCCCCGGCTGGTGCGGTTTTTTGGACACCATCCAGGCCCTTCGGCAATGGGAAGGTGACGTTTTCCTCCACGCCCTCCAGCGGACGCACGCTGCGCACGCCCAATTCCTTCAGGCGGTCGATCACGGCTTGCACCAGCACTTCCGGCGCCGAGGCGCCAGCCGTCACGCCCACGCGCAGCTTGCCTTCCAGCCAGGCGGGATTGATCTGGGTGGCGTTGTCGACCATATAGGCCGGCGTGCCCTTCTTTTCCGCCACTTCCCGCAGGCGGTTGGAGTTGGAGCTGTTCGGGCTGCCGACCACAATCACCACTTCCACCTGCGGCGCCATGAACTTCACGGCTTCCTGGCGGTTGGTGGTGGCGTAGCAGATATCGCCCTTCTTCGGCTCGATAATCGCCGGGAACTTGCGCTTGAGCGCTTCGATGATGTCGGCGGTGTCGTCCACCGACAGCGTGGTCTGCGACACATAGGCCAGCTGGTCCGGCTTGGTCACTTGCAGCTTTTCCACGTCAGCCACGGTTTCCACCAGATACATGCCTTCTTCGGTCTGGCCCATGGTGCCTTCGACTTCCGGGTGGCCGTCGTGGCCGATCATGATGATTTCGCAGCCCTGCTTGCGCATCTTGGCCACTTCCACGTGCACCTTGGTCACCAGCGGGCAAGTGGCGTCGAAAATGCTGAAACCGCGCGCATCGGCTTCCGCGCGCACCGCCTTGGACACGCCGTGGGCCGAGAACACCAGCGTTTGGCCGGCCGGCACCTCGCTGAGCTCTTCGATGAAGATAGCGCCTTTTGCGCGCAAATCGGCCACCACATAAGCGTTATGGACGATTTCGTGGCGCACGTAGATGGGCGCGCCGAATTGCTGCAAGGCGCGCTCGACGATTTCAATCGCGCGGTCGACGCCGGCGCAGAAACCGCGCGGCTGGGCCAACAGGAGTTCTTTATCGCTCATCACAGCACCGAAATCAGTTGCACTTCAAACTTCAGGGGCTGGCCGGCCAGCGGGTGGTTGAAGTCGAACAGACAGGTTTCCTCGCCCAGTTCGCGCAGGATGCCGGCGAAGCGGCCGCCGCCCGGCGCGGCGAAGTCGACCAGGTCGCCGATCTGGTAATTGGCGTCCGGCGCCGAGTTGGCGTCCAGCGTGGCGCGGCTGACCTCGCGGATCAGTTCAGGATTGCGCGGGCCGAAGCCGACGCCCGGCTCCAGGTCGAAGGTCTTGTGCGTGCCTTCCGGCAGGCCGATCAGCAATTCTTCCAGCACCGGCGCCAGCTGGCCCTGGCCCATCAGCAGCGTGGCGGGCGTGGTGGCAAAGGTGGTGACGATATCGGTGCCGTCCAGCGAAGCCAGACGATAGTTCAGGGTGAGATACGACGACGCGGTGACGACAGGTTGCTCGTTAGACATGACTTAAGCTAGTGTGAACTGACAAAGCCTATATTGTAAGCCACCTTTGATCCTCCTCGCCTTCTCGCGCCACAGCTGGTGCAAAGTAATTAGTCTATCGAGGAGGATCATCATGCCAATAATGGACTGGCCGCAAGAAAAACGCCCGCGCGAGCGGCTGATACGCGAAGGCGCGCAAGCGCTGTCGGATGCCGAGCTGCTGGCCATCTTCCTGCGCACCGGCGTCATGGGCAAGGACGCCGTGCAACTGGGCGCCGAGATGATGCGTCACTTCGGCTCGCTGCAAAAATTGTTCGGCGCCAGCCTGAGCGAATTCGCCGTCGTCAAAGGGCTCGGGCCGGCCAAGTTCACCCAGCTGCAAGCGGTGCTGGAACTGGCGCGGCGCGCGCTGCTGGAGGAAATCCAGAACGGTTGCGCGCTCAACTCTCCGCGCGCGGTGAAGGAATATCTGCGCACCACCTTTGCCGCCAAGTCCTTCGAATCCTTCCACGTGCTGTTCCTGGACGTGAAAAACCGCCTGATCGACGCCAAGGAAATGTTTCGCGGCACGCTGACGCATACTTCGGTTTATCCGCGCGAAGTGGTCAAGGAAGCGCTGGCGCGCAACGCCGCCAGCGTCATGCTGGCGCACAACCACCCGTCCGGCACGCCCGAGCCCAGCGAATCGGACCTGCTGCTGACGCGCGCCCTGATGCAGGCGCTGGCGCTGGTCGATATCCGCATCCTCGACCATTTTGTGGTGGCCGGACACCAGATCCACTCCTTCGCCGAGCACGGGCAACTCTAGGTTTACCCCTATCCGCTCAAGGGTTTACGCGCGAATTCACAATTGTTAAATTTTCTCACGCGATCAAGACACCATTGTTTTTCGTAAGTGATTGAAAAACCTGATTTTTTTGGATATACTCTTGTTTTTCCAATTTTGGAATGTCTTTTAAGGAGTGCGTTATGGCACGTGTTTGCCAAGTTACTGGGAAGAAGCCGATGGTCGGCAACAACGTTTCCCACGCAAACAACAAAACCAAACGTCGTTTCCTGCCTAACCTGCAGAACCGTCGTATTTTTGTTGAATCTGAAAACCGCTGGGTCTCCCTGCGTCTGTCCAACGCTGGTCTGCGTGTAATCGACAAGGTCGGCATCGATGCCGTTCTGGCCGACATGCGCGCCCGTGGCGAAAAAGTCTAAATAGGGAGCTACTACCATGGCAAAAACTGGCCGCGACAAAATCAAGCTGGAATCGACCGCTGGTACGGGTCACTTCTACACCACGACCAAAAACAAGCGCACCATGCCTGCGAAAATGGAGATCACCAAGTTTGATCCTAAAGCACGCAAGCACGTGATCTACAAAGAAACCAAGATCAAGTAATCGATCTTCGCTTCTACGAAAAAAGCCACTCCGCGGAGTGGCTTTTTTACGTCCTGCCGGGTTGAAAGCAGAAAGTTAAGCTACGTCGTTCCGGCGCAGGCCGGAACCCAATTGGATTCCGGCCTGCGCCGGCATGACGACTTAAACGCTAACTGAACGGCACTACCCCGCAGGGTCATTTTGTTATGCGTAGCTGCGCAGTCGCAGCGAGAAGTCTTGCAGGGACTTGATGCCCGAAGCTTCCGCGCGGTTGCACCAGTCTTGCAGCTTGTGCAGCAGCTGGTCGCGGGTGAAGTGCGAACGCTCCCAGATCACGCCCAGCTCCACACGCATATTGTGCATGGTTTCCAGGGCTTTGCTGTGCTGGAACAATTCCGACAGCTGCTGCTGTTGCGGCGCCTCCAGCTTGCCCGGCTCGCGCTGCATCAGCTTGCGCGACGATTTCAGGAAGCGCGCTTCCAGCTGGGCCTTGTCCTTCAGGTGCTCCAGTTCTTCTTTCCAGGCGCTCTTGATCGATTTGGCGTACTTGGCCATCACGTCGTAGCGGTTGGCGATCACCGATTGCAGGGTGTCGAAGTCGGCCTCCATTTTGCCCTTGGCGAACTTCGGTTCCGGCGCCAGCTTCTTCACTTTGGCCAGGCCGACGATTTCCAGCGCGCGGATGTAGCCCCAGCCGATGTCGAACTCATACCACTTGGACGACAGCTTGGCCGAGGTGGCAAAGGTGTGGTGGTTGTTGTGCAGCTCTTCGCCGCCGATCAGCAGGCCCAGCGGAATGATGTTGGTGGCCGCGTCCGCGCAATCGTAGTTGCGGTAGCCCCAGTAGTGGCCGATGCCGTTGATGATGCCGGCCGCCGTCACCGGAATCCACAGCATCTGCACCGCCCACACGGTAATGCCGATCACGCCGAACAGCAGCACGTTGATCACCAGCAGAGCCGACACGCCAAACGCGCTGTAGCGGGTGTAGACGTTGCGCTCCATCCAGTCATCCGGCGTGCCGTGACCGTACTTCTCCATGGTTTCCTTGTTCTTGGCTTCGGCACGGTACAGCTCGGCGCCTTCCCAGAACACTTTCTTGATGCCGCGCGTGACCGGGCTATGCGGATCTTCCTCGGTGTCGCACTTGGCGTGGTGCTTGCGGTGGATCGAAGCCCACTCCTTGGTCACCTGGCCGGTGGTCAGCCACAGCCAGAAACGGAAGAAGTGGCTGACGATGGGATGCAGGTCCAGCGCGCGGTGCGCCTGGCAGCGGTGCAGGTAAATCGTCACGCTGGCGATGGTGATGTGGGTGACCACCATCGTATAGAAGAACACTTCCCAGCCCGTGAAGCGGGTGATGCCGTTCGACAGGAAATCCAATACTGCGTATAAACTCATTACTACTCCAACCAAGATTGTGTTTTTTACAGGCGTACGTCGCCCGCCGTTTCCGACTTTTGGACGATATTGTACGACGGTTTTCTCTGAATCACTGATTATTCCTTGGGCACGGTCGTGCTTTCTTGCGCCGCGAGCGGCGCGGGCACAGGGCCAAGGATGCGCATTTCCCGTTGCGGGAATGGAACAGAGATATTGTTTTCCTTGAGCGCGCGCCAGATCGCGCGGTTGACGTCGGACGTCACGCCGCCACGGCCGTTCTCCGGATCGCCGATCCAGAAGTTGACCGTCAGGTCCAGGCCGTCGGCGCCAAAGGTGGTCAGGTTGACCGATGGCGACGGTTCCTTCAGCACACGCTCCACCGTCAGCGCGGCGTCGGTCAGCAACTGAATCACCAAATCGACGTCGGTATCGTAAGCCACCGACACCTTGGTCGAAATATTCACCCGGCTGTTGGTCAGCGAGGAATTCTGCACCGCGCCCGACACCAGCATCTCGTTGGGCACGATGGACTCCATGCCGTCCAGCCCTTGCAGCACGGTGTAGCGGGTGTTGATCTGGGTGACGCGGCCGCTGTACTTGTCGACCGTGATCATGTCGCCGATGGTCAGCGAGCGGTCCAGCAGGATCACAAAGCCGGACACGTAGTTGCTGGCGATCTTCTGCAGGCCCAGACCCAGCCCCACGCCCAGCGCGCCGCCAAACACCGACAGCACGGTCAGGTCGATGCCCACCAACGACAGGCTCATCAGCACCGCCACCAGGATCAGCAACGCGCGCGCCGTGCGCGACACCACCACCCGCAGATTGGTGTGCATGCCCTGCACTTTCATCAGCCATTCTTCCAGCGCGGCGCCGGCCCACAGCGCCAGCATCAGCAGCACGATCACCGAGGCGGTGGCTTGCAGGACGTCGGCGATGCTGACCTTGTACTTACCGATCGGCAGGATGGTGCCATCCATGAACAGGAACACATCGTTCCACAAACCGGTGATGTACAGCACGAAGGCCAGCCACACCAGCAGCTGGAACACCTTCTCGAACGCCAGCATGGTGGCGCTGATGGTGCGGCCGTTGCGCGCGAACACCCGGCGGATCAGGTAGAAGGTGAAGCGGATCACCGCCAGCGAACCGAAGATCGGCATCGCCACCTTGATCCAGTTGACGTGGGTGTAATGGAACCTGGCCAGGATCACGCGCGACAGCGCCAGCAGGCCGATCACGGCCAGCGGCGCCATCACCCGGCCGAAACTCTCGACGCCAAAGCCCAGCACGCCCGTGGGCCCATCGCGACGGCCGAAGCGCTTCTTCAACAGCCGCGCCAGCCCGAAGCCGATCACCACGGAGACGGCGATGGCGGCCAACTGCCACAGCAGGCTGGGGTCGCGCAGGTCGCCGGTGAGGTCTTCGATCAGGTTGAGCAAGGGCTGTTGTTGCGGCATCGTGTGAATGGTCCTGTGATTGAGGTGTGTAGCTTAACGTAAAACAGGCCGGATTCCCCGGCCTGTTGAATTACGCTTCGTCTTCTTCCCTGGCCTTCTTCGGCATCGGCTTGCGCTCGAACACGGCGGCAAAGAAGCCATCGGTCTGGTGCTTGTGCGGCAGCAGCTTGAGGTAGTCGCCCATCTCCAGTTCGATCTTCTGCTCGGCCAGCGCCTTGCTCATCGGGACCAGTTCGAAGTCCGGATGGGTTGCCAGGAATTGGCTGGCGATGAATTCATTCTCGTCATCCAGCACCGAGCAGGTGGCGTACACCAGGCGGCCGCCGCCCTTCACCAGGCGCGCGGCGCCATCCAGAATGGCGGCCTGCTTGACTTGCAGCTCGCCGATGGCGTCCGGCTTCTGGCGCCATTTCACGTCCGGGTTGCGGCGCAGGGTGCCCAGGCCCGAGCATGGCGCATCCACCAGCACGCGGTCGATCTTGCCGGCCAGGCGCTTGATCTTGGCGTCGCGCTCGTGCGCGATCACCACCGGATGCACGTTCGACAGGCCGCTGCGCGCCAGCCGCGGCTTCAGCTTGGTCAGGCGCTTTTCCGAGACGTCGAAGGCGTACAGGCGGCCGGTGTTGCGCATGGTCGCGCCCAGCGACAGCGTCTTGCCGCCGGCGCCGGCGCAGAAGTCCACCACCATCTCGCCGCGCTTGGCGGCCACCAGCGCCGACAGGATCTGGCTGCCCTCGTCCTGCACCTCGATATGGCCATCCTTGAACAGCGGCAGGTTTTGCAGCGCCGGCTTGGTCAGGATGCGCAGGCCCAGCGGCGCGTACGGGGTCGGCTCGGCCTTGATCGGCGCTTCGGCCAGCTTGGCGATGACGTCCTCGCGGTTGTCCTTGAGCGCGTTGACGCGCAGGTCCAGCGGCGCCGGCTGGTTCATGCCGTCGGCCAGCGCCAGCGTTTCTTCCTCGCCCATTTGCGCCACCAACTTGTCGAACAGCCACTTCGGCATGTTGGAGCGGCTGGACTTGTGCATCAGCGTGCGGTCGATGCCCATGATGCGGGTGACCCACTCGGCTTCCTCGGCCGACACGCCGCCCAGCGACTCCAGGCCCACCGCGTCCGCCATGCCCAGCAAGGTCAGGCGGCGCATGGTGGCGCCGCCGCCCTGCTCGGAGAAATCGGTGTAGAAGTTTTTATTGCGCAGCACGTTGTACACCGACTCGGCAATGGCGCCGCGCTCGCGGCCGCCCAGGCGCGGATGGTCTTTGAAGTAGCGCGACAGGGTGGTGTCGGCCGGCGCGGCAAAGCGCAAAATCTCGCGCAACACTTCTTCGGCGTTGGCGAGTATCGCTGGAGGCAATCTCATGGAATTCCTTGGTTAGTTTTTACTTACTGTGGTCCACCTGGACCGCGCCCTGCGCCAACGTCAACCTGTCTTCTACAAACCAGCGCACCGCGCGTGGATAAATGACATGTTCCTGTTCCAGCACGCGGGCCGACAGGGTTTCGACCGTATCATCCGGCAGCACAGGCACCGACGCCTGTAACACCATCGGCCCGTGATCGAGTTCGGCCGTTACGAAATGCACCGTGGCGCCATGTTCCCGCACGCCGGCGGCCAGCGCCTGCGCATGCGTCGCCAGGCCCGGGAACAGCGGCAACAGCGACGGATGAATATTGAGCATGCGTCCGGCGTAGTGCGTGACGAACGGCTCGGTCAGGATGCGCATGAAACCGGCCAGCACCACCAGATCGGGCGAAAAGCCATCGATCGCGGTTTGCAGGGCGGCGTCGAACTCGGCGCGGCTGGCGTAATCCTTGTTGACCACCACGGCGGTCGCGATCCCGTGCCGGGCGGCGAACGCCAGGCCGGGCGCATCCGCGCGGTTGCTGATCACGGCGGCAATGCGCGCCGGCCAGCGCTCGGTCTCCAGCGCGCGCACGATGGCTTCCATATTGCTGCCGCGGCCGGAAATAAGGATGACGATGTTTTTCATAACCCGGCATTGTACCTTGTCCACAGGCACACAGCCACTCAAGAATTGTTGCAATGCAGCAGGAGTCGGGCGGCCCGTCCCACGCGGGCATGCGGCGGCGCGCGTTTACTCGAAGGAGTAAAACACCCGGAATGGCACTTTTTTGTCGGCCCAGTAATCGGCAGCGTCGCGGAAGACGTCCAGCAGGGTTTCCCTTGCTTCCTTGTCAAATTTTTGGGTGTTCGGCAATTGTTCGAGGACGATCAGGAAGCCGGTCTGCTGGCCTGCCTTGAACATGGTTTCGGTCAGGGTCTCCCGCAGCCCGTCGAAATTCTTGCCTACACCCTTGGGAAACAGGAACGACTCCGAAATAATGCCCAGCACTTGCTGCTTGGTCGCCCCGGCGATCGGGTGCGCGTACAGGAAGTGCTGCCCCAGCCTGGCCGCTTCCTCTTGCAACTCGGTCACGCGGAAGGCGCGGATCGACTGCACGAGGTTGGGCGGCACGCTGGCCAGCAAGCTCTCGTTTCCCTCAATTTGACCTGGTATGTACGGAGTGTCCACTTTGCTGTCGGGAGTGCCTAACTTGTGTATTAATGAGTAAATAATTTGAGCACCTGTCCACTTAACATGGCTGGCGGGTCGGCGCCGGCCATTCAATCCCATACGCGTATTAGGGTAACGTGTTGTTCCTCCCAGATCAACACGTATGTGGTGTCTAACGCAATATTTGTTAAAAACAGAAGATTTTTACCGGATTTAGGGGTGAAATCGGCACAATTCAGCTTTGCCCCGCTGTTACAATTTGTTGCCACAGATACCGCCCAGCCACTAGTCGGGGCTTCGGCGCCGGATTACCATACGTTTCATGCAATATCAGAATCCCCCTGATAGACACCCTGAACGAAACGAGGTATCACATGAACCTGCAAGCCAAACTGATCGCATCGGCCCTGAGCCTGAGCGCCATGCAATTTGCCCAAGCCCAAGCGGCTGATTTCGAGGATTTCGGCCGCGTGGTGCGCGTCACCCCGCAAGTCGAGCAAATCAACCGTCCGCGCCAGGAGTGCCGTACCGAGTACGTGCAAGTCCAGCAGCCTGCGCCTGAGCGCAGCGTGGGCGGCGCCATCATCGGCGGCCTGGTGGGCGGCCTGGCCGGCAACCAGGTGGGCGGCGGCACCGGCCGCTCGGTGGCCACCGCCGCCGGCGCCATCGCCGGCGCGCTGGTGGGCGACCGCGTCGACAACGCCAACACCCCGAACAGCGGCCCGGTGGGCCAGCAAGCCGTCAAGCAGTGCCGCACCGTGGACCACTGGGAATCGCGCACCTCGGGCTATGAGGTGACCTACGACTACCGCGGCCGCAACTACACCAGCGTCATGTCCTACGACCCGGGCGAGCGTGTGCGCCTGCGCGTGGTGGTGGAACCGATGCAGCGTTGAGCGCCTGACGCCCTCCCCTGACAATGCCGGCCTTGCGCCGGCATTGTCGTTTTCAGATAATGCCGATTCATCTCCAGCGGCCCGTCCCAATGTTAATCAAACGTAAATCCATCGAAAAAGAAGAATCTTCGCGCCCGGCGTCGAAGTCCGCGCCGGCCAAGGCCCGCAAGCCGAAATACGCGCCGGTCACCCTGTCCGAGCAGGACGGCGTGCGCTACCTGCACTTCGGCACCGAATGGGTGCAGGGCGCCATGCGCATCCGCAAGCCCAACTGGCCGGAGCTGGAATACGCGCAGCAGATGATGGCCTGGATGCTGTGGCTGGAGCAGCCGCGCCGCATCGCCCAACTGGGCCTGGGCACGGCGGCGCTGACCAAGTTCTGCCACGCCACCTTCCCCGAGGCCCAGGTCACCGCCATCGAACTGAATCCCTCGGTGATCGCGATCTGCGCATCGATGTTCAAGCTGCCGCCCAACGATGGCCGCTTGCAGGTGCTGGAAATGGACGCGCTGGACTTCGTCAACGACAAGGCCAACGTCAACACGCTGGACGTGCTGCAAGTCGACCTGTACGACGCCACCGCGCGCGGCCCGGTGCTGGACACGCCGGAGTTCTACACCTCCTGCAACGCCTGCCTGACCGACGATGGCGTGATGACCGTCAACCTGTTCGGCGACCACCCGAGCTACGCGCGCAACCTCAAGGCCATGAAGTTCGCCTTTGCGCAAGTGATTTGCCTGCCGCGGGTACATGATGGTAACGTGGTCGCGATAGCCTTCAAGCGCCAGCACGCAATCGATCCGGCGGCGCTGGCGGCGCGCGCCGCGCAGATCGTGGCCGACACCAAGCTGCCGGCCAAGTCCTGGGTCAAGGGCATCACGACAAAATAGAAAGGCTGGCCGCATGACACCGCTCGACCTGCAACAGATTTACACATGGCTGCTGGCCGACGGCATGATACGCAAGGCCGAGGTCAAGGAGCTGTACGCGCAAAGCTCGGCCATCCTCAAGAACACCAGCGGCTACATGCATCCCTTGTGCGCGGTAGCGCACGCCAAACTGCTGTCGGCGCAACCGCCGCACAAGCTGCTGACGCTGGACGCGCTGTGCGAATGGCTGGCGCAGCGCTCCAACCTGCCCTTCATCCGCATCGATCCGCTGAAGATCGACTTCACCAAGGTGGCCGACGTGATGTCGGCCAGCTACGCCGCCCGCTTCAACATCCTGCCGGTGGAGCTGACCGCCGACACGCTGGTGGTGGCCACCGCCGATCCCAACGCCCAGGAGTGGGAAGCGGAGATCGCCAAGATCTCGCGCCGCGCGATCCGCCGCGTGATCGCCAATCCGCTCGACATCGCGCAATACATCACCCAGTTCTTCAGCCTGGCCAAGTCGATCAAGAAGGCCAACAAATCCAACAGCAACGACCTCACGCTGCGCAACAACTTCGAGCAGTTGGTCGAACTGGGCAAGAGCAACAAGCAGGTCGACGCCAACGACCAGCACGTCATCAACATTGTCGACTGGCTGTGGCAGTACGCGTTTGAACAGCGCGCCTCCGACATCCACCTCGAACCCAAGCGCGACATGGCGGCCATCCGCTTCCGCATCGACGGCGTGCTGCACCAGGTCTACCAGGTGCCGGCGGTGGTGATGATCGCCATGACCGCGCGCATCAAGCTGCTGGGGCGCATGGACGTGATCGAAAAGCGCCGCCCGCAGGACGGCCGCATCAAGACCCGCACCGCCGGCGGCCAGGAAGTCGAACTGCGCCTGTCGACCCTGCCGACCGCGTTTGGCGAAAAGCTGGTGATGCGTATCTTCGACCCGGACGTGGTGGTCAAGACCCTGCCGGAACTGGGCTTCCCGCAGGACGACGCCGACCGCTGGGACGCGCTGACCCGGCGCCCGCACGGCATCATCCTGGTGACCGGGCCGACCGGCTCGGGCAAGACCACCACCCTGTACACCACATTGAAAGCGCTGGCCACCTCCGAGGTCAACGTCTGCACCGTGGAAGACCCGATCGAGATGGTGGAGCCGGCCTTCAACCAGATGCAGGTCCAGCCCGGCATCGAGCTGTCGTTTGCCGACGGCGTGCGCGCACTGATGCGGCAAGACCCGGACATCATCATGGTCGGCGAGATCCGCGACCTGGCCACCGCCGAAATGGCGATCCAGGCGGCGCTGACCGGCCACCTGGTGCTGTCGACACTGCATACCAACGACGCGCCCTCGGCCGTGATGCGCCTGCTGGAACTGGGCGTGCCCTACTACCTGCTGGAAGCCACGCTGATCGGCATCATGGCGCAGCGCCTGGTGCGCACCTTGTGCGAGGACTGCAAGGCCGAAGGCGGCGAGCTGAGCGACGAAATCTGGCACAGCCTGGCGGGCGAATGGCGGCTGCCCAAGCCGGCCGCCGTGTACAAGCCGGTCGGCTGTCCGGAATGCCGCCAGACCGGCTACCGCGGCCGCACCGGCCTGTACGAGCTGCTGATCGTGACCGAGGCCTTCAGCTCGCAAGTGCGCGAGGAAACCGACATCCAGGCCCTGCGCCGCCAGAGCGTGGCGGACGGCATGAAGCCACTGCGCGTGGCCGGCGCCTGCAAGATCGAGGAAGGCGTGACCACGGCGGACGAAGTGCTGAAAGTGACGGCCGCCTTGGGTATCAGATAAAAAGCCCTTTGCAATTTGCGCGGACCAGTCTATAATACGGCCTCTTTCGGGGGTCGTTAGCTCAGCTGGTAGAGCAGCGGACTTTTAATCCGTTGGTCGCAGGTTCGAATCCCGCACGGCCTACCACCGAATTCCTAAAAAAGCTTCCAGACGGAAGCTTTTTTTTCATCGGTCGCCGCGCAAAGTGCCCTTCTGCCCGCAGTGCGCATCCACGACAGCAATCCTCCTGACCTCCTCAACTGCCAGCCACTGGTGTAAGCTAGGGACAAAGAGCGCGAGGCGCCGGACTTTTGGGGACTTTATGAGGGGTGGGCAAAGGACATGGAAAAGGCTGCTGCTGGCAGCCTGCTGGCTTCCTTTGCTGGCCGCCGCCGAGCCGCAATCCGTCATTCAACTGCGCACCGCCGCCCAGGAGGGCACCGAACCCAAGTTCATCGCCGACGGCAAGAACCGCATTGTCGGCTTGTGCATCGACATCATGCGTGCGATCGAACAAGTCGATCCCGGCCTGCGCTTCATTGGCGACCAGCGCTGGAAGCCACTGGTCCGCGCCTATTCCGAGCTGGAGTCCGGCACGGAAGACGTGCAATGCGCGGTCCAGCACACCGTCGAGCGCGAGAAGCGCTTTAACTTCATCGGCCCCTCCCTGTACACCATCGAATACCACTTCCTGGTGCGCCAGAACGACGATGTGGTGATCCAGAACTGGGACGACGTGCGCCGGCTGGCGCCGAACGGCGTGGTGCTGGTCAACCGCGGCTTTGCCGCCGGCGACATCCTGGCGGCCATGGGCGGCATCGAACTGGACGCCAGCTCCAGCAGCCCGGACCTCAACCTGCAAAAGCTGATCGCCGGCCGTGGCCGTTTGTACTTCCATCGCGGCCCCGGCCTGCAAAAGCTGCTGCAACGCACCGGCACCACCGACAAGGTCAAGATCCTGCCGCAAATCATGTACAGCGCCAAGTTGTACTTCGCCACCAGCAAGCACCTCGACAGCCGCACCGGCGAACGCCTGGTCAACGCCCTCAACCAGCTGGAAAAGAAAGGCGAACTGGAACGGCTGACCAGGAAATGGGATTGAAGCCGTGGCAATTGATGAGGATCCCGCCCACAACCTACTGTCATCCTGACGTCATGAAACGCTCCCTGCTTGCCCTGGCCCTGCTGCTGACCATCAACGCCCATGCCGCCGGCACAGCGCGCAAATACGGCATCCTCTCGTTGGTCGGCGATAGCATTTCCACCGTCACCTACGTGCCGGAGATCGGCAGCCGCACCGACACCAACGACAAGCAAGTGTATTCACTGGGCGAGAACACGGTGTTCGACGAAGCCGCCATCCGCGCCGCCAGCGCCGCCGTGCAGCAAGCCCAACCCGAGGCCGGCCGCTTCCTGATGCTGAGCACCGACGCCGAACTGCACCAGAAGCAGAACGCCATGTTCGACGAGCCCGCCGCCAACCAGGCCAATCGCGATTTCCTGAAAAGCCTGTGGAAGGACAAGGGCCTCACCCATCTGATCCTGATCACCCGCTACCGCGCCGACACCGAACTGAAATTCATGCATGAATCCGGCGGCACCGGCAAGATCGAGGGCCTGGGCTTTTACATGGACAACCGGGTGAACGTGGTCACGCACGATGACAAGCACAACAAGCACGAAAGCAACCAGGGCGTGCTGATGCCGTTCGCCTACATCAAGCTACGCCTGATCAACGCCGACACGCTGGCGGTGGAGGGCGAAGTGCACCTCAAGCAAAGCCAGATGGTGACCTACGCCCAGAATGCCGATGACCGCGCCATCCGCACCTGGGGCGCGCTCAGCGCCAAGGAAAAAACCGACTACCTCGACCACCTGCTGCGCGAAGCCGTCAGCCAGGGCGTGCCACGCCTGCTCAAGCAATAATCCGCACTGGCCCGCCCGCCTGCTCTATACTTTCCGAATAGGAAAACGAGAGGAGAAACCATGTTGTCGAGGGCACTGTGCTGCGGGCTGACGCTGCTGTGTGCGCTGCTGGGCGCGCCTGTGGCGGCGGCCCCGGTCACGGTCCTGAAAGTGGTGGCCCAGGAAGGCACCGAGCCCAAATTCATCCCGGCCGGCATCGGGCGCGTGGTCGGCCTGTGCGTCGACCTGTTCCGCGCCATCGAGCGCACCGATCCCAGCCTGCAATTCGTCGGCGACCAGCAGTGGCTGCCGCTGCTGCGCGCCCACTCCGAACTGGCCAGCCACCAGCACGACGCCCTGTGCGCGGTGCAAAAAACCGATGAACGCGCGCGCCAGTACGTGTTCCTCGAACCGCCGCTGTTCCAGCTGCGCTACCAGCTGATCGCGCGCGCCGACGACAGCGCCGTCATCAGCAACTGGGACGACGTGCGCGCCCTCGGCCAGCAAGCCGTCATCCTGACCAACCGCGGCTACACCACGCCGGAAATGCTGGCCCGCGTCGGCGGCCTGCATATCGATCCGAGTGCCACCAGCCCGGTCATCAATCTGCAAAAGCTGGCGGCGGGCCGCGGACGTTTCTTCCTGCACCGCGCGCCTGGCATGCAAGGCTTTATCGACCGCGCCGGCCTGACCCACAAGGTGAAGATACTGCCCACCGTGATGGCCACCACCAACGTCTACATGGCAATGGGCACCCACGTCGACGCGGCGGTGCGCCTGCGCGTGCAGCGCGCCATCGAACAGCTGGAAAAATCCGGCGAGTTGGCGCGCCTGCTCAAACGGTGGGATTAATCGCCTATCATCCGGGCTTTGCCCGACACGCGGATCGAACTGCCCGGCTCCTGCGGAATCTGCACGTGCAGATGGCAAGGCGCGCCCATGTCCTCGCCCTGAATGATGTCGATGGCGCCGCCATGCGGCCAGTCCAGATCGCGCAGATAACCGGCCAGCGCCGCCGCCGCCGCGCCGGTCGCCGGGTCCTCATACACGCCGCCCGAGGCAAACGGATTGCGCGCATGGAAACGCTGCGGCGTTTCGGCGTACACCAGCGAAATCGTCGTCAGGCCGTAACGCTGCATCAGGCTGCGGCCGGCGCCCAGCTCGTAGCGCATGGCGCGCAGCTTGTCGCGGCTGGCCAGGGCCAGTACCAGGTGATGCACACCGCCATTGGCGACGGCCGGCGGAATGCGGTCATCCAGATCGGCCAGCGTGTAGCCGAACAGCGTCAAGGCCTCCTGCACCAGCGCCGGCGAAGCGGGCGAGCTGGAAGTGGCCGGCGATTGCAGCGCGGCGCTGGCGCCGCCGCCATGGGCGCGGCCCTCCACCGTCACGCGGGTGTGATTGGTGGTCAGCGGAAAAATGCCATCGCCATTCTGCTGCGCCAGCACGGCGCCCAGCGCGATGGTGGCGTGGCCGCAGAACGCCACCTCGCCATCCGGCGAAAAATAGCGCACGCGCCAGCCATCCTCATGCGGCGCGGCAAACACGGTTTCGGAGTACCCCATCTCGGCGGCGATGCGCTGCATGGCCGGCTCCTCCGGCAGCGAGGCGCGTATCATCACGCCGGCCGGATTGCCGCCGGCATCGCCGTTGGTGAAAGCCGCGACTTTGTGAACCTTGGTAATGGTCTGCATGTTGTCTCCGTGGTCTAGGGAAGGATAACTTGATTGACAGCAATGACGGTTATGGCCACTATCTTTGTTTCACTGACTCTACAAGCGAACTCGCCATGACTATACCGCGACTTTCTCTTCTTGCCTTCATCATTTCGGCCCAATTGACGGGCCAGGCTTTTGCGGCCGACGCCGTGCAAGCCAAGCACGCCATCACTCACGAGGATGTATGGCTGATGAAGCGCGTGGGCGCACCCCAGCCCAGCCCGGACGGCAAATGGGCCGTGTTCTCCGTCACCGATCCTGCCTACGACAGCAAGGAACAATGGTCGGATCTGTGGATCAAATCGCTGAGCGATGAATCCCCTGCCCGCCGCCTGACCTTCAGCAAAGGCGGCGAAAGCTCGGTCAACTGGTCGCCGGACAGCAAGCAGCTGATCTTCATCGCCAAGCGCGACGGCGACGACGCCGGCCAGATCTACCGCATCGACGTGGCGGGCGGCGGCGAGGCGCAGCGCCTCACCACGCTGACCCTGGGCGCGCGCCAGCCCAAGTTCAGCCCGGACGGCAAGCAAATCCTGTTCGTCAGCGACATCTTCCCCGGCAACGCCAATGAAGAGGACGTGAAGAAAACCGCCAAGGAGCGCAAGGACCGCAAGTACAGCGCGCGCGCCTACGAAACCTTCCCGCCGCGCTTCTTCGACAAATGGCTGGACGACAAACAGGTGCGCCTGTTCGTGATGGACGCCGAGCTCGGCGCCAGGCCGCGCGACCTGCTGAGCACCACCAGACTGGCCGCGCTGCCAGGCTTTGGCGGCGGCCAAGGCGACGAAGGCCAGACGCTGGACGCGATCTGGGCGCCGGACGGCAAGGCCATCGTGTTCTCCGCCTCGACCAACCGCAACGAACTGGCGCGCGCCTCGGGCTATACGCAAATCTTCAGCCTGCCGGTGGCCGGCGGCGAAGCCACCCAGCTGACCGCCGACAAGCGCAGCTACGGCAACCTCAAATTCAGCGCCGATGGCCGCACCCTGTTCACCCTGACCGAAGCGGAAGAACCGGGCAAAGTCTACGACCTGAGCCGCCTGGCCAGCCTGTCGTGGCCGGTGACCAATCCCACGCCGAAAATCCTGACCGCCGCGCTGGACCGCTCGATCGCGCGCTACGCCCTGCCGGCCGGCGGCAACCGCGTGGTGTTCAGCTTCGAGCATGCCGGCCTGGAGCAACTGCACTCGATCAACTACAACGGCGGCGACCTGCGCGACGAGCCATCGCTGCCGACCGGCAGCATCGGCTCGCTGAACGCGGGCGGCAAGGCGCTGGTGGGCGTGTGGGAATCTTCGATCAATCCGCCGGAGGTGTACGCGTTTGGCCAGGGCGCGCCGAAGCGCCTGACCTCGTTCAACACCGAACGCGCGGCAAGCATCGACTGGCAGGCGCCGGAACACTTCTGGTTCAAGGCCAGCGACGGCCGCATGATCCACAACATGATCGTCAAACCGGCCGGCTTCGACCCGAACAAGAAGTATCCGCTGTTCGCGGTGATCCACGGCGGCGCGGCCAATATGTGGCGCGACCAGTTCGTGATCCGCTGGAACTACCACCTGCTGGCGCAGCCGGGCTATGTAGTGCTGCTGACCGACTACAAAGGCTCGACCGGCTACGGCGAAGAATTCGCCCGCGCCATCCAGGGCGATCCACTGAAAGGCCCGGGCGACGAAGTCAACGAAGCGGTCGATGAAGCCGTCAAAAAATACAGCTACATCGACGGCGGCAA
This sequence comes from Duganella radicis, assembly GCF_009720825.1. Taxonomy (GTDB): domain Bacteria; phylum Pseudomonadota; class Gammaproteobacteria; order Burkholderiales; family Burkholderiaceae_D; genus Rugamonas; species Rugamonas radicis. The sequence continues at coordinate 73,367 of NZ_WNKY01000017.1, read as the reverse complement.
ACTGGCCGCCGGCGGCGCCAGCTATGGCGGCCACCTGGCCAACTGGCTGCAAGCGACCACCACGCGCTACAAAGCCATCGTCTCGCACGCGGGCGAGATGGACCTCATCATGCAATGGGGCACCAGCGACAGCGTGTGGGGCCGCGAGGCCAACAGCGGCGGTCCGGTCTGGGGCGACCAAGCCGTGTGGCGCGAGCAAAGCCCGGTGCTACAGGCCGGCAACCACGAGAAAGGCACCGGCTTCAAGACGCCGATCCTGATCTCCGTGGGCGAGCTGGACTACCGCGTCCCGGCCAACAACGCCCTGATGAACTTCGCCACCCAGCAGCGCCTGAACGTGCCAAGCAAGCTGCTGGTCTTCCCCGACGAAAATCACTGGATACTGAAAGGCGAGAACAGCCGCTACTTCTACAGCGAAGTGCACGGCTGGCTCGCCAAATACCTCAAATAACTAACAGCAATTTAGGGTCAGCTCTGTCATTCGGACATTGAGGAACTAATTCAAAATCGTTTAGTTCAATTTTGTCCGAATGACAGAGCTGACCCCGAAGTTTAGTTGAAGCTCAGGCCGCTGGAGCTGACGTTGTTCAGCTTCTGCGCCTTGAGGTCGATCGTGAAGTGGTCGCCAGGCTTGCCCGAGCCCAGCCCCTTCAGGATCGCGAACACTTGCTTGAACTGCGACTGGAACGCCACGTGCACCGGGTTCTGGTCCGACAGTTGATCGCCCACCTTGATGATGGCCGCCGGCGATGCCGGGAAGGCCGCCATCAGCACTTTGTACTGCGCCACCCGCTCGGCGCCCATATCGCGCAGCGCCAGTTCGCCGGCATATACCGTACGGTGGAAGTCCCCGTAAAACTCGTAAGCGCTGATCTTGGCGAAGTCGGCCAGTTTTAAATTCGCGGCGGCGGCGATCTGCTCGGCCTTGGCGGTCGCGGTGGCCCAGTCCGCCGTCAGCTGGCTGGCCGCCACGCCGCCATCCGCCGGCGTGCCCTTGGCCGCGCAAGCGGCGGTGATCGGCAACACCGATGGATTGTCCTTCAGCTGCGCCAGCGTCACCCTGGTTTGCAGCTGCGACAGGATCAGCATCTGGCGCGCATCCAGCGACATCGCCGCTTCCTTCATCTCGCACGGCCAGTAATCGCTCATGAAACGCAGGCGCGACAGCTCGCCGAAGTAAGTGCGGGTGAACTCGCCATACGATTTGCTGTCGAGGATGCCGCGGTTCCAGCGCTTGGCGATATCGCTGGCGGCGCTGCTGCCTTGCAGATAGTCGTACTCCACCTGGTACAACGGGAACAACTCGTTGTGGCGCGCCACGCTGCTCAGCGGCACGGTCTGCACGTCAATCAAATCCTTGCTCTGGTAGCTGACGATCTTGTACGCCGCGCCAAACACCGCCAGCGACGGCGACTGCACGTTCACCAGATAGTTGCCGGCGCTGTCCTTGTAATCGTTGGTGCCGTTGAAGTGCATGTGGCCGCCGACGTGCAGCGGCAGGCCGGTGGCCGCGAGTGCCGCCGTGGTGGCCGCTGCCGGCATGCGCGATACCTGGAACGCGCCCGGCTTGAACACGGCTTTCATCGCATCGGTCTGGTTGGCGTAGAAGTCCATGGTTGGATAATGCGAGAAGGACATCAGCTGCTTGCCCTGCGCCTTGGCGCGCGCGGCCACCGACTTGATCCACGCGATCTGGTGGATCTTATGCGTCAGCATCTTGTTCCAGCCGGCGTCGCCGGCGTTGTCATAGCCTTTGAAGTATTTCGGATTGGCCGGATCGAAGTTGGCGTTGGGCGCGTGCACATTGCCATCCAGCGCCAGCAGCCAGATGCCTTTCACCGGCTCCACCAGATAGCTGGCATCGACCATGTTGACGCAGCGGCTGTAGGTCTTGCCCGCCACCTTGTACTTGCCGCCCTCGCCTTCGGTGCAGATTTCGAACTGGCGCTTGCTCAGGTCGGCCGCCGCGCTGGCGGCTTCGTAGCTGTACTTGCCATCGGCGTAGCTGCTGAACGGGGTTTCCCAGTAGACGTCGTTCTTGCTGGGCGCGTAGCCGAACTCGGCCAGCTTGGTCATCAGCTTTTCGTAGCCCTGCTCCATCAACTGATTGGTGCAGACCACGCCGGGGTCCTTGGCCTTGCAGGCGGCGTTGTTGACGGCGTAGATTTTCTGCTCCTTGCCGTCCTTGGTGAGGAAATCGTTCTTGCCGGCCTCGTCGTCGTCATAAGGCTCGTTGGGGTCGTGATTGCCCGGCGCGATGAAGAAGCGCATGCCCTTGGCCTGGTATTCGTGCAGGATGTCGGCCAGGCCATCGATGTTGATCGGCTGCGCATCGTCCGAGATATCGCCCGGCATGGCGACCAGGCGGATCCCCTTGCCGTAGGCGTCATCCAGCGCGGCGCGGAAGGCGAAGTAGTTTTCGTTGAACAGGCGCGTCGAGGTCAGCTGCGCGTACATGGTGCGGATGGTGGCGTTCTTGCCCTCCCTGGTCGGGATGCCGGCGAACTGGCTGCTCTTCAGATCGCCGTAGATATTCTCGAAGTGGACGTCGCTCATGAAGGCGACGGCGGTGGCATTGAAACCATCGCCAGGATTGGTTTCGGTGACCGGCAGGCCGTCGCTGCCGCAAGCCGCCAGCAAGGCGGCCGCGGCTGCGGCGAGTAAAACATAACGCATACAAAACTCCATCAGGCTGGTTAAAAGTCGGCGCATTGTTGCACCGGCAAGTGACAGCCTGATTACATTTTGGAAGCGCTCCCAGTTTTTTTATGCCGCCTTGGCCGAGGGCGCTTGCGCGGCGGCCGCCACCGCCGGCCTGCGGATCATCATGACGATGGCGGCGGCGACCAGACAGGCCGCGCCGGCGGCGAACAGGGCCGGGTTGTAGGTCAGCAGCAGCGTGCGGATGCGGCCGGCGCCGTAGGCCGCCACCGCCGCGCCCAGCTGGTGCGCCGCGAAGATCCAGCCGAACACCATGCCCGCCTTCTCCTTGCCGAAGGTGGCGCCGGTCAGGCGCACGGTCGGCGGCACGGTGGCGATCCAGTCCAGGCCGTAGAACATGGCAAAGGTCGACAGGCCGTACAGCGTGAATTCCGAATACGGCAGCCACAGCAGCGACAAGCCGCGCAAGCCGTAGTACATCAGCAGCAGCTTGCGGTTGTCGTAACGGTCCGACAGCCAGCCGGAACCGATGGTGCCGACCAGGTCGAACGCGCCCATCATGGCCAGCACGGAAGCGGCCGGCACCGGGCCCAGGCCGGCATCGCCGCACAGCGAAATGAAGTGCGTCTGGATCAGGCCGTTGGTGCTCAGGCCGCAGATGAAAAAGGTGGCCGCCAGTATCCAGAACACACTGCTGCGCGAGGCTTCCGCCAGAATCTTGAACGGCGTCGCCAGCGTCACGCGCATGGCCGGCGCCGGCGCCACCACCGCACCCGGCGCCGCGCCGTAAGGAGCAAGGCCGACGTCGCTCGGACGGTTGCGCATCAGCAGGTACACCGCCACCGCCATCACCGCGCACGCCAGGAACACCGGCAGCACCGCCATGCGCCAGCCCATGTGTTCGATCATCCAGGCGCCGACCGGCAGGAAGATCAGCTGCCCGGTGGCCGAACTGGCGGTCAGGATGCCCACCACCAGCCCGCGATGGCTGTCGAACCAGCGGTTGGACACCACCGCGCTCAGCACCAGCGCCGTCATGCCCGAGCCCACGCCCAGCATGATTCCCCAGAACAGCACCAAATGCCAGAACTGCGTCATCCGGGTGGCCAGCGCCATGCCGGCCGCCACCAGCGTCAGCGCCGTGACCACCACGTTGCGCAGACCGAAGCGCTCCATGAAGATGGCCGCAAACGGTCCCATCAAGCCAAACAGCGCAAAGCGCACCGCCAGCGCGGACGAGATCTGCTCCACGTCCCAGCCGAATTCTTTCGACAGCGGTTGCAGCAAGGCGCCCGGCAAGCCCAGCGCGGCGGCCGAGGACAGCCCGGTCAGGAACGTCAGGGTGACGATCACCCACGAAAAGTGCAGGCCGCGCCGGTGCAGCCAGTTGGATAAGGGTTGTGCAAACATGAAGATCCTCACGATGGCAATGCGCGCCGAAGGCACGCTTTTCGCCATTTTAAATTACGATCATCATGAATACAAGCAAAAAAGGTGGCGCCCGGCTGCGTCAGGGGATCGCAGCCGGGCGCCGGGGTGAGCGGGCACTGGGGGTTTGCCCGTCCGCCCTTTACTTGATGCGCAGCGAGCTTTGCACTTTGTTCACGCCCTTGACGTTGCGTGCCACGTCCACGGCTTTGTCCACTTCCGCCTGCGACGGCACGAAGCCGCTCAGCATCACGGTGCCGTTGGTGGTTTCAACATGCACGTCCAGCGATTTCAGCGCGGGCTCGGCCAGCAGCTCGGTTTTCACCTTGGTGGTGATGGCGCTGTCGGCCAGCGCATCCTTGGCCAGCTCGGTTTTCGAGCGCGCTTCGCACGAGGCTTTGTCGGTGCCGCTCAGGGCGCTGCAATCGATGCCGGTCTGGGCCGTGTCGGCGGCTTTCTTGCCGGCCTTGGCGTCCTGCACCCACGCGGTGTGCTGCGACTTGGCGCCGCTCAGGCAGCTATCCTTGTCGGCGCCGCTTTTCGACGCGCACTGGGCTTTGGCCAGGTCGTACTGGGCGTCAGCCACATTGATCTGAGCTTTTTCGATGGACTTTTTATCGTTCTTGTATTGCAGGGCGGCGGTCGATTCCGCGTTGGCGCGGTTGACCTTGGCCTGTTCCTGGCAGACATCCTTGGCATTACCCGATTGTGCATCGCAGGCGGCCTTGGCGGTTTTGTAGTCGGCGTCGGATTTATTGATCGCCGCTTTGTAGGCCACGGTGTCGTTATTTGGCGTGGCAGCGAAGGCAGCGCTGGCCGCAGTGGCCAGCACGAAGCAGAGTAACTTATTCATGATGTGTCCCTCTTGTGGTGGTTGATGGACACCATTAAACGCCTGTCCAGCCGCATACTCCGTGCGGCAACGTACACAGTCGGGGAATTTACTCGTCCTGCAACAAGCCTTGGCGCCACAGGCGATCTGCCTGTTCGAACAAGGGCAAGCCGGAGGCGAAGGCGGCGCCGGTGGGCGCCAGGTGCAGCCAGGTCAGCGTACTGTGGCTGCCGGTGGCTGGCGAAGGCTGGCGCACTTGCTGCATCCAGCTGGCCACGGTGGCGTATTGATCGGGATGGCGTTGTTGTATCCAGGCCAGCGCCACCAGGTCGGCAAAGCCTTCCTCGCGCCGGGTGTCGCGCAGCGCATGGCTTGCAGGCTGCGATGGACGCTCCTCGAAACCGGCCGGCACGGCGTGCCAGCTGCCCTGCGCGTAACGCCAGCAGTGGCCGATTTCATGCGCCACCATGGCTTCGATCATCAACGGACGTTGCGCTTCGGCTACGTTGTCGAGGATGTCCTCGGCGTTGGGATTGCCGCGCATCGACAGCACCAGCTTGCAGCGGCCGTTGTCATAACCCAATGCCAGCGGCACGTCGGTGGGACGCGCTTGCGGTTGGACGGTGATGTCGAGCGGCAGCTTGAGTTCCTGCTTGGCGTAGGCCAGGACGGCCGAACCAGCCTTGATCCAGCGGATTTCCATCTCGGTCAGCTCGGCTGCGGAGGCAAGGCTGGAGGCCAGCAATAACAGGGGGAGGAAGGCGCGCTTGATCATGGTGATCAAACTGTAGCATGCGCCGGGCAAGAATTATTGCCCGGCAGCAGGTTTATTACTACGTAGAAAAAGAGGAATGCTTACTTGCCCAACAAGGTGTTGGCGGTCTTGAATTCCGGACGGATGTCGTTCGGTACAGCTTTCATTTTATCCAAGGCTTTCTGCACATCCGGACGGATAACCACGTACTTGGCCATCATGTCTTTGGCGCGCGCGTAGTCGCCGGTGGCTTCGATGGTCAGGAACTCGCGGTCGAGGTCAATCACGGCCTGCTTGATCTTGCCGAAGTCGACCGAGAAGGTACCGTCACCATGCGACACAAAGCCGCCCTTGTCCAGCAGGTAGTTCATCTGGATCGCCATGCCGCGCGCGTGCGAGTCGGTCAGGCCGAAGTGCAGCGTGCGGAAGGCCGAGGCAAGGAAGGTGGTGTACAGCTTGCGCTCGGCGGCAGCGCCCTGCCCCAGCGTGCCATTCAACTGGCCCTTGTCCATCATGTAGCCCAGCGCGTACAGCCCGGTGATATCGGCCTTGGCCTCCTCGATGGTGGAATAGGCTTCCTTCAGATCCTGGCGCGGGGTCGATTCCTTGCCATCGTTTTTGGTGATGTGCGGGCCGAGACCGTGCGTGATTTCGTGCGCCAGGATGTGGGTGAAGAAGGAATCGAAGTCCACATCCTTCTGGTCGGCCGGACGCAGCACCAGCCTGGCGATCGGCGTCAGTGTCGATTTGAATTTGGCCTGCTGCACATTCTTCAGCATCACGCGCTTGGAGCCGCGCTGGCTGATGATGCGCTCATCGTTCGGCAGATTGTAGGCGGCGGTCTGCACGCCCATATTGCCGTCGCCTGCGCCGTAGACCTGGTTCACCACCACCATCGGCGCCAGCGCGCCGACCTTGGGATTGCGGTACTGCGCGTCCAGCGGCAGATTGTCTTCCAGCTCCTGCATATGCCTGGCGAAGAAGTCCAGCTTCCGGGTTTCCTTCTGGTCGCGGATATTCACGTAGGCCTCAAACGCGGCCTTGTAGCCAAACAGCTCGTCGTTGTAGGTCTCGTAAGGGCCAATGGTGATGTCGACCGGCGAATCCAGATCCATCCAGGCGAAATCGGAAGCGAGATAGTCGTTGCTGAGGAAGGCATCCGCGCGCAGATCGAGGAATTTTTTCAGCGAGGCGTTGTCGGTATCGGCGGCGGCCTGCTTGAGCAGGGCGGCGGCTTTCTCCAGATCGGCCTTGTACTCGTCCGAATACTTCACGGTGGTGAACAGTCCGTCCTTGTTCTTGCGGATGGTGGTGAAGAACCATTGCGCCTGCTCCTTGTCGACCGCCGGCAAAGCGTTCATCCACTTTTCCAGCTCAGCCTTGGTGGCGTCTTCGGGATAGAAGTTGCCGCCCTCCGGCTTCTTGCCTGGCACCTTGATGCCGCCCACTTCGGCCGGCAGGAAGGACTGGTGATCGTCGAGGATGGACCACGGGCCTTTGTTGAGCCAGAAGTAGTTCAGGCGCGCCTTGCCCAGCGGCGTGGTGTCTTTCTTGAGCGCTGCCCACAGGGCCTCGTTGCCGGACCAGCGCTGGCGCAGTTGCAGCACGTCGATGATCTTGGCCGCTTCGATCAATTTGGCGATGGCTTTCTTGTCGCCGGCGGAGAGATGGCTGGTGTCGGCGGTGAGCGCGATCGGCGCGTAACGCTTGCTCATTTTGTCGAGTTGATCGACGTCCGCCGGTGCGGCGCAGGCGGTGGCGCAGGCGACTGCGAGCACCAGCGGGAACAGGATTTTTTTCATGTGGTCCTCTTGTGGAGTGAGGACCACATTGTAATGCAGGCGACGGCCTCAATACCGGACGAAATTGGCCTCGTCCACGTTGGTGACGAAACGCTCGTTATGCTGCCTGCGCGCGGCAGGCGCCTGCGCCGCACGCTGCCGCGTATCGCGCGCCGCAACGCGCACGTCCTGGCTAGCCGCCGCCATCGCCCCCACCTTGAAGAATCCCATGGCCGTTTGCAGTTCGCTGGCCTGCGTGCTCATTTCTTCCGCAGTGGACGCCAGTTCCTCCGAACCGGCCGCGTTCTGCTGGGTCGTCTGGCTCAGTTGTGTAATGGCGGAGTTGATCTGCGCCAGACCGCTCGACTGCTCCTCCGATGCGGCGGTAATTTCCTGCACCAGGTCCGAAGTCTTCTTGATGCTGGGGACCATCTCGTCCAGCATGTGACCCGCACGCTCGGCCAGATCCACGCTGCTGGAGGCAACCTGGCCGATTTCCTGGGCCGCGACCTGGCTGCGCTCGGCCAGCTTGCGCACCTCGGCCGCCACCACGGCAAAGCCCTTGCCATGCTCGCCGGCCCGCGCCGCCTCGATGGCCGCATTCAGCGCCAGCAGATTGGTCTGATAGGCGATGTCGTCGATGATCACCACCTTGGCGGCAATCTGCTTCATCGCCGCCACCGTCGACTTGACCGCCTCGCCGCCCTCGGTGGCTTCGCCCGACGCCTTGCAGGCAATGGCGTCCGTGACCTTGGCATTCTCGGTGTTCTGCGATACCGACGCCGTCATCTGCTCGACCGACGCCGACGTTTCCTCCACACTGGCGGCCTGCTGGCTGGCCGCCTGCGCCAGCGACTGCGCCGTGGAGCTGACTTCTTCCGAGGCCGCCGCCAGCGCTTCCGCATTGGCATTCACTTCGCTGACCACATGCGCCAGCCGCACCATGGTGTTGTTGGCATAGGACTTCAGCTCGGCGAAGGCGCCCTCGTAATTCTTGTCGATGCTTTGTGTGAGGTCGCCCTCGGACATTGCCCCCATCACGCGCACCACGTCGCCAATGCTGGCCCCCGTGGTGGTCGCCAGTTGATTCAAGCCTTCGCCCATCTCACGCTGGAATCCCTGCAGGCCGTTCAGGTCCACCCGCGCATCGAAGTTGCCGCGGTTGGCGGCGGCCACCACCTGGCGCTGGCCGTCTATCACCTGCCGCAATTTGCCGATCATGTTTTTCACCGCGAACAGCATGCTGGTGTGATCGCCGTCGCGCGTGACCACTTCACCGCTCAAATCGCCGTTGCTGATACGCTGCATGATCTCGGCCGCATACGACGGCTCGCCACCCAGGCTGCGCATCAGGTTACGCGTAATCAGCACCGCAATCGCGATCGACAGCAGCAACGCCACCGACGCCAGGAGGATCACCACGTTGCGTGTGGACTCGTAGGTATCGCGCGCATCCTTGGCACTCTGGTCCATCAAGCCGCTCTGCAGCTTGGACAGCGCCTCCAGCGAAGCCCAGTAGGCATTATTGGCCGCGGCAAAATCGTTGCGCAGGAAGTCCGCGGCACGCTTGCTGTTGGTGCGCAGCAGTTCGTACACCTGTTCATATTTGGGATTCAGCGCGTCGCCCCTGGCGGTGATTTCCTTGAACAGCTCACGCCCGCGTTCAGTGCTGATCAGTTTATCCATGCGCGCCAGCGCTTCGGCGACCTTGTGGCGGTTGGCTTCGACGTTGTTGCGGAATTTATCGCGCTCGGCATCGCTAGTAGCGAGCAACATGCTACGCAGTTGGCGGCCATTGTCGATGGTGAGCTTGATGGCCTCGTTGCCCAGGACAATTTTCGGATAGCGGTCTTCCATGATCAGCTGCATGGCGCTGTTGATGGATGCCAGTCTGCTGATGCTGACTGCGGACAGTATGAGCAACAGCAGAACGACGATCCCGAAACCCAGACCCAGGCGGGTCGCCACTCTCATGTTCGTGAACATAATCTCTCCAGTAGAACAATGCCGACGGAAGAAGCAAGGCGGATGCGGTCGAAACATCATGCCACGCGTAAGTTCGCCAACGCAAGCGGGACGTCCCGACTGTTGTAGCGGAGGGAGGAGGACAGAGAAACGCTTCGGACCAGCGGCACATCTGCCGCTGGCCTCTTCCGCGTAATGGGTACTGAAATGAGAGTGACTTACTGCGCTTTGATATTGCCGTTCTGCGCCACTTGCGACAGCTGCGCGGAAGGCTGCCAGCCAGCGCCAAGCGCGCGTGCCACCGATACGGCGGCCAGCAAGCGCTGGGTGTTGATCTGCACCGCCGCGCGATCGGCCGCCAGCGCGCTACGCTGGGCATCGGTCACGTCGAGGTAAGTCGACACGCCACGCTCGTAACGCGCACGCGCCACCAGGTAGCCGCGTGCAGCCGCCACTTGCGATGCCTTCTGCGCGTCGCCCTGCATCTGACGCTGCTGCACGTCGGACAGCGCATCTTCCACTTCACGCAGCGCGGTCAGCAGCTTGGTCTGGTGATTAGCCAGCGCCTCTTCGTAGCGCGCCTTGGCGATCGCCAGATTGGCCTTGTTGCGGCCACCGTCGAAGATCGGTAGCGACAGCGCCAGCGGACCAACGCTGAACTGGCGCGCATCACCCTTGGCCAGATTGCTCAGGCTCTCGGAAGCGAAACCGAAGTTACCGGTCAGCGAGAACGAAGGATAGAACGCGCCTTCCGCCACGCCGATCTGCGCATTGGTGGCGCGCAGGGTCGCCACGCTGCCAGCGAGGTCGGGACGCTGCGACAGCAGGCTGGCCGGCAGGCCGACCGGAATCGCCGGCGGCTGCGGCAGCACGGCGGCATCCGCATTGGCAGCAGTCAGCATGGACGATGGCGAGGCGCCGACCAAGGTAGCCAGGCTGTGTTCCAGCAGATTGCGCTGACGCTGCACTTCATGCAGATCCGCCTGCGCATTGGCGCGCTCGATGCGGGCACGCGATACGTCCAGCTCATTCGACAGGCCGGCGTCAAAGCGCGCGGTCACAAGTTCCTCGCTTTCGCGGCGGGTATCCAGCGCGCCTTTCAGGATGGCGATTTCGGCATCGAGGCCACGCAGTTGCCAGTAGGTGGTCGCCAGTTGCGACGACAGCACCAGCAGCACGCCGTCACGATCCGCTTCCGCTGCCAGCGCCTGCGCATCCGACGCTTCCACCAGACGGCGCACGCGGCCCAGCAGGTCCACTTCATACGAGAAGCTGGAGCCCACCGAGTAGTTGTTACCCTTGATCGAACGATGGCCCAGCGCCAGGCCTTGCGAGGTCTCGGCCGAAGTGCGCGAGTTCGAGATACCGGCGTTGACGCTCAACTGCGGCTGCTCGTTGGCGCGCGCCACACCGGCCTGTTCCAGCGCCTGCACCAGACGTTGCGCCGCAGCCTTCACGCTCGGATTATCGCGCAGCGCGGTCTCTTCCAGACGATTCAGGGTGGCGTCGTTAAACACCGTCCACCATTGTGCCGGCAGGTGTGCTTCGCCAGTGCCGGCTTGCGGCACATGGCGGAACGATGCATCGGCCACATTGGCCGGCGCCTTAAAGTCGGTGCCGACGGTGGCGCAGCCGGTGACTGCCAGGGTGACGGAAACAGCGAGCGTCAGGCGCTTCAAAGCTGAATTCAACATGATTACCTCTTAAAGAATTTTTATTAGTGAGCGCCGCCGCCGCCGCCACCCGAAGGGGCTTTGACTTTGTCCGAGAACCACAGCACGCCGATACAGGCAAACAGCACCATCGCCACCAGGAAGAAGCCATCGTTGTAAGCCATCACAAACGATTCGCGGCGCACAATGCCGTCGACCGCTTTCAAGGCCATGTCCGAAGCCGTGGCGCTATCGAAGCCCTTGGCGATGAACGACGAGGTCAAGGCGCTCAAACGGTCCTGCGTCGCCAGCGCGAAATTGCTCACCGATTCGCCGATGCGCACCGAATGGAAATGCTCGCGATTGGTCAGCGCGGTCGCCAGCAATGCGATACCGATCGAACCACCCAGGTTACGGGTCATGTTGATCAGGCTTGAAGCCGATGGCGTGTCCTTGGGCTGAATGCCGTTCATCGCAAAGTTCGACAAGGTCAGCATCACAAACGGCTGGCCCAGCGCGCGCACGATCTGCGACAGCAGCAACTGGTCGTAGCCGGTGGTGGCGTCCATGTAGGCGTTCATCAGGCAGGAGCCGCCGAACAGCAGCAAGCCGAACGAACACAGGATGCGGTTGTCGATCTTGGCCGACAGCTTGGCCACGAACGGCATGATGAACAGCTGCGGCAGGCCGGCCCACATGATCACCTCACCGATCTGCATCGGCGAATAGCCCGGAATCTGCGCCAGGAACAGCGGCAGGATGAAGGACGAACCATACAAGCCCATGCCCATCGCCATCGACAGCGCGGTGGCGGCGGCGAAGTTGCGCGATCCGTACAAGCCCAGATTCACAAACGGCTGCTTGCGCATGGTGCTGGTCACCACCCATCCCAGCAGGCCGACAATCGCCAGCGCGGCAAAGGTGTTGATGAAGGCGGAGTCGAACCAGTCCTTGCTGTTGCCTTCTTCCAGGAAGATGGTCAGGCTGCCCAGGCCCATCGCCATGAAGCCGATGCCCAGCCAGTCCGCATTGAACAGCAGCGACAGATTCGGCTTCTCTTCATCGAGCCCCAGCGCGATACCGCCAATCAGCAGCAGGCCAGGCACCCAGTTGATATAGAAGATCGAAGGCCAGCCATACAGCTCGCTCAGATAGCCGCCCAGCGTTGGACCCATCGATGGCGCCAGCGTCGCGGTCAGGCCGAACAGCGCCATGCCGGTTGCGCGTTTCGATGGCGGCAGCTTGGCCATCACCAGCGTCATCGCCATCGGAATCAGCGCGCCGCCGGTAAAGCCCTGCATCATGCGGAAGGCGATCATGCTTTGCAGGTTCCATGCGAAGCCGCACAGCGTGGAGAACACCAGGAACAGCGCCGTGGTGCCCATCATGTAGCCGCGCATGCCGAACACCCGCACGAACAGGCCGGTCATCGGAATCACGATGATCTCCGCCACCAGATAGGCGGTGGCGATCCACGAGCCCTCTTCCTGCGTGGCCGACAGCGTGCCGAGAATATCCTTCAGCGACGAGTTGGTGATCTGGATATCCAGCACCGCCATGAAGGCGCCCAGCATGCCGGCGGCAACCGCCATCCATGTGCGTGCGGAGACCTTCTCGCTCGGCATCGGCGGGACAAAAGTAGTACTAGCCATGAGAAGCCCCCTGAATTACTTGGCTTCTTTCTGGTTGATCGATACTTCGGCGATGGCCGACATGCCCGGCACCAGACGGCCGCTCAAGGCTTTCACGTCTTCCGGCTTGAAGGTGATCTTGACCGGCACGCGCTGCACGATCTTGGTGAAGTTACCGGTGGCGTTATCGGCAGGCAGCAGCGCGAATTGCGCGCCCGACGCTGGCGAGAAGCTGTCCACTTTGCCGATCAGTTCTTTGCCCGGAAGCGCATCGACGGTCACTTTGACTTCCTGGCCAACCTTCATGTTTGCCAGTTGCGTCTCTTTGAAGTTCGCGGTCAGCCACACGTTTTCCTGCACGATGGCGGTCAGCTGCTGGCCCGGCTGCACGCGCTGGCCCACCTCGATGGTGCGCTTGCCGATGCGGCCCGACACCGGCGCCAGGATCTGGTTATAAGCCAGTTGCTGTTTGGCGTCCTTCAGCTGCACTTGCAGCACGGCGATCTGCGCGTTCAACACTTCACGTGCCGATTTGGCCGAGGCGATTTGCGCCTTGGCGGCTGCGGCGCTGTCCTTGCGCGCGGCCACGTCGGCGCTGGCGCTGGCGCGGGCGGCGACAGCGGCATCCAGCTCGGCTTTCGACACGGCTTTCATCTGACTGTTATACAGCTGGCCGAAACGGTCGGCATCCTGCCTGGCGCGCACCAGTTGCGCTTCCGACTGCGCCACTTGCGCGGCGGCGGCGCTGGCTTGCGCCTGCGCCTGCGCGATCTGCGCGTCAGCCTGCGTGACCTGTTGCTGGGCCGAGGCGATCTGCGCCTGGATCTGCTCCACTTTCACGCCCTGGTCGAACGGGTCCAGCTCGGCGATCACATCGCCTTCCTTGACCAGCTGGTTATCGTCGATCAGCACCTTGGTCACCACACCGGCAATGCGGGTCGACACCGGGTGCACGTGACCGGCCACATAGGCATTCTCGGTCTCGACATAGAAATGGCTGCGATACCACATGCGGCCACCGGCGGCCAGAGCGGCCAGCGCGATGATGGCGGCCACCACCAGCACGCGGCGGTTCGGTTGCTGCGGCGGCGCGGACGGAGCGGCGGCCGGGGCAGCGGCTGGAGCGGCAGGCACGGCACTGAGTTTTTGTTCTTGGGTGGACATGAGGGAGCTCCAGAAATGAAATGAGATAGGAGCATTATCGTCAGTTCCAGACCAAAGTCAAGAAATGAAACGATTGCATTTCATTTTTTTTTGGACTAGCATGACGGCATTCGCTATCATTCACCGCCATGAATACCACCGACCTGATCGACGCGCCGGACGAGCAAGATTGCCCGGAAGGCAACTACCCTCCCGACTCGCCCTGCTTCGGCAAGGCGGCCGGCCGCCCCCGCGCCGCCGACAAAGCCGCCCGCCGTGCCGCCCTGCTGCACACGGCCGGCCAGCTGTTCCTGGAAAAAGGCTACAGCAAGGTCAGCCTGGAAATGATTGCGCGCGAAGCCCACGTGGCGGTGCGCACCATCTACGTCAAGTTCGGTGGCAAGGCCGGCCTCCTGAACGCCGTCATCGCAGACGGCCGCGCGCGCTTCTTCGGCGGCATGGAGAATATGGAAACCGATCCGCGTCCGATGGAGGAAATCCTCAGCGACTTCTCGCTGCGCTTCCTGGAACTGATCTCCCTGCCCGCCTTTTGCAGCCTGCACCGCATGGTGGTGGCCGAAGCCAAGAGCACGCCGGAGCTGGCCGAAACCTTCTTCGAAGCCGGGCCGCAGCGCACGCGCGCGGAGCTGAGCCGCTTCTTCGCCCGCCCCGACATCCGCGCCCAGTTGCGCCCGGACCTGCGGCCGGAGGTGCTGCCGGTGTTCCTGATCAACTGCATCTTGGGCGACCAGATAACGCGCCTACTGTTCCCCATCACCGCGCCGCCCACCATGGACGAGCTGCGCGCCCGCGCCGCCGAAGGCCTGGATTTGTTCCTGCGCGGCGTAAAACGTTAAACCACGCACAGTTTTGCTATTTGTTCTATACTGATTTTTTATCAATCGGAGTACACATGAGCAAAACGAGTCGCCTGGACTGGAGCAAACAAATTACGCTCATGAACGAGCGCATCAAACACTTCCAGGCCAATCCTGGCCAGGAGCAGCTGGACGCCGTGATCAGCGAGCTGAAAGCCTACGCCGAAGCCGCCCGCACCGGCGGCATTGAAATCCCGGCCCGCTTCACCGTCAACTGAAATGAAACCGCTACGCTGGGTCCTGCTGGCCGTAGTGCTGGCGACCGCCGGCCTTGCGGCCACCTACCACGAGCGCAATCCCGAGCGCCGCGCGCTGACCGCCTCCGTCCGTGAACACAATGGCGCGCCGGGCAGCTACGCCACGCTGGGCGACGGCGTCACCTACTACGAGGCGGCGGGGCCGGACAATGGCCGCGTGGCGGTGCTGGTGCACGGCTTCTCGGTGCCCTCCTACATCTGGGACCCCACCTTTGCCGCCCTGCGCGACGCCGGCTACCGCGTGATCCGCTACGACCTGTTCGGCCGCGGCCTGTCCGACCGGCCGGACGCCGCCTACGACGGCGCCTTCTACGACCGCCAGCTGGACGACCTGCTCAAGGCGCTCAAGGTGGACGGCAAGATCGATCTGTTCGGCCTGTCCTTCGGCGGCTACCTCACGGCGCATTACGCGTCCACGCATCCGCAGCGCGTGCGCACCCTCAACCTGGTCGATCCCTCCAACAGCGCGCCCGCCATTCCGTGGCAGCTGGCCACGCCGTGGCTCGGTCCCTACCTGTTCCAGGTGAACGCCGTACCGACCATGGCGGACAACCAGAGCAGCGACTTCCTGCATCCGGAACAATTCCCCGGCTGGGCCGAGCGCTATCGCCCGCAGATGGAGTTTTATGGCTTTGGCCGCGCGCTGTATCGTTCGCGTCTCAGCCTGTCGCGTGAAAACTTCGACGCCATCTACGCCGGCATCGCCAAGGCCGGCACGCCGGTGCATCTGATCTGGGGCAAGCAAGATCCGGTGATCCCGGTGGCGCAGGCGGCGCACATCCGCAACGCCATCCCGTCGCTGACCTACACCGAGATCGACCAGTCGGGCCACCTGCCACAGCTGGAACAGCCGGCGCTGTTCAACCAGCACATGCTGGCCTACCTCGCCGCCCATCCATGAAGATACGCACCCTGCAAGCGGACGATGTGGAACGCCTGCTGGCGTTTGAACTGGCCAACCGCGCATGGTTCGAGCAGCATGTGGAAGCGCGCGATCCGGCCTTCTACTCAAGGGCCAGCGTGGCGGCGCACATCGCCGATTATCTCGCCAGCCACCACGCGGGCGTGCTGCATCCCTGTGTACTGACCAGCGACGACGACGCCGCCATCGCCGGTCGCGCCAATCTGCGCCGCATCGATCGCACGGCGGGAACCGGTGAAGTGGGATACCGCATCGCGCACAGCGCGGCGCGCCAAGGGCTGGGCAGCCTGGCACTGACGTATCTGATGGAACTGGCGCGCGAGCTATACGGCCTGCGCGTGCTGAACGCATGGATCTCGCCGCAGAATACGGGATCGCGGCGCATACTGGAAAAGCATGGCTTCACGCGCGACGCGCTGGCCGCGTCGCACGTGGTACAGGTGAACGGCGAAGATCACTTCTCCCACCTGTACCAGTGCCGCCTCTAGGAAGGCTTACTTGCCGCGCGCCTGCGCCACCAGGGCGTCCAGCACTTGCAGCGTGGCCGCGCCCAATTGCGCGCGCGGGATGCCCGGATTGCTGGCGTCAACCATGGTTGGATTGGTGAGGTAGCGGCCCGCCACCACCATGGTCGGCGTGCTGTTCACCTCATACGCCGCAGCCACACGACCGGCGTTTTTCAGGCGCGTCATCACCGCGAAGGAATTGTAGGCCGCGGTGAACTTCTCTTTATCGACGCCGTTCTTGACCGCCCAGTCGATATTGTCGGCATCGCTCTTCAGGCGCTTGCGCTCGACGTGCCAGGTGGTGAGGATCTTGGCGTGCAGCTGCTCTTCCAGCTTCATCGCTTCCAGCGTCAGGAACATATGCGCTTCCGGATCGTTCTCGCCGGTCAGCGGCAGGTGGATGCGGCGGAAATTGATGTTGTCGCCCTGCTTCTTCACCCATTCCAGCATAGCCGGCTCCAGCGCGTAGCACGCCGGGCAGTGATACATGAAGAACTCGATCACCTCCACCTTCTGGCCCTGCACCTGTACCTGCTGCGGGGTTTTCAGGATGTTGTACTCGGCGCCGGCGCGCGGCGCGGCAGGCGAGGCAAACGCGGTAGCGGCGCACAGACCGGCTACTGCCAGGGCAATCTTCAACAAACGCATAATCTTCCTCAACGGGGCAAAAACAGCAGAGTATCACTTCTGCGGCGGACGCGCCTCCAAACCTGCGATATCCTGCATCAGCGCGACCAGGCGCTTGGCGCCCAGGCCCAGCGGCCGGTCATTGCGCCACACCACATCCACCCACAAGCGCAGCTCATTGCTCATGTGCGCGAAGCCGATGTGCCGCAACTCGCCGCGCTCCAGCAGCGGCGCCACCTGGCGCAACGGCAGATAGGCCCAGCCCACGCCGGCACGCACCAGGCTCAAGGTGGCGAGGTGGCTGTCGGTGCGCCACAGCTTGCGCGAGATGAGCACGCGCTGATCGGCTTCCGCCATGTCGCGGCTGACGATGGCGACCTGCCGCACATCGAGCAAATCCTCCAGCCGTATGCCGCCCTTGTGCTCCCGCGCCAGCTTGTGATGCGGCGAGATCACCGGCACCAGCACCTCGCTGCCCAGTTCCTGGAAACTCTCATGCTCATGCACCCGCGTGCGCTCGTAGATCAGCGCCAGCTGCGCCGCGCCTTCGTGCAGCATGCGCAGCGCATCATCCTGCGGCGCCGACAGCACCTCCACTTCCAGCGACGGGAACTCCTCCGCCAGCCGCGCCAGCGGATCGCTCCACGGCGCCGACAGCAGCTCGGGCGCGATCGCCAACGTCAGTCTGCGCTCCAGTCCCTGATGCAGCGACAGCGCGTGCGCCTGCAAGCGCCGCAACTGCCCCGCCATCTGGCGCGCCTCGGCCTCCAGCGCGCGCGCCGACTCGGTGGGCCGCACCTCGCGCGAGCTGCGCTCGAACAGCGTCAGGTCCAGCTCCGCCTCCAACTGCGCGATGGCCATGCTGACCGCCGACGGCACCCGCCCCAGCGCCCGCGCCGCAGCTGAAAAAGAGCCGTGGTCCAGCACCGCCAAAAAAATCGCAATGTTATCGGATGAAAAAGCCATAACAATCATGCTATCAGAAAAACTGACAGCAGCTGACTTTAACAATCAGCAAAACACGCATATCATGCGCCCCGTTGTCTCCTCAAGGAAAAGCCATGCAAGGCCTGAAACGCAAAGTCGTCTACGTCTCCCTGTTTGAAACCATCGCTATCGGCCTGACCAGCACTGGCCTGATGCTCATGGGCGGGCACGATGCGGGCCATGCGGGCACCGCCGCCGTCGCTTCGTCGCTGATCGCCATCGTCTGGAACTTCGCGTTCAACACCATGTTCGAAGCTTGGGAGGTGCGCCAGAAGACGCGCGGCCGCAGCTGGAAACGCCGTGCCGCCCACGCCATCGGCTTCGAGGGCGGGCTGCTGCTGGTGCTGGTGCCGCTGTTCGCGTGGTGGCTCAACATCTCCTTGTGGGATGCGCTGGTGCTGGACATCTGGCTGCTGATGTTCTTCATGATCTACACCTACATTTTCAGCCTCGCCTTCGACCACGTATTCGGCCTGCCCGCATCGGCGCAGGGCTGAGCTACAATCGACGGCATATCATCCACCGGAGGAGTGTCGCATGAAGTTGAAAGCGTTCGCGTTTGCAGTGCTGGCCCTGACCTTGGGCGCGGCGCGTGCCGAGGGGCTGTCGGCCACGGAGCAGAAGATCGTCGCGGAAGTGAAGGCGCATTCGGCGCAAGGACTGGAACTGCTGGAGCGCTCGGTCAACATCAATAGCGGCACCATGAACCACGAAGGCGTGCGGGCGGTGGGCAAGCTGTTTGGCGAGCAGTTCTCGCAGTTGGGCTTTGCCACCCGCTGGTCCGACATGCCGGCCGCCATGCAGCGTGCCGGCCATTTGATTGCTACCCGCGAGGGCAAGCAGGGCAAGCGCCTGCTGCTGATCGGCCATCTCGATACCGTGTTTGAAAAGGACAGTCCGGTCCAACTGTGGCAGCGCAACGGTGACCGTGTGCGCGGCCAAGGCGTCAACGACATGAAGGGCGGCGATGTGATCATCATCGAAGCGCTGCGCGCGTTGCATCGCGTGGGCGCGCTGGATAACACCACCATCACCGTGGTGTTCAGCGGCGACGAGGAAAAGGCCGGCGATCCCATCGAGATCTCGCGCGCGGACATGGTCAACGCCGCAAAACGCAGCGACATCGCCCTCGCCTTCGAAGCAACGGTGCGCAACAAGGACGGCAAGGACACCGGCACCATCGGCCGCCGCGCCTCGTCGTCATGGGAGTTGAAGGTGAGCGGCAAGCAGGGGCACTCCAGCGGCATCTTCACAGAAAGTGCCGGCTATGGCGCCATCTACGAAGCCGCCCGCATTATCGACGGCTTCCGCCAGCAGGTGATGGAGCCGGACCTGACATTCAGCCCAGGCCTGATCGTCGGCGGCACGGATGCCGGCACCAATGCGCCCGGCAGCATCGGGCAGGCCGCCGGCAAGAGCAATGTGATTGCGCGCACCGCCACGGTGGAAGGCGATCTGCGTTACCTGAGTTACGAACAGCGCGACCGCGCGCACGCGAAGATGAAAGCCATCGTGGCGCAGAATCTCCCGGGCACCAGCGCCAGCATCACCTTCCACGATGCGTATCCGCCGATGGCGCCGACCGACGGCAACCTCGCGGTGTTGAAGGTCTACTCGCAGGCCAGCAAGGACGCGGGACTGGGCGAGATCCCTGCCCTGCCGCCGGGCCAGCGCGGCGCGGGCGACGTGCAATTTGTCGCACCGTTGATCGACAGCCTGGACGGCCTGGGCGCGACCGGCAACGGCGCCCATTCGCCGGATGAAGATCTGGAGATCGCCTCGATCGAACGCGCTACCATTCGCACCGCGATCCTGCTGTACCGCCTGACGCGCTAATCCCCGCGGCGGCGCGGGCATGGCCTTTGGTACGGATATCCCCTAATCATTCCAAGCTAAGCGCGCGACGGCACCAGAGCCGCAGTTGCTCGGGATCGTCGAGCAGGAATTCGGGCGCCGTGTAAAACTTGCGAACCGTGACTTCGCCTTTCTTGGTGGTGTACCTGAACGGCTGCGCACCGTGGGCTTCAAAATCCGCGCGCGTAGCATCGCCGACGCGCAGATAGAGCGTGCTACCAATGATCCACGCGAACTGCTGGCCGTGACAGCTGAGGGAACGACCACCAAAAAAGCGGCCAGCGCTCAGCGAGCCTAGCGGCGCAAGCAGTTCCTCGATATAACTGACAAACTCCGCGTTCGCGGCCATTCAAAGCCCCCATAAGAAAAGACCGGCTCTCATAATACAAGCACAGCACATTTCAAGCTGTTATATTTCGCGCATTTTTTCGGGAAGCAAAATGTTACCCTCTAAGCTCACCGACGGAGTTCGGCCACAAGCGGCCTGTCGATAGTTATTCTTGACACCCGTAAGTGGCACCATAACTTGGAGTTGTTTATATTCAATGGGTTTCTAAAATATGCTAAAGAAACGTGGAAAATACTGGTACGGAGATAGCAGAACAGACATCCAAACGGAAATTTTGCGGTACAGCAAGCTCAATGGGTACCAAGCTCAACATTTTGCAGACGCCATCTGTACTTGTAGTGGGACCACGTTCCAACTATTGCTAGATGGTGATGAGGGGGCAGCGGTGCGTCGTTGCTCCTCGTGTAGAACTCTGCATCCCATCGGAGACAGCAGCGAGTACCTTGAAGATGCTGAGCTTGAAGAGTGCGGCTGCCCTTGCGATAACGACGATTTGGAAATCGCAGTTGGAGTTTCGCTATATGAAGATTCCAGCGTCGTCCGTTGGTTGTATCTGGGGTGTCGATGCCCAAAGTGCGGACTGACAGCCGTCTATGGCGACTGGAAAAACGAATATGCCGGATACAATTCCCTTCTTCAAAACGTGTGAATGATTTTCGATGTTCACGATTGCGATTTCGCCAAGAGTATTTTAGGAATCGGCAGCAAGTAGCTGCTATTCGATGCTGAAAGAATTGGACATAGAAAATTAGAATATGCAAATTAACAAAACTGTTTTTGCTCTGGGCGCTGGCGCCAGCTTCGAGTTTGGCTTGCCGATTGGTGAGCAATTAAAAGAGCATATTGCAAAACTAATGGTTTTTGATCGGAACGGCTTAAACGGAGATGATTATGTGTCCCGTGCAATAAATATTGCAGCGCACATTTTAATTATGACCGTTGTTTAGAGCCTTTTTTGATGCATGCGATTGCAACGAGCTATCGGATATCAGCTGATTGATTTTTCTAGGTTACTCCTATCATCCTTTGAACATGAAATTACTTGTCGAAGAAAACCCGGAAAAGAAAACCACACGTCATGTTTTTGGAACAAGCTATGGAATGTCAATGAGCGACACCGATAACATAAAAAACACTTTGGATTCATTGCTGTTTGCACCATCGGCAGTAGTTCGAAACGACCTAACTTGCTTCTCACTTTTTCAGGAATATAGCCGAAGCATTGGATTCAACTGACGATTTAAATTTCGAATTTGTATAGATAAATGACTGTTAACGGGCGAAAGCGGAAGTCATACTGAGTTGACATCGACAATTCCCGTTAAGCGAAGCCTTCGTCTTGCGGGATCGCCCGAGCCACGGAAGCTCTTACGCCATCAGTGCTCCTCGATAATGCAAAAAAAAAACCGGGAACAAGTCCCGGTTTTTTTGTTTGCCGCGTGCGGCTTAGCGCTTGCGCGGTGGTGGCAGGTCGGTGCAGACGCCTTCGTAGACTTCCGCCGCCATGCCGATCGATTCGCCCAGCGTTGGGTGCGGGTGGATGGTTTTGCCGATGTCGGTGCCATCGCAGCCCATTTCGATCGCCAGGGCGATTTCGCCGATCATGTCGCCCGCATGCGTACCGACGATGGTGCCGCCGATGATGCGGTGGGTCTCGGCGTCGAACAGCACTTTGGTGAAGCCTTCGGCGCGGCCGTTGGCCACGGCGCGGCCACTCGCCGCCCAAGGGAAGTGGCCTTTCTCGACCTTGATGCCCTTGGCTTTCGCTTCGTCTTCAGTGATGCCCGCCCATGCCACTTCCGGATCGGTGTAGGCCACCGATGGAATCACC
The DNA here is from genome assembly GCF_009720825.1 of Duganella radicis. Classification (GTDB taxonomy): domain Bacteria; phylum Pseudomonadota; class Gammaproteobacteria; order Burkholderiales; family Burkholderiaceae_D; genus Rugamonas; species Rugamonas radicis. The sequence goes on along the minus strand of NZ_WNKY01000017.1, from coordinate 51,309 downwards.
TTGACGTCGAAGTGCGATTTCTGGCCCGCCGCAGCTTCCGCCGCCACGTGGCCTTCGTGCACCGCCTTGTGCGCCAGCATAGGCTGGCCCACCAGGTCGCCGATGGCGAAGATGTTCGGCACGTTGGTGCGCATCTGGCTGTCGACCGGGATGAAGCCGCGATCGGTGACGATCACGCCGGCCTTCTCGGCGGCGATCTTCTTGCCGTTCGGGCTGCGGCCCACGGCCACCAGCACCAGGTCATACACTTGTGGCGCAGGTGCTGGTGCGCCGGCTTCCGCCGCTTCGAACGTGACTTTGATCCCTTCCGGCAGCGCTTCAACGCCAACGGTTTTGGTCTTGGTCATGATGTTGTCGAAGCGGGCTTCGTTGTACTTCTGCCAGACTTTGACCGCATCGCGGTCGGCGCCTTGCATCAGACCGTCCATCATTTCGACCACGTCGATGCGCGCGCCGAAGGTGGAGTACACGGTGGCCATTTCCAGACCGATGATGCCGCCGCCGATCACCAGCATGCGCTTAGGGATCTGGCGCAGTTCCAGCGCGCCGGTCGAGTCGACGATGCGTGGATCTTCCGGCACGAACGGCAGTTTCACCACCGACGAACCGGCGGCGATGATGGCCTGTTTGAACTGCACAACCTTTTTCGAGCCATCCTTGGCGGTGACTTCGATGTGGTTGGCGCTCAGGAACTGGCCCACGCCTTGCACGATCTGGGTCTTGCGCGCCTTGGCCATGCCGGCCAGACCGCCGGTCATGTTCTTGATCACGCCTTCCTTGTACTTGCGTACCTGGTCGATGTCGATGGTCGGCTTGGCGAAGGTCACTCCGGTGTTGGACATGTGCGCGGTCTCGTCGATCACGGACGCCACGTGCAGCAGTGCCTTCGATGGGATGCAACCCACGTTCAGGCACACGCCGCCCAGCGTGTCGTAACGCTCGACGATCACCGTGTTCAGGCCCAGGTCGGCGGCGCGGAAGGCAGCCGAGTAGCCGCCAGGACCACCGCCCAGCACCATCATGTCGCAGTCGACGTCGACCTGGCCGGAGTAGCTGCCACCGATCGGCGCTACCGCCGGTGCGGCCGGCGCTGGTGCAGCGGCGGCAGGTGCTGCTGCGGCAGGCGCCGGCGCAGGCGCTGCTGCGCCTTCCGAAGCTTCCACCACCAGCATGATCGAGCCTTCCTTGACCTTGTCGCCCACCTTGACGCGCAGTTCTTTCACCACGCCGGCGTGCGACGAAGGCACTTCCATGCTGGCCTTGTCCGATTCCACGGTGATCAGCGACTGGTCCACCTTGACGGTGTCGCCAACCTTGACCATCACCTCAATCACTTCTACCTCTGCGAAGTCGCCGATATTCGGCACTTTTACTTCTGTGCTCATCATGGCTCCTTACAGCAGAATTTTACGCATGTCGCCGAGCACTTCGCTCAGGTACACGGAGAAGCGCGCGCCCATCGCGCCGTCGATCACGCGGTGATCGTAGGACAGCGAGGTGCCCATCATCAGGCGTGGCTGGAACGCCTTGCCATCCCACACCGGCTTGGTCGATGCCTTGGACAGGCCCAGGATCGCCACTTCCGGCGCATTCACGATCGGCGTGAAGTGCGTGCCGCCGATGCCGCCCAGCGACGAGATGGTGAAGGTCGCGCCTTGCATGTCGGTCGGTTTCAGCTTGCCTTCGCGCGCTTGTGCCGACAGTTCGGTCATCTCTTTGGCGATCTGCGTCACCGATTTCTGGTCGGCGTTTTTGATCACGGGTACCACCAGGCCGTTCGGCGTGTCGGCGGCGAAGCCGATGTTGTAGTACTTCTTCAGAATCAGGTTCTCGCCCTTTTCGTCCAGCGACGAGTTAAAGGTCGGGAATTTCTTCAGCGCGGCCACCGATGCCTTGATCACGAACGCCAGCATGGTCAGCTTGGTGGCGTCCTTGTTCTTGGCGGTAGCGGCGTTCGATTCAACGCGGAAGGCTTCCAGGTCGGTGATGTCGGCGTCGTCGAACTGCGTGACGTGCGGGATCTGCACCCAGTTGCGGTGCAGGTTAGGGCCGGAGATCTTCTTGATGCGCGACAGCGGCAGCAGTTCGGTCTCGCCGAATTTGCTGAAGTCCAGCGACGGCCATGGCAGCACGCTGAAGTTGCCGCCGCCACCAACCGAACCGCCAGCGGCGCCCGCAGGTGCAGCCACGGTGCCGGCCATCACACCCTTGACGAAGTTCTGCACGTCGACCTGGGTGATGCGGCCTTTCGGACCGGAGCCCGGCACTTTGCCCAGATCCACGCCCAGTTCGCGGGCGAACTTGCGGATCGATGGCGATGCGTGCGCCAGTTTGCCGGTCTGCACGGAGCCTTGCGATGCTGGCGCTGCGGCGGCAGGTGCTGGGGCAGGCGCTGGGGCAGGCGCAGGCGCCGGAGCAGCAGCGGTTGCAGGCGATGGTGCAGCGCTGGTCGGTGCGGCAGCGGCGCCGACCGGGCCGCCGGTGGCCTCAACCACCAATACGATCGAGCCCATGGCAACCTTGTCGCCAACCTTGACCTTGACTTCTTTGACCAGGCCAGCGTGTGACGATGGAATTTCCATCGAAGCCTTGTCCGATTCAACGGTCAGCAGCGACTGGTCTACCTTGATGGTGTCGCCAACTTTGACCATCACTTCGATGACTTCCACTTCCTTGAAGTCGCCGATATCCGGCACTTTGACCTCGACCGGGCCGACAGCGGCGGCAGGCGCTGGCGCTGGCGCCGGTGCAGCGGCAGCAGCCGGTGCCGGCGCAGGAGCGGCAGCCGGCGCAGGCGCCGCGGCAGGCGCCGGCGCCGCAGCGGCGGCATCGCCTTCCAGCAGCAGCACCAGCGAACCCTCGGCCACTTTGTCGCCGACCTTCACTTTGATCTCTTTCACCACACCGGCGGCCGACGATGGAATCTCCATCGAAGCCTTATCCGATTCAACGGTAATCAGGGACTGGTCTACTTTAATCGTATCGCCAACCTTAACCATCAGCTCAATGATCTCAACTTCCTTGAAATCACCGATATCCGGGACTTTAACTTCCACAATGCTCATAGCGTTTGCTCCGTTTTCTATTTATTGGGTCACCGGATTTGGTTTGTTCGGATCGAGGTTGTACTTGGCCACGGCCTGCTCAACCACTTTCACGTCGATCTTACCTTCTTCGGCCAGCGATTTCAGCGCGGCGACCGTGATGTAGTAGCGGTTCACTTCGAAGAACTCGCGCAGCTTGGCGCGGCTGTCCGAACGGCCGAAGCCATCGGTGCCCAGCACGCGGTAGGTGCGGTCCTTCGGAATGAAGGCACGGATCTGCTCAGCAAACGCACGCATGTAATCGGTGGTTGCAACGATAGGACCCTGGGTATCCTTCAGCAGCTGTGCGACGTAAGGCACGCGCTGTGGCTGGGTAGGATTGACCAGGTTCCAGCGCTCGGCGTCCTGGCCGTCGCGCGCCACCAGGGTCAGCGAAGGAGCGGACCACACGTCGGCGGCGATGCCCCAGTCGTTCAGCAGCAGTTCCTGAGCGAAGATCGACTCGCGCAGGATGGTGCCCGAACCGATCAGCTGCACGCGAAGCTGGCCAGTCTTGTCAGCTTCGGCTGCCGCGCCTTCTTGCAGCAGGTACATGCCTTTCAGGATGCCCTCTTCCTGGCCCGGCTTGATGCCTGGGTGGGAGTAGTTCTCGTTCATGATGGTGATGTAGTAGAACACGTCTTCCTGTTCTTCCACCATGCGGCGCATGCCGTCCTGGATGATCACAGCCAGTTCGTGGCCGAAGGTCGGGTCGTACGGCATGCAGTTCGGCACAGCGGCGGCGAACAGGTGGCTATGACCGTCTTCGTGTTGCAGACCTTCGCCGTTCAGCGTGGTACGGCCGGCGGTGCCGCCCATCAGGAAGCCACGGGCGCGCATGTCGGCGGCGGCCCACACCAGGTCACCGATACGCTGCATGCCGAACATCGAGTAATAGGTGTAGAACGGCACCATCACGCGGTTGTTGGTCGAGTACGACGTGGCGGCGGCGATCCACGAGCTCATGCCACCGGCTTCGTTGATACCCTCTTGCAGGATCTGGCCTGCCTTGTCTTCGCGGTAGTACATCACCTGGTCCTTGTCGACCGGCTCGTACAACTGGCCTTGCTGGTTGAAGATACCCACCTGGCGGAACAGGCCTTCCATACCGAAGGTACGCGATTCATCCACCAGCACCGGCACGATGCGCGGGCCGACGCTCGAATCTTTCAGCAGCGTGGTCAGGATACGCACGTAAGCCTGGGTCGACGACACTTCACGGCCTTCGGCGGTGGCGTCCAGCACGTTCTGGAAGGCGCTCAGCGGCGGCACGGTCAGTTTTTCGTCAGCTTGCTGGCGGCGGGCCGGCAGGTAGCCGCCCAGCGCGGCGCGGCGCTCGTGCAGGTACTTGATCTCAGGCGCGTCATCGGCAGGCTTGTAGAACGGGATGTCGGCCAGCTTGTCGTCCGGGATAGGGATCGAGTAGCGGTCGCGCATTTCGCGGACGGCTTCGTCGGTCAGTTTCTTGGTGTTGTGCGCGGTGTTGCGTGCTTCGCCGTGCTTGCCCATGCCGAAGCCCTTGATGGTTTTCACCAGCAGGACGGTCGGTTGGCCTTTGTGTTCCTGCGCGACCTTGAAGGCGGCGTAGATCTTGTGCGGATCGTGGCCGCCACGGGTCAAGCGCCAGATGTCGTCGTCGGTCATGTTGGCGACCATCTCCAGCAGCTTTGGATGCTTGCCGAAGAAGTGCTTGCGCACGTAGGCGCCGTCTTTCGCTTTGTAGTTCTGGTATTCGCCGTCGAGGGTTTCCATCATCACCTTGCGCAGGATGCCGTCCTTGTCCTTCTTCAGCAGCGCGTCCCAGCCCGGGCCCCAGATGACTTTGACCACGTTCCAGCCGGCGCCACGGAATTCGCCTTCCAGTTCCTGAATGATCTTGCCGTTGCCGCGCACCGGACCGTCCAGGCGTTGCAGGTTGCAGTTGACCACGATGACCAGGTTGTCCAGCTTTTCGCGCGCGGCCATGCCGATCGCGCCCAACGATTCCGGTTCGTCCATCTCACCGTCGCCGCAGAACGCCCAGACTTTACGGTCGGTGGTGTCGGCGATCGAGCGCGCGTGCAGGTACTTCAGGAAGCGTGCCTGATAGATGGCCATCAGCGGGCCAAGACCCATGGACACGGTTGGGAACTGCCAGAAGTTCGGCATCAGTTTCGGGTGCGGGTACGACGACAGGCCTTTGCCGTCCACTTCGCGGCGGAAGTGCAGCAGCTGGTCTTCGCTCAGGCGGCCTTCCAGGAAGGCGCGGGCGTACACGCCCGGCGAGGAGTGGCCCTGGATGTACAGCAGGTCGCCGCCATGGTTGTCGCTCGGCGCTTTCCAGAAGTGGTTGAAGCCGATGCCCAGCATGTTCGCCAGCGAGGCGAACGAGGACAGGTGACCACCCAGGTCGCCATCGAAGCGGTTGGCCTTGACCACCATGGCCATGGCGTTCCAGCGCATCCACGAGCGCAGTTTTTCTTCGTATTCCAGATTGCCGGGGCAGCGTTGCTCCTGGTCGGCAGGGATGGTGTTGACGTATGCGGTATTGGCGGAGAACGGAATATCGGAACCGCTCTGGCGTGCCAGGTCAATCAGACGCTCCAACAGGTAGTGAGCACGGTCAGGGCCCTCTTGTTCCAGCACTGCGGCCAGGGAATCCAACCATTCTTTGGTTTCTTGCGAATCAGGGTCGGTGTTTGCCGTTACCTGGTCAAGTTGAGCTGACATGTATTAAGTCTCCTGAGTTGAGAGTTCGCTGATTATTTACTAATACTTCGATGACGTGTGGGGATTCTAGCAGCCTATTTTGCCTTTTTCAAATTACGATAAGGCATTTTATATTATGAAATTTCCCTATGAAAACCTTGTGCAGTGCAGCATGCGCAAATCGCCAAAAACGCGGCGGGATGCGGCCTGCGGCCTTATAATCCTGCTTTCCCTCTACCACCTTGTTTAAATCATGTCTGCTCAACTGATCGACGGCGTCGCCCTCTCCAAAAAACTGCGTGCGGAAATTGCTGCACGTGCCGCAACCCTCACCGCCCAAGGCAAACAACCCGGCCTGGCCGTGATCATCGTCGGCGACGACCCGGCCAGCCACGTGTACGTGCGCAACAAGGTCAAGGCGTGCGAAGACGCCGGTTTCTACTCGCTGAAGGAAGAATACCCGGCCGACTTGAGCGAAGCCGCGCTGTTGGAGCGCATCGCCGCGCTGAACGTTGATCCGAAGATCCACGGCATTCTGGTGCAGATGCCGCTGCCCAAGCACATCAATGCGCACAAGGTGATCGAAGCGATTTCGGTCAAGAAGGACGTGGACGGCTACGCCGTGCTGAGCGCCGGCGAACTGATGACCGGCCTGGAAGGCTTCCGTCCGTGCACCCCGTACGGCTGCATGAAGCTGATCGAAAGCACCGGCGTCGACCTGCGCGGCAAGCACGCGGTGGTGATCGGCCGTTCCAACACCGTCGGCAAGCCGATGGCGCTGCTGCTCTTGCAAGCCAACGCCACCGTCACCATCTGCCATAGCGCGACCCCGGACATTGGCGTGTACACCCGCCAGGCCGACGTGGTCGTGGCCGCAACCGGCCGCCGCAACACCCTGACTGCTGATATGGTGAAGCCAGGCGCGATCGTGATCGACGTCGGCATCAACCGCAACGACGAGGGCAAGCTGTGCGGCGACGTCGACTTCGACGGCATCAAGGAAGTGGCATCGCACATCACGCCGGTACCAGGCGGCGTGGGCCCGATGACCATCACCATGCTGCTGATGAACACGGTGGAAGCGGCCGAGCGCACGGCATAACTAACTTAGGAACCAAGATGACTGACAAAAATCCCCTGCTCGACTTCAGCGGCCTGCCGCGCTTTGACGCCATCAAGCCGGAACACGTCACGCCGGCCATCGATGAATTGCTGGCCAAGAGCCGCGCCGTGGTCGAGCAGCTGCAAGCGCCTTCGGACACCGTCAGCTGGGACAGCTTCGTCACCCCGCTGGAAAACGCCACCGAACTGCTGGGCCGCGCCTGGGGCATCGTCAGTCATCTCAACAACGTGGTGGACACGCCGGAACTGCGCGCGGTCTACAACGAGAACCAGCCGAAGGTCACCGAATTCTGGACCGAACTCGGCCAGAATGAAGCCCTGTTCGCCAAATACAAGGCCCTGCGCGCCTCGGCCGAATTCGACACCCTGTCGCCGGCCCGCAAGCGCATCATTGAAAACGCCATCCGCGATTTCCGCATGGGCGGCGCCGAGCTGCCGGAAGATAAAAAAGCCCGCTTCGCCGACATCCAGGAAGAGCACGCCAAAACCTCCACCCGCTTCTCGGAAAACGTGCTGGACGCGACCAACGACTACAAGCTGCTGGTGACCGACGAGGCCGACCTGGCCGGCCTGCCGGACGACGTCAAGGCCGCCGCCCGCGCCGCCGCCGAGAAATCGGAAAAGCAAGGCTGGGAATTCTCGCTGCACTTCCCGTCCTACTACCCCATCCTGCAATTCGCCGACAAGCGCGAACTGCGCGAAACCATCTACCGCGCCAACGCCACCAAGGCCTCGGAGCAAGGCGATGTATTCAGCAAGAAGGAGGAATGGGACAACACCCAGAACATCGTCACCCTGCTGAAACTGCGCGAAGAAGAAGCGCACCTGCTGGGCTACAAGAATTTCGCCGAAGTCTCGCTGGTGCCGAAGATGGCCAAGTCGCCGGATGAAGTGATCGCCTTCCTCGAAGACCTGGCCAGGCGCGCCCGTCCGTTCGCGGAAAAAGACCTGGCCGAGCTGAAGCAGTTCGCCAAGGAAGAACTCGGCATTGAAGACCTGAAAGCCTGGGACATCCCTTACGCTTCGGAGAAACTGCAAGAAGCGCGCTACGCCTTCTCGGCGCAGGAAGTGAAGCAGTACTTCCCTGAGCACAAAGTGATCGATGGCCTGTTCCGCCAGATCCAGAACCTGTTCAACGTCGAGATCAAGCCGGACGAGGCGCCCGTATGGCACAAGGACGTGCGCTTCTTCCGCATCGAGCGCGACGGCAAGCTGATCGGCCAGTTCTACCTCGACCTGTACGCCCGTGCCGGCAAATCCGGCGGCGCCTGGATGGACGACGCGCGCGGCCGCCGCGCCGACGCCGCCACTGTACAGACCCCGGTCGCCTACCTGACCTGCAACTTCACCGAGCCTGCGGTGGAAGACGGCGTCACCAAGCCATCGCTGTTCACCCACGATGAAGTGATCACCCTGTTCCACGAATTCGGCCACGGCCTGCACCACATGCTGACGCAGGTCGATGAGCTGGGCGTGTCCGGCATCTCCGGCGTGGAATGGGATGCGGTGGAGCTGCCGTCGCAATTCATGGAGAACTTCTGCTGGGAATGGGAAGTGCTGGAACACATGACCGCGCACGCCGTCACCGGCGAACCGCTGCCGCGCGCGCTGTACGACAAGATGCTGGCCGCCAAGAACTTCCAGTCCGGCTTGCAGACCCTGCGCCAGGTCGAGTTCTCGCTGCTGGACATGCACCTGCACTACGACTACGACGCCCGCACCGGCAAGACGGTGCAGCAAGTGATCGACGAAGTGCGCGGCAAGTTCGCGCTGGTGATCCCGCCGGCGTTCAACCGCTTCCAGAATTCCTTCGGCCACATCTTCGCCGGCGGCTACGCGGCGGGCTACTACAGCTACAAGTGGGCCGAAGTATTGTCGGCCGACGCCTACGCCGCGTTCGAGGAAGCGCAGAAGCTCGGCCCGGCCGCCGTGTCGGAAACCGGCAAGCGCTACCTGGCGGAAATCCTGTCGGTGGGAGGCTCGCGTCCGGCGCTGGAATCGTTCACCGCCTTCCGCGGCCGCGAGCCGAGCATCGACGCACTGTTACGTCACAGCGGCATGACCGCGTAACGATTAACAATCTCCCTCACCCGCAAGCCGCACGGTAGCAAACTCGATGCCAGCGGCTTGCGGCGTTTTCGCATACACTGGATTCACCATGACACGCATCGACTTCCACACCAATGTACCGGACAAAGTAGCCTACGCCTGCCGCCTCGTGCGCAAGGCCTGGGCCGCCAACAACCGCGTGGTGCTGATGGCCGACGATGCGGCCCAACTGGCGGAACTTGACGCGGCGATGTGGACATTTTCCAGCACCGACTTCCTGCCGCACGTATTGGCGGACGATGCGCTGGCGGCGCACACGCCGATCCTGTTGACGGACAACGATGAGGCGGAATTACCACACACGCACAAAGAATTATTGGTCAATTTGTCGCGCCGCGCGCCACGCAATGTGACGCAATTCGCGCGCATGATCGAAGTGATTTCCTCGCAAGAGGATGATGCGGCCGCCGGCCGCAAGCGTTATGTCGCATACAAGCAGCAAGACTATCCACTTACCCACTTTGTCGCAGGAAAATCATGAGCCAAGCATCGTTTGACGCAAGTATCCCTGTATTGACGGAAGTATTGAAAGCGGAGCCGCTGAGCGATGAAGGCGCGGCGCCGCCGCCAATCTCGGCAGCGGAACAGCTGGAAGCCGACGCCATCGACGGCTGGACGGATGCGGAGTGGGCGGTGATGGAACACCGCCTGTCGGTCCGCATCATGCACCAGTTGCAGTCGCGCGTGGATTTTGTGCTGGAGCAGCGCATCAAGGACAGCATGGCCGAAGTGCTGAGCCATGCCTTGCATGACCTGACCAACGAAATCCGCATCGGCTTGCACGATACCATCGAGAAGATCGTCTCGCGCGCCGTCTCGCAGGAACTGACCCATCTGCAAGCGCAGAAGAAGTAAGCCCTTCCTCCCCGATCCGTGCCCACGCTGGTGCACGGATCGCACCTCCCTGAAGCATCCTTGCCTCAAATCAGGGAAACGCTCCAAAAAAGTACACCAGCCCCCGTGGGACGCTTTGCGCCGCCCGCAATTTGTTGTACCTTGTGACCTTGCATAAACTATTGGAGATTGCACATGCAGTTCAAATTCATTCCTCTCGCCATCGCCCTGGCTTTTGCCGGCAGCGCAGGCGCGCAAGAAGTGATCAAGATCGGTCACGTCGCGCCAGTCTCCGGTCCGTCGGCCCACCTCGGCAAGGACAATGAAAACGGCGCCAAAATGGCGGTCGAGGACTTGAATGCGAAAGGCATCAAGATCGACGGCAAACCGGTCAAGTTTGTGCTGCAACTGGAAGACGACGGCGGCGATCCGAAACAGGGCACGGCGGTCGCGCAGAAGCTGGTGGACGCCAAGGTCAACGGCGTCATCGGCCACCTGAACTCGGGCACCTCCATCCCCGCCTCCAAGATTTACTACGACGCCGGCATCCCGCAAATCTCGCCGGCCACCACCCAGACCAAATACACCCAGCAAGGCTTCAACTCGACCTTCCGCGTGGTCGCCAACGACGGCAAGCTGGGCGGCTCGCTGGGCGCCTACGCGGTCGGCAAGATGGGCGCCAAGAAAATCGCCGTGGTCGACGACCGCACCGCCTACGGCCAGGGCGTAGCGGAAGAGTTCGTCAAAGGCGCGAAGAAAGCGCTGCCGGGCGTGCAAATCGTCGCCAAGGAATTCACCACCGACAAAGCCACCGACTTCAACGCCATCCTCACCACCATCAAGGCCAAGAATCCCGACCTGGTGTTCTTCGGCGGCATGGACTCGGTGGGCGGCCCGCTGCTGCGCCAGATGAAGGCGCTGGGCATCAACGCCAAGTTCATGGGCGGCGACGGCGTGTGCACGGAATCGTTGCCGAAGCTGGCCGGCGCGTCGGCCGTGACCGGCACCGTCACCTGCGCCGAGGCTGGCGGCGTGACCGGCGAAGAGCAGAAAGGCATGGATGACTTCTCGGCCCGCTATCAGAAGAAGTACAACGACAGCGTCAAGCTGTACGCGCCTTACGTCTACGATGCGGTGATGACCATGGCGGCCGCCATGCAGCAGGCCAATTCGGCGCAGCCGGCCAAGTACCTGCCGGTGCTGCAAAAGATCAAATACCAGGGCGTGACCGGCCTGATTTCCTTTGACGCCAAGGGCGACATCAAGGACGGCTCGCTGACGCTGTTCAACTACAACGACGGCAAGAAAACCAAACAGGAAGTGATCAAGTAAATGCCCCTAACGGGGCAAAGCGCCCACCAGCCTGAACGCGCTCAAGATCGCGTTCAGTGCAGGTGGGCTTTCATCATTTCTGGGACAGGACCCATTTCACCAGGGTCTTGGCTTCCGCGTCGTTCACTTGCGGATTGGCTGGCATAGGGATGGCGCCCCACACGCCCGAACCGCCCTTCATCACCTTGGTGACCAGTTTGGCTTCGGCGTCTTTCTGGCCGGCGTATTTGGCGGCAACGTCCTTGTAGGCTGGGCCGACCAGCTTGGTGGCGACCGTATGGCAAGCCATGCAGTTTTTCGCCTTGGCCAGATCCAGGCCCGCGTCCGCCATGGCGGCTTGCGAAGCGAAGGCCGATGCCAGTACTACCCCAACCATCATCAAATGTCGTTTCATTATGCTCTCCAGTGTAAGTGCTACTCTGAACATTCTACCGCGTTTTGCTTGATTACTTGTAAGATGGAGGTTAAGGAGGAAATCATGCCGCTGATCCTATTGATCGTCGCTCTGGTCGCGTTACGCTACTTTGAAGTGTGGAAGTTTGCCGAATTATCCTGGTGGGCCATCGGCGCCCTGATGGTGGTTGCATTCCTGTGGTTTGAATTCCTGGAGCCGATGCTGGGCTTCGACAAGCGCCGCGCGCACAACGAAGACGAGAAGCGCCGCAAGGAACGCGTCAGCAAAACCTTCGACAAGAAATAACTCCCGCTCCGGGCGGAGCGGGAGCAGCGCGGCTTAGCGCTTCAGCTGCGACAGGTCGCGCACCGCGCCGCGGTCGGCGGAGGTGGTCAGCGCCGCGTAGGCTTGCAGTGCCTGCGACACGTAACGATCGCGGTTCACCGGCTTCCACGCGTCCGCGCCCTTGGCTTCCATCGCCGCGCGGCGCGCCGCCAGCGTTTCATCGCTGACACGCAGGCCGATGGTGCGGTTTGGAATATCGATATCGATCATATCGCCCTCTTCCACCAGACCGATGGCGCCGCCCTCCGCCGCTTCCGGCGACGCGTGACCAATCACCAGGCCCGACGAACCACCGGAGAAACGGCCATCGGTGAACAGCGCGCAAGCCTTGCCCAGGCCCTTGGACTTGATGTACGAAGTCGGATACAGCATCTCCTGCATGCCCGGACCGCCCTTCGGACCTTCGTAGCGAATGATGACCACATCGCCCGCATGCACGGTGTCGCCGAGGATGGCTTCCACCGCCGCGTCCTGCGATTCAAACACGCGCGCCTTGCCGCTGAACTTCAGGATGCTCTCATCCACGCCAGCGGTCTTCACGATGCAGCCCTTCTCCGCCAGATTGCCATACAGGACCGCCAGGCCGCCGTCCTTGGAATACGCGTGTTCCAGGTCGCGGATGCAGCCGGCGCTGCGGTCCAGATCCAGCGCTTCGTAACGCTCCGACTGCGAGAACGCCACCTGGGTCGGCACGCCGCCCGGCGCCGCGCGGAACAGCTCATGCACAGCCGAATCATCGGTGCGCACGATATCGTTGCGCTCAATTGCTTCAGCCAGCGTTGGCGCGTGAATGGTTGGGCGCGAGGTATCCAGCAAACCGGCGCGCGCCAGTTCGCCCAGAATCGCGATGATGCCGCCGGCGCGATGCACGTCTTCGATGTGGAACTTGTCCGTCATCGGCGCCACCTTGCACAGGCATGGCACCTTGCGCGAGATGCGGTCGATATCGGCCATGGTGAAGTCCACGCCCGCTTCCTGCGCCGCCGCCAGCAAGTGCAGCACGGTGTTGGTCGAACCGCCCATGGACACGTCCAGCGCCATGGCGTTTTCCCAGGTCGCCTTGGTGGCGATGGAACGTGGCAGGATGGTGTAGTCGTCCTGCTCGTAGTGGCGCTTGGCCAGTTCCACGATCAGACGGCCGGCGCGCAGGAACAACTGCTCGCGGTCCGAGTGGGTTGCCACGATGGTGCCGTTACCCGGCAGCGACAGGCCCAGCGCCTCGGTCAGGCAGTTCATCGAGTTGGCGGTGAACATGCCCGAGCAGGAACCGCAGGTCGGGCATGCGGAGCGCTCGATCTCGGCCACGTCGGCATCGCTGACGGTGGTGTCGCCGGCCTTGATCATGGCGTCCACCAGATCCAGCTTGATGACCTTCTGGCCGCCGTTGACCACCTTCACCACCTTGCCCGCTTCCATCGGACCGCCCGACACGAACACCACCGGGATGTTCAGGCGCATGGCGGCCATCAGCATGCCCGGCGTGATCTTGTCGCAGTTGGAGATGCAGACCATGGCGTCGGCGCAGTGCGCGTTGACCATGTACTCCACCGAGTCGGCGATCAGGTCGCGCGACGGCAGCGAGTACAGCATGCCGCCGTGGCCCATGGCGATGCCGTCGTCGACCGCGATGGTGTTGAATTCTTTCGCCACGCCGCCCGCTTTTTCAATCTCGCGCGCGACCAGCTGGCCCAGATCCTTCAGGTGCACGTGGCCCGGCACGAACTGGGTGAAGGAATTGACCACGGCGACGATCGGTTTATCGAAGTCGCCATCTTTCATGCCGGTGGCGCGCCAGAGCGCGCGTGCGCCGGCCATGTTGCGGCCATGGGTGGTGGTACGGGAACGGTATTGCGGCATGATGAGTCTCCAAAGGTAAGGCTAGCCTAAGAGTGTGCGACTACCCTGCCACCGTGTCAAATATATGATTTCCGCAACTGTGATTCGTATAAAATATCACAGGACTCAAATTACATAGTTAACCATATGGAACTGCGCCAGCTCCGCTACTTCGTCACCGTGGCCGAAGAGCTCCACTTCGGCAAGGCCGCGCTGCGGCTGCACATGACGCAGCCGCCGCTGTCGCAGACCATCCAGGCGCTGGAGGAAGAGCTGGGCGCCGCCCTGTTCGAGCGCAACCGCCGTGGCGTCGCCCTGACGCCGGCCGGCATCGCCCTGCTGCCGGAAGCGCGCCGCCTGCTGGCGCAGGCGCAGGAACTGCCGCAGCTGGTGCAGCGCGCCGCCGCCGGCGAGGTCGGGCGCCTGACACTGGCCTTCGTCTCCTCGGCCGACTACAGCGTGCTGCCGCCCTTCCTGCGCGCCTACCGCGCCGCCTATCCGCAGGTGCAGATCACGCTACAGGAAGCCACCTCGGATCTCCAGCTGGACGACCTGCTGCACAACCGCATCGATGCCGGCCTGTTGATCCCGCCCTTGCCCGACAAGGCCAGGCAGGAACTCGACTACCTGCCGGTACTGAACGAAGCGCTGGTGCTGGCCCTGCCCTCCGGCCTGGCGGCGCTCAAGAAAAAGGGCAAGCTGAAACTGGCCGCCCTGCCACCGCTGCCGCTCATCATCTTCCCGCGCGCGATCGCACCGGCGCTGCACGACGCCATCCTGTCGGTGTTCCGCGAAGCCGGCATCACGCCGCAGATCGGACAGGAAGCGATCCAGATGCAAACCATCGTCAGCCTGGTCTCGGCCGGCATCGGCATGGCGCTGGTGCCGCAGTCCGTCTCCAACCTGATGCGGACCGGGGTAGAATACCGGGCGCTGGCCGACGCCACGCCGCTGGTCGAAACCGGCCTGGCATGGCGGCGCGATAACGCCTCGCCGGTGCTGCACGGATTTTTGGAACTACTACGAAAGAACACTCTATGCTGATACACCCGATGCCAGACCCGATCGCCCTGCAACTGGGCCCGGTCGCCATCCACTGGTATGGCCTGATGTACGTGCTGGCCTTCGCCATGTTCATCGCGCTGGGCCGCGTGCGCATCAAGCAGCCGCATATCGCCGCGCAGCAGTGGAAGAAGGAAGACCTGGACGACATGCTTTTCTACGGCATGATGGGCGTGATCATCGGCGGCCGGCTGGGCGAGGTGCTGTTCTACGAGCCGGCCAAATACTTCGCCGATCCGATTGAAATCTTCAAGGTCTGGCACGGCGGCATGTCCTTCCACGGCGGTTTTATCGGCGTGCTGGTGGCCATGTCGATCTGGGCGCGCAAGGCCGGCCGCAACCTGCTGGACGTGTACGACTTCATCGCGCCGCTGGTGCCGCTGGGTTACGCGGCCGGCCGCCTTGGTAACTTCATCAACGCCGAACTGCCGGGCCGCGTGGTCAGCGACCAATCGCTGCCTTGGGCCATGCTGTGGCCGGACATCCGCTACCCGCTGCATCCGGACCCGGTATTCCTGCAAGGCCTGCGCCATCCATCGCCGCTGTACCAATTGCTGGTGGACGGCCTGATCGTGTTCGTGATTCTGTGGCTGTACGCACGCAAGGAGCGTCCACGGCTGGCGGTGGGCGCCTTCTACACCCTGCTGTACGGCTGCGCGCGATTCTTCACCGAATACTTCCGCACCCCGGACTGGGAACGCGTGATCGCCGGCGTGCCGATCACCTCCGGCCAGGCCCTGTCGCTGCCGATGATCATCGGCGCCATCATCATGCTGATGTGGGCCTACAAAGTGCGCCAGCGCGGCGCACCGCCAGTCATTTCAAAAGCTTGACGATGGCCTTCCATTGCGCCGCCGTCACCGGCGTGATGGACAGGCGGCTGCCTTTTTGCAGCACCACCATGTCTTCCAGCGCGGGGATGGTGCGCATCTCCGCCAGCGGCAGCAGGCGCGTTTTCTGTGTACCCTGCACATCGATGGAAATCCAGCGCGGCGTTTCCTGCGTCGCTTTCGGATCGTAGTATTTGCTGTTGCTGTCGAACTGCGAGGCGTCAGGATAAGGAGTGCTCACTATCTGCGCCAGGCCCGCAATGCCGGGCTCCGGGCAACTGGAGTGGTAGAACAGCACACCATCCCCCACCTGCATCTGGTCGCGCATGAAATTGCGCGCCTGGTAGTTGCGCACGCCGAACCACACGGTGGTCTGTTTGGGCGACGCCATCACGTCATCAATGCTCACTTCATCCGGCTCGGATTTCATCAACCAGTATTGCATCGGAATTCTCCAGACGAAAAAAAGCGGCTGCGCATTCACATGCTAACAACCGCTTCTTTGGATATAAGGCCCCGCCTGTGCCGTCTTGCCGGCATCCCGAACCAAAATGGCTCAGGTGGTCACAGTTAGTTCAATTTCGGGTTCATCGGACTAGCGACGCTCTCGCCCATCGAACAAATTTCCGTAACCGGTGCAAAAGAATGGTTCAAGGAATATATGGCAAGTCTCGAACACCGCAGGGTGAAACGAAGTTTACTCTTTTGTGCGCCGCAAAGGAAGGCCTGTTCGATTTAAAAATCAATTAAAACAGCGCTTCCTGCGGCGTCAGCGCGGCATCCAGCACTTTGTGCATGGCGGCCATCTTGGTCTGCACTTCCAGCATCGACATGTCTGACAACGGTCCTTGTGGCGCTTTCACCGTCAGGAACTCGCCGGCCATGCTCAATGCCGCCATCACGGCGATACGGTCGGTGCCCTTGATTTTGCCGGCGTCGCGGATCGCGCACATTTTACGGTCGACGAAAGCGGCCGCCTTGCGCAACGCCGCTTCCTCGTCTTCCTTGCAGGCCAGCTTGTAGGGCTGACCCATGATGGTCACATCCAGCTGGATCATCGTGCGTCCTCGTTTTCGGTGAGCGTGTCATCGGTGTCGGCGCTGTCGAGCCCCGGGATTTTTCCCAGCAAGGCTTCCAGGCGGCCGGAGGCTTCGCCCAGGCGGCGCTGATAGCCCATGTTCTCCGCCACAAGAGCGGCATTGGCCTGGCGCAGCTGGGCGTTTTCCCGGCGCAGCGCGGCGGTCATTTCGGCCAACTGGTCGATTTTATCGGAGAGGTCTTGGAATTCTGAAATCATCCCGCCACTATAGGCAGCGCGCGGGATGCCGTCAACCGAATCGCGTGTTTGCCAGCAACAAGCACGCGATTTATTTCCTCAACGTCAACTACCGGGACGGTTCGATGGTGACATGACCCTCGATGCCACTGCCCTGCCCCGGCTCCGCCTCGATCAGCACGTTGACCTCGCTCTTGCCGGTGCCGGCCGGCAGCACCACGTCCAGCGGCGCGGCGGCGTAGCTGTCCTTCTTGCCGATCAGCGCGCCGTTGAGCCAGATCTCGGCCTTGCCCTTGATGGCGGCGAAGCGGATCAGACCCGTGCCGTCGGCCAGGTTCTTGCGCGGCGTGAAGCTGGCGCGGTACAGATGATACTTGCTGCCGGCGGCGGCGCGCATCGGCGGCGAGCCCCAGCCCCAGGTATTCATGTCGAAGCCGGCCAGTTGCTGGTTCGGATCCGGACGCGCGTCGCCTTCCGGCGCGATGCGCCAGCTGCGCACAAAGGTCAGCGGCGCGTCGGCCAGGCCGACGTAAGGCACGGCGGCCACCTGCTTCACCGGGATCGTCACGCGCGCGGCTTGCAGGCCTTGCGCGCTGGCGCTGACGGTGATGGCGTCCTTGCTGTCGTAGCTGGTCTGCACGATCAGCTGCGCCAGGCCGTTGAACAGGCGGCGCGTGGCGCCCTTCTCGTCTTCGTGCGAATTCGGATCGCCATTGCCATGGCCGATGGAGCGTCCGCCGCCGGTGACGGCGAAGGTCACTTCATTGTCCGCCAGCGGCACGGCGCGGCCCTGCGCATCCAGCGCGCGCACGGTGATCGGCATGGCGTCGTAGCCGTCGCCGTTCAGGCCCGCGCGGTCGGGTATCAGTTCCAGCGACACCGGCGCGCCGGTGGTTTCCACCGCCGTGCGCACCACTTCCTTGCCGCCCTTGTAGCCGATGGCTTCCAGCTTGCCCGGTTCATAGGCGACGTTGAAGTAGTTCATGCGGTACGGGTCGGCCTTCTGCTCGCCCAGTTCGCGGCCGTTCAGCAGCAGCTTGATGCGCTCGACGTTGGCCATCACCATCACACGCACATTGTCGCCCTGCTTCCAGTTCCAGTGCGGCGCGATGTGGATCAGCGGCTTGTCCTTGATCCACTGCACCTGGTGGATGTAGTACGCGGTTTTGGCAAAGCCGTTCAGGTCCATGATGCCGAACACCGAGCTGACCGACGGCCACTCGTTCGGCGTCGGTTCGCCGCGGTAATCGAAGCCGGTCCACACGAAACCGCCCGCCACGTAAGGACGCGTGTCGATCGCCTCCCATGCGTCGCGGTGGGTGTTGCCCCATGGCGCCGCATCGTCGTCGTAGCTGGCGATCAGGTTTTTATCCTTGACTGTCTTGTACTCGCCGCGCGTCATGAAGGCGGAAGTATCTTCGGAGCTGGTGAACGGCTTGTCCGGACGCGCCTTGTGGAAGCGATCATAATCCGGCACCTGATAGTTGGAGCCCACCACGTCCACCGCGTGCGACACATTCAGCTCGGTCAGGAAGCCGCCGTTCATGGCGGCGGTGACCGGACGGGTATCGTCCAGCGCCTTCACGGCGGCCGACATGCGGCGCACCATTTCGTAACCGACTTCGGTGGCCTGCACCGGTTCCTCGTTAAACACCGACCACAGGACGATGCCCGGGTGATGGCGGTCGCGCCGCACCATCCACTCCAGCTGCTTCATGTAGTCCGGCGACGGGTTGAAGTTGCGGTTCTCGTCCATCACCACAAAGCCCATGCGGTCCACCATGTCCAGCACTTCGGCCGCCGGCGCGTTGTGCGAGAAGCGGATGGCGTTGACGCCCATCTCCTTCAGGCGGCGCAGGCGGTACTCCCACACCGAATCCGGCACCGCCACGCCAACGCCGGCGTGGTCCTGGTGGATGCACACGCCTTGCAGCTTGACGTGCACGCCGTTCAGGAAGAAGCCCTGCGCCGCGTCGAAGCGGATGGTGCGGAAGCCGGTGTTGAGCGAAGTCTCATCCACCGCCTTGCCGGCTTGCAGCACGCGCGTGGTGACGCGATACAGATTGGTTTTCTCGAGCGACCATAGGGCCGGGTTGTCGATGGTGACCGGCAGCTGCACGGCGCTGGTGGCCAGCACGCCCACGCGCGCCGGGGCGGTGCGTTGCGCCACCTGCTTGCCGGACGGGTCGTACACCGTCACTTCCACGATCACCTCGCCGGCGGTCTTGCCGCTGTTGTTCAGCGTGACTTCCACCGGAATGCTCCACTGCTTGTCTTTGGTCAGGCGCGGCGTGGCGTGCACGCCATCCGTCACCACGTGCACCGGATTGCGCTTGACCAGCCAGCTGTGGCGATACATGCCGGCGCCCTCGTACCACCAGCCTTCCATCGCTTCCGCATCGACGCGGATGGCGATGGTGTTCATCGCATCGCCGTAACGCAGGAACGGGGTGATGTCGATGTAGCTGGCGTTATAGCCGGACCAGTTGCGGTTGACCACATTGCCGTTCACCCACACCGTGGCGTGGGTGGCGATGGCGTCGAACTGCAATTCGAAATGCTTGCCGCGCTCCGATGGATCGACGCGCAGGTAGCGCCGGTACCAGCCGATGCCGCGCGGGCGATAGCCCTGCGAGACATTGGCCTTGGGGTCGAACGGGCCTTCCACCGCCCAGTCGTGCGGCAGGTTGAGGCGGCGCCAGCCCGAGTCGTCGTATTCATTGCCAGCCGCGCCGCCGGCGCTGCCGGCCTTGGCGTTGCTATAGGATTCCTCATGCCCGACGATGGGCGGCTCGACCAGGTCGCCCTGGTGGAACAGCCAGCCACGGTCCAGCGACAGGCGTTCGCGTGGCGCGGCGTTGACGGCAACGCAGGCCAGCATCAATAAAGCGGTAGCGATCAGTCTTATCTTCAACTTCGTCTCCCTGAATAAAAAAAGCGGAGTAGCGCCATCACGCACCACTCCGCCAAACCACGATAAAAGGATGAACGTGTGCTTACAGCTTGAAGGTCAGGCCCAGGTTGAAGCGACGGCCGAACTCGGTGACTTCCTGCTGCCCCGGAATATTGGCGCTGGTGTACACCGCCTTCTGGTTGGTCAGGTTGTCGATACCGAAGCGCAGTTGCAGGTTAGGCGTCAACTGCTTGGCCAGGTTCAGGGTCAGGTAAGTCTCGGCTTCGTTCATGATCAGCTGGCCGGCGCCCCAGGTCGGGTTGCGGGCGAACTTGCTGTGATAGTTGGCCGACAGGCGGGCTTCGTAGCCGGCCTTCTCGTACCACAGGGTGACGCCGCCGTTGGACTTCATCAGGCCTTCGATCGGATACGGATTCACCGCCGGGGTCTGCTCCTTGATGTTGCTGGTGGTGTAGGCGTAGCTGCTGAAGATGCCCAGGCCATCCCATGGCGCCGGCAGCGAGGTGAAGGCCTGCTGGTACACCAGCTCCAGGCCGCGGATGTCGCCGCCCTCGCCGTTCACCGAACGGGTGATGGTGGCGTTGCGGCCATTGACCACGGTGGTGTCGCTTTCGATGGCGATGTAGCGCGATACCTTCTTGTAGAAGCCGCCAGCCGACAGCAGCGAGCCTTTGCCGAAGTACCACTGATACGACAGGTCGACCTGATTCGCCATCATCGGTTTCAGTTCCGGATTACCGGCGCTGCCGGTCACCGGCTGGCTGGTATCGGTGTTGACGCTCAGGTTGCGCGAGCTGCGCATTTCATCCAGCGGCGCGCGCGACATGGCGCGGGCCACGCTGAAACGCACCTGGCGTGTCTGCGCCTCGTCCATGTTGAACACCAGGTTCAGGCTAGGCAGGATCTCGGTGTACGAGGTGCCGCCTTCGGTTGGCGTTGGCGTGGCGCCGTTGATCGACTGCATGCCGTAGCCGGTCTGCTTGGTGTGCACCAGGCGCACGCCGACGTTGCCGCGATAGGTCTTGCCCAGCGCCTCGCCGTCCAGGTCGCCCTGCACGAAGGCCGAGGAGCTGCGCTCCTTGACGCGCCAGCCGGCCAGCGCGTCGTTGCGGATCTGCCAGTCTTCCTGCTTCTGGCCGTTCGGATTGAAGGCATTGCCGCCGAAGGCGCTGGCGATGGTGCTGTCCCAGTCTTTCAGCGAGATGAAGGCCGGGTAGCCGTCCACGTTCACGGTCTGGTAGGCCGAGGCCGGAATCGCCGAGGTCGGCTGCAAGGTCCAGGTGGTCTGGTGGTAGCTCTTCTCGCGGTCGGTGGCGCGCACGCCAACCTTGATGCGGCTGACGATGCTGTTGTCCAGCTGGCGCGACGCGCTCAGGCTGACGGCGTTCAGCTTGTCCTTCACGTGGCCATCGTTGTCGATGTACAGCGACGGCGCGCCGAAGTTGGAGACCTTGCCGCTGTCGATGCCGAAGCTGTAGTTCTGCACTTCATCGCCCGGGAACGACCAGCTGACCGGCACGCTGCTGTTGGCGTACTGGCGCAGGTCGCGCCAGGCGCTGCCGCGGCGGGCGTGCGAGGTCGACAGGTCGGCGTCGATCTTCCAGTCGCCGGCGTTGAACTTGCCGTTCAAGCCGCTGGCGGCAACGCTGGTGTCCTGCACGTAGATGAAGTCGTTGTTGATCAGGCTGGCGTTGCTGATGGTGCCGCCGACCACGTAGCCGTTGCGCACGTCGAGGTTGCTGTAGTTGGCCGAGTTGTAGCCATCCCAGTTGCCGACGCCGTCCACCCAGTGCTGCAAGCCGCGTTCCTTGATCTTGGCTTCGGCGTAGTAGGTGTCGGCGGTGATCTGCACGTCATTGTTCGGCTTCCACTCGACCTTGCCCAGCACGCTGCCGCGCTTGTCCTTGCCCTGGCGCGCTTCGTCCTGGAAGCCCCATGGCAGCTTGTCGATCTTGCCGTCGCCGGTGACGTCGACCGAGTTGGTTTCGTTGAAGCCCCAGTGGCGCTTGTTCTTCTGCACCGATGGCTGGTCCTGGTAGCTGAACGCCAGCGCCGCGCCGATGGTCTTGTTGGCGAACTGGTCGACGAACACGCCGCCGATGCGCGGCGCGGTCTTGTCGGCGCCCTGGATGTCCTTGGCCAGCGGATAGTACAGCGCGTCGGCGCGCAGCACGATCTGGCGGCCGCTCATCTTCAACGGCGAAACCGTTTGCAAATCAATCGTGGTGGCGATGCCGCCTTCCACCACGTCCGCCTGCTGCGTCTTGTAGACGGTGGCGCCGCTCAGCGACTCCGATGGGAACTGCTCGAAACGCACGGCGCGGTTAGGCTCCGACGAGGCCAGCTCGCGGCCGTTGAGGGTGGCGCCGATGAAGCGCGGGCCCATGCCGCGCGCCACGATCTGCGAGGCGTTGCCGCGGTCCAGGCCGGACGACAGGCCCGGCAGGCGCGCCAGCGATTCGGCGATGGTGGTGTCCGGCAGCTTGCCGATGTCTTCCGACGAAATCACTTCCACGATACTGTTGGAAGCTTCCTTGGCCGCCAGCGCATTGCGTACCGATGCGCGGATGCCGGTCACGTTCACTTGTTGAATATCGCCTGCCGCGGCAGCCTCCTGGGCAAAGGCTTCTTGGACGAGCAGCGGGGCGGTGAAGAGCGTGGCGATCAGCCAGCTCATTTTTTTGTGCTTCATTGTGCATCTCCAGTGTTTGTATGTGTTCCGTCTCTGGTGAAGATGTGGACGGATAACGGGATGCTAACGAAACACGATATTCCTAACCAATAGCTAATTTAGTTTCGGCCATACCAAGTTCGTATATCAAACAAGGTTGTGCTTTAAGCAGGCGCGCGATAGTGAGGATAGATGCTGGCTGCGGCGTCGCGCAGCGCGATCAGCATGGCATCGGCGCCAGGCGACAGCTGGTGTCGTTTGCGCGTCACAATGCCGAAGGAATCCATGCTGACGCCCAGATCGAACGGCAGCACCTTCAACAGGCCGGCGTCCAGATACGGTTGCACCGCTTCCGCCGGCAGCGCCACGATCATGTCGTTGTTCAGCAGCAGGCTGGCCACCACCGGCATGTCCAGCGTCTCGATGGTTTCCGCCGGCTGCTCCAGGCCGTGCGACAGGAACAGCGCGGTCAGGCGGTCGCGCAGGATGGAGCCGGCCGGCGGCAGGATCCAGCACTGCTCCATCAGGTCTTCCAGCTGCAAGGCGCTGTGATTCATCAGCGGATGGCTGGCGCGCGCGATCAGCAGATGCGGCTCGTCGGTCAGCGGTTCGAAATTCAGTTCATCGGCGGCCTCGGTATCGAGGATGCGGCCCACCACCAGATCGAGCTCGCCGCCGCGCAGGCGCTCCACCAGCACCTTGCTGGTGGACATGGTCACCGCCACGTGCACGCGCGCGTGGCGCTCCTTGAGCAGGTTGATCGCCTTCGGCACCAGGCCGGTGGCCGGCGCCAGCACGGTGCCGATGCCGACCCGGCCGCGCAGGCCGGACAGCAGTTCCATCACCTCCTGGTGCGCCGCGTCCATCTCCGCCAGCGCCGCGCCGGCACGGCGGATCAGCACCTTGCCGTACCAGGTCGGCGACACGCCGCGCGACAGCCGCTCGAACAATTGCACGCCCAGCGCGTGTTCCAGCTCGCCCAGCAATTTGGAGGCGCCCGGTTGCGTCAGGTTGGCCGCTTGCGCCGCATGGGCGATGGAGCCATGCCGGCCGAGTTCGACCAGCAGGACGAGGTGACGGGTTTTCAGGTGGGAACGAACAAAGCGGTCCGAGCGGGAATCAGTCATATGGGTGATAAGGTTGATTGCCCATCATAATTGCGGGCTCGGCCAGCGTCAATCGTCGTTACGTGCGGGTACTACCGATGGAAGCGCTCCCGCTATCAACAAACAAGCTATCGGCCACGCCGGGCGCCAGACCCCTGGCCAGATCGGGCGGCAAACCGTACAAGCCGCCTTGCGCGCCCAGCACCAGCAGTTGCCTCAGCTCGTCCCCGCCGAACGCCACGCTGGCCGCCGCCTCGCGCGCCAGCGCGATCTGTTGCACCACCTGGCCGGCGCCGTCGTACTGCACCAGCGCGCCGCCCTGCACGCTCCACAGATGGCCGGCGCTATCGAAGATGGCGCTGCCGAGGCCCGGCTCCAGCATGGCTGAAAACGGTTTCACGTCACTGGCCTTGGCCCGTTCGGCGTCGTAGTCGCACTGCATGATGGGGCCGCGCGCGGCGTCGGCAAACAGCATGCGACGGCCGTCCGGGCTGAAGGCGATGCTGGCGGCGCTGACCACCGCCGGCAAGGCCAGCCGGCGCAAGCCGTGGCGCTGGGAATACTGGTAGAAGCTGCCGATGGGGCGCTGATCCTGGGCCGTGTTGGCGGTGCCGAACACGAAATTGCCGTCGCGGTCGGTGCAGCCGTCGCTGATGCTGGTGCGCGGCTCGGCGGCGTCGATGGTGATCAGCACCTGTGCCTGCAGCGGCCGGCTCGGCTGGCCCGGCTGCGGCAGCTCGACCATGCCCAGCCGCTTGCCCAGTCCCAGCAGCACGCGGCCGCTGGTGCAGCATGCCATCACGCGTGCGGTTTCTAACATACGCACGCCACTGGGCATCGCCGGCGGCGCCGGCCAGGCGTATAGTTGGCTGCCTACCGGGTCCGGCCAGCGCCAACATTGCTGTAAAGCATCCCAACGCAGTGCGCAGCCGGCCTGCCCGACCCGGACCAGCATGACGCCGGGCGTGGTGGTGACGGTGGGACTGGCGGCATTCATACGGCTCCTGGAACGGATTGAGGTAGGAGAAAGTCTAAGGGAAGGGGCCGCGCCGTTGCTATGAATAAAGCGCGCCCAGGCATGCCGATATCGGATAGCAGGCCCGGGCGGGCAGCTATGCGATATTGATATGGGTCGTTGCGAATTAATCATATTTCCAGTCTAGCCACCGGCTTTAGACTGAGCACTGTTCCGTGAACCACCACCCTGACCTGATCCTATGAAAATCATCAAACTGACGACCTACCGTGTTCCACCGCGCTGGATGCTGCTCAAAATCGAAACCGATGAAGGCGTCGTCGGCTGGGGCGAGCCGGTCATCGAGGGCCGCGCCCGCTCTGTGGAGACGGCGGTGCAGGAACTGGAGTCCTACCTGATCGGCCAGGACCCGGCGCGCATCAACGACCTGTGGCAGACCATGTACCGCGCCGGCTTCTACCGCGGCGGCGCCATCCTGATGAGCGCGATCGCCGGCATCGACCAGGCGCTGTGGGACATCAAGGGCAAAGTGCTGGGCAAGCCGGTGTACGAGCTGCTGGGCGGCCTGGTGCGCGACCGCATGAAGATGTACAGCTGGGTGGGCGGCGACCGTCCGTCCGACATCATCGAACAAATCCGCACGCTGCAAAAAGGCGGCTTCAACACCTTCAAGATGAACGCCACCGAGGAACTGGGCATGCTGGACACCTCGGCCAAGGTGGACGAGGCGGTGCGCCGCGTGGCCGAGATCCGCGAAGCCTTCGGCACCACCATCGAGTTCGGCCTGGACTTCCACGGCCGCGTGGCCGCGCCGATGGCCAAAGTGCTGCTGCGCGAACTGGAACAATACCGCCCGCTGTTCGTGGAAGAGCCGGTGCTGGCCGAGCAGGCCGAATACTATCCGCGCCTGGCCGAGCAGACCTCGATCCCGCTGGCGGCCGGCGAGCGCATGTACTCGCGCTTCGAATTCAAGAACGTGTTCGCGGCCGGCGGCCTGTCGATCGTGCAGCCGGACCTGTCGCACGCCGGCGGCATCACCGAATGCGTGAAGATCGCCTCGATGGCCGAAGCCTACGACGTCACGCTGGCGCCGCACTGCCCGCTGGGCCCGGTGGCGCTGGCTTCCTGCCTGCACGTGGACTTCGTGTCGTACAACGCCGTGCTGCAAGAGCAGAGCATGGGCATCCACTACAACAAGGGCGGCGAACTGCTGGACTACGTCATCAACAAGGACGATTTCAAGATCATCGATGGCTACTGCAATCCGCTGACCAAGCCTGGCCTGGGCGTGGAAGTGGACGAGGCACGCGTGATTGAAGCCAGCAAGAACGCGCCGGACTGGCGCAATCCGGTGTGGCGCCACGAAGACGGCAGCGTCGCGGAGTGGTAAAACAATGATCTTCCGCCTGCGCACCTGCGCGGCTCTGGTTGCGGGTGTGCTGGCGGCAAGTGCTGCTGGCGCAGCCATGCTCGCCATCGATGCCAGCGCTCCCAATCCTGCCCCGCTGAAAGCGGCGCTGCGTCTCGGCAGCGCCACCGCCCCCAACGGCGACACCCTCGGCGCCAACGCGCGCTACCTGACCCGCAACGGCGCCCCATGGCTGCCGGTGATGGGCGAATTCCATTACAGCCGCACGCCCGCCTCGCAATGGGAGGCCGAGCTGCGCAAGATGAAGGCGGCCGGCATCGACATCGTGGCCAGCTACGTCATGTGGAATCACCACGAGGAAGTGGAAGGCAAATTCGACTGGTCCGGCAACCGCGACCTGCGCCGCTTCGTGCAGCTGGCCGCCAAGGCCGGGCTGGATGTGGTGGTACGCGTCGGTCCGTGGGCGCACGCGGAGGTGCGCTACGGCGGCATTCCGGACTGGGTGGTCAACGCCATGCCGACCCGCTCCAACGATCCGCAATACATGGTGTTCGTCGAGCGCCTGTATCAGCAGATCGGCCAGCAGATCAAGGGCCAGTTGTGGAAGGACGGCGGTCGCGTGATCGGCGTGCAGCTGGAGAACGAATACAACATCGATGGCGAAGGCAAAGGCATCGCCCACATCGCCGCGCTGAAAAAGCTGGCGCTGAAGGCGGGCATGGATGTGCCCTACTACACCGTCACCGGCTGGGACGGCACCATCTATCCGAGCGGCGAAGTGACGCCCGTGTTTGGGGGTTATCCTGACGAGCCCTGGGGCGTGAGCACGAAGGAGCTGCCGCCCAAAGAGACTTACGCCTTCCGCTTCGACACGCGCGTCAGCGGCGACCTCGGCGCGCAGACCGCCGCGCACGCCCCCGGCACCGCCGAAACCGACAAGGACGTGACGCCCTTCCTCGGCGCCGAATATGGCGCCGGCCTGCCGTTCATGTATCGCCGCCGCACCGTGGTGTCGGCCGACGATATCGCTTCCATGCTGCCGGTGCAGCTGGGTTCCGGCGTGAATCTGATGGGCTATTACATGTTCCATGGCGGCCGCAATCCGTTGAGCCTGGGCGGCACCGGCATGGAAGAAAGCACGCTCAGTGGCGGCTACAACGACACCACCATGATCAGCTACGACTTCCAGGCGCCGCTTGGGCCGGATGGCCAGCAGCGCAAGGTGCTGGAGAAGCTGCGTCCGTTCCACCTGTTCCTGCATGATTTCGGCTCGCGCCTGGCGCCGATGACGGTGCGCAAGCCGGAGGTGTCGCCAGCCAAGCCGGATGATTTGTCGACCGCGCGCTTTGCGGTGCGCAGCGAGGGCGATCGTGGCTTCCTGTTCGTGAACAACCATGTTCGCCAGTATCCGATGGCGGCGCAGAAGGCCACGCAGTTCTCGGTCAAGCTGCAAGGCCAGAGCATCACGCTGCCAAGCAAGCCGGTAGACATCGCCGATGGCGCCTACTTCATCTGGCCGCTGAATCTGGACCTCGACGGCACCAACCTGCACTACGCCACCGCGCAGCCACTGACGCTGCTGGATCAGGGCAAGGCCGGCGTGGTCGCCGTCTTCGCCGCCAGCGCCGGCGTGCCGGTCGAACTCTCCTTCGATGCGAACGCCCGCGTCTCGCTCGGCGCAGCCGCGAGCGCAAGCAGCGCGCCGAGCGCCAGCGCGGGCGGCTCAGCTGCTGCGGGCGCAGGCGGCGCGAGTGGTTCCGGGGCCGCCGGCGCGGGCATAGGCGGCGCAGGCGGCTCGGGTGCCGCGAGCGGCGCGCGGATTGCCACGGTTGGCGGCCACACACTGGTGACCGGCGTGCAGCCGGGCGCCGGCGCGGCAGTCACCGTGCAGCGCGACGGCAAGCGTCCGCTGACCATCGTCGTGCTGACGCCTGAACAGTCGCAGCAACTGAGCGTGGTGCAGCTGGCCGGCCAGCGCCGCCTGTTGCTGTCCGCCGATCAGGCCTACGCAGACGGCAACGCGCTGCAAATGCGCTCCGTCGGCGACAGCCAATTCCGCTTCGCCGTCTACCCGGCGCTGAGCACCACGCCGAAAGCGACCACCACCGCTGCGGCTTGGGCCGCCGCACAAGGCGCGACCGCCGGACGCACAGCCAATGCCAGTGCCGCCCCATCCGCCGCCGGCGCAAATAGCGTCGACACCGCCGCATCCCGCACAACCGGTTCCGCCGCAACGCGCGCGCCGGGCGCCTCGACGAGCCGCGCCGCTACCGCACGCGCCGCCATGCCGAGCAACGCTGGCGCCAACGCCGCCGGCGACGCGCCCGCCGCCACGGTCGCCGTGCGCGCGGCCGGGAACGACGGCATCTTCCAGGTCTTCGAAGCATCGCTTCCTGCCAGCGACGTAAAAGCCAGCATCACGCCAACGCGCACAGCACAGGAAGCCGCGCCGATCGTGATCGGCGGCACCGCCAAAGCCGCCATCCAGCCGCTGCCGGAAAACTTCAAGGCCGCCGGCGCCTGGCAAATCAACATCCCGCGCGAACAGCTGAAAGGCCTGGACGACGCCCTGCTGCAAATCGACTTCGTCGGCGACATCGGCCGCCTGTACTCCGGCACCCGCCTGCTGGACGACTGGTACTACAGCGGCTACCAATGGCAGATCGGCCTGCGCCAGCAAGCCGCCCTGCTGGACCAGCCGCTGACCGTCTCCGTGCTGCCGCTACGGGCCGACGCCCCGATCTACCTGCCGAAAGAAGCACGCCCCGACTTCGGCGGCAAGCAGCAGATCGCCACCGTGCGCGGCGTCAGCGTGATCCCGGTCTATCAACTGCGCGTCACGCCATAGGAGACAAGCATGTCCGAACGCCTGAAAGGCAAAGTCGCCATCGTCACCGGCTCCACGCAAGGCATCGGGCTGGCCATCGCCCGCCGCTTCGCGGCGGAAGGCGCCATGGTCACCCTCAATAGCCACCGCGAAGACGAAGCCGCCCACGCCATCGCCAAAGAACTCGGCCCCGAACGCAGCCTGTTCGTGCACGCCGACGTGGCCGACCGCGCCGCCATGGAAGCCCTGGCCGCGCGCACCATCGACCGCTTCGGCAAAGTGGACATCCTGATCAACAACGCCGGCATGAACGTCTTCGACGACCCGCTGGCGCTGAGCGAAGAGGACTGGAAACGCTGCTTCGCCGTCGATCTGGAAGGCGCATGGAACGGCGCGCGCGCCGTGCTGCCGTCGATGCTGGCGCAGGGCGCGGGCAGCATCGTCAACATCGCCTCGGTGCACGGCCACAAAATCATTCCCGGCTGCTTCCCCTACCCGGTCGCCAAGCACGCCCTGATCGGCATGACGCGCGCGCTGGGCATCGAATACGCGGCGCGCGGCATCCGCGTCAACTCCATCTCGCCGGGTTTGATCGTCACCGACATGATCGAACGCCACTTCGCCGCCCAGCCCGATCCGGAAGCCGAACGCGCCCGCCAGGCCGCCCTGTTGCCCTGCAAGCGGCTCGGCAAGCCGGAAGAAGTGGCGGCCACCGCCCTGTTCCTGGCCAGCGACGAAGCCCCCTTCATCAACGCCACCGACATCCTGATCGACGGCGGCCGCTCGCAGTTGTATCACGAGTAAGGAATAGCAGGCACGTCCTCCTTTGCGCTATTCTATAAGCGCAAAGGAGGCGTCAATCATGACTTCTGCTACGGCATCAAAAATTCCGTTACCTGAGCTTGAAAGTGCTATTGAAACATTGGCTATTCAAGTTTTTAAAATGGTGCAGGAATCAGGCAATCCTGCTGGCTTCGACGCTTCGTCTTGGGTACGCCACTGGATTCATCTGCCGCTGCCCGCACTGGGAGGAAAGACTCCTGCCAGCTACTTAAGCAGTTCAGAGGGAAGAAGGTTTATTTCCAATGTGCTGGCCATGACTCAGAGCGGGGCATACGCATGAGCACAGTGATCTGGCGAATTGCCGCCACCACGCCAGATCACGCAGCGGATGACCTCTCTGGAGCAGGGACCAAGGTGACAGGTGGCCGCTGGAATTCTCCCGGCACAGCAGTGGTGTACTGCTCTGAAAACATCTCGCTGGCGGTTCTTGAAACGATAGCGCATTTGCGCGCTGGGGCTCTGCCCTATAACCGCTATCTTGTGAGAATTAAAGTTCCCGATGATGTTTGGCTCCAGCGGCAAGTTCTTGCTCCGCCGCCTGCGGGAGCCATGATTTCAGCGGCGATAGTCAAAAAGTGGGTTTACGATCCACGCTTGTTCCAAACGTAAGCAGATAAACATCATTTCCCCGTTTTTTTGCCTTTCCTCAAAGTGTTTGCCTTGAAATGCACCAAGGTCGTCCCTATAATTGGCACTCGTTAGGGAAGAGTGCTAACAGCATGCCCAACTACCAACATTCTGTACCATTGTTAAAAAATTAAGGAGTTTTGTATGAACCTTCGCCCTTTGAACGATCGCGTTATCGTCAAACGTCTGGACCAAGAGACCAAAACTGCGTCCGGCCTGATCATCCCTGATGCGGCCGCTGAGAAACCGGATCAAGGTGAAGTCCTGGCCGTTGGCAATGGCAAGATCCTGGACGACGGCAAAGTACGTCCTCTGGATGTCAAAGCAGGCGACCGCGTCCTGTTCGGCAAATACGCCGGCCAGACCGTCAAGATCGACGGCCAGGAACTGCTGGTCATGCGCGAAGAAGACATCATGGCGATCATCACCAAGTAATCCTTGGCCGATTCGATCCCACACTTAATACCTCACAGGAGTAAACAACATGGCAGCTAAAGATGTAGTGTTCGGCGACGCAGCGCGCGCCAAGATGGTGGAAGGCGTTAACATTCTGGCTAACGCGGTGAAAGTCACCCTGGGCCCGAAAGGCCGCAACGTGGTGCTGGAGCGCTCGTTCGGCGCCCCGACCGTGACCAAGGACGGCGTGTCGGTCGCCAAAGAAGTCGAACTGAAAGACAAGCTGCAAAACATGGGCGCCCAGATGGTCAAGGAAGTCGCTTCCAAAACCTCGGACAACGCCGGCGACGGCACCACCACCGCCACCGTGCTGGCACAAGCCCTGGTGCGCGAAGGCATGAAATACGTGGCCGCCGGCATGAACCCGATGGACCTGAAGCGTGGCATCGACAAGGCCGTCGCCGCCACCGTCGAGCAGATCGCTTCGATCGCCCGTCCATGCACCACCACCAAGGAAATCGCCCAGGTTGGCTCGATCTCGGCCAACTCGGATTCGTCGATCGGCGAGCGCATCGCCGAGGCGATGGAAAAAGTCGGCAAGGAAGGCGTGATCACCGTGGAAGACGGCAAATCGCTGAACGACGAGCTGGACATCGTTGAAGGTATGCAGTTCGACCGCGGCTACCTGTCGCCATACTTCATCAACAATCAGGACAAGCAAGTTGCCGCGCTGGACAACCCATTCGTTCTGCTGTGCGACAAGAAAATCTCGAACATCCGCGACCTGCTGCCTATCCTGGAACAGATCGCCAAGTCGGGCCGTCCACTGCTGATCATCGCCGAAGACATCGAAGGCGAAGCGCTGGCGACCCTGGTGGTGAACAACATCCGCGGCATCCTGAAAACCGTTGCTGTGAAAGCCCCAGGCTTCGGCGACCGTCGCAAAGCCATGCTGGAAGACATCGCCATCCTGACCGGCGGCCAGGTGGTGGCTGAAGAAGTCGGCCTGACCCTGGAAAAAGTGACCCTGGAAGAACTGGGCCAGGCCAAGCGTATCGAAGTCGGCAAGGAAAACACCATCGTCATCGACGGCGCCGGCCAAGCCGCTGCGATCGAAGCCCGCGTGAAACAAATCCGCGTGCAGATCGAAGAAGCGACCTCGGACTACGACCGTGAAAAACTGCAAGAGCGCGTGGCCAAGCTGGCCGGCGGCGTGGCAGTGATCAAGGTTGGCGCTGCCACCGAAGTCGAAATGAAAGAGAAGAAAGCACGTGTTGAAGACGCCCTGCACGCTACCCGCGCCGCTGTGGAAGAAGGCATTGTGCCAGGCGGCGGCGTAGCCCTGCTGCGTGCCCGCGCTCAAGTGAAGAACCTGAAAGGCGACAACCCAGACCAGGACGCAGGTATCAAGATCGTTCTGCGCGCCATGGAAGAGCCACTGCGCATGATCGTGCAGAACGCCGGCGAAGAATCGTCGGTGGTGGTCAACGCGGTGCTGGCAGGCGAAGGCAACTTCGGCTACAACGCATCGAACGGCACCTACGGCGACATGGTTGAAATGGGCGTGCTGGACCCAGCGAAAGTAACCCGTTCGGCGCTGCAAAACGCGGCCTCGATCGCCGGCCTGATGCTGACCACCGACTGCATGATCGCCGAAGTTGTGGAAGACAAGCCAGCCGGCGGTATGGGTGGCATGGGCGGTATGGGTGGCATGGGCGGCATGGACGGCATGATGTAATTCAGCCGGCCGGCTAGCTTAGCCAGCTCTCCGCAAAGCCCGCGTGCGCTTCGGCCACGCGGGCTTTTTTCTTGTACACTGGCCGGATGTCTACCTCAGTCCGCCGCCGCTCCCTGCTCGCCGCCAGCAGTGCACACGCCGTCCACGACGGCATGACCGATCTGATTTACGTCTTGCTGCCGATCTGGCAAGCCCAGTTCGCCATCAGCTACGCCATGATCGGCTTGCTGCGCGCCTCGTATTCAGGGGTGATGGCAAGCTTCCAGCTGCTGGCCAGCCGGCTCGCGAAGCGCTGGGGCCGCGCGCGCATGCTGATCGGCGGCACCGCGCTGGCCGGCGTGGCCTACCTGATCGCCGGCCAGGCCGGCGGCCTGCCCATGCTGCTGATCGCGCTGATGCTGGGCGGGCTGGGCGCCAGCACGCAGCATCCGCTGGCCTCGTCGCTGGTGACGGATGCGTACGAGGCCGGCGGTGGCGTGAAAGAAGCGCTATCCACGTACAACTTCGCCGGCGACATCGGCAAGACCTTGATACCGGGCGCGGTGGGTCTGCTGCTGGTGGTGGTCAGCTGGCAGACCAGCGTGACCTTGATCGGCCTGCTCGGCATGACGGCGGCATTGCTGCTGTGGCGGCTGATCCCGGCGCCCGCCGGCACGGCCGCCTCGGCTGCGGAGCCCGCGTCCACACCGGCGACGGCAACAGCAACCGCCGAGCGGGCGTCCGTACCGGCGACGGCAGCGGCGACCGCTTCGGCGAAGGCCGCCGGCCTGCGCGCGCTGCTCGCCACCGGCACGCTGGACAGCACGGTGCGCATGGGCTTCCTGACCTTCCTGCCCTTCCTGTTGAAAAACAAGGGCGCGGGCACAGCGGGCATAGGCGTGGCATTGTCGCTGCTGTTTGTGGGCGGCGCGTTTGGCAAGCTGCTGTGCGGCTACCTGGGCGCACGCATCGGCATGATGAAGACCGTGTGGGCAACCGAGTCCGCCACCTCGCTGAGCATCGTGGCGGCGGTGTTCCTGCCGCTGGCAGGCGTGATGGTCTTGCTGCCGCTGCTGGGACTGGCCCTGAACGGCACCTCCTCCGTGCTGTACGGCGCGGTGCCCGAACTGGCCGCGCCGGGCAAGCGCGAGCAGGCATTTGCCTTGTTCTACACCGGCACCATCGGCGCGGGCGCCTTGTCGCCGGTGCTGTTCGGCCGCGTGGGCGATGTGACCAGCGTGCCGGTGGCCTTGCTGTCGCTGGCCGCCATCTTGCTACTCACCCTGCCGCTAGCGTGGCGCGTCCAGAAATCACTTTGAGCTAGACTGGGCGGCACACAAGCAAGGAGTACTGCTCATGGAAACTCAAGAACTGCATCGCGGCCGTTTGATCGACCACATCCAGTTGGTGGTGCGCGACCTGCCCGCCTCGCAAACATTCTACAGCGCGATCTTTGAAGTGCTGGGCGTGCCCATCGGCGGCACCGGCCCGGGCTTCTTCTGGGCCGACGAACTCTTCGTCTCCACCGCGGACAGCCCGGCGGCGCAAGGCGTGCTGACCGGCCGCCATCACCTGGCCTTCCAGGCCAAGGACCGCGCCACCGTGGACGCCGCATACCAAGCCGCGCTGGCCAACGGCGGCAAGGACAACGGCGCACCGGGCGAACGTCCCTACCATCCCGGCTACTACGCCGCCTTCATGCTCGACCCCGACGGCAACAACATCGAAGCCGTGTTCCACGGCGATGCCAAACGCAGCGCGCCGTCGGTGCACATCATCTTCTAATCGTCCAGGGCGGCGGCGCAGCGCTTGAGCAGCTCACACAGCTGCCTGGCCTCTTCCGCCGACAGCCTGGAGAGCATCTGCCGCTCCACCGCATCGGCAGCTTTCGCCCCGTCGGCAACCGCCTTTTGACCGGCCGCCGTCAGCTCGGTCATGATCACCCGGCCATGCTCCGGATGCGGGTTGCGCACAATCAGGCCACCACGTTCCAGATTGACCAGTATTCCTTGCATGGTCTGCGGCGTCACGAACGCCGCCCGCGCCAGCTCGGCGTTCGAGATGCGCGGGTTGCCGGCCACAGCGAGCAGGACGGCATTCTGCGGCGCCGTGACGCCAAGCCGCGCAAGTTCCGCATCCAGCCGTTGCCGCAGGCGATGCTGGGTGATCTTCAGGTTGTAGCCTATCCAGTCGGTGCCACGACGAGGCGCCGCTTTCTCCGTTGACATATCAGGGGCCTTACATTAGTATCAGGGCACTGATATTACTTGAAAGGATCTCGCATGACAACCATCGTCCCTATCGGCCCCGACTTCATCGCCTTGCAGGTGCGCGACCTGGCCGCCTCGCGCAAGTTCTACCTGGAGACCTTCGGTTTCGAAGCCTCGGCGCATTGCCCGCCCGGTGCGGTCATCTTCAAGACCGAGCCCATCGCACTGGCGCTGCGCGAGCCGCTGCGTGCGCTTCCCGACACCGGGCCGCTTGGTGTCGGCATGGTGCTGTGGATTGCCTGCGCCGACGCCGATGCCTTGCACGACCTGATCGTGCAGCGCGGTGGCACCATCCTCGGCCCGCTCGCGGACGGCCCATTTGGCCGCTTCTTCGTCGCCGCCGATCCCGACGGCTACGCCATTACCTTCCATACGGCGCGCAGCTGACAGCAGGCTACTGACAGGAATTGACAGAGCTGCTGAATAGAATGGGTTTCACTTTTCTTTCAGGAGACTTTCAATGAAACCGAACACTGTCAGCGCTGTCGCCCACCTCAACTTCCGCGGCCAGGCGCGCGAGGCGCTCAATTTCTACCAGTCCGTGTTTGGCGGCGAAGTGATGGCGATGACCTACAAGGACTTCGGCCAGGTCACCGATGAAGCGGAAGCGGATCAGCTGATCTGGGGCCAGGTGGCGGCCGACAACGGCTTCCGCGTCATGGCCTGTGACGTCCCTTCGGCAACCCCGTATCACCCAGGCCAGAACGCCTTCCTGGTCGCGCTGGAAACCGAAACGCCGGAACAAGTCAGCGCCTACTGGGACAAGATCGCCAACGGCGCCACCATCACCGTCCCGCTGGCGCCGGCGCAATGGACGCCGCTGTTCGGCATGCTGACCGACCGCTTCGGCACCGCCTGGGCCCTGAGCGTCGCCACGCCGCAGAACGGCTAAGCAATCAAGCGTCGTGGTAAGCGGCTTCGAGTTCTTCGCGGCGCGGAGCGTCGGCGATGTGGAGGATGAGGGTGGTGTTGAGCTCGTGCGCGGGGTGGATGGCGCGGTGCCGGGCGAACCAGAACACCTCCTCCAGTTCCTCGTCCTCGTGCGCGGTGACGAACACGCGCTGCGCTTCCGGCACCTCTTCGTAGTTGACGGCTTCCTGCGCCGCATCGTCGATCGCCTCGCGCCACTGGTCGCAATCCTTGCCCCACGCCAGCGCATACAGGCAGCCGGATGCAATCAGCCAGCGGCTGACGTCCCACATCATGGTCTCGTGCACATCGGCGTCGACCACCACCACGGCTTTGAACTGACGCAAGCCTTCCAGCGCCGGCAGGTCGCTGGAAGGAGAAAGATGCAGGTATTTGAGGGCGGAATTCAGCATGCCGGCATTTTCTCCCGATCCGCCGAATCCCGCAAGCTGCTTAGAACGGGTCCAGCGCCACCGTGAACTTGCCGCTCGCGTCCAGCGCGCCCATGGTGTAGCCTTGCCAGCCCGGATAGGCTTGCGGCTCCCAGTAGAACACGCCCAGGCCGTTCGACCCCAGCGCCTTGGTCTTGGTCAGCAGATCGGCCAGCATGGCTTTGGAGGTGGCCGCCTGGGTCCAGTCCATGCCCACCTCGGTCACCATCACCGGCTTGGCGTAGCGCGACACCATGTCCCACATATTGGTGGAGATTTTGTTGTTGTAGTTGGCCCAGTCCGACGCCGGCGGATAGTGCGACATGCCGATCACATCCCACTTCGCGCCCGCCCCTTTCACACCGTCGAAGAACCAGCGGAACACCGCGTTGTCGTAGCCGTTCGCCAGATGCAGGATGACCTTGGCGTTCGGATACACGGCCTTGGCCGCGTTGTAGCCGTTGTTGATCAGGCCAGCCAGGTTGCTGAAGCTGGTGGTCTTCCCTTCCGGCCACAACATGCCGCTATTGATCTCGTTGCCGACCTGTACCCACTCGACCGTGATGCCGTTCGTCTTCAGGTAATTCAGGATGCCGTAGGTATGCGAATACACATCGCTGTTCAGCTGCGTCAGCGTGTGGTTGGCCCAGGCCGCAGGCTTGGTCTGCTGGCCGGGATCGGCCCAGCTGTCGCTGTAGTGGAAATCGATCAGGATGCGCTGGCCCTGCGCCGCAGCCCGCTTGGCCTTGTACAGCACGTCGGCGCCATCGTTCCAGCCGCCGCTGGGATTGACCCACACGCGCAGGCGGATCGCATTCACCTGCAAGTTCTTCAGCAGCACAAACGGATCGGTCTTCACCGCGCTGCTGTTGTAGAACGAATAGCCGCTCGATTCCTGCTGGCTTACCCAGCTGACATCGGCGCCATTGGCAAAGGTGGCGCTACGCGCGGACAGGGCGAACGCCAGCCCGCATGCCGCGAACAGCAATGCTTTCAACTTCATATAGTCTCCAGTGTTTTTAGTTATTGATGGGATGAACACATCCCTGCCGCTACGCGCGGCATATTGCTACAGCGGGGTACAGCAGAGATGTCTGGTCAGCCGAAGCGGCCGGCAGGCACGCCGGCCACGTCCACGCGCACGGCAAACACGGCGCCGGTCAGCGGATGGGCCGCCAGCTGCTCGGGCGTGTTGTCTTCGCGCGCGGTGGTGATGTAGAGGGTCTTCAGATCGGCGCCGCCAAAGGCGCAGGAGGCGGGATTGCGCACCGGGACCGGGATGGTGTCCAGCAACTCGCCTTCCGGCGAGTAGCGGCACACGCGGCTGCCGCCCCATTGCGCGATCCACACGCAACCTTCGCTGTCGACCGTCATGCCGTCCGGCGAACCTTCGCCTTCGCCGAACTGGCGCCAGATGCGCGGCGCGCCCAGCGTGCCGTTGGCGGACAGCGGATAGGCATAGGTGCGGCCTTCGTAGCTGTCGGTGTGGTACATGGTGGCGCCGTCCAGGCTGAAGGTCGGGCCGTTGCAGATGTGGTAGCCGGTGTCGGCCGCGTGC
This sequence comes from Duganella radicis, assembly GCF_009720825.1. Lineage (GTDB taxonomy): Bacteria > Pseudomonadota > Gammaproteobacteria > Burkholderiales > Burkholderiaceae_D > Rugamonas > Rugamonas radicis. The sequence continues at coordinate 13,784 of NZ_WNKY01000017.1, read as the reverse complement.
AGCGTCAGGTCGGTGTCGAGCCGGAACAGGGTGCCGATGGCTTGCGCGTAATCGGTGTTGTGCATGGAACCGGCCCAGATGCGGCCGGCGCTGTCGACCTTGGCGTCATTCATGCGCAGGCCGCTGCCCTCGGCGAACGGACGGTGCAGGTACTCGATGCGCAGCTCCGGCTCCAGCCACACGCGGGCGATGCCGTCGCGCAGGCCGGCCATGAAACCGTCGCCGTCGCGGCGCGCGATCAGCCAGCAGATGTAGTCCGGCATGGTCCAGCTGCGGCGCTGGCCGCTGACCACATCCTGCGAGTGCAGGGTCTGGTTCTTCAGGTCGACAAAGTACAGGCGGTTCTGTTCCGCCACCCACAGCGGGCCTTCGCCCAGCTGGGCGTTCACTTCCCACAGGCATTGCACGTCATGCTTGCTCATCGATTCGATTCCTTTATGCGGCCAAAGTGCGCCAGGTGGAGACAAAGGCTTCCGCCCGTTCTTTCAACTGCTCCAGCGTCACGCCCGGCGTGTACAGATTGCCGCCGATGCCGAAACCGGTGGCGCCGGCTTTCACCCACGCCGCCATGGTCTCCGGCGACACGCCGCCCACCGGCCACACCGGCGTGCCGGCCGGCAGCACGCTCTTGAGCGCCTTGATGCCGCCATGGCCGACCGACTCGGCCGGGAAAATTTTCAGCGCGTGGGCGCCGGCGTCCAGCGCGGCGAACGCCTCGGTCGGCGTGGCCACGCCCGGCGCGCAATACATGCCCAGATCGGCGGCACGGCGGATCACGGCCGGCACGCAGTTCGGCGAGACCAGCAGACGGCCGCCGGCCGCATGCACGGCCTCCACGTGCTCGACGTTGAGCATGGTGCCGCCGCCAACCAGCGTGTCCGGCAAGTCCAGCTTGACGATGGAGGCGATCGCCTCGATCGCGCCCGGACGGTTGAGCGGCACTTCCAGCGCGCGGAAGCCGGCCGCGTGCAGCACCTTGGCGACATCGACCGCCTCGGCGGGATTCAGGCCGCGCAGGATGGCAACCAGCGGCGTGCTTGGATGGGATGGAGTAGTCATGATTAAGCCTTGAGGAATTGGGAAACGGCGGTGCAATACACCTGATGTGGGTCGAGCACGGTGCAGCTCAAGCCGAAATGTTCGGCGGCCACGGCATAGCGCGCCGCCAGCGCCGGCGAACCGATCACGGCAATGCCCTGCCCTTCGGCCGCGCGCGCGGCGGCGGCAAACTCGGCGCCGATCAGCAGGCCGCTGATGGTGGCCGCCGCCTGCTCGGCCGGGGCCGAACGCGACACCACGCCCGCGCGCACGCGGAACAGGGAATTCGACAGCGGCTCATGTCTGGCCGCCTGGTTGAGGCCGGTGACAAAGCCCTCGGCGTTGGCAGTATCGCCGTCCATCATGACGGACAGCGTGCCGCCCTTGGACAGCATGGCGAACAGCTCGCCGGTCATATAGGTGGCAAACGACTGGATCACGCCGTCGCGCAGCAGCACCCACTTGCTGTGGGTACCCGGCAGCACCAGCCAGCCGTCGCGATGACCTTGCGCCACCGCGCCCAGCAGTTGGGTCTCCTCGCCGCGCATGACGTCGGCGGCGGCGCCGTTGCGGTAGACGTAGCCGGGAACAATGTGCGCGCGGCCGGCCCAGGCGGGATCGGTGACGGCGGCCAGGTGCCGCGGCAGTTGCTCCAGCGGCACCGAGGCATCCAGGTAGCTGACTTCCTGCCAGCCCGAGGCGCTGCCGACCATGCCGGACATGATGACCGGCACGTCGTCCGGCAACTTCATGGCCGCCAGCACGCCGGCCAGCGAGGCGCCGAAATGCTCACGGCCGCCCACGGCCAGCATGCCCTGGCCGTCTTCGTGCTCAGCCAGGCAGGCGCCGTCTTGATCTATCAGATAAGCACGGCGGTTGCTCGTGCCCCAGTCTATCCCCAAAATATGCTTGTTCACTCAGCGGTTCCTTTACTCATGCTGCGTCGATGTTACGAAAAAGCCACCTCAACAGCCAATGAATTATCTCGCCAGAGTAATACCAAAATAATATAGGCGGCGCGCGGAAACCCGCCAAAAAGTTGCCCCTGAGATGCCTTTAGTTTAGTATGGCCGACAATAAAATGTCTCAGCTCTCCTTCCCATGGAATTAAGCAAGCAGTCCTCCCGCAAACTGATCGCCGCCGGCGTCGCGACGACGGTGATTGCGCTGGGCTTGGCCGCCTGGTTTGCCGCTGCCCCATCGGCCGAATCGCAGGTGACGGTCAAGGTTCCTGTGGCGGCGTCGGCCAGCGCCAGCAGCGCGGCCTCGGCCGTCAAGCCCGCGCCGGCCGCCGCGCCGCACCGCGCGGCGGAGATCAAGGACCCGGCGCCGCCGGGCGAACCCAAGGCCATCCGCACCAAGGAACAAGGCGCCGCCGCCCTGATGGCGTTGCCGGAACTGCAAGCATGGTCGGCGCTGATCGAGAAGAATTCGGGCGGCAAGGCGCATGGCGGCCTGCTGGAATACGATCCGATGCCGCGCAAGCTGAACGGCAAGAGCTACTGGCAGTTCAGCTACGTGGAAAACAGCGCCGAGTCGGCGCTGCGCTGGGAAAGCTTCCTGGTGTCGTCCAGCGACGACGAGATTCTGGTGGAAGACGCCAGCAGCGACGAGGTCATCAGCCTGGCGCGCTGGCGGCGCGAGAAGCATCCGTCCAAGCGCACCGCCATCGACAACTAGGCGGCCTTGGCTTGCCCCGCTGGCGCCGCCTTGAACGCGGCGCCGCGCACCTGCCCCACCCACAGCACCGTCAGCACGGCCATGCCGGCCGCGATCCAGCCGTTCAGGCCGTAGCCGCTGATGTGGCCCGACACTTCCGTATGCAGCGTCAGCCCGCCCAGCAAGGCGCCGAGCCCGGTGCCGACCTGCTGAATGGCGGCGTTGGCGCTGAGGAAAGCCCCGCGCCGGCTCGGGTCCGGCACCGTGGTCATCAGCGCCTGCATGGGGATATTGCGGCCCGAGGCCAGCACCATAAAGAACGGGAAGAACAGCATCACGCCCACCAGCGGCATCACCGGGATGTGGGTGATGAACAGCACCGGCAGGATGAACAGCAGCGAGACGATGCGGTACACCTTCTGCGCGCCATGCTGGTCCGACCATTTGCCGATCATGCGGGCGGTGAAGAAAGTCGCCAGGCCGCCGGCCAGGTAGACGTAGGTGATCTGCGCCGGCTGCAAGCCGACATTGCTGACCAACACGGGCGAGATGAAGGGAATCACCATCATGCCCGTCATCATGTTCACCACCGACAGCAGGAAGGCCTTGAGGTGCATGGGTTCCTTGTACAGCGCGATCAGGTTGGGCAGCATGGCCGACAACGGCACGCGGTTGGGCAGGTGGCTGTCCAGCGCCGGCAGCACGCGCGCGGCCAACAGCAGGATCGGCAGCGAACACACCACCAGAATGTAGAACGGCGAGGCCCAGCCATAATGCGCGGCCAGCATCACGCCGGTCGGCACGCCGGCCACCGAGGCCATGCTGAACGAGGTCATCACCACGCCGGTGGCGGCGCCGCGCCGCTCAACCGGGATCAGGTCGCCGATGATGGCCATGACGATGGTGCCCAGAATGCCGCCGGTCAGCCCGGCAAACGCGCGCGACAGCACCAGCACATGGAAGTTGGGCGCGGCGGCGCACGCCAGGTTGGACAACGTGAATAGCGCGAACACCGTCAGCAGCAGCTTGCGGCGGTCGAAGCGGTCGATGTACATGGCGGCGGCCAGGCCGGAAAGGCCGGCGCACCAGGCGTAGGCCGATACCGCGCCCGAAACGGCGGCCGGTTCGATGTGGAAGGCCTGCATCAGCTGCGGCGCCAGCGGCATCATCACCATGAAGTCCATGATGACGGTGAACTGCGTCAGCGCCAGCAGCCATAGAACGACGCGTTCGCGCGTCGGGGTCAGTGCGGCGCTCATAATGCGTTGATATCGACCACGGCCTGGCGCAGGATGGCGCGGATTTGCTCGATACGTTCAGGATTGTGATTGGTGGCGCGGGCCTGCTCGATGGCCGCCTGTTTCAGCTCGTGCATGGCGGCACGCAGGCCTTCGCGGTGCTCGTCGGGGTCGGCCAGGCGGGCCAGGATGGCGTCGACGAACTGGCGGTTGTCGGCCAGAAAAGCCTCGCCTTCGGGGGTGATGGTGTGCAGCTTCTTGTTGCCGTCGGCCGAGGCCACCACGTGGCCCATGTCCAGCAGCATCGACAACAGCGGATAGATGGCGCCCGGGCTGGGCGAATAACCGCCGCCCGAGCGCTGCTCCAGTTCCTTGATGATGTCGTAACCGTGACGCGGTTTTTCCGCGATCAGTTGCAACACAACGTAGCGCATGGCGCCAGCATCGAACATTTTAGGTCCGCGCATGATGAACTCCTTAAGATATAACTTATTAAGATATATCTTAAACCATTACGACAGGAGTTCAAGTATCGTTTTGTATCAGGCGATCAACCGTCCAGGTGCGAGATCAGCAGACGGCGGTTGTCGGCCGCGTCGCCAGTTTTGTGCTCAACCACCAGACGCGAGTTCTGCGCGTCCAGCGAAATGCCCACCGACAGGATGTCGATCAGCAGCAGCTGCAAGATGCGCGAGATCATCGACAGGAAGGTGGTGCTGTCCTCGGTGTGATCCACCGTCAGGCACACGCTGGCCTTCTTCGCCAGCGGCGAGTTGCTGGAGGTGATGGCGATCACGTCCGCGCCGGCCGCGCGCGCCGCGTCCACCGCCGACAGCAGGTCCGGCAGCTTGCCCGAGTTGGAGATGGCAATCACCACATCGCCGGGTTTCAGCAGCTCGGCCGCCAGCGTCAGCAGGTGCGAATCGCCATAGGCCGAGGTGGGGATGCGGAAGCGGAAGAATTTGTGCTGGCCGTCCAGCGCCACCACGCGCGAATTGCCCATGGCGTAGAACTCCACGCGCTTGGCCTTGGCCACCAGCGCGATGGCCTTGTCCAGCGAGCGCACGTCCAGCTGATCGCGGAATTTCAGAATCGCGGAAACAGTATTATCGATTACCTTGGCGCTCAGATCGTGCGTGCTGTCGCTGACGCGAACCTGGCTGTGACGCACCGGAATCGCGCCGGTCAGGCTGGAAGCGAACTTCAGCTTGAAGTCGGCCAGGCCAAGGAAGCCCAGCGAACGGCAGAAGCGGATCACGGTCGGCTGGCTGACTTCGGCCAGACGCGCGATGTCGGCGATCGGCTCGTTCAGCACCAGGCGCGGCTGCTCCAGCACCAGTTGCGCCACGCGCTGCTCGGCCGGGGTCAGCTCGTGTTGCAGGTGCTGCACGCGTTCCATCAGCGTATTGGCGCCGCTGCGACCGCGCAGGTGTTCGGACAGAATCGTCGCCACGCCGTAGAAGGCCGGATTCGGCGTGGTGATGACGTAGGTTGGAATCTCGGCCAGGTAGCTGGTGAAACGGCCCTTGGCTTCAAAACGCGCGCGGAACGGCGAGGTGGTGAACCAATCGCCGAGACGCGGCACGATGCCGCCGCCAATGAACATGCCGCCGAAGGCGCCCAGCGTCACGGCCAGGTTGGCGGTGGCGCCGCCCAGCATGGCGCAGAAGCATTCCAGCACTTCCAGGCACAGCGGGTCTTTGTCGGTCAGCGCGCCGGCGATGATCTCTTGCGAGGTCAGGTCGCGCACCTGACGGCCGTTGCGCTTGGCGATGGCACGGTAGATGATTTCCATGCCGGGGCCGGAAATCAGACGCTCGGTCGAGACGTGCGACCAGGTTTGCCATGCGTATTGCAGGATGGCGTATTCGCGCTCGTCGGCCGGGGCGAAGTTGGTGTGGCCGCCCTCGGAACCCAGGGTGACGAAGCCGTCCACGGTCGGGATCACGCCCGACACACCGAGGCCGGTGCCCGGTCCCAGCACGCCGATCACGGAATTGGAGGCCGGCTTGCCGCCGCCCACTTGCATCAGGTCGGCCGGCTTGAGGCCCGGCAGCGACATCGCCAGCGCGGTGAAGTCATTCACCACCAGCAGCGTGTGCAGGCCCAGCGCGCGGCGCACCTCGTCGGTGGAGAATTCCCAGTCGCGGTTGGTCATGCGGATGTAGTCGCCGCTGACCGGGTTGGCCACCGCCAGCGCGGCATGGTTCAGGTTCACGCCGCTGTGGTCGGACAGGTAGGACCGCAGCATGGCCACGATGTCAGGATAGTCGTCGCACTTGAGCACCCGCACGGCGCGGAACTCGCCGGGCGCGGTTTGCAGGGCAAAGCGCGCGTGGGTGGCGCCGATGTCGGCCAGCAGGCGCGGGCCGTCGGCAAAGGCGGTGCGATTCAGTTTTTGATCCACTTCAGCTTGTTTCATCGTCGGTTCAGTCAAAACAGTTGGCGGAAGCATACCTGAAATACGTGGTGTTAAGAAGGCATTTCCCGCCGCTCAGCTCACGTAGCCGAACCACGCGCCATAAGCCGGCAGCGTGATTTTGCCGCCTTCGGCACTACCCGGCAGGCCATAACCTTGCAGTTGCTCGGCGCCGGCGCTCTGCGGCAGGTCCACCGTCTGGGCTTCGCCGCTCAGATTGAACACGGCGAGGATGCCGCGCTCGCCCGCCAGATCGCGGCGCAGGGCCAGCACCTGATCCTGCGTATCGAAGAAGGCAATATCGCCGCGCAGCAGCTGCGGATGCTGGCGGCGCCAGGCGATGAAGGCGCGGGTAAAGGCCAGCGACGATTCCTTGTCCTGCTCCTGCACCGAAGCCGCCTTGGCCAGATGGTCCGGCGATACCGGCAACCACGGCTTGCCGGTGGTGAAGCCGCCATGGTCCTGGTTCGACCAGGCGATCGGCGTGCGGCAGCCATCGCGGCCCTTGAACTCCGGCCAGAAGGTGATGCCGTACGGGTCTTGCAGCAGCTCGAACGGCACGTCGGCCTCGGCGAACGCCAGCTCGTCGCCCTGATACAGGCAAGGCGTGCCCTTCAGCGACAACTGCATCGCCAGCACCAGCTTGGCGAACGCCTGCGGCGCGGATGGGCCGCCCCAGCGGGTCGCCACACGCTGCACGTCGTGATTGCCGACCGACCACGAGGCCCAGCCGCCCTTCACGCGCGCCTCGAACGCCTCCACCTGCTTGCGGATGTAGTGCGAGGAGCACTGCGGCACCAGCAGGTTGAAGCTGTAGGCCATTTGCAGCTTGTCGCCGCCGGCGGTGTACTCGGCCATCACGGCCAGCGAGTCGTCCGCGCCCACTTCGCCGATCGACACGGCCTTGTATTCATCCAGCAGCGCGCGCAGCTTTTGCAGGAACGGCAGGTTCTCGGGACGGGTCTTATCGTAGATGTGGGCCTGCATGCCGTATGGGTTCACGTCCGACACGGTGGCGGTGTCGCGCACGGTGGCCGGCGGATTGCTGCGCAGTTCCTTGTCGTGGAAGTGGAAGTTGCAGGCGTCCAGACGGATGCCGTCCACGCCGCGCTCCAGCCAGAAACGCAGGGCGTCAAGGTGGGCCTGCTGTACTTCCGGATGGTGGAAGTTGAGCTGCGGCTGGCTGACCAGGAAATTGTGCATGTAGTACTGGCGGCGGCGCGTGTCCCACTGCCACGCCGAGCCGCCAAACACCGACATCCAGTTGTTCGGCGGATTGCCGTCCGGCGCCGGATCGGACCAGACGTACCAGTCGGCTTTCGGATTGTCGCGGCTGGAGCGGCTCTCCTTGAACCAGGCGTGATCTTCGGCCGTATGCGCCATCACCTGATCGATCATGATCTTGATGCCGAGGCTGTGCGCCTTGGCGATCAGCGTGTCGAAGTCAGCCAAGGTGCCGAACAGCGGATCGACGTCGCAATAGTCGGAAATGTCGTAGCCGAAGTCCTTCATCGGCGATTTGAAGAACGGAGAAATCCAGACGATGTCCACGCCCAGCGATGCGATATAGTCCAGCTTTGCCGTAATCCCCGGAAGATCGCCCACACCGTCGCCGTTGCTGTCCATGTAACTGCGCGGGTAAACCTGGTAGATGATCGCGTCGCGATACCAGTCTGGAGAATGCGGGGAGACTTGAGTAAGTTGCTTAGTCATAAGAGAATCCGGGGTTGGCGGGTTGACTGGTTTATTTTTGTAGAGAATATACATCACGAAATCAGATTTTTCAATCAGTACAAAGCTTAACGAATATCACAAATAATCGTTAAAAAACAAATACTTGAGCATTTAAACCAAAATACTTGAGATAAAAAATAGTAGTCAAACTACACACTACAGGAGTGGACGAGTGAGCAATAACAACGGCAACGGGGCGATGCCCCGGCAAATTCCCTACATCATCGCCAACGAAGGCTGCGAGCGTTTCAGCTTTTACGGCATGCGCAACATCCTCACGCCCTTCCTGCTGAGTACCCTGCTGCTGTTCATTCCGGTGGCCGACCGCACGGCCGAAGCCAAGCACGTGTTCCACACCTTCGTGATCGGCGTCTACTTCTTCCCGCTGCTGGGCGGCTGGATCGCCGACCGTTTCTGGGGCAAGTACAAGACGGTGTTCTGGTTCAGCCTGATCTACGTGGCCGGCCATGCCTGCCTGGCCATCTTCGAGCACAACCTCGAAGGCTTCTACCTCGGGCTGGCGCTGATCGCGTTCGGCTCGGGCGGCATCAAGCCGCTGGTGGTGGCGTTTGTGGGCGACCAGTTCGACCAGACCAACAAAAACCGCGCCAAGGTGGTGTTTGACGCCTTCTACTGGATCATCAACTTCGGCTCCTTCTTCGCCTCGCTGCTGATGCCGGTGTTCCTGCGCGACTACGGCCCGGCCGTGGCGTTTGGCATCCCCGGCATCCTGATGGCGATCGCCACGCTAGTGTTCTGGGCCGGCCGCAAAAAATACGTGCACGTGCCGCCGGCCGCGCCCAATCCCGATTCCTTCAGCAGCGTGGCGCGCACCGCCCTGCTGGCGCGCGTGGATGGCCAATCGCGCCCGGGCTTGCTGGTGGCCGGGGCCGGCGCGCTGGCCGCCGTGGTCTCGCTGTGCATGACGCCATCGTGGGGCTTCGTGATCGCCGCCTGCACGGCGCTGGTGCTGCTGCTGGCGTTTGGCGGCATCGGCATCTCGATGCAACTGGAACGCGCGCGCGGCAAGCATACCGATGAAGCGGTGGAAGGCGTGCGCGCCGTGCTGCGCATCCTGATCGTATTCGCCATGATCACGCCGTTCTGGTCCCTGTTCGACCAGAAGGCCTCGACCTGGATCGTGCAGGCCAACTCGATGGACAGCCCGCTGCTGTCCATCCTCGGCTGGGAATTCAAACTGCTGCCGGCGCAGATGCAGGCGGTGAATCCCATCCTCGTGATGCTGCTGATCCCCTTCAACAACTTCGCCCTGTTCCCGCTGATGCGCATGGTCGGCATCACGCCGACGCCGTTGCGCCGCATGGGCCTGGGCATTGCGTTCTCGGCGTCGGCCTGGGTGGTGATCGGCATGATCCAGCTGTGGATGGACGGCGGCGACCACGTCTCCATCCTGTGGCAGTTGCTGCCGTATGCCCTGCTGACGCTGGGCGAAGTGCTGGTCTCCGCCACCGGCCTGGAATTCGCCTACAGCCAGGCGCCGGCCTCGATGAAGGGGATCATCCTGAGCTTCTGGTACCTGGCCGTCACCGTGGGCAACCTGTGGGTGCTGATCGTGAACGCCGGCGTGAAAAACGACATGGTCAGCGACTGGATCGCAAGCAGCGGCCTGAGTGCAATCGCCTTCCAGATGTTCTTCTTCGCCATCTTCGCCGCCGTGGTGGCAGCCCTATTCGCGTTGTATGCCCTGCGCTACAAGATGGTCGATAACTACCGCAAGACGACGTAACCAAAGCGAGGCAAGCTGAATCGCCACCATTCTTCTAGATACCCTGCAGCCGTAAAAAATGCCACTTTTCGAACTCTATCGGCGACAAGCGTTCATTGGAACCATGTCGCCGCTTCGGATTGTAAAACATCTCGATATAGTCGAAGACATCCTCCCTTGCCTCCTCGCGTGTTGCGTAGGTCCTGCGCCGTACCCGCTCCCGCTTCAATAGTTGGAAGAAGCTCTCCGCCACAGCGTTGTCGTGGCAGTTGCCTCGTCTACTCATGCTCTGTACCAGGTTGTGCTCCTCAAGGAAGTCGCGCCAGTCATAGCTGCTGAATTGACTGCCTTGATCTGAATGCACCATCACCTCCTTAGCCGGTTTGCGCCGCCACACTGCCATTATCAAGGCGTTCATTGCTAGCTCTTTGTCGATCCGAGAACTCATGGACCAGCCGATTACCTGGCGTGAGAACAAGTCCAGCACCACAGCCAGATAAAGCCATCCCTCATAAGTGCGCAGATACGTAATGTCCGTGACCCAGACTTTATTCGGCTCGGTCACGTCGAACTCGCGCTGCAGATGGTTTGGCGCTACTACCGAAGGTCGCCCACCGTTCTTGTACTTGCGCTTCGCATAACCTGTTTGAGACCGAATGCCATCAGCACGCATCAGACGATATACCCGATTGATGCCGCATTCCTCGCCAAGCTCCTGCAAGTCGTCGTAGACCTTGCGGTAGCCATAGACGGCGCCGCTTTCCAGCCATGACTGCTTGATGTGACCAAGCAGCCGCCGATTCTCTTTGGCCCGTTCGCTTTCGGGATTGCTGCACCACGCGTAATAGCCGCTTGGATGGATCTTGAGCATCTTGCACATGCGCTGAATGGAATACAGCGCCTGGTGCTCACAAATAAAGGCGTACCTTACCCGGACGTCTTGGCAAAGTACGCCGCGGCCTTTCGCAGGATGTCACGCTCCTCGGTGACGCGCTTGAGTTCTGCCTTCAATTTGCGCATTTCCTCAGCTTGGGCATCGTTAGCTTTGCGTTCCGACTCGGGAACGCTGTAACGCTTGGTCCAAGCGTAAATGCTATGGATGCTGACTCCAAGCCGTTCGGCAACCTCCGCAGCAGGATGGCCCCGATCAACCACCTGTTTGACTGCCGCAATCTTGAATTCTTCGGTATATCTCTTGCCGCTCATTGACTCTCTCCTTTGCCTTAGAATTATGGCTCAGGAGTATCTAGAATAGTGGTGGCGATTCACCCCAGAGCAATGCAAGAGTGGTCTTGAGTGTCATCATAGATTGACCCAACGTTTCGATAACTGGCGTGCGTCAACGCGTCCAGTTGATTATATTGTTAGCCCTTACGGGCGATACGAGAAGCTTGGGCATTCGCCACGACCGTTCTCACAAAAGGAAAAGACAAGCTCCAAGTTCCGTTCTAGCTCCGCAAGCGAGTTTAAACTCATGATCGGATACTGATCACAGTCTCGCTCACACCATACTTCGAGATCAGGGAACTGATCGAGGATACCAAGGATGGTTGCCTTAAATGTTTCAGCGCTCGGCCAAGGATAGTCGCGCTGGCGGTCGAGGACAGGAAGTAATTTGACGAACCTGCCTGCGCTACCTTGCACCGATTGCCCAAATAAAACACCGTTCCAGTAGCAGAGCTGTTCGTCGGACATTCCCCATGGCGTCTCAAAACCCTTAATTTGCAAGAACGCGCTCTCCTGTGGCAAGGCCATGAAGAATGCATCGGGTGCACGTTGATAAGGAAAAGGCGTGTGCTGCATGTTGGCTAACGTGATTGTTCAGCGGCGCCGCCCGGCGTCCGCTGGAACTGATGGTTGGGCAATACGTGCCCAGGACTGTTCGTAAATTTGCACAGAAATGAGTTCGCCTGTGTAGCTGTTGACCTTGTGGTGGTGAGCACGATAGCATCTTCGGGGCAATCCGCAGCGACATATAACTCGAATATTGTTGCATCGTCTTCCCAATGTGTTCCGAGCGTAAGGTTGCCATTTGGTGGCGACGAATATTCAGCGAAGTTCGCCAGCGCAGCTTGCGTCGCAGCGCGCGCGGTTTCCTGCAACGTGTCCAGCGTTTCATGCGACCCAACGTGTGCGATAACCGGCGGTTGGACCGCGCAACACGGAAGCCGTCCGGTTGATTAAATGTTAGGCATAGCCATTACTTGTTCCGTTTGGCTTGGTACTTAGGATTAGGTTGAAAACTGCCGGGAACGATGTTTCCTACGGCATCGACCTTCCATGCCCCAGCAATCGCTTCGGGAGGAACGGCATCATTCGGTCCGTAATTGCCATCAATAGCGTACACCCAACCGTTCGGGTTCTTCCTAGCCTCTTGCATCATCTGCAAAGTAGGCTTCAATTTTGAGAAGGCTGTTTCCATAGCTGCGACGCCTCCGAGAATCGAAGAAAACAAGAACAACGCTGTAGAAGTAAGGAGCGCACGAAATCGCATTGTGGAGTCCTAACGTCGCTGTTCAGCGGCGGCCACTAGGCCGTCCGCTGGAACAAATTGTTGGAGAAAAAACGCCGATTTCATTTGGCACGCTTCATCGTGTCGCCTTCCCAACCGCAGGATGCCCCACTGTGAGCCGTACAGCTTTTGGCGGAGATTTTGGCGGAATTTCGCTTCTTGTCGAAGACCACGGTCACTTCGCAAGTATCGCTATTGTCTTCCTTCACATATGGCGAAAACTTGAGTTCATTCCCAGACACTTTTCCAATCCCCGCGATGGAACCCGAGCACGCTCCTTGAACGACTGTCGTCGCAGCGGCAATGACCCCTTTTTCAGAGTCCAGCGGAATAAGGTCAAGCGTCACCGAGGCGGAACGGAATTTACCGTCGACGTTTGCGTACTGCGCATTTGCCGAAGTACAGCAAACGGCGATAGTGACCATGAATACGATTCGTTGATACATGTGACTTAGGATCTCCAATGTGAAAAGTAACTGGCTGCCGGAATGCGCAGCATGGAGGCAGTCCAGTTGACTGCAAGGTTAGCCATTATCACGCAAGAGAACGGGGTTGAAAACGGTGACGACTATGGCCTTGCCTACGACGTGGGAGGCTTCAGAAACCACTATTTCGCGGTCACGCCAAAGCGTGTTGGGATATACCTCAGGGGTAACAAACCATACGTTCGCATGGCACTCGCCGCCAGACGCCAACTCGGGGGTATTAAGCAGTTCGATTTTCGTCGCCGTCAGGTAGTCATCAAGAATGGCGAAGTTCGGCATATACTCAGAGGTGATCGAACGCGTCTTACCAACTGCATCAGTGGGCAGCAGGCGAAGAATAATTTGAGCGTCGGCGGGACGTTTCATTTGAAGGGCTAACAAAAAATCGGCCCCCATTTGTCGCAATTCTTCCCGCCTAAAGCTTGAAGTTTCACCGAATCTCAAACTGGAGAACCAATATTATCAATACTTTATGCCAATTTAGCATACCCTAATGACATAGGGCAAACCCGCCTGCGGGCCGAACTGCCTTGGCTAGATGAAATCGCCACAGCCAAGTCTTCGCACCGCCTGCCTGTGGTGCTTACCAACGACGAAGTACAGTGCCTGCTGAGCAGGATCAGTGACACCAATGTCTAATACTGCGCCTTCTGTATAGCACCGGGATACGGATCACGTGATGCTTCAACAAATCAGAGGAGCAAAGTCATTGCAGAGCGCAGGCTCAGGTATCGACAAAGGGATCGGAGTCCTTCTTATTCAGCTCTCGCTTTGCATCGGCGGCAATCTGCTCCTTGGAGCGCATGCCTGTTCCGGGCATGTGCGTGGAGTATTGGTTCGGCAGCTTAAAGTGGACCCGTCAGTCAAGACACTCAGCCGGTTAATTTAAGCTGTGTCCGTTTCCACTTCCGCAGCTGCTCGGCGCTGCCCCGTGCCACTCACTTTCTCCGGCTCCCGGTCCGCGTCGCCGAAT
>NZ_WNKY01000016.1 GCF_009720825.1 Duganella radicis | reverse complement strand
GGGCCGGGCGCCGGCATGCCAGCCGCGCCGTGTGCGGCAGCGCCGGTCGCCCCGGCGCTGGCCGCTGCGAGCAGCGCCGCGTTGGCGGTCACCAGGCCGAAATCGCTGATCGCGTATTCCACGCCCTGCCCGAGAATGGCCGCGCGCTCGCACGCGTGGCGCAGGGCGCGCACGTTGCCGGGCCAGTCATGCCGCAGCAGCGCATCCCATGCCGCCGCGCTCACATTGCGCGCCGGACGTTCGTACTGCGTCTCATACATCCTCAGATAATGCTGCAACAGCAGCGGCACATCCTCGCGCCGCTCACGCAAGGGCGGTACGCGGATCACAATGGTATTCAGGCGAAACAGCAAATCCGCCCTGAACACCAACGGATCGAACAAGCGCGCCTCTTCCAGATTGGTGGCGCTGATAATCCGCACATCGATAGACTCCGGCTTGTCCGCGCCAATCGGCGTCACCTCGCGCCGCTCCAGCGCCGTCAGCAACTTGGCCTGCGCCGCCAGCGGCATATTGCCGATTTCATCCAAAAACAGCGAGCCGCCGCGCGCCGCCTGGAAACGTCCCGCCCTGTCAGCCTTCGCATCGGTGAACGAGCCTTTGCGATGCCCGAACAGCTCACTCTCAAACGTCGACTCGGGCAACGCGCCCATATCCACCGCCAGCAAGGTGCCAGCCGCCCGGCGCGACGCCGCATGAATCGCCCGCGCCACCAGCTCCTTGCCAACGCCGTTCTCACCCAGCACCATCACATTGGCCTCGGTCGGCGCAACGCTGGCGATCAAGGCCTTCAATTCCCGCATGGCGCGCGACTCGCCCATCAACTCCGGCGACCCCGCCGCGCCGCCACGCACCGCCTCGCGCCGCGCCAAAGCCTGATCCACCGCCGCGATCAGCCGCGCGTTATCCCAGGGCTTGGTGATGAAATCGCCCGCCCCGCGCTTGAGCGCTTCCACCGCCAGCGGCACATCGGCATACGCCGTCATCGCAATCACGGCCGGAGGGCGCGCCTGCGCGCGCAGCACATCCAGCAACGCCAGGCCTTCCGCACCGTTGATGCGGCCCGGCGTGAAGTTCAGATCCAGCAGCACCACATCCGGCACACCGCGCGCCAGCAAGGCTGGCAAGCCCGCCGGATCGCACAGCGTGGCCACCTGCCCATAGCGGCGGCGCAGCAGCAATTGCGCGGCCGTGGCCACGTCGGCATCGTCATCGAGGATCAGGATATAGGCAGACATGCGGCCATTCTAGCAGCCGTCCAAACGCTGTAAACGTCCACCTCCGCAGCCTGTCCGCTAGCGGACAGCGGCAAGTGTTCGGAAATGAACACTCACCACCCTAAAACCGCGTTTTCAGCATGGCACAGCGTTTGCAGTAAGGCCCGCATGCACATGAAAAAAAAATTTGAGCCCGCCACGCCGCACACCGGCGCCGCCATGGATGTGGTGGTGCCGCGCCGTCGCGGCAAGCGCATCGCCATCATCGCCGCCGTGCTGGCGGCATTGGCGACCGGCGCCGGCGCGTTGTGGGCCTGGATGCCGCACGGCTTGCAAATCGACGGCGCCGACCTGCGTACCGGGCAGGCCGCGCGCGGCGTGTTCGTCGATGAAGTAATCGTGCGCGCCAGCGCCGAGCCGCTCAGCTCCGTCATTCTCGACGCAGTGGAATCAGGCCGCGTGGAAGAAGTTTTCGCTACCGATGGCGCGCTGGTGAAACAAGGCCAGCTGCTGTTCCGCATCTCCAACCCGCAGCGCAACCTGGAACTGCTGGCGCGCCAGTCCGAGCGCGCGGTCAGCATCTTCAACTTGTCCAACCTGCGCGTGGCGCAGGAGGCCAGCGCCAGCGACCACCGGCGCCGGCTGGACGATTTGCAATTCGCGCTGGATCAGGCCAGCAAGCAGCACGCACGCAATATCAGGCTGGCCGCGCAAGGCTTCATCTCCGCCGTGGCGCTGGAGGAATCGGCCGACCGCCTCGCCCAGCAACAGCGCGCGCTGACGCAGGAGCAGCAAGCCGCGGCAGCCGAATCGCGTGTGCGCGCCCAGGCCGACCAGCAGCTGGAAAGCGCGGTGCATGGCCTGAACTCCGGCCTCAAACTGGTGTCGGCCACGGTCGAGGCGCTGGCCGTGCGCGCGCCGGTGGCGGGGCGCCTGACCAACTTCCGCCTGCAAGTGGGCGAATCCATCGCCACCGGCAAAAACATCGGCCGCATCGACGATCCGGCGCGCTTCAAGCTCTCCGCCAGCGTGGACGAGTATTACCTGAACCGCATGGTCGTCGGCCGCCACGCCCGCGTGCAGCAGGATGGGCGCAACTATGCCGCCGACATCGCCACCATCTACCCGCAAATCAAGGATGGCCGCTTCGGCGTGGAACTGGTATTCACGCAGGGGCAGCCGCCGGTACTGAATCCCGGCCAGAGCCTGGATGCGCGCATCACGCTGGGCGAACCGGCCAGCGCCCTGCTGCTGCCCAACGGCGCCTTCATCAACGACAGCGGCGGCGCCTGGGTCTACGTGCTGGATGCGGCGGGCCGCAACGCCGACCGACGCACGGTGCGCATCGGCCGCCGCAACAACAGCCAGGTCGAAGTGCTGGAAGGCCTGAACGCGGGGGAGAAAGTCATCCTGTCCAGCTACGCGGCGTATGGAAATGCGCCACGGCTGCAAATTTCGCAGTAACCTCTCACTACAACACACAAGGTAGACACATATGCTCAAACTCGTCGGCGTCAGCAAAATTCATCAAGCGGGAGAGATCCAGACCACGGCGCTGGACCGCATCGATCTGCATATCGAAGCGGGCGAATATGTCGCCATCACCGGGCCGTCGGGCTGCGGCAAGTCGACCATGCTCGGCATCCTCGGCCTGCTGGATGTGCCGACGCGCGGCGAGTACTGGTTCGAAGGCCAGAACGTGGCCGGCTGGAGCGAATCGCAACTGAACAAGCTGCGGCGCGGGCGCATCGGCTTCATTTTCCAGAGCTTCAACCTGATCGAAGAACTGACTGTATTTGAAAACGTGGAACTGGCACTGGAGTACAACGGCACGCCCGCGCGCGCGCGGCGCGAGCGCGTGACGGCCATGCTGAATAAGCTCGGCGTGGGCCACCGCGCCGGCCATCGTCCATCGCAACTGTCCGGCGGCCAGCAACAGCGCGTGGCGATCGCGCGCGCGCTGGTGTCCGGCCCCGCCGTGCTGCTGGCCGACGAACCGACCGGTAATCTCGACAGCGCCCACGGCGATGAGGTCATGCGCCTGCTGCGCGACATCAACGCCGAAGGCACGACGGTGGTCATGGTCACCCACTCGCCCGACCACGCCGCCCAGGCTTCGCGCACCCTCAACCTGCTGGACGGCCGCGTGATGGTCGACGCGCTGCAAGCGGCATGATGTTGCGCGACTTCCGCATGGGCTGGCGCCTGCTGCTGCGCCATCCGCTCAACACCGCCATCGAACTGCTGGGACTTGCGGCCGGCTTTGCCGTCTGCTTTGTGCTGCTGACGTTTGTGCAGTACTCGTTCAGCTACGACCGCGATGTGCCGCAGCGCGAACAGGTGTACGCCATCAAGCATCGCCTCAACTTCATCCCGCAACCGCAGTGGATGGAATACACACCCTTCGCACTGCGCGGCGTCGCCCTGCAAAGCGGACTGCCGCTAGAAGTCAGCGCATGGTGGCCAAGCCAGGCGGCGATGAACCAGGATGGCGTGCTGCGCATGGTCGACATCACGGCGGTGGATCCGGCCTTCGAACAGATCGCCGGCCTGCGTGCGCTGCAAGGCGATCTGCATGCAGCTCTCACGCGGCCGGACGGATTGGCGCTGACGCGGCAAGCGGCGCTCCAGCTGTTCGGCAAAGCCGGTGTGCTCGGGCGCACGGCGGTGTTGAATGGGCAGGCGCTGCAAGTACGGGCGCTGTTGCCGGACCGCCCTTCCAACAGCACCATGCAATTCGGCGCACTGGTGGGGATCGGCAGCGCACTGTGGAACGAGCAGGAACGCAAGCAGGTGCTGGACAACTGGATGGGCATCAACGGCCGCATTTACGTGAAGACCAGCGCCAGCCCGCAAGTGCTGCAAGCGGCGCTGCAACAGGCCGTCGATACCGCGCCATGGGCCAGCATGGCCACGCCGGAAATGAAAGCGGCGCTGGGCGAACGCAAGATGGTCGACTTGGCGCTTGGTCCGCTGGCCGAGGCCTATTTCGACCGCACCGTCGCTAACACCATGGGCTCCGGCCCGCGCGGCGACATGCGCGTGGTGCTGGCGCTCGGCGCGGCCGGTTTGCTGATCTTGCTGCTGGCGGTGGTCAACTACATCAATCTGGCGACGGTGCGCGCGGTGCGACGCCAGCGCGAAATCGCCGTGCGGCGCGTGATGGGCGCCTCCACCCGACAGCTGCTGGCGCAGTTCATGAGCGAGGCCTTGCTGCTGTCGGTGGCCGCGGCGGCGCTGGGCGTGCTGCTGGCATGGCTGCTGCTGCCGCTGGCGTCCGAACTGCTGCAACGGCAACTGAATGACGCGGTGACGCCGCTGTCGGTGACGGCCTGTCTGGCCTTCGGCGCGCTGGTCGGCCTGCTGGCCGGTGTGTATCCCGGCTGGCTGGCGGGCGGCGTCGACATGCGCGCCACGCTGGCGCAACGCAGCGGCGAAACCGCCAGCGCCGCCTGGCTGCGGCGTGCGCTGACGGCACTGCAGTTCAGCGCCGCCATCGGCATGGGCAGCTTGGCGCTGGCCATGCTGTGGCAGACCCGCTTTGCCGCCGAAGCCCCGCCCGGTTTCGATCCGTCGCCGCTGCTGGTGATCGATATGCCGATCGCGCTCAACCAGCCGCCGGCCGACGCCTTGCGCGACGCGCTGGCGCACCTGCCCGGTGTGGCGGGCGTGGCCGACAGCCGCAATGTGCCGGGCCGCGACGACCACACCGGCACCCGCGCCAGCAGCACCGTCAAGCACGTGGACGGCAGCAGCGTGGCGATGCCCATGCAAATGGTGGGCAAGGACTTCTTCCAGGTGTACGGCATACAGCCGCTGGCCGGCCGCATGTTCGACGTGCGCGACGCGCACGCGGCGGCGGAGGATGAACAAAGCGTGGTGCTCAATCCATCCGCCGTGACCGCGCTGGGCTTTGCCTCCGCGCGCGCGGCCATCGGCCAGCGCATCAATGGCACGCAGTGGCGCGTGGTGGGCGTGGCGCCCGACCTGCGCTGGGAAACGCTGCGCGATCCGGTGCGGCCGCTGATGTACCAGCTGTCGCGCGACAGCGGCTTGTTCACCGTGCGCCTGGGCGGCGCGCGGGCCGACGTGGAACCGGCCATCCTCGCCACCTGGCAGCGCTACTTCCCGGCCCAGCCGCCAACGATACGGCAGGCCGCCAGCTACTACGCCCTCGCCTATGCCGACGACGTGCGGCTGGCGCGCCTGCTGGCCTGCGCCACGGCGGTGATCCTGGTGCTGGCGTCGTTCGGCATCTACGTGCTGGCGGCGCACAGCGTACAGCGGCGCGCGCGCGAGATTGTGCTGCGCAAGCTGCATGGCGCCGGCCGCGCGGCGATCGCCTCCCTGGTCGGACGCGAGTTCCTGCTGCTGACAGCGGCGGCGGCCCTGATCGCACTGCCGCCGGCCTGGCTGGCGATCGCACGCTACCTGGCGCCGTTCGCCGAGCACACGCCGTGGAGCGCATGGGCGCCGCTGGCGGCGCTGGCGTTCGCCCTGCTGGTGGCGGCGGCGGCCACCGCGCGCCACACCTGGTCCGCCATGCGCATCGCCCCGGTGCAGGTGCTGCGGGCATAAAAAAAAGGCAGCCCGCAGGCTGCCTTTTCTTCACATGCGGTCCGCTTACTTCACGGTCAGCAGCTCGATGTCGAACACCAGCGTGGCGTTAGGCGGGATCTTGTCGCCGGAGCCGGCGATGCCGTAACCCTGGCCAGGTGGCACGATCACGGTACGCTTGCCGCCGACCTGCATGCCGGTGACGCCGATGCTGAAGCCGGTCACCACGCCGGTGCCCACGGTGAACGCGAATGGCGTGCCGCCGACGTTGGTGTCGAACTGGGTGCCCTTGAAGTCCGCCTTGGTGGCGTCGTACAGCCAGCCGGTGTAGGTGACGGTGACCGCGCTGCCGCTGACGGCGGCGGTGCCGGTGCCCACTTTGACGTCGGTGAAGGTGGTCGAAGGCACGTACACCGCCTTGGTGACATTCAGCAGCTCGAAGTCATACACCATCGGCGTATTCACCGGGATGGCGTCATACGTCACGCCATTGATTTTTGTCTCCGCGCGTCCGTTGGCGCCGTAAGCCAGATTGGCCGGCAACACCGTGGTGCGCTTGCCGCCCGGTTGCATGCCCAGCAGCGCCTGATCCCAGCCCGGCGCCGGCAGGCTCACCGTTGGAAGCACGCCCACGCCAACCGTGCCGACATAAGAGGCGCCCACATCGACCACCTTGCCCTTGAGGTCGGACTTGGTCGAGTCATACAGGTAGCCGGTGTAATTGAACGTCACGGTATCGCCGGCGGCCGCCGTCAGGCCAGTGCCAACCACGGTGGTGGTCAGCTTGTATTCCGGTTGGGCCACGACCACGGCGGTCGGAGCCTTGGCGCCGCCACCGCAGGCGGTCAGTACCGCTACGCAGGCCGCAGCGGCGATAAATTGCAACTTCGATTTCATTATGTACCTTTGATGAGTATTCGTATTCAGGCGTCCCGGCGCAGAAGTTTAGCAGACCGCGCCACTTCCACTCCCGGCACTACATTCAGTTACATTATTTTGTCTTCAAATTTCCACTTGCGTGCCAAGTTCAATCACACGGTTGGGCGGAATCTGGTAGTAGTCGGCGGCGCCGCGCGCATTGCGCGACATGGCCACGAACAGGTGCTCGCGCCAGGTCGCCATGCCGGAACCCGGCGCCGAAATCACGGTCTGGCGGGCGATGAAGAAGGAGGTCTCCATCATCTCGAACGGCAACTCCAGGCACTCGCACAGCCGCATCACGCGCGGGATGTCCGGTTCATCCTTGAAGCCGTAGTAGATATTCAGCTGGTAGCACTGGTGGCCCAGGTCGGTCACCTTGACCTGCTCGGCCTCCGTCACATACGGCTCCTCGATGATGTGCACGGTCAGGAACACCACGCGCTCGTGCAGCACCTTGTTGTGCGACAGGTTGTGCAGCAGCGCGTGCGGCACGCCATCGCTTTCACCGCGCATGAAGATGGCGGTGCCGTACACGCGGGTCGGCGGCGCCACGAACAGCGAAGACAGGAACTCTTCCAGCGGAATCGCGTGCTTTTGCAGATTCTCGAACACCAGCTCGCGGCCGCGTTTCCAGGTCAGCATCACGGTGAACAGCACCACGCCCAGCAGCAGCGGGAACCAGCCGCCGTGGAACAGCTTCAGGGTGCTGGCCGAGAACAGGGCGATGTCCAGCGCCAGGAAGAAGCCGGTGGCGCCAAAGCACAGCACCAGCGGCAGGTGCCAGCGGTAGCGGATCACGAAGAAGGTCAGCACGGTGGTGGCCAGCATGGTCGCGGTGACGGCGATGCCGTAGGCGCCGGCCAGCTTGTCGGAAGAACCGAAGCCCACCACCGCCAGCAGCACCACCACCAGTTGCAGCCAGTTGACCGCCGGGATATAGATCTGGCCGATCTCGCTGGCCGAGGTGTGCAGGATACGCATGCGCGGCAGCAGGCCCAGCGCGATGGCCTGCTTGGTCATCGAGAAGGTGCCGGAGATGGTGGCCTGCGAGGCGATCACCGCCGCCAGCGTCGACAGCACCACCAGCGGGTACACGCTCCACTCGCCCAGTTGATGGAAGAAGGGATTGGTCACCGCGTCCGGGTGCGTCAACAGCAGCGCGCCCTGGCCCAGGTAGTTCAGCGCCAGCGCCGGGAACACGATCATGAACCAGGCGGCGCGGATCGGTTTCTTGCCGAAGTGGCCCATGTCCGCATACAGCGCCTCGGCGCCGGTCAGCGCCAGCACCACCGCGCCCAGCGCGACGAAGGCGATCATGCTGTTTTCGTACATGAAGCGCAGCGCATTGAACGGATTGAGCGCGTACAGCACGCGTGGCGCCTCGACGATGTTCACCAGCCCCATCACGGCCAGCGTGGCAAACCACACCACCATGATGGGGCCGAAGAAGCGGCCGATGCCGGCGGTGCCGTGGCGCTGCATGGCGTACAGGGTGATCAGCACGATGATGGTGAGCGGGACGATGTACTGTTCCAGTCCCGGCGCCGCCACCTCCAGGCCTTCGATCGCGCCCAGCACCGAGATGGCCGGCGTGATCACGCTGTCGCCGTAGAACATGGTGGCGCCGAACACGCCCAGCAGCATCAGCGGGTAGTGCCATTTCGGCGCCGCCTTGGTGACGGAATTGAGCGCCAGCGCCATCAGCGCCATGATGCCGCCCTCGCCGCGGTTGTCGGCGCGCAGCACCAGGCTGACGTATTTGAGCGAAACGATGATGGTCAGGCCCCAGAAAATCAGGGAGATGATGCCCAGCAGATTGCCCTCGGTCAGCGCCAGGCCATGCTCGGGATCGAAGACGGTTTTGAGGGTGTAGAGAGGACTGGTACCGATGTCGCCATAGACAATGCCGACAGCGGCCAGCGTGAGTGCCGCGAGACTGCTTTTCTTATGTTGCTCGGTCAAGGTTGCACCTGTTGTTGTTTTGGTGCATTGCACAATAGGCCAAGCGTAGGCAAAAGGCAAGAATATTTTGGCATATGGAGACGTTCCAAACGGTCAATACCGAGAGTGTACGCCGCCGCGGACGCGAGCGCGAGAGCGGCGCCTGCGGAGCGCGCGCGGATGAGCGATAATGATCGACCTACTCTTACTTTTCGCAGTCGCACCCCATGAATTCAGGAATTTTGTACGCGACGTCGGCCTTTCTGTGCTGGGGCTTGTTCCCGCTGTACTTCCACGCCATCAACGAGGTGCCGCCGCAGGAAATCCTGGCGCACCGCATGCTGTGGTCGCTGCTGTTCCTGGTGATCGTGCTGACCGCGCGCCAGCAGTGGAAATGGCTGCCCAAGGTGCTGCAACAGCCGCGCATCCTGCTGAGTTTTATGGCAAGCGCCCTGCTGCTGACGGCCAACTGGGGCGTCTACATCTGGTCGGTCAACAACGGCCACGTGATCGACGCCAGCCTCGGCTACTTCATCAATCCGCTGGTGAATGTGCTGCTGGGGCTGGTGGTGCTGAAAGAGCATCTGCGGCGCGGCCAATGGATCGCCATCAGCGTGGCGGCCGCCGGCGTGGCCTGGCTGACCTGGCAGGCCGGCCAGCTGCCGTGGATTGCCTTAATTTTGGGCATCACCTTCGGCGGCTATGGCCTGCTGCGCAAGACGGCGGCACTGGCGGCGCTGGAGGGCCTGTCGCTGGAAACCATGATGTTGTTCCCGCTGGCGCTGATTTACGTACTGTGGCTGAGCTTCCATGGCCAGAACACCTTCATCAATACCCCGCACGACAGCACCCGCTGGTTGCTGGCGGCGGCCGGGCCGATCACCGCCATCCCGCTGCTGCTGTTCGCGGCCGGCGCGCGCAAGATCCCGATGGCGGTGCTGGGCTTGCTGCAATACCTGTCGCCCACCATGCAGGCGCTGCTGGGCGTGTGGGTGTTCCATGAAGCGTTCACGGCCGAGCGCATGACCGGCTTCCTGATCATCTGGGCGGCGCTGATCCTGTACGTGGCCGAAGGGCTGTGGGTCGGCAAACGCGCTAAATAGTGGGAAGATGGCGGGATTTATCGTATCCTGTCGTCCTTCCCTGCATTTATACCTTCACTGAGATTCTCAATGGCAAATTACGTCTATACCATGAACCGCGTGGGCAAAATCGTCCCGCCCAAGCGCCAGATTCTGAAAGATATTTCGCTGTCCTTCTTCCCGGGCGCAAAGATCGGCGTGCTGGGCCTGAACGGCTCCGGTAAGTCGAGCTTGCTGAAAATTATGGCAGGCATCGATACCGACATCCAGGGCGAAGCACGCCCGATGCCGGGCCTGAGCATCGGCTACCTGCCGCAGGAACCGCAGCTGGACCCGGAAAAAACCGTGCGCCAGGAAGTCGAGTCCGGCCTGGGCGAAGCGTTTGAGGCGCAAGCCAAGCTGGAGGCCGTGTACGCCGCCTACGCCGATGAAAACGCCGACTTCGACGCGCTGGCCAAGGAGCAGGAGCGTCTGGAGTCGATCATCGCCGCGGCCGATGGCGGCAACCTCAACCTGCAACTGGAAATGGCCGCCGACGCGCTGCGCCTGCCGCCGTGGGATCAGAAAATCGGCGTGCTGTCGGGCGGTGAAAAGCGCCGCGTGGCGCTGTGCAAACTGCTGCTGTCCAAACCGGACATGCTGCTGCTCGACGAACCGACCAACCACCTGGACGCGGAGTCGGTGGAATGGCTGGAACAATTCCTGGTGCGCTTCCCCGGCACCGTGGTCGGCATCACCCACGATCGCTACTTCCTCGACAACGCCGCCGAGTGGATCCTGGAACTGGACCGCGGCCATGGCATTCCATGGAAGGGCAACTATTCCTCGTGGCTGGAGCAGAAGCAGGACCGCCTGAAGCAGGAAGAAGCCACCGAATCGGCACGCCAGAAGGCGCTGCAAAAGGAACTGGAATGGTCGCGCCAGAATCCGAAGGCGCGCCAGGCCAAGTCGAAAGCCCGTCTGGCCCGCTTCAACGAGCTGAGCGAGTACGAATACCAGAAGCGCAACGAGACGCAGGAGATCTTCATCCCTGTGGCCGAGCGTCTGGGCAATGAAGTGATCGAATTCAAGAACGTGTCGAAGGGCTTTGGCGACCGCCTGCTGCTGGACAATGTGTCGTTCACGATTCCGCCGGGCGCCATCGTCGGCATCATCGGCCCGAACGGCGCCGGTAAATCGACCCTGTTCAAGATGATCGCCGGCCTGGACCAGCCGGACAGCGGCGAAGTGGTGATCGGCAAGACCGCGAAAATCTCGCTGGTGGACCAGAGCCGCGACAAGCTGGCCGACGCCAAGACCGTGTTTGAAGACGTCTCGGGCGGCGCCGACATCCTGAGCGTGGGCCGCTTCGAAATGCCGTCGCGCGCCTATCTGGGCCGCTTCAACTTCAAGGGCGCCGACCAGCAGAAAATCGTCGGCAACCTGTCGGGCGGTGAGCGCGGCCGTCTGCACCTGGCCAAGACCCTGCTCAAGGGCGGCAACGTGCTGCTGCTGGACGAACCGTCGAACGACCTGGACGTGGAAACCCTGCGCGCGCTGGAAGATGCGCTACTGGAGTTCGCCGGCTCCGTGATGGTGATCTCGCACGACCGCTGGTTCCTGGACCGCATCGCCACCCACATCCTGGCGTTTGAGGGCAACTCGCAAGTCACCTTCTTCGACGGTAACTACCAGGAATACGAAGCCGACAAGAAGAAACGCCTGGGCGAAGAAGGCGCCAAGCCGAAGCGTATCCGCTACAAGCCGCTGACCAACTAAGCGCCTATTGGCTCGGACCCGACCCGAAAGCTGGCAACGGCTTTCGGGTTTTTTATTTCCTGATTTGGAAAAGTGCATTGCCGGAAATGGCCATTCTCACCGGCTGTGCGATCAGTGACACTGGCGCTATCCAAACCCAGGAGATCACCATGAATGCTCAACAAATCGCCGCTGCCGCCGCTCTGGCCATCACGGCAAGCACTTCGGCCATCGCCGCGCCGGTCGTCTATCGCCATGTGACCATCGATGGCGTCAACATCGCTTACCGCGAAGCCGGTTCGCCGGACAAGCCGACGCTGTTGCTGCTGCACGGCGTGCCCAGCTCATCGCGCATGTATGACGGCTTGATGCGCAAGCTGGGCGACCGTTACCACTTGATCGCGCCGGACTATCCCGGCTTCGGCAATAGCGATGCGCCTTCGCCAGCGGAGTTTGTCTACACCTTCGAGCATCTGTCGGAAGTGATGCACAAGTTTACCGACGCCGTCGGCGTGCGGCGTTACGTGCTGTTCATGCAGGATTACGGCGCGCCGGTCGGCATGCGCATGGCGGTCCGGCGGCCGGATGCCATCCAGGGCACGATTTTTCAGAACGGGAATGTCTACGAAGAAGGCCTCGGCGCGCTGTGGGCGGCACGCAAGCCGTTCTGGAGCGATCGCGCCGCGCATGAGGAAAAGGTCCGCGCAGCACACCTGTCGCTGGCCGTCACGAAAAACCGCCATCTCGGCAGCGATCCGGATGTGGAGGCCTACGATCCGGATCTGTGGATGGACGAGTATGCCTATCTCAACCGGCCCGGGCAGGCGGCGATTCAATCGGAACTGATCTACGACTATCGGCACAATCTGGCGGCATATCCGCAGTGGCAACAATGGCTGGCCGCGCACCAGTTGCCGACGCTGGTGGTCTGGGGCAGGCACGATCTGGCCTTCACCGTGGCGGGCGCGCAGGCCTTCAAGCGCGATGTGCCGCAGGCACGCATTGCCATCCTCGACGCCGGCCACTTTGCGATGGACACCAGGCTGGACGAAGTCGCCACGCTGACCGATCAGTACATGCGGGCATTCAAGCGCTGACTATTGCAGGCTGGCGTCCTTGCGCAGCGCCGCCACCGTCATATCGATGAAGGTGCGGATTTTGCTCGATGCATTCCGCCCTTCGCGGTGCACGACGTGGATGGGCAGCGCGGGACGCTCGAATTGTTCCAACACCAGTTGCAGCTCGCCGCGCCGCACGGCCGGAGCGATCTGGTACAGCGGCAGGCGCGTGATGCAGAAACCGGCAATCGCCATGGCGGCCGCCGATTCGTTGGTGGTGGTGGTCATGCGCGGTTGCACGCGTACCTTCAGATCGTTGGCGAACCGCAGCTCCGGTGTTGGCGTCAGGCCGGTGGCGGTGACGATGGTGTGCTGCGACAAATCCTCGGGGCGCCGCGGCACGCCCTGCCGCGCAAGGTAGGCGGGCGACGCGCACAGCACCTGCCGCACGCGTCCCACCCGGATCGCTTGCAGCGAGGAGTCCGGCAATTCGCCGATACGCACCGCCACGTCCACGCCTTCGTCCACCAGGTTGACATTGCGGTCGATGAACCAGCAGTGCACCGACACCTGTGGATAAAGCGAGAGATATTCACGTACCACCGGCGCCACGTGCATGGCGCCAAAGTTGACGGTGGCGGTGATGGTGAACTCGCCGCGCGGCGCGGCGTGCGCACCGGCGGCGGTGCTGTCGGCCTCTTCCAGATCGGCCAGAATGCGGCGGCAGTTTTCGGCGTAGACGCGGCCCGTGTCCGTCAGACGGACGAAGCGAGTGGTGCGTGTCAGCAGGCGGGTGCCCAGCCGTTCCTCCAGTTCCGTGACCGCACGCGTCACCACGGAAGGTGAAACGCCCAGCTTGCGTGCCGCCGCCGAGAACCCATCCGCGTCCACCACTGCCAGAAAGGCCGTCATGGCCTGTATCCTATCCATACGCCGCCCGTGTCGAATTTGACTAGCATTCTACACAAGGCAAAAGGGCCGGGAGCAATGCCCCCGGCCCTCTGAACTTGATGAGTTATACCGCGATGCGCTTAGAAGTTGTAGCGCAGGCCCGCCGTGATGGCGCCGTTTTTGCGGCCGGTGTCGATGTCGTTCTTGCCGTAGTTTTCGTACTCCAGCGAGACTTTCACGTTTTTGTTGATGGCGTACTCGCCACCCACCGAAGCGTACAGGGCGGTTTTGTTGTCGCTGCCGCTGACCGAGGCGATGCCCGAGGTGGTCACCTCGTTGTGGTTGCGCGCCACGCCCAGCTTACCGAACACGGCGAAGTCCTTGGCCACCGGCCAGGTGCCTTTACCCGCCAGGTAGTACGAGTGCGCGTCGGTGTTCAGGCCGCCGGCAGCGCCACCCTGGGTGTAGTTGTAGCTGCGTTTGCCGAAATCGGTATAGCCGGCTTCCACCGCCCAGGTGCTGTCGATGTTGTAACCACCGTAGATTTTGCCGGCGGCTTTGGTGCCGGTACGGTTGTCGGTACTGGTCGAGCCAGGCTGGCCCATGTCGTAACGGCTGGCCACCGCGCCCAGACCGATGTAGCCGGTGCCGGCGGCATCTTGCGTGTTGGTTTGTGCATAAGCTGCGGTACCACCCAGGGCGGCTGCGGAAGCGACTAAAGCAAACAGAATTTTTTTCATGATGTTGATCTTTCAGCAAAATGGTTGAAGCGGACTTGCTTGGGATCGCAGTTGCTATGAATTGCGATGTGTCCAAGATAGCACTCCAACCAACACCTTTGGTCACCGAATTAGTAAGAAGTGTGACGAGATGTAAGCCAAACGATCATTGGCAAATTTCAAGATGCGCCAAACTTAAAACGAGCTTAAAATTCCTCCCAATCCGTTGCCGTTTCCTTAACAGTTTTCCTGGATGACACCGGCTTGGGCAGCGTGGCCACCGTTTTCGGCGCGACGCGCGGCGCCGGACGCGGCCTGGACGGCGCCGCCAGGGCCGGTCCCGATTGCTCCACCCGGAACACGCTGACCAGTTCGGCCAGTTTGCGCGCCTGTTCCTGCATCGCTTCCGACGCCGCGGCCGATTCTTCCACCAGCGCGGCATTCTGCTGCGTTACCTGATCCATTTGCACGATGGCCTGGTTGATTTGCTCGATGCCGGTACTTTGTTCGCTGTTGGCGGCCTGGATATCGGCCATGATGTCGGTCACGCGCTGGATGCTGGCGACGATTTCGCGCATGGTCACGCCAGCCTCGTCCACCTGGCGCGCGCCGGCGCCCACCTTGCTGACCGACTCATCGATGAGCTGCTTGATTTCCTTGGCCGCGGTCGCCGAGCGCTGCGCCAGCGTCCGCACTTCCGACGCCACCACGGCAAAGCCGCGGCCCTGCTCGCCGGCGCGCGCCGCTTCCACCGCCGCGTTCAAGGCCAGGATATTGGTCTGGAAGGCGATGCCGTCGATGACGCCGATGATGTCGGCAATCTTGCCGGACGAAGCATTGATCTCGCCCATGGTGCCGATCACCTCATCCACCACCGCGCCGCCCTTCTGCGCCACGCTGGAGGCCGAACGCGCCAGCTCGTTGGCCTGCCGCGTGTGATCGGCGTTCTGCTTGACGGTGGAGGTCAGTTGCTCCATCGAGGACGCGGTTTCCTCCAGCGCGCCGGCCTGCTGTTCGGTACGCGCCGACAAGTCCTGGGTGCCGCTGGCGATTTGCGCCGAGGCGGTGGCGATGGTGTCCGTGCCGCTGCGCACCTGGCCGACAATGCCGCCCAGACTGTCGCGCATGGACTTCATGGCAAACAACACGCTGCCCGTATCGTTCTGCCGCACCGCGACATCCACCGTCAGGTCGCCGCCGGCGATCTTGCCGGCCACCTTGGCGACGTCGCCCGGCTCGCCGCCGAGCTGCCGCGTCAGTGCGCGCGTGATCAGGCCGCCCAGCGCCAGGCCGACAATCAGACTGCCAGCCACCAGCGCCACCATCAGCGCCAGACTGTAGCGGTACAGCGCGCCGGTGTCGGCCGCCTTGGTGGCGGCGCGTGATTCCTTGAGCTCGGTCATTTCATCCATCAGCTTGTCCAGCTTGTCGGCCTGCGCGCGCGCCGCCGCCTGCGGGCGCGCGACCTCCTCGCCGCGCTGCGCCAGCGGCTCGCGCTCGGCACTGTCCAGCGCCGCGTCGATCAGGCGGCCGTATTCCTGCAAGGGGGCGGCAAAGCCATCCAGCATTTTTTGCCCGGCCGGCGTGACGAACAGCGGCCGCGCCTTGGCCAGCAAAGCGTCCATCGAGGTCAGGGCTTGCTTGATATCGTTGCGGTGGCGCGCGCGCTCCTCGGCCGACGTCGCCGCCAGGAAGGCGTTGCGCGCGCGCCCCACGTAGATCAGGTTGATATTGGCCTCCTTGATGTAGGAAAGGCCGACCAGGTCTTCGCGGTACATGCTGTCCGCCGCCCGGTTCAGTTGGCTCATGCTGTAGATGCCGATGCAGGCCACAAGCGCACCCACCACCGCCACAAAGGAAAAGCCACTGATGAGTTTGGTACCGACTTTCATGTTGCTAAACATAATGTCCTCCCAGCACGATAAGGATACGATAGCAGTCCTTGCGCCAGTCCGCTGTTGCTTCTTCAGCAGAGCCTACAAAATTTGTCGGAAGGTCAGGTTGATGCGCGGCCCGCGCGGCGTGCGTTCCTTGTTGATACCATGCAGCCAGTGCTGTTGCAGCGCGCCCGCCATCAGCAGCAGGCAGCCGTCGCCCAGCGCCAGCTTCACCGTCTTCGGCAAGCGTCGGTGCTTGAGGATGAAGGTGCGCGGCGCGCCAAAGCTGACCGAGGCGATGGCTGGCCGCAGTCCCAGCTCGCGCTCGTCGTCGGCGTGGAAGCCCATGCTGTCGCGCTGGTCGCGATAGTAGTTGAGCAGCACGCTGTTGAAGCGCCGCCCGGTGACGCGTTCGACCGCCTGCTTGATGTGCAGTTGCAGCGCGGTGAACGGCTGCGGATGAAAGGTCTTGCCGGAATAGCGATAACTGGCCTCGCCATGCCAGGCCGACAAACGCGGCTGCATGTGCAGCTTGCCCCACACCTGGATCTGCTCGGCACGCCAGTCGGTCTCTTCCAGCAAGCGGCGCATCACCTCCTCCGGCGGCAAGTCGAGTTGCAAGCGCTGCTGGAACCACAGTTCGCCATCGTCGATGGGGATGGGCGAGAGGGCGGTGTCATCGGCAAATAAGTCCATGCGCGGTATGATACCGGCACTACGCATTCAGGGAGTCACAGCATGAAAAAACGCCAGTTCCTGGGCACGGCCGCGCTGGCCGGCTGGTCCGCCACCCTCGCCTTGCCGGCGCGCGCCGCCGCCGCCGGCGACCCCACCCTGCTGACCGTCACCGGCGCCATCGGCAACGGCAACCGCGGCAAGCTCGATCCGGTGCGCGATCAGATGATGTTCAAGCAAAAGCTCAGCTTCGACAAGGCGCATGCCTTCGACTACGCGGCGCTGACGGCGCTGCCGGCCATTACCATCCAGCCCACGCTGGAATACGACAGCAAGCCGCACACGCTGCGCGGCCCCTTGCTGCTGGATGTGATGAAGGCGGCCGGCGCCAGGCTCAACGACAACAGCAAGCTGGTGCTGCGCGCGATTGATGGTTTTGCCGCCACCGTGACGGTGGCGCAGGCAAGGGCGCAGCGCTACATCGTGGCCACCTGGCTGGATGGCGCACCGATGGCGCTGGGCGGACTGGGTCCGCTGTGGGCCGTGTACGACGCCGATAAAGTGCCCGAGATGGCGGCCAAACCGGTCAGCGACCGGTTCGGTTTATGCCCCTGGGGCCTGTATCACATCGAGGCTCAAGCGTAGGCTTCGGCCAGGCTCATCACGCGGGGGGTGATGGTGATGCCGACGCCGTTGAACAGCGCGTTGATGGCGGCCATATTGGCTTCCAGCTCTTCCGCTTTCCAGCCTTCGAACAAGTCGGTGCCGGCTTTCTGGAAGTGCAGGTCCAGCACTTTGCCGCGGTCTTTGTGGGTGTAGCCGCCGCTATAGGTTTGCTTGAAACCCATGGCGGTCAGCTGCGCCAGCACTTCGGTCGGCGGATTGTCCGGATCGGTGGCGATGAACACGCCAAAGGTTTTGCCTGGTGGCTTGGCAGCGACGTCGACGTCGTAAATTCCTGGCGCTTTCGTTACGGTCGTACTTTTCAGAAATAACATGTTCTTACCCCTACTATCCAGATTTTTGGCGCCGGTTAAGCTTGCCGCTTGAAAACATTCTAAGAATCAAGCTTATTGCTAATTCGTAGGTTTGTCGACTGATACGGTGTTTATTTTGTGAATTCGTGGCATTACAACTGCAAAACGTGGCACGGATCGCCGCTACATCTACTTAAAATATAGTTGTTAAGTAGTAATTTACAAGGAGTTGGCGCTATTTCCGCGGTTTTCTGCGCGCCAGCGCCGTGGTCGGCGCCACAAGCGCCCGATACAACGCTCCGGTTTCCTCATCCCACGCGCTGACGGCTTGCTGCTGGCGCGCCACAGTGACCATGTCGCCGCGTGCGATCGGGCCGCTCAGCGCGGCGGCCGCGCCCAGGCGGAACACATTCGCCATCGATTCGCTGGCCAGCGGCTGCGCCAGTTGGCGCGCCACCGGCTCCGGGACGCCGGCCGCCTGATAGGCGCGCAGGGCGGCGTCCAGTACCGTCACCAGATAATTGCTGGCGAACACGGCGGCAGCGTGATACACCGTCTTGGCCTCGGCATTGATCGGCACCGGCTGCGCGCCAATGGCTTGCAGCGCCGGCGTCAGCACGGCCAGGGCACCCTCGTCGCCTTCGATGCCGCAGAAGGTGCCGGCAAATTGCGCCGCCACGGCAGACGGATCGGCAAAGCTGCGGATCGGATGCACGCTGGCGACCAGCGCGCCGGCGTCGCGCGCGGCTTGCAAACGGTCCGAGGCGAGCGCGCCGCTGCAATGAAAGACGATGCTGCCGCTCAGCGGCACGGCACGCGCCAATGCTTCGCACGCCGGCACGATCTGGTCATCACCCACCGCCAGCACATGGATGGCGGCCGGCTGCAACTGCGCGTAATCGGCGATGGCGCCGCCGGCGCCGATAAATGCCACCGCCTGTCGCGCCGACGCCGCCGAACGCGTCAGCACCTGCCGCACGGCATAGCCTTGCGCCGACAGCAGCTTGCCCAGCACACGGCCCACGTGGCCGGCGCCGACCAGGTTCACCGTCAGCGTCATCAGAAGCCCGATCCCGGCTGCTTGAGGAACGCCAGTTCGGCCGGCGTCGATGCGCGGTCAAGAATGGCGTTGCGATGCGGGAAACGGCCGAAGCGGCGTATCACTTCGCGATGGCGTTTGGCGTAATCCAGCATGCCATCCAGCCCGGCATCCGCCTGCGCCAGACGCGTGAACAAGGCCACGGCCTGGTCCTGCATCGCCATGTCCTCCGCATGCTCCAGCGGCAGGTAGACAAAGGCGCGCTGCAAAGGCGACAGCCGCTGATCCTCACCAGCCTCGATCATATCGAGCGCGGCCTGCAAGGCCAGATGGTCGCCGGCAAACGATAGCGGCGTGCCGCGATACACGTTGCGGCAAAACTGATCGAGCAGGATGATGCGCGCCAGCGCGGCTTGCGGGCCTTCGGCATCCCATTGATGCAGACCGCCTTCCAGCGCCTGCGCGATCTGCTCGCCGAAGCGCTGTTCGATCTCGCGGTCGAAGGCATCGTCTTTTTGAAACCATTCGCGGCGCGGCGCCTGCGCGCCGGCAAACCAGAAATCAAATACTGCCTGTGCTTGTGCATTCATGATCAGTTGCGTGCGTGAGTGAGCTGGAAGCTGTGGATGCCGTCAAATTCGGCCAACTCCGCCGATAATACCGCCATCGGCGCGCCGCTGCGTTTACTCAGGGCGATGGCGACAAAGCGCCACTCCTGCATGCCGCCCTCGCTGCCTATCATCAGCGAGCCGCCGGCGATTTCATAGCCGCGTTGCAGCGCCAGCGCCCGCAGCGCCGGCTCCTGCGGCTTGTAGCCGGCCTTGAAGCGCATGGTGATGGCGATGGCGTGGCGCGACGGCAGCCAGGCTTCCACCCGGGTCAGGAAAATCATCGAGCAGGCGCACAAGGCCGCCAGTCCCATCGCGCCCATGTAGAAGCCGATGCCCACCATCACGCCAATCACCGACGACGCCCAGATCGAGGCCGCCGTGGTCAGGCCGCTGATGTTGAAGCCTTCGCGCATGATGACGCCGGCGCCCAGGAAACCGATACCGGTCACGATGCCCTGGATGACGCGGGTCGGGTCCGAGTTCACCAGGTATTGCGACACGTGGCCGCCAAACCAGTGGCCCGGATAGCCGCCGATCACGGTCAGCGCGGCCGAGGCCATGCACACCAGACCATAAGTCCGCATGCCGGCCGCGCGGCCGTGGTAAGAGCGCTCATACCCGACCAGCAGGCCCAGCGCCAACGCGCCCAGCAAGTTCAACAGGATCACCGCGTTGGTGGCGATCTCCGATTGCGACCAGTACGCTTGCAGGAATTCGATGGCGGGCATGACGAGCCTCTTTATTTTTTAAGTTGTTTTTCGAAGGCGATATCCAGTTTGCTCACGCGCTTGGGCGCGGGCGGCTCGATGCCGTTGACGAAGGCGACGAAGTCGTCCAGCTCCATCGGCGCGCACAGCGGCGGATTGCCGGCGCCGTCGGACAGGAAGAAGTGGCCGCCGCCGGTCACCGACATCGAATATTTCTGATTGCCGGTGCGGCGCTTGAGGCGGTCTACCGCCGAGGTGGCTTTGGTCGCGCGTCCGCTCATAGGACCTCCGTACGGGTGTGCAGCCAGGCCAGCGGCGCGCCGGACAGCAGCGGCGACAGGCGCTGGCGCACCGTGGCGTGGTAATCGTTGAGCCAGCGTTTTTCGTCGTCGCGCAGCAGCGATGGTTCGATGCAGCGGGTGTCGATCGGGCACAGGGTCAGCGTTTCGAAGTTGAGGAATTCGCCAAACTCGGTGTGGCCGGCGGCGCGATTCAGCACCAGGTTTTCGATGCGGATGCCCCAGCGGCCGGGGCGGTACAGGCCGGGCTCGATGGAAGTGATCATGCCGGGCTCCATGGCCGTGTGCGCTTCCGGCGGGGTGTTGGGCGAAATCGACTGCGGGCCTTCGTGCACGTTGAGGAAATAGCCGACGCCGTGGCCGGTGCCGTGGCCGAAGTCAATGCCCTCGGCCCACAGCGGCGCGCGGGCAATGGCGTCCAGCATGGGCGACTTGGCGCCGCGCGGGAAGCGGGCGGCCGACAGCGCGATCATGCCTTTCAGCACCAGCGTGAAATCGTGGCGATGCTCGTCGGTGATGCGGCCAACCGCCACCACGCGGGTGATGTCGGTGGTGCCGCCCAGGTATTGGCCGCCGGAATCGATCAGCAGCAAGTCGTTGCCTTCAATGACCGCGTGACGCGCTTCGGTGGCGCGGTAATGCATGATCGCGCCGTTGGGGCCGAAACCGGCGATGGTGGCAAAGCTCGGGCTGATGAAGCCGGGGCGGCGCGCGCGGGCGGCGGTGATTTGCTTGTCGATTTCCACTTCGGTCAGCGGCGCGCGGTCCGGGTTGGACAGGGTTTGTTCCAGCCAGGTGAAGAATTCACACAGGGCGGCGCCATCTTGCGCCATGGCCTCGCGCACGTGGACGGCGTCGGCCTCGCTCTTGCGCGACTTGGCCAAGGTGGTCGGGTTGATGGCTTCGATGACTTTCACCTTGGCCGGAATCCATTGGCGGGTGCCGTGGGTGATGCGGCGCGGGTCCAGCAGCACGACGGCGTCGGCCGGCAGCGCGGCCAGGGCGGCGGCAGCCGATGCGTAGGGCGCGACGTCGATGTCCTCGTCGGCCAGCGCGGTGCGCAGTTCGGCGGAAATCTTGCCGTCTGCGACATACATCGTGGCGCGGGTGGGCGTGACCAGGGCGTGCGACAGGAAAATCGGGTTGAAGTTGACGTCGGCCCCGCGCAGGTTGAACAGGTAGGCGATGTCGTCCAGCGTCGATATCAGATGGCGGTTGGCGCCGGCCTGCTGCATGGCGCTGCGCAGGTCGGCCAGCTTGCCGCCGCGGCTTTTCGAGGCGTAGGGCGGCAGGTGCGCGTAAATTGGCGCGGCCGGCAGGGCTGGGCGGTTTTGCCAGACTTGTTCCAGCAGGTCGAGGTCGGTGCGCAGGTGGACCTCTTTGGCGTCCAGCGCGCCTTGCAGCAGGCGGGCGATGGCGAGGCCGAGCACGGCGCCGTCCACGGCCAGGGTCTGGCCGGCTTTCAGGTGGCTTGCCAGCCAGTCAACATATTGCACACTGGCGCCGGAGGTCAGCTTCATCAGCTGGATGCCGGTATCGGCCAGTTGCTGTTCGGCCTGGGTCCAGTAACGGGCGTCGGTCCAGACGCCGGCGAATTCCGGCGTAATGATCAGGGTGCCGACCGAGCCGGTAAAACCGGAAGCCCATTCGCGGCCTTGCCAGCGTTCCGGCAGATATTCGGACAGGTGCGGATCGGCGGACGGAATCATCAGCGCATCGATTTGCGCCTGACGCATCGCGGCCCGCAACAGCGCCAAACGTTCGGCGACTTGGGATGGGTCTGGAGTATCCATAAGAAATTTCAAAATAGCTTGCCTCCATGATACCCCGATTACTTGATCCGCCGCTAAATGGCTGTGCACGCGAAATGATTCAATGGTCCAGCTTGTTGTGTTAACAACGCGGGACTATATTGATCATGATCGTCTCATTCCGACACAAGGGATTGCGCAAGTTTTATGAGACCGGCAGCCTGGCAGGAATACAGCCTCATCACGCCGCCCGCCTAAGATTTTTATTGGCAGCATTGGATATTGCAAACACAGCCGAGGATATGAACAAACCCGGTTATGACTTTCATTTACTCAAGGGCTTTGCCAGTTCACGCTGCGCAGTCAGCGTCAATGCTAATTGGCGTCTAACGTTCGAATTTTATCACGGTAACGCCTATCTTATTGACTACGAGGATTATCACTGATGGAAATGTATAACCCTCCCACGCCGGGAGAATTTATTATTGAGGTTTATTTGAAACCATTAAATCTCAGCGCCCGAAGCTGCGCCGAACTAATGGGGATAGCACCCTCGACGCTATATCGGATTTTAAATGGCCGCAGCAAAATTACGCCGGCGATGGCGGAACGCTTTTCCAATGCCTTGGGCGGCTCCGTGCAGAGTTGGAATAATTTGCAGGCGCTGCATGATCGCTGGCTCGAAAGGCAGCGTAACGCGGCTTAGCGCGCTGGATTTTGGCAAATTCGTGCCAATTATTGGCATAAACAAGGGGCAAAAAAGCCTTCATGCTTGGTAGCGACGTAATCCTTCCAGGTCCAGAATGCGGATGCCGCCGTAATCGAGGCTCAACAAGCCCTGCTTTTCCAAAAGCTGCAAAGCCTGATTGGCGCGCTGGCGCGAGGCGCCCGATATTAATCCAAGTTCTTCCTGTGAGATGTGCACGATTTTCTCCAGCCCCGGATATAAATGTGAATGAAACATCGAAGCCAGGCAACGCGCCACCCGCGTGTCCGGGTTTAATAGCCGGTCATTCTCCACCATCCCGATAAACTGCCCTAGGCGTTCATTCAGCTGCATCAGCAAAAACCGCGTAAAAGGCAGACTAGTGTCGAGCAGCCACATAAACGTGGCGGCCGGCATGCGCGCAATCCGGCTGTCGCGTAAAGCCATGGCGTCGTATTTTAAAACCTCGTTTTTTAATACCGTTCCCTCGCCAAACCAGCCACCCGGCGGCACACCGGTAAACGTCACGCTTTTACCGTCGGAGGAGAAATTATTCATCTTCACCATGCCATCGATAATGCCCAGCCAATTCTCCACCATTTCCCCTTTGCGGCAAACAAAACCGCCTTTCGGAACAAAAGTTTCAAAGGTATCGGCCTCGACGCGCGCCATTTGTTCCGGCGTCAGGTCTTTCGCCCAGATCGCCGAACGCAATGCTTCCTTCAAAGTAACTTGGTTTCGATCAGACATTTTTTGCAACGCATCATAGAAAAGTCGGGGAATTGTCGTCGAAAAGACAACCTGCCTTCTCGCGGCACGCTAATATCATCACACAAAAAGAATCGGCAACAGGAGACACTGGTGCAAACTGAATTCGAGACTTTTCCTCGCCGCTTGCTCGCGCACGGCCAGGTCAGGCCGGGGAAACCCGCGTTTCGTGAAAAGTATCTGGGCATCTGGCAAAGCTGGAACTGGGCCCAGGTCAACGACGAAGTGCGCGCCCTCGCCTGCGGTCTGGCCGCGCTCGGCTTCGAGCGCGGCATGAACCTGGCCATCATCGGCGACAACCGTCCGCGCCTGTACTGGTCCATGCTGGCCGCCCAATGCCTGGGCGGCGTGCCGGTGCCGCTGTATCAGGACGCCCCCGCCGCCGACATGGCCTACGTGCTGGAAAACGCCGAAATCCATTACGCCATTGTCGAAGACCAGGAACAAGTCGACAAGTTATTAGAATTGCAAACGTTGTATCCGCACATCCGCCACATCGCCTACGATGATGAACGCGGCATGCGTCACTACCGCCAATCCAGCCTGCTGTCCTTCGCCAGGTTGCAGGACATGGGGCGCGCCTGGGACCAGTCCCATCCCGGCTTCTTCGAGGCGCAGGTGGCCGAAGGCCGGGGCGGCGACAACGCCATCATCCTGTACACCTCCGGCACCACCGGCAAGCCCAAGGGCGTGTGCCAGACCCACGCCGCCCTGCTGGCAGCCGGCGACGGCGGTGTCGGCTTTGAAAAACTCACCGACGAGGAGGACATCCTGTCCTACTTGCCGATGGCCTGGGTGGGCGACTGTCTGTTCTCATTCGCCCAGGCCATGACGGCCGGCTTCACCGTCAACTGCCCGGAATCCGGCGAAACCGTGATGACCGACATGCGCGAAATCGGCCCGACCTATTACTTCGCCCCACCGCGTGTGTTTGAAAACATGCTGACCACAGTGATGATACGGATGGAGGATGCCGGCGCCATCAAGCGCCGCATGTTCCACTATTTTATGGGTGTGGCGCGCCGCTGCGGTGCTCAAATTTTAGACAACAAGCCGGTGCCGCTGGCCGACCGCCTACGTTACGCCATCGGCCGGGCACTGGTCTACGGGCCGTTGAAAAACGTGCTGGGCATGTCGCGCATCCGCGTCGCCTACACGGCCGGTGCCGCCATCGGCCCCGATTTGTTCCGCTTCTACCGCTCAATTGGCGTCAATTTGAAGCAATTCTACGGATCGACCGAAACCTGCGCCTACATCTGCCTGCAACCGGATGGTCAGATCAAGTTCGACAGCGTCGGCCTGCCGGCGCCCGGCGTGGAGGTCAAGCTGGCGGAGAACGGTGAAGTTCTGGTGAAGTCGCCCACATTGATGGACTGTTATTACAAGCGCCCGGACGCCACCGCCGAAGCGATCGACGCCCAAGGCTACTTCCACACCGGCGACGCCGGCCTGTTCGATCACGAAGGCCACCTGAAAATCATCGACCGCGCCGCCGACGTCGGCCGCATGAACAGCGGCGCCATGTTTGCGCCCAACTACGTGGAGAACAAACTCAAGTTCTTCCCCTTCATCAAAGAAGCGGTGGTATTCGGCCACCAGCGTGATGAGGTGTGCGCTTTCATTAACATTGACATGGAAGCAGTGGGCAACTGGGCCGAGCGGCGCAGCATCGCTTATTCAGGCTACACCGATCTGGCTGCGCATCCCGCCGTGTATGGCCTGGTGCGCGACTGCATCGAGCAGGTCAACGCCGACCTGGCGG
The DNA here is from genome assembly GCF_009720825.1 of Duganella radicis. GTDB lineage: Bacteria > Pseudomonadota > Gammaproteobacteria > Burkholderiales > Burkholderiaceae_D > Rugamonas > Rugamonas radicis. The sequence continues at coordinate 99,221 of NZ_WNKY01000016.1, read as the reverse complement.
CCGAGGCGGGCATGAGCGACACGCAAATCCACCGCTATCTGGTGCTGCACAAGGAACTCGATCCCGACGACGATGAGCTGACCCGCACCCGCAAAGTGCGCCGCAAATTCATCGCCGAGAAATACGCGGTGCTGATTTCCGCGCTCTACGATGGCAAGACTTCGCAATACATCGAAACACTGGTGAAGTTTGAAGATGGCCGCAGCGGCGTGGTCGCGGCGGACCTGAAGATCGAAAACTGCAAGACCTACCCTGCCGTACAGGCAGCGGCATGACGGCGGAGGCGCATATGCAGATGAACGAACCAGAAGCCCACTTCGGCGTGGGCCGGCGCGAGACCGGGCCGGTGATCCTCGACCTGAAAAACATCTCGCTGTCCTTTGGCGGCGTGAAGGCGCTGACCGATATTTCCTTCGACGTGCGCCAGCACGAAATCCGCGCCATCATCGGCCCCAATGGTGCCGGCAAAAGCTCCATGCTCAATGTAATCAACGGCGTGTACCGCCCACAACAAGGCCAGATCGTGTATCGCGGCGAGGTGCGCAAGAATATGGATTGCTACGCCGCCGCCAAATCCGGCATTGCCCGCACCTTCCAGAACATCGCCCTGTTCAAGGGCATGACGGTGCTGGACAACATCATGACCGGCCGTAATCTCAAGATGAAATCCAACTTCCTGATGCAAGCCCTGTACTGGGGCCCGGCGCGGCGCGAGGAGATCGCCCACCGCATCAAGGCCGAGGAGATCATCGACTTTTTAGAGATACAAGCCATCCGCAAAACACCGGTCGGCCGCCTGCCCTACGGCCTGCAAAAGCGTGTGGAGCTGGGCCGCGCGCTGGCTGCCGAGCCGGAAATCCTGCTGCTCGATGAACCCATGGCCGGCATGAATGTCGAAGAAAAGCAGGACATGTGCCGCTTCATCCTCGATGTGAACGACCAATTCGGCACCACCATTGTGCTGATCGAGCATGACATGGGCGTAGTGATGGATATCTCCGACCGCGTGGTGGTGCTGGACTACGGCAAAAAAATCGGCGACGGCACACCGGACGAGGTGCGCAGCAATCAGGACGTGATCAACGCTTACCTTGGAGTGGGCAGTGAACATTAACTTCTTCTTCGAAGTGCTGATCGGCGGCCTGCTGTCCGGCGTGATGTATGCGCTGGTGGCGATTGGCTTTGTGCTGATCTACAAAGCCTCCGGCGTGTTCAATTTTGCGCAGGGCGCGATGGTGTACTTCGCCGCGCTGACCTGCGTCGGCGTGATGGACAAGCTGGGCGTGTCGCTGTGGATCGCGCTGCCAATCACAGTGGCGGTGATGATTTTGCTTGGCCTGTCGATCGAGCGCGTGGTGCTGCGGCCGTTGGTGAACCAGCCGGAGATATCGCTGTTCATGGCGACCATCGGCCTGGCCTTCTTCATTGAAGGACTGGCGCAACTGGCGTTCGGCGCGCAGGTGCGCAAGCTGGAGCTGCCGATTGAAGACGTGCCATCGCAGTACCTGATGGACAACTACAACATCCTCGTCTCGCAATTCGACATCATGGCGGCGCTGGTGTGCGGGCTGCTGGTGACGTCGCTGGCCCTGCTGTTCTCCAAGACCAAGGTAGGCCGCGCCCTGCGCGCCGTGGCGGACGACCATCAGGCCGCGCTGGCGGTCGGCATCCCGCTGCAACGCATCTGGGCCGTGCTGTGGGCGGTGGCCGGCATGGTGGCGCTGGTGGCCGGCATGTTGTGGGGCGCGCGCAATGGCGTGCAGTTCGCGCTGACCTTCGTGGCGCTGAAGGCGCTGCCGGTGCTGATCCTGGGCGGCTTCACCTCCATGCCGGGCGCGATTGTGGGCGGGCTGATTATCGGCGCGTCCGAAAAAATGGCCGAGGTGTACATTGGCCCCATCGTGGGCGGCGGCATCGAGGGCTGGTTCCCTTACGTGCTGGCGCTGTTGTTCCTGCTGGTGCGGCCGGAAGGGCTGTTCGGCGAAAAAATCATCCGGAGAATCTGAGCCATGTTCTACCGCGAAGCAGGACAATTCAAAACCAGCTATCAGGCCGACGGCCAGATTTTCCCGATTTTGCAGGACCGCCTTGCGCTGCTGGTGCTGCTGGCCGTCGCGGTACTGGCCGTGCCGCTGCTCGCATCGCCGTACGCGCTGTCCGCCATCCTGATTCCGTTCCTGATTTTTTCACTGGCCGCGATAGGCTTGAACATCCTGACCGGCTATGCCGGCCAGCTGTCGCTCGGCACGGCCGCCTTCATGGCGGTGGGCGCGTTCGCATCGTATAACTTCATCCTGCGTATTCCCGGCTTGCCGGTGCTGCTGGGGTTTGTACTGGGCGGCTTGAGCGCGGCGCTGGTCGGCATTGCGTTCGGCCTGCCGTCGCTGCGCATACGCGGTTTCTACCTTGCCGCCGCCACGCTGGCGACACAGTTTTTCGTGGTGTGGTGCCTGACCAAGATTCCTTACCTGACCAACTACAGCGCTTCCGGCGTGATCACCGCGCAGCCGATCGTCATTCTCGGCTATGCCTTCGATACGCCGGACCGCAAATACCTGCTGGTGCTGGCCGTGGTGGCGGTGATGGCGCTGCTGGCCAAGAATATGATCCGCTCCAACGTCGGCCGCTCGTGGATGGCGGTGCGCGACATGGACGTGGCGGCCGAAGTGATCGGCTTCCGCCTGATGCGCACCAAGCTGCTGGCATTTGCGGTCAGCTCCTTTTACTGCGGCGTGGCCGGTGCGCTGTATGCGTATGCCTATCTCGGCACGGTGGAGCCGGAAGCATACAACCTCGATCTGTCGTTCCGCATCCTGTTCATGATCATCATCGGCGGGGTCGGCTCAGTGCTGGGTTCCTTCCTCGGCGCGGCCTTCATCGTGCTGCTGCCGGTGCTGCTGAACGTGGTGGCGCACAGCCTTGCGCTGCCGACCAGCGTTGCGTCCAATCTCGAATTGATGGCGTTTGGCGCGCTGATTATATTTTTCCTGATCGTCGAGCCTCACGGCCTGGCGCGCTTGTGGCAAATTGGTAAAGAGAAGTTGCGTTTGTGGCCGTTCCCCCATTAAAAAATCAGAGGAGACACATATGAAACGCTTTGCATCCATCATCGCCGGACTCACGCTGGCCGCCAGCGGCGCTGCCCTGGCGCAGCCTGCGGAACAGTACATCGCCCTGCCCTCGTATCGCGTGGGCCCTTATGCGGCGGGTGGTTCCGGTTTTTATGGCGGCATCATCGACTACTTCAATCTGGTGAATCTGTCGGGCGGCGTGAATGGCGTGAAGATTTCGTGGGAAGAGTGCGAGACGGAATACAACCCATCGCGCGGCGTGGAGTGCTACGAGCGTTTGAAAACCAGGAACGGCGGCGCCACGCTGGTCGAGCCTTTGTCCACCGGCGTCGCTTACGGCATTCTTGACCGGCTGGCGGTGGACAAGATTCCGATGACGATGATCGGCTACGGCCGTTCGGACGCCGCCAACGGCAAGGTCTTCCCCTACGTCTTCCCGCTGATCACCAGCTACTGGAATCAGGCCGCAGCCATGATCAAGTACCTCGGCGACAAGGAAGGCGGTGTCGATAAGCTGAAAGGCAAGAAGATCGTCCACCTGTACCACGACTCGGCGTTCGGCAAGGAACCCTTGCCAGTGTTGGAGGCGTTGAGCAAGCAGCATGGCTTTGAGCTGATCAAGATTCCTGTCACGCCACCGGGCAGCGAGCAGCAGTCGCAGTGGCTGCAAATCCGTCAGGCGCGTCCTGACCATGTGATCCTGTGGGGATGGGGCTCGATGAATGCGGTCGCCATCAAGACCGCGCAGCGCAACGGCTTTCCACGCGAGAAAATCCTCGGCGTGTGGTGGGCCGGTTCGGAAGAAGATACCGTACCGACGGGCGATGCGGCCAAGGGCTACAGCGCGATGACCTTCAACACGCCGGGCAATTATCCGGTGCTGGATGAGATCCGCAAGAAACTCTACGCCAATGGCAAGGGCAATCTGGCCGATGCAGCGCGCATCGGCAGTGTGTATCACATGCGCGGCGTCAGCGCGGGCATTCTGTGGGTGGAGGCGATTCGCGCCGCGCAGGAAAAGTTCGGCAAGGGCAAGCGCGTGACCGGCGAGCAGCTGCGCTGGGGCCTGGAGAATCTGAATGTGGACGACGCCAGGCTGAAAGCCGTCGGCGCCTTCGGCATGCTGCCATCGGTGAAGACCAGCTGCGACGATCATGAGGGCTCGGGCGCGGTGAAGGTGCAGCAATGGGATGGCAAGAAGTGGAACGCCATCACGCCCAATTGGATTGTCGGCGACAAGGCGCTGACCCGCAAGCTGCTGGAGGAAAGCTCCGCAGCCTACGCGGCCGAGAAAAAAATTACCCCGGCGTGTCTGAAATGACGATGACTCCCGCCTCCACCGCAGCGGCCGCCCCGGTGGCCGCGCCCTACCTCTCGGTGAATAACGTCGAGGTCATTTACGACCACGTTATCCTCGTGCTGAAAGGCGTGTCGCTGCAAGTCCCGCAAGGGAAGATCGTTGCGCTGCTGGGCGCCAACGGCGCCGGCAAGTCCACCACGCTGAAGACCATCTCCACGCTGCTGCGCGGCGAACGCGGCGACGTCACCAAAGGCGAAGTGCAGTTCAAGGGCGAACGCATAGACCAGCTGACGCCCAATGAACTGGTCAAGCGTGGCCTGTCGCAAGTGATGGAAGGCCGTCACTGCTTCGGCCATCTGACCATCGAAGAAAACCTGCTGACCGGCGCCTACACGCGCAGCGCCTCGCGCGGCGAGTTGAAGGAATCGCTGGAAAAGGTCTACCACTACTTCCCGCGCCTGAAGGAACGCCGGCAAAGCCAGGCCGGCTACACCTCCGGCGGCGAGCAGCAAATGTGCGCCATTGGCCGCGCGCTGATGGCGCGTCCTTCCATGATTTTGCTGGACGAACCGTCGATGGGCATCGCGCCGCAAATCGTCGAAGAGATCTTCGGCATCGTCAAGGATTTGAACAGCAAGGAGAACGTCTCCTTCCTGCTGGCCGAGCAAAACACCAGCATCGCCCTGCGTTACGCGGACTTCGGCTACATCCTGGAAAACGGCCGCGTGGTGATGGAAGGTGCCGCGGCCGACCTGTCCTGCAACGAAGACGTGAAAGAGTTCTACCTCGGCGTCTCCGGCGCCGGGCGCAAGAGCTTCCGCGACATGAAATTCTACCGGCGCCGCAAACGCTGGCTGGCATAAGGAACAAAATGAATCTCACCAAGGCCAAGGCCTTCTGCCGCAAACTGCCCGGCGCCACCGAAGACATCAAATGGGAAAGCAATCTGGTGTTCTCGGTCGGCGAGAAAATGTTCGCCGTCACGGGCGCCGATAACAGCGAACGTGGGCTCAGCTTCAAGGTCGACGACGACCGCTTCCTCGAACTGACCGACCGTCCCGGCATCATTCCGGCGCCGTATCTGGCGCGCGCCAAGTGGGTCTACATCGAAGACCCCAAAGCCATCAGCGATGCGGAAGTGGCCGAACTGCTGCAACGCTCCTATGAACTGGTGTTCGCCAAACTGACCAAGAAGCTGCAACGGGAAATACAAGGAACCTGAACATGGCCGATACTTTCGACAGCCTGGAAGCACGCCCGCCGGAGCAGCGCGAACGCGAACTGATGGCGCGCCTGCCGCAACTGGTGGCGCGCGCGAAAGCGGCGGCGGGATGGTCGCGCATCCTCAAGGACGTCAACGCCGCCGACATCAACAGCCGCGCCGCATTGGCCACGCTGCCGGTCACGCGCAAGTCCGACCTGCACGCGCTGCAAGACCAGCAGGCGCCGTTCGGCGGCTTGAACACCACCCCGGTGGGCCAGCTGGCGCGCGTCTACATGTCGCCCGGTCCCATCTTCGATCCGGAAGGGCGCGGCGCCGATTGGTGGCGCTTTGCGCGTCCCATGTACGCGGCCGGCGTGCGCGCCGGCGGCTTGATGCAGAACTGCTTCTCCTATCACTTCACGCCGGCCGCCTTCATGGTGGAAGGCGGCGCCGCGCGCATTGGCTGCGCGGTGATCCCGGCCGGCAGCGGCCAGACCGAAATGCAGGTGCAAGCCATCCACGCGCTGCGGCCCGACACCTACGTCGGCACGCCGTCCTTCCTCAAGATCATCATCGAGAAGGCGCAGGAGATGGGCGTGGACATCAGCAGCATCAAGCGCGCGCTGGTGAGCGCCGAGGCGCTGCCGGAATCGCTGCGCGCATGGTTCGCCGAGCATGGCGTGGCGCGCGTGTTGCAGGTGTATGCCTCCGCCGATATCGGCAGCATCGCTTACGAAACGCGCAGCGGCGACGTGCGCGATCCGGGCATGGTGCTGGATGAGGAAGTGATCCTGGAAATCGTCCGTCCCGGCAGCGGCGAGCCTGTCGTGGCGGGCGAAGTGGGTGAGGTGGTGCTCACGGTCTTCAATCCGGACTATCCGCTGATCCGCTTTGCCACCGGCGACCTGTCGGCCATCCTGACCGACGCCCCGCCCTCGCCTTGCGGCCGCACCAATACCCGCATCAGGGGCTGGCTCGGTCGCGCCGACCAGACCACCAAGGTGCGCGGCATGTTCGTCCATCCGTCGCAGGTGCACGACATCGCGCGCCGTCATCCGGAGATTTTGAAAGCGCGCCTTGTGGTGTCAGGCCAGATCGCGCAGGAGGCGATGACGCTGCATTGCGAGGTTGCCGATCCTGCAAGCGCCAGCGGCGCCGATATCGTTGAGTCGATCCGCAAGCTGACCAAGTTGCGTGGCGAGGTGCGCTTTGTTGCGCCAGGTACCCTGCCAAACGACGGCAAGGTCATCGCGGACGTGCGCGACTACCAGTAATTGAGGGATAATAGCGGTCTTCACATTCGTTTTTTAATAAAAGAATCATGCAAGACTTCCACCACAACCGCGCCCGCGCCCTGATGGAGAGCGCCGAAGAACTGTTCACCAAACAGGACGTCGACAACGCCGTCACCGCCATGGCCGACACGCTGAACGCCCGCTACAACCAACCGGACAGCGAGGAGTTCCCGCTGGTGCTGGGCGTGATGGGCGGCGCCGTGGTCTTCACCGGCAACCTGCTGCCGCAGCTGACCTTCCCGCTGGAATTCGACTACATCCACGTCAGCCGCTACGGCGACGAGGACAAGGGCGGCGAAGTGGTCTGGAAAGTGGTGCCGCGCTCGAACGTCAGCGGCCGCACCGTGATCGTGCTGGACGACATTCTGGACGAAGGCGAAACCTTGGCCCACGTCAAGCAGCGCCTGCTGGACATGGGCGCCAAGGAAGTGATCCTGGCCGTGTTCGCCGACAAGGCCATCGGCAAAGCCAAGCCGGTGAAAGCCGACATCGTCGGTATCACCATCCCCAACCGCTTCGTGGTAGGCTTCGGCATGGACGCCTACGGTTACTGGCGCAATCTGCCGGGTCTGTGGGCGATTAACACCGACGCCTGAGGCCGCAACTGATAAGCGTCGGATAAATAACACAACCCAGTCCGGCATGAAACTGCCCCAACTACTCGCCAGCCTGCTCATCTGCGCACCCGCCGTGGCCGGGCAGCCAACCTGGATCACCAACGTCAAGCTGGTGTCGCCGGAAAAACTCGACCGCATCGAAAATGGCAGCGTGCTGATCGAGGGCGAGCGCATCATCCGCGTGCAGCGCGGCGCCGGCCATGCGGCGCCGCCCGGCGCGGCCCGCATCGACGGCAAGGGCTACTACCTGACACCCGGCCTGATCGACTCCCACGTCCATCTGTACGCCGTGCCCGGGATGAGTTTTGAGCAAGCCTTCAAGATGACGCCGATGGTGGACGCCTACTTCGCGCAAATGCCGCGATCTTACCTCTACTACGGCTACACCACCCTGATCGACCTCGCCGCCGGCAGCCGCGGGTTCATCGACCGTGTCAAGGCCATGCCGCAGCACCCCGATATTTACGACTGCGGTCCGCCGCTGGTGATGGCCAACGGCTATCCGTCGTCCTTCGTCCCGCCGGAACTGCGCTACACCATGTTCACCAACTTCATCTACGATCCGGCGCAGAAAGACCGCATCCCGGCGCAGTTCAAGCCGGAGGACTACACCCCGGCCAAAGGGGTGGCGCGCGTCAAGGCCGAGGGCGCCATCTGTCTGAAAACCCATTACGAGCGCGGTTTCGGCAACCAGCGCAACTTGCCGGTGATGAGCCCGGAAATCTACGCCGAGATACGCCAGCTAACCCGCAAGGAAAACCTGGTGCTGGTCACCCACGGCAATTCGCTGGAGGCGCAAACCTTTGCCGTCCATGGTGGCGCCGACGTGCTGGCCCACGGCATGTGGCATTGGGGCGCCTACAATAACGCCGCCGAACTGCCGGGCGAAATCCGGCAACTGCTGGATAAAATCGTTGAACGCAAGATCGGCTACCAGCCGACCATGCAAGTGCTGTACGGCTTGCGTGCCTACGTCGACCCCGATTACCTGAACACGCCGGCCCTGTCCAGTCTGCTGCCGCCGGCCATGCTGGCATGGCTGAAGACGCCCGAGGGCGCCTGGTTCAGGCAGGAAGTGGCGGAAGACGGCGAAACCGACGAAGTAGTGCGGCAGGGCCTGGAGGCGCCGCTGCGCCGCCAGCGGCAAGTGGTGGCCTATCTGGCGAGCAAGGATGCCAACTTCCTGTTCGGCACCGACACGCCCTCCTCGCCCACCTACGGCAACGTGCCGGGACTGAACGGCTATCTGGAAATGCAGAACCTGCACAAGGCCGGCCTGTCGCTGGCACAGGTGTTCAGGGCCGCCACCATCAATAATGCCCGCGCCTTCCATCTGGAGGCGGATGTGGGCAGCATCGAGCCGGGCAAGCTGGCCAATCTGGTGCTGATGAAGGAGTCACCGCTGCAAGATATCCGCGCCTACGACAGCGTGCAAACGGTGTGGGTGAGAGGCCAAGCGGCGGCGCGCGACAGCCTCGCCGCCGGCCACTGATTACAGCGCCAGGCGGGCGCGGGCGGCGTCGTACTCGCGCTTGAGGCGCTCCACCATTTCGCCCGCCGACGGGATGTCGTCCATCAGGCCCACGCCCTGGCCGGCCCCCCAGATGTCGCGCCAGGCCTTGGCGCTGCTGGAGCCGAAGTTCATGGCGGTCTTGTCTGCGGTCGGCAGCGCGTCCGGGTCCAGACCTGCGGCCACGATGGACTTCTTCAGGTAATTTCCGTGAACGCCGGTGAACAGATTGGAGTAAACGATATCGGCCGCGGTCGATTCCACGATGGCTTCACGGTAGCCGTCGCTGACGTTGGATTCCTTGGTCGCCAGCCAGCGCGAGCCGATGTAGGCGAAATCCGCCCCCATGGCTTGCGCCGCCAGGATCGCATCGCCGGTGGCGATGGAGCCGGACAGAGCGATCGGGCCCTTGAAGAACTTGCGCACTTCACCCACCAGCGCGAACGGCGACAGCGTGCCGGCATGGCCGCCGGCGCCGCTGGCCACCAGAATCAGGCCGTCCACGCCGGCTTCCAGCGCTTTTTCCGCGTGACGGATGGAAATCACGTCGTGCAGCACGATGCCGCCGTAGCTGTGGATGGCGTCCAGCATCTCTTTTGGCGGCGCGCGCAACGAGGAGATGATGATCGGAATCTGGTGCTTCACACACACCTCGACGTCATGCGCCAGGCGGTCGTTGGACTGGTGCACGATCTGGTTGACGGCGATCGGGCCGACGCGCTGGCCCGGATTGGCGGCCTGGAAGTCGGCCAGCTCCTTTTGCAAATCGGTCAGCCACACATCCAGCAGCTCGGCCGGGCGCGCGTTGAGCGCCGGGAAGGAGCCGACGATGCCGGCCTTGCATTGCGCCGCCACCAGCGCGGGGCCGCTGGCAATGAACATCGGGGAGGCGATGACAGGGAGGGTGAGGTTTTGCAAGACTGCTGGCAAGGTCATGGCGTACTCGCTGACGTGAGTTGATCGGTGCGAACGATTATAGATCCAAAATAGTACGATCGTGCAGAAAATAGACCACGTCCTCTACATTTACGTCACGGCAAGCTCCCTGCCGCCCTGGCGATAAAATCCGCCACCTGCCCCGGCTGTGAAATCAGGGACATGTGACTGGATTGCACCAGCACGCTGTCGGCGCGGATCTGCTCCGCAAGCCGGCGCTGGACCATCAGCGGCAGCGCCCGATCGTTGGCCGTCATCAGATACCAGCTTGGCTTGTCATGCCACGCGGCACGCGAAACCGCCTCGCCAAATACACACGCGGCGATCGGCTGCTGCGTGGCGGCCAGCACATGCACCCGCGACGCCGGCACATCGGCCGCCATCACCTTGCCGTAGATTCCCGGATCATCCAGCCAGATGCGGCCCTGGCTGTCCGGCGCCATCCCCTCCATGGGCGCGCCCAGGCGCTCCAGCATGCCAGCGGCAGATTCCTTGCTGTCCGGCACCATTGCCGACAGGTAAACCAGCCCCCGCACCTGCGGCAGGTTGCCGGCCTCGGTAACCACCACGCCGCCCCAGGAATGGCCGACCAGCAGCACCTTGCCCGGCTGGCGCTCAACCACCGCGCGGGTCGCGGCCACGTCATCGGCCAGCGAGGTCAGCGGATTCTGCACTGCCGTCACGCGACAGCCGCGCGCCTGTAGCGCGGCGATCACGTCCGACCAGCTGGAGCCGTCGGCGAAAGCCCCATGCACCAGGACGATGCTGACCGCCGCGCACAGGCTCGCGCTCATGCCGCCACCTGCCCGGCCAGCACCGCCACCGCCGCCGGCACGCCATCCAGCGCGGCCTTGATCGACTGGCTGCGCAATTCCGCCCCCTTGGACAGCAGTTCGGCGCGCAGCACGCTGAAATGCCTGATGCCGAGGAAGCCGAAATACGCCCGCGTGTACGTCTCATGAAAATCCATCGCCGCAGCCGGACCGGAGGCATAACCGCCGCCGCGCGTCGACGCCATGATGACTTTTTTGTCGCCGGCAATGCCGACCGGACCGGCCGAGGTGTACTGGAAGGTCCGGCCCGGCTGGGCAAGGCGGTCGAACCAGGCCTTCAGCTGGCTTGGCACGGAGAAGTTATACATCGGCACGCCCAGCACGATGATGTCGCTGGCCAGCAGTTCCGTCACCAGCTCTTCCGACAGCGCATGCTGGGCCTTGTCGGCCGCACTGAAGTGTTCGAGGTTGCTAGGGCGGAAGCCGGCCGCGATGACCTCGTCCAGGTGCGCGACCGGCCGGGCCGCGAGGTCACGGTAAACCACCTCCGCATCGGGGTAGCGGTGGCGCAATTCGGCCACAATGGCCGCGCTCAGGGTACGGGAAACGGAGGCGTCGCCAAAGATGCTGGTGTCGAGGTGCAAGATTTGCATGAGGTTCTCCTGAAAAAGAAAGTGAAATCAGGATATTTCAGCGCCATTATGTACACCAGCCGTTAAAATAGATCAGTTTGTTCCACAGATAGGACAATGGAAGATTTCAACGACCTCGCCTTCTTTGCCGCCGTGGTGACGCACGGCAGCTTCTCCGGCGCCGCGCGGACGCTGGGCGTGCCCAAGTCGCGGGTCAGCCGCCGCATTGCCGAGCTGGAGCGGCGTCTGGGGGTGCGCCTGCTGCAACGCTCCACGCGCGCCATGCGCGTGACCGACGTCGGCGCGGCCTTCTTCGCCCATTGCGAAACCATGACCAATGCCGCCAAGGCCGCGCTGGAGGTGGCCGAGCGCGCCGGTGAGCGGCCGTCTGGCCGGGTGCGCGTCAGTTCGCCGGCCGGGGTGGCGCACCTGTTCCTGGCGCCGCTGCTGCCGCGCTTCCTGTGCGCCCATCCGGACGTGCGGCTGGAACTGGAACTCACCAACCGCCGCGTCGACGTTATTGGCGAAGGCTTCGATGTCGCCATGCGCATCCGTACCGCGCTGGATGACTCGGACCTGGTGGTGCGCACCTTTGGCGTCAGCGACCAGGTGCTGGTGGCCAGCCCCGGCTTCGTCGCCTCGCACGGACCGTTTGCCGGCATCGACACGCTACGCGGCAAGGCCGGCCTCGGCGCGGGAGGCCGCAACGGGGAGGCGCCGCGCTGGCAGCTGACCGCGCCCGACGGCCAGTCAGTGGAAATCGACTACGCTCCGGCGCTGGTGACCGACGATGTGGAACTGCTGACCACGGCGGCCATCGGTGGCGCCGGCATCGCGATGGTGCCATTCAACGCCTGCCGCCAAGCCATCGGGCAGGGTCAATTGCAGCAACTATTCCCGGCATACGCCGCCGCGACCCATCAATTGCACGCGGTGTACGCCTCCCGGCGCGGCTTGCTGCCGGCGGTGCGGGCCTTTATCGAATTCCTCGCTGCCGAATTGCCACAAACCATGCAACAGCAGCGGCTACTCGTTAAGTAAGTACTCACCCTCAACGCGTGCCGCCGCGCTGCGCACCAGCTGGCCGACCGCCCACTTGCCCAACTCCTCGGGCGATTGCTTGAAGAAGTTGTTGTTGGCAGCGGCAAATACCGGCATCGAGGTCAGCAGGGCCGGCACATCGGCCAACGGGATGCGCTGGCGCTCCAGCAGCAGGAACTTGAGCAGCACTTTCAACGCGTTTTGCGCGTTGCGTACCGGATCGGCGGCCAGGTAGTTCAGTCGCGAGCGGGCACGCGCCAGCGCACCGGCCACATCGGTGAACGGTGCGCCGTGGCCGGGGATGACCAGCCGCACCGCCAGCGATGCGATCAGGTCCAGCGTGGCGCGCTCCTCGGCAAAGCCGGATTTTCCGTCCAGTTCTGGAAAGATCACGCCAAAACCGTTTTCCCACAGGGCGTCGGCGGAGATCAGCAACTTTTCTTGCGGGCAGTAGAAAATCAGCGAATGGGGATCGTGGCCGGGCGCGGCCAAGGCCTGCCATTCCATGTCCGCCAACGTCAGCACGTCGCCGGGCGCGAGGGTGGCGTCGAAGGTGAAACGGTCGCAGCGCTGACCGGTGGCCTTGAAGCTCAGCGCTTCCACATCCCAGTGGCGCACTTTTTCCGCCTCGGCCACCGGGATCGAGGTCTTGCAGCCGAAATGCGCTTGCAGGATGGCGTTGCCGCCGCAGTGATCGGAATGCAGGTGGGTGTTGATGATCTGGTCGAGATGCCGGCCATGCAGGGCGTGGCGCACCAGCTCCAGTGTTTGCGGCGCGTGGCTGACGTAGCCGGTATCGATGATCGCCGTGTCATGACGGCCCAGCAGCATGACGTTGTTGGAGGATAGCCAACCCCGCTCAAACACCTGTATCGAATCCGGCAGCGCGTTCATTCTTCCTCGTCGAAATGCACAGTTAATCGCCGCTGCGGCAACTCGGCCCAGACGGCGCGTTTGAAATCGTCGTCGGCCTTGCCCCAGGCCACGATCTCGGGAATGGTACGCAGGCAACCCATGCAATAGCGGCGCTCTGTATCCATTTTGCACAGGCTGACGCAGGGCGACGGCACGGGGGACGGCGGTATGTTGGTCACTTCACTCATGGCGACATTATGCCGTGAAGCCGCTTGACTTGGGGAGGCGCCAGCGTAGACTACCATCCATATAGATGGCGATTAGATGGAGACTTAATGGCCAAGCAAGAATTAAAGCTGAAGACCGCCGAATCGGAAAAAATCACCATCAATCTCGGCCCCATCGACCTGGGGCAGATTGATCTGCTGGTGCAGGAAGGGTTTTACTCCAACCGCACCGATCTGATCCGCACAGCGATCCGCAACCAGCTGAACCAGCACGCCGAGGTGGTCAGGCAGACCGTGGCGCGCAAGAGCCTGGTACTGGGCATGCAGCATTATTCGCGCGCCGACCTGGAAGCCATCCAGGCCGCCGGCGAGCGGCTGCAAATCCAGGTGCTGGGCCTGGCCAGCATCGCCAGCGACGTCTCGGTCGAACTGGCGCTGGCCACCATTGAATCTATTTTTGTACTCGGCTCGCTGCATGCCAGCGCTGTCCTCAAGACCGCACTGGCGCCGCGCATCCACTAAGGAGTGCCATGAAACTCAATTTTCTCACGCAGATGCGCGATGCCGCGCAGCATTTCCTCGGCAAAAAACCACCGGCGCCACAGCGTCCTGAGGAGTTCGCGCAGGACATGCTGAAACGCATGGGCATCCAGCTCGACATTCAGTCGCATATCGACCGCGCCCTCGATCTGGGTTCCATCCTGCATCCGGACACCCGGCCGATGCCGGGCGGTGCACAGTTTTTGGTCGGCAGCTACACCAACCATGCCGGCACCCGCAATTACAAGCTGTACATTCCAGCCAGTTATCGCGGACGCGCCATGCCGCTGCTGGTGATGCTGCATGGCTGCACGCAGAATCCCGATGACTTTGCCGCCGGCACGCAAATGAACCAGCTGGCGGAAGAGATGGGCTGCTTCGTGGTCTATCCGGAACAAAACGCCAACGCCAATCACTCCAAGTGCTGGAACTGGTTTAACGCCATCGACCAGCAACGCGGACAAGGCGAACCCTCCATCATTGCCGGCATTACGCGGCAGATCATGGATGAGTATCCGGTCAAGGAACGGCAGGTGTACGTGGCGGGCTTGTCCGCTGGTGGCGCGATGGCGGTGATCGTCGGCACCTTGTATCCGGAATTGTTTGCGGCGGTGGGGGTGCATTCGGGCTTGCCGTTCGCATCGGCGCAGGATTTGCCGTCGGCGCTGACGGCCATGAAGCGCGGCGCGCATCGCGCGGCCAAGGCGGGCAACGGTTCGCAGCCCATCATCGTGTTCCATGGCGACAGCGATACCACGGTGCATCCGGTGAATGGCGAGCAGGTGATGGCGCAGCGGCTGCATCATCATCGCGGAGCGCGGCCGTCGGTGCAGTCGGGGGCGGTACCGGATGGCTACAGCTACACCCAGACCACCCACACCAAGGCGGACGGCACGCCGCTGGGCGAACACTGGGTAGTGCATGGCGCCGGTCACGCCTGGTCGGGCGGCAGCGCCTCCGGCAGCTACACCGACGCCAAAGGCCCGGATGCCAGCCGAGAAATGCTGCGCTTTTTCCGCACGGTGAGCTAATCAGTGGGTGGCCATCCGCACGACGATGCCGAGCAGCGCGGCAATGTTAGTTACGGTGAATCCAGCCATCCAATAGTACACCCGGTCAATCCGATCAATGGTGTAACGCCGGTCCTCATCGATCTTGTCACGCAGCGCGTCAAACTGCTTCAGCATGGCTTGATGGTTTTGTTCCTGGGTTCGCTGCAGGGCGGTAAGAGCACTGGTGACGTTGTCCATTTGGGTCTCCAGCTTCACGATACGGACGATATTCGTATCGTCTGCCGCGCCACTTTGCTTGTCAAGCGAGCTCATTTGCGTACTCCCGGTGAGGGTTTATACGCTATTGTCGGACGGCGCACCGGGCTGAGTTTGAGCTTGATCAATGATGTGCCGCCTGAGGCATGCCGGACACCAGCAGCTGGCGCCGGGGGCGGACGGGACCGCCACGGCCGGCGGCAGATAAGTGCACCAGCACGGCTCAGCCGGCGCGGCCGGATCGGCATCTTTCATCGCGCAGGAAAACTGCGCACCGCAGCGGGAACAGGTACTCATGCCCCCAGCGTAGCCGGGCTTCCGGGAAAATACAACCGGAAGGCCCTATAATGCGTACTTGTCGCGCCAACAGGCTGTAAAATTGCGCCCAAAATCTTTTCTACCGGACTCGCCATGACCCAACTGACCAACCTGAACTTAGGCATGAATGACGATTTGACCGCGGTTGCGCCGCAGATCAAGGCGCAGATTCTGGCTGAGGCCCTTCCTTACATCCGCAATTACCACGGCAAAACCATCGTCATCAAATACGGCGGCAACGCCATGACCGAGGACCGCCTGAAGCACGGCTTCGCGCGCGATGTCATTTTGCTCAAACTGGTGGGCATGAACCCGGTGGTGGTGCATGGCGGCGGTCCGCAAATCGACAACGCCCTGAAAAAGATCGGCAAGCAAGGCACCTTCGTGCAGGGCATGCGCATCACCGACGAGGAAACCATGGAAGTGGTGGAATGGGTGCTGGGCGGCGAGGTGCAGCAGGACATCGTGATGTTGATTAATCACTACGGCGGCCAGGCGGTGGGCCTGACCGGCAAGGACGGCGGCCTGATCCGCGCCCGCAAGATGGCCATGCCGGACAAGGACAACCCGGGCCAGACCCTGGACATCGGCTTCGTCGGCGAAATCGAAGCGATCAACCCGGCCGTGGTGAAAGCGCTGCAAGACGACGCCTTCATTCCAATCATCTCGCCGATCGGTTTCGGCCAGGATGGCCAGGCCTACAACATCAACGCCGACGTGGTCGCCGGCAAGATCGCCGAGATCCTGAAAGCCGAAAAGCTGATCATGATGACCAACATCGCCGGCGTGCAGGACAAGCAGGGCAACTTGGTGACCGACCTGTCGGCGCGCGAGATCGACGAGATGTTCGCCGACGGCACGATTTCGGGCGGCATGCTGCCTAAAATTTCATCAGCCCTGGACGCCGCCAAGTCCGGCGTGAACACGGTGCACATCATCGATGGCCGTATCGAGCATTCTTTGTTGCTGGAAGTCTTGACCGAACAGGCTTTTGGCACTATGATCCGGTCTCACTGAAAAAAAGGCGGTCTCGCCGGCAATCGGTGAAACCGCCACATTTTCAAAATGCCCTTGTAGCTCAGTGGTAGAGCACTCCCTTGGTAAGGGAGAGGCCACGTGTTCAATCCACGTCAAGGGCACCACTCCTCGCAGTACCCTCCCCCCACTTAATAAATCCGTTCGACCGTCAGCCCGCGCTTGCGCAGCAGTTCCGGCACGCTGGTCTTGCCGACCAGATGTAGCACGCCGATCGCCGCCACGCTGTTGTTTTCACGCGCAATCAGCTTGACCATGCCGTCGGCCAGTGCCGGATTGCGGCCCTCCAGCAGCACCTGCTGCACGAAACGACCGGAGAAGGTGTCGTCCTGCTCCGCTTTCAGCGCCAGCGCGTCCAGCGCCGCGATGTCGGCGTGGCGCCACGCATCGGCGATCTCGCGCGCCTGCTTCGCTTGTTCCTTGTCCTCGATGCCGGCGATGGCCTCTTGCAGGAACAGCAGCTGGTCGGCAGGCGTCATCTTGTCGAACAGCGCCATCTGGCTGTCGGCCGATTCCAGTTCGACGATTTTCTGGCCGGCGGCATGCGCCTGTTTCGACAGATGCGCATCCACCGCCAGCGATGCCTCATACCCCTGCGCGGCAAACTCACTCACCGTCAGCAGGCTGGCAAGCAGCCATGGCTTCATGGCGGCCACGGTTTCCGGTTCGATGTTGTACTGCCGGAGCAAACGATCGAGGCGCTGGCGCCACGCCGGCGTCATGCCCTGCATGCCCTTGTTGGTGAGGCCATGCTGCTGCACCGCGCGCGCCAGTTTTTGCGGATCGCCCAGCGGATCGATCTCCAGCGCCAGCACCGGCGCTTTCTTGAGCAGACCGGCCAGGCGCGGCTCCAGCGGATAAAAGTCCTTCGAGCCGACGTGAATGGTGCCGAACAAATACAGCGTATGCGCGCCCTGCTGCACCTTGAACAAAGCGCCGCGGTTTTGCGCCGGCGCCGGATCGGCGGCGCGGCAAGGCCCCAGCATAAACAAGAACAAACTACAGAACATCACTATAATCTGGCGCTGCATGGTTTCCTTTGTCGTTAGGTATGACGTGAATATTACTCGCTCCTCGCCCGTATGGCTGTTTGATCTTGATAACACCCTGCACAACGCCTCGCACGCCATCTTCCCGGCGATCATGGCCGGCATGAACCGCTATCTGGCACACCTGCTGGGCGACGGCGTCACGCCCGCCAGCGAAGACCTGGTCAACGCCACCCGCACCTTGTACTGGCAGCGCTATGGCGCCACCACGCTGGGCGTGGTCAAGCACCACGGCGTCAAGGCCGAGCACTTTCTGGATGAAACCCATCGCTTCGACGATCTGCAAGCCATGATCCGCGCCGAACGCGGACTGCGCCAGCTGCTGCGCCGCCTGCCCGGCCGCAAAATCCTGCTGACCAACGCGCCGCACCGCTATTCGACGCAGGTGCTGCGCCATCTCGGCTTGCAGCGCCAGTTCCAGCACCACGTGGCGGTGGAAGCGATGACGGTTCACCGGCAAATGCGCCCCAAGCCATCCAAGCTGCTGCTGCAACGACTGATGCGCCGCCACCAGCTACGCCCCGGCCGCTGCATTCTGGTGGAAGACACGCTGGCCAACCTGCGCAGCGCGCGCGAACTGGGCATGCGTACCGCGTGGGTCACGCAATACCTGACCATCGGCGACAGCGCCGGCCTGGCGCACCCACAAAAAAGGTTAATTCGCCCCGCTTATGTCGATGTCAAAGTAAAATCTGTCAGGAACCTGCCGGCGCGTCTGCACCGCCTGCGCTAACGAACTTTTCATCGCGAGATCATATGGCAAGCACACCGCCAGGCCAGCGCCGTCTGCAAATCCTCCAGGCGCTGGCGGAGATGCTGGAACAGCCCAAGGGCGACAAGATCACTACCGCCGCGCTAGCGCGCAAGCTGGAGTTTTCCGAGGCCGCCCTGTACCGGCATTTCGCCAGCAAGGCGCAGATGTTCGAAGGACTGATCGAGTTCATCGAGCAGACCGTGTTCGGCCTGATTAACCAGATCGCCGAGCGCCAGAGCGATGGCCTGGCACAGGCGCGCGACATCGTCGCCATGCTGCTCAACTTCGCCGCGCAGAACCCGGGCATGACGCGGGTGCTGATCGGCGACGCGCTGGTCAACGAAGACGAACGCCTGCAACTGCGCATGAACCAGTTCTACGACCGCGTGGAGCTGGCGCTGAAACAAGCCTTGCGCATCGCCGCCAGCGAAGGCATGGCGCACGAAGCCGACGCCGCCGCGCGCGCCGGCATGCTGACCAGCTTTGTCATCGGCCGCTGGCACCGCTACGCCAAGAGCGGCTTCAAACTCAATCCGTCGCAGGACGCGGCGGTGCAAATCACCCTGTTGTTATCGTAATGAACACCGAAGTATTCGCCCTGCTGGACGACGCCAGCCCGGAAGCGGCACAAACCGGCAGCCGTTCGCGCCTCTACACCGGTCACACCGGCACGCTGCGCTGCGACGATATCGCGCAATGGCCGCAAGTGCTGGCGCGGATGCAGGCGGCGCTCACGCGCGGCGAATATGCGGTGACGGTCTGCGCCTATGAGCTGGGCGAAGAACTGCTGTCGCTGGACGCGCCACGCCGGCAACGCAGCGCGCCGCTGGCGCAGGTGCTGCTGTTCAGCCGCTGCGATTTGCTGTCGCCGGCGGAGGTCAGCGACTGGCTGGCCGCGCGCTCCTTCCCGATCGACCGGCCAGCCGGCATCGCCAACATCCGCGCCAACATCGATCAGGACACATTCGGCGCGGCGCTGGCGCGCATCCACGACTACATCGCGGCCGGCGACACCTACCAGGTCAACTACACCTACCGCTTGCGCTTCGACGCCTTCGGTGGCATTCACGCGCTGTATGCGCGCCTGCGCGGCCGCCAGCCCGTCCCTTACGGCGCGCTGATCGCGCTGGATGACGGCAGCGCCGTGCTGTCGCTGTCGCCGGAACTGTTCGTGCGCCACAGCGGCGGCGTGCTGACCGCGCGGCCAATGAAAGGCACGGCGCCCGCCGCGCCACCGGCGCAGCAAGCCGAAAACATCCTGCGCGCCACCAACCTTGCGGCCGACCCGAAAAACCGCGCCGAGAACCTGATGATCGTCGACCTGCTGCGCAACGACATCGCCCGCGTGGCGACGACAGGCAGCGTGGAAGTACCGGCACTGTTCGAGGTGCACCGCTACGCCAGCGTGCTGCAAATGACCTCCACCATCACCGCGCAGCTGCGCGACGACGCCACGCTGGCCGACATCTTCGATGCGCTCTACCCATGTGGCTCCATCACCGGCGCGCCGAAGCGCCGCACCATGGAAATCATCCGTGAGCTGGAACCGGACGCGCGCGGCATCTACACCGGCGCCATTAGCTGGTTCGATCCGCGCGATGATGGCAAGGTGGGCGACTTCTGCATGTCGGTGCCGATCCGCACGCTCACCCTGCAACCGCAGGGTGACGACGGCGTACGCCACGGCGAGATGGGCGTCGGCGCCGGCATCGTGTTCGACAGCGAGGCGCTGGAAGAATACGCCGAGTGCAAACTCAAGGCACGCTTCCTCACCGGCCTGCAAAACGATTTCGACATCTTCGAAACCATGTACGCCACGCCGGCCGGCGGGATCCGTCATCGCGAGCGCCATTTGAAACGGCTGGCCGCATCGGCCGCCTACTTCGGCTTCCCATGGGACGAGAAAGCCGCCAACGCCTACATGGACGCCGCCAGCGCCATGCTGGAGCCGGAACACGCGGCCTACCGTGTGCGGCTGGCCATCAATCCATCCGGCGCGTTCGCCGTGCAGCACGCGCCGCTGACGCCACTGGCGGAACCGGTGCATGTGCTGCTGGCCGACGACGCCACCAGCAGCGACGACCTGTTCCTGCGCCACAAAACCAGCATCCGCGCCCGCTACGACGCCGCCTGGCGCGACGCCGAGGCGCAAGGTGCGTTCGACACCCTGTTCTTCAACGAGCGCGGGGAGTTGACGGAAGGAGGCCGCAGCAGCGTGTTCGTGCGCGTGAACGGCCGCTGGCTCACGCCGCCGCTGAGCTGCGGCGCCCTGCCCGGCGTGATGCGCGGCGTGCTGCTGGACGACCCGGAATGGAACGCCAGCGAAGCCGTGATCACCCGCGCCATGCTGGACGCCGCCGACGACATCGTCATCTGCAACGCCCTGCGTGGCGCGATGAACGCCAAGCTTACAGGTCGATAAGCATCTCAAAGCCGCCGTAAATCATGCGCTTGCCGTCAAAAGGCATGTTTTCCGGTTGCATGTAGCTGGCCATACGCGCATCCTTCATGACCTTTTCGTTGACCTCGTCACGGCGGGCGCGCGATTCGTAGACGATCCACGAAAATGCCACCACTTCGCCCTCCAGCAGGTTGACGCTCTGCGGGAAAGAGGTGACCTTGCCGGCAGGTACGTCGTCACCTATCGTTTCACGATATTCCAGCGCGCCGTATTCCTTCCATATCGCGCCGCATGCCAACGACATTTGCTTGTAGGCCTCAATCTTATCTTTCGGCACCGGAACCACAAAACCGTCTATATAGGACATGGCTGTCTCCTTTGTAAGAGAGCGCTCAGCGTAGCACGAAGCGCTTTCGGTAAGCGCCCGGTGTCGTCGCGGCAAGTCTGCGGAAGTGGTGGCGCAGCGATTCCTCGGAGCCGAAGCCGGCGCGTTCGGCGATCCGCGCCAGCGGCACATCAGGCTCCTCCAGCATGTCCTTGACGATGGCGACGCGCTCGCGGATCAGCCATTCGATCGGCCCGTAGCCGGTGGCCTGCTGGAACTGGCGCTGCAAGGTGCGCGGACTCATGGCCGCGCGTTCGGCCATGCTGGCCACGGTGTGCGGCCGCGCCGGATGGCTGCGCACCCAGTCCATCAGCTTCGACAACCGGCCCTGCTCCCCTTGCGCCATGGGACGCGGCAGGAATTGCGCCTGCCCGCCCTCGCGATGCGGCGCCACCACCAGCCGTTGCGCCACCATGTTGCCGACCTTGGCGCCATGATCGCGCCGCACCAGGTGCAGCAGCATGTCCAGCCCGGCCGCCGAGCCGGCGGCGGTGATAACTTGTCCGTTATCCACATACAGCTGGTCGGGCTGCACGTCGATGCGCGGATAGCGTTGCGCCAGCCGCCCGGCGTAGCGCCAGTGGGTGGTGGCGCGCTGGCCATCCAGCACACCGGCCGCCGCCAACACGAACACGCCCGAACAGATCGAGCACAAGCGCGCGCCGCGCGCGTGCGCGGCCCGTATCCATTCCAGCAACTGTGGCGGCGGCAACTCGTCGGCATCGCGCCAGCCGGGGATAACGATGGTGTCGGCCAGCGCCAGCAACTCCGGCGTGTACGGCGCCTGCACGGTGATGCCGCCGGCCGCGCGGATCGGCCCCTGCTCCACCGCGCAGACGGCAAAGTCGTACCAGTCCACGCCCAGTTCCGGACGTTCCAGCGCAAACAGTTCGACCGTGCAGCCGAACTCAAAAGTGCACAGGCGGTCGTAAGCCAGCGCCACCACGAGATGTTTTTTCATGGCGTAATCTTAACGCAGATTGGCTGATGCGCCACTTCTGGCCGTGACGACGCCGCCGCACAATGACGACATCGCTCACCACTACAGGAGATTCAGCATGTCCCTCGTCACCGCCATCCCCGCCGCCGACAGCGCCGCCGCCCTGGCCCACTTTGAAGCCAGCTTCAGCTACGAAACCGATTGCTGGGACGTGCACGATGCGCTCGCCAGCGGCAAGCAGGATTTCGTGTTGCTGGATGTGCGCGGCACGGAGAAATACGCGGCCGGCCACGTGCCGGGCGCGCTGGACCTGGCGCACCGCAAGATCATCGGTTCGAAGATCGCCGAATTCCCGGCCGACACGCTATTCGTGGTGTATTGCGCCGGCCCGCACTGCAATGGCGCGGCCCGTGCCGCCGTGCGGCTGGCGCAGCTGGGCCGCCCGGTCAAGGTGATGCCGGGCGGGATTACCGGTTGGCTCGATGAAGGTTTCGCGCTGGTCCGGTAGAGGTTGTTTCAAAATGCACGCAGCGAGGCGCGGCGACGACGACAGTGCACCTGCACGGCGAGGAGCCGCAACGAAGCTGCGGGCTTTTTGAAACGACCTCTTAAGAGCCCAGCGCTTTTTCGACGGCACTGACCAACTGCTTGTCGGTCGGCGTGACCTTGCTGCCGAAGTTGGTCACCACATTGCCGTGGCGGTCGATCAGGTATTTATGGAAGTTCCACGCCGGCGCCTTGCCGGTGGCCTTGATCAGGTTGGCGAACAGCGGATTAGGCTCCTTGCCCGACACCACCGACTTGGCAAACATCGGGAATTTCACGCCGTAGGTGTTGTAGCAGAAATCGGCGATTTCCTTGCTGGAGCCCGGCTCCTGCTGGCCGAAATCGTTCGACGGGAAACCCAGCACCACCAGGCCCTTGCTGCCGTACTTGGCATACAGGCCCTCCAGTCCTTCATACTGGTTGGTGAAACCGCAGTAGCTGGCGGTGTTCACCACCAGGATCACCTTGCCCGAGTACTGGCACAGGTCCTGTGGGGAGTCGTCTTGCAGGCGCTTGAAGGTTTGCTTGAGGATGGCCGGGCAGCTGCCCGGAGCCGCCGCCGTGGCGGCCGGTGCGGCTGGCGCGGCAGCCGGTGCTTGCGCAAACGCGGAGGCGCCGGCCAATACGGTCAGCGAGGAAACGAGGCACAGTTGGGCGATGGTTTTGGACATGATGGTCGGCCGGAAAGAATGGGAAAAAAATCATTCTAGTCCAATTTAGTGCCCCTCGCACGATTGACCCAGATTAAGCAAAATAGCCGGTCTGGCGTTACCTTCTTCTCAGGAAGGACGGAGGTGCGCCATGCGATATTTTTGCTTGCTGTTACTGTGGGCCTGCGCCGTGCAAGCGCAGGTGGCGTCGCTGCCGGTGATGCATGCCGGACAGGTCAGCGTTTCCGGCCTGTCGTCCGGCGCTTACATGGCGGTGCAGTTCGAGGTGGCCTATTCGCGCACGGTGACGGGGGCGGGCATCATTGCCGGCGGTCCGTATTTTTGTTCCCAGGGCAGCCTGTTCACCGCCACCACCAGTTGCAGCTGCACCAGCGACCTGTTCGCCTGCCGCGTGCGCCCCGGCGGCACCCGCGTGTCCGATCTGATCGCCATCACCGACTGGTTCGCCACCACCCAAACCATCGATCCCACCAGCGCGCTGGCCAGCCACCGCGTCTGGATGTTCTCCGGCAACGCCGACTCGGTGGTGCCGCAAGCCGTGATGGACGACCTGCAAAGCTACTACCGCCACTACATCGACGCCAACCGCATCCTCTACCAGCGCAACATCAACGCCGAACACGCCATGCCCACCGACAGCTATGGCAACGGCTGCCTCACGCTGGGCACGCCCTACATCAACAACTGCGGCTACGACGCCGCCGGCGAACTGCTGAACTGGCTCCACGGCCCGCTCAATCCACGCAACAGCGGCACCCTGGGCGGCCGCTTCATCGCCTTCGATCAATCGGAATTCATCGCCCTGCCCGGCTGGCATGGCATGGCGGATTTCGGCTATCTCTACATTCCGCAGGCCTGCGACGGCAACGCGGCACAGGGTTGCAAACTGCATGTGGTATTCCACGGCTGCCTGCAAGATCCCGGCAACGTCGGCGCCACCTTCGTGCGCCACGCCGGCTACAACGCCTGGGCCGACAGCAATCGCCTGCTGATACTTTATCCACAGGCGGCCGCCACCTTCACCAATCCCAACGCGTGCTGGGACTGGTTTGCCTACGACGACACGCGCTATGCGCAAAAATCAGGCCGGCAAATGGCGGCCGTCAAGCGCATGGTGAATCGCCTGACTACACCACCGTGAAGGACGACAGGTCCGGGTGTGGCGGGGGATATTGCAGGTCCATGCCTTCCAGCGTTTCCAGCAGCAGGCTGGCGATCACCAGGTTGCGATGGGTCTTGGAATTGGCCGGCACCACGTACCATGGCGC
The DNA here is from genome assembly GCF_009720825.1 of Duganella radicis. Lineage (GTDB taxonomy): Bacteria > Pseudomonadota > Gammaproteobacteria > Burkholderiales > Burkholderiaceae_D > Rugamonas > Rugamonas radicis. The sequence goes on along the minus strand of NZ_WNKY01000016.1, from coordinate 74,585 downwards.
GTGCGGCGCATCGGTCTCGCGGATGGCTTTCTCGTAGGCGCGCTGATAGTCGTCCCACTTTTCGCGCTGCTTGATGTCTTCCGGGTTGAATTTCCACTGCTTGTCCGGATCGTCGAGACGTTCCTGCAAGCGCTCCCGCTGTTCTTCCCTGGAGATGTGCAGGAACACCTTGATGATCACCGTGCCGGTTTCCGCCAGCATGCGCTCGAAGTCGCGGATCTGCGCGTAGCGGCGCTTGCACTCGTCGTCGTCGATCCAGCCCTGCACCCTGGTGATCAGCACATCCTCGTAGTGGCTGCGGTTGAAAATGGCGATTTCGCCATTGACCGGCACATGCTGATGCACGCGCCACAGATAATCATGCGCCAGTTCGTTATCGGTCGGTCCCTTGAAAGCCACCGCGCGCAGGCCCATGGGGCTGATGCGGCTGAACAGCGCGCGCACCGTGCCATCCTTGCCGGCGGTGTCCGATCCTTGCAAGACCAGCAGCACCTTCTGCTTGTGCTGCGCATACAGCTTGTCCTGCAAGGCGGCGATGCGGTCGATCAGCGCGGCGGTGCGCTCCAGATCGAGCGTCTTGCCGCGCGATTTACCGAGTTTGGGATTGGCGGCGCGACTGGAGAAGGTTGCGTCGTCGGCATCCTTGTCGCGCAGCTTGAGCTTTGGGGAGGCGCGGAAGCGCTGGCGGGCATTGTGTGTCATCGGTTTAGCATATCACCGGGCGGCCAACTGTGCTGCGCGATAGCCCCACCACGCGGCTTCCTCGAAGACCGAGAATCCTGACAGGTCGGCATGGGCAAACAGGATGGGACCATCGACCTCGCGTAGCGCCTTCATGCCGGCGTTGCTGCGGAAGTTGGGCCAAGGGACCGCCATCGCATGGCCGCGCAAGGTGATGTCGACCCGCTCGACGCACGACGCAAACTGCGCACCGTAAGCGGTTTTCAAATCGGCGCTGGCCAGCGCCAGCAACTCCTCCGGTTTGGCCGCAGCCATCCAATGGCGCGCCGTGCTGGCCTTGCGGTCCGACAGCGCGACGTAGGCGCTGAACACGGTTTTCTCCGGCGGCCGCACGCGGATGTCCTGATGCGTCGAGACCACGAAGCCCAATCCCGGCTCGCTGTACACCACGTTGTCCCACGATAGCGGCTGGCTAGGCAGTTCTTGCGGGAAGCGCTTGAGCAGGAAGTTCGCCACCATCCACGGCGCGTATTCCGGCGCGTGCCTGGCGGCGTCAAAGCCGTAATCACCGATATTTTCCACCACGCGCGCGGCCACGTAGGTCGGCATGGCGCATATGGCTTTGCGGGCGCGGACAAGATAAGTTGTCGGCTTGCCGTCTTCCAGCTTGAAGCACAGCGCTTCCACGCCATCCGCCGTTTTTTTCAGCGACACCGCCGTCCCGGCCATGCGCTTGATGGCGGCCGCGCGCTCCATGCCGGAAGCCAGCGGCTGCAAGCCGCCCGGCCATGTCAGCCACGCGCCGTTGCCGGCGTTAGCGGCCTGGCCCCAACGGCTACAGTAGTAATGCAGGCCGGCCCATGCCGACACCTGGTCGTAGCGCGTACCGTAGTCGTCGCGGCAGCAGTAATTCAGATACCAGTGAAGCGTGGGTGACTTGTAGCCGTTTTGATCCATCCACTGCTTGAGGGTGATGCGGTCGAGCGCCTGCCACTGCGGGTCTTCCGACGACATCACGGTCGGGAACACGAACACGCGGCGGCCATCCGCGCCGTGCAAGCCGCGCAGCCGATGCACCTCGTCGAAGAAGCGCTTGTGCTCATCCAGCTCCCACCGCGGCACGCCGTCGGTGGGAATGAAGCCATCCTGCCAGTGGCCGTTGAACAGCAGCCGTTCTTCGGGCGCGTGCAGGATGAAGCGCTCGTCGTAGTAAGGCTTCTCCGCAAAGGCATCCTTCTGGATGATGCCAAGGTCCGCCAGGATTTCACGCACGTGCGTGGACTCCGGCGACGGCAGCGGCAGATAGTGCGCGCCGGTCGGATATGCGTATTCGCCAAACGCCCCACCGGCGGCATTACCGTAGGGTTGCGGGCCGTCGATCATCAGCACATCGGTCTTGCCCAGCTTTTTCAGCTTCCACGCGGCGGTGAGGCCGGACACGCCCGAGCCGAGAATCGCGATATCGGTGTGGATAACTTGCGATGGCGGCGGCAGCGCGCGGCGATCGCGCAGGAAGTGGCCCTCGTCACGGCCGACGTAGTGCACCGTGGGCGTGATTTCCTGCCAGCGCTGGAACGCCAGTCCGCTGCCGGCGGCGGCCAGTCCGGAAGCGCCAGCCCAGACCAAGAAAGAACGGCGCAGCATCAGCGTATCACCCGGCGCCAGTCCTGCTCGAATTCATGCACGAGCGACTGCGTGTTGAGGCGATTCGGCTCCATCGCCATCGGCTTCATATCGGGCGGGAAAATGAACATCTCGCGCGTGGTGTCGGCGTTCAGGTAGCGCATCGGCAGGCGGTAGCTGGCCGGCGGCGCGTAAGCTGCCTGCGGCGACGCCAGGATGAAGCCCCACTCGCCGAACGACGGCACGTAGGCGTGGTAAGGATACGTCTTCATGCCGACTTCGCGCAGCGTGGCGTCGATGGTCCAGTAAGCATGCGGCGCAAAGAACGGTGAAGTCGACTGCACCACCATCAGGCCATTCGCCGCCAGATGCTTGCGCACCATGCCGTAGAACGGCACCGAGTACAGTTTGCCAAGCGCGAAGCTGGAAGGATCGGGGAAGTCGACGATCACCGCGTCAAACATATCGTCGTTGTGCTGCAACCAGATCGCGGCGTCGGCATTCACCACGCGCACGCGCTTGTCGCTGAACGAGCCGTGATTCAGCTTGACCAGTTCCTCACGTTGCGTGAAGGCGTTGGTCATGGCCGGGTCGAGGTCCACCAGCGTCACATGCCCGATGTTCGGATAACGCAGGATTTCGCGCAGCGCCAGACCGTCGCCGCCGCCCAGCACCAGCACGCGCCGCGCCCACGGCATCGGTTGCAACACCGGATGCACCAGCGCTTCGTGATAGCGGTACTCGTCGCGCGAGGAGAATTGCAGGTTGCCGTTGATGTACAGGCGCGTATCGTCCTTCCACTTGGTGATGACGAGTCGCTGATACGGCGTGGTGGTGGCATACACGATTTCATCGCCAAACAGGCCATGCTCGCCCCAGTAAGTCAGCTTGTCGGCAAAGACAAAGCCAAACACCAGCAGGCACAGGACCGAGCAGGCGCGCAGCATGCGGCCCATGACATTTTTCAGCTCTGTGGAAAACGCCCTGATTGTCCACAGGGCCACGCCGACGTTCAGCATCCCGAACAAAAAGCCGGTGCGCACCAGCCCCAGATACGGCGCCAGCACCAGCGGGAACAACAGCGACACCGCCAGCGCGCCCAGATAATCGAAGGTCAGCACCTTGCTCACCAGTTCATTGAACGCCGTCTGGCGCGCATTCAGGGCGCGCATCACCAGCGGCACCTCCATGCCGACAAAGGCGCCGACCAGGAACACCATGGTGTACAACAGCGTGCGGAATGGCGCCGGCATCCACGAGAAAGTCAGGAACAGCGTCGCCGCCGAGATGCCGCCAACCAGTCCCACCGCCAGTTCGATATCCACAAAGCGCGACAGCACATCCTCATCGCGCACATATTTGGAAAAATGCGCGCCCACGCCCATGGCAAACAGATAGCATCCAATAATCGTGGAAAACTGGAGCACCGAGTCGCCCAACAGGTAGCTGGACAGCGCGCCGGCAATCAGTTCATACGCCAACCCACAGGATGCCACCACGAAGACGGACAGGATTAGAATCTTTTTGGTCATTTACGCTCGTTTGCATTATTATCAAGTAATCACTTTACCTGAAGGTGCGCCGTGCCCGCCATCCTAAACTATCTGATCCACCTGCTGCTGGCCGCCGTGCTGCTGGCGGTGTTCTTCAAGGCCTACACGTGGATGACGCCTTTCGACGAGGTGAAGCTGATCCGCCTTGGCAACCTGGCGGCGGCGCTATCGCTGGGCGGGGCGCTGATAGGTTTTTCCATCACCATCGGTTCGGCGCTGGTCCATACTGGCGATTACCGCGAGTTTTCCGCCTGGGCCTTCGGCGCCATGGTGGTGCAGATGCTGGCCTACGCCATCACCACCCGCGTGCTGAATATGTCGAAAGACCAGATCGAAGCGAACAACACTGCGTTTGGCGGCCTGCTGGGCGCCATCTCCATTTCCATCGGCGTGATTAACGGCGCCTGCATTTCGTAAGCGAGGACCATCATGGGTATCGGCAGCTTTATCAAGAAGCAGTTTATCGATGTACTGCAATGGAACGAGGACACCGACGGCGTGCTGGCCTGGCGCTATCCGATGGCCGATCAGGAGATTCAGAACGGCGGCCAGCTGGTGGTGCGCGAGTCGCAGGTGGCGGTGTTCGTCAACGAAGGCCAGGTGGCCGACGTGTTCGGTCCCGGCACCCACACGCTCACCACGCAAACCCTGCCAGTGCTGACCAACCTGAAAAACTGGGACAAGCTGTTTGCCTCGCCATTCAAGTCGGATGTCTATTTTTTCAGCACCCGCGTGCAGACCGGCCGCAAATGGGGTACGGCGCAGCCGATCACCATCCGCGACAAGGACTTCGACATGGTGCGCGTGCGCGCCTTCGGCATGTACTCCTACCGCGTGATCAATGCGCGCGCTTTCTTCACGGAAGTCAGCGGCACCCGCGAGGTGTACACCCGCGATGAGGTGGAAGACCAGCTGCGCGGCATCCTGATGGCGACCATGGCCAGCTCGCTGGGCGCCTCGCAAGTACCCTTCCTCGACATGGCGGCCAACCAGGCGCTGATGGCGCAGCAGGTCAAGGGCGACCTGACCACCGCCTTCGCACGCTACGGCATCGGGCTGGATGAGTTCAACGTGGCCAGCGTCAGCCTGCCGGAAGAACTGCAAGCGGCGCTGGACGAGCGCATCTCGGCCGGCATGAAAGGCGGCATGAGCGCGGACAAGCTGGCCGGCTTCACCAAGTATCAGGTGGCCAGCTCAATTCCGCTGGCGGCCGGGAACGAGGGCGGCCTGGCCGGCATCGGCGCGGGTCTGGGCGCCGGCATGACGGTGGGCCAAGTGATCGGCCAGAGCATGGGCGCGGCAATGGCGCCATCCGCCGCTCCGGCGCCGGCCGAAGAGCCGATCGAGGCGCGCCTGGAAAAACTCAAGGGCCTGCTGGACAAAGGCCTGATCTCGGCCGCCGACTACGACAGCGCCAAAGCCGAACTGCTGAAAAAACTGATCGGCTAAGCGCGTGCAAATCGTTTCCTGCCCCAGCTGCGGCGCGGAGGTCAAATTCCGCTCGCATGCCTCGGTCATGGCGGTCTGCGAGTATTGCAGCACGCGTGTGCTCAAGGATGCGGACGCGGTCAAGGATCTGGGCAAGATGTCGTCCGTGCTGGAGGACTATTCGCCGATCCAGATCGGTACCGCCGGCGTGCTGGGTGGGCGGCCGTTCACGGTGGTCGGGCGCATCCAGCTGCGCTACCCGGCCGGCATGTGGAACGAGTGGTATCTGATTTTCGACGACGGCAAAACCTCGTGGCTGGGCGATTCGTCCGGCATGTACACCATCACCGCCGAGTATCAGGGCGAGGCACAGCTGCCGTCATTCGAGAAGCTGAGGCCGGGACAACGTTATGCCATCAACGGCGCGCCTTACCTGGCGGCCGAAGTGCGCGTGGCCGACTGCGTCGGCGGCCAGGGCGAGCTGCCGTTCAAGGTGGGCGACGGCTATCAGGCGCGCGTGGCGGATTTTCGCCGCGGTGCGGAGTTCATCACGCTCGATTATTCGGATTCGCCGCGTCCCATGATTTACACCGGCCTGGCCGTCACGCTGGATAGCCTGCAATGCCAACTGCTGCGCGACGACGACACCATCCAGCGCGCGGCCGGCCGGTATCGCGGCAAGCTGGATGCGCTGGATTGCCCGTCCTGCGGCAGTCCGATCAAATACCTGCCCGGTGTGACGGCCAATCTGGTGTGCCCGGCGTGCGCCACGCAGATCGACGCCGCCAGTCCGGAAGCGCAAGTGGTGGCAGCCGGCGAACGCGTGGCCGCCGTGCCGCTGACGCTTGAATTGGGCGCGTCCGCGAAAATCAACAACCAGGAATTCACCATCATCGGCATGATGCGCCGCGCCGACGACGAGGGCACGCAGTGGAACGAGTACCTGATGTACGGCCCGCGCTCCGGCTTCTCGTGGCTGGTGGAGACCGACGAAGGCTGGTCCGGCGCCAACGTGCTGGCCGAATGGCCGGTCGCCTACGCACCGGGCGAGCCGACGGTGCTTGTGGATAAAGTCCAGTTTTCCCGGCTGTACGACTACGGTTCGGTGGTGACCTACGCGGTGGGCGCCTTCAATTGGCGCGTGGCCGTGGGCGACCGCACGCGGGTGGAGGAATTCCAGGCCGGCCAGTTGCGGCTGGCGTCCGAAACCACGGAGAGCGAGATGACGTGGTCGCGCTCCGCGCCGGTATCGGCCGACCAGCTGGCGCTGTGGTTTGGTGCCGCGTTCAAGGGCCGCGTGAAATCGCCGTCCAAAAACAAGCCGTTCGCCAACAACCGCTATCGCAATACCGCCAAGTACATCATCTGGTTCATGCTGGTGTTGAATGCGGTCCCGCTGCTGGCGAATTTTTCCGAGACCTGGTTGCTGAGCGCGATCGGCGCACTGGCGATCTATCTCCCGGCGATTTACCTCGATAACAACGATCAGGCATGAGCAAATTTTTCATCTACGCGATCATCGTGGTGCTGTTCAGCGCCGGCAGCAGCTGGACGCGCATGAGCGGCGGCGCCAGCACCGGCAGCGGCTATCGCGGCAGCACCTGGAGTTCGCACACCGGCGGCGGTGGCGGCAGCTGGGGCGGCGGTTCGGGCGGCGGAGGCCACAAGTGAGGCGCGACACGCTGCCCGGCGGCGCCACGCCAGCCGCGAGCGCCACGGCCCACGCACCGTCCGGCGCCCACGTGCTGGCTGATCTGAGCGGCATCGCTGCCGAAAAACTGAGCAACTGCGCCGCGCTGGAAACCCTGCTGCGCGACGCCGCCGAACGCGCCGGCGCATGCGTGCTGTTCAGCCACTTCCACGGTTTTGGCGAGGGCCAGGGTGTGACCGGCGTGGTGCTGCTGGCCGAATCCCACATCACCATCCACACCTGGCCGGAATGCGGCTTCGCCGCCGCCGACATCTTCATGTGCGGCAGCGCCCAGCCGGAGTTAGCGCTTGCTCTCATCAAAAAGGCCTTGCAACCGGGGGCCGCTCACATCCACACCTCGCGGCGCGGGCCGCCATAAGGAGACCGTCATGGGTTTGTCCACACTGGGCCAGTTCGCCCTTCCCGTCACCAGCGCCGACCGTGCCGAGCAGTTTTACGGCGAGGCACTGGGCTTGCCCAAGCTGTTCCGCTATGGCGATCTGGTGTTCTTCGATTGCGGCGGCGTGCGGCTGATGCTGGAAGGCGGCAAGGACAAGATCGACGCCGGCACCGGCGTCTGCCACTACTTCAAGGTTGCACAGATTGAAGCGGTGGCGGCCGAACTGCAAGCCAAGGGCGTGGCCTTCGAACGCGAGCCGCACCTGATCGCCAAGATGCCCGACCACGAATTGTGGATGGGCTTCTTCCGCGATCCGGACGGTCACCTGCTGGCGCTGATGGAAGAGAAGCGCTGATCAGGCCGCGGCGGCCTGCTCCGCGGCCAGCGCCCCGTCTTTCTCATGGGCGGCGATGGCGGCCGGGCGGCTGTTCACGCGCTGCACATACGCTTCAATCACAGGCAGCTTGGGCACGATGCCGAACATCAGCATCCAGCGGAAGGCGGTGGCCCACAACACATCCAGCGCGCTGAACTGCTCGCCCAGCAGGTAGGGGCCTTTCGACAGCTGCTCGACCAGGGTGTTGAACATGGTGTCGTAGTCGCCGTAATGACAGGCTTGCTTGTCGGCTGGCTTGTTCTTCATCCACTGGTCGACGATGGCGGGCTCGAAGCAGCTGCCGTAGAAAGCCATCCAGCGCAGGTATGGCCCGCGCAACGGATCGCCCAGCGGCGGCGCCAGTTTCGCTTGCGGGAACAGGTCGGCCAGGTAGAGGTAGATGGCCACCTGCTCGGTGACGATGGCGTCGCCATGGCGGATGGCCGGCACCTTGCCCATGGGGTTGATGGCCAGATAGGCGGGTTCGCGGTTCTCGCCTTTTTTCATGTTCATCACATGCAGCTCGTAGGGCGCGTGCAGTTCTTCGAGCAGGGTCAGCACGCCGGTCGAGCGCGAGTGCGGGCAGTGATACAAGGTCAGTTGCTGGTTCATGCGTTTCTCCTTGGTGGTGGTGAAAAACTCACGATAAAGCTTGCTAAGATGACGGTCTTGTAAAAACGCGAACGCTAAATGACAACGCTGCACAGTGTACCTCGTCCGACCCGCGGAGTGGTCAATCCGGCCGCCGGTGAACGCATGTTCCGCCTGGAGCGCTATCTGCCGGAAGCCGACCTGTCGCCGTTTGTCGACTTCTTCTGGCTGGTGGCGTGGTCGCTGCCGGATGGCGTGACGCACGTGCAGCGCACCCTGCCCCGCCATGCCATCCACGTGGTGTTCGATGAAGGCCGCACGGCGGTGTTCGGCGTGATGACCGGTTCGTTTGAATACACGCTGCGCGGCAGCGGGCGCGTGCTGGGCGTGAGCTTCCGGCCGGGCGCGTTTCGCGCGGTCCTGCGGCAGCCGATGCAATCGATCACCGACCGCACCTTGCCCTTGTCGGCCGTGTTTGATTGCGACGATGCCGAGACCGAGCGCAGCGTGCTGTCCGCGCCCGATGACGCCGGCATGGTAACCGCCGCGAGCGCCCTGTTGCGTCGCGTCCTGCCCGCGCCTGATCCGCAGGTGGAGCGCATCGCCGGCATCCTGCATGTGATTGAGACCGAGGCCGGCATCACGCAAGTGCGGCAGTTGGCCGATCACACGGACATCGGCGTGCGCAAATTGCAGATGCTGTTCAAAGACTACATCGGCGCCAGTCCGAAATGGATCATCCGCCGCAAACGCCTGCTGGACGCCGCCGACCTGCTGGCCAAAGGCAGCGACATCGACCTGGCAGCGCTGGCCCAACAACTGGGCTACTACGATCAGGCCCACTTCACCACCGACTTCGAAAAGCTGGTCGGCAAGCCCCCGGCCGACTATCGCCGCAGCTGCAAAGCCATTGACGCCGCGCCGATCAAGTGACACACTGCTCGCTCCACTCAACCACAGGAGACCAACAAATGCGCCACGTAGATATTGCCCTCCTGTCGGCTGCCTGATTACGCCAGGACACCTGCCCGCTTGTTGATCCGCGCGTTGTCGCGCAGCTGACTTCCCGTATTCGTCGCCCGTTCGCCTTGCCGCGAAGGGTATCGTTCGTCTTACTGGAATCAACATCATGATCGACATCGATTTCGCATCACTGCGCCGTATCGGCTTAAACAACACCATCGTCAGCCAGCTGCACGACGCGCCTGAAGGCACGCGGCTGGTCCGCATCACAGAAATTCACCGCGAGTGGCTGACCGTGCACGACGGCCAAAATGAGCGGCGCGCACGCGCCCTGGCCGCGCTGCGCGGCGCAGACCTCGCCGTCGGCGACTGGGTCCTCAGCAGCACACCATCACATGACGAGCATTGGCTGTGCGCCCTGCTGCCGCCCGTCACGCACATCGCCCGGCGCGGCAGCGATGGCCGGCACCACAGCCTGGTCAGCAACGTCGACACGGCGCTGCTGGTGATGGGCCTGGACAAGGACTTCAATCCGCGCCGGCTGGAACGCTATCTTGCCATCGTCAAGACCGCCAACGTCGATCCGGTGATCGTGCTGAGCAAGGCCGATATCGCGGAGGATGCGCAACCGCGCATGGAACTGCTGCGCCAGCGCCTGCCTGCCAACATTCCCCTGCTGGCCGTGAATACGCTGAGCGGGGACGCAGCTGTGCAATTGTCGCCATGGCTGGGCGCAGGGCAGACACTGGTATTGCTGGGCTCCTCCGGCGCCGGCAAATCCTCGCTGACCAACACGCTGGCGCAGGCGCATCAGCAAACCGGCGGCGTCCGGCACGGCGATGGCCGAGGCCGGCACACGACCACCGCGCGTTCGCTGCACCAGTGCGCCAGCGGCGCCTGCATCATCGACACACCCGGCCTGCGCAGCTGGCAACCCGATGCCGATGAAGCCAGCATCGCCGCCAGCTTCGAGGACATTGACGCGCTGGCAGCGCAATGCCAGTTCCGCGATTGCCGTCACGCCAGCGAGCCCGGCTGCGCCGTGCGCGATGTGGTGGATGCCGACCGTCTACAGAACTATCACAAGCTGTTACGCGAAGCACGCCGCAGCGAGCAAACGCCGCTTGATCGCATCGCCGAGGTAGCGAAGTGGAAAGTCCTTCAGCGTGCCGCCACTGCCCGATCCAAAGACAAGAAAGTGCCTCGACGATGAATGCGTAAAATCAAAGCTGCTTTATCCACAATGGATAAAGTCAGAGAACTAAACGCCTAATTTCAGGGTCTATTAGCTTTTTCAATGAAGAAGGACTGGACATGACTAAGAAAAAACCGAGTTCTTTCCCGGCCACGCATGAACTGGGGGATTTGCTGCTCCAAGCGGCGGCGGAAATGGAGGCGCACCAAGGCTGGGACCCGCGCGGCGAAAGGCCGACCGAAGTGGCTCGCGCTTTTGTGGATTTGCTGTTTGAAACGCAAGGCAAGCCGATCGAGAGTGGGCTGGTCGAAGCAATGGACAATAAAGCGTACCACAGCGATCCAGAGATCATGGGAGGCGCGCCCGTCTTTCGTGGCGCCAGCGTCCCCGTCTCCTGTCTGTTTGCGTGTCTGGAGACAGGACAATCCATCGATGCGTTTCTGGATCAATATCCCACCGTTCCCAGGGAGGTAGCCATTTCCTTGCTGAATTCCGCGCAGCAGCTGCTGGAAGAAGACGCGTATTTTTCCGCCGAATTGGCGCGATAAAAAAAGGCAGCCGAGGCTGCCTTTTTTGTTGGATGCTGCTGTTGCGTTGCTTAGTGCTTGGCGACCTGACGCAGTTTGGCGATCGCCGCCAGCTGGCCGATGGCCGCTGCCAGTTCGGCTTGCGCTTTCGCGTAGTCGATGCCCGAGCTGTTGTTGGCCAGCGCTTCTTCGGCACGTTTCTTGGCGGCCGTTGCTTTGGCCTCGTCCAGATCCTTGCCGCGAATCGCGGTATCCGCCAGCACCGTCACGGCGTTCGGCTGCACTTCCAGCAGGCCGCCGGCGACGAAGACGAACTCTTCCTCCGACTGGCCCGGAACCTGGATGCGCACCGCGCCCGGACGAATGCGGGTGATCAGCGGCGTGTGCTTCGGGTAGATACCCAGCTCGCCCTGCTCACCCGGCAACGCGACGAATTCGGCTTCGCCAGAGTAGATCAACTCTTCTGCCGAAACCACGTCAACGTGAATAGTGTTTGCCATGTGTGTCCTATCGGGTAGAACGGCCCTGCCTTACAGCAGGGCCGGACTCAACAATTAGTTGAGTTTCTTGGCTTTTTCGATGGCTTCTTCGATCGTGCCAACCATGTAGAACGCTTGCTCTGGCAGGTGATCCAGTTCGCCCGAGGCGATCATCTTGAAGCCCTTGATGGTGTCTTTCAGCGACACGTACTTGCCTGGTGCGCCGGTGAACACTTCAGCCACGTGGAACGGCTGCGACAGGAAACGCTGCATCTTACGCGCGCGGGCCACGGTCAGCTTGTCTTCAGGCGCCAGTTCGTCCATGCCCAGAATTGCGATGATGTCACGCAGTTCTTTGTAGCGCTGCAGGGTGCCCTGAACAGCGCGCGCGGTTTCGTAGTGTTCCTGGCCAACCACCAGCGGGTCCAGCTGACGCGAGGTCGAGTCCAGCGGATCCACCGCAGGGTAGATACCCAGCGAGGCGATGTCACGCGACAGAACCACGGTCGAATCCAAGTGACCGAAGGTGGTCGCTGGCGACGGGTCGGTCAAGTCATCCGCTGGCACGTACACGGCCTGGATCGAGGTGATCGAACCGGTCTTGGTCGAGGTGATACGCTCTTGCAGACGGCCCATCTCTTCGGCCAGGGTCGGCTGGTAACCCACTGCGGAAGGCATACGGCCCAGCAGTGCGGATACTTCGGTACCGGCCAGGGTGAAGCGGTAGATGTTATCCACGAAGAACAGAACGTCCTTGCCTTCGTCACGGAACGCTTCGGCCATGGTCAGACCGGTCAGCGCCACGCGCAGACGGTTGCCTGGTGGTTCATTCATCTGACCGTAGACCATCGCCACTTTCGAGTTGGCTGGGTTTTCCAGGTCAACCACTTTGGCGTCAGCCATTTCGTGGTAGAAGTCGTTACCTTCACGGGTACGCTCACCAACACCGGCAAACACGGACAGACCCGAGTGTGCTTTAGCGATGTTGTTGATCAGTTCCATCATGTTCACGGTCTTGCCGACGCCGGCGCCACCGAACAGACCGACCTTACCGCCTTTGGCGAACGGGCAGACCAGGTCAATCACTTTAATGCCGGTTTCCAGCAGGTCCTGCGATGGCGACAGTTCGTCGTATGCAGGAGGCGCGCGGTGGATCGATGCCAGTTGGTCGTGCGCGACCGGACCGCATTCGTCGATCGGGTTGCCCAGCACGTCCATGATGCGGCCCAGGGTCGCAGGACCCACCGGCACCATGATCGGCTTGCCGGTGTTCTGGATTTGCATGCCGCGACGCAGACCGTCCGACGAACCCAGAGCAATGGTACGGACGATGCCGTCACCCAGTTGTTGTTGCACTTCCAGCGTCAGCTCGGAGCCTTCCATCTTCAAGGCATCAAATACCTTAGGCATTGCGTTGCGTGGAAACTCAACGTCAACCACCGCGCCGATACACTGAACGATTTTGCCATCAGCCATGTTCGTTCCTTCAAATATAGTTAAATTCGTTTAAACCGCTGCCGCACCGGCGACGATTTCGGAGAGTTCTTTGGTAATCGCAGCTTGGCGGGTTTTGTTGTAGATCAGCTTCAGTTCGCCGATCACACTACCTGCGTTGTCGCTTGCCGCCTTCATCGCCACCATACGCGCCGATTGCTCGGACGCCAGGTTTTCCGCTACCGACTGGTACACCAGCGCTTCTACATAGCGCTCCAGCAGTTCATCGATCACGGTCGCCGCGTCTGGCTCGTAGATGTAATCCCAGTTGTGATTACCTTCATCGGCCTGCTTCTTCGCAGGTGGCAATGGCAGCAGTTGTTCCACCACTGGCTCCTGCTTCATCGTGTTAATGAACTTGGTGTAGCACAGGTAAACCGCGTCCACTTCGCCATTCTGGAATTTTTCCAGCATGACTTTGACCGGACCGATCAGTTTTTCCAGGTGCGGGGTGTCGCCGATCTGGGTCACTTGTGCAACCACCGGCACACCGGTGCGGTTCAGGAAGCCCAAACCCTTATTACCCACCGCAACGGCAGCAATCTTGTTGCCGGCGTTTTCCAGCTCACGCGCTTTGTTCGTCACCAGACGCAGCACGTTGGTATTCATGCCGCCGCACAGACCTTTGTCCGTGGTGACGACGATGAAGCCCACCGCCTTGGCCGCATCCTTGGCTTCATCGGCCAGGAACGGGTGCGTGTATTCTGGGTTCGCGTTAGCCAGATTAGCAGCGATGTTGCGAATCTTCTCACTGTAGGGACGGGCGGCGCGCATGCGATCCTGCGCTTTGCGCATTTTCGATGCGGCGACCATTTCCATCGCCTTGGTGATCTTCTTCGTATTTTCTACGCTTTTGATCTTGCCACGTATCTCTTTGCCTACTGCCATGAGTCCTTACTCCTTCTGCGCTGATGGCGCTCCAGGTTTAAGCTGGAGCGCCAAGCATCTTAAAATGCGCCGGATTTCTTGAAGTCGGCGATGGCAGCGGACAGGGCGGCTTCGCCGTCTTTGTCCAGTTGCTTCGACGATTCAATCTTCGACAGCAGGTCAGCTTGTTTGGTCTTCAGGTACGCATGCAGGCCGGCTTCGAACGACAGTACTTTCTTGACTTCGACGTCGTCCAGGTAGCCCTTGTTCACTGCGAACAGCGAAGCGGCCATCAGGGAGATCGACAGAGGCGAGTATTGTTTCTGCTTCAGCAGTTCGGTCACGCGGGCGCCGCGGTCCAGCTGCTTGCGGGTCGACTCGTCCAGGTCCGAAGCGAACTGCGCGAACGCAGCCAGTTCACGGTACTGTGCCAGGTCGGTACGGATACCGCCGGACAGGTTTTTGATGACCTTGGTCTGAGCGGCACCACCCACGCGCGACACCGAGATACCGGCGTTAATCGCCGGACGGATACCCGAGTTGAACAGCGAGGTTTCCAGGAAGATCTGGCCGTCGGTAATCGAAATCACGTTGGTTGGCACGAACGCCGAAACGTCGCCAGCCTGGGTTTCAATGATCGGCAGCGCGGTCAGCGAACCGGTCTTGCCTTTGACTTCACCGTTGGTGAAGGCTTCGACGTAGTCGGCGTTCACGCGGGCTGCGCGTTCCAGCAGACGGCTGTGCAGGTAGAACACGTCGCCTGGGTAGGCTTCGCGGCCTGGTGGACGGCGCAGCAGCAGCGAGATCTGACGGTAGGCAACAGCTTGCTTCGACAGGTCATCGTAGACGATCAGGGCGTCTTCACCGCGGTCGCGGAAGTATTCGCCCATGGTGCAGCCCGAGTAGGCCGAGATGTACTGCATGGCGGCCGATTCCGACGCCGAGGCGGCCACCACAATGGTGTACTCCAGCGCGCCGTGCTCTTCCAGCGAGCGCACGATGTTCTTGATGGTCGAGGCTTTCTGGCCGATTGCAACGTAGATGCAAGTCATGCCCTGGCCTTTTTGGTTGATGATCGCATCAACCGCGACTGCCGACTTACCGGTCTGGCGGTCGCCAATGATCAGCTCACGCTGGCCACGGCCAATTGGTACCATCGCGTCGATCGACTTCAGGCCGGTCTGCATCGGCTGCGACACGGACTCGCGGGCAATCACGCCCGGCGCGATCTTTTCGATTGGCGAGGTCAGCTTGGTCTCGATGGCGCCTTTGCCGTCGATCGGCTGGCCCAGGGCGTTGACCACGCGGCCACGCAGTTCAGGACCGACTGGCACTTCCAGAATACGGCCGGTGGTTTTGACGGTGTCGCCTTCCGAGATGTGCTCGTAAGCACCCAGAATCACGGCGCCGACCGAGTCGCGCTCCAGGTTCATTGCCAGGCCAAAGGTGTTGCCTGGGAATTCCAGCATCTCGCCCTGCATGACTTCCGACAGGCCGTGAATGCGGACGATACCGTCGGCCACGGAAATCACCGTGCCTTGGTTACGTACTTCAGCGCCACCATCAAGGCCTTCGATACGGCTCTTGATCAGCTCGCTGATTTCAGATGGGTTGAGTTGCATACTAACTCCTAAAAGTGTTTCTCTCAGCTTGCGCGAGATGAAGAATCTGTTCTAAGCGGTCAGCTCTCTTAAGCGACCAGTGCAACACGCATTTGCTGCAACTTGGCGCGGACCGAAGTGTCCAGCACTTCATCGCCAACGACCACGCGCACGCCACCGATCAGCGCTGGATCCACGGTCACGACCGGGTTCAGCTTGCGGCTGAATTTCTTTTCCAGCGTAGCGACCAGCTCGCTTACTTGAGCGGCGCTCAGCTCGAAGGCACTGGTGATGGCAGCGTCCGCTGCGCCTTCCACGGCGTTCTTCAACGCGTGGAACTGCGCGCCGATTTCCGGCAGCAGACTGATACGGCCATTTTCGACCAGCATGGACAGGAAGTTTTTCGCTTCCGTGTTCAGCGGCGATTTCACCAGGGCCGTGATGGCGGCGACGATATCGCTGGCCGACGCTTTCGGGTTGCGGGCGAATGCTTGCACCTCGGGGTGGGCACCGATCTGGGCCAGTTCGGCCACCAGTTCGGACCACGCCGCGAGGGTGAACGATTCCTTACCTGCTTGGGCTACGCGGAACAGAGCTTCCGCGTAGGGACGGGCGACGGTTGCGTTTTCTGCCATGATTACAGCTCGACAGACAGGCGCGACAACAGTTCGGCGTGGGCCGAGGCGTTGACTTCGCGCTTGAGGATTTGCTCGGCGCCCTTCACAGCCAGGTCAGCCACCTGAGCGCGCAGCGCTTCACGCGCGGTGGCCAGTTGCTGCTCGGCTTCGGCCTTGGCTTGCGCAATGATGCGGTTCGCTTCGGCTTGTGCATTCGCTTTGATTTCTTCCGCCACCAGTTGCGCGCGCTTTTCAGCGTCGGCAACACGTTGCGAAGCTTCTTCGCGCGCACCGGCCAGTGCTTCGCTGGCGCGCTTTTCAGCCACGACCATTGCTTGCTGGCCTTGGTCGGCCGCGGCCAGACCGTCAGCGATACGCTTGGCACGCTCATCCAACGCTGCGTTCAGCGAAGGAAATACGAACTTCATCGACACCCAGACCAACACCGCGAAGGTGATCATCTGGCCGATGAGAGACATATTGATGTCCATACCTTTGCTCCTAACTAAAAGTTTCTCCTAGGGTGGAGCGAATTACTGAGCAGCGGACAGAACAGCAGCCAGGAATGGGTTGCTGAAGGTGTACAGCAGGGCAACACCAACGCCGATCATCGAGATCGCGTCCAGCAGACCAGCGATAACGAACAGCTTGGTTTGCAGTTGTGGCATCAGTTCTGGTTGACGGGCCGAGGCTTCCAGGAATTTACCGCCCAGAATGGCGAAACCCAGAGCGGTGCCGATAGCGGCCAGGCCGATGATGATAGCGGCTGCCAGAACGGTCATGCTTTGTACTTGTGCGATCAGAGCTTGCATTGAAATTTCTCCTAAGATTTAAAAAAGACTACAGATACTAAAAAGTGAAAAACGATTATTGCTTAGTGCTTCTCAACCGCGATGGCCAGATACACAACCGTCAGCGCCATGAAGACAAACGCTTGCAGAGTCACCACCAGGATGTGGAAGATAACCCATGGACCACCGAGCAGCCACTGCGCCCACCATGGCAGCAGTGCGATCAGGATGAACAGCAGTTCGCCGGCGTACATATTGCCGAACAAACGCAGCGACAGCGACAGTGGCTTGGCCAGCAACTCGATCATCTGGAAGACGAAGTTGATCGGCGCCAGCACGATGGCCATGAAGCCATGCGCGTGGAACGGCGCGGTCAGCAGCTCTTTACCCCAGCCGCCGAGACCTTTGGCTTTGATCGAGAAACCAATAATGCACAGCATGACGCCGAAGGACATGCCGAAAGTGTGGTTGACGTCGGCGGTCGGCACGACACGCAGCTTGTGGACGCCAACGAAGGACAGGAGTTTGGGCAGCAGGTCGACCGGCAGGAAGTCCATGGCGTTCATCAGCCAGACCCAGCAGAAGATGGTGATCGCCAGCGGGGCGATGACCTTGCTCTTGGCGTGGAACGCCGAATTGACCACGTCGTTGACCAGTTCCATCACGGCTTCGACGAAGTTTTGCAGCTTGCCCGGCACGCCGGCGGTGGCGCGGCGCGAGGCCAGCCAGAACACGCCGAGGAAAATCGCGCCCAGAATGGCCGAAACCCAGAACGTGTCCAGGTTGTACATGCCGTCGGCCGATTTCAGGTGGCTTAAGTGGTGTTGGATATATTCGATATTGGTGGGCGCTTCGTGCCCGACGTGTTCAGTGGTCATAAAAATATAAGATTTTGGTGATTAAATTGCGAGCAATGCCAGCCAATAAGCGAAAGTTGACACCGCGAAACCCAAGATCAGCCATAACCATGAGGCCGACTGAAACAACAGCAGCGCCAACACGAACAGCACTACCGTGATAAAAATCTTTGTCACTTCGGCGCGCACATGCGCGCGAAAAGCTTTTTTGGCGTCATTTGTTCCGCCCGCAACAATCATCGCGTACATCAGACTCCCGATGACTGCGATTGCTCCGCCATAGGCGGCCGACCAAGCTTTGATTACTCCGCCCATATTCCAGGCGAGCAAGGCGAACCCAGTTGCGACGGCAAACTGGAGGGCGACGACTCGGAACACCGGCTTGGAGATGCTCGTGGAACTACTCACTGCCGAGCCTCCCTTAAAAGCCGATTAAACCCCAAAGACGCGTGATTATATGTGTCTTTCCTGTATCACGTCAAACATGCTGCACCGCAGCATCGCATTTGGTGCACGAAAGCGACGCTTTTAGAAACATTTCCGTGCGCTTTGCACCACTTTGGAACCAGTTGGCCATTTTGCCATGAAGGCACTTACCAGCCGCTTACAACGCGCACAGCGTGGTGATGGCTGCCGCGATCTTAGGTTGATACACAGCAACATCAGTCTGGGCGGTGACGGGGTCCAGCAATGCCCTTCCGGCCGCCACCGCGTTGGCGCCCGCATAACAATCCCGTCGTTGCTGCGTGTTCAAGCTGGCCGAGAAGATCGCCGCCACAGCCGCTTTCTTGCTGCTGGTGGCCGCGTCGGTCTCGGCCTGCGAGGCAAGGATGGACAATACCGCACGGCTCTTTTCCAGGCCAAAGTAGTTCATGTTGTCGACCCAGAACTTCAAGCCATCGGCGTCGGGCTGGCGGTTAAACAGCTGTAGATAAATCTGCCGCACATAGGCGTCCGCGTGGTCGGGCGTGTAACGTTGTCGGAAAGACGCGCTGGCAAACAGGCTGTCCACCATCTGGCGCAGCTCCGGCTCGGTGAGATAAGCCTGGTCGATGGCTGGCAGGGTGGGCTCCAGGGTCCGGCCACGGGCACGCATATCGGCGGCAAGTTCGGCCAAACGCGTGGCAAAGTTATCCAGGCCGCCGCGGTCGGCCGGGTAGCCGAGGTAAGCCACGTACAGCTGCTGCACCACCGGATACCAGCGGCGGCGCTGTAACAGCTGCCCGGCGGGCTTGAGCTCCCCTTGGGGCGTGATGACGGAATAGGCTTGCTGATTCGGGCTGGGGGAGAGCGACCACAGCATGTAACCGCGATCGGCCACCGTCAAGCCATCGAGAAAGCGCTCGTAGTAAGCCTCGTTGAACTGCGGGTCCGGGTCCTGGCTGCCGAACTCGCCAACCACCAGCGGCATGGTGTTGCCGTATTCGCGGGTCATCTGGCGCAGCGCGGCGGCTTCGATAAAGTTGATCTGGTCGAGACTGGCGCTGTCGCGGCTGTTCGCGGCCACATACAGGTGCGGGCTGGCGAACGAGGAAATATCCTTCCAGTATTTGAGTAGCGGAATCTGAGCTTCGCCCACCGTGGTGGGATGCAGCGCGTCATGACTACGCACCAGGTTGTACATGGAGCCGACGGCGCGCACCACGGAAGCGTAGTCATCGGTCGAGCGCACGCAGCCAAAGGCGACGGCGTTCCACATCGGCTCGTTCATGACGTCCCAGGCCAGCAGGGCGCGGTGGGTCTTGAAGGTCTTGATCAGGGCCTCTGCGCTGTCGCGCACGTCGAGGAAGCTTTTCTTCCAATAACAGTTGGCGTCGTGCTTGGTGTAGCCGTCCAGCACCAGGATGACCTTCAGGCCGGCGTCGCCAGCCTTGTCCATGAAGCTTTGTACCTTGCCGATCACGCCCTGGACCAGTACCGCGCGATTGGTTTCGGCGCCCCACTCTTTCTTGTCGGGGTCGGCGCAGACATAGCGATAGCGCGGATTATCCGCCAGCCAGTCCGATGGTGCGCCTGGCGTCCTGGGCGGCAGGATCACCGCCATACGCAGCACATTGAGTCCCATTGCCACGGCGTTGTCGATGATGAGGTCGGCGTCACCGCCCTCCGGCAGCCACGCGGTGTGATCGCACAGGCGGTTGTCGCCGTAAGTCTGCATCAGCACGTTCGCGCCGCGGAAGTTGGCGGCGGTGAACGCGCCCGGATCGACCGCCACTGGCGGCGCGACCGGCGGCGCCGGCGAGCGCACTACCGGCGCGTCAAATACTTCCACCAGCGTCGGGACACCACGATCCAGCCACGCCACACGCTCCTGCACCAGCCCCCACTGGAAATGACAATCACTCACCTGATCATTTGCCGTGGCCCGGCAATAGCGCGCGTCGCTGACGGCGACGTCAAACGTGAAGGTGTACAGCGCATTCGGCGCCACTTCCACCCCGGGAGGCAGGTCAATCCGCTCACTACTCCAGCGGCGGGTGTCGTTGGGGTGCTGGGCGCCGAGACGGTACTGGCCGCTGCTCCATTTGGTGGTGCCGGTATTCTTATAGGTGACGGAAACCGAATAGGTCTTCCCGAGCTGCATGGTATGCGGCACGCTCTGGGAAATAAAGGTGGCGCCGGCCGCTGCCATGGCTGCGCCGGGCAGCAGGAGCGCGACTACGGCCGCGCCCGCGCGCAACGCTTTCAACAACATACTTTTTGACATTCATTTTTTCCATTTGGAATGTTATCAAATAAGTATATCGTAGTTTATAAATATTTACT
This sequence comes from Duganella radicis, assembly GCF_009720825.1. GTDB lineage: Bacteria > Pseudomonadota > Gammaproteobacteria > Burkholderiales > Burkholderiaceae_D > Rugamonas > Rugamonas radicis. The sequence goes on along the minus strand of NZ_WNKY01000016.1, from coordinate 54,086 downwards.
AAAAGTCATGCAACCGCTTTAAGCCCGCAGGCGGGCCAGCACGCCGTCCAGGATGTCGAGGTCGGCGAAGTCGATGATCATCTGGCCGCGCCCTTTCGGTCCCATCTTGAACACCACCGGCGTGGCCAGGGTGTCGGACAGTTCCTCTTCCAGGCGGACGATGTCGCCCGATTTTTCCTTGACGCGCGCTTCCTTCGGCGAGGCCTTCAGTTCTTCCACGGTCCTGGCCACCAGCTTCTCGGTCTCGCGCACCGACAGGCGCCTGGCCACCACCATGTTGGCGAGGTTGATCTGGGTCGCCGCATCCACCGCCAGCAAGGCGCGCGCGTGGCCCATGTCGATATCGCCGGCCATCAGCATGGTTTGCACCGGCGCCGCCAGGTTCATCAGGCGCAGCAGGTTGGACACGGCGCTGCGCGAACGGCCGACCGCGTTGGCGGCCTGCTCATGCGTGAAGCTGAAGTCGGTGATCAGGCGATGGATGCCCTGCGCTTCTTCCAGCGGATTGAGATCCTCGCGCTGCATGTTCTCGATCAGCGCCATGGCGGCGGCGGCCTGGTCGTCGACATCGCGCACCAAAACGGGGAGCACCTCCAGGCCGGCCAATTGCGCAGCGCGGAAACGGCGCTCGCCGGCGATGATCTCGTATTTGTCCTTGCCGATCGGGCGCACCAGGATAGGCTGCATGATGCCCTGGGTCTTGATCGATGCGGCCAGCTCCTGCAAGCCGCCCTCGTCCATGCGCGTGCGCGGCTGGTATTTGCCGGCCTGCATTTGCGTGACGTTCAGCTCGGACGGCGTGTTGGCGTCCGCAGTGGTGATGTCGCCGTCGCCGCCAAGCAGCGCTTCCAGGCCGCGACCCAGGCCTTTGAGTTTTTTGGTTGCCATGTGATTGCCTTACATTTTCTTGATACGCTTGACCATCTCGGCGCCGAAGGCGATGTACGCCTGCGCGCCCTTGGAGGTCGGATCGAAGGTCACGCCGGGCACGCCGTACGACGGCGCTTCCGCCAGGCGCACATTGCGCGGGATGATGGTCTTGAAGACCTTGTCGCCGAAGTGCTGCTCCAGCTGGGCCGACACCTGCTGCGACAGCGTCATGCGCGGATCGAACATCACGCGCAGCAGGCCGATGATCTTCAGGTCCGGGTTGAGGTTGGCGTGCACCTTCTTGATGGTGTTGACCAGATCGGACAAGCCTTCCAGCGCGTAGTACTCGCACTGCATCGGGATGATGACGCCATGCGCGGCGCACAGGCCGTTCAGCGTCAGCATCGACAGCGCCGGCGGGCAGTCGATCAGAATGAAGTCGTACTCTTTATCCACAACGGCCAGCGCATCCTTCAGGCGGCGCTCGCGATTGTCCAGTTCCACCATCTCCACTTCCGCGCCGGCCAGCTCGCGGTTGGATGGCAGCACGTCGAAGTGGCCCGGCTCGGAGCGCTGACGCGCGGCGGCCACGTCGGCCGTGCCCAGCATCACCTCGTAGGTCGATGCTTTCAGTCCTGCCTTGTTGATGCCCGCACCCATGGTGGCGTTGCCCTGCGGGTCCAGGTCGACCAGCAGCACGCGCTGGTCCAGTTTTGCCAGACCGGCGGCGAGGTTAACGGTGGTGGTGGTCTTGCCTACGCCGCCCTTTTGATTTGCTACGCAAAAAATTTTTGCCATGTAATTCTTATCTTGGTTGATGCTATTGATTTATACGATATAAACGGTATAAACGATTTATACTATTTATACGATATAAACCATTTATACCGTATAAATCGTTTATGCAGTTTCTGCTTGAATGAAAACCAGATGACGTTCCGCGTCCAGCCCCGGCACTGCCAAAGGCTCCAGTTTCCGCACTTTCCATGGTGCTGGCAGTCGCTCGCGCTCCTCTGCCGGCGCCGTGCCTTTCAAGGCGATGTATTGCCCGCCCTCTTGCAGCAGGTGCCCCGACCAGTTGACGAAGTCTGACAGGTCGGCGAATGCCCGGGAGGTGATGACGTCGAATTTCGTCCTCACTTCCAGTTCCTGCACCTTCTTCGTGTACACCGTGACGTTGCTCAATCCCAGCTCCGCCTTCACCTGATTGAGGAAGGCGGTCTTCTTATGCACCGTGTCGATCATCGACACTTTCATGTCCGGGCGGCTGATGGCCAGCACCATGCCCGGCAGCCCGCCCCCTGCTCCCACGTCCAGCACATTGGTGGCGCCGGCGAACGCCGGCACCGCTGCCAGGGAGTCCAGCAGGTGCAGCTTCACCATTTCCAATGGATCGCGCACCGAGGTCAGGTTGTACACCGAGTTCCACTTGTTCAGCAGGTGCAGGTAGTCCAGCAGCTTTTCCACCTGTTCCTCGCTCAGCGCCAGTGGCAGCTGCTTGATGCCTTGCTTCAAAAGTTCAGTTATTACATCGCGGCCAGGCGTGGCCCGGTCAAACACCTTCATGCTGCCTCATCTTTCTGAACGAAACCACCGAAACCGGCTTTTTTCAGATGCACCAGCAACAGCGAAATGGCCGCCGGCGTCACGCCCGAAATGCGCGATGCCTGGCCCAGCGTTTCCGGACGCTGCGCGTGCAACTTCTGGCGCACTTCCACCGATAGCGCGGTGATGTCCAGATAATTGTAGTTCTCCGGCAGTTTCAGGTTTTCGTAGTGCTCGTGGCGCTCGACTTCCTTGGTCTGGCGGTCGATATAGCCCGAATACTTGAGCTGGATTTCGATCTGCTCTTTGACCACTTCGTCGGTTTCGCCAGGGCCGGCCAGTTCGCGGCCGTCCGCGCCTTTCAGCGTCATCAGCTTGTCGTACTCCACGCCCGGGCGGCGCAGCAGGTCGGCCAGCGAATATTCGCGCTCGATGGCCTGGCCAATGACGCGCTCGGATTCAGCCGCTTCGAGGATGCGCGGATTCACCCACGTGGAACGCAGGCGCTCCAGTTCGCGCGCAACCGACTCGCGCTTGCGGTCGAAGGCTTCCCACTGCGCATCGCCGATCACGCCCAGCTTGCGGCCGATTTCGGTCAGGCGCATGTCGGCGTTGTCTTCGCGCAGGCTGAGGCGATACTCGGCGCGGCTGGTGAACATGCGGTACGGTTCCATCACGCCTTGGGTGACCAAGTCGTCCACCATCACGCCGAGGTAGGCTTCGGAACGTGCCGGCGTCCAGGCTTCCTTGCCCTGGGTTTGCAGCGCGGCGTTGACGCCGGCCAGCAGGCCCTGGGCCGCCGCTTCTTCGTAACCGGTGGTGCCATTGATCTGGCCGGCGAAGAACAGACCGTTGATGGCCTTGGTCTCCAGCGAGGCTTTCAGGCCGCGCGGGTCGAAATAATCGTACTCAATGGCGTAGCCCGGACGCAGGATGTGGGCGTTTTCCAGACCCTTCATCGAACGCACCAGCTCGATCTGGACGTCGAATGGCAGGCTGGTCGAGATGCCGTTTGGATAGAATTCGTTGGTGGTCAGGCCTTCCGGCTCCAGGAAAATCTGGTGCGATTCCTTGGACGAGAAGCGGTGAATCTTGTCTTCAATCGACGGGCAATAGCGCGGGCCGACACCTTCGATCACGCCGGTGTACATCGGGCTACGGTCCAGGCCGCCACGGATGATGTCGTGGGTTTGCTGATTGGTGTGGGTCACCCAGCATGGCATCTGCCGCGGATGCATGTCGGCATTGCCCATCACCGAGAACACTGGCACCGGGTCCAGGTCGCCCGGCTGCTCGGTCATTTGCGAGAAGTCCATGCTGCGGCCGTCGATGCGCGGCGGCGTGCCGGTCTTCAGGCGGCCTTGCGGCAGCTTCAATTCTTTCAGGCGCGCCGACAGCGACACGGCTGGCGGATCGCCGGCGCGGCCGCCCGAGTAGTTGTTCAGACCGACGTGGATCTTCCCATCGAGGAAAGTACCTGCGGTCAGCACCACCGCGCGCGCGGCGAACTTCAGACCGATCTGGGTGACGGCGCCGACCACGCGGTCGCCCTCCACCATCAGATCATCCACGGCCTGCTGGAACAGCCACAGGTTGGGCTGGTTTTCCAGGCGCGAACGGATGGCGGCCTTGTACAGGATGCGGTCGGCCTGGGCGCGGGTGGCGCGCACGGCAGGGCCTTTGGAGGAATTCAAAATGCGGAACTGGATGCCCGATTCATCGGTGGCGATCGCCATGGCGCCGCCCAGCGCATCGACTTCTTTGACCAGATGGCCTTTGCCGATACCGCCGATGGAGGGATTGCACGACATCTGGCCCAGCGTCTCAATGTTGTGGGTGAGCAGCAGCGTCTTCTGCCCCATACGGGCGGAAGCAAGGGCGGCCTCGGTACCGGCGTGTCCACCGCCGACAACGATGACGTCGAAATTCGTAGGAAATAACATGGTGGAAAAGTTTAAAGCGAAGGGATCAAGTCCAGATTATAGAGTTTTTTTGATGCTGCGACTTTTTTAGGCAAAAATATTCTTCGTTGTGTTCCACGTGAAACAATAGAAAAAGGGCACCTAAGTGCCCCTTTAGCAATGTTCCACGTGGAACAGTCACCACCGCAACCACGCGTCGTAGCCGGACTTAACAATAAGTACAGACACCACCACAAGGAACAGCTTACGCACGAAGCCACTACCATGCTGCATCGCCATGCGTGAACCGATCAGCGAGCCAACGATCTGGCACACGGCCATGGTCAGGCCCAGCTGCCAGATCAGGTGGCCGCTGTAGCCGAACCAGATCAGGGCGGCAAAGTTGCACGCCACGTTGACGATCTTGGCCACGGCCGAGGCGCCGAGGAAATCGAAGCCAAACACGCGCACGAACAGGAACACCAGGAAGCTGCCGGTGCCGGGGCCGAAAAAGCCATCGTAGAAACCAATGGCGGCGCCGACCGCCAGCGCCAGCGACTGCTCCTTGGCGCCGGAGTGGATGGGCGCGTGGACGCTGCCGAAGTCTTTCTTGGCAAAGGTGTAGATCGCCACCGCCAGCAGCACCACCGGCAGCGCGATGCGCATGAAGTCGGCCGATAACTTGGTCACGACGTAAGCACCGAGGAAGGCAAACACCAGCGCCGCCAGTGCGGCCGGGGTCGCCACCGACCAGGCTATCGCCACCCGGCGTGCGTAGCTGACCGCCGCCACGCTGGTGCCGAAGATACTGGCCAGCTTGTTGGTGCCAATCAGGGTGGCAGGCGCCATATTCGGGAACACCGCAAACATGGTCGGCAGCTGGATCAGCCCTCCTCCCCCCACCACCGCGTCGACCAGACCTGCGCCGAACGCAGCCGCTCCCAACACCCAAAAGTCCACCATGATCCTGCCGTCCTCAGCTTGCAAAGGCTCTATTGTACGGAAGAAATCTCTGTCCGGCCGATGCCGATCCGGCATGGCTTGGGGTAAGCTAGGTGGTGAAATCCATACTTGAACGGACGCCGTCATGACCGATTTTGCTTTCAGTACCGTGGCCCATATCGTTTCCGAACTGGGCGCCGCCAGCCGGCTAGGCGAGCACATCGCCCAGCGTTTTCCTACCGCGCGACGCGCCCTGCTGGTGACCGATCCGGGCTTCCTCAGGACCGGGCTGGTGGATGCACCGGCGGTCAGTCTGCGTGCCGCCGGGCTGGCTGTGGAGATCTATGCACAGGTGGTGGCGGACCCGCCGGAAGCGGTGGTACTGGCGGCGGTGGAGGCGGCGCGGGGATTCCAGGCCGACATCGTGATCGGCCTGGGCGGCGGCAGTTCGATGGACGTGGCCAAGCTGATCGCCGTGCTGGCGGACAGCGATCAGCCCATCCGCGCGATCTACGGCATCGGCAATGTGAAGGGCGCGCGGCTGCCGCTGGTGCAGATTCCGACCACCGCTGGCACTGGTTCGGAGGTCACCAATATCGCCATCGTCACCACCGGCGCTACCACGAAGATGGGTGTCGTGGCGCCGCAGCTCTATGCCGATTTGGCATTGCTGGACGCCGAACTGACCCTGGGCCTGCCGCCTCACGTCACCGCCGCCACCGGCATCGATGCCATGGTGCATGCGATCGAGGCCTACACCAGCAAACACAAGAAGAACCCGCTGTCCGATATCCTGGCGCGCAAAGCGCTTGGACTGCTGTCGGCCAACCTGATCGCGGCCTGCGAAAATGGGCGCAATCTGGCTGCGCGGCAAGCCATGCTGCTGGGGGCGCTGCTGGCCGGGCAGGCGTTTTCAAATGCGCCGGTGGCGGCGGTGCATGCGCTGGCCTATCCGATAGGCGGGATTTTTCACGTGCCACATGGGCTGTCGAATTCGCTGGTGCTGCCGCATGTGCTGCGCTTTAACGCGCCGGAGGCTGCGCAGATGTATGCGGAGCTGGCGGAGATTGTGGTGCCGGCCGCCAGCGGCAGTATCGAGGCAAGGGCGGAGGCGCTCGCTGTTGCGATGCAACAAATCGCCATCGTGACCGGGGTAGAACGGACCTTGCAGCAGGTGGGAATCAGGGAAACCGATCTGGACCGGCTAGCCGATGACGCCATGCTCCAGACCCGCTTGTTGGGAAATAACCCCCGCACCGTCACGCGCGACGATGCGAGGGCGATCTACGCCGCCGCGCTTTAGTCCGGCACCGCCACCGTCGTGCCGGTCACGGTAATGGCGTTGGCGGCGGTCGGCGTGGTGGCGATGGCCGGCAAGTTGGCGGTCGTCAGCACGGTGGTGTTATCGGGCCGCGTCACCGTCCGCACCACCTGCGAGGGTGGCAGCGCGGTGGCGCTGTTGCGCAGATTGGCCAGCATCGCATCCAGCGCCCGGAACAGGTAGACATGCAGCGGCACGATGTTGGCCGGCAGCAGATTGGTGAACGAATCGAAGTGGTTGGCGTTGGTCACCTCGATATAGCGCAGCTTGCTCGCGCTGCCTTCCACCGACGCATTCAAGCCCACATAAGCACGCGAAGCAAAGTTCACCGGAATCAGGGTATCGCTGCGGCCTTGCACGATGATGGCCGGCTTGCCCTTCAGATTGCCGGTCGCCGCCACCTCGGCCATGCCCGCCCTCACCTTCGCGCTCTGCGCCGCCAGCGTGCCGGTCAGCGCCGCGCCGGACACCGCGTCCACCCCGGTCGCCAGCGAACGCAGGCACAGGAAGGCATCCAGCGACTGATCCATCAGCCCGCTGCCCGGCGACACGCCCAGGTTGTATGCCCTGGCCCCGCCCACCGCATCCTCGTACACCACGCTGCCGATAATCCCGTTCTGGGTGGCGAAGCTGGACGCTTTTTGCGCCGCCGTGAACGGCACCGGCGCACCGTTCGCATCGGTTGGCGCGAAGGTCAAACCGCACACCTTGTCGGTCACGGAAAACTTGCCGTAAGCGTAGGCGTAGGTGGCGGCCACCAGCACATTGGTGCCCGCATGCGCCGCTTGCAGCACGTCGGAATCCGCCAGCCAGCCGTAGGCTTTCAGACGCGCTTTGGCATCGGTCTGCTGCGCCGTCAGGTCGCCGCCGCTCAGCAAACCTTTGGCGACCAGCGCCGTGCAACGTCCCGGCGCCGCCGCCGTCGAGGCGATGCACGGCTGGTACAGCGCCGCATAGGTCGAGTAATCGAACAGCGCCTTGCCCTGCCCCGTCACCGCCGCCGCGCCCTGCCGTACCGTGTAGCCGGTGGCCGTCTTCGGCTGGATCTGCGGCTCGGTCGCGGCCACGCCGGAGATCAGGCCCTTGGTGTCCTGCTCCGCCGCCAGCAAGGCCGAGCCGGCGCCGTTGGAAATGCTGGAGGCAATGGTGATGGTGTTCTTCGGCGACAACAGCACGATGTGGCTCTTGTTATCCTTGGCCAGGGTGCCGTACTTTTCATTCAACACGTAAAAGGCAAACTCGACCGCCTGCAAGGTGACCTTGCCCCAGTCCTTTTCAGGATTCTGCTGCGAGTGCGCGTGCTTGAAGGCGACACGGCCCGGATAGGTGGAAGCAAACGCCGCGCGCTCGGCATCGGTCAGCGCCGGTGAAAACGTGGCGTTGTTGCCGGCGGCTGTGCGGGTCGCGCGCACGCCGTTTTGCAGATTCACACTGTCGTCATCGAAGGTGTAGAGACCGGTGCCGCTGCCCTTGTCGGCATAGGCCACGGCACAATTATTCTTCAGGCCCCATTCGCCCGCGCTGCCGATCGCGCCATAGATCCCGCGCGAGCCGCTCGACGTCCCGGTGACGATGCAGGGGTTTTTCGCGTCAAACCCGTTCGGCACCTGCACCATCAGCGTCACGTTGTTCTCGGTGTAGGCGATGTACTCGGTCCCCGCCACCTTGCCCTCTCCCGCTCCGGCCACGCCCTTGGCGTCCACATTGGGGCCGTACAGCGTGCCATAGCCGCTGTTGGCGGAGATATCCAGCACCGCCCGGTAATTGGCGTGGATGGCGTTGCGGCGCAGTTCAGCGGCGGTGGGATTGGCGGGGTCAGCGTAGGCCGGCGTGGCGCCCGCCAGTCCGGTCTTGCCGAGACCGGCGGTCAGCAAATCGTCGCTGGCGCCGTCGTAGGTTTTACTGCTGATGTCGCCGAGGAAGCTCGGCTTGAGATTCAGGTCTTCGCGTTCGTCGTGCTCATTCGAGCCGCAGGCGGCGACTGCGATGCTGGCCAGCGCCAGCACCATGGTTTTGATTTGCATATCGTCCTCACACTGGTTTCTTTTTTCCGGCCAGGGCAATGAACTCGCCTATGATTCCGCGCCGGAACAACAGCACACAAATAATGAAGATCAGGCCAACAACCATGTTGACCGCTTCGCCTATGGTGTTAAACCATTCGATGCCGGAGACGCGGGCCAGCAGCGTGCCCCAGTCGCCCAGCTTGTTTTCCAGCGCGATAATGATGATCGCGCCCAACATCGGACCGGCCAGCGTGCCCATGCCGCCAACCAGCGTCATCAGGATAACCAGACCGGACATGGTCCAATGGACATCGGTCAAGGTTTCAAAGCCCAGGATCAAGGTCTTGCTGGCGCCCGCCAGACCGGCCAGCGCGGCCGACAGCACGAAGGCCAGCAACTTGTACTTGTCGACGTCATAGCCCAGCGAGATGGCGCGCGGTTCGTTTTCCTTGATCGCTTTCAGCACCTGGCCGAACGGCGAATGCACGGTACGCACGATCAGCATGAAGGCCAGCACGCAAATGCCCAGCACCACGAAGTACAGGGTGGTATCGTCGGCAAGGTCGATCAGGCCGAGGAATTTTCCACGTGGAACGCCTTGCAAGCCATCTTCGCCGCCGGTGAACTCCCCGGCCCGCAGCGCGCCGAAGTAGACCATTTGCGCCAGCGCCAGCGTGATCATGGAGAAGTAAATGCCCTGCCGGCGTATCGCCAGCCCGCCCATCACCAATCCGATCAGCGCGGCGGCGACCACGCCGGCCAGCAGACCGAGTTCGGTCGGCCAGCCCCAGTTCTTCAACGCGTTGCCGGCCACGTAGCCGGCCATGCCGAAGAAGGCCGCGTGGCCGAACGACAGCAAGCCGGTGAAGCCGATCAGCAGGTTGAAGGCGCAGGCAAACAGCGCAAAGCACAGCAGCTTGGACAGGAACACCGGGTAGCCGACAAACGGCGCCGCCACGGCGATGGCAAAGGCGATCAGGTAGCCGATTTTCTTGTTCATTATTTTTCCTTACCAAACAGGCCGGCCGGACGCAGCAGCAGCACGACCACCATCACCAGGAACACCACTGTCGACGAAAACTCCGGGTAGAACACTTTGGTCAAGCCCTCGATCACCCCCAGCGCCAGACCGGTCAGGATGGAGCCCATAATCGAACCCATGCCGCCGATCACCACAACGGCGAATACGACGATAATCAGGTTCTGACCCATCAGGGGTTGCACCTGGATGATTGGGGCCGCCAGAACGCCTGCAAAGCCCGCCAAAGCGACGCCGAAGCCATAGGTCAGGGTCACCATCAGCGGCACGTTGATGCCGAAGGCTTCCACCAGCTTGGGATTCTCGGTGCCGGCGCGCAGGTAGGCGCCCAGTTTGGTCTTCTCGATCACGAACCAGGTGGACAGGCAGACCGCCAGCGAGGCGATCACCACCCAGGCGCGGTAGTTCGGCATCACCATGAAGCCGAGGTCGGTTGCGCCGGCCAGCGCTTCCGGCACCTGGAACGGCTGGCCCGAAACGCCGTAGAACGAGCGGAACACGCCTTCCACCAGCAGCGTGATGCCGAAGGTCAGCAGCAGGCCGTACAGGTGGTCCAGCTTGTACAGATGGCGCAGCATGGTCTTCTCGATGATGATGCCGAACGCGCCCACCAGCAGCGGCGCGATGATCAGCATGGCCCAGTAGTTGAGGCCGAAGTACTCGATGCCCATCCACGCTAAAAATGCGCCCAGCATGTAGAGCGCGCCGTGGGAAAAGTTAATCACATTGAGCAGGCCGAAGATCACGGCCAGGCCCAGCGAGAGCATCGCGTAGAACGAGCCGTTGACCAGTCCCAGCAGCAGCTGGCTCATCATCGCGGGCAAAGGAACGCCGAAGATTTCCATGGGAATCCAAAATCAGAGTGACGAGGGAAGGCGGGCGCCGCGCCCGCCATGTGCACAACTTAGATTATTTCCACAGGCTGCACTTGGTTTCCGCCTTGGTGGCGTAGGCCTGGTCGCCCGGGATGGTGGCCACGACCTTGTAGTAGTCCCATGGATATTTCGACTCGGACGGCTTCTTCACTTCCATCAGGTACATATCGTGCACCATGCGGCCGTCCGGACGGACCACGCCGTTCTTGGCGAACATGTCGTTGATCTTGTTGGCCTTGAGATAGGCGATCACCTTGTCGGAATCGTCGGTGCCGGCGGCTTTCACCGCTTTCAGGTAATTGCTGGCGGCGGAGTAATCCGCCGCTTGCAGCATCGACGGCTCCTTCTTCATTTTCTCGAAATAGCGTTTCGACCAGGCGCGGGTTTCCGGATTGGCGTCCCAGTACCAGCCGTCGGTCAGGTACATGCCCTGCGTCAGGTTCAGGCCCAGCGAGTGCACGTCGTTGATGAAGATCAGCAGGCCAGCCAGCTTCATCTTCTTGGTGATGCCGAACTCGTTGGCGGCCTTGATCGAGTTGATGGCGTCGCCGCCGGCATTGGCCAGGCCCAGGATCTGCGCGCCCGACGATTGCGCCTGCAACAGGAAGGACGAGAAATCCGATGCCGACAACGGATGTTTCACCGAACCCAGCACCTTGCCACCGCCCGCCTTCACCACTTCCGCCGTGTCTTTTTCCAGCGACTGGCCGAAGGCGTAGTCGGCGGTCATGAAGTACCAGTTCTTGCCGCCCTGCTTGACGATGGCGCCGCCGGTGCCGCGCGCCAGCGCGATGGTGTCGTAGGCGTAGTGAATCGTGTACGGCGTGCACTCCTCGTTGGTCAGGCGGGCCGAGCCGGCGCCGATCGAGATGAAGACTTTTTTCTTTTCCGCGGCGATCTTGGCCATGGCCAGGTTGGCGCCGGAGTTGGTGCCGCCGATCAGCAAATCCACGCCCTGCTGGTCGAACCATTCGCGCGCCTTGGAGGCGGCGATGTCGGCCTTGTTCTGGTGGTCGGCCGAGATGAATTCGATTTTCTTGCCGTTGATGTTGCCACCCGCATCGGCAATCGCCATCTTGATGGCCTCGGCGCCGCCGGCGCCATCGATGTCCGTGTACAAGCCGGACATGTCCGTGATGAAGCCGATCTTGACGGTGTCGCCGGAAATTTGCGCTTGGGCTGAGAAGGATGCGCAAGCTGCGACGGCAAGGGTGATAGCTTTGATTTTCATTGTTCGTCTCCTTCAGATTGTCGTTTTCAAACACCGAGAAGCTCGTTCAACACCGGCATCTTGGCGCTCAACTCAGATGCAACAAAGGTCTCCACAATCTGACCGTGTTCCATCACATAAAACCGGTCGGCCAGCGGCGCGGCAAACCGGAAATTCTGCTCCACCATGACGATGGTATAGCCCTTGGATCTGAGGGTCGTGATCATCCGCGCCAGGCCCTGCACGATCACCGGCGCCAGCCCTTCCGAGATTTCATCCAGCAGCAGCAGGCGCGCGCCGGTGCGCAGGATGCGCGCCACCGCCAGCATCTGCTGCTCGCCGCCCGACAGGCGGGTGCCCTGGCTGTGCTTGCGTTCTTCCAGATTCGGGAACATCTGATAAATTTCCGCCACTGACATGCCCTTGTCCGCGCCGTTCAGATGCGGCGGCAGCATCAGGTTTTCCTCGGTCGACAGCGAGGAGAAAATGCCGCGCTCCTCCGGACAATAGCCGATGCCGAGGTGGGCGATTTTGTGCGTCTGCAAGCCGATGGCTTCGTTGCCGTTGACCTTGATCGACCCCTTGCGCGCGCCGGTCAGGCCCATGATGGCGCGCAGCGTGGTGGTGCGGCCGGCGCCGTTACGGCCGAGCAGCGTCACCACTTCGCCCGGCTGCACCGTCATGTTGACGTTGTGCAGAATATGCGACTCGCCATACCACGCTTGCAGATTCGAGATTTCCAGAGCGGCCGCCATCAGTGCGCTCCTTCCAGCACCTTGGCTTCCGTGCCCATGTAAGCTTCCATCACTTGCGGGTTGGTCGAGACCTCGGCATACGTGCCTTCGGCCAGCATGGCGCCGCGCTGGAGCACGGAGATTTTGTCGCAGATGCCGGACACCACTTTCATATTGTGTTCGACCATCAGAATGGTGCGGCCGGCCGAGACTTTTTTGATCAGCTCGGTAACGCGGTGGACGTCTTCGTGGCCCATGCCCTGCGTGGGTTCGTCCAGCAGCATCAGCTCCGGTTCCATCGCCAGCGTGGTGGCGATTTCCAGCGCGCGCTTGCGGCCGTAAGGCATGTCGACCGTGACGGTGTCGGCGAATTCAGTCAGGTCCACTTCCGCCAGCAACTGCATGGCGCGCTCGTTGAGCTTGTCCAACGCGCGCTCGCTTTGCCAGAAAAAGAAACTGGTGCCGAGCTGGCGCTGAAGGCCGATGCGAACGTTTTGCAACACCGTCAGGTGCGGAAAGACAGCGGAAATCTGGAAAGAGCGGATCACGCCCATGCGGGCAATCTGCGCCGGCCTGGCGGGCGTGATGTCATTACCGTTGAACAGGATCTGGCCGGAAGTAGGCACCAGGAATTTGGTCAACAAATTGAAGCATGTGGTTTTGCCTGCCCCGTTGGGACCAATCAGCGCGTGGATATGCCCGCGCTGAACTTTAAGATTGACATCATTGACCGCGGTAAAACCCTTGAATTCCTTGGTCAAGTTCTTTGTTTCCAAGATAACGTCGGACATCCTGTCTCCTTGTTATTCTTTTCAAAGTACTAAAGTTTTGTAGATCATACACAGTAACAAATTAGCTAACAATACAGTATAACTACGGTTGGTTTTTGATCTAGAACACAACGCTTTTGACCAGTTGTGCTGCTTTTTCCGCGATCATGATGGTGGGGGAATTGGTGTTTCCGGAAGTGATGAAGGGCATGACGGAGGCATCCACAACGCGCAGGCCGGCCACGCCTTTCACGCGCAGCTGGCTGTCGACCACGGCGCTGGCATCGTCGGCGCGGCCCATCTTGCAGGTGCCGACCGGATGAAAAATCGTGGTGCCGATGGCGCCGGCGGCTTCGGCCAATTCTTCGTCCGTGCGATAGTGCATGCCCGGTTTGAATTCCTCCGGCGCGTACTTTTGCAGCGCCGGTGCGGCGACGATGTTGCGCGTCAGCGTCAATGCCTCGGCGGCGACTTTGCGGTCTTCCGGCGTGCTCAGGTACATCGGTGAAATTTTCGGCGGGGCGCAAGGATCGGCGCTGGCGATGTGCACATGGCCGCGCGAGGTCGGCCGCAGGTTGCAGACGCTGGCCGTGAAGGCGGGGAAAGTGTGCAAGGGATCGCCGAACTTCTCCAGCGACAGCGGTTGCACGTGGTACTGCAAATTCGGTGTCGGTTCGCTGGCATTCGAGCGCGCAAACGCGCCCAGCTGCGACGGCGCCATCGACATCGGCCCGCTCTGGAACAGCGCATACTCCAGGCCGATTTTCATCTTGCCGAACCAGTTGGAGGCCATGGTGTTCAGCGTGCGCGCGTTCTTGCCGACCTTGTAGACCATGCGCAGTTGCAGATGGTCTTGCAGGTTTTCGCCGACGCCGGGCAGGTCGACCAGCGGCGTGATGCCCAGCGCATGCAGGCGCTGCGCGGGACCGATGCCGGAGCACTGCAAAATCTGCGGACTGCCAACGGCGCCTGCCGCCAGCAGGGTTTCTTTGCGAGCGGCGGCGCTGAACCGGGTGCCGCCGCCGACAAAAATCACACCTTGGCACACGCCGTTTTCGATCTGCAAACGTTCCACGTGGCAGCCGGTCATGATGGTCAGATTGGGCCGGCGCGAGGCGGGTTTCAAAAACGCCTTGGCCGTGTTCCAGCGGATGCCGCGCTTTTGATTGACCTCGAAATAGCTGCAACCAGCGTTGTCGCCGCGGTTGAAATCGTCCACTTTCCGGATGCCGACCTGCTCGGCGGCATCGCGGAAAGCATCGAGGATTTGCCAGGAAAGGCGTTGTTTTTCCACCCGCCACAGACCGCCAGCGCCGTGGAATTCGGAAGCGCCGCCGTGATAATCCTCGCTCTTCTTGAACAGCGGCAGCACCGACTCCCAGCGCCAGCTATCGTCACCGGTGAGGGCGGCCCAGCGGTCATAATCGCCGGCCTGGCCACGCATGTAGATCATGCCGTTGATGGAGGAACTGCCTCCCAGCACTTTGCCGCGCGGGTACAGCAGGCTGCGCCCGCCCAGGCCGGGATCGGCCTCGGTGCGGAATTTCCAGTCGGTGCGGGGATTGTCGATGCAGTGCAGATAGCCGACCGGGATATGTATCCACACATAATCGTCGCGGCCGCCGGCTTCGATCAGCAGGACTTCCTTGTCTTTGTCGGCACTGAGCCGGTTGGCCAGAACACAGCCGGCTGAGCCGGCGCCTATGATGATGTAATCGTAGCTGCCTGCTGATTCCAAAAACCGTCTCCTTTAGATTGCGCTGATCTCCGCCAGCAAAGTCTCCACCAGTTTCGCCGCTGGCATGGGCCGCGCGCGCGCCACGCCGGTACCGCACCAGAGCGACATCAGTTCACTCTCGCCGCGCTTGGCCGCTTCGGCACGGATCGGCGAAGTTAGCGCATTTTGAACGGGATACGGCGGCAATTGACGTTCGATAGCCGCCATTTCACGCATAAAGCGATTTTCTAGTCCGCGCGCGTAACGGCCCGAAAAAGCCCGCGTCAGCCGGGTTGGGTGATCGCCGGCGGTGAGCAGACGCTGCCTGTAGGCCGGGTTGACGGTCGCTTCGTCGGTGACCAAAAACGCCGTGCCCATCTGCACCGCCTGCGCGCCGGCGTTCAGGGCGCGCTTGATATCGGCGCCATCCATGATGCCGCCTGCGGCAATCACCGGAATATTCACCGCAGCGATCACGGCCGGCAGCAACTCGAACACGCCCAGTTTGGCATCTTCCTGCGCGCCGATGAAGGTGCCGCGATGGCCGCCCGACTCCACGCCGGAAGCAATCACCGCGTCGGCGCCCCTGCTTTCCCAGGCGATGGCTTCCTCCACATGCGTAATCGTGCCGATCACAAAAATGCCGGCGTCGTGCAAGCGCTGGATTTGCTGCACGCTCAGAATGCCGACAGTAAAACTGGCAACCGCCGGCCGCAATGCGATCAAGGTTTCGAACTGGGCGGAGAAATCCTCACACCACTTGGCCGGCGTCGGCAATTCGGTCCAGCCGAACGAAGACCAATACGGCTTCAGCCATTCTTTGGCCTGTTCGACCTCGGCGGCGGATGGCTTCGGCGTCTCCTGCGCAAAGAAATTCAGGCAAAAAGGCCTGTCGGTCAGCGCCCGGATCTGGGCAGTTTGCGCGCGGATCGCCTCCGGCGACAACAAACAACAGGCCAGCGAACCCAGCGCGCCGGTATTGGACACCGCGGCCACTTGCGCCGGCGTGTTAAAACCGCCAGCGGTCGGGCCCTGGATGATGGGATGCGGAAAAATAGAAGCCAGCGTCATCAATCCCCCTGTTTACAGCTGTGGATAAGCTTATGGATATCCACAGGTGCCAAATGTGAGTAAACAAACGATTTTTTGGGACGACTTTTTTTATCCCAAAACAGTTCTCCGCTCATACAAGGTTTACGCGACCGCTTATGCAGCCCGTAAACGCCTGATTCTAATCCAAAAGGTGTACTTATCCACAGAAAAGTGTCGATGTTAACAACTACCACTATTTTTATATCTACGTCTTTAGAGTAAACCGATATACTGACTTTGCAAACAAACAGCCTCTGCCGGAGCCGTTTTGTCCTCACACCGCAAAAATCCCCGGTCGCCTGCATACTTGCGGTTTCGGCGACGTTTGATCACCGGCCTTTTGCTGATGGCAACCCTTGCCATTGCCGTTGTTGTCAGCCAGTTCCACACTTCCTACGTCGAACGCGAACTTTCCGTTCAGTCCCAGACCGAGCATTACGTGAAAGCGATGGAAGCGCACGTGATTTACTCGATTCAGTCGGTGGATTTATCGCTGATCGGCTTTGCCAACGCCATCAAAGTGCTGCCTGCCAAACAAAGCCGTTCACCGGAGACCATGGCGGATCTGCTCTCCTCGCGCGGATCGAGTTTTGACAGCGATTACTGGATCACCTTCATTGACGCCAAAGGCAACGGCGTCGCCACCTCAACCGCGACCAACATCGTCGGCAACTCCTATGCCGACCGTGATTATTTCAAGGCCCATCTCGACGAGGCGAACAAGGGAAAACTCTTCATCGGCGAACCCTCGATCGGTAAAGTCAGCAAGAAAAAGCTGTTTTTCCTCAGTCGCCGGGTGGAAACTGCCAAAGGCGAGTTCCTTGGCGTGGTGGTCGCGCCTCTGAATGTCGAACGCTACGTCAAAGTCTTCGAAAACTCGCGCTTCAATTCCGACATTTCGATCACGCTGGTGCACGGCGGCGGCAAAATCATTGCCCGCGTGCCAAATTTTCAGGAGGCATTTGCGCGAGATCTTGGCGCTACCGCTTTGTTCGACAACATCCGCCGCGCCAGTTCCGGCACCTACAAGGTGGTCAGCATCATCGATAATTTGTCGCGGATTTTCAGCTATCGCATGATCGATGGCTTGCCGCTGATTATTGTGGTTGGCAGTAACGACACCGAATCGACCCGTTTGCAGCAACAAAACTACCTGACCGCCGGCGCCGGACTGGCCGTTTTGCTGCTGCTGATGCTGGGCGCCGGCCATTTTTCGCTGCGTACGTACACCCGCCAGGAGGAACGCGAGCAGCGCTACCGCACTTTGTACACCGCCAGCCGCGAGATGGAAGTTCAGCTGCTGGCCAACGAGGAAGAACGCAGAAAAAACGAAGAATCGATGAAACTGGCCGCGCTGCTGTTCCAGAACAGCGGCGACGCCATGATGGTCAGCGACGCCGACGGAAAAATCCTGACCGTCAATCCGGCCTTTTCCATTCTCAGCGGCTATACGGAAAAAGAACTGGTCGGCCATCGTACGTATGAGCTTGCTTCAGGCCGCGATGATCAGGAGTTTTTTACCCGCATGTTCGATTGCATCATCAACACCGGCTACTGGAAAGGCGAATTGTGGCAACAAAACAAGGACGGCGAAGAGTATCTGGTCTCAATGCTGGTCAACACCGTCTACGATGAGCAGGGAAATCCCTTCCGCTACGTCGCTTTGCTCAGCGATATCACGAAAAAGAAGGAATCCGAAGATTTGATCTGGCGCCAGGCCAACTTCGACGCCCTCACCGGCTTGCCCAACCGGCGCATGTTCCATGAGCATCTTCGCCAGGAAATGAAGAAGACTGACCGCTCCCACCTGCCGATGGCGCTGGTGTTCGTCGACCTCGACCACTTCAAGGAAGTCAACGACACCCTGGGCCATGACAAGGGCGACATGTTGCTCAAGGAAGTGGCCACGCGCCTGTCGCGCTCGGTACGCAGCACCGATACCGTGGCCCGGCTGGGCGGCGATGAATTCACCGTCATCATCAGCGAGCTGCGCAATGCCGGCGACGTGGTGCGGACAGCCCAGGAAATTCTCAAGCAGATGAGCACGCCCTTTCAGCTGGGCGACGGGGTGGACAAACAAGTTGCCCATATTTCCAGCAGCATCGGCATCACCTTGTACCCGGAAGACGGCAAGGATGCGGAATGCTTAATCAAAAACGCCGACCAAGCCATGTACGCGGCCAAGCAGCAAGGGCGAAACCGCTTCAATTACTTCGCGCCGTTCATGCAGGAAGCCAGCCGGGAGCGCATGACGCTGGTGAGTGAATTGCGCGAAGCCGTGGAGCGCGAACAATTGCGCATCCTGTTCCAGCCGATTATCGATTTGTCGAACGGCGCCATCGTCAAGGCGGAAGCGCTGGTGCGCTGGCAACATCCGGTGCGCGGATTGATGAACCCGGCCGAATTTATCGGCTCGGCGGAAAGCAGCGGCGTGATAGTCGGCATCGGCGATTGGGTGTTCCGTCAGGCGGCGCGGGAAGTGCGGAAATTACAGGCACTCGGCACGCCAACCTTCCGGATCAGCGTGAACAAATCCACCTGGCAGTTCCGTGACTGCGACAGCAACTACCAGCAATGGCTGGATTTTCTGCAAGAATTGGAGCTGAATCCGCGCAGCATCATCATCGAAGTTACGGAAAGTCTGCTGCTGGAGACGGCCAACGCCAATTCCGATCACGTTTTGGCTTTCCAGCATGCCCACATGCAGCTTTCACTGGACGATTTTGGCTCTGGCCACTGCTCGGTGGCGTTTTTGAAGCGTTTCGGCATCGATTACATCAAGATCGACCCGGCTTTTGTGCACCAGGGGGCGGATGGCATGCTGATTTGCGAGGCAATTATCGCCATGGCGCACAAACTCGGCATCAAAGTCATCGCCGAGGGCATAGAAACGCCGCAACAGCTGTCCGCTTTGACAGCGGCAGGATGTGATTTGGGGCAGGGATACCTATTCTCAAAGCCAATTTCCGGCGAAGAATTGGAAAAACAGCTACAAAAACAGGCTCACCTGTGAATAACCTGCTGGATATCCACAGGACGATTTGTGGCTAAGCATCACTTTTAACCACAGCCCGGCATTTTATCCAAAAATTGTTCCTGAACTGATACAGCGCTTATTCAGCAGGTTGTTTACGTTGTAAACAGATGATTCATATGGGTATACATAAGTTATCCACAGCTATGCGCACGTTTACTATTACCACTATTTTTATATAAACCTTTTGTAAACAACTAAAACCGCGAACTTCGAACGCCAGCGACCTTAAAATGCGCTTTTTTGAGGAAAAAACATGCGTCTAGGGATCATCAGCGCGTTGGCTGAAGAACAGCATGGGTTACTGGAAGCCCTTCAGAGCCCTTCCAGGCACTTTTACGGCATGAGGGAGTACACGACCGGAAAACTCTGGGAAATCGACGCTGTGTGCGTTTTATCGCGTATAGGCAAGGTTGCCGCGGCAATGACAGCCGCAATCCTTGTGGAGAAGTTCGGAGTTACCCACATAATTTTTACCGGCGTGGCCGGCAGCGGGGATAAAAACGTCAACGTAGGCGATATTGTGGTCGCGGACACGCTGATCCAGCACGACTTTGATGCCAGCCCGTTGTTTCCAAGGTTTGAAATTCCCCTGACCGGGCTGTCCAGCTTCGCGACCGACGTCGCTTTGACGGAAAGATTGGCTGGCGCTGCTCGGCAAGTGACGCGCGTGCATCGCGGCTTGATCGCCAGCGGTGATCAATTTATAGGCAAATTGACGCAAATTCAGGCCATGAAAGCTGATTTGCCCGATTTATTGGCTGTGGAAATGGAAGGCGCAGCGGTGGCGCAAGTGTGTTTCGAGCTGGGCATTCCATTTGCCGTGATCCGGACCATCTCGGACAACGCCAACGACGATGCCGCTGTCGATTTCATGCACTTCATCAAAACCGTAGCCTCGCGCTACGCCTTCGATGTAATCCACAACTTCTGCAAAGCATAAAAAAACCGGGGTCAGTTCTTGCAATCGCACACGAGCTCGTGCGTGAATTCAAGAACTGACCCCGGGTCGAAAAAAGCCGGGCGAACCCGGCTTTTTGCGCTTTTTACGACGCTTGCAGCGTCATCAGGCTGGCATTGCCCCCTGCCGCCGTCGTATTCACGCACAGAGCGCGCTCAGCGAGCAAACGCCACAGGGGGATGGCAGCCTCCTCGTTAGTGCTGATCAGGCCCACCAGCGCGCCGTTACGGGCCGCTAATGGTGCGTGCAGGCTGGCCGCCAGCATCGATTCCACCAGCGCGATCTGGAAGTCGCAGTTTTCCAGGCTCGAAACGGTCTGGATGCGGTCTTTCACGGCCGCTGGCAGGTCCGGTGGCAGCAGACTGGCCGCCGCACCCGTCACCAGCGCGGTATTGCCGGTCGCCAGTACCGCCGCCAGCTGGTTCAGCAAGCCTTGCAAGGTGCCGGCCGCGCACACGATGGCGCCACGGGCCACCAGCGCCAGCGTGTTGCGCTCGCCGGTTGGGCCTGGCAGCGTGGTCACGCTGCCCAGCATGGTGACGCGGTTGTACTGCTCGGCCAGGCCGGCGATGCGTTCGTGGCCATGCATTTTCGACCAGGCCGCCAGCGCATCCAGCGCCGGCGTGGGCTGGCGTGCGTGCGCCGGCGAAGTCGCGGCGCCGCGTTGCAGGCGTTTCAGGTACAGCGGGCCGCCGGCTTTCGGTCCGGTCCCGGATTTGCCTTCGCCGCCGAACGGCTGCACACCCACCACCGCGCCCACGATGTTGCGGTTGATGTAGATGTTGCCGACGTGGGCGCTGCTGCTGATGTAGTCGATGGTTTCATCGATGCGCGAATGCACGCCCAGGGTGAGGCCGAAGCCGCTGGCATTGATTTGCTCCACCACTTTCGGCAGGTCGGCGCGCTTGTAGCGGATCACGTGCATCACCGGGCCAAACACTTCCTGCGTCAGCTCGCTCAGCGAGCGGATTTCCAGCACGGTTGGCGGCACGAAGGTGCCGGCGCCGGTCACGCCCGAAGGCAGATCCAGGGAGAAGTAATCGACCGCCGTCGCTTTCAGCTTGCTGATGTGGGCCAGCAGGTTTTGCTGCGCTTCGGCGTCGATCACCGGGCCGATGTCGGTCACCAGGCGGTCCGGCGTGCCGACGTTCAGTTCCAGCATCGCGCCTTTCAGCATTTTGATGGTCTTGTCGGCGATATCTTCTTGCAGGAACAGCACGCGCAGCGCCGAGCAGCGCTGGCCGGCGCTGTCGAAGGCCGACGAAATCGCATCCTGCACCACTTGCTCCGGCAGCGCCGATGAGTCGACGATCATGGCGTTCTGGCCGCCGGTCTCGGCGATCAGCGGGATGTCGGCGTTTTCCGCCACGGCGCGCTTGGCCAGGGTGCGGTTGATCAGCTGTGCCACTTCGGTCGAGCCGGTGAAGATCACGCCTTTCACCCGGCTGTCGGCGGTCAGTGCCGCGCCCACCACTTCGCCGCGGCCCGGCAGGAATTGCAGCGCGGCGCGCGGGATGCCGGCTTGATGCAGCAGCTCGACCGCGCGGTGCGCGATCAGCGGGGTTTGCTCGGCCGGCTTGGCCAGCACCACGTTGCCGGCCGCCAGCGATGCCGCCACCTGACCGGTGAAGATCGCCAGCGGGAAGTTCCACGGGCTGATGCACGTTACCGGACCCAGCGCCAGCGTGTTGGTGGCGCCGTTCACTTCGGCCGCGTAGTAACGCAGGAAGTCGACCGCTTCGCGGATTTCGGCAATCGCGTTTGGCAGCGATTTGCCGGCTTCGCGGATGGCCAGGGTCATCAGCTCCATGGCGTTGGCTTCGAACAGGTCGGCGGCCTTGGCCAAGGCGGCGGCACGCACCGATGGCTCGGTGGTTTGCCAGTCCATGGCGAAGTTGCTGGCGCTGATGAGCGCGGTTTCGACGTCGGTGGCGGTGGCTTCCACCAGCTGGCCGACGATGTCGCTGCGCTGCGCCGGGTTGGTGACGTTCTGCACCGGCTGGCCGACGCTGATTTCGCCGGCCAGCAGCGGCGCGGCGTGCCAGCGGCGCGGCGCGGCCAGCGCGTCGGCGATTTCGCGCAGCACGTTTTCATTGGCCAGATCGAAACCGGCCGAGTTTTTGCGCTCGGCGCCGAACATGTCCAGCGGCAGGGCGATGCCCGGATGCGGCTGACCGCCTTGTTCGCGCGCGGCGGCGACCGGATCGCGCAGCAGCGAGTCGATCGGAATCGCCTCGTCGACGATCTGGTTCACGAACGAGGAGTTGGCGCCATTTTCCAGCAGGCGGCGCACCAGATAGGCCAGCAGCGTTTCATGGGTGCCGACCGGGGCGTAGATGCGGCACGCCTTGTCGAGATTGTCCTTGCCCACCACCTGGTCGTACAGCGATTCGCCCATGCCGTGCAGGCACTGGAATTCATAGTCGGTGACGCCGTCGCGCTTGGCCCAGGTGTAGATGGTCGACAGGGTTTGCGCGTTGTGGGTGGCAAACTGGGGATAAATCAGGCCTTGTGCACCGAGCAGTTTCTGCGCGCACACCAGGTAGGACACGTCGGTGTAGACCTTGCGGGTGTAGACCGGGTAGCCGCTCATGCCGTCCACCTGGGCGCGCTTGATTTCCGCATCCCAGTAAGCGCCCTTCACCAGGCGCACCATGAATTTGCGGCCGCTGCGCCGGGCCAGGTCGATCAGGTAATCGATCACGAACGGGCAGCGTTTCTGGTAAGCCTGCACCACGAAGCCGATGCCCTCGAAACCGGCCAGTTCCTGGTCGAGCGCCAGCGCTTCCATCAGGTCCAGCGACAGTTCCAGGCGGTCGGCCTCTTCGGCGTCGATGTTGAGGCCGATGTTGTAGTGCTTGGCCAGCAGCACCAGCTGGCGCACGCGCGGCAGCAGTTGTTCCATCACGCGCGCGCGCTGGGCGCGGCTGTAGCGCGGGTGCAGCGCCGACAGCTTCACCGAAATGCCCGGGCCGTTGCGGATGCCGCGGCCGTTCGAGGCCTTGCCGATCGCATGGATGGCGGTTTCGTAGGAAGCGTAATAATTTTTGGCGTCCGCCTCGGTCAGCGCCGCCTCGCCCAGCATGTCGTAGGAATAGCGGTAGCCGCGCGCCTCGTTGGCCTGGCCGTTCTTGATCGCCTCGTCGATGGTCTGGCCGGTGACGAACTGGTTGCCCAGCATGCGCATGGCCAGGTCCACGCCCTTGCGGATCAGCGGCTCGCCGCCCTTGGAAATCAGCTTGGTCAGCGCCGAGCCGAGCCCGGTTTCGCTGCTGGTCGACACCAGCTTGCCGGTGATCAGCAGGCCCCAGGTGGCGGCGTTGACGAACAGCGACGGCGATTCGCCCAGGTGCTTGCGCCAGTCGCCTTTGCTGATTTTGTCCGCGATCAGGCGGTCGGCGGTGGCGTTGTCGGGAATACGCAACAGTGCTTCAGCCAGGCACATCAGCGCCACACCCTCATCCGAGGACAGCGAAAACTCGTGCATCAGGGCATCCACGCCGGAGGCGCGGGTGCGTTCCGCGCGCACCGAGCTGACCAGTTTATGGGCCAGTTGCTGGGCTTGCTGGATGCTGGCGTCGTCGTGGTTTTTCAGCTGGCCGAGCAGCCACTGGACGGCGCTGACTTCGTCTTTGCGATAGGCTGCCGTGACTGCTGCGCGCAGGGGAATCGGGTCGCGCAGGACTTCGGCGCGCAGGGCGGCGAACGGGGTGAAACCGGAGGTGGTTGCTGCTTGCATGGAGTACTCTCAATCGAAATTTTTTGAGCCGGTCCACCTACAAAAACACGCCCGGCCAGCAAGGCTGGCGAGGCGTGATTTCAGTGAACTGCTAATGATTCGATTGTAGAGGGATTTCTTCCGGATTAATTCTGATATTACGGGGGACTAGCAATAGATAGTTTTTAGTGAGACAATTTAACCAAATAATATTTATTTGGGAGTTCCCGGAAATGTTAGACAAGATCAGCAAAAAAATCTTGATGGAATTGCAGAGCGACGGCCGTATCTCCAACGTGGAGCTGGCCGCGCGGGTGAACCTGTCGCCCGCCGCCTGCCTGGAGCGCGTGCGCAAGCTGCACGAGTCCGGGTATATCATGGGTTACACCGCGCAACTGAACCCGCAGCTGCTCGACGTGTCCCTGCTCGTCTTTATCGAGGTTGTGCTCGATCGCACCACCCCCGAAGTGTTCGACGCCTTCAAACACAGCGTCCAGGTGATTCCGGAAGTGCTGGAATGCCACATGGTTGCCGGCGGCTTCGACTACCTGGTCAAAGCGCGCGTCAAGGACATGGCCGCCTACCGCGAATTCCTGGGCAAAACCCTGCTGCAAAAAGGCGTGCGCGAAACCCACACCTACGCAGTCATGGAAGAAGTGAAGAATACCACCAAGTTGCCCATAAAATAGCATCACAGAAATAATTTAGTTACGCCGCCCATGGCGCCGGTTGTGAAGACGGGGGAAAGATGAAGCTTTTGCAGCATAAGTTGGTGCAACGTGGATTGTGGATGTTGGGGGCGACGGCGGGCGGTACCTGCCTCGCCTACTTGTTCAACCTGATGGGAGCCGGCCCGGTGACGGCGGCCATCCCGGCCGCGCTGGGCGGGGCGGCCGTGGCCTGGTGGGCGGCGCGCCAGGACAGTGACCAGGGCGGCGTGCGCCACTTCGCCCACACCGTGGGCGAGGAAATCGACGCCATCATGATCGGCGCGGCCGAGACCTCGTACTTTGTCGACTCGGTCAAAAAGAAAATCGAACTCGATGTCAGCACCGCCGGCGGCATCGTCCAGAGCTCGGCGCAAAACGCCGACACCACCGAGCGCATCGCCGCCAATGCCGAACGGGCCGCCAAAATCGCCGCCCAGGTGCGCGGCGAAACGGTGGCCGGCCGCACCGAGGCCGACAGCGGTCTGCAACGCATCCGCACCGCGCGCGAAGACGCGCAGACCGCCGCCGCCGTGATGGCGGCGCTGCAAGCCAATTCGCGCAAAATCTACGGCTTCACCGAGGCCATCAGTGAAATCTCGGCCCGCACCAACCTGCTGGCGCTGAATGCCGCCATCGAGGCGGCGCGCGCCGGCGAACAGGGCCGCGGTTTTGCCGTGGTCGCCAGCGAGGTGCGCCAACTGGCGCTGCGCACCAAGGAAGCCACCGACGAAATCAGCACCATGGTGCGCGAGATTAACCAGCAGGCGGAAAAGGCGGCCAGCGGCATGAATTCGCTGGCGGTGAAAGTCAGCGAGGCGGCCGGCAATGTGGAGACCGTGCACGGTTTGCTGGGCAATATCGAGCGCTCGTCGGGCGTGTCGGAAGAGGAAATCGGCGAGATCGCGCGGGCGTCGCGCGAGCACGTGGTCACCACCGAGGAAATCGCCCACGCCATCGCCAGCATCCGCGACAGCCTGCTGTCCACCGAGAAGGAATTGCCGCGCGCGGCCAGCTCGGCCATGGCGCTGGCGGAACGGGCCGAAGTCATTACCGGCGCGCTGGGCGAGTCGGATATCGAGAGTTCGCACGATGAAATCCGCCTGGCGGCGCAGCGCGCGGCGGCGGAAGTGGGCAAGATTTTCGAGCAGGCCATCGCCAGCGGCAAGATCAGCAACGAGGCCCTGTGGGACCGCCACTACACGCCGATTCCGAATACCGATCCGCCCAAGCACAAAACCCGCTTCGACGATTTCACCGACCGCGTGCTGCCGCCCTTGCAGGAAGGCTTGCTGCAAGCCATGCCGCAGCTGGCCTACGCCGGTGCTGTGGATAACAACGGCTATTTCCCCACCCACAACAAGAAGTTTTCCCAGCCGCTGACCGGGAACTACGACGTCGACATCGTCAACAACCGCACCAAGCGGATTTTCAGCGACCGCACCGGCAAGCGCTGCGGCTCCAACACCAAGCCGTTCCTGCTCCAGACCTACAAGCGCGATACCGGCGAGGTGATGCACGATTTGTCGGCGCCGATTTATGTGAACGGCAAGCACTGGGGCGGTTTCCGCATCGGCTACCGCTCCAGCGGCAAATAGCGCGCGAATCAGCGGCTGGAGGCCGGCGGCGTCGGTGGATGGGCGACCCGGCTTTGCGTCACCGAATTCATCTTTTCCAGATGCATGCGCAGCCACTTGTGGGCCGGGCTGCGCGCGTCGCGCTCGTGCCACAGCATGTCGAGGTGGACCGCCGGCAGCTGGAACGGCAATTCCTTGTGGATCAGGGCGTCGGTCATGCCGGTGGCCGCGATCAGGTGGCGCGGCAGCACGGTGATCAGGTCGGAGTTGGCCACCACGCGGCCGGCGGTGAAGAACTGGTTCACCGTCAGCAAAATGCGGCGTTCGCGTTGCAGCTGGGCCAGTGCCTCGTCCACCAGGCCGTGGGCGCGGCCGGAGAAGCTCACCAGCAAGTGGTTGGCGGCGCAATAGTTTTCCAGCGTCAGCTCTTCCTTGGACAGCGGATGGTCGCGCCGCATCACGCACACATATTTACCCGAATACAGCCGCTCGTGGCGGATCGGCGAACCGGTCTCGTACGACAGCTGCGCCGCCACGCCGGGGAAGAACCCCACCGCCAGGTCGATGTCGCCGCGCAGCAGCATGGGACGCGGCTCGCGCGTGGTCAGCGGCACCATGCGCACGTTGACGCCCGGCGCCTCGCTCTCGATCGAACGCATCAGCGACGGCAGCCACATGGCGGCGGTGGCGTCGGCCATGGCCATGCGGAAGGTGGCGTGGGCGGCCGAGACGTCGAAGGTTTCCGGCGCCACCGCCGCCTCCAGGCTGGCCAGCGCGCTGCGCACGGACGGCCACAGCGATTCGGCGCGCGGGGTCGGCTTGACGCCGTAGGCGGTGCGGATCAGCAGCTCATCGCCCAGACTCTCGCGCAAGCGCTTGATGGCGTTGGAAACGGCTGGCTGGGTCATGGCCAGGTGGCCGGCGGCGCGTGTCAGGTTTTGCTCTGTCATCACGGCGTCGAAAACGCGCAGCAAGTTCAGGTCCAGCGTCAGGAAGCTCATAGCGGCTCAGGGTGAGGTGTTGGAGAAATAACGATAGCACAGTCCATTCACCAAACGCATAATTGGTATGAAGAAAGAGAATTGGTAACTTATGTTGCGCCGCACTATAGTTACGTCAGATTCTAAGGCTAGCGCTACACCATGTCCACCACGATTTCTTTCATGCAAGATTTTTCATTGTTCGCCGCGATTAAGCTGGCTCTGGTTATCGCTGTGAGCGGTGGTTTGCTGGTGCTGTTTCAACCGCTGCTGCGCGGCTGCCTGCGCGCCGCCGTGCTTGTCGTCAAGCCGAAGTTGAGCAAAGAGGAGCGTTTGCAGCGCCGTCAGATGCAGGATGCCCTGCTGCTCAAGCGCATGCTGAACCGCAGCGATTGCGACCCCAGCCATGCCGCCGAGCTGCGCGCCATGGCTTCGCGTTTTTGAACGTTAGGCACGCGGTAGCCGCTACCGCGCTGCAACATCACTTCTCGCCCAGTAAAGCCGGCTTCAAGGAACTGTCGACCGGCTTATCACCCAGCCAAATACGCAGCACGGCGTTGTAGAACGCCTGGTCGGGCATCAATTCCCCCAGTTTTTTGCCATTCAGATAGCACTGCGTGCCCTCGTTCGGGGTCCAGTCCAGCGACAGCTGGTCGCCTTTTTTCAGCGCCGGGGTCTGGGCGAACACTTCGCCGAACTTGGTGATTTGCGGCAGGATCTTGTTGCGCTCTTCCTTGCTGGTGTTGGCGTTGAGGCCGTCGAGGAAGGCCTTGCCGAAGTCGTCCGAGCTGACTTCACGCAGCATGGTGATGGCCACCCGGCGCGGGCCCGGCACCGCCAGCACCTCGGCCACGGTGGTTTTCTTGTCGGTCAGGTAGAGACCGGCGGCGTAGACTTTGAAGATGACCTTGGTGCGCACGCCGGCGCCGTTCAGCTTGAGCGGCTGGCCGGCCACGGTGATGCTGTCGTCGAATTTGACGCCGGCCACGTCAACGGCGGCAAACGCCGGCATGGCGGCCAGCAGGGCGGCGGCCACCAGGGTACGCAGGGTAGTTCTACGGTTCATGAATGTCTCCGGATTAGAAGTCGTTCGACTATACCACCGTGGAGACGCGGCGGCGCAGTTGGCCGCACGGTCATGCTATTTTGCGCTGTTTTGGCTTCTCAGGCCTTGCCGGCTTGAAGCTTTTCGTACTTGGCGAACAGCTGGTCCCTGGTTTCCCGGTGTTCGGGATGGAAGGGAATGCAGCTCACCGGACACACTTGCTGACACTGCGGCTCGTCGAAGTGGCCGACGCACTCGGTGCATTTGTCCGGATTGATTTCGTAAATTTCCGCGCCCATGTAGATCGCATCGTTCGGGCACTCGGGCTCGCAAACATCGCAATTGATACAGTCGTCGGTAATCATTAAGGCCATGGCAGAACTCGCTTATCCGGCCTGGGTGGCGGCAATTTTCTTTTGCAGCCAACGGTCGACCGAGGGGAACACAAATTTGGACACATCCCCGCCCAGCATGGCGATTTCGCGCACGATGGTGCCGGAGATAAATTGATACTGGTCGGACGGCGTCAGGAACATGGTTTCGACGTCCGGCAACAAATAGCGGTTCATGCCCGCCATCTGGAACTCGTACTCAAAGTCGGACACGGCGCGCAGGCCGCGCACGATCACGCGGGCGTCGTGCTCGCGCACGAAATCCTTCAACAGGCCGGAAAAGCTCTCGACCCGCACATTGGGATAATGGCCCAGCACTTCATTGGCAATTTCCAGCCGTTCATCCAGCGAGAAGAACGGTTTCTTGTTCTTGCTGTCGGCCACGCCGACGACGAGCGTGTCGAACAGGCCGGATGCGCGGCGCACCAGATCTTCGTGACCACGGGTCAGCGGATCGAACGTTCCGGGATAAACAGCTACTACCATTGCGGCTCCTTGCAGTGCACCAATATAGAACGCGCATTATGCCCTAAAAAAGCCAGTTGCCAGCACTTGGCGCTGTTTTAACGGCAATTAGCCTTGGTATTTTAGTAAATAATAAAACACCATCCCGGCCTTGTCGGCCCGGATGATGTCCCAGTGTAGCAGCCATTCCGGAGTTTCGCCCTCGGCGAACTCCAGCGCCAGCCCCGATTCCGCATACACCAGCCCGCCCGCCTTCAGCAATTTGCTGCACAGCGGCAGGGTGCGCTCCAGCAAGCCCTGCTGGTAGGGCGGATCGAGGAAAATCAGGTCGAATTGCTGGCCGCGCGCGGCGGCCGACTGCGCGCTGGCCACGGCGTCGCCGCGCGTGATGGTGAGGTTGTCGGCTTTCAGCTTGGCCTTGATGTCGTCCAGCTGACGCACCACCTGGGTGTTGCTGTCGACCATCACTACCGACCGCGCGCCGCGGCTGGCGGCTTCAAAGCCGAGCGCGCCGCTGCCGGCAAACAGGTCCAGCACCTGGGCGCCGGCCCAGTCGCCGTCGCGCTGGTGGTTGATCCAGTTGAACACGGTTTCGCGCACGCGGTCCGGCGTCGGCCGCAGGCCCAGCGCGGCGAGTACCGGCAGCGGCGTGCGCTTCCACTGGCCGCCGATGATGCGCACCTGATTGGCGTGCTGGGGACCGTGGACCGGGACTTTGGCTGGTTTGGCGGGCTTGCTGACGGGCTTTCTTGGCATGAGGCTGTGTTCTAAGTCATTGATTCAACAGGCCATCATACCACGGCGGGGCTAGCGTTGCTCCGCCGCCAGCTGCTTGAAGTCGTCGATCCAGCCCTGCATGCGCTTGGTAGCGTGGGCTTTCTGGGCCGGCGTGGCGAGGCGGATCACGGTCAGGATCAGCTGGATGTTCCCCTCCTCGGCCTGGTCGAAAAAGGCCTTGCGCTCGGATGGCTGCTCCATGCGGTCGAAGGCGTCCTTGATCAGCGTGTGCAACAGCGCCATGGTGGCGTCCTTGCCCAGCTTTTCCTGCTGCACCTTGCGCACCGCGCTCAGGATGGCTTTTTGCCGGCGCTGGCGCTCGTCCAGCCAGAGCTCGTTGTCGAGCGGGCGGGCGTCGGACGCCTTGCGGATCTGCGCCTCCTGCTCCGAGGTGAAATTGCCGAACCACAGCTCGAACTGCTCCATCGACTTCTGATAGCGGAACTTTTGCTGCGCTTCCCGGTCGCCCTTCATATTCTTCTTGCGGAACTCGGCGTTGTTGGCGGCGAACTTGCGTTCCAGCGCGGCGATCTGGTCGGGCTGGAGCGAGCGCGCCAGGTCGGCCAGTTCCGGCAAGGCCTTGAACAGCAGCAGCTGGGTGCGGTTCTTGATTTCGTCGTAGTCGCTTTCGAGGTCGGCCTGGGTGGGCCCGGCGGCCAGCTGGCGCTGCGCTGTTTGCAGGATCTGCATGTAGTCATGCAGCTGGGTCTTGCGGTGCCAGCGGAACAGCTCGTCGATGTCTTTCTTGACCCAGCCTTTCTGATCGGTGTTGAGATCGACGTAGCCATCAATCCACCAGTACAGCAGCGTGTCGCCATGGTTGTAAGCCAGGCGCAGCGAACTGCACGCGCTCAGCAGCGCCAGCAGCGCGATCAGAAACAGGCCGTGCAGCGTGCGGCGGCCTGGAATGGGCATGTTAGACTTTGACATTTATACACTCTTTTAACTTGGCACCTCTATGAACGTCGTTATCCTTGCAGCCGGCATGGGCAAGCGCATGCAGTCCGCGCTGCCGAAAGTGTTACATCCTCTGGCGGGCAAGCCGCTGTTGCAGCATGTGCTGGACACGGCGCGCAGCCTGTCCGCCAGCCGATTATGCGTGATTTACGGCCACGGAGGCGCTGCCGTGCAGGAATTGCTGGCCAGGCAGCCTGAACAAGTCGCCACCGCCTTCCAGGAAAAGCAGCTGGGCACCGGCCACGCCGTGATGCAGGCGCTGCCGGAACTGGACGACAACGTCCCTACCCTGATCCTGTACGGCGATGTGCCGCTGACCACCGCCGCCTCGCTGCAAGCGCTGATCGACGCGGCCGGTAGCGACAAGCTGGGCATCCTGACCGTGGTACAGGATGATCCTACCGGTTTGGGCCGGATTGTTCGTGAGAATGGCCACATAGTGCGCATTGTCGAGCAAAAAGACGCCAGCGAAACCGAACGCGCCATCAAGGAAATCAACAGCGGCATCCTGGTGGTGCCGACCAAACGCCTGAAACAGTGGCTGGGCGCGATCAAGAATGAAAACGCGCAAGGTGAGTACTACCTGACCGACATCGTCGCGCTGGCGGTGGCCGATGGCGTGCCGGTGGTGTCGGCCCAGCCGTCGGCGGTGTGGGAAGTGGCTGGCGTCAACAGCAAGGTGCAGCTGGCCGAGCTGGAACGCATCCACCAGCGCAACATCGCCAACCAGCTGCTGGAGCGTGGCGTGACGCTGATGGACCCGGCCCGTATCGACGTGCGTGGCGAGCTGATCTGCGGCCGCGATGTGACCATCGACGTCGGCTGCGTGTTCGAAGGCAAGGTCGAGCTGGCCGACGGCGTGCACGTCGGGGCCCACAGCGTGATCGTCAACGCCCGCATCCTGGCTGGTGCCCAGATCAAGCCGTTCTGCCACATCGAAGAAGCGGTGGTGGGCGACGCTTCCATCATCGGTCCGTATGCGCGCCTGCGTCCGGGTACCGTGCTGGCCGAGGATGTGCATGTGGGTAACTTCGTCGAGATCAAGAACGGCCAGGTGGCCGCGCACAGCAAGGCCAACCACCTGGCCTACATCGGCGACGCCACCATTGGCTCGCGCGTGAACATTGGCGCCGGCACCATCACCTGCAACTACGACGGCGCCAACAAGTTCCGCACCGTGATCGAAGACGACGCCTTCATCGGCAGCGACAGCCAGCTGGTGGCGCCGGTCACGGTCGGCAAGGGCGCGACGCTGGGCGCCGGCACCACCCTGACCAAGGATGCGCCGGCCGGCAAGCTGACGGTATCGCGTCCGCGCCAGGTCACCATCGAAAACTGGACCCGTCCAGTGAAAATCAAAAAGTAAGCTGAGTCAGCTGGAACCAAAATGGCGCCTGCGGGCGCCATTTTTTTTGTGGATAAGCTTGTGCGTAAACGTGGGGTAAGGCAGGGAAAACAGGTGGATAAATAAAAAATACAGCTGTGAAGTATTTGATTTACTGTTGACGCCACGGTTTTTAGCAAATGTGCATAACTTTGTGGGTAAGTGCCTGAGTAAGCCTTGGATAAGCTTGAATAACTGCGTATAACCTTCTTCGTAGTGAAACCTATGTGCATAAATCTGTGGAGTATCAGGGGGTAAGCGCGGGATAAGTTATTCTGCGGCGAACTCAGCACTGCGATGTACTCAGCTTGTGGAAAAACCTGTGACTAAGCCTGTGTGTACCGCAGGGATAAGCGGGTGCATAAGCCCGGTACAAGTACAGGATAAGCCGGGATAACTTCGCTCAGACTGCAATGCGCGTCTCGAACTTGCTGCGGAAAGTCGAGAAATACGCCTTCACATTGCGCACATTGGCGTGGCTGGTGAACACCCGGTGCGCCAGCGCGTGATAGGCCGGCATGTCCGTCACTTGCACCACCAACACAAAATCCGGCCCGGGCGCCACGCGATAGCATTGCAGTACCGCCGCTTCGCTGGCCACCAGCGCTTCAAACTCGGCCATGCGCTCAGCGGCCTGGATATCCAGCGAGATTTCCACCAGCGCGGTCAGACTGGCGCCAACTTTTTCCGGCGCCACAATGGCCACCTGGCGCTGGATCACCCCGGTTTCCCGCAAATGCTTGACCCGGCGCAAACAAGTTGGTGGCGAGACGTGCACTGCCGCAGCCAATTCGGCGTTGGTTTGAGAAGCATCAATTTGCAGCGCATTGAGAATGCGACGATCTATTTCATCCATTTGGCTTTTACGAAATAATATTTCATGTGGTGGGTGTGATGAAATTTTATGCCAAATTTGATGAGAACTAGAAAGCATATTTCATAGTCACTGATCTACGATTGCTTTCTCAACAAATTCATGAGGTAAGTCTATGTGCGGCATCGTCGGCGCGGTAGCGCAACGCAATATCACCCCCATCCTGCTCGAAGGCCTGAAGCGCTTGGAGTACCGCGGCTACGATTCCTGCGGCGTTGCCCTGCACGTGGACGGCCAGCTGCAACGCTCACGCAGCACCTCGCGCGTGGCCGACCTGGAAAAGCAAATCAACGAAGCCCATCTGCAAGGCTTCACCGGCATCGCCCACACCCGCTGGGCCACGCACGGCGCGCCGGCCTCGCACAACGCCCACCCGCACTTCTCGCCGACCACCGAACAGGCGCGCATCGCGCTGGTGCACAACGGCATCATTGAAAACCACGACGAACTGCGCGCCGAACTGACCGCGCTCGGCTACGTGTTCCAGAGCCAGACCGACACCGAAGTGATCGCCCACCTGGTTGACCACATGTACAACGGCGACCTGTTCGACACCGTGCAGCAAGCCGTCAAACGCCTGACCGGCGCCTACGCCATCGCCGTGTTCTGCCGCGAAGAGCCGCACCGCGTGGTAGCCGCGCGCCAGGGTTCGCCGCTGATCGTCGGCCTGGGCAATGGCGAAAACTTCGTCGCCTCGGACGCCATGGCGCTGGCCGGCACCACCGACCAGATCATCTATCTGGAAGAAGGCGACGTGGTCGACCTGCAACTGGGCCGCGTCTGGGTGGTCGACAGCAACGGCAAGCAAGTCCAGCGTGAAGTGAAAACCGTGCACGCCCACACCGGCGCGGCCGAGCTGGGCCCATACCGTCACTACATGCAGAAGGAAATCTTCGAACAGCCGCGCGTGATCGGCGATACGCTGGAAGGCGTCACCGGCATCATGCCCGAGCTGTTTGGCGATGGCGCCTACAACGTCTTCAAGCAGATCGACCGCGTGCTGATCCTGGCTTGCGGCACCAGCTACTACTCGGGCCTGACCGCCAAGTACTGGATCGAATCGGTGGCCAAGGTGCCGGTCAACGTCGAGATCGCCTCCGAATACCGCTACCGCGACAGCGTGCCGCACCCGAACACCCTGGTGGTGACCATCTCGCAAAGCGGCGAAACCGCCGACACCCTGGCGGCCCTGAAACACGCGCGCAGCCTGGGCATGGAACACACCCTGACCATCTGCAACGTGGCCACCAGCGCCATGGTGCGCGAATGCAAACTGGCCTACATCACCCGCGCCGGCGTGGAAGTGGGCGTGGCCTCGACCAAAGCCTTCACCACCCAGCTGGCCGCGTTGTTCCTGCTGACCCTGTCGCTGGCGCAAGTCAACGGCCGCCTCAGCGATGAGGAAGAAGCCGGGCACCTGAAAGCCATGCGCCACCTGCCGGTGGCGATCTCGGCGGTGCTGGCGCTGGAGCCGCAGATCATCGCCTGGGCCGAAGATTTCGCGCGCAAGGAAAACGCCCTGTTCCTGGGCCGTGGCATGCACTACCCGATCGCGCTGGAAGGCGCGCTCAAGCTGAAAGAGATTTCCTACATCCACGCCGAGGCCTATCCTGCGGGCGAGCTGAAGCACGGCCCGCTGGCGCTGGTGACGGAGGAAATGCCGGTGGTCACCGTCGCGCCGAACGACGTGCTGCTGGAAAAACTGAAATCGAACATGCAGGAAGTGCGCGCGCGCGGCGGCCAACTGTACGTGTTTGCCGACGTCGACTCGCGCATCACCTCGGGCGAAGGCCTGCACGTGATCCGCCTGCCGGAACACTATGGCCTGCTGTCGCCAATCCTGCACGTGGTCTCGCTGCAACTGCTGGCCTACCACGCCGCCTTGGCGCGCGGCACCGACGTCGACAAGCCACGCAACCTGGCCAAGTCGGTGACGGTGGAGTAAAACTGATGGAGCGGTAAGTTTTTACTGTGTACGCGGAATAAAGTGTGACACCAAGGAATAAAGTGTGACACCGTGCGCCAGGCGATAAGTCACTAAAAGGGCCGGTTTTTTGAACCGGCCCTTTTTCATCAGGTCACGCAGCGAGACAAGGTCGCTGATTGCGCGAATTGATTAGAGCTAATAAAGTTGGTCGGGTTCGAATAAAGTTGGTCGTAGCGCTTTATTCCGCCCGCTGTCCATAGTGAGTAAGGCAGGGCGAAGGAAAAGGAATTTGCTCTGGGCCTTGCTCGATGCCTTGCTCCAAACCTCCTTCGCTCCCTTCTGCTTCGCTTTCGCGATTGGTCGCGGCTTCGATCTACCGATCATAGTGGTAGAGGACGATCCTGAAAGATGTTTTTCATGACCAAAGTGGAATTTAGTCTGAGTACGCCAGGTAAAGCTGAGATGCTTTTATCGTAGAGCGTTCGAAACGCATCGAGATCTTGTGTCACGACATGGAGCATGAAATCGGGATCGCCAAATAATCGTTGCGCACTAATGACTTCTGGGATGTCGAACAACGCGGTCTCGAACCGCAGGACACTGCTGCTGCTGGTTTCCTTAAGAGTAACGAAGATGATGGCCGAAAACCTCAGATCTACGGCCTGTGGGTCAATCGTCGCTCGATATCCGCTGATCACGCCAGCGTCCTCTAGCAGCTGCACACGACGGTGGGAGGGAGATAAGCTCAGCCCTACCCGTTTAGCAAGTTCGGTAGCGGAAATTCTTCCGTCTTTTTGAAGTTCGGCAAGAATCTTTCGGTCAATGGCATCCATTTGGTAAATTCTACCAACATGCGATTAAATACTGCAAGAATTAGAGAGCACTTCCTTAGTATGAATCGGTACCATGACTACTTTGCGTACAACGCTACGAAGTGAGGAGTAATCAAGTGGCAATAAGCATGTTGTTTGCTTTCTGGGTGGTTTCGATTTCCCTTGTAATGACGCCGGGTGCGGACTGGGCATATGCCATTTCAGCGGGAATGCGCCAACGCGCAATCGGTCCTGCAGTGCTGGGTATGCTGTCTGGATACCTTTTGATCACACTGGTCGTCGCTGCTGGGGTTGGTGCGCTCGTGTCGAGCGTTCCATCCGTCCTTACTGCCCTGACCGTTATTGGTGCAGCGTACCTAGTATGGTTGGGTGTAGGCGTGCTTCGCCATCCTGTTGTTCCGAATGCAGCCGTGGAAGAAGCGAACGCTACTTGGGCTGGATGGTTTGGTCGCGGCTTCCTGATTAGCGGTATCAATCCCAAGGCACTTCTGCTGTTCTTGGCGCTTTTGCCCCAATTCACATCAGTCTCGAATAGCTGGTCGATTCCCACTCAGATCACGGCGATGGGCGCAGTGCAAATCATTAATTGTGCAGTGGTCTACTCAGTGGTTGGCATTGGCTCGAAGTTCATATTACGAACACGACCGGAGGCAGCGCGGCGAGTCAGCCAATTTTCTGGGATCGCCATGATTGTCATTGCAGCCTACCTCGTCATCGGGCAGGTGATGATGTAAAGGCACTGAGGGGGAATCCACCGACCAACTTTATTCTAAACGTCACACTGAGGCGAGGAGAGCGGCGGTTCCCGACCAACTTTGCGACCCGCGCGCTGCCAGTAAAATCAACGAGTTACCAGACGGCAGTCCGACCAACTTTATTTGCTCTGATCAGGACTGACAATAGCTATTAAAGTTGGTCGGGCTCGAATAAAGTTGGTCGGAGTGCAAGACCACTACCGCGAACAGTAATTCTTCACATTGCAGATAAAAAAATTGTTACGAATGTATATCGCTGGCTTCTTGAATTAACCAATCGCGGAAGGTTCGAATTCTTGGAAGACCCGCGCATTCAGCGCGATAGATGACGTAATAAGCCAGCGGCGACGGAAAACTGATTTCGCTGAAGAGACGGATTAGTCGGCCCGACGCAAGATCGTCACGCGCCATGACACTGCGCGCTAGCGCAATCCCGTGCCCTTCTACAGCGGCCTGCAGCACGGCTGCGGAATTATTGATCTTCATGCCTCGTGAGCCGCTAATGTTCAGGCCGGTCGCTTTTTTTATCCATGCCGCCCAGGTCGGAAAACCAGCATGTCCGTCCATTGACAAGTCATGAATCAGGGTTTCGTGCTCTAGGTCCGTTGGATCTGTGAGACGGCCTTTTCTATGCAGCATCTCAGGAGAACATACCGGGTAGACCTCCTCGTCCATCAGCTTGTCAGCGATTAAACCTGGCCAGCTTCCCAGACCGTAACGCACACCGATATCGATGCGTTGCGATACGAAATCTACAGCCTTGAGATTTGTATCCAGCCGGACGTCGGTGTCAGGACAGGCCGCTTGAAAACGGTCGATACGCGGCAATAGCCATTTGGCTGCAAATGCCGGACTGATAGTGACGGTCAGCACGCCGCTCATCGATCCTTCCTTTAGCCGCTCCATCCCCAAAACCAATCTATCGAATCCGGCACGGATCTCAGGCAATGCGCGCTCCGCTGCTTCTGTCGGTATCAGTCTCGCCCGGCCGCCAGCAGCACGGTGAAACAGCGGCGCCCCCAACCAATCCTCCAAGGTGCGGACAAGTTGACCAACTGCTGCCGGGGTTACGTTCAGTTCCGCAGCCGCAGCCGAAAAACTCTGATGGCGGGCACTGGCCTCGAAGGCACGCAGGGCATTGAGATGGACGGGGATTTTCATGCATGCAAAGTTTTTCTTTCAATGGCAGACATTTTATCTCGTTTGTTATTTCTTTGTCGCGGGCGCAAACTCCATCCCATCAAACGGATTCATGTATCGACCAAGAGAATGTGCGGTCAGAGACCATGAAGTTTTTATTTATATACTGGTTATGCGGTTAAAGGAAAAAAGATGAGCGAGCAATTCAAGGGCAAAAAGCTGTTGGTGGTTGGCGGTACTAGCGGCATGGGCTTTGAGTCGGCACGTACCGTCCTGAAAGAAGGCGGTAGCGCTGTGATCGTTGGCAACCGTCCAGAAAAAACGGAAGAAGCACGTAAAGAGCTGTCGGCACTAGGCCAGGTGTGGGCGTTGACCGCTGACCTGTCGAGCGCTGAAGGGCTGGCGCAGCTGCTCAAAGTCATCGATGAACAGCATGCGGACATCGACCTGCTGGTCAACGCAGCTGGTGTGTTCTTCCCGAAACCATTCCTGGAACATGCCGAAGCCGATTACGAGATGTACATGAAGCTGAACAAGGCCACCTTCTTCATCACGCAAAAAGTGGCGGCCAACCTGGTCGCGAAAGACAAGCCGGGCGCAATCGTGAATATCGGCTCCATGTGGGCAAAACAGGCGATTGCCGCTACGCCGTCGTCGGCCTACTCGATGGCCAAAGCCGGCCTGCATTCGCTGACGCAGCATCTGGCCATGGAACTGGCGCCGAAGCATATCCGTGTGAATGCGGTGTCGCCAGCGGTGGTGCAGACGCCGATCTACGAAGGCTTCATCCCCAAGGCGGAAGTGCATACTGCGTTGCAAGGCTTCAACAGCTTCCACCCGATTGGCCGCGTTGGCACGCCACAAGACGTCGCTGAAGTGGTGGCCTTCCTGCTGTCGGACAAAGCTAGCTGGGTCACCGGTGCGAACTGGGATGTTGATGGCGGCGTAATGGCCGGCCGTAACTGATTCGAACTGATAAAGGAGCGACCATGGTTTATCTGCAAATCACACTGAAGGTCAGCGAGGCTAATCGTGCAGCTGCGGCAAGCGTCTACCAGCAATACAAAGCGCCTTTCCTCAGCACCGTATCAGGGGCGAAATCGAAAGAACTGCTGGTGCGCACTGAGGACGTACAAGTGCTGCATGGTTTTGTAACCGAGGCGGACGCTGTCGCGTATCTCCAGAGCGAGTTATTCAATGCCGATGTCGTCACCGCGCTGAAACCACTTCTGGACGCTGCACCCGAAGTGCGGGTTTATCAGGTCGCTTAAATCAATAAAAGGAAGATGAAACCATGATGCAAGACTGGAATACTTATCGCGACTCCCTGATGAAGCGTGTTGGCGACTTCGCCAAGCAAACACCGGACGTGCTGCGGGGCCTGTCAGTGATCGACGGCGCTGCCGCCAAAACGGGTCATCTGGACGCGAAGATGCATGAACTGATCGCGCTGGCGGTAGCAGTAACGACCCGTTGCGATGGCTGTATCTCGGTACACACCAAGAAAGCCGCAGAGGCAGGTGCTACGCTGGGAGAAATCTCGGAAGCGCTGAGCGTCGCTGTCGCCCTGAATGCCGGTGCAGCGCTGGTGTACTCCTCGCGTGTGGTGGAAGCGTTCCAGCAACTGCCTGCCAAGTAAATTTGTTTGACCACGCAGGCGGCCAACCGGCCGCCTGCGTTCGTTTCTCCCGGATATCCCCATGCTGATCAATGCAGATTTTTCTCGCCGTGCTTCGATGAAGACCGGTCAATACCGATGGATTGCGTCGCCACAGGCTGGTGTCGAGCGTGTGATGCTCGACCGTATCGGCGGTGAGAAGGCTCGCGCGACCAGCATTGTTCGCTATGCCCCATCATCTAAATTCCCTTGTCACCAGCACCCCGGCGGCGAGGAAATTCTGGTGCTATCCGGGACGTTCTCCGAGGGCGCGGTGGATTATCCAACGGGATGGTACCTGCGTAATCCGCCTGGCTCCAGTCATGAACCGCACAGTGCAGAAGGCGCCATTATCTTCGTCAAACTCGGGCAGATGCGGTATCAGAATCAACCGCGCATCCGTATTAACAGCAACGATCCAACACTCTGGGACCGTATCGGCGGTCATCAGCGGTGTACGCTGTTTGACGACGGAGCGGAATTAGTACGCCTCATACGTTTGGAGGCCGGCGAGCGTTTACTAGAGCCGGCCTGCGACGGCGCCGAGATTCTTGTGCTAGCTGGTGACGTCAGCGAAGACGCAGAAACTTACCAAGTCGGGGGCTGGATTCGGATTCCGCCTGACAACCAATATCACATCACCGCTGGCAAGCAAGGCGCGACCGTTTATATGAAAACCGGCCACCTTGACGGCTTGGCTGGAGGGAATTAATTATGCAAGAGGTGGAGTACGCTATCGCTGGCGGCGGCCTTGCCGGACTGTATGCGGCTTGGCTGCTGGAGCGCAGGGGCATACAAAATTATGTCG
Source organism: Duganella radicis (assembly GCF_009720825.1). GTDB lineage: Bacteria > Pseudomonadota > Gammaproteobacteria > Burkholderiales > Burkholderiaceae_D > Rugamonas > Rugamonas radicis. The sequence continues at coordinate 14,073 of NZ_WNKY01000016.1, read as the reverse complement.
TGTTGGAAGCGCGCGCCAGGCTTGGTGGGCGCATCCAATCGTTCGCGACGCCGGACGGCAACGCCGGCTTTGACTTGGGGCCGGCATGGTACTGGCCCGAGTATCAGCCGCAACTGGCCCAACTGGTGAGCGAACTGGGGTTGGCCAGTTTTGCCCAGCATGAGCAAGGTGAAATGATGTATGAGCGGTTCCCTGGCGAGGCGCCGATGCGGACGGCAGGCTACGCCAGTTCACCGCAGTCCATGCGGCTTCAGGGAGGGATGAGCGCGATAACCGAGGCATTACGTGCCAATCTCAATCCAGCCTGCATCCGCACCGGCGTAAAAGTTCGCCGGGCCAGTAAGCACGCTGATTTCATTGAGATTGCCTGTCAGGATACCGACGGTAGCACCAGCAGTTGGCGCGCACGTCATCTTCTATTGGCAATCCCCCCAAGATTGGTGCAAGAGGGCATCGAATTCGTTCCGGCATTGCCAGCTGCAGTGGCGCGCACTTGGCGTGACACCGCCACATGGATGGCGCCGCATGCCAAATATCTTGCCGTCTACGACAAACCGTTCTGGCGCGAACAGGGACTATCGGGCGAGGCGCGTAGTGCAGTTGGCGTGCTGGGCGAAATTCATGATGCATCGATGCCAGGTGGCGCGGCGGCGCTGTTTGGATTCTTCCGCATCCCTGTTCAGGCACGTGTACGTGCAGGCAACGACGTGCTGCGCGACCACTGCCGCGCTCAGCTCGCCCGACTGTTTGGGCAACAAGGGGCAGCGCCGAGAGCCGATGTTATTCAGGATTGGGCGCTAGATTCGCTGACTGCCACGTCCCGCGACCAGATTGCGGAGGCACAGCATCCTATGACACCGCCGGCAGTGATCGTCGAGGGTGACTGGCTCGGCTGCCTGCGCGGTATCGCCAGTGAGTGGTCGCCACAGTTCCCAGGCTACTTGGCAGGTGCGGTGGAAGCAGCCGACCGCGCGATCGAGACGCTGAATTTTTCGGAGCGGGGCAAATGACGGCGCGCTATCGGGCGATGCAGGTGAGCTCACCAGGCAAGCTGGAATTGGTTGAGCGCCCGCTGCCACAACCCGGCAGAGGTGAAGTGCTGATACGTGTTGAAGCGTGCGGCATCTGTGGTGCGGACGCAGCGGACATAGAATCGTATGATCCCACGATACAGCCGCCACGGGTTCCAGGGCATGAAATTGTCGGCAGAATCGCGGCTCTGGGCGCGGACGTTCCGCCAATCTGGTCGCTTGGGCAGCGGGTCGGGGTTGGCCGGTTGGGCGGCCATTGTGGTTACTGCGAACAATGTCGCGATGGCGCATTTAATCTATGCCGCAACCAGCTATTCGTCGGCGCTTCCTGCGACGGCGGTTATGCGGAAGCCATGTTGGCCCGCGCCACTGGTTTGGTGTCGATACCAGACGACCTGGCACCACACGAAGCGGCGCCTATACTGTGCGCCGGTCTCGCCACGTTCAACGCCTTGAAGAAATGCGGTGCCGAGCCGGGGGACATCGTGGCGATCTTCGGCATTGGTGGGCTTGGCCACATGGCGCTGCAATATGCGCGCAATATGGGATATCAAGTCGTCGCTCTTGGCCGCGGCCAGGACATTGTGCAAGACGTAATCGCACTTGGTGCCCACCAATATGTCGATATTCAACGCGGGGATGCGGCCGACGCACTCAAGGGCTTGGGTGGTGCTGCCGCCATCATTGCCACTGCTGCCAGCCCAGCGGTCTTATCGACGTTGATCGGAGGGTTAGCGCCGCAGGGAACACTTGTAGTGCTCGGGGCGGGTAAAGATCCGCTCACGCTGTCGACTGGCTTCCTGGTCGGTGGCGAACGGACAGTGACGGGCTCGATCACTGGCACACCTAAAGAAAATGAAAGAACGCTGCGGTTCAGCCTCCTCACACATGTGCGGCCGTGGATTGAAACATTGCCGCTGGAACGAGCGACAGAAGCCTATCAACGTATGCGTTCAGGCGACGTCAAATTCCGCATGGTGCTGACCATGCCGCCACCCAAGGAAATTCCCATTGATTGATACAAATCCCCCCATGCTTTCCGCAACTACACAGCGCGGCAACATCATGCGTCTAACCACGGCGCAGGCGCTGGCGGGCGCCAACTCCGTGGTGGCGTATGCCACCGGTGCGATCATCGGCAATCAACTCGCCCCCGATAAATCATTGGCTACCTTGCCGATCTCTGTTTTCGTGGTCGGCATGGCGCTGTGTATTCTCCCGGCCGGCATGTTGGCACGACGGTATGGGCGGCGCGCGGCGTTTCTTGCCGGATCCATTTGTGGTGTCTTGGTCGGTTTGCTGGCGGCCCTGGCCGTGGTGATCAGCTCATTCTGGCTGTTTTGTCTGGGGATGCTGTTCGGCGGCGGTTACGCTGCGGTAGTGCTGTCATTCCGCTTCGCGGCTGCGGATGGTGTCGATGCCAGCAGGCGGCCACGCGCATTGTCGTTCGTCATGGGCGGCGGTGTTGCGGCCGGCGTCATCGGTCCTCAACTGGTCACCGCCACACTGCACGTATGGCCTGCGCACCAGTTTGCAGCCACCTTCTTGGCACAGGCTACTGTAGCGGTGCTGGCCGGTCTGATACTACAAGGCGTGCGGCTACCTCATGTTTCCAGCTCTGAACGAGTCCTCGGTCGTCCACTTCGGGTTATCGCCAAGCAGCCGTTGTTTGCCACCGCCGTCGTGTGCGGAGCGGTCACCTATATGTTGATGAACTTCCTGATGACGGCTGCGCCTTTGGCAATGCAGATGTGCGGACATTCGCAGGAGGAGGCTAATCTTGGCGTGCAATGGCATGTGATCGCGATGTACGCGCCGAGCTTCTTCACTGGCAGGTTGATTAGCCGTTTTGGCGCCGTCCCGGTTATATCAAGTGGCTTGCTAATGACCGCCCTATCTGCCGTTGTGGGCCTGGCGGGCATCGATGTTGGGCATTTCTGGCTGAGTCTCATCATGCTGGGAATCGGGTGGAATTTCGGCTTCGTTGGCGCATCGGCATTGGTTCTTGAGTGCCATCGGCCGGAGGAAAAAACCAGTGTGCAGACGCTCAATGATTTTTTGGTTTTCAGCACGATGGCGGTTGGCTCCTTTGCATCTGGCGGCCTACTTTCAGTGTATGGCTGGGATACGGTTCTTCTGGTATCGTTTGCGCCGCTGGCCGTAGCTTTGATTGCCTTACTGCTTAGTGTCGCGATTAAGAGAACTTGCTGAGCCAGCGCGCACATAATGCTTGTTGACACGGCCCCCTAGTTAGCTAGCTGTCGTTGCCCCGACCAACTTTATTATTGGCGCAGCGAGTCCCTGCCAGATCAGGAACGCACCGACCAACTTTCAGGGTATGGAGAGGTACTTCTGAATCAAAGACTTACGGCCTTTGATCCCGACCCAGGTGCGCAAGCAGCAGAACATGACGCAGGAAGATGTCATGGGCCTCGCCGGCTTCGGCAACCGGTTTATCATCGATCTGGAACGGGGCAAGGAAACCGTGCAGATGCAAAAGGTCATCGAAGTGCTCCAATTACTGGGCCTGGAGTTACAGGTCAGGAAAATTTGACCATGGATGGCCTGCCTGCCGCGCTTTCCGTGTTTGGCCCCGATGGACAGATCGGCACGCTTTATCCCAGCGATCCCTTGGGCTTTGACTATTGCGAAGCCTGGCTTAACAGTCCCAACGCGCTCCCGCTGCACCCTGCCATTCCGCTGGCGGCGGGGCGCGTGGACTCCGCGTTCGTCGCCGCCTTCTTCGAAAACCTGCTCCCCGAGGGCGACCAGCGCAAGCTGATCAGCATGCGCGAACAGGTCTCGACGGTGTACGGCCTGCTGTCGAAAGTGGGCGGCGAAAGCGCGGGGTCGATGGTCCTGCTGCCAGAAGGCGAAACACCGCAGCCGCCCATTTATCAGCAACTGACGTGGCAGCAAGTGAATGTGTTGGCCCATAGCGGAGTCAACGCGGCGGAGCGCGCGGCGATCGAACGCGCGGCGGAAGGCATGCCCGCACCGCGCATGTCAATCTCGGGCGCGCAGCACAAGCTGCTGCTGTGGACGACAACGGCGCGCCATCCCGTCCCATGGGCAGTTCGCCATCGACCCACATTCTGAAGCCGGATATCGTCCGCACGGATATCAACGTGTTCGCCTCCGCAGTGAACGAAACCATCATGATGCTGGCCGCGCACCGATGCGGTTTGCCTGTCGCCAGAGCGTCCTACCAGCCCGAGACGCAGGCCTGCCTGGTGCAACGCTACGACAGGGTGAGGCAGGCTGACGGCCGCTTGCTGCGCATCTGGCAGGCCGATTTTTGCCAGCTGCTCGGCAAGAAATCGGACGTGAAATACGAGCAGGACGGTGGCCCCGGCCCGGGAGCTCGGCATCGGCCATCGCTATCTGCGCAAGACCGGAACGGACATGGCGGAGCAGGTTCTGGCCGCCGTGCCTGCGGCCGCGGCGGAAGTGCTGCCGTCGCTGGACCATAACCACCGCGTGCTGTGTGAGCGCATCGTCACCAAAGCGGCCTCGATTACACGCAAGATGCGCGACCGGCTCACCGGGCCGGTACAGTAAGCGGCCGGCGCCTGTGTGATTATTCCGGAATCGGCTGCTTCACCAGAAGCTGGTACGCCATGGCGCCGGCGAAGGCGATGGCGGCGCCGGTCAGCAGGGCCGGCACGAAGGACCAGCTCTGGGCGATGTAGCCGGTCAGCACCGGCGCCAGCGCGCCGCCGAGGAAGCCGCCGAAGTTCTGGATCGCGCCCAGCGAGGCGATGCGGCTGGGCGGCGCCGCCACCGTCGCCAGCGACCAGGCGCAGGCCGACGAGGCGTTGGCCAGGAAGATCACCATCGAGATGCAGGCCACGGCCACCACATTGCTTTCCACCAGCGCCGCCGGGATGGTGAACGCCACCATGCCCAGCATGGTCGCCACCACCGCGTTGCGACGGCCGGTGATCGGCGAAGTCGCGGCCTTGACCACGCGGTCCGACGCCCAGCCCGCCACCAGCGCGCCGGCGAAGCCGCACAGGAACGGAATGGCGGCGGCGATGCCGGCGTAGGCCAGGTCCATATGGCGCTCGGCGCGCAGGTAGCCCGGCAGCCAGGTCAGATAAACCCAATTCAGATACACCGAGCCGAAGAAGCCCAGCATCATGCCCCACGTCGCGCGATGGCGGAACAGCGCGCGCCAGGCGGCAAAGCTGGTTGGCGGCGCGGCCGCGCCGCCGTCGGCCACTTCAAGATAGGCGCGCTCGTCGGCGCTCATGTCGGCCCGCACCGGATCGCGGTACAGGCTTAGCCACACCACCGCCATCACCAGTCCCAGCGCGCCGGTGACGAAGAAGGCCCAGTGCCAGCTGGTGGCCAGGATCAGCGGCGGCAGGCACAGCGGCGCCAGCGCCATGCCCAGCGGCGACGCGGAATTGAAGATGCCGGTCGGCGTGCCGCGCGCACGCGGCGGGAACCAGTTGCTGACCGCGCGCGCCGCCGAGGGGAAGTGCGGCGCCTCGCCGATGCCGAGCGCGATGCGCGCCAGCACGAAATAGCCGAAGCTGGCCGCCAGTCCGCCGGCCGCCTGTGCCAGCGACCACACCACCAGCCCGATGCCCAGCAGCCAGCGCGGTCCGATCTTGTCGACCAGCGCCCCCACCGGCAGCTGGCACAGCGCATAACTCCACGAGAACGCCGACAGCAGCAAGCCCATCTGCCCGAGCGACAGGCCGAGGTCGGCGCGGATGAATTCATTGGCCACCGCCAGCGTGGCGCGGTCGAGGTAGTTGATCACGCCGCCCACCACCAGCAGCGCCAGCGTCAGGGTTTGGCGGCCGCGAATGCGGGCCGGAACTTGAGTCGTTGTCATGGCGGCGAGTATAAACAACTCCGCCTTGCCGCTGGGAATTTGCTTAGCCCACCGGGCTCAGGTAGCGCGCGGCAAAATCCTGCGGCGGCATCGGTTTGCCCAGCAGGAAGCCCTGCACCATTTCACAGCCGGCCGCGCGCAGCCAGTCCAGCTGGCGCTGGTCTTCCACCCCTTCGGCCACCACCGACAGGCCGAAGCCGTGCGCCAGCGCCAGGATGGCGTGGATCACGGTTTCGCCGCGCTGCGGCAGCAGTTGCACGAAGCTGCGGTCGACCTTGAGCTGGTTGATCGGGAAGTTTTGCAGGTAGGCCAGCGAGGAATAGCCGGTGCCGAAGTCGTCAATCGACAGCCGCACGCCCAGCGCCCGCGCCGCCTGCATGAAGGCCACCGCGCCGGCGACGTCCTCCATCAGCACGCTTTCGGTCAGCTCCAGCTCCAGCCGCTCCGGCGCCAGCCCGCTCAGCGCCAGGGCACGCATCACGTCGTCGATGAAGCCCGGCTCGCGCAGCTGGCGCGCCGACATGTTGACCGCCACCGTCAGCGCCGGCGCGCCGGCCCGGTCCCACGCCATCACGTCCTGGCAGGCGCGGTGCAGCACCCAGCCGCCCAGTTGCACGATCAGGCCGCTGTCCTCGGCGATCGGGATGAATTCGGCCGGCGAGATCAGCCCGTGCTCGGGATGGCGCCAGCGCAGCAGCGCCTCCACCCCCACCAGCGCGCCGCTGGCGCAATCGAACTGCGGCTGGTAGTGCAAGGCCAGCTGCTGCTCGGCGATGGCCTGGCGCAGCTCGCGCTCCAGCGCGACCCGGCGCTGGGTGGCGGCGGTCATGGCCGGCACGAACTCGGCCAGGCGGTTGCGGCCGCCGTGCTTGGCGTGGTACAGGGCGGTGTCGGCGCTGCTCACCAGTTCGCTCATGGTGAGGGCGTCGTCCGGATACAGGCACAGGCCGACGCTGGCGGTGGCAAAGAATTCACCGGATTCCAGCTGGAACGGCCGTTGCAGCGTCTGCGTGACCTTGGCCGCCACCGCCAGCGCCATGGCGCGGTCGGCCACCGGCCACACGATGATGGCGAACTCGTCGCCGCCGATGCGGCCCACCAGGTCGCCCGGCCGCACCGCGCCCACCAGCGCGGTCGCCACTTGCTGGAGCAATTCGTCGCCGGCCGTGTGGCCGGCGGTATCGTTGACCAGCTTGAAGTTGTCGAGGTCGACCAGCAGCAGCGCCAGTTGCTGGCCGCCGGCGCGCGCCTGCTCCAGGTCGACCGCCAGCCGGGCGTAGGTGGAATGGCGGTTGGGCAGCCGGGTGACGTGATCGGTGTGGGCCATGTAGTCGAGCTTGCGCTCGGCGGCGGCCATGCGCGCGCGCGTCTTGCGGCTGAGGATGGTCACCACCAGCATGGCCAGCAGCGACGCCACGGTCAGCAGCCCGAGGTAGCGCAGCATGGCGGCGCGCAGCTTGCCGGTGCTGGTCAGCAGCACGGTCTGGCCCAGCACGACGCCGCGATGACGTACGGTCTCGGTCACCATCACCGCGCCGTCCGGCTGGTGGTTGGCGCCGGGCGGCTGCGGCGGCAGGTGATGGCCCGGGTAGGAAAACTCGGCAAACAGCTTGCCTTCCTGGTCGTAGATGCCCACCGCCTCCAGGCCGGGCGCGTAGCGGAAGGCGCGCAGCACGTCGCGGGCGGCGTCGCGGTCGCCAAACATCAGCGGCGCCGTCACGCTGTCGGCCACGATGGCGGCCTGCACGCGCGCGCCTTCGGTCAGCGAGTGGCGCATGTCCAGCAACTGGTAGGCGATCAGCACCACGCCGGCGATCACCAGCGCGGCCACGGCGGCGATGGTCTGGCTGGTGCCCAGCGCGCTGGCGATGGGCAGGGGGCTGGGATCGGTGCTGCGTTTCATCGGACATTCCTTGCCAGCCGCAGCAAGCGCGAGCTGAAATGCAGGCCGGCGCGCGCCGCCTCTGCCGTATCGATATCAAAGCGCAGGTGCTGGTCTTCCTCCACCAGGGCCACCGCGCCGGCGTAGCCGCTTTTGGGTTCGTCGACGATGGCCAGGGTGCCGCTGCCCAGCTCGGCGGGACGGGGACCGCCGCCGCGCAGCACGGTCACGTCGCACTGCGCGCCGGGGCCGGCGTCCAGCACCGCCAGCCGGCGCTCGCCGACCGGCTTGCCCTGCAACTTGCGCAAGCTTTGCCCCAGCGCGTGGCCGCCGCTGACGCACACGTTCAGCGGCCGGGTGGCGGCCGGCCACACCGTGAACTGCGCGATGTTGTAGACGTAGGCGGCCTTGAGCGCGGCGTCGTCGGACTGCGCGCCGGCCGGGCGCGCCAGCGTCAGCAGGGCCAGCGCCGCGCCGCGGCACAGCCACCGCGCGCGGGAGGGGCGATCAGAACGCATAGCCGATCTTGGCGACCACGCTGCGCCCCTCGCGCGCGATCGCCTCCTGCACAAAGGCCGGCCCGGCCGGATCGGCGTAGCGGTGGTTGCCGCCGTTGTAGACGCTGATCGACCAGTCCAGCCCGGCGTTGCGGCGCTGCGCCGGCACCAGTGTCAGGTTCCAGCCGCAATAGCCGGCGACCACCGCGTTCTCGGTCAGCCGGCGCGACACGCACTGGCCCTCCATGCCCAGCCGCAGCGCCTCGCCCGGCAGCGGCCAGGTGGCGTTGAGCTTGGCCAGGTGGCGCGGCGAGTTGACCAGCCACGCGCGCTTGCCGTCGCGCGCCTGTTGCCAGGCGTAGTTGGCGCGCAGCCGGGTGCCGCCGGCAAACAGGCGTTCGGCCGCCAGTTCGATGCCATTGGCGGCGGCGCGCTCGGTGTTGTCGAACATCAGCAAGCCGTCGGGCCGCAGGATTTGCGTGATCAGGCCGGACATGCGGTAATGGTAGGCCGACAGCGACAGCTTGGTGTAGGCATCGGGCTGGCGCTCCCACACCAGCTCGTGGGTGGAGATTTCCTCGGCGCGCAGGCGCGGGTTGGCGGCCAGGCCGCCCTCGCCCACGCCCACCGCGTAATAGGATTCGTAGGCGTTCGGCGAGCGGTAGGCAGTGCCGTAGATCAGCTTGAAGGTATCGATGGCGCCGCCCTGCCACACCAGCGCGGTGCGCGGGCTGAAGTGGGTGCCGCTGACGCCGTCGCGGTCAAAGCGCAGGCCGGCGTTCAGCAGCAGCGTGGGCGCCAGCCGCAGCTCGTCCTCCAGGTAAGCGCCGAGGCGGTTGTCGGCGCGGTGATCGTCCAGCTGTTCCTCGCGCGGGTCCAGATCGAAGTTGAACTGGTCGCGGCGGGCATTGCGTTGCGCATCCAGCCCGACCGCCAGCTTGTGGCCGCCGATGCCGGTCAGGGTGGCGTTCAGGTTGAGCGCGTACCACATGGCGTGGTCGCCATCGACATTCTGGCGCGGCCGGCCTTGCGGGTCCGGGTACCAGCCGACGCCGGTGTAATCGGCGCGGCCCCATTCCGCCCGGCTCGACAGCGCGACCTGCTCGCTGGCCATGGCGCTGTAGGACAGGCTGGCGAAGCTCTGGGTGTCGCGCGTGTAGTTGGGGGCGTTGAAGACGGCGCCAAACGACGCGGTCGGCACCCCTTTCACGCGGTTGACGTAGCCGCTGCTGAAGCCCCAGCCGCCGTGGCTGGCCTTGAGGAACACGCCCTGCGCGCGCTGGTAGTCCAGCCCTTCGGCCAGGCCGTGGTTTTGCTCGGGGGTGTCGAATTCGGCGGCGTACAGATTGTCGCCGCGGCGCTTGCTGGCGTAGGCCGAGAACAGCACATCGGTGCCGTCCTGCGCGTGGTAGCCATAGCTGGCGTGGCCGCGCCGCTCGCCCTTGCCGCCGACCGACAGCCCGGCCTGCGGCCCGCTCATGGCGCTGCCGGCCTTGGTGATCACATTGATCACGCCGAACAGCGCGTTGGAGCCATACACCGCCGCGCCGGGACCGGGCACGTACTCGATGCGCTCCACCAGATCCATGTCCACCAGGCTGTCGCTGCCGATGGAGGCCTGGTCGTACACGCTGTCGTTGACGCGCACGCCGTCGATCAGGAGCAGGAAGCGGCTGTCGTAGTCGCCCGGCCGCAGGAAGCCGCGCGCGCCCAGATAGTCGTAGTTGCGGTCGCTCGACACGTACAGGCCCGGCAGGGTGGCCAGGGCGTCGCCCAAGGTGCGCCAGCCATGCTCGCGCACGTCCTGCGAGGTCAGCACCGCCACCGCCGACGGCGCGTCGCTGGCGCGCTGGGCGAAGCGCGAGGCCGAGGTCACCATGGTGACTTCCATCAGGCGTTCCAGCGGCATGGCGCTGAGCTCGTCCTGTTCCGGACTGGTGGCCGCCTGCGCCTGGCAGGACTGGAAAAAGAGCAAAAGCAGGAAGCTGCGGAGGCGGTCGGCTGGGTTCACAATCTGGCTGAAGAAACATTGGCTTAGGGAAAGCATGTTACCCCCAGCCGGATGTTAAAACGCCGTTCTATAACATTTTAGAAACTTACTTGTGCGCCGTTGCAACAACTCACACTTCGCTCCACTGGCGCAGCAGGTTGTGGTAAAGGCCGGTGAGGCCGACCATTTCCGGGCTGTCGCCGACCTTGGCGCGCAGGCTCTGGATGTTCTGGTCGAGTTCCAGCAGCATGCCGCGGCGCAGGTCGTCGCGCACCATGCTCTGGGTCCAGAAGAAGGAACAGATGCGGGCGCCGCGCGTCACCGGCTGCACCCGGTGGATGCTGGTCGAGGGGTACAGGATCAGGTCGCCGGCCGGCAGCTTGACCTCGTGCTCGCCGTACTGGTCGGTGACGATCAGCTCGCCGCCGTCGTACTCGTCCGGATCGCTCAGGAACAGGGTCGACGACACGTCGGTGCGCACCCACTGGCCGCTGCCCGGAATGCGGCGCATCGAGCCATCCACGTGCGCGCCGTAGTGCTCGCCGCCGGCGTAGCAATTAAACAGCGGCGGGATGGTGCGCAGCGGCAGCGCGGCGGCAAAGAACAGCGGGTGGTCGGCCAGCGCCTGCAAGATCACCTGCCCCAGCTCCAGCCCCAGCGGCGAAGTATCCGGCAGCTGGCGGTTCTGCTTGACCTTGGCGCCCTGGGGGCCCACCGTCGCGCGCCCGTCCACCCATTGCGATTGGTCCAGCCGGCGGCGCATGTCGGCCACCTGTTCGGGCGTCAGTACGCCGGGAATATGCAGCATCATGATGAAACTCTCCTGAAAACGAAAAGCCCCGCCGGTCAGGGCGGGGCCAGCGTACCGGAACCGTAACCGGTGCTTAGAACTTGAAGTTGGCCGTCAGACTGCCCGAACGCGGTGCGCCAGGCGTGTAACGATAACCCGACTTGTTGATCGCTTGCACGTATTCTTTGTCGGCCAGGTTGTACACGTTCAGGCGCAGGTCGATGTGCTTGTTGATCGGGTACGAGGCCATGGCGTCGAACACCCAGTACGAGTTGGCGTAGGCCGGGGTGCCGACGGCGCCGTCGGTGCCGCGTGCCAGCTTGTCGCTGAAGCGCGCGCCGCCGCCGATTTGCAGGCCGAACGGCAGGGTGTACGAGGTCCACAGGGTGAACGATTGCTTGGGCGTGTAGGTCAGCTGGTTGTCGCCACCGGCGGTGACGATCTTGCCCGACTCGACGCTGGTGTTCTGGTGCACATAGCCCGCGCTCACCAGCCACTTGGCCATCAGTTCGCCGGTCACGCCCAGCTCGATACCCTGCACGCGCTTCTTGCCGGTCTGGTAGTACAGCGCGTCCACCGGGTCCTGCTCCACCTCATTCTTCACCTCGGTGCGGAAGGCGGTGGCCGACAGCGACAGTTTCTGGCCCAGCAGGTCCCACTTGGTGCCCAGCTCGTAGTTGGTGGTTTCCTGTGGGTCGAACTTCGGATTGGCGGCGCTGCTGGCCGAGGTGCTCAGGGCGAAGTTGGTGCCGCCCGGCGGCGCTTTCGACGAGGCCACCAGCGCGTACACGCTGCTGTCCTTGGTCGGCTTGTACAGGGCCGACAGCTTGCCGTTGACCAGGTTGTCCGACGCTTCGATCGAGCTGCCCACCAGCGTGCCGACCGGGATCACTTGCGGCGTGGTGGCGGCCTGCACGGTGATGGCGTTGTAGGTGGTGTTGTAGTGGTCGATGCGCACGCCGCCGTTGAAGATCCACTGGTCGCCGAACTTGATAGTGTCGAACACGTACACGCTCTGGGTGTTGGTGGTGCCGTCGCTGCGGCCGCCGCTGCGCTTCAGGTTGACCTGGGCGGAGCTGATCGGCGTGTTCGGGTTCGGGTGGTAGATGCTGGTCGCCGGCAGGCCGGCGGTGGCGGCTGGCGCCGTGTTTACGTACGAGTAGTTGGTCTGCTTCTCGTTGGTCAGCTCGACGCCGCCCACCACGGTGTGCCTGAGCGCGCCGGTGCTGAAGTCGGCGGTCAGGGTGGTCTGGTTGGTCAGGATTTCGTTCAGCTGATCCTTGGTGGTCAGGTTGGTGCGCGCCAGGGTCCAGTTGTCGGCGCCGGTGCTGGCGGTGTTGGCGTTCAGGTTGGCGTTGGTGGCCATGAACGAGGTCAGCAGGTAGTCCTGCTTGGTCTTGCCGTAGCGGGTGGTGTTGACCAGCTTGGCGCCGCCGGCGAAGTCGTGCTCGACTTTCACGGTGGCCATGTCGGCCTTCACGTTGTCGTGGTCCAGCACCGAGCCGTAGAAGTTGTGCGGATCGACCGGCGCGGCGTTGGCCATGAAGGCGAAGCTCTTGGCCGGCTTGGCCGGGCTGGTGGCGGTGGCCGGCACGGCGGCGATGTCGGGCGGCGGGGTCCAGCCCGGCAGGCCGATGGTCAACACGCCGCCGTCGGGAATATTGTCCTGCTTGACGTGGAAGTAGTTCAGGTAGACGCGGGTGGCCGAATTCAGGCCGAACGCCAGCGATGGCGCCACGCCCCAGCGCTTGTTCTTGACGAAGTCGCGGCCCGGGTTTTCGCTGTCCTGGTCCAGCAGGTTGAGGCGGAAGGCGGTGCCGCTGTCGGCATCGATCACGGTGTTGATGTCGGCGGTGGCGCGGCGCTGCTTGCCGCTGCCGAAGGTGGCCGAGCCGCTGTAGGCGTTTTCCAGCAGCGGCTGCTTGCTGACCAGGTTGATCGAGCCGGTCGGCGAGGAGCGGCCGTTGTCGGTGCCGGCCGGGCCCTTCAGCACGTCGATCTGTTCAATGTTGAAGGTGTCGCGCGAGATCGAGCCGACGTCGCGCACGCCGTCCACGTAGATGCTGGACGAGGCGTCGAAGCCGCGCATGTAGATGGCGTCGCCGGTGTTGGTGGAGCCGTTCTCGCCCAGGAAGAAGGCGCCCACGCCCGGGGTGTTGCGCAGCGCCTCGGTCAGGGTGGTGGCGCCTTGCTGCTCGATCAGTTCCTTCTTGATGACGGTCAGGGTCTGGGCGGTGTCGACCAGTTTTTCGGTGTACTTGGCGGAAGAGGCGCGTTCGGCTTTGAAGTCGTTCTCGCGGCTGCCGTTGACTTGCACTTCCTGCAAGGTTTGCGGCTTGTCGGCGGCGTCCGGCGCGGCAGGGGCGTCAGCGGCGTGGGCGGCGACCGGCAGCAGCATGGCGGCCAGCGCCGCGCTCATGTGTTGATTGAAGCGCGTCTGCGCATGTTTGCGACTCTTGATCATTGCCATTTGCTTCTTTCCGTTCGTAAATGTGAGTAAAAGAATGGGAAAGATTGTAACAACAAAATGGCAAAACGTAAATGCGAATTATTATCAATATGATTTAAAGAGGCGATCGGCTCAGGATTGTTCGCGTTCGAGCCAGGCGCGGGCGTGGGTGAGGGTTTGTTCCAGTTCGGCGCGCACCTCGCGGTAGCGCTCGTCCAGCTCTTCCTCGCGCTGGCCGTTGATGGCGTCCTCGGCCGCGATGGTGGCCTGGATCAGGCGCTTGGCGCCCAGCACCCCCACCGCGCCGCGCAGGCTGTGGAAGGCGCGCGCGGCGTCGCGCAGCCGGCCCTCCTGCAGGGCGGCGGCGGCCTGGTCCAGCGGCTCCATGCCGCCCTCGATGGCGCCGCGCACCATCTTGAACATGGCGGCGCGGCCCTTGGCGTCCCGGCCCATCACCCGCATCAGGCCGTCCATATTGAAGATGGCGGCTTCGCCGGTGGGCATGGGCGAGGTGACCAGCCTGGGCGGCGGGCCGGGCGGCCGGGCGCTGGCCGATGGCGGCGCCGACAGCGGCACGGCGGCCGG
>NZ_WNKY01000015.1 GCF_009720825.1 Duganella radicis | reverse complement strand
ATTCGGCGACGCGGACCGGGAGCCGGAGAAAGTGAGTGGCACGGGGCAGCGCCGAGCAGCTGCGGAAGTGGAAACGGACACAGCTTAAATTAACCGGCTGAGTGTCTTGACTGACGGGTCCACTTTATGCCTCCCCGCTCATAGTTAAGTTCTCGCGTCAATTGCAATGTCAGCTCTTGCTGTCGCTGCTGATAGAGGCTGTGTAACTGGGTCAGTGTCAAACCGAGTTCGCGCAAATCTTCGACAACCACGTAACTCACGTTTCCGTTTTCATCAACTGACGCGACAAGGCCGCCTGAAGAACCTTTTGCTGAACCCTGGCAATTAGCCAACACTTCAAGATAGCGGTCATATAGCTCCCCGTTGTCCGGACCAGATTGGGCAGCTTCATTCACCATCGCGGCGATGAATTCTTGTAGCGTTTTTTTTGCCGCAGCGGGTTGTTGAAAATCGAGATATGGAACGATACGAATATTCAAGCCCGTATTATCACTCATCGAGCCAATGAACCAATGGATAGCGCGCGATATACGCAGTAAGGTGGAATTGGCTTCAGTGGAGAGCGCTCGACTCAAGTGCAGTAATTTTGCGGTCTCCTTATCGCTGTCGTTTTTGGCCCGTTTGAACTCAAGTATCCGCATTGTTCGCGCTCCTCGGAGCAGCACGTCTGCGACACTCTTATCGAGGGGAGTTTGCTGAAGGAGGTTTACAGCTAAAGGAAGCTGATCCGTTTCCTTTCGTTTACCCATTGCGGCGCCAAGACTGTACAGGAAGTTCCCGATAATGATGTTCTCGTATATATCCATCAGCTAATCAATGCTCCTCTTTGCTCGCCAAAAATATCCGTTTTTAGACAGGTAAACGCAGCGATTGCGTGTAGCCGCCACCATGAGATCCTTCGAAATCGTATTCATATAAAGCGGTTTTACCCAGGCCAGGCTGTCGCTGTCCAAAGAAGAACGTGAAAGCATTAGGGGCTGCGATAAAAAGATGTAGCGCTGGCTTACTTTGTACTCGCAATTGGTTGAGCCTAAGTGCTAGTGATTCCGCTAAATCGAATGCGTGTCGCCCGCATATAACGGAGCGTGCTCCGGCGCCCCCGCTGGGCCGAGCAATCAATAGGGAACTCGCTTGAGGTAAAGTCGTTGCGACATAGGCTTTTACGGCAGCAGTTACGTCGTGGGTTAGACAGACGGCGACAGCCATTTCCCCATCGGATTCGTGTAATGATTGAAGGTCAAATTCCCATTGAGGCCACGATGGGTCACTTGGCATATCGCTCGCATGCCAAATGTTTTTATGAACAGTGCGTTGTTCAATCTCGACGTTGCGTCCAGACTTGATGTTCAATATTGAGCCTGCGGCGAAAGCTAACGTGATGTGTGCATCAAGAATCAAGCGCAAATATTCATTTGCCTTGGCTGCGGTTTGGAGAAAACCCTTGAGCACTGGGTACAGTGTCGTTATCCATTCTGCTTGGTCGCGAATTGCCCGCTCATCAAAGTACTTGATCAGATCGAGAACGTTGGTGCAGCGATCTTCCAGTCGGTCAAATGGATGTTCGAACGATTTCACACCGAAAGTCATGCACGAGAGGCTCTCGCCGGCTAATAGCCCTTCGCGCTTGCAGGCCTCTCGGAATGTCTGCTTATCGAATTGCAGGCGGCCTTGTGCTAACCATTGGAAGGCTATATCGTCGTAGACGAAACTGCTTTCATTATCCGGAATACGCCGTAGACCGCGGTTCTCGAACATCAAGTCTAGGTATGCTCGATGATCGTCCAACGAGGTTGAATCGGTATCCAAGGATAGTGTGCGTGCCAGCAGCAACAGCTCTTTGTCATCGATGTCTAAATGTTCGCGCCAAAGTTTCCTGACCTTGCCAGCGATGGAGCCATCCCCAGTGCCATCGAACAGGTCTTTGAGGCGCAGCGTTTTCGACTTTTGATGAATATAACGGCGAAGCGGGTCTTGCTGTCCTACCCTCCAGTTGGTGAGCAGCTTAAACCGTGCACCTTTGCCGTCGCTGGCGTGGACCGATTGCGCAGCACGTGCCCGTTGCAAAAGCGAGAACTTGTTGGCATTGATCCACTCTGGATCTACCAGGTCAGCATAGCCGAAATCGTTCACCGAGACATGCCACTTGCACTGGATATGTTCACGTAGGATCGGGTTGCCCTCGTGATCCCCCGGCGCCCGCTCGGATGCGTAAGCGACCCACACATCATCGAAACCCTTGGGGCCGGATTCGAATCCTACTTGTATCACAGGACTCTTTGGATCTAATAAACAAGCGGCCTTACGCCAGAAGACTCGGGCTTGAAAAGCATCCCCGTCCCTACGTACGGCAATGGCTTGAGTCATGGGTTATCCTTGGGATATTAACGAGTGGAGTAAACTAATGCACCAGCCTCAGATGTCGCGGAACGGGGGCGTCGGTAAAATAGATTGAGCCAATTCGATAGCACGTGCGGGCTTTATCGGTCCATCAGGATATGCATCCAAAACGATCGCGGGAAGTAATCGCTGCGTGATATCGGAGTATGTAAATCCATACGATCGCTGGGGTGTCTCTCCTGTCGCAGCGGCAAGGGCGTGCAGGTCCGCTGCGCCGAATCCAGCACTTCCTAAGCGGCGCGAGAGAACCTCATATCGCTGTGTAGAATTTGGTCGCTCGAATACGAGAATGTCCGCAGCTCGCCTGCGCACTGCTGGATCTAATGCATTGAGCCGATTGGTGCACATAAGCACGACAGCAGGCAAGCCGCCGTTAGCAAATCGGTCGATGCCCCGAATGAAAGCATTGACCCCGGCTCTGTCTTCATGGTGCATCTGATCTGATTCGCGTGACTGCGCTAACGCATCGGCCTCGTCCACTAGCAAGATCACACCGCCACGAGCAGGGCCACCTTTTGTTGACTTAAATTTGCTGGCTTCGCTGAACGCGTGTTCGAAAGCAGACGACACCAGCTGTGTCATCTCACCGACGCGCCCTTGTCCCCGTGAAGATAGGCTCAAGGGAAGCAGAGTGATGTCGATATCTTCCTGGCGTGCTACCTTATCACCAATAGTTTCCGCCAGCTCAGTCTTTCCTGAACCCACATCACCTGATAAAACAACCAGCGGCGGCCGCCGAATCATCGCATCGAGCAGACCGTTCGCTTCCGCATGATGTTTGTCATGCCACTTTCGTAACCCGGTGGGGTTGATGAGCACCCCAAGCACGTTGGCCAGCCGCTTGATCTTTTCGTCCATGCCGACCAGGCGTGCCAGACGACTTTGAGCATCGGGGTCCGGTAAGGTGGCAGGATGCTCAAACAAGCCTTGGAGATTCGGATTCATTAATAGCTCCTTACGCTAGAGCGGCCCAGAGACCGGCCGCCAGATGAATAGGTTTTGTCGTCTGCGAAATATCCGTTGCTGACCAGCGGCTCTGAACCGGCAGTACGTTGCAAGGGCAGCTGTTGCTCAATCGCTGTACGTTGATCGGAGGTGAGTGCATACCAGGCTGAGCTGTAAGTCAGGAAGCTGTGAAACCCCGCGCCGCTAATATCCAGCCCTGGACGTACACGACCTGGATCATCGTCAGTGCCGGCATAAGTCAAGTCGGTGGAGGTGTACCTTAACGTCGGCTCGATCCATTTATCGTCGCGTTTAAAGCCATAGGTGACGGTTCCCAGGTAGCCCTGCCGCAATAGCTCTGTTACCTCACCCTCAAACTGTACGATGCGTTCGTCAGAGATGTGGCCGTACAGGCGCTGCAAACGCTTGAGGTCAGCAGCCACCTTTGCGGCAAGGTGCTTGGCATGTGTCAGGGTGAAGGTCTTGGTTTCTGTCGCTGTAAAGCTATAACTCATGATGTTCAACCTTGAAATGATGGACCAAAGACCTTCTGCCAATAATGCAGGGTCAGCTCTTTATTCGGGGCTGTGAGGGCGGAATCGATAGCGTCACCGGCGTCCAGGGCCGCATCCACAATGGCATCTGCGTTTTCTGCTGTGTAAAGTCGCGCTACGTTGTTGGTCGCGTTGATCGGGTCGATAATTTGGACGACGTCGTAGAGAGTACCAACGCTAGATGCTTTGTAATGGTCTTCAAAGACGATGCGTTCACGGAGGTTGGATTTTGCGATATATGTGAAAAACGATTGCAGCGCTTCGGGATAATCGGAGAAGTCAACGCCGTCGTCGCACAGCTTCGCGAGAATCATCTCGATCATGAAGGACTTGAAGCGGAAACCATCACGCTCCTGCTTCATGCGACGAGCCCAAAACTTCACAAGTCGCACCACTTGCGCAAAGTGAACCGGCTGCGCTTGCTTGCGCTTACGTGCAAATTCAAGATGCAAAGGAATGCTTGTCTCAAGGAAGGAGCCATCGTCTTGGCTGATCAAATCGCCGCGCCAGTCCGGCAGGCCAGCATACAAGACCGGTACAACATCGACATCGAGTCCCGACCCTCGGAATGAAACGGTGACCGAGTAAGTTTGCGGCTTGACTTGCTCAGGACTGAAGTTGGGGAAGGCCTTGCGCAACCGTTCTGCCAGGTAGTTCAGCAATGCGCGCACGTCGTGTGGCGCATCTGATCCGCTGATGTAGACCGCCACATCGATATCGTTGAGGGAGCGCAGTGCGGTACCCTTAGCCAAGCTACCCGACAACTGAATACGCTTCAAAGAAAAATCTGGATGGTCCGAAATGTAACCTTCCAACTTGTCACGCAACCGCCGCGCTTGCGCGCGATATTCATTTGCCTTGTCTTTTGGCAAATTAACCTTATCTTCTGCAAATCGCACAAGATCACGATGGTCGATGTGAGAACGGGACATCAAGGGCTCCTATCTAGGGCGGTCTAGGTTGTATCAGTTAATAGGTAAAAAAAGTTCGGAATCGTGGAAGTCGTGTCCATGGTACACCGTTGCCTACGGAAGTCAAACAAAAAGTTCGGTAGCGTGGTATTCTCCTTTCGTGATTTGTTAAATTGGAGACGAACATGACGACACGTCTCGGCGAGAAACTTCGCGAGCTTCGTAAGGAGCGTGGGCTGACACTCGAAAAGCTGGCGGAGATGGCCGGCCTCAGCAAAAGTTACCTGTGGGAGCTCGAAAATAGGGAGTCGCAGCGGCCTTCTGCCGAAAAGCTCACTGCATTGGCTGATGTTCTTGGTGTGACAGCCACTTATTTTTTCGAAGAAGATGTGAGAGCTCCTGAGGAGCGGCATCTTGATGAGGCTTTCTTCCGTGGGTATCAGAAGCTTGAGCCCGAAGCGAAAGAACAGCTTCGCAGGATTTTGAACACCTTCAAAAAGACATCCTAATGACTGAGGTTTGGACTCCACAGCGTGCTGGCAATCGCCTTGCGAAACTGGCAGAGATGTTCAGTGCAGCTCATGGAGTAGACCGTTTTCCAATAGAAGTGGCGCCTCTTGCGTTGGAGGCGGCCCGGATATTTGGGTGGTCTGATCCGATCACACAGGTGCAGGCAGCTAACATTAAGGGTTTTGATGGCGCCTTATTTCCTGGTGATGAGCGAAAGGAATGGCTGCTGCTGTATAACGACTCAGTACCGTCACCAGGTCGAGTACGCTTCACACAAGCCCACGAACTGGGACACTACATCTTACATCGACAGTTAAGAGACTCATTTCAGTGTAGCGATGAGGACATGCTTAGCTGGTCGCAGGATGACAAAGACATAGAAGGGCAGGCGGACTTGTTTGCCTCATATCTTCTCATGCCGCTCGATGATTATCGCAAGCAGGCAAACGGTACTGTTGACCTTGATTTGCTTGGGCATTGCGCGGATCGTTATGGTGTCTCATTGACTGCGGCGATACTAAAATGGCTCCAGTACACCGAGGAAAAAGCGGTCCTCGTGATGTCGAAGGATGGCTTCATCAACTGGGCGTGGTCCAGTGAGCCAGCTTCGAAATCCGGAGCTTTCTTTCGGACGAGGAAGAATGTTATTCCCATTCCAGAGGCGTCAATCGCATCCAACCCCAGCATTAGGCACGATCGTTCAGGAACAAAGATACCAGCATCAGTCTGGTTTCCTCACGCGAGTACTGACACACCTGTCCGTGAGATGAAACTTTATGCGGAGCAATATCATTCCGTTTTAACTCTGCTTCATCTGCCGCGGACAGCTGATGTTTGGCCTGCGTGGAAAAGAACCGAATAGATAATTCGTGCACCTGCGGCACGGCCAAAGCCGCATTCTTCACTTACTTTGAAATTCCTATTTACCACCGGCGCTGTACGTCGTTTTCCGCAAGTGCGCAGCTCAGCTATGTTGTTTTCGACTTTAATTGTTAGAAAGGGGCGGGCTGAGCGCTGCGAAGCCGGCTTGTTTTCGACTTTATTTGCGTAATACGCGTCGTTTTTAGCCCCTGTAGCCCTTGGTGGAGTTTGCGACTTTATTTGCTCAGATTAGGAGCCTTGGCTGCCGGCCAACTGGTTGTCGAAGCCGGGTTCAATATCTCATCGTGCAACTTGAAGGCTTGCACAGTTCGCAGTAGATGATCGGCCTGTTCGTGCAATGCGCCTGCCGCCGAGGCGGATTCTTCGACCAGCGAGACATTTTGCTGGGTCCCGCTATCCATTTCCGCGATAGCCAGGCCAATTTGCTCCATCCCGTCGCTTTGCGTCCCGCTGGCCGCCATGATTTCCGCCATCAGGTCCGTCACCCGATGGATGGCCTCGTCGATGCGTCCCATGGTGGCGCCTGCCTGCTGGACGCGGCCGCTGCCAACCTTGACCTGGTCCACCGAGTTGCCAATCAACGCTTTAATCTCCTTGGCGGCGGCCGCGCTGCGCTGTGCCAGGTTGCGCACTTCGCTTGCCACCACGGCGAATCCGCGTCCCTGTTCGCCGGCGCGCGCCGCCTCGACGGCCGCGTTCAGCGCGAGGATGTTGGTCTGGAACGCGATGCCATCGATGACGCCGATGATATCGACCACCTGGCGTGAGGCGTCGTTGATGGTCTCCATGATATCGATGACCTCCGACATCACCGCGCCCCCCGCGCTGGCGATATCCGCCGCCTCGCGCGCCAGATGGTCCGCCTGGCGCGAACTGTCCGCATTGCGCTTGACCGCCGCCAGCAGGTCGCTCATGGAGGCGGATGCTTGTTCCAATGAGGCGGCTTGCTGTTCGGTGCGGGAGGCGAGGTCGTGGCTTCCCTCGGCAATCTGGCCTGAGGCGGAGAAGATGGCGTCCGTCCCGTGACGCACCTGACGTACCATTCCCGCCAACGCAGCGTTCATTTCCTTTAACGCCATCAGCAACTGTCCGGTCTCGTCGGTGGAGGTCACCTGAATATCCGTGCTCAGGTCGCCGTCCGCCACCTTCCGCGCGACGCTCACGGCGTATCGGATCGGCGTGATGATTGAGTGTGCAATCCAGATAGAGCACAGGGTTGCGACCAGCACCGCCAGGGCGCTCAGGCCGGCCACCATCATCTGGCCTTGGCGATTTTGATCTTGCACTTCACGCGACAGGTTGTCGATTTCCGTCATCTGGCGCTTGGCCAGCGCGTTGATGGCGGCAAGGTAGGCATTCATCACCGGCCCAAGCCGGGATTCAATCAGACCGGCGGCGACGTCGGTATTTCCCGAATTTTGTTGCGCAACCGTCTCTTCACGCGCCTTACGGTATGCGTCGCGGCGCGCGCCGATGGCGGCATAGAGGGCGGTCTCCGCATCGCTGTTGAACAGGGGCTCCAGTTTCTTCTGTATTGCGCTGATTTGCGCGCTGGTGCGCTTGACGTCTTGCTCCATGCGCGCACGTTCGTCGCCATCGATGCCGGAAATTAAGGCCACCGTTCGCGCGCCATTCACCTGCGTCAGACCGTGCCACTCAACGACCAGCCGTTCCTTCTGGAGCGATTCGCCGAGCATCCGGTCAAGCAGCGTTCTGGTGGCTTCGAGCCGTCCGTAGGCGATGACGGAGACCGTTACCAGTAAGGCGAGCACCAGGCTAAAGCCTCCGGCCAACCGCGTCGAGACGTTCCATTTTTTTGGATGCATATGTTCTCCAGAGTTCAAATTTGAAGCCGACCATGGAGGTTTGAGTTTGCGGGCGAGCTGAGGAATGCGTGTTGATTTGCAACGAAGACTGACCACTTTCCCATTGTGGTAGTAATTGATAATGATTCGCATTACCTATAGAATGGTGCGCATCCTGTCTTTTGTCTCCGCATCTCATGTCATTTCGTCCATTGCCGCTTTATCTCGCCTTGTTTGCCGCTTTGCCCGCCTTGGCGCAGGATGAGGAAGTCCTGCACGCCGTGAAGGTGACGGCCGCGCGGGCGGAAGGCTTTGCGCCGAAAACGGTGGAGGCGGGGAGTTTCCGCAGCGCGGACATCATGGACGTGCCGTCCACCGTCAACGTGGTCACGCGCGAGGTGCTGGAATTGCAGGCGGCTGGTGGCTTGTACGACGCGCTGAAGAATACCGCCGGCGTCACCCGACAGCAGAATGGCGGCGAGACCTGGGATCAGTTGGTCATCCGTGGCATCGCGGTGGAGAACCGCACCAACTACCGTCTGAACGGTTCGCTGCCGATCATGAACTTTTCGCAGGTGCCGATGGAGGACAAGGAGCGGGTGGAGGTGCTGAAAGGCGCCACTGCCTTGTACTACGGCTTTACCTCGCCTGCCGGTGTGGTCAACTTCGTCACCAGGCGGGCCGGCGCCACGCCGGTCAGCACGGTGGGCCTGATAGTCGATCAAAATGGCAGCGCGGTCGCCACCGCCGATGTGGCGCGCCGATTCGGCGAAGTGGGTGTACGCATCAACGCCGCTGGCGGCACGCTCGGTTCTTATCTGGACAACGTCGGTAATGGCAACCGCAAGTTCGCGTCGGCGGCATTGGACTGGCGCGTGAATGCGCGCCTGCTGTTGAAGGCCGATCTGGAATACGACAAGCGCCGCGTGACCGAGCAGGCGGGCATCGCGTTGCCGGCCGCCGTCAATGGCGTGATCACGCTGCCGCCGGCGGTGGACCCGAAACGCCTGATCGGCCCTGACTGGGCCAAGTTCGAGGCCGAGACCAAAAACATCCTGCTGCGCGCAGACTATGCGCTGGGCGATGACTGGGCGCTGACGGTGGAAGCCGGCCATTCCGAAACGGCGCGCGACCGCGCGCTGGCCATCTTCCGCCTGACCAATGCGGCGGCGCTGACCGCTGGTGCCGGCCGCATCACCGGCAATCTGCAACACAGCGTGGTCGATTCCAACATGCTGCGCGCCGAACTGGCGGGCACGGTGGTGACCGGCCCGGTGCAGCATGATGTCACCTTCGGCGCGACGCGGACCGACAAGGGACAAGATCCAATCTATCAGGCCAACTACACCATCGCCGCGCAAAACCTGTACAACCCGACGCCGATCACCAGTTACACGGTGGGCGCTTATCCAGCCGCGCCCACCACGGCGGCGCTGGATTCGCGCGACAGCGGCGTGTATGCAATCGACCGCCTGACCTTTTCGCCGCACTGGCAAGCGGTGGCCGGCGTGCGCAGCGTGCAGTATCGCAGCGACCAGGGCGCGAGCCACTATGACGTCAGCAAGACCACGCCGATGGCGGGCCTGATCTACAAGCTGGATAACGATTTGTCGTTCTACGCCTCGTCCTCGCAAGGGCTGGAAGAAGGCGAGACCGCGCCGACCGGCAGCGCCAATGTCGGTGTGCGCATGGCGCCTGGCGTCAGCCGCCAGAAGGAAGTCGGCGCGCGCTGGCGCGTGGCGGGTGGCTCGCTGGTGCAGGCTGCGTTGTTCGATATCAGCCGCCCGGGCTATTACACCAATGCCGCCAACGTGTTTACGGCCGATGGCGAGCAGCGTTATCGCGGTGTGGAGTTGTCCGCGCAGGGCAAGCTGGCGCGTCAGCTGTCGTGGCAAACTTCGGCGCAGTTCATCGATCCTGAATTCCGTCATATCAATGCGGACTACAACGGCAAGCTCCCCGAGAACGCATCGAAGCAGACCGGCAGCGCGTTCCTGTCCTATGAGCTGACGCCGGGCCTGTCGCTCAATGGCGGCGCGTATTACACCGGCCGCCGCCCGGTCAACGATCTGAATCAGGCTTTCCTTGGCGGCGTGACGCTGTTCAGCGTCGGCGGCCGCTACGCGTACAAGAACATGGTGTGGCAGGCGAACGTGGATAACGCCGCCAACAAACAATACTGGGCCGGCGCAGGCACGCGCCTCGCCTCCGGCGCACCACGCCTGATCAAATTGAGTGTGAAGGTCGATCTGTGAAAAAGCTCTGGTTCCAGCTGCATTGGTTTGTCGGCATCACCGCCGGCACGGTCCTGATGGTGATCGGCCTCACCGGCGCGACGCTCGCTTTCCGCGAACAGATACTGGATGCGATCAATCCCGGCGTGCGCAACGTCGCGGTGCGGAACGCGCCGGTGCTGGGGCCGCAGCAGATCATGTTGGCCGCGCAGGCCGCAAGGCCGCATGAGCGTGTGACCAGCATCATCTTCTACGATACGCCGGGTGCCAGTGCGCGCGTGGGATTTGCGCCGCCGCCGGGCCAGCGCAAGGGGGAAACGGTTTACTTCAATCCCTACACCGGTGTGCTGCTGCCGGAGCTGGCCGGCGAAGACTTCTTCGAATGGACCGAACAGCTGCACCGCTTCCTGCTGCTGCCGCGCGATCCGGGCAAGATGGTCAGCGGCACGCTGGCGTTCTGCCTGATGGGCCTTGCGCTGACCGGCCTGTATCTGCGCTGGCCGCGCCGTGTATGGGACTGGCGCACCTGGCTGACTTTCGATACGCGCATGAAGGGCCGCTCCTTCCTGTGGGGCTTGCACTCGGTGGCGGGCACCTGGGTGATGGTGGTGTTCCTGATGTTCACCGCGTCCGGTGTGTACTGGGCTTTCGATCCTATCCGGGATATGGCCGATGGCTGGATGGGCACTTTGCGTCCGCCGCGCGAAGCGTCGGCGCCGAAGCCGAAAGGCGTCAAGCGGCCTGATGCATCAATGGGGGACCTGACCCCGGGTTGGGAGACCTTCCAGAAGGACGCGCCCAACTGGCAGATGGTTTTACTGCGTCCGCCGGAGCGTGCCAATGCGCCGCTGCAAATCCTGTGGGTGGCCAAGGATGCCACGCACGTGCGCGCGCGCAGCAGCATGACGATCAATCAGCAGACCGGCGCGCTGCTCAAGCAGGACCTGTATAACGACAAGCCGCTGGGCGCGCGCTTGCAGTCGACCATTTATCCGCTGCATATCGGGACTTACTTCGGCGTGGCGGGGCAGCTGATTGTGTTCATTGCCGCGCTGGCGCTGCCGGGCTTCGGCATCACCGGCTGGATGTTGTATCTGGACCGCCGCAAGCAGAAGCGCATCGCGCGGGCCGAACGCGCGCAGTTGGCAGCGGCGCCGACGGCAGCCGGCGATGATCCGGTGCTGATGGCTTACGCCAGCCAGACTGGCCAGGCCGAACGCCTTGCGCTGCAAAGCGCCGCGGCTTTGCAGAAGGCGGGTGTGGCGGTGCACGTGCACTCGCTGGAAAAACTGACGCCGCCGCAGCTGGGCAAATATCGCCGGGCGCTGTTTGTCGCCAGCAGTTTTGGCGAGGGGGAACCGCCCGATAGCGCGCGCCGGTTCAGCCGCCTGCTGCATGCAGCGGCACAGGAGTTCAAGCATATGCAGTATGCCGTGCTGGCGCTGGGCGACCGCAATTACACGCAGTTCTGCGGCTTTGGCCGCACGCTGGACCAGCGTTTGGCTTTCATGGGCGCGCAGCCGCTCCATCCGATCATTGAAGTCGACAAGGGCGATGCCGGCGCTTTGGCGCGCTGGGGCAACGCGCTGCGCGGCCTGATGGGCGAGGCGGCAAGCGATGTCCAACTTCAAGCGGCGGCTGGCGATGATGATTATGTGAGCTGGCGTCTGAGCGGACGCGTTCTGCTCAACCCCGGCAGCATTGGCGCGCCGCTATACGAGATCACGCTGGACGGCGACGTCGGTACGGGCTGGCGTCCGGGCGCGCTGGTCGATATCTGGCCGGGCCACTACGGCAAGGACACTACGCCGCGCCGCTATTCGCTGGCTTCCATTTCGCAGGACGGCAGCATGCAGCTGGTGGTGCGCAAGGTAGGCCTGGCGTCCGGCTGGCTCACCGCGCAAGCGATGATCGGCGATGAAGTGCGTGTGCGTCTGATCGCCAATCCGTCTTTCGATGTTTACGAAAAGCCGGCGCCGGCCATCTACATCGGCAACGGCTCCGGCATTGCCGGCCTGCGCTCGCATTTGCGCGCGCGAGTGCTGGAGGGCCAGCAACGCAACTGGTTGATCTTCGGTGAACGCCAGCAGGCTTATGACGCTGTCTGTACCGAAGAAATCCAGAGCTGGCGCGTGCGCGGCTTCCTGCCGGAGCTGGATCTGGTGTATTCGCGTGACGCCAACGGCGGCGGCTACGTGCAGGACCGCTTGCGCCAGCGTGCCGACACATTGCGCGCATGGGTCAACGACGGCGCCGCCATCTTTGTCTGCGGCAGCCTGCAAGGCATGGCCGGCGGTGTGGATGACGCGTTGGCCGATATCCTCGGCCGCAGCCGATTGGCTCAGCTGACCGAAGAGGGCCGCTACCGGCGCGATATATACTGATTTGATCTCAACGATTGGCACTTCAAAGCGCTGTCTCGTAACCTTCCAGCACGTTGACCACGTTGACGCCGAGTTCTTTCACCGCGTAGCCGCCTTCGAAGATGAAGGCGGTGGGCTTGCCCAGCCATGCGAGGCGTTCGCCGATTTTCAGATAGTCGGCGCTTTGCAGGGTGAAGCGCGAGAGCGGGTCGCCGGCAAAGGTATCCACACCCAACGACACCACCAGGGCATCCGGCGCAAAGCTGCCGATGCGGATGCAGGCCGTCTCCAGCGCCGAGAACCACGCTTGCGCGCTGCTGCCCGCCGCCAGCGGCAGATTCAGGTTGTAACCCATGCCCGCGCCTTCGCCGCGTTCGTCGGCGTGGCCGAGGTAGAACGGATACTCGCCGCGCGGATCGGCGTGGATGGAGATGAACAGCACATCGTCACGGTGATAGAAGATGCTCTGCGTGCCGTTGCCGTGGTGGTAGTCGATGTCGATAATCGCCACCTTGCGCGCGCCATCGTCCAGCATGTGTTGCGCCGCCAGCGCGGCGTTGTTCAGAAAGCAGTAACCACCGAAGAAGTCCGCGCCGGCGTGATGGCCCGGCGGGCGGCTCAGTACAAAGGCGCCACGCTCGCCCAGCCGCAGCGCGTGCGCCGCGTTGACCGCGCAGTCGGCGCCGGTCTTGGCGGCGGTCCAGGTGCCGGCGGTCAGCGGCGTGCCGCTGTCCATCGAGTAGAGGCCCATGCGGGCGGTAAAGTTTTCCGGTTCGATGTCGCTGCGCAGCGTGCGCACCGGCCACACGGACGGGAAGGCATCCTTGTGTGCATTGGCCGGGTCCAGCGCCACCCACTCGCTCCAGGCGTTGCGCAGAAAGTGCAGATAGCGCGGCGTGTGGATGCGTTCCAGCGACATCAAAGGCACGCCGTGCGGGGTGACGATGCGCCCCAGGCCACGCCGGCCCAGTTCCGCCAGCACCGAATCGGCACGCTCCGGCTTTTCAAAGCAGGGCACCTGCTCGCCGCGAAAGAACTCGTGGCGGCCACGATGCAGCGCGTGCTGTTCGTTGTAGAAGGTCAGCATGTAAATCAGTCACAGTCCCGCGACTGGCACAGGTTGGACGCGCGGTAGGCGGCGACAAAGTCGTCAAAGTTGGATTGTGGCGCGGCTTCGATCTCCGCCTGTTCGGCCAGCGATACGGCGGCGAGATTGTCGAAGTAGGCGGCTTCCTCGGCGGTTGGCGGATGGCTGCGGAAGTAGGCCGCGTGCTTTTCGCTTTGCGCCAGGCCGAAGGCGGCGAACGATTTGCCGTTGGCGCGCAGCGCCGCCAGCACCTTGGCCGATGGTGTCAGCTCGGCGTCGGCCAGCTTGGCCGACTGCGCCGTCAGCGCATCGGCATGGACGCTGTCGCCGCGCAGCGAGTCGAGCAGCTCGGCCACCGGACGGATGCGCTCCAGCAGCTGCGCGCCCAATACCGGCAGCGGCACTTCGGTCTCGCCGTTGTTCAGCGTCAGGCCCGGACGGCGGCCTTCCTTCACGGTGCGCGCGAAGTTCTCGGTGTAGACCGCGCCTTGTTCCGGCGTGATGGTCGGGCTTTCCTCCAGTGCGCAGAACAGCAGGAAGGCGTCGAGGAAGCGGCCGGTGGCCACGCTGATGCCGACCGGCTCGAAGGGATCGACGTCCATGCAGCGCACTTCGATGTACTGCACGCCGCGCGCGCACAGCGCCTGGATCGGCCGCTCGCCGGTCTGGATCACGCGCTTCGGACGGATGGTGGAGTAGTACTCGTTCTCGATTTGCAGCACGTTGGTGCTGAGCTGAATCCATTCGCCATCGCGCTTGGTGCCCAGCTTCGCATACGGCTCGTAGGGCTGGTTGACGGCCTTGGTCAGCGCCGCCACGTAGCTATCGAGGCAGTTCTCGTGCGGGCTCAGGCCCGATTGCGCATCGTTCTGGTAACCGAGGTCGCTCATGCGCAGGCTGGTGGCGTAGGGCAGGTAGAGCGTGTCGTCGGACAGCTTGTCCAGCTTGTGCGGACGGCCGCGCAGGAAGCCGCTCGACAGCACCGGCGAGGCGCCGAACAGATACATCAGCAGCCAGCTGTAGCGGCGGAAGTTGCGGATGGTGGCGAGATAGGCTTCCGACTGGAAGGAGCGCGGCGTCAACCGCTTGCCGCTCACTTCATGCTCGGCCAGCACGCGCCACAGGCGCTCGTCCAGCGAGTAGTTGTAGTGGATGCCGGCGATGCACTGCATCGCTTTGCCATAGCGCAGCGCCAGGCCACGGCGGTATACATGCTTGAGGGTGCCGATGTTCGAGGTGCCGTAGTACGCGATCTCGATATCCTCTTCGGCCGGCAGCTGGCACGGCATGGACTGGCTCCACAGCAGCTCGTCGCCCAGCTTGCTGTAGGCGTAGCGGTGGATGCCGTCCAGCTTGGCGACGGTGTCGGCGATGTCTTTTTCGGCCGGCGTGATGAATTCCAGCAGGGTCTCGGCGTAATCGGTGGTGATTTGCGGATGCGTCAGGGCCGAACCCATGGCCACCGGATGCGGGGTATGGACCAGATGGCCGGCGCGGTCCACGCGCAAGGTCTCCCGTTCGATGCCGCGCAAGCCGCCAGCCAGCACGGCGCGGTGCTTTTCATCGGCCAGCAGGGCCAGGCGTCGTGTCAAAAGAGTTGGCAATTTGAAATCCTTTCTGGTGCAGCAAAAAATTATTGGTGCTGAGATTAACCGAAATTGGCCGAACTCGCCGGAAGGCGGCAAAAAGAGCATTTTAACAAAAGCCGCATTTGGCTCCCGGTTGGTGCAATAATGGATCACCTTCCTGAAAAGGAGCGCTATGCAGACCTCGACTGCCACCCACATCCGCGCGCGCTTGCTGGCGGCGCTGAACCATGACCTGCGCGCGCCGCTGGCGCGCATCGCCACCAATGCTTCCAGCGGCTGGGCCGACCTGGGCGCGATGGAGCACGAGGCGCGGCGTCAGCTCGAATGGCTTTCAGATTTGCAGGAGTGCGCGCGTTTCGAATTGCAAGCGCCAGAGCTGGCCGAGGCGCCGGCCTATTTGCATGCGCTGATGCGTCATGTGACGCATGAAGGCGACCGGCTGCCGGCGCTGGCCGTGCTGGACGCGCGCCGCCTGGAGCAGGTGCTGTCGCGCATCCGCGAGCATGCCGGCGGACGGCTGGCGTTGCGGGCGCGTTCCTCGGCGGGGCAGGTGGCGCTGGCGTTCCAGGCCGGCCAGCCCGAGGGGCCGTGGCGCGATGTCACGGCCTCGCTGGCCGATGAGCGCATCCTGCCGGGCGTGATGGTGGCGGCGCATCTGGTGCGCGCCATGGGCGGGCGGCTGCAACAGAGCGGCGACAGCTTGCGTTTTGCCATCCGCGTGCCGCTGGCGGAGGAGGCGGACGCCATCCCGCCCACCCCCCATTTCGATTGGCCGGAACCGTTTGGCGCCGGCCACGCCGTCCTGCTGCTGGAACCGCACCAGCCGATGCAGGATTATCTGAGCGAGATTCTGGAAAGCGCGGAGTTCGACGTGCAGTACGAGCCGGGCGATCGCGATCCTTCGCTGATTCTGTGTGCCGATGAAAGTGTGTGGGATATCTGGCCGCGCGAGGAAGCGCCGCCGGTGCTGCTGCATACGCTGCTGCCGCCTGCGCGGCCCGGGGATTTCATCGAGGTGATGTACAAGCCGGCGCCGGCGGCCGTGCTGCTGTCGGCCTTGCGGCGGCGCTTGCAGATCAGGCTTTGAGACGGCCGCCGGAAACGCGTTCAATGCCGGCCAGGTCGCGCCAGCTTTGCACTTCCGCGTAGTCTGCTTCGGTGAGCAGCGCGCGCACCGCTTCCGCCTGATCGTAGCCGTGTTCCATCAGCAGCCAGCCTTGCGGCTTGAGGTGCCTGGGTGCGCCGCTGATGATGATGCGCAGCGCCGACAGGCCGTCGGCGTGGTCGGTCAGCGCGCCC
Source organism: Duganella radicis (assembly GCF_009720825.1). Taxonomy (GTDB): domain Bacteria; phylum Pseudomonadota; class Gammaproteobacteria; order Burkholderiales; family Burkholderiaceae_D; genus Rugamonas; species Rugamonas radicis. The sequence continues at coordinate 121,813 of NZ_WNKY01000015.1, read as the reverse complement.
ACCGGTTCGTAGCGCAGATCGCCTTCGGATAAATGACGGTCGCCGTTGGCGATGTAGGGCGGGTTGGAGGCGATGACGTCGAACGGCGCGGTGTCGGCCAGCGCCGCATACCAGTCGCTTTGCAGGAAGGTGACGCGAACGTTGTTGGCGGCGGCGTTGCGGCGGGCGACCGCCAGGGCGTCCTGGCTGACATCGAGCGCGGTGACCTCGGCATCCTTGCGCGTGTGCGCCAGCGAGACGGCGATGGCGCCGCTGCCGGTGCCCATGTCCAGCACGCGGCCTTTGGCCGGCAGGCGGTCCATGGCCAGCTCGACCAGCAGTTCGGTATCGGGACGCGGGATCAGCACCGCGTTGTTGACTTCAAACGGCAGGCCAAAGAATTCGCGCCGGCCGACGATGTAGGCGATCGGTTCGCCGGCCACGCGGCGCTGCACCAGCGCGTGGTAGCGCTGCGCTTCCTCATCGGTCAGCACGCGTTCCGATTGGGTGATGAGGGCGATGCGGTTGAGGCCCAGCGCGTGACACAGCAGCACGCGGTTATCCAGCGCATCCAGCACGGATTGCCTTTGCAGGGATGCGATGGTGACGCTCATTTGACGCGGCGGATCAGCAGCCAGCCCAGCGACAGCGTGAACAGGCCAAACCACAGGAAGGACCACTGCGGAATCGACAGGCCGAACCACGGCGCCAGCGCGTCTTCGCACAGGCCGTCGGCCTTGAACAGGAAGGGCAGGTAGGTCGCGGTCGGGATTTTGTTGAGGAAGGTCTCCATCGGATCGATGCCGCAGGACAGGCCCGGATGCGCCAGCACCCACAGGTGTTTGCCGGCGGTGAACAGCCCGCCCAGCGCGGCCAGCAGGCCGACCGTGGCCAGCGCTTTCGGCTTGCTGGCGTAGGCGCCGATCAGCGCGAGCACGCCGATGGCGATGAACAGGTAGCGCTGGATCACGCACAGCGGGCAAGGCAGCATATCCAGCCCGTGCTGCAAATACAGGGCGACACCGATCAAACCAAAGGCGGCGATGGCGATGGAGAGCAGCAGGGAGCGGGTATGTATCATGTGGTTATCCTCGGATGAATCGGGGAATTCTCGCACAAAGTTGCCATTTCAGCCTTAGGGCCGGATTAATCGCCCAGCGCCGCCAGCAGCTCGGCCTGGTGTTCGGTGGTCAGGGCGTTGACCAGTTCATTCAGATCGCCGTCCATGATGAAATCCAGCTTGTACAAGGTCAGGTTGATGCGGTGGTCGGTCATGCGGCCCTGCGGATAGTTATATGTCCGGATCCGTTCACTGCGGTCGCCGGAACCGATCAGGCTCTTGCGGGTGGCGGCTTCCTTGGCCTGCTGCTCGCGCAGCTGCACGTCCTTGATGCGGGTCGCCAGCACCTTCATGGCCTGCGCCTTGTTCTTGTGCTGCGAGCGGTCGTCCTGGCACTCGACCACGATGCCGGTCGGCAGGTGGGTGATGCGGACGGCGGAATCGGTCTTGTTGATGTGCTGACCGCCGGCGCCGGACGCGCGGAAGGTGTCGATGCGCAGCTCGGACGGATTGATGTTGACGTCTTCCACCTCGTCCGCTTCCGGCATCACCGCCACGGTGCAGGCGGAGGTGTGGATGCGGCCCTGCGTTTCGGTGGCCGGCACGCGCTGCACGCGGTGGCCGCCCGATTCGAATTTCAGTTTCGAGTACACGCCGTTGCCGACCAGGCGCACGATCACCTCGCGGTAGCCGCCCAGGTCGGAGGCCGATTCCGACACCATCTCCACCTGCCAGCGATTGCGTTCGGCAAAGCGGGTGTACATGCGCAGCAGGTCGCCGGCAAACAAAGCCGATTCGTCGCCGCCGGTGCCGGCACGGATTTCGAGGAAGATGTTGCGCTCGTCGTTGGCGTCCTTCGGCAGCAGCATTTTTTGCAGCTCCAGATCCAGTTCGGCGGTGCGCTTCCTGGCCGCTTCGATTTCTTCCTGCGCGAAGTCCTTCATGTCCGGATCGGCCAGCATTTCCTGCGCGGCCTCGATGTCGCCCAGCGCTTCCTGATAGGACTTGTAGACCGCCACCAGCGGGCCGATTTCGGCGTGCTCGCGGTTCATCTTGCGGTAGGCGTCCATGTTGTCGGTGGCGCCTTCGGACATCAGCAATTCATCGAGTTCGACCAGGCGGTTTGCCAGTTGATCGAGCTTGGCCAGCATGGATGGTTTCATAGCGTGTTCTTAAAAATGATAGGCCGCGCCAGCAATGGCCGCGGCGGAAGAGGGCAGGGCGGGGAGGGGACAGCTAACGGCGGCCGCGGAACATCTGTGGCAGCAGTTCCGCCAGTTGGGCGCGTTCCTCGCCCTGTGCGCGGTGCAGCGCCTGCTGCGGGCCGTGCATGAATTTCGCGGTCAGGCCCCTGGACAGGGCTTCCAGCACGGCGTCGACATCTTCGCCCTTGGCCAGCATCTTGCGGGCGCGCTCCAGTTCCATCTGGCGCAGTGCTTCGCCGTTTTCTTGCAGATGCTGGATGACCGGCACCACGGCGCGGTCGTCGATCCAGTGCATGAAGGATTGCACCCGGGTTTCGATGATGGCCTCGGCCTGCGCCACGGCGGCCTGGCGGTTTTCGATGCCGGTCTGGACCACCTTGCCCAGATCGTCCACCGTGTACAGGAAAGCGTCGTTGAGGCGCGCCACTTCCGGCTCGATATCGCGCGGCACCGCCAGGTCGACCATGAACATCGGCTTGTGGCGGCGGGCCTTGATGGCGCGCTCCACCATGCCAAGGCCGATCAGCGGCAGCGAGGAGGCGGTGCAGGAAATCACGATGTCGTACTGGTGCAGCTTGTCCTGCAAGTCGGCGAGGCGGATGGCGCGGCCGCCGAAGCGGTGGGCCAGCACTTCGCCGCGTTCCAGCGTGCGGTTGGCGATGGTGATGGTTTTCGGATTCTGCGCCGCGAAGTGGGTGGCGCACAATTCAATCATCTCGCCGGCGCCGATGAACAGCACGTTCTGCTCGGAGATCTTGTCGAAGATGCGCTGCGACAGGCGCACGGCCGCCGCCGCCATCGACACGCTGTGGGCGCCGATCTCGGTGGTGCTGCGCACTTCTTTCGCCACCGAGAACGAGCGCTGGAACAGCTGGTGCAGATAGGTGCCGAGGCCGCCCGCTTCGTCGGCGGTGCGGATGGCGTCCTTGATCTGGCCGAGGATCTGCGTCTCGCCCAGCACCATCGAGTCCAGCCCGGAGGCGACGCGGAAGGTGTGGCGCACGGCGTCGTGCTGCGGCAGCATGTACAGGTGCGGGCGCAGCTCGGCGTAGTTCAGCTTGTGGAAATCGGCCAGGAAATGGGCGCCGGCGTCGAGCGGATCGGGCACGGTGCTGGCGGCGTACAACTCGGTGCGGTTGCAGGTCGAGAGAATGGCCGCCTCGTCGGAACCGCGATGGTCGATGCGTTCGAACCACGAGCGCGCCGCCATCACCGCCTGCCCCAGCTGCTCAGGGGCGAACGCCAGCTGCTCGCGGAGCGAGACCGGTGCGGTGGTGTGGTTGAGGCCGACGGCAAGCAGCTGCATTTCGGGTCCAGACGATCAATATGCGGTCATTATACCGTGAGTACCCGAGTGTTGCCCTGTGGACTGCCTAAAGATAGGGCAGCCTGTTTGCCCGCATCAGGCGCCAAGTTTTTCCAGGCGGTAGCCGTAGCTGTAGACCGGCACCAGGCGGAAGCCGTTTTCTGGTTTTAATTGCAACTTGTTGCGGACGCGGGAGACGTGGGTGTCCATGGTGCGGGACGGCACGGCGGTCTCGCGTATCCATACCGCTTCGTGGATGTAGGCGCGCGACAGGGGACGGCCGATGTTGCGGAAAAATAACAGTGCCAGGTAGAACTCTTTGTGGGTGACATCCAACACAATGCCGTCCATCAACAGTCGGCCGGGACGGGTCTCAAACACGTACTGGCCAAATTGCAGCGATTCGGCGCCGTTTTGCGCCGGGTAGGCGCGGCGCAACAAGGCTTGCACCCGGGCCACCATCTCGCTACGGCGCAGCGGCTTGATCATGTAATCGTCGGCGCCGGCGGCCAGGCCGGCCACGATGTCGTCCTCACCGGAGCTGGTGGTCAGGAACAGCACGGGGGCGTTGTCCGGCAGCTTTTCCTTGGCGCGGCGCAGGACTTCGGCGCCGCTCAGGTCCGCCACCTGCCAGTCGAGGATCAACATGTCATAGCTGTCCTTGCGCAATTGCGCCAGCACATCCTTCGCCGTCTGGAAGCTGTGGCAGATGTGGCCGGCCGAAGTTAATACCTGACAGATCAGGTCGGCCTGGCTGCGGTCGTTGTCGAGTACGGCGATTCTCATACTACTGCCTGCTGGAAAATGTTAAGGAGAAGTCACTTCAAATATAACAGAGATTTACAAAATCATTAACAAAACAGCCAAATTATTTTTTTGGGAGATACTATCATTGATTTTCTGGCAATGCTGATTTTCCCAGTGCGCACCCGCATATTGATTACACGGTACACTGGAAAAACGCCGAATTCAATGCAGAAGTTGAAAAATGGCAAGAACGCCCAGTGTGGGCGAGGAGGGCGCATGCGCAGCAAAAAAGACACAAATTGGACCCTGGTGCCGGCCTCGGAGCGCGATATCGCGGCCGTGCGCGAGCGTTGCCGGCAATTGGTGCGGCGCCGGGCCATGGTCTCGGCCGGGGTGGCGGCGGTGCCGATACCGGGGCTGGACGTGGTGTCCGACCTGCGGCTGTTCGCGTTGCTCATTGACGATATCAACCAGGAGTTCGGCCTGTCCGAGCAGCAAATCGAACGCTTGCAGCCGAAATTCCGCCTGATCGCCTACGAGGCGGCCATCGGCGTGGGCGGCATGCTGATCGGCAAACTGGTGACGCGGGAAGTGGTGATGCAGGTGTTGCGCAAGACCGGTTTCAAGGCGGTGGCGCGCCAGGCCGGCAAGCTGGTGCCGCTGGCCGGGCAGCTGGCCTCGGCCGGGATCGGCTTTATGGCGTTCCGCCAGATTGGCTACCAGCACGTGGAAGCCTGCGCCAAGGTGGCGCAGGAGCTGGTGACGGCCGGCGTGCACCAGCCTGCTTTTAAATAGGTTGTTTCAAAATGTGCGCAGCGAGGCGCGGCGACGAAGCTGCGCGCTTTTTTAAACGATCTATGCGTCGGGCAGGACGACGTTGACGTCCAGCACCTCCAGGTTGCCCTGGCGGTCCAGCGAGATCTTGATGTCGTCGGCGTTGACCTTGGTGTACTTGGAAATCACCTCGATCAGTTCCTTGTGCAGGGCCGGCAGGAAGTCCGGGCCGGCGCGGCCATTGCGCTCGCGCGCGATGATGATTTGCAGCCGTTCCTTGGCCGCGGTGGCGGTCTTCGGCTTGGGCGGAAACAGGAAAGAAAGCAGTGCCATGGTTACTTGCTCCCAAAGATACGCTGCAACAGGCCCGGCTTTTCATAGGTGGTGAAGCGCAGCGGCATTTCCTGGCCGAGGAAGCGCGACACCACGTCTTCGTAGGCTTCCGCAACGTCGGTGCCCTTGAAGTGGATGGCCGGGTTACCCTGGTTCGAAGCATGCAGCACCTGTTCCGATTCCGGAATGATGCCGATCAGGGGAATGCGCAAAATCTCTTGCACATCTTCGTAGGACAGCATTTCGTCCGCTTCCACGCGCTTTGGCGAGTAGCGGGTGATCAGCAGGTGTTCCTTGACTGGTTCGCCGCCGGTCTGGGCGCGGCGCGACTTGGCCTGGATGATGCCGAGGATGCGGTCCGAATCGCGCACCGACGACACTTCCGGATTGGTGACGATGATGGCTTCATCGGCAAAGGTCAGCGCCATCAGCGCGCCGTGCTCGATGCCGGCCGGCGAGTCGCAGATGATGAACTCGAAGCCCATGTTGATCAGCTCGTGCAGCACTTGTTCCACGCCGTCTTCCGACAGCGCGTCCTTGTCGCGGGTCTGGGACGCCGGCAGGATGAACAGGTTGTCGCAGTGCTTGTCCTTGATCAGCGCCTGGGTCAGGGTCGCTTCCTTGTTGATCACATTGATCAGGTCGTAGACCACGCGGCGTTCGCAGCCCATGATCAGGTCCAGGTTACGCAGGCCGACGTCGAAGTCGATGACGGCGGTCTTGTGACCGCGCATGGCCAGGCCGGTGGAGAAGCTGGCGCTGGAAGTCGTTTTACCGACACCGCCCTTGCCGGACGTTACAACAATAATTCTTGCCACGAATAATCCTTTTCAGAGTGGTGTGCTTAAGCGCGGTTAGCAGTATTGACAGATAGTATATCGATTCGGTCGCCGACCAAGCGAATTTGCGCCGGCGCGCGCGCATACTCGGTCGGGAAGCCGTCTTCAAAGGTGCGGTACACGCCGGCGATGGAGACCAGCTCCGGCGACATATTCAGTGCGAAGATGCGGGCCTGGGCATTGCCCGAGGCGCCGGCCAGTGCCCGGCCATTGAGCGTGTTGTACACGTGGATGCTGCCATCGGCGATGATTTCCGCGCCGTTGTTGACCACGGCCGTGACCACCAGGTCGCAGCCGCGCGCGTAGATGCGCTGGCCGGCACGCACCGGGGTGTCGATGATCATGACGTCGGTGCCGTTGCTGGCGGGCGCCGGCGGCTGGGCCTGGGCGGCGGCCACGGCCACCGGGGCCGGTGCCGCGGCCGGCTTGGGCACGGGCTCAGGCTCTTCGCGCTTGGCGTTGGCCGGCTCCAGCGTCAGGCCGTGGGCGGCGATTTCCTCGGCCAGCTCGGGCGGCGCATTGCGCACGGCGACCGGGTTCAGGCGGTATTTTTTCAGCAGGGCGATCAGGCCGGTCCAGTCGATCTGGCCGCAGCCCGATGGCAGGGCGGCGACGTCGATCACGGTCAGGTCGTCTTCGAAGAAGTCGGCGGTGCCGCCGGTCATTTCAGCGAGGGCGGCGTCGAGAGCGATGCGGTCGGCCGTCGACAAAATGGCGGAGACGGCGACGACGGTGGAAATCTTGATTTCTATGGGCTTTTGAAACAGGCTCTTGGACATGGGCGACAGTATCAGTGGTGCGGGCACCAGCATTCTACTGTGGAATATGCCGAAAAGGGAGGCCCGCCACGCGTGCGGGCCTTGAAATATGCGGGTTTTAAGCGGCCGCGCGCAGTTGGCGGGCGGCCGCCACCATGTTGCGCAAGGCGGTTTCGGTTTCCGCCCAGCCGCGCGTCTTCAGGCCGCAGTCCGGATTGACCCACAGGTTGGCCGGCGGGATCACCGCGCCGGCCTTTTGCAGCAGGCGCACCATTTCCTGCTGTTCCGGCACGCGCGGCGAGTGGATGTCGTACACCCCGGGACCGATCTCGTTCGGGTAGCGGAACTGGCCGAAGCCGTTCAGCAACTCCATGTCCGAGCGGCTGGTCTCGATGGTGATGACGTCGGCGTCCATGGCGGCGATCTGCGGCAGGATGTCGTTGAACTCGGCGTAGCACATGTGGGTGTGGATCTGCGTGCGGTCCGCCACCGCGCTGGCCGAAACGCGGAAGGCACGGGTGGCCCAGTCCAGATACGCATCCCAGCGGCTGCGGCGCAGCGGCAAGCCTTCGCGCACGGCCGGTTCGTCGATCTGGATGATGCCGATGCCGGCCTGCTCCAGGTCGGCCACCTCGTCGCGGATGGCCAGCGCGATTTGCAGCGCGGTGCGCGCACGCGGCTGGTCGTCGCGCACGAAGGACCATTGCAGGATGGTGATGGGGCCGGTCAGCATGCCCTTCATCGGCTTGCTGGTCAGGCTTTGCGCGTGCACGGTCCAGTCCACGGTCATGGCTTTCGGGCGGCTGACGTCGCCGTAGATGATGGGCGGCTTGACGCAGCGCGAGCCGTAGGATTGCACCCAGCCCAGTTGGGTGAAGACGAAGCCGTCCAGCTGTTCGCCGAAGTATTCGACCATGTCGTTGCGTTCGGCTTCGCCGTGGACCAGCACGTCCAAGCCGAGCGCTTCCTGCCGCTGCACGGCGTAGGCGATTTCTGCGCGCATGGTGGCTTCGTATTCGGTCAGGCTGAGGTCGCCGCGCTTGAAGCTGGCGCGGGCGCTGCGGATGGCCGGGGTCTGCGGGAAGGAGCCGATGGTGGTGGTCGGGTAGGCCGGCAGCTGGAAGCGTGCGCGCTGTTCGGCCTGGCGCTTGGCGAAAGGCGAGCGGCGCTGGTCGGCGTCGTCCGGCAGGGCTTGCAGGCGTTCGCGCACGGCGGCCTGGTGCACGCGCGGGCTGGCGCGGCGGTTGGCGATGGCGGCGCGCGACACGGCCAGCGCCTCGGTGGTGCCGGCGTCGTACTCGCCTTGCAGGGCGCGCTTCAGCACGTAGAGCTCGTCCAGTTTTTCGGTGGCGAAGGCCAGCCACGAGCGGATCTCGCTGCCCAGTGTGGTTTCGGCGGCCAGCGTGAACGGCGCGTGCAGCAGCGAGCAGGAGGTGGACAACCACAGCTTGCCGGCGCGCTTGTCGGCGATCGGCGCCAGCACGGCCAGTGCGGCGTCGAGGTCGGTGCGCCAGATATTGCGGCCGTCGACGATGCCGACCGACAGCACTTTATGCACCGGCAGCCAGTCGGCGATGCTGGTCAGTTCGTGCGGGGCGCGCACGCCGTCGACGTGCAGGCCAGCCACCGGCAGGCGGCAGGCCAGGCTCAGGTTTTCTTCCAGCGGCGAGAAGTAGGTGGCCAGCAGCAGCGGCACGCCGACCTGGTTCAGCTGCCAGTAGGTGTTTTCAAAGGCGCTGCGCCAGGCGGAGGGCAGGTCGAGGCCGAGGATGGGCTCGTCGATCTGGACCCATTGCACGCCTTGGGCCTTCAGGCGATCCAGCACTTGGCTGTAGACCGGCAACAGTTTGTCGAGCAGGGCCAGGCGGTCGAAAGCGGCGTCCTTGGACTTGCCCAGCCACAGGAAGGTCAGCGGGCCGATCAGGGCGGCCTTGACGGCGTGGCCCAGGGCCTGGGCTTCGGCCACTTCGTCGAACAGACGTTCGCACGACAGGGCGAAGCTGGTTTCCGGCGTGAATTCGGGCACGAGGTAGTGGTAGTTGGTGTCGAACCATTTGGTCATTTCCAGTGCGGCGGCGGCGGACGGCGCACCATCGCCGTGCGGCTGGCCGCAGCCGCAATCGGCGCCGTGCGCGCTGGCGGCGCTGCGGCCGCGCGCCATGGTGAAGTAGCGCTCCAGTTGCGACTGGCCGGCGCTGAAGCCGTAACGGGCCGGCTCGCAGCCCAGCAGCTGGATGTGGTTGGCGACCTGGTCGTAAAAGGCAAAGTCGCCGACCGTCACGTAGTCCAGTCCGGCGTCGTGCTGCAAGGCCCAGTGGCGCGCGCGCAATGCGCGGCCAACCGCTTCCAGTCCGGCCTCGTCCAGCTCGCCGCGCCAATTTTTTTCAAGCGCAAATTTCAGCTCGCGTGCCGCGCCGATGCGCGGGAAGCCGGGAATATGGGTGTGGATTGCTGTATTAGTGTTCGTCATGATGCCTGTCATCCGCATTTAATATTGGTGATATAAAGTGTGCGGCAAACCGGTCTATAATCAAAACGAAAGATTTTACGGGTTCACATGAAAAAAATTAATAGACCATGCTAGAGATACGCCACTTACGCACTTTGAGCGCGCTGCGCTCGGCGGGCAGTCTCGTGCGTGCTGCCCAACTGCTCAATCTGACGCAGTCCGCCCTGTCACATCAAATCAAATTGCTGGAAGATCGCTACGGCGGGCCGCTGTTTGAGCGCAAATCGGTGCCGATCGGCTTCACCGCCACCGGCGCGCGCCTGCTCAAGCTGGCCGACCTGCTGCTGCCGGAAATCGAAACCGCCGAGCGCGAAGTTGCGCGCCTGATGCAGGGAGATAGCGGGCAATTGCGGGTCGCGCTGGAATGCCACACCTGTTTCGACTGGCTGATGCCGGTGATGGACGAGTTCCGCAAACGCTGGCCCGAGGTGGAAATCGACCTGGTGTCGGGCTTCCACAGCGAGCCGGCCGATCTGCTGCGCAGCGGCGAGGCCGATCTGGTGATCGGCTCTCCGTATGGCCCGGAATTTGCAACCTTCCCATTGTTCCGCTTTGAAATCCTGACCGTGGTGGCGCAGAAGCATCGCCTGGCGGCCCAGCGCCGCCTGCAAGCGGCGGATTTTGAGGGCGAAACGCTGATCACCTACCCGGTACCGGAGGAACGCATCGACCTGATCCGGGAAGTGCTGAAACCGGCCGGCGTGCATTTCCAGCGCCGCACCGCGGAATTGACGGTGGCGGTGCTGCAATTGGTGGCCAGCCGGCGCGGCATTGCTGCGCTGCCGAACTGGGCGATCAAGAATTATGTGGACTACGATTACGTGATTGCGCGCCCGGTGGGCGAGCAGGGCCTGTGGAGCGATTTGTACGTATCGGTCCCGGAGGCGCAGAAACACAGGGCTTACGTGCTGGATTTCGTCAACGTGATACGCGAGCAGTGCGCGGCGTCGCTGGACGGTATCAAATTATTATCGTGACAAATAATCACTATTTCTTCAAAATAGTGATGAAAGGGTTTGATGCGCATCAAGGTAAGCGCTGAAAACTGCGCATACGATGAGTGCCCGGCGGTTGCGCGTCGAGCACGGATGCTGCTAATAATCCTGGCGATTCCTCGCGGCGACGCACCATCGAAACCTGCTACACCTCGGGTGTGGACGGCGTATGATAAAAATTCGCGTTGTCGCTTAACTTAGCCGGCCTGGTCCGGTGCAATGGAGAATCAAATGGATGATGTAGTTATCGTGGCCGCTGGCCGTACCGGTGTGGGTAAATTCGGCGGCAGCCTGGCCAAGACCCCGGCGTCCGAACTGGGCGCACATGTGATCAAGGGCCTGGTCGGCAAACTCGGCATCGACCCCAACCTGATCAGCGAAGCGATCCTGGGCCAGGTGCTGACCGCGGGCGTGGGCCAGAACCCGGCGCGCCAGGCCGTTATCAAGTCCGGCTTGCCGAACACCATTCCCGGCTTCACCATCAACCATGTCTGCGGCTCCGGCCTGAAAGCCACCCACCTGGCGGCGCAAGCCATCAAGGCCGGCGATGCGCAAATCGTCATCGCCGGTGGCCAGGAAAACATGAGTGCCTCGCCGCACGTCATCCCCGGTTCGCGCGACGGCTTCCGCATGGGCGACTTCAAGGCGGTGGACAGCATGATCGTCGACGGCCTGTGGGACGTCTACAACCAGTATCACATGGGCACCACCGCCGAGAACGTCGCGAAGAAATACGAGATCTCGCGCGCCGAGCAGGACGAATTCGCCCTGCAATCGCAACTGAAGGCGGAAGCCGCGCAAAAAGCCGGCAAGTTCAAGGATGAGATCCTGCCGCTGGAAATCGTGCAGAAGAAAGGCAGCATCGTCTTCGACAGCGACGAATACATCAAGCCGGGTTCGACCCTGGAAGGTCTGGCCGGCCTGCGTCCAGCCTTCGCCAAGGACGGCACCGTCACCGCCGGCAACGCCTCCGGCCTGAACGACGGCGCCGCCGCCGTGATCATGACCTCGGCCACCAAGGCCAAGGAACTGGGCCTGCCGGTGCTGGCCAGGATCAAGGCTTACGCCTCGTCCGGCCTGGATCCGGCCTACATGGGCATGGGCCCGGTGTCGGCCACCAAGCTATGCCTGAAAAAAGCCGGCTGGACCCCGGACGATCTGGACCTGCTGGAAATTAACGAAGCCTTCGCCGCGCAAGCGGTGGCGGTCAACAAGGAAATGGGCTGGGATACCAGCAAGATCAACGTCAACGGTGGCGCCATCGCCATCGGCCACCCGATCGGCGCGTCCGGCGCCCGCGTGCTGGTGACCCTGATCCACGAAATGATCCGCCGCGACGCCAAGAAAGGCCTGGCCTCGCTGTGCATCGGCGGCGGCATGGGCGTGGCGCTGGCGATCGAGCGTCCATAAAAAGTTAGCGGCAGCGGCCCGGCACCAGGCCGGGCCGTGTTTTTCCGATTTTTGGTGTTCATTTGAAGGGGACAAAAAATGGCAAGAGTTGCATTAGTAACCGGTGGCATGGGTGGTCTGGGCGAAGCGATTTGTTTCAAGCTGTCAGCGCTAGGCTATTGCGTCGTCACCACGTATTCCCCTGGCAATCCTAAAGTTGAGCAATGGCTGGCCACGACCCGCGACCAGGGCTACAACTTCCGCGCCTACCCGTGCGACGTGGCCGACTATGACTCGGCCCAGGCGTGCATCGCCGCGATCGAAAAAGACATCGGTCCGGTGGATGTGCTGGTGAACAACGCCGGCATCACGCGCGACATGACCTTCAAGAAAATGGACAAGGTCAATTGGGACGCGGTCATCAAGACCAATCTGGATTCGGTGTTCAACCTGACCAAGCCGGTGTGCGATGGCATGGTTGAGCGTGGCTGGGGCCGGATCATCAACATCTCGTCGGTCAACGGCCAGAAGGGGGCTTTCGGCCAGACCAACTATTCGGCGGCCAAGGCCGGCATGCACGGCTTCACCAAGGCGCTGGCGCTGGAAGTGGCCAAGAAAGGCGTGACCGTCAACACCATCTCGCCGGGCTACATCGGCACCAAGATGGTGATGGAGATCCCGCAAGAGGTGCTGGATACCAAGATCGTGCCGCAAATTCCGATGGGCCGCCTCGGCAAACCGGAAGAAGTGGCCGGCCTGGTGGCTTACCTGTCCTCGGATGAGGCGGCGTTCGTGACCGGCTCCAACATCGCCATCAACGGCGGCCAGCACATGTCCTGAGCGGCCGCGTCGCTACGACACAAGAGCCGGGTTCGTTCGCGATCCCGGCTTTTTTTTCGTACAATCTGCTATCGATGCCCAAAGGATAGCCATGTCTGACCCCGGTTCCACCCTGTTCGCGCCCATCTCGCCCAGCCGTTCCGGCATGCTGGCGGTGGACGATCTGCACACCATCTACTGGGAAGAAGTCGGCAATCCGAACGGCATTCCAGTGATCTTCCTGCATGGCGGGCCGGGTGCCGGCCTGTCGCCGCAGCATCGCCGCTTCTTCGATCCGGCACAGTACCGCGTGATCCTGTTCGACCAGCGCGGCGCCGGCAAGTCGGTGCCGCTGGGCGAGTGCCGCAACAACACCACCCAGCTGCTGATCGAGGACATCGAACGCTTGCGCGTGCTGTTCGACATCGGGCAATGGCTGGTATTCGGCGGCTCCTGGGGCTCGACGCTGGCGCTGGCCTATGGCCAGGCCCATCCCGAGCGCTGTCTCGGCTTCGTGCTGCGCGGGATTTTCCTGTGCACGCAAACCGAGATCGACTGGTTCCTCGATGGCGCGCGCTGGTTCCATCCCGAGGTGCATGCCGAATTCATCGCGCCGATCCCCGAAGCGGAACGCGACGACCTGCTGCAAGCCTATGTGAAACGCATCATGAGCGACGACCCGGCGGTGCACATGCCGGCGGTGCGCGCGTGGAGCCGCTTCGAGGGGCGGCGCGTGTTCCTGCTGCCGCAGCCCGAGGATCCGCCGTCGGATGCGCTGGACCTGGGCGTCGGCCGCCTGGAATCGCACTACATGGCCAACCTCGGCTTTTTCAGCGATGACCAGCTGGTGCGCAACGTCGACCGCATCGCCCACCTGCCGGCGGTGATCGTGCAGGGCCGCTACGACGTGATCTGCCCGCCGGTGTCGGCCTGGCGCCTGCATCAGGCCTGGCCGGGATCGGTGCTGAACATGATCCCGGACGCCGGCCACGGTGCCATGGAAAAAGGCATTTCGCGCGCGCTGGTGGCCGCCACCGAGCAGTTCAAGCGCAACCGCGGCTTCGCGGCCTGATACACTGTGCACTAAGCGATAAGAATAAAGACAAGGCATATGGCCATCATGAACATCCAGACCGGCGATATCGGTCACATCATCCAGCTGGCGATTGCGCCAGTATTCCTGCTGTCGGGCGTGTGCACCAACCTGATCGTGCTGACCAACCGGCTGGCGCGCATCATCGACCGCTCGCGCGTGCTGGAAGACCGGCTGGACGTCGCTTACAGCGACCCCTACCTGAATGAGCTCGATGTGCTGTACCGCCGCTCGCACCTGATCAATATGTCGATCGCGCTGTCGACCGCCTGCGGGCTGTTCGTGTGCGTGATCGTGGCCATGCTGTTCCTCGGCGACATCACCAATATCGGGCTGGACAAATACATCGCCGGCACCTTTGTGGTGTCGGTGCTATGCCTGGTCGGCAGCTTTATTTCGCTGCTGCGCGAAATCTTCATTGCCTCGGCGTGGATGCGGTCCCAGCGCCATGTCCGCCGCAAGCGTTAAACTTTTTATGTGAGAACATCATGCACGACTACCAACGCCCGCCCACCCTGTACCGCTACGGCGTGCGCGAAGACCTGGAGCTGGCGCTGAGCCAGGGCCAGTTCATCCTGCGTCCGGCTTCCAATTGCCTGACGCTGAGCTTTTCCCAGGCCTGGGACCCCAAGCTGTTCGAGCTGTTCTCGGCCGACGCCTGCCTGATCATCCACAACACCGAGGAATTCGGCGAACGTGTCCATCGCGCGGTGCAGCGCACCTTGCCGAGCTGGGCCGGCATCGATGGCGCGGTGGAATATGGCACCCGTGCCGCTTTGGGCGCGGCCTTCACCAAGACCGTGGCCGAGGCGCAGGAACAGGAATGGCAGTTCGCGTGGCGCGCCATGCAGGCGCAATTGAGCCTGAACCCGGTGCTGATCAAGATCGGCAACCTGGAAAACTTCGCCGAGCTGCGTTCGAAGGATGCCTACCTGGCTTAAGGCTGGAGCGGCTGCGGGATAGCCTCGACTTTCGGCGCGTCCTTGCGGTCGAGGCGCGCCAGCACGGCGCTCATCATGCGCTCGATGTCGCCGCGTATCATCTTGGCGCCGAGGATGCCGGGCACATAGAAGTTCGGCATCATGCGCCCTTTGTAAATCACCTTGGTGCCGCCGGTTTCCGGGATCGGCACCAGTTCCCAGTGCGATTCATAATGCTTCATGTCGCCCGAGATCAGCGAGATGTCGATGGAGGACATCGGCTGCTCGATCGCGCGCACGATCAGATGGATGGTCTTGGTCATGAACAGGAAGCGCGCCACGCCGAATTGTTCAATGATGACTTCATTGCCATTGCGGGACAGGACTTTGCAGGACTCCATGTCGGGCACGAATTCCGCCATGCGTTCGTAGCCGGTGAGGATGCGCCATACCTTCGGCAGTGGCGCCGCCACCGCGCCGGTGGCGTCCACCTCATACATATGTTGACCGTCGTGATCCACGCGGTTGACCGACACCTCCAGCTTGGGCAATTCAAGCTTAGGTGCTTGCGCCATCCCCATTTGCGCCGTCACACCTAACAACAAAAACAGAAGGAATCGCATCATTTGACCAGCGTACGGTAAAGGGTGGCAGAATACAAGAGCGGCACGCACGGACTTTAGAAGCCCATATCTAGAGAATTGGGATTTAATGCGGGCATTATGAAAACGATAAACTACCCACACCTGCTGGCCCCACTCGACCTGGGACATACCACGCTGCGCAATCGCGTCATCATGGGCTCCATGCATACCGGCCTTGAAGACCGCTTCTACAACTACGGCAAACTCGCCGCATTCTATCGTGAACGCGCGCGTGGAGGCGTGGGTTTGATCGTCACCGGCGGCATTTCTCCTAACAGGTCGGGCTGGTTGTTACCCTTTGGGGGTACGCTCAACTTCAAGGGCGATGTGGTCAACCACCGGCGCGTGACCAGGGCGGTGCACGAAGAGGGCGGCAAGATCCTGATGCAAATTTTGCATTCTGGACGATATGGCTACCAACCCTTCGTGGTGTCGGCGTCGGAGAAAAAATCGCCGATCTCGCCGTTCAAGCCGCGCGCGCTGAGCGAGGCCGGCATCGAACAGACCATCCGCGACTACGCCCGCTGCGCGAAACTGGCGCGCGAGGCGGGTTACGACGGCGTCGAGGTGATGGGCAGCGAAGGCTATCTGCTGAATCAATTCCTGTGCGCGCGCACCAACCTGCGCACCGATAAGTGGGGCGGCAGCATCGAGAACCGCATGCGCCTGCCGGTGGAAATTGTTAAACGCATCCGCGCGGAAGTGGGCAATGATTTCATCATCATGTATCGCCATTCGCTGCTGGACCTGGTTGAAGGCGGCAATACCTGGGACGATGTGGTGGCCGTGGCCAAGGCCTTGCAGCAAGCCGGCGTATCGATCCTGAATACCGGCTACGGCTGGCACGAGGCGCGCGTGCCGACCATCGTCACCTCGGTGCCGCGCGGCGCCTTTGCCTCGCTGGCGGGCCGCCTGCGGCTGGAGGTGACGATACCGGTGGTGGCGTCCAACCGCATCAACATGCCGGCCGAGGCGGAAGGCATCCTGCAACGCGGCGAGGCGGACATGATTTCGATGGCGCGTCCCTTCCTCGCCGACTCGCACTTCGTGGTGAAAGCGGCCGAAGGCCGCGCGGACGAAATCAATACCTGCATCGGCTGCAACCAGGCCTGTCTCGATCATACTTTTTCGAACAAGCGCGCCAGCTGCCTGGTGAATCCGCGCGCCTGTCATGAGACGGAGCTGGTGTATGCGCCGGCCGCCCGCAAGCGCCGCGTGGCGGTGGTGGGCGCGGGACCGGCCGGTTTGTCGGCAGCCACGGTGGCGGCGGAATGCGGGCACGATGTGACCTTGTTCGATGCGTCGGACAGCATCGGCGGCCAGTTCAAGATCGCCATGCAGGTGCCGGGCAAGGAGGAATTTGCCGAGACCATCCGCTACTTCGGCCGCAAGATAGAACTGACCGGCGTGAAGCTGCAATTGAACACGCGCGTGATGCGCGAGCAGCTGCTGGCCGAGGGCTATGACGACGTGATCGTCGCCACCGGCATCAAAGTGCGCATGCCGCCGATCGAGGGCATCGATCATCCGAAGGTGCTGTCGTACGTGGATGTGCTGCGCGATAAAAAACCGGTCGGCAAGCGCGTGGCCATCATCGGCGCCGGCGGCATCGGTTTCGACATGGGCGAGTTCCTGCTGCACGATACCAGGCATCCGCTGCCGCTGGCGCTGGATGTCTGGGCCAGGGAATGGGGCGTCAGCATGACGGGCGAGACGCCCGGCGGTCTGGTGCCGGCGTTGAATCCGGAGCCGGTGCGCCAGCTATACCTGTTGCAGCGCAAGGCCTCGCGCCTTGGCGCGGGTCTGGGCAAGACTTCGGGCTGGGTACACCGTGCGGTACTGGCGCGCAACGGCGTGGTGATGATAGGCGGCGTGCAGTACGACCGTATCGACGACCAAGGGCTGCACATCACCGTGGGCGGCGAACAGCGCCTGCTGTCGGTCGATAACGTCGTGATCTGCGCGGGGCAGGACAGCCTAGCCGACTTGATGCCGAGCGAGGAGGAGGCGAAAGCCAACACGTCCTGGCCACGCTTCCACAAGATCGGTGGCGCCGCGCTGGCCGCGGAACTGGACGCCAAGCGCGCCATCAAGGAGGGGGCCGAGCTGGCGGCGTACCTGTAAGCGTCAGCAGTCGGGCAGACGGGCCACGCTGTCGACGGCTTTCTGTATGCCGCCGGCCTTGCTGAGGCGTGTGATGGCGCCGTCCAGTACCGGCAGCAGCTGGCTCAGCGGCCCGCTTTTCGGCACGGCGAGCCGCATCGGCTCAAAGCCCACCGGCTTGTCCGAGACCGTCCAGCGGTCATGGCGGTAGCGGCAATTCAGGGTGACGATCAACTGCTCCGGATTGCGGAAGCTGTCGAGCAGCACCGCGTCCACGTGATGGGCGCTGAGCATTTTCATGCGGCTTTCCGTGGAGGCGGCGTTCTGTTCGATCTTGAACAGCGTGTCGCGACGCGCCTCGAACTCCGGGTCAAATTTGCTGCCGCCGCCAATCGAGATTACCTTGCCGCGCAGGTCTTCCCAACCGCGGAAAACCAGCGGTGCCTTCTCCGTGGACACCAGCCAATGATGGGAGGAGTATATCGGCTTGGTGAACATGAATATGTTTTGCCGTTCCGGCGTGCTGGAGGCGCCGTACAGCAGACCCTCCCCGTGTTCCGCCATGATGAGCGCGCGCCGCCACGGATAGGCGCGTATCGTCAGATTCAGCCCGGTCTCTTGCGCGAGCAGGCCGATGACGGCGGCGGCGACCGGCGGCGTAGGCAGCGGATTACCGTGCGGGTCCACCGTTTCAGCGATCAGCACCGGGATTTCCGCGGTTTTATCGGTCGCGTGTACAGGTGCCGCCAGCAGCAGCGCAATCGTCCAAGCGGCCAAAACGCGTTTCCCCGTCATTGTGCGTGACCCTTATCGGATTTGCTCAGGCTATCCAGCACGTAGGTCGTCATGCCTTTGGCCAGTTCTTGTTCGCCCATGAAGATTTCGCCTGCACGCTCATTGCGCAGCAGGTCCGCCTCTTCATCGCTGTGGGTGCGGACCACGGTTTTGATGTTGGGATTGAGCGCGCGCGCCGTCTCGATCATGGTGCGGACGTGGAAGGTGTCCGGCGTGGCGATCACCAGCATCGATGCATGTGCGATGTGGGCCTGTATCAGCACCGCCGGTTCGCCGGCATTGCCGGCCACCGCGTGCACGCCATCCTTGCGCAACTGGTCCACCACTTCGCGATTCTGTTCGGCCACCACGAAGGAGATGCCTTTTTCTTTCAGCGCGGCGGCGATGCGGCAGCCCACCCGGCCGTAACCGACCAGCACCACCTGTCCGCGCAGATGTTCGTGCGGCACGGTGGTCGGCAGCTCGGCCAGCGGATCGGCTGGGCGGTCGAATTTGGCGGCCAGCGCCGTGTTGTTACCGAGCCAGCGTTCCAGCGGTTTGGTCAGGCGGAACACCACCGGGTTCAATGCGATCGAGATAATGGCGCCCGCCAGGATCAGGCTTTGTCCTTCCACCGGCATCAGCTTGAGCGACAGGCCGAGCGCCGCAAGGATGAAGGAAAACTCGCCGATCTGCGCCAGGCTGGCCGACACCATCAGCGCGGTCTTGGCCGGGTAGCGCAGCACCAGCACCAGCAGGAAGGCCGCCATCGATTTGCCGACCACGATAATCGCCACCACCGCCAGCAGCTTGAGCGGCTGCTCGATCAGGATGGACGGCTCGAACAGCATGCCGACCGAAACGAAGAACAGCACCGCAAACGCGTCGCGCAGCGGCAGCGACTCCTCGGCGGCGCGGTGCGCCAGCGCCGATTCGCGCAGCACCATGCCGGCAAAGAAGGCGCCCAGCGCGAACGACACGCCGAAGTAGTGCGTCGACGCGTAAGCGATACCGACGGCGGCGGCGATCACGCACAGCGTGAACAGCTCGCGCGAATTGGTGCGCGCCACTTGCCACAGAATCCAGGGGAACAGTTTGCGGCCGACCACCAGCATCAGCACGATGAAGGCGGTGACCTGGCCGAGCGTGACGGCCAGCGTGGTCCACAAATCGCCACCGCCGCCATGGCCGCCGTGGGCGTCAATCGCTTCGCCGCCCAGCGAGCCGGCCAGCGCCGGCAGCAGCACCAGCACCAGCACCGTGACCAGATCCTCCACCACCAGCCAGCCGACCGCGATGCGGCCGTTGAAGCTATCGAGGATGCCGCGCTCCTCCAGCGCCCGCAGCAGCACCACCGTGCTGGCCACCGACAGCGCCAGGCCGAATACCAGACCGCCGCCGATGCTCCAGCCCCAGTAGTGGGCCAGCCCCATGCCCAGCGCGGTGGCTACGGCGATTTGCAGCACGGCGCCGGGCAGCGCCACCTTGCGCACGGCCCAGAGATCGTCGAGCGAGAAATGCAGGCCGACGCCAAACATCATCAGCATCACGCCGATTTCGGCCAGTTGGCTGGCGAGCGCGGTGTCCGCCACAAAGCCCGGCGTGGCCGGGCCGATGATAATGCCCGCAGCGAGATAGCCCACCAGCGCCGGCAACCGGAGGCGCGTTGCAAGATAGCCGAACAGGAGACCGGCTCCCAGCGCGGCGGCGATCGTGGTGATCAGGCTGATGTTATGGGGCATGCGTGCGCGGCTCCTTGGCAAAAAATCTACGGAAACCCTCACCTTAGCACAACCTGATCCATGACCTGCATCATGCTCTCTGGAGAGCGATGGACAGATGTTTGGACTACAATGATTTTTCGTTTCAGGAGGTCGTTATGAACGAGAAAGATACCAAGCTTCAAGTGCGTGTGAATGCACGGAAAAAGGCGCAAGCTCAAAAGGTATTGAAGTCTTATGGCTTGTCGATGTCCACTGCGGTGGATCTTCTATTGCATCGTATAGTCGAGGACAAGGCATTGCCGTTCGAGATCAAAATCCCCAACGCGGAAACGCGCGTCGCCATCAATGAGTCGCGCAAGACGATGGCTCAACGGCAACCTCATCCTGATGAGTAAAAAACTGACGCCGCCGCGCGAGATGGGTTACAAGAAGCCATTTCTAAAAGACTGGCTCAGCCTATCCAGATCCGGCCAGCATGATATGACGCGCCTGAAGCAAGTCATGCTTTTACTAATTGCGTTCGATGCTCCGTTGGGAGCGCAATGGCGTGATCACGCGTTGAAGGGGCCGTGGGCCGATTGTCGAGTGTCATGTGGGCGGCGATTTCCTGCTGATCTACCGAGCGGATGAGAGCTCGATTTTTTTCTTGCGAGCGGGCTCTCATTCCGAGCTATTTGGTTAGGCCAAAGCGGCAGGTTGCATGCGCATGCTGACGCCGAAGCGGTTGAAGGCGTTCATCAGGGCGATGGCGACGGTGAGGTCGGCCAGTTCCTGTTCGCCCAGCACCGACAAGGCTTGCTGGTAGTCGGCGTCCGGCACTTTGGTTTGTTCGACGCGGGTGACCACCTCCGCCCAGGCCAGCGCGGCGCGTTCTTTTTCGCTGAACAAGGCAGCCGCTTCGTCCCACACCGGCACCAGCGCCACCTTGTCAATCTTGACGCCGTGCTTGAGCAGGTCGCGGGTGTGCATGTCGATGCAGAAGGCGCAGCCGTTGATCTGCGAGACGCGCAGGTTGACCAGTTCCAGCAGCTCGGCCGGCAGGGCCGACGACACATACTCCTTGACCGCGCTCAGGCCCTTGTAGGCTGCCGGCGCAAATTTGAAGATTTCCAGACGCTTGCTCATGATGACTTCCTCGGTTGATTAACGATGGAGTCATTGTGCGCGCTCATGGCCTATTCAAGAAGAGCCAAGAATGGTGTTATGGACTAGGCCATGAGTTTGAGTATGCGCTTGCCCAGCTCCCGCGCCCGCGCCGGCGTGTCGATATTGGTGAAGGCCAGCAGCAGGGCCGACGCGCCATGCGGCAGCACGCCGCGTTCGGACAGCGCCAGCGCCGACATGCCATGCTCGCGCATGCGCGCCGCCACCGCGCGGTCGGTGTGGTAGCCCTTCATGCGCAGGATGAGATGCATGCCGCCCGGCTGCGGGTCGATCTGCACGTGCTTGCCCAGCACCCCCTCCAGTCCGTCGGCGGCGATCTCGCGGCGTTCCGCATACAGGCGGCGCATGCGCTGGATGTGGCGGGCGAAGTGGCCCTCGTTCATGAAATCGGCCACCACCTGCTGCATCAGCACCGGGCCGCTGGCGGCGAAGGTGCGGCTGATCTCCTCAAAGCGCGGCACCTGCGACGGCGGCACCACCAGATAGGCCAGCCGTATCGCCGGGAACAGCACCTTGCTGAAGGTGCCGGAGTACAGCACGCGGCCATCGCGGTCCAGGCTTTGCAGCGCGGGCAGGGGGCGGCTGACGTAGCGGTATTCGCCGTCGTAGTCGTCCTCCACGATCCACGCGCCGGCCTGCGTGGCCCAGTCCAGCAAGGCCAGGCGGCGCGGCAGCGACAGCGAGACGCACAGCGGACTTTGATGTCCTGGTGTGACGATGGCCGCGCGCGCGTTGGGCGCGGCGGCGATGCCGTGCGAGACCATCAAGCCTTCGCCATCCACCGATACCGGCGCCACCTGCATGCCGGCTTCGCGCAGCAAGTCGCTGGTGGGCGGGTAGCCCGGATCCTCGACCCACACACCATCGCCCGGCCGGAGCAGGGCGCGCGTCACCAGTTCCATGCTGTTGCGGTAGCCGCTGGTGACGAACACCTGCGACGGCGCGCAGTCGATGCCGCGCGATAGCTGCAAGTAGGCGGCGATGGCGATGCGCAGCTCGGGCAGGCCGGCCCATGGCGGATAGATCATGTCCTGCGGCTGCATGGCACGCGCGGCGCGTGCGGTCAGCCGCGCCCACACTTTGCGCGGGAAAGCGTCCAGCGCCGGTATGCCCATCTGGAAGGGATTGGTGGTGGAGGCGGCGTCGGCGAGATTGTTGCGCGGGGCGGGGCGCGGCGTGGGCGCCGCCGGTGCGTGACGCGCCAGCGCCGCCGTGACCACGGTGCCGGCCTGGCCGCGCGCTTCCACATAGCCTTCCGCTGTCAGCAGGCCGTACGCCGATTCCACCGTGCCGCGCGCCAGGCCCAGCTCCAGCGCCAGTGCGCGGGCGGCGGGAATGCGGTCGCCCGGTTGCAGCAGGCCCTGGGTGATGGCGTCGCGGAAGCGCAGGTAGATCTGGCGATACAGCGGTTCGGCGGCGCTGCTGTCAAGCTGGAGAAAATCCATGGCCTACTCCAAAAGTTATTTTATGGCTCTGTGGATTATGCCATTGACGGCCTACGATGGCGTTTTGAAAGGATACGCCATGAAAATCGTCGAGACCGAGCAGGAACTGCGGGCCTGCTATCCTGTGATGAAAGAACTGCGTCCGCACCTCCAGTCGGAGGAGGCGTTTGTGGCGCAGATCATGCGACAGTACGAGCAGAACTACCGCATCCTCGCGGTGTGGGAGGCGGGCGAGGTGGTGGCGCTGGCGGGCTACCGCTATCAGGAGAACACCGTGTACGGGCGCTTCCTGTACGTGGATGACCTGATCGCGGCGGAGAAGCACCGCAGCCGCCGCTGGGGCGCGCTGCTGCTGTCCAAGCTGACCGTGTTTGCGCAAGAATCGCAATGCGCGCGGCTGGTGCTCGATACCGGGGCCAGCTACCTGCTGTCGCAACAGGCCATCGCGCAGCTGCGCGAACAGCATCCGGATGCCCGCGTGGTGCGGCGCGACCTGCTGGCCGAACCGCTGCCGCATGTGGACAGCCTGTATTCCAACACGCTGGCGCGCAAAGAGGGCGGCACGCCGCATGGGCAGGGCCGCTCATCGCTGGCGTGGTCGGATTTGCTGATCGAGGAACTGAAAGCGGCGGACGCCGTGGTGATCGCCACGCCGATGCACAACTTCACCGTGCCGTCGGCGTTGAAAGCGTGGCTGGACCACGTGGTGCGCATCGGCGTCACCTTCAACTCCACCAGCGAGGGCAAGATCGGCACCTTGCCCGACCGCCCGGTCTACATCGCCATCAGCCGCGGCGGCCGGCGCGACCTCCAGCCCGACTTCCTCGAACCCTACCTGCGCGCCATCCTGCCGACGATAGGCCTGAAAGACCTGCGCTTCGTCTAGATAGGTTTTTGCTCCCGGCTATGCCAAACGCGGGTAATCAGGACGTCGCCGTTATCGAGGATGAAGTAGCGCAGCACATAGGCGCGTTTGCCGAATTTGGCGGGCCATTCGCGGAACTCGGCACAGGGTGTGCCGAGGTGTGGTGTCCTGATGATTTTGTTTGCGGCCTTGATGATGGCAGCGGCGCCACGGCGGGCGGCGGCGGGGCTGCTTTGGGATAGGAACTGATGGAGTCTGGCCACGTCGGCCAAGGCGTCCGGGTGCCAGGTCAGCGTGGACATTCGCTCCACTTCCCGGCCGCCAGGTCGGATAGCCAGGCGTCTGCGCGTTCTTTTGACACGCCTGGTGTGCCGTTCAGGTAGGACTGCACGCGTTTCCGGTCTACTTCCAGCGACAGCGCTTCCTTGCAGATCACCGCCAGGTAGTCGTCAACGGACAAACCTCTGCGGTCTGCGGCGGCAAGCACCGCCGCTTCCAGTTCGTCCGATAAGGTGACGGTGATCATGGCGGCTGCCTCAGATTCGCTTCACCACCACGCAGCCGATCGAGTAGCCGGCGCCGAAGGAGCAGATCACGCCCAGCTCACCCGGTGGCAGGTCGTCGGAGTATTTGTGGAAGGCGATGATGGAGCCGGCCGACGAGGTGTTCGCATACTCGTCCAGGATCACCGGCGCTTCGCCCGGCTCGGCGTCGCGGCCCAGCACCAGGCGACTGATCAGCAGATTCATGTTCAGGTTGGCCTGGTGCAGCCAGAAGCGCTTCACCTGCGACACTTCCAGGCCCGCGTTGGCCACGGTGTCCTTGATCATCTCGGCAGCCATCGGGCACACGTCCTTGAACACCTTGCGGCCCTGCTGGCGGAACAGTTTGTCCGGCTGGCCGATGCCGGCTTCGTCGAAACGATTGAGGAAGCCGAAGTTGTTGCGGATGTTGTTAGAGAAGCTGGTTTTCAGCCTGGTGTCCAGAATCGCCCAGCGGTGCGCGCCTTTGGCGGTCTCTTCCGCTTCGACGATGATGGCGGTGCAGGCGTCGCCAAAGATGAAGTGGCTGTCGCGGTCGCGCCAGTTGAGGTGGCCCGAGGTGATTTCCGGATTCAGCACCAGCACCGCGCGCGCCTGGCCGCTCTGCACCGCCGCCACCGCCTGCTGGATGCCGAAGGTGGCCGAGGAGCAGGCCACGTTCATGTCGAAACCGTAGCCGTCGATGCCGAGCGCGCTCTGTACCTCCACCGCCATGGCCGGGTAGCCGCGCTGCATATTGGAGCAGGCCACCAGCACCATGTCGATATCGGCGGCGGTCTTGCCGGCGCGGTCCATGGCTTGCTGGGCGGCGGCCACGCAGATTTCCGCTTGCAGCGACAGTTCATCGTCGGCGCGCTCCGGGATGCGCGACACCATGCGTTTCGGATCGAGGATGCCGGCTTTTTCCATCACGTAGCGCGACTTGATGCCGGAGGCTTTCTCGATGAAGGCCACGCTGGACGGCTCCAGCGCCGTCACGGTGCCGTCCGCGATGGCGGCGGCGTTGTCGGCGTTGAACTGTTCAACGTAGGCATTGAAGCACTCGACCAGTTCCTGGTTGGAGATCGACTGCGCTGGCGTGTAGAGGCCGGTACCGCTGATGACGGCTTGTTTCATGATTAAACTTTCAATTTGAGCAATGGCTGTCGCCAATAATGAGGCAAATTCTACACAAAATGCCTGCACGTTACCGGAAAATAAAAGACGGGGTCAGTTCTTGCAATCCAACACGAGCTCTGCCGTCGAACGGCAGAGCTCGTGTTGGATTGCAAGAACTGACCCCGGGTTAACGGCGCCGTTGAGCTTGCTACAAACTGGCTGTTATTTTTTCGCCAGATCCTTTTTGAGCTCCGCTTCCACCGACACCACCGTGGTGGCCGGTTTGGCCAGCTGGACCGGCAGGCCCTTCAGGTGGTTCAGCGCCTGTTGCAACTGGAAGTCGTCGCCGCTGCCGTAGTCCAGCGGCTTGCGCTTTTTCTCCAGCGCCACGATGCGCAGCTGCTCTTCCAGCTCGTCGCGACGCGATTTCGCGCCTTCCTGCTCGCGGTCGTTGACCAGATGCTTGTCGAGGTCGGCTTCGCGCGTGCGCAGGGCGTTCAGGCCGTCGCCGTCGGCGTATTCATCCACCGGCACGTCCGGCGTGATGCCCTTGGCCTGGATCGAGCGGCCGTTCGGCGTGTAGTAGCGCGCCGTGGTCAGCTTGACCGCCGTGTCCGCCGTCAGCTGGCGGATGGTTTGTACCGACCCCTTGCCGAAGGTTTGCGAGCCGATGATTTCGGCGCGTTTGTAATCCTGCAATGCGCCGGCGACGATTTCCGACGCCGAGGCCGATCCGGTGTTCACCAGCACCACCATCGGCACCCGCTTGATGGCGGCCGGCAGCCTGGCCAGCGCGTCGCTGTCGTTGCGCAGCGCGTAGTACTCGGGACGGCCGTAGAAGATCTGTTTCTGGTCCGGCAACTGGCCGTTGGTCGAGACGATCGGCGAATCCTTCGGCAGGAAGGCGGCCGCCACGCCGATCGCGCCTTGCAGCACGCCGCCCGGGTCGTTGCGCAGGTCCAGCACCAGACCCTTGATGTTGGGGTCCTGCTTGTACAGTTCGACGATCTTGGCCGCCATGTCATCCACGGTCGGTTCCTGGAATTGCGAGATGCGCACCCACGCATAGCCCGGCTCGATCAGCTTGCCCTTCACGCTTTTCTGGTGGATTTCTTCGCGCGTGATGTTG
This sequence comes from Duganella radicis, assembly GCF_009720825.1. Taxonomy (GTDB): domain Bacteria; phylum Pseudomonadota; class Gammaproteobacteria; order Burkholderiales; family Burkholderiaceae_D; genus Rugamonas; species Rugamonas radicis. The sequence continues at coordinate 95,599 of NZ_WNKY01000015.1, read as the reverse complement.
AACACCAGCGGTTCGGCCTCGCCCTTGCGCAGCACGGTCAGGCTGACTTTGCTGTTCGGCTCGCCGCGCATTTTCTTGATGGAGTCGTCCAGCGACATGCCTTTCACCGGCGTGTTGTCGAGACGGCTGATCAGGTCGCCCGGCTTGATGCCGGCGCGCCAGGCCGGCGAATCCTCGATCGGCGCCACGATCTTGATGTAGCCATCCTCGCTCTGGCCGATCTCGATGCCCAGGCCGACGAACTTGCCCTGCGAACCTTCGCGCAGCTCGGCGTAGGCTTTCTTGTCCAGATAGGCCGAGTGCGGATCGAGCGAGGCCACCATGCCCGAGATGGCCTCGGTCAGCAGTTTTTTGTCTTCGACAGGCTCGACGTAGTCGGATTTGATCAGGCCGAACACATCGGCCAGCTGACGCAGCTCTTCCAGCGGCAGCGGCGGGTCCACCGGCTTTTGCGCCATGGCGGAAAATTGCAGAGAGATGGCAATGCCAGCGACCACGCCCAGTCCAACCAGACCGGAATTCTTTAATTTCTTGCCCATGTTTCACCTGTCTAACGTGCCGCTGCGGATGTGCAGCGGCATGAAACGAGTATAAACCTGATTTCTGGCAAACGTAGTAGCCGTCACGAAATGATTTATACCTTTACGGGGATTTACAACGCTTTCCGTTGACTTTTAAAGCACACCAGGCGCCGCTTGGCGAAACACCAATTTTGCTGATTTGTACGCAGTGTATCCCTAACGTTCACGACAGTAAGTATTTGTAAGAACCCCTGTAACGGCCGAATTCGGGGCCTACACTGAGCTCGTATTTCTCTCTACCCTGAAGTGGTTTTCGCCAGCGCCCCAAGCGCTGGCTTTTTTTTATCTACGGAGCAAACATGCGTTTGTTGTCACTCCCGCTGCGCCGCCTCAGTGCGGCGCTGGCCCTGTCGGCGCTGCTGTCGCCAGCCTTTGCCCTGCCGGTCACCGAGATGCGCGCCGAGGATTATCTGCCGATGGCGGCCGAGCTGAAAAAATCGCTGAACCTGAACGCCAACCAGCAAACTCTGTGGTCGCAGACGGAGTCCAGGACCCGCAAGCTGCTGAGCGAACGCAAGGCCCGCCGCGAGCGCCTGCAAGCGGCCACGCTGGCCGGCACGCAGGGCGCCAATGTCGAGCTGCGCGACCTGGGCAAGGCCATGGATGAGGAAACCAACATCAGCGCCGCCGAGGAAAAGCAGCTGCGCGAATGGTGGCTGACCGTCAACGACGCCCTGACCGAAGGCCAGCGCCAGACCGTGGTGCGGCTGGTCGGCGAACAATTGCAAAGGGTACAGGACAATGGCGGCGGCGGCCGTCCGGAACGCAAGGAGGAGGGCGGCGGCGAACATCGCGGCGGCAAGGGCGGCGGCCGCGGCGGCATGGGCGGTGGCGGCATGGGGGTCGGCGTGGGCGCCGGCGGCGTCAACGTCAATCTTCCCGGAGGTTAATCTGGTTTGTGTATCGTAAAGTAAAAAGCAGGCGGCCGGCGGCTTTGCGGGCGATCATGACGGTAGAATTCCTCCGCGAGAATTCCATCAATGACCACCATGAGCAAAATATTATCCCCGGCCTGGCTGGCGCTGGCCATGCTGGGCGCGGCCGATGCCGGCGCGCAGAGCGCCGAGAGCGCCCCCGCCGATGCCGCGGTCAAGGCGGCGGACGGCAAGCAAATCCAGCAAGTCACCGTCAGCGGCGGCCGCGCCGACGATATGACCGAGCGCCGCAATTCGGTGGCGGGCAAGCAGATCTACGGCCGCGAGGAGCTGGACCGCAACGGCGACAGCAATCTGGGCGACGTGCTCAAGCGCCTGCCGGGCGTGACCCTGGGCGGCCGTCCCGGCCGCGGCGGCGATGTGCGCATGCGCGGCATGGGCAGCGGCTATACGCAAATCCTGCTGAACGGCGAACGGCCGCCGGCCGGCTTTTCGATGGAGTCGCTGTCGCCGGACCAGGTGGAACGGATCGAGATCATGCGCGGCCCCATCGCCGAGCACAGCACGCGGGCGATCGCCGGCACCATCAACATCATCCTGCGCGATGGCTACCAGCAGCGCGACAACCAGCTCAAGCTGACCGATACCGTCGAGCAGGGCCGCCACGCGCCGAATATTTCGCTGACCGTGCCGGGCAAGACCGGCAGCCTGACGTGGCTGCTGACCGGCACCATCGCCGAGAACCACCAGCACGACCAGACCGAGACGCATAACCGCGACATCCGCGGCGACGGCGTGATCACCAAGGATGAAAACGTCCTCGACGAAACCGGGCGCGAAACCCGCAGCCTGCATCTGACGCCGCGCCTGTCCTACAAGTTCGACAGCGGCGACACGCTGAATTTCCAACCCTTCCTGATGGTCAACCGCAGCGACGGCGATACCCGCAGCGACCTGACGCAAACGCCCGGCGTGGTGCCGGCCGCGCTGCAACAGCCGCCCGAGTACAACCTGGCGCTGGCCAACTCGCACAGCGAGGCCACCTTCCTGCGCGGCTTCGGCAACTGGGTGCACAAGCTGGAGGGCGCGGCCAAGCTGGATGTGAAATTCGGCTTCGGCAGCGGCCACAGCGACAGCGACTCGCTGCGCTACCAGTATGACAACGCCGGCAATCTGCTGGACCGCTTCACCGACACCGCCAGCGTGCGCGACCGCAGCGCCAACAGCGGCGGCAAGTACAGCACGCCGATCGGCAAGCAGCACGCGCTGGCGGCCGGCTGGGATATCGAGCTGGGTCATCGCGTGGAAACCAAGACTTCCATCGACCAGAACGGTAATCCGCAATTTGCCGATTCCGGCGACAACCTCACCGCCGATACGCGCCGCCTGGCGGTGTTCGCGCAGGATGAGTGGGATATCTCCTCGCAATGGTCGGGCTATGCCGGCGTGCGCTGGGAGGGCATCCGCACCACCAGCACCCGCAGCGGCGGCGGCGGCGAGATCAGCAACACCAGCAGCGTGCTGAGCCCGCTGCTGCATGCGGTGTACCGCATTCCCGGCCACGAGAAGGACCAGATCCGCGCCAGCCTGACCAAGAGCTACAAGGCGGCCAACATCCAGGATCTGATCGCCTTGCCGTCGCTGTCGCGCCTGAACAGCGCCACCAAGCCGGACCGCGTCGGCAATCCGAATCTGAAGCCGGAACTGGCCACCGGCCTCGACGTCGCTTACGAGCATTACCTCGGCCGCGCCGGCATTCTCAGCGCCAGCGGTTTCATCCGCGATATCGACGACCTGATCCGCCGCGACATCGCGCTGCAAAACACCCGCACCGGTCCGCGCTGGGTGTCGACGCCGCGCAATATCGGCCATGCGCGCACCAAGGGCATCGAGCTGGAGGCCAAGTTCCAGTTGCAGGAGCTGATGGCCGGTGCGCCGGCCATCGATTTCCGCAGCAACTACAGCCGCTTCTGGTCCAGCGTGGACGATATTCCCGGTCCCAACAACCGCATCGACGCCCAGCCCAAGCAGACCGCCAACCTCGGCATGGACTACCGCATGAAGGACGCGCCGCTCACCCTTGGCGGCAGCTTGAACTGGACGCCGGAGACGCTGATCCAGACCAGCCTGTCGCAGCTGGTGTACACCAGCCGCAAGCGTTCGTTTGACGCCTACGGCTTGTGGAAGTTTAATGCGCGTAACCAGTTGCGCATTTCCGCCAACAACCTGGCGGCGGAGGATGCCATCGGCGCCAATACGGTGACCACCAGCGGCCTGACACAATTGGCCAACACGACCAACCAGACCTACACCGTCTGGAGCGTCAAATACGAAATGAAATTCTAAAAGGATAGATAGTGAAACCACGCCTGCTGACCGCACTGGCCCTGAGCCTGATGACCGCTTTCGCCACCGCCGCCGAACCTGCGGCGCCGATCTCCGGCATCGAGATCCCCAATATGGACACCAGCGTGCGTCCGCAGGACGACTTTTTCACCTATCTCAACGGCAGCTGGCTGAAGACCACCGACATCCCCGGCGACAAATCCAGCTGGGGCACCTTCGCCAAGCTGCGCGACGACACCTTGCCGCAGCTGCGTGGCCTGATCGAGAAAGCGGCGGCGGAAAAGGCCAAGACCGGCACCGAAGCGCAAAAAATCGCCGACCTGTACGCCAGTTTCATGGATGAGGACAAGCTGAACCAGCTGGGCATTCGTCCGCTGACCGGCGAACTGAACCGCATTCGCGCGCTCAAGGACAAGAAGGGCTTGCCGATCCTGATCGCCCACCTGACCCAGATCGGCGTGACCACGCCGTACGGCGTGTACGTGCGTCCGGATGCGCGCGAGTCGACCAAATACGCGGTCTACATCAACCAGAGCGGCCTGGGCCTGCCGGACCGCGATTACTACCTGAAGAAAGACGATGCCAAGCTGGCCAGCGCCCTGGCCAAGTACGAACTGCACATCGGCAAAATCCTGACCCTGGCCGGCGACCGCGATGCCTATGCCAACGCCAGGAAAATCGTCGCGCTGGAAACCGCGCTGGCCGAGGTGCAATGGACCAAGGTGGAGAACCGCGATCCGGTCAAGCGCTACAACAAGATGCCGATCAAGCAGCTGGCCGAACTGGCGCCCGGCTTTGACTGGGGCCACGCGCTGGCGGCCACCGGCGTCGCCAACAAAGTGGACTATGTGATCGTGCATCAGCCGAGCTACCTCACCGGTTTTAACGCCGTGCTGGAAAAGACCGACCTGGCCACGTGGAAATCCTACTTCGAATGGCAGCTGCTGCGCGAAGCCTCGCCTTACCTGTCGAAGGAATTCGCCGATGCGCACTTCGATTTCTACAGCGGCGTGCTGACCGGCGTGGCCGTCAAGCCGCCGCGCTGGAAGTCGGCGGTGGCGCTGGTGGAGTCCAGCCTGGGCGAGGCGCTGGGCAAGCTGTACGTGGCCGAGTACTTCCCGCCTGAGCGCAAGGAGCGCATGGACGCGCTGGTGAAGAACCTGCTGGCCGCCTACAGGAACAGCATCGACGGCCTGGACTGGATGAGCCCGGCCACCAAGCTGGAAGCGCAAGCCAAGCTGGCCAAATTCACGCCCAAGATCGGCTACCCGAGCAAGTGGCGCGATTATTCGACCCTGTCGATCGTCAGGAACGATTTGCTGGGCAATGTGCTGCGTGCCGAGAACTACCAGCACCAGCGCATGATCGCCAAGCTGGGCAAGCCGATCGACCGCGAGGAGTGGAGCATGACGCCGCAAACCGTCAACGCCTACTACAACTCGACCATGAACGAGATCGTGTTCCCGGCCGCCATTTTGCAGCCGCCGTTCTTTGACGTGCGCGCCGACGATGCGGTCAACTACGGCGCCATCGGCTCGGTGATCGGCCACGAGATCGGCCACGGTTTCGACGACGGCGGCAGCCAGTCCGACGGCGACGGCAATCTGCGCGACTGGTGGACCAAGGAAGACCGCGCCAACTTCCGCGCCAAGGCCGACGCGCTGGTCAAGCAGTACGACGCCTACAGCCCGCTGCCGGGCTACCACGTCAACGGCGCCCTGACGCTGGGCGAGAACATCGGCGACAACAGCGGTACCGCCATCGCCTACAAGGCCTACAAGCTGTCGCTGGCCGGCAAGACCGCGCCGGTGCTCGACGGTTTCACCGGCGAGCAGCGCTTCTTCATGGGCTGGGGCCAGCTGTGGCGCGTGAAGATGCGTGAACAGCAGCAGGTGGTGCAGGTGAAGACCGATCCGCACGCGCCGGGCCAGTTCCGCGTCAACGGGCCGGTGGTCAACCAGTCGGGCTTCTACGAAGCGTTTGGCGTCAAGCCGGGCGACAAGTTGTATGTTGCGCCGGAACAGCGCGTGACCATTTGGTGACGTGACCCGGGGTGGCTTTTTTGCTATTGTTTCGTGACTTGCCTATACATTTCGGAGATATAGACTTGAAAGCTCACCTCGTAAGCGCCCTGATGCTGGCGCTGCTGGCCTCGGCCGGCGTACATGCGGAACCCAAAACCTCGGGCGTGGACCTGGGCGGCATCGACAGCAGCGTGCGTCCGCAGGATAATTTCTTCCTCAACCTGAACGGCAAATGGCTGGCGCAGACGGAAATCCCGTCCGACAAATCGAGCTGGGGCTCGTTTGAAAAGCTGGATGACGACACCAAGCCACAGCTGCGCGCCATCATCGAAGCGGCCGCCGCCGACCCCAACAAGCAGTCGGGCACGGATGCCCAGCGCATTGGCGATTTCTTCGCCAGCTACATGGACGAAGCCAGGCTGGAAGAGCTGCGCCTGGCGCCGCTGAAGGCTGACTTCGACCGCGTCGCCGCGCTCAGCGACAAGCGAATGATTCCGGCGCTGATCGCCCACTTCAACCGCTATGGCTACACCGCGCCGTTTGGCTTTGTGATCCACCAGGACAACAAGGACTCGACCAGGTATGTGGCCGATCTGGTGCAGGATGGCCTGAGCCTGCCAGACCGCGATTACTATCTGAAGAAATCGGACAAGAAGCTGACGGACACGCTGGCCAGGTACGAGCAGCACGTCGCCAACATGCTGTCGCTGGCGGGCAATGCCAACGCGGCGGCCGACGCCAGGGCCATCGTGGCGCTGGAAACCGACATCGCCAGGCTGCATTGGACCAAGGTTGAGCTGCGCGATCCGGTCAAGGCCTACAACAAGGTGGCCATCGACAAGCTGCCCAAGCTGGCGCCCGGCTATGACTGGACCACGTGGCTGAACGACACCGGCATCGGCGGCAAGGTCGATTACGTGATCGTCAGCCAGCCAAGCTATATCAGCGGTTTCAACAAGCTGCTGAACCAAACGCCGTTGGCGACGTGGAAGGTCTACTTCCAATGGCAGGTACTGCACGCCAACGCGCCCTACCTGGCCAGGGATTTCGCGCAGGAGAACTTCGCCTTCTACGGCAAGGTGCTGAGCGGCGTGAACGAGCAGGAACCACGCTGGAAGCGCGGCGTCAACGCCACCGATGCGGCGCTGGGCGAGGCGCTGGGCAAGCTGTACGTCGAACAGCACTTTCCGGCCGAGCGCAAGGCGCGCATGGAGCAGCTGGTGAAGAACCTGCTGGCCGCTTTCGGCCAGAGCATCGATACGCTGGACTGGATGGGGCCGGAAACCCGGAAGCAGGCGCAGGCCAAGCTGGCCAAGTTCACCACCAAGATCGGCTATCCGAACAAGTGGCGCGATTATTCGGCGCTGGTGGTGGCCAAGGATGATCTGGCCGGCAATGTGCAGCGTTCGCATGCGTTCGCGTATGCGAAGGAAGTCAACAAGCTGGGCAAGCCGATCGACCGCGACGAGTGGGGCATGACGCCGCAAACCGTCAACGCCTATTACAACCCGGAGCTGAACGAGATCGTGTTTCCGGCCGTGATTCTGCAACCGCCGTTCTTTGACGCGGCGGCCGACGACGCGGTCAACTATGGCGCCATCGGGGCTGTGATCGGCCACGAAATCAGCCACGGCTTCGACGACCAGGGGGCGCAGTACGACGGCGACGGCAATCTGCGCGACTGGTGGACCAAGGCCGATCATAAAAACTTCGCGGCCAAGACCCGGATGCTGGTCAAGCAGTACAACGCCTACAGCCCGGTCAAGGGCTACCACGTCAACGGCGAGCTGACCCTGGGCGAAAATATCGCCGACAACAGCGGCGCTGCCATCGCCTACAAGGCTTACCTGCTGTCGCTGGGCGGCAAACCGGCGCCGGTGATCGACGGCCTGACCGGCGAGCAGCGTTTCTACATGGGCTTTGGCCAGGTGTGGCGCGCCAAGATCCGCGACGCGCAGCAAATCGTTTATCTGAAAACCGATCCGCACTCGCCGGATCAGTTCCGCGCCAATGGCACGGTGCGCAACCAGCCGGGCTTCTACCAAGCCTTTGGCGTCAAGCCGGGCGACAAGATGTACCTGGCGCCCAAAGACCGCGTCATCATGTGGTAACGTAGTCAGTCGTATTTAAAAACCTTGAAGGAAAACTCGTGAAACGTCACCTCCTAAGTGCATTGATGCTGAGCCTGATCGCAGGTTTGGCCGGCGCCGCGGACAGCGCCAAAAGCGCCGCTCCCTCTAGCGCCAAAGTAGCAAGCAAGCCGACCTCCGGCATCGCCGTCGAATACATCGATCCGGCCGTGCGCGTGCAGGACGACCTGTTCACCCACATGAATGGCAAGTGGCTGGCCACGACCGAAATCCCGGCCGACAAATCGAGCTGGGGCAGCTTCGCCAAGCTGCGCGACGATATTCAGCCGCAGTTGCGCGCCATCATCGAAGGCGCCGCCTCCAACAAGGCCGGCGGCCCCGAGGCACAGCGCATCGGCGACTTCTACGCCAGCTTCATGGACGAAGCCAGGCTGGAACAGCTGGGCATCACCCCGCTGAACGCGGAATTGGCCAAGGTGGCCGCCCTGAGCGACAAGAAGCAACTGCCGCAGCTGATCTCGCACTTCAATCAGATCGGCGTGACCGCGCCGTACAACTATGGCGTTCACCAGGACAACAAGGATTCGACCAAGTATGTTGCCGACATCTACCAGGACGGCCTGGGCTTGCCGGACCGCGACTATTACCTGAAAGCGGACGACGCCAAGCTGGCCGACACCCTGGCCAAGTACGAACTGCACGTCGGCAAAATGCTGACCCTGGCCGGCGACGCGCACGGCGCCACCACCGCGCATGCCGTGGTCGAGTTCGAAAAGGAACTGGCCAAGCTGCAATGGACCAAGGTGGAACTGCGCGACCCGATCAAGGCCTACAACAAGGTCGACATCGCCAAGCTGGGCGAAGTGGCGCCGGGCTATGACTGGAACGCCTACCTGAGCGACGCCGGCGTGGCCGGCAAAGTCAGCTACGTCATCGTCAGCCAGCCGAGCTACCTGAAGGGCATGGCCGCGCTGCTGGAAGCCACTCCGCTGGAAACCCTGAAAGCCTACTTCCAGTGGCAAGTGGTGCGCGCGCACGCGCCTTACCTGAGCAAAGCCTTCGTCGATGAAAACTTCGCCTTCTACGGCACCGCGCTGACCGGCGTGACCGAACAGCGTCCACGCTGGAAACGCGCCGTCTCCGTGACCGAAGGCGCGCTGGGCGAGGCGGTCGGCAAGCTGTACGTCGGCGAGCACTTCCCGGCGGAGCGCAAGGCGCGCATGGAACAGCTGGTGAAAAACCTGCTGGCCTCGTACAAGACCTCGATCGACAAGCTGGACTGGATGACCCCGGCCACCAAGAAGCAGGCGCAAGCCAAGCTGGCCAAGTTCACCTACAAGATCGGCTATCCGAACAAGTGGCGCGACTATTCCAGGCTGGAGATCCGCAAGGACGATCTGGTCGGCAACGTGATCCGCTCGCGCCAGTTCGACTACAACAAGGAACTGAACAAGCTGGGCAAGCCGATCGATCGTGAAGAGTGGGGCATGACGCCGCAAACTGTCAACGCCTACTACAACCCGGAGATGAACGAAATCGTGTTCCCGGCGGCCATCCTGCAAGCGCCGTTCTTCAACGCAGACGCCGATGACGCGGTCAACTACGGCGCCATCGGTGGCGTGATCGGCCACGAAATCAGCCACGGCTTCGACGACCAGGGCGCCCAGTACGACGGCGACGGCAACCTGCGCGACTGGTGGACCAAGGAAGACCACAAAAACTTCGCGGCCAAGACCAAGATGCTGGTGGAGCAGTACAACCAGTTCAGCCCGCTGCCTGGCTACCACGTCAACGGCGAGCTGACCCTGGGCGAGAACATTGCCGACAACAGCGGCGTGGCGATCGCATACAAAGCCTACAAGCTGTCGCTGCACGGCAAGAAGGCCCCGGTGATCGACGGCCTGACCGGCGACCAGCGCTTCTACATGGGCTTCGCGCAAGTGTGGCGCATGAAGATGCGTGAAGCGGCGCAGATCCAGCAGATCAAGACCGACCCGCACTCGCCGGGCCAGTTCCGCGCCAACGGCACCATGCGCAACCAGCCGGGCTTCTACGACGCCTTCGGCATCAAACCGGGCGACAAGATGTACCTTGCCCCGAAAGACCGCGTGATCATGTGGTAATGCAGTAAACTACGGGCTTCTGAATCTGGAAGCCCGTTTTTTATGATGCGCTTGCGTTATACCGTTCCATTTGTCCTGCCGCTGCTGCTGAGCGCTTGCGGCGAGTCTTATACGCCTGTCGATGTGTACATGGCGACCTCGCCGGACTGCGCCAGCTGGCAGGAGGGGGCGCGCTTTGAGCTGCCGCGCGGAATCAGCGTGTCGACCACGCCGCCGGTGATGCTGCCGGATGGCGGCACGGAATTCACTTTTGTGTACATCGTGCCGCGCGGCGAGCGCGCCTTGTTCCTCAATCGCGACTACCAGGTGACGGCGCCCAAGGGTCCTGTGCTGGCCAAAGCGCAACTGGTCACCTTCTACCAGCGCACCACCAACTCGCCGGCCGAAATCGTCGAGGCGATTCCGAAAGTGCCGGACATGTTGATCGCCGGCGCCACCGGCCCGGAAACCATCTGGCGCGTGCGCCTGCGCGTGACGGAGAAACTGCCGGAGCGTTTCGACCTGACGCCGCCGGCCTTCGAGATCGCACTGAACAAATACCCGATGCGCACCTTCACCTACCGCTACTTCACCGACCGCAAAGCCTTCGGTCTGTGCAAATAAAAAAACCGGCCGCGAAGGCCGGTTTTTACTTGGGACGTGCGCCGCTTATTTCTGCGGTTCCGCCGCGGCAGGAGCCGCTGCTGCTGGCGCTGGCGCGGCAGGTTCCTTGAACTTGCCGCCGGAAGCGTTGGCCATGTAGACCACGGCGCGTGCCACTTCCACATCATCCAGATCCGGATTGCCGCCCTTGGCCGGCATGGCGCGCAGACCTTCCAGCGCGTGCTTGACCACGGTGTCGTAACCCTGGGCGATACGCGCGCCCCAGGCGCCGGCATCGCCGAACTTCGGCGCGCCCGCCACGCCGGCGCCATGGCAGGCGGCGCAAGTCGAGTTGTAGATGGCTTCGCCGGTTTGCAGCACCTTCGGCGCATTGACGTCTTTGAGCGTGTAGCCGGCGTCGGCGACGGGGGCGATGCGTGCGGCGACTTCTTCCGGCGCCTGGCTGTTGGAGCCGGCCCCGGTCAGCTTGTTCGTGGTGACATACTGGACCAGAAGGATGATGCCGAAGATCGTGACTGCGAAGAAGCCGATAACAGCTGCAACCAGTTGTTTAGGCGTTCTGATGGCGGATTCGTGTTCGTTATGTGCGTCGCTCATGATTTCCTTAACAGACAAATTTCAAGCCGGGTGGCGCAAAGCATGGACAGCAGCTACCTTGTAAAACCTTCACCAAACGGGTGATTATAGGCATAAGAATGCGTCGAAGGAAACGCAAACTTGCATAAAACGACACTGCCCCATGGACGGGATGCGATAAAAACGGTATCCTACGGCACACCTTCGTGTATACCCCTGTCGCGGCTGTAGCTCAGTGGATAGAGTATTGGCCTCCGAAGCCAAGGGTCGTGGGTTCGATCCCCGCCAGCCGCACCACAATCCTCAATAGAATCAATCACTTGCAAAAATTCGCATGCTGCATCGCAGCGTAAAGAAGCGCTTGCGTTTTTTCTGCAACAATTTTGACTTAAGTCAAAATACGCCAAAAAAGTCACACCGCGCGGGCCTTGGCCAACTTGCGATAGCCGGCGCATCGAGGAGACAAGTCAGTTAGCGGGTGTTCTGGCCACGCGGCGTCTCAGGTGTTTTAACTGTGATGCTCCTGAGTATCGCGCTTGTCGTGATGGTGGTTGTTTTCCTCATGTTTCTCCACGTGCGGCTTCACAGGCGCCGGCTTTGCGGGTTGAGGGTGGGGGCGCTCGTTGTGCATGGCTAGCATTTCCTGGCGTGGCGCTTGGGGATGTGCCCGTTCGGGAATGTTGATGTCGTGGTTGGGCATTGGGGCGTGTGGGACGGGTGGCATGTGCACGGCGGCGCTGCTGTGCTCCTGAGCTTGCGCCATTGCCTGGACAGGCGGATGCTCGATCCGCGTTTCCTCGTGCATGGGTTTGTTCGCCACGGGCGGCGGCATGCTCACCCGGGGCGCTTCCTGCGCCACACGCGGCGGCTGGCGCAGCTCGTGCTGCGTGATCGGCGACGGGGTCCGCGGGGCGTGCAGGTCCATCGCCGCTGGTGGCGGGCGTGAACCAGGCACGGTATCGCGCGCGGTGAAGTGCGGCACGGTCATTACCCCGGCCGCTTGCTGCGCCGGGCGCGGTGGCGGCGGATTGTTGGTGACAATGTTCTGCGTGCGGTTGATGACGTTGTTGGTTCGGTAGTTGTTATTGGTCACGTTAATATTGTTGACGTGATTTACCACGGTGACGGATTTGGATATATACGTCGAGTTGTTGTACACCACGGCAGGACGCTGCCAGCCGCCGTTATAGCCGGGATGAGGCGCGCCCCAGTTGACGCCCCACGCGTTCCATCCCCAATCATGGTGATGGCTCACCGCCGCACCGACCAGCACACCCACCCCAAACGACAGCACGCCGGTCGTGATCACGGCCTCGCTGTCATAGGCTGGCTGGCGATACACCCAGCCCGGATACACCGGCACCGGCGCGCCATACACCACCGCAGGGTTGTAGTGAGGGACGTAGACCACATCCGGCTCGGCCGGCTCGATGACGATGGTTTGCGGTGGCGGCGGTATCACCGCCGGCCCCGAGTACGCCACCGGTTCCGAAGGGGATGACGTGACGTAGGCCGGCGGCGACTCGCGCACCGTGGTGGAAACCCGCAACTGCGGCGAGCTTTGCAGGTTGCCGGCCTGCTGGGCGCGCAGGCGCAGGGTCTGGATGGCGTTCATCACGTCGGTCGGATCGTTCACATAGGCTTCGCCCAGCGCCCGGGTCCATTGCATATTGCTGGCCATCTGGTTCAACACGGTGGGGAAAGTGGTCAGCGACTTGACGCTGACATCCCATGGCTGACCGTTTTCCGCGTTTTGCAATGCGTCGCTTTTCAGGGCGGGATTCTGCGCCAGCCACTGGTTGGCTGCGGCAATCTGCTCTGGATAAGTGGCGCCCGCCAGCACCTGCCCCACCAGCTTGTCTGGAAACAGGGCGATCGGCGCCACCATTTGCGACAGCTGTTCCGCCGTCGGCGGCGTATAGGGGGCAACAGGCTGGGCAGGCGTCGTCGCCGCGCTTTGCGGTGGCGCATCGGCAAGCTTGTTGCATCCGGCCAGAGTAAGCAGGCTCAGCATCAATGCCGAGCACACGGTGGTTCCAAGATGTTTCGTTTGATCACCCATGGTTGATATCCTTCCGCGCTAACGTATGGGCGCAGATTAACAATCCACAGCGGATCAAGCTGTTACTTGTTGTAACGTGCGCGGCCCCACCCGTCATTGCTCACGCAAGACTTCAATCACAATGTTGATTGCCTTGGCGCTAGCGCTCATGGTCTACTGTTCAGCTCTTGAACGGTGGAGATGACGATGCGGAAATTGGTGGTGGCGTTGTTGTTGGTTTGCGCTGGTAGCTGCGCGGCGGCGGAGTACACCAATCCTGTCATTTACGCGGATTATTCCGATCCGGATGCGATTCGTGTCGGCAACGATTACTACATGGTGGCATCCAGTTTCCATTTTTCACCGGGCATTCCGGTTCTGACGTCGAAGGATCTGGTGCACTGGAAGATTGCCGGTCACGTGCTGCCCAGGCTGGGCTTTCATCCTTCCTACGATATGCAGCCGCCGTTTCCGTTGACGGATGCGGTCTCCAAGCCGGTGGGTGATGGCTTGCGCTACGCCGGTGGTGTGTGGGCGCCTTCGATCCGCTTTCATGACCATCGCTTTTACGTTTATTGGGCGACCCCGGGTGAGGGCATCTTCATGAGCTCCACCACGGACCCTGCGGGCGCTTGGACGGAGCCGGTGATGGTGCTGGCCGGTGCGGGCTATGAAGATCCTTGTCCGTTCTGGGACGATGACGGCAAGGCCTATCTGATTCACTCCAGGGTTGGCGCAGGGCCTGGCATCCTGCACGCGATGAGCCCGGATGGTAAGACGGTGTATGACGGCGGCAAGACCATCATTGAAGACAAGGTGAATTTGCCTATCTTCGAAGGGCCCAAGGTTTACAAGCGCAACGGCTACTACTACATCTTCGCGCCGATCGGCGGTGTGGAGACGGGACCGCAAGCGGTGCTGCGCTCGCGCAGCATTGATGGCCCGTACGAGACGCATCTCGCGCTCAAGCCGGGCAATGGCCTCAAGGGGCCGCATCAGGGCGGTTATGTGGAGACGCCTTCCGGCCAAGGCTGGTTCATTCACTTCAACAGCACCGGCGCGTTCGGGCGTATCGCGCATTTGCAGCCGGTGGTGTGGAAGGATGACTGGCCGATCATGGGCGACGATACGGTGCCGGTGTTGAAGCATGAGGCGCCGGATACGGCGGAGAAATCGCCGGGCTATCGCTTGCAGGATAGCGATGAGTTTTCTTCGCCTCAGCTGGGCTTGCAATGGTCGTGGAATCACAATCCGGACAATGCGCGCTGGAGTCTCAGCAAGCGTCCCGGTTTCATGCGCATTGAGGCCAGCAAGTCGGCGTATCTGGTTGGCGCACGCAATACCTTGACGCAGATTTTGCAAGGCCCGCAGTCGGAGATCACGACGCGCATGGAGTTGGGCGGGATGGCCGATACGCAGCGCGCCGGCCTGAGTTTGTTTGGCGTGAAGGTGCCTTGGGTCGGCGTGGTGCGGGAGGCGGGGGTGAACTATGTCACGTATTCCAATGCGGGCGAGGAGACACGCATCGGCAAGATCGGGACGGGCGCGGTGGTGTTGCGCGCTCAGGTGAAGGAGGATCAGACGGTGCAGTTCTCCTATGCGCTCAATGAAAAAGGGCCGTACACGAATGTCGGCCCGGTCACGCAGCTGGCGAAATTTTCATGGTGGAAGGGGAGCCGGCCTGCCGTCTTCACTTACGTGAAAGGCGATCAGGCCGGCTATATCGACGTGGACTGGTTCCGCGTTGCTCACTGATGGCAGGCGTCGGCCAGAATTTCTGGTCGTGCGTCCTTGCCGTTGACGCGGAAGCGCACACGTTGCAAGGTCAGGTGCTTGATGTGGCGCGCCCACAGGCCGTAGGCCGGCATCACCGTCGAGAACATGTGCGGATCGGGATACTCGGCATGCGCCTCCGGCACATCGACTGCCACAGCGGCCGGAGCGGTTGCCGCGGCCATGGTCAGACTGACGTCGCGCAGCAGCACATGTTCGATATCCGCTTCCGGGATGCCGGTGAAGAAGGAGCCGCGCATGCCGTTGTCACCGCCGCTGATGCGGTCGTAGACGATGTGGCGCAGCATGCCCGGCCCCGGACGTTGCTGCTCCGGCCGCACGCGGCCACGATCGCCCAGTCGCAGGAATAGCGGGCTCTCGGCGCGCACGATGCGCGCATCATGCACCAGCACGCGCTCCAGTGTGCCGCCATCGACGATTTCCCATGAGATGCCGCCATCGGCCTTGCGGCGGTTGATGGCGCGCATGGTGCTGGATGGCCCGCCCAGCGTCACGTTTCGCACCAGCACGTTGCGGAAGTCGCCCTGCGAATCGGTGCCGAATTTGAGCGCGTTGCAGGTGCTGTAGAACTCGCAGTTCTCGATCAGGATGTTTTCCGCCAGCCGCTGCCCTGCGCCCTTGAAACACATTGCATCGTCCTGCGCGTTGATGAAGCTGTTGCGCACGATAACGCGGCGGCAGCTGTCGATGTCCAGACCGTCGTTGTTGTGGTTGGCCTGGTTTTCAACGTGGATGCCATCGATCAGCAGGTCGTCGCAGTTGAGGTAGTTCTGCATCCAGCATGGCGAGTCCTTGAGATGGATGTCGCGGATTACCACTTGCTTGCAGTCGATGATGCGGATGATGAAGGGGCGGCCCGGTGTGGCGCCGACGGTTTCCTCGCCGGGGAAGTTGTCCTTGGTGCCGCGTCCGTCGATCAGGCCTTTGCCGCCGATGCCGATGCGCTCGCAGCCTTCGGCAAAGATCAGCGACTGGTTCATGCCCATGTTGCTGTCCTGGACCGTGGGGCGCCGGGCGCGATGCTCGGGGTAGTCTTGCAGGTTGGTGCTGGCCAGCAGGCGCGCGCCGGCCGCCACCTCCAGCATGACGCCGGAGCGCAGCACGATGGTGCCGCTCAGGTAGTCGCCTTTCGACAGCCGCACGGTGCCGCCACCAGCGGCCGCGCAGGCGTCCACCGCGCGCTGGATGGCGGCGGTGGCGAGGCCGCTTGTGTCGTCCGCCAGTCCGTGCTGCTCCGGCGTGAACACACGCGCCGGAACCGGCCACGGCTTGAGGGTTTGCGTCAGCTGCTGCGCCATCGCATCCAGCTCGCGCCGCAGGACGTCGGCCCACGCCACCCCGGCGGTGCAAGCACCGGCGTCGCCGGCGGCCGCCGCGCCTGCGCCGCCGGCCGCGTTGGCCGAGGCAGGGTCAGCGGATGCCGCGATCGCGCGACCCGTCGCCGGCACGTTCCAGCCGGCCAGCAGGCCGGCGCCCAATGCCAGCGTCAGGCGCCGGCGTTGCAGATGGTGGCCGTTCACAGCTTGACGTTCAGGCTGAAGAACAGATTGCGGCCCAGCGGGTCGTAGGTGGCGGCGATGGTGTTGTTCGCCGGCAGTTGCGACGAGCCCAGCACTGGCGGATCTTTATCCAGCACGTTGCGGATGCCCGCCGTCACGCTGACCGACTTGGTGAAGTCGTAGCCCGCCGTCAGATCCAGGTAGGTGTAGCCCTTGATCTTCGGATTGGTCAGCGAATCCAGCGCCGGCGGCGTGCCGCCCGAGGTCGATGGCAGCACATAGGTATCCACCGTTACCGCGCCGATGTAGCGTGCGCGCGCCGACAACATCAGCTTGCCCGAGTTCATGGTCAGGCGCGCCGTGCCTTTCCACTTCGGCACCGGCTGGCCGCAGGTCTGGCCGAAGCTGCCCACGCACTGGTTGGTGATGTTCGGCAGGTCCTGGATCGGCGTGAAAGTCAGCTCCTTCACATAGGTCCAGTTGGTGTCGATGTTCCAGCGCGTGTCGGCGCCCATCAGGCCCCAGCTGGTGCGGAAGCCGTAGTGGCCGGCGATGTCGTAGCCCTCGGTCTTGATGCCGCCGATGTTGGCCGCCGTGGTCATCACGTAGGTCGGTGCGGTGATCTGGCCGGTGATCGGGTCGCGGTTGATGGCCTTGCAGTACACGCTGTTGGCGTTCTGGATGGTGTTGTAGCACAGGTTCAGCACCGACTGGATGCCGCCGCCGCCCAGCGTCGAGATCGCGTCGTCCAGCGTGATCTTGTAGTAGTCCAGGCTCATTTGCAGGCCGGGCACCGCTTTCGGCGCGAACACGGCGCCCACCGTGGTGGTGTGCGAGGTTTCCGCTTTCAGGTTCGGATTGCCGCCGACGATCTGGGTCAGGAAGTTGGTCGGCTGTACCGATGGATCGAACACCAGGTTGGCCGGCACCCCGGTCGCCACGCACACCGCGCGCACGGCGGCGGTCTGCTGCGCGGTGGGCTGGCGGCTGGAGCATGGGTCGGTGGCGGTCGGGCCGTTGGTGCCCTGGCCGCCGAACAGTTCGCCCACGTTCGGGGCGCGGATTGATTTCTGTTTCTGCGCGCGGAAGGTCAGGCTGTCCACCGGCGTCCACTCGGTGCCGACCGAGTTGGTCCACACCGTGCCCACCGATTCCACGTCATAGTCGGAACGGCGGAAGGCGCCGCTCAGGCTCAGGTTTTTGGCGAATGGCTTGTCGGACAGCAGCGGCACGCGCGCTTCGCCAAAGATTTCCTTCACGGTCGATTCGCCCTGGGTGGCGCGCGCCGCGTTCCAGCCCGACACGTCGCCCGACGACAGATAGGCGTCCGGCGAGTAGCGGCTGTAGGCATGGCGGCGCTCCACGCCGGTGGAGAAGTCAACCGGGCCGGATGGCAGTTCCAGCAGACGGCCGGTCAGGTTGGCCGCCAGGCCTTGCTGCTCGGCGGTGATGGCCGAGTTGGAGGCGATCGACACCGCGCTGGCCGCCGCCGCCGAAATGTTCTGGCCGAACGGATTCAGCACGGGCGCCGCGCCGCCCTGCGACAGGAGGGCGTTCTGGTAGCGGCTCAGCGAGATCGAGCCGGTCTGGAATTGCGATTCCGTGGTGCGGCTGTTGGTGTAGTACATGTCGTACTTGAGGTCGGTGAGGTAGTTCTCCGACACGTCGTTCAGCTTGCCCTTCAGGCCCAGCGCGATGCGGAAGGTCGAATGGTCGGTGGCGGCAAAGCGGGTGCCGATGTCGGTGAAGCGGCGGTTCAGGTTGAGGATGGCCAGGCCGTCGCCCGGCGTGGTGCTCAGCGTCTGCGAACCGTTGGTCACGCGGGTGGTGCCGCTTTCCTTCAGGTCCAGCTGGCGCAGCACTTCCTGCATCTGCGGGCTGAGGTAAGGATTGTTGGTGTTGACCAGGAAGTTGGCGCCGGCGCCGGCCGGGGCGATCTGCACATTGGCGGTGTTGTTGCTGAAGTGGATCTCGGTGTAGCCGGTGGCGTATTCGTTGAA
Organism: Duganella radicis; assembly: GCF_009720825.1. Classification (GTDB taxonomy): domain Bacteria; phylum Pseudomonadota; class Gammaproteobacteria; order Burkholderiales; family Burkholderiaceae_D; genus Rugamonas; species Rugamonas radicis. The sequence goes on along the minus strand of NZ_WNKY01000015.1, from coordinate 77,047 downwards.
GTCATAGTGGGCGAAGGCGTTCGCCACCCAGCGCTTCTGCGGCGTGACCACGTAGGACAGCGGGCCGAGGTCATAGGCGTCGGCCGTGGTGTAGGGGCGCACCGCCTTGCCGGTGGCATCGAAGATGGCGCCCAGCGAGGTCATGTTCTGCAAGCCGGCCGCCGCCATGGCCGCGTCCAGCGCGGCGTTGGAGCCGGACGAGCCGTACAGCGGCAGGTTGCCGATGCGGCCGGTCGGCACGGTGGAGGAGCCGCTGTACACCAGGCCGGGACGGCCGCCGGCCGACAGGCAGGTCTGGCCGGACGGCACCGCCAGCGGCGTGCCGGGACCGGTGGCCGACCACGAGGCGGCCGTCACGCAGCCATCGCCCAGCGAGGGCAGGGAGTAGCCGCCGAGGTCGCCACGGGTCATGCCCTGGCGGTCCTGGAAGTTGACCGACAGGACGGCGTTGCCCTTCTTGTTGTCGAAGTTGCCGCCGACGGTGAGGTCGATGCTCTTGGTGGGCGTGCGGGTCGGCTGGTCCCAGTTGCCCTGCACATTGATTTCCGCGCCCTCGTAATTGTCGCGCAGGATGAAGTTGACCACGCCGGAGATGGCGTCCGAGCCGTACACGGCGGACGAGCCGCCGGTCACGGTTTCAATCCGTTTCACCAGCGCGGTGGGGATGGTGTTGATGTCGGTGGTGAAGTCCGGGCCGGTGATGGCGTAGCGGCGGCCGTTGACCAGCACCAGGTTGCGCGTCGGGCCGAGGTTGCGCAGGTTCAGGGTCGAGGTGCCGGAGGGCTGGCCGGCCTGCACGGTGTTGGCGGTCGGGCTGTTCAGCTGGTTGGCGGTGAATTGCGGCGTATCGTTGAGCAGGTTTTCCAGATTCTGCGTGCCGGATACCTTCAGCTCGGTGGAGTCGACCACGGTCACTGGCGTCGGCGCCAGGAAGCCGCGGTTGGCCAGGCGCGAGCCGGTGATCACCACCTGGTTGTCTTCCGGTTTGGGCGGCGCCGCCGCCTGCTCCTGCGCGCTGGCCACGCCGGCCACCAGCAGAAGAACGGCATTGGTTATCGCGGTTTTTTTCGTTCTCATTGTATTGTCTCCTCTTGGATTTTGTGACCGCCAGGCGGTTCAACCGATAGTAGGAAACTGCGGGGAACAGCGTCAATCCGAATTCGGTCATCCATTTGACTAATTCGGTTATAGTCATCAAGTTGATTGTTTTGGCCCCGGAACTGTTGCATTTGGTGGGTATGATCGCCGTTCATGAGCTTTTGATGAGCGATAGGGAGACAAATATGAGGCGCGTCACGGCGCTGGCATTGATACTGATAAGCAGCGCGGCGCTGGCCGGTACCGCTCCCATCGACCGTAAGTCGCTGGTCGAACGGCACAATCCCCAGCTGAACGGGATCGATCCGTGGGCGCCGCTGAGCGTCGGCAACGGCCAGTTTTGCTTCACGGCCGACGTGACCGGGCTGCAAACCTTCCCCGAGCATTACGGCCGCCAGGGCATCGCGCTGGAGACGCAGGCGCGCTGGTCCTGGCATGAAGATCCGAACCCGAACGGCTACAAGCTGGCCGACGCCAACCGCGATTACACGGCGCATGGCCAGACGGTGGGCTATCCCACCATCATGGACGGCCCGGCGGCGACCTGGCTGCGCACCAATCCGCATGTCTGGCCGCTGGGACAGCTCAGCCTGCGGCGCGGCGACGGTTCGGCGCTGGCGCTGGCCGACATCCGCGACATCGACCAGAAGCTGGACATGTGGAAGGGTGTGCTGACCAGCCGCTACACCATCGACGGCCAGCCGGTCAGCGTGATCACGGCGGTGAGCCCGCAGCGGGACACGCTGGCGGTGCGCATCCAGTCGCCGCTGCTGGCCAGCGGCAAGCTGAAGGTGCAGCTGGCGCTGCCGCGCGGCTACGACATGAGCGTGAAATACAATCCGCCGCTGGACTGGAGCCAGCCGGCATCGCACATTACTCGCATCACGGCGCGGGGCGCGCATGTGCTGGCGCTGGAACACCGGCGCGATACCGCACGCTACGCGGCGGCCGTGCAGTCCGCGCAGGCGATGAGCGTGTCGCAGTCGGCGCCGCATACCTTCCGGCTGGCGCCCAGGCATGGCGCGGCGCTGGACTTTACACTGTCCTATGCGGCGGCCAGCCTGGGCGCGGCGCCCGATGCCGCGCAAGTCATCGCGCACAGCGCCGCGCACTGGCAAGCGTTCTGGCGCAGCGGCGCGGCGATCGATTTCACCGGCAGCACCGATCCGCGCGCGGCCGAGCTGGAACGGCGCGTGGTGCTGTCGCAATACCTGACCGCGATCCAGTTCGGCGGCGACTTCCCACCGCAGGAAAGCGGCCTCACCACCACCACCTGGTACGGCAAGAACCACACCGAAATGATCTGGTGGCACACCGCGCACTTCGCGCTGTGGGGCCGTCCGCAATATCTGGAGAATGCGCTGCGCTGGTATCGGATGACCTTGCCGGTGGCGCGCCAGATCGCCGCCGGGCGCGGCCTGAAAGGCGCGCGCTGGCCGAAGATGACCAGCCCGCAGGGACGCGAAAGCCCGGGCGGTAATCCGCTGATCGCTTGGAACCAGCCGCATGTGATTCATCTTGCCGAGCTGCTGTATCGCAGCGAGCCGACGCCGCAAACGCTGGAGCGCTACCGCGAGCTGGTGTTTGCCACCGCCGACGCCATGGCATCCATGCTGCACTGGGACGGCCAGCGTTATGTGCTGGGACCACCGTTGTGGATCGCGCAGGAAATTTACGATCCAGCCACCAGCATGAATCCCGGCTACGAGCTGAGCTACTGGGCCACCGGCCTGGCACTGGCGCAGCAATGGCGCGCGCGTCTTGGTTTGCCGCCGGATGCGGACTGGGAAAAGAAACTTCATCAACTGTCGGCCCTGCCGCAAAAGGACGGCAAGTACGTGGCGCTGGAATCCATGCCCGATACCTGGGACAATCCGGCCAGCCGGCATGACCATCCATCGTTCCTGATGTCGCTGGGGCAGTTGCCGGGCGCCGGCGTGGACCGCGCTGTCATGCGCCGCACACTGGATGCGGTGCTATCCGACTGGGACTTCAAGACCAAGATCTGGGGCTGGGATTATCCAATGATCGCCATGACCGCCGCCCGCCTGGACGCGCCGCAGCAGGCGGTGGACGTGCTGCTCAAGAACGACGGCCCCAACAACGCCTACACGGCGGCGGGGCATAATCCGAACACCGACCTTCCGGTCTACCTGCCCGGCAACAGCAGCTTGCTGGCGGCGGTCGCCATGATGGCCGGTGGCTGGGACGGCGCGCCGCGGCGCGCCACGCCCGGTTTCCCGCAGGACGGCCGCTGGGTGGTGCGGGCCGAAGGTTTTCAACCCTTGCCATGAGGAGCGCAATGCGTGAACCAGTTCTTAATCCACGTCGTCGTGAGGTCATGCGCGTGGGGGCGGGCGTGATGGCCGGCGCCGGCCTGCCGCTGGGTGTGACCGCGGCTGTGGCGGCCGTGCTCGATCCGTGGGCGGAGGCGGAGGCCATCGTGGCGCGCTGTTCTCGCCCGCTCACGTTCCGGCCGCAGGACTTTGCGATCACCGCGTATGGCGCGCAGCCGTGCCAGACCGGGCAGGTCGACGGCTTTGTGGCGTACCAGAAGCAGGGCATGGTCAGCGCGCCGCTGAGCGGTTCGCCGGACTGCTACCCCGCCATTAAGGCGGCCATCGAGGCCTGTCACGCGGCGGGTGGCGGCAGGGTGGTGATCCCGGCCGGGAACTGGCTCAGTTGCGGACCGATGGTGCTGCGTTCCAATGTGCACGTGCATCTGGCGGCCGGCGCGCATCTCTACTTCAACAACAACCCGCTCGATTATGCCCGCGATGGCGATATCGATTGCGGGCCGAACGGCAAGCTGGTGATCTCGCGCTGGCAGAGCAACGATTGCCTCAACTATTCGCCCATGGTGTACGCCTACGGTCAGGACAACATCGCCCTGACCGGTGAAGCGGGCAGTGTGCTGGACGGCATGGGCGGCGTGCCGTTCAAGGACAGCAAGGATTGCTGGTGGGGCTGGACCGGCCGCAAGCCGGCCGATGCGCCTGCCGGCGATCATCAGGGCGAGATCAATCCGCGCAATCCGGCCACCTTGGACCAGTTGGCGCCGTCCTTGTCGCCGGCGCTGCGGCGGCAGATCGAGGGCGGGCGCGCGGCATGGCGCTCGGACCATTACTTTCTGCCGGCGTTGTCCGAAGCCGGCGTGCCGGTGGCCCGGCGCGTGTTCGGCATCGGCCACTTCCTGCGGCCATGCATGATCCAGCTGATCGGTTGCAGCAATGTGCTGCTGGAAGGCTATCAGGTGCAGGGCGCGCCGTTCTGGCTGCATCATCCGGTCAACTGCCGCAACGTCCGCTTCCGCAATGTGCAGATGAACAGCCTCGGCCCCAACAGCGACGGCTTCGATCCCGATGGCTGCGACCATGTGCTGATCGAAGGCTGCACCTTTAACACCGGCGACGATTGCATCGCCATCAAATCCGGCAAGAATCTCGACACGCAATTTGGCCCCAGCCGCAACATCGTGATCCAGGATTGCGTGATGAACAGCGGCCACGGCGGCGTGACGCTGGGCAGCGAGATGGCGGCCGGCATCGAGAACATCTACGTGCGGAACATCGAGTTCCGCAACCTCCACTGGGCCGGCAATCCGTTGTGGACGGCGATCCGTTTGAAAACCAATATGAATCGCGGCGGCTACCTGCGCCACTTTTACGCCCGCGACCTCGCGCTGCCGAACGGTGTGAAGACCGCGCCCATGTTCAGCAAGCGCCTGCCGGACGCCGAGGTGGCGCCGGATACCGCGTCGTCCGGCGGTGGCGCGGTGATTGTTTTCGATTGCGACTATGCGCCGCAGGATGATGTGATGCGCATCCGCCCGCCACAGGTATCGGACGTGCACATCAGCGGCATCCGCGCTGGCAATGTGCAGGTCGGCAGCACGCTGCATTCGTGCTACCAGGCCTTTGTGTTGCTGGGGCCGCTGGCCTCCAGCTACAACGGCGAGGGCAAGCCGGCCATCCTGCCGATCACCAACGTCAGCATCAGCGACAGCGATTTCGGCGAGCCGTTCAATAGTCACCAGCCCTGGTTCATCCACAACATCAAGGGCCTGAAGCTGGCGAATGTGACGATTTCCGGCAAGCGCTACAACCTTGAACTGTCGGCCACGCCACGGTAAATCAGGTGCGCCACCTGCCCTTGCGCGCCAGTTCCAGCACGGCGTCGGCAAATGCCCGCGGCGCTTCCTGCGGCGGATTGTGGCCGATCCCGGCCAGTTGACGGTGCTGGCGCGGGCCGCTGAATCTGGCGGCCGAGGCGGTGCCGTCGGTAGCCTTGATCACGCCGTCGGCCGCACCGTCGATGGTGATGGCGGGCGAGGAGATCCTCGGCAGCGTGGCGAGGAACGCTTCGGTCTCTTCGTAGTCCGGGTAACCGGGCGCATGGCCGAGGCGATGGCGGTAGGAGTGCAGCACCACCTCCACGTAATCCGGATTGTCCCAGGCTTGCGCCGAGCGCTTGAAGGTGGGCTCGTCAAAATGCCAGGTGGGCGAGTTCCCCTTCCACATGAGGTGGCCGATATCCTTGCGGTTGGCGCTCAGACCGGCGCGGCCGCGTTCGGTCAGGAAGTAGAACTGATACCAGAAGCCCGCCTCCACCGGGGCCGGCGCCGGCAGATTGGCCTTGCTGATGTCCTGGATCAGATAGCTGTTGACCGAGACCAGGCCGACGCAGCGGCTGGGCTTGAGCGCGGCCGCCACGCAGGCGGCGCGGCCGCCCCAGTCATAGCCGGCCAGCACCGCCTCCGGGATGTGCAGCGCGTCCATCAGGTCGATCAGGTCCTGGCCGATGGCGGCTTGCTGGCCGGCGCGCGGCGTGGCGTCGTCGAGGAAGCGGGTGCTGCCGTGGCCGCGCAGGTGCGGCACGATCACGCGGTAGCCCTGCCTGGCCAGTATCGGCGCGACCTCGGCGTAACTATGGATATCGTAAGGGAAGCCGTGCAGCAGAATGATGGGATGGCCATTCTCCGGCCCGGCTTCGTAATAGCCGACATCCAGCACGCCGGCCTCGACCTGTTTGGTCGGCATGACGGCCAGCGCCTTGGGTGCGGCCAGCGCCAGGTTATCGAACGACAGGCTGGCGGCGCCGGCGGCGGCGTTCAGCAGGAAACGGCGGCGGTTAAATTCGTGCATGGTGGTTCCTCGTGAATGCGGATTGTCGGCGCCGACGCCGAACTCAGGCGGCGGGCGATGTCGAGTTCGCGCAGCAGCTCGGGCAGGGGCGGGATGTCGGCGTCGCGCTCGATCATGGTGGCGACCGGACCGGCAAGGGTCATGATGTGCGCATACAGCGCCCAGACCGAGGCGCAGACGTCGCGGTCGTGGGTGTCGATCAGCACCTCGCCCGGCGTGTGGCCGGCCAGGTGGATCTGGCGCACGTGCTGGAACGGCAGGCCGCGCACGTACTCCTCCACGGCATAGCCGTGGTTGATCGAGCTGACGTACATGTTGTTCACGTCCAGCAGCAGCCGGCAGCCGGTGCGCTGGCACATGGCGCTCAGGAATTCCCACTCGCTCATCTCGGCCGGTTCGAAGTGCAGGTAGCTGGAGGGATTTTCAAACAGCATGGCGCGTCCCAGCGCTTCCTGGGCGCGGTCGATATTGTGGCAGACGGTGTCCAGCGCCTCCCGCGTGTACGGCATCGGCAGCAGGTCGTGCGCGTTGAAGCCGCCGTAACGCGACCAGCTCAGGTGGTCGGAGACGAACAGCGGTTCGATCTCGTCGGCCAGCGCGCGCAGCCGCCGCAGGTAGTCGGTGCGCAAGCCGTCGGCCGAACCGATCGACATCGATACGCCATGCAGGGCCACCGGGTGGCGCGCGCGGATCTGGCGCAGGATGTGGCGCGGCTGACCGCCGGCCACCATGAAGTTTTCGGAAATAACTTCAACGAAATCGACCGCGACCTGGCCGTCGAGAAAATCGGCATAGTGTTCCTTGCGCAGGCCCAGGCCGAAACCGGAAAAAGTCTTCATGGCGGCCTCGGGATTACTTCTTCTTCGGCTCGGTCAGGGTGCCGCCGGCGGCCAGGCATTCGCTCTTGGTCTTGACCAGCACGCCTTCGCCCTTGCAGTTGTTGAGGCCCTTGCAATCGTTCTTGGCGGTGGCGCACAGGCTGGTGCCCTTGCAGGTGTTGATGCCGTAGCAGCGGCCTTTCGGCTCCGGCGCGGCCGGCTTATCGGCGGCGTCGGCGTGGACGGCGGCGGTCAGCGTGCCCATGGCGAGCAGCATGGCGGCGGCGGCGCGGGCGGAACGGGAAGCGGGGTTGTGGTTCATGGTGATCTCCTTGGTGGTGGTGTGGCGAAAAAAATCAGCGGGCGTTGGCGGCGTCGTCGATGACCTTGGCCACCTGGTCCGGCTGCGAGATATAGGCCAGGTGGCTGGCCTTGACTTCGGTCACCTTGGCGCCGGCGCGCTGGTACATCCAGCGCTGCAAGTCCGGGCTCAGGGCGCGGTCCTCGGTGGACAGGATGGCGTAGCTCGGCTTGTGATGCCAGGCGGCGGCCCAGATCTGGGTGTTGAAGGTGGCTACCGTGGCCGGCACTTGCGAGATGGCCATGTAATTGGTGCGGTTCTCCGGCAGGTCGGCGCCGACATCGTCGTGGAACCTGGCCGGGTCGACAAACAGGTGGCCGTCCTGGGTCGGCCGCACGCTGTTGCTGGGCGCGGGTTTGGAGCCGATCACCTGCGCCAGGCTTTCGCCCACGTCCGGCAGCAGGGCCGAGACGTAGACCAGCGCCTTGACCTTGGCACGCTCGCCGGCGGCCGAGATCACCGCGCCGCCCGAGCTGTGGCCGACCAGCACCACCGGGCCGACCTGCTGGTCGAGGATTTCGCGGGTGGCGGCGACGTCGTCGTCCAGGCTGGTGTGCGGCTGGGCCGCCACCGTGACCTTGTAGCCTTTCTGGGTCAGGATGTCGTGGATCACGCGCCAGCCGGAGCCGTCCACGAAGGAGCCGCTGACGATGACGATGTTCTTGACCGGCTCGGTAGCGGCGTGCGCGGCCGGTATGGTCGTCATGGCCGATATGGCCGATATGGCCGATGCGGCCAGCGCCATGGCGGTGGCCAGGGGGCGGATTGCTTTCATTGCGATTCTCCAGTTCGGTTGGGGGAAGAAAAACGGCGCCACAGCAGATGGTCCAGCGACCAGGCGCCACCGCCGCGCGCGATCAGCGGCAGCAGCAGGCCGGCCCAGCTCAGGTGGGTGGGCCAGGCGTCCGGGTAGACAAAGATTTCAATCACGGCCGTCATGCAGAACATGCCGGCGGCGGCCGGGCGCGTGGCCAGTCCCAGCGCCAGCAGCAGCGGCAGGATGTGCTCGGCGGCGGTGGCCAGCTGCGCGGCGATTTCCGGCGGCAGCAGCGGCAGCGCGTACTCGCTGCGGAACAGCTCGTAGGTGGAGGGCTTGATGGTCATGAAGCCCTCCACCTTGGTGCGGCCGGACAGGAAGAACACGGCGCCGATGCCGAGGCGTGCGGTCAGCAGCAGCAGCTCGTCCGGCAGCAGGCGGCGCAGCCAGGCGGCGGGACGCGGCGCGGCGGCGTCCCGGAGGTGTAGCGTAGTCATAGGGTTCCTTGTTGATCAGGTCGACACCACGTCGATGCCGGTGATGAGTTCGGCGTCCAGCCATTGCGCCAGCAGCGTGCCGGCCAGCGCGACGCCATCCTGCTCGCCGCGTCGCGCCACCAGCCAGTCGCACAACGCGGCAAAGCTGCCGTCGCGCCGCAGTTGCAGCAGGGCTGCGTATTCCAGCGCGTCGGCCTGGCGCAGCAGCGCGGTGTGGCCGCGCCGCCAGACGACGTAGCCGGCCGCCGCCGCCAGCATTTCGCCCGCCGGCGGCGGCAGCCGCTGCCACAGCGCGCTCCAGATGGCTTCGGCGTTGGTGGTGGCCTGGCGCAGTTGCAGCGACGGTGACAACCGCAGCAGCGCGCACTCCCAGTCCAGTGCCGCCAGGCCTGCCCGCGTGACGGGCGCGGCGTCGGCCGCCACGAAGGCGGTGTTCAGCGCGTGCTCGATCCACGCCAGCTCGTGCAGGTCCGGATGCGACGGATAGGCTTGCGCCAGCGTGGCGTGGAAACCGTCGGCATAGGCGTCCAGCGTCCAGCCGTGCGGCGGATGGGCGTCGATGTGGCGCACCGCCGCGCCGAGGAAGGCGTCCTCGCCCATCCAGCCGCGCAGCAGCGGGTAGGAATGTTCGAGGCAGCCCACCAGCTGGCTGCGGTAATTGTTCTGGTACACCGCCAGCCGCGCCTCCGGTCCGAGCCGCCGGGCCAGCGGGGCGGTCGGCGCCACCAGCCAGTTGCTGAAATCGCGTTGCAGGTGCGCGAGCTTCATGGCGTGCTTAGCGCGGGGTCAGCGAGCCGAAGCCTTTGGGCGTCTTGATCTTGGTGCAGGTGCCCTTGTCGACCAGCACCCAGGCATTGCCCTGGTAGTCGGTCTTGGAGGTGCCGGCGCAGGTGGTGCCGGCGCCGGCGGCGCAATCGTTCTGGCCGGCCTTGGATACGCCGTAGCATTTCTCGGTCGGCTTTTTTTGCTCGGCGGGCTTGGCGGCGTCGGCGGCGTGGGCGGCGCCGGCCAGGGCGGTCAGCGACAGGGCCAGGGTGGCGGCCAGGGTGGCGTGTTTCATGGTGTGCTCCTCGTTGCGGGTTAAAGGGATGACAACGAGGGACAGTGTAGGAGAAGCGCAATCGTGCCGAATCATCAAATATTGATAGGAAAGCATCGTCCGATCGGGTAGGTGAGGGTAAACGTTTTTTATGGCAAAGTAGAGGTTTTCCGCTCCACCGAAAGGCCTGCCCATGACGCCCGAACCGATTACCGTGATGATGGTCGACGACCATCCGATCTTTCTGGAAGGTGTGGCCAGCGCGCTGGAAGCCGTGCCGCGCGTCCGCCTGGTGGGCCAGGCCGGCAGCGGCGCCGAGGCGGTGGCGCTGCACCGCCGCCTGCGGCCCGACGTCACGCTGATGGACCTGCAACTGCCGGACATGCATGGCAGCGAGGCCATCGCCGCCATCCGCGCCGAGGCGCCGGAGGCGCGCGTGATCGTGCTGACCACCTACGAGGGCGATGTGCACGCGGCGCAAGCGATCCGCGCCGGCGCCGCCGGCTACATGCTGAAAAGCGCGGTGCGCCATGAACTGGAGGAGACCATCGTCAGCGTGCACGGCGGCCGCCGCCGCATCCTGCCGTCGGTGGCGTGCGCCTTGGCCGAACAGATGTACATGGATGCGCTGAGCCCGCGCGAAGTCGAGGTGCTGCGGCTGGCGGCGGTGGGCAACACCAATCTGAAGATCGGCGAGCAGCTGGGCCTGTCGGAAGGCACCATCAAGACCCACATGAAAAACGTGCTGGCCAAGATGCAGGCCAAGGACCGCACCCATGCCGTGCTGCTGGGCATACAGCGCGGCATCATCGGCATGGGCGCGGGCGGCCGCCTGCCGCCCGGCCTGCGTCTTTAAGCGCGGCGCAGGCGGCCGAAGCAGGCCGCCACACGGCGCCGCCACGAGGGCCGGCTGTTGCGGTCGTAGGCGCGCGCGGCTGGAATGCTGAGCTGGAGTTCCAGTCCGTGCGGCGTCGCCGCTTGCAGCAGCAGCGTGCCATGCAGGGCGGCGGCGCGCTCGCGCATGCCCACCAGTCCCCAATGACCGTCGCGATGGCCGTTGCGCAGCACGTCCTCGCCCAGGCCCCTGCCGTTGTCGCGCACCGCCAGCGCGAAGGCATGCTGGGCGAAGTCGAGCTCCATCGCGATGCGGCTGGCGCCGGCGTGGCGGCAGGCGTTGAGCAGGGCTTCGGCGCCGATGTGGTACACCTCTTCCCATGCCAGCGGATCGAGCCGGCGGCGCAGGCCGCGCGCGCTGAACGCGATCGCCTGCCGGTGCTCGGCCTGCATCCGCTCCACCAGGCGCCTGAAGGCCAGCTCGATATCGCCGCCATGCACATTGGCCAGGCGCAGGCCCATCACGGCATTGCGGCCTTCGACGATCACGCCGTCGGCGTCGAACAGCAGGGTTTCCAGCTGGCGCTGGGCGCTGCTGCCGGGCGGCAGGGACTGCTTGAGCGCGCTAAAGCGCAGCACCAGCGCCTGCACGCTTTGCAGCAGACTGTCGTGCAGGGCGCGGGCGATGCGTTCGCGCTCCAGCAGGCGCGCGCCCAGCAAGGCGTTGAGACGGCGCACCAGCTGGCGCAGGCGCATCAGGTACAGGCCGTAAGCGAGGGCGGCGGCCGCGCCGGCGCACAGCAGGTAGAACCAGGCGGTCTGGGTGAAGGCGGGCGTGACCGTGAACACCAGGCTGGCGCCGGTGTCGTTCCACACGCCGTCGTTGTTGGCGGCCTTGACGCTGAAGCGGTAGCTGCCGGGACCGAGATTGGAATAGCTGACCTTGCGGCGCGTGCCGGCCAGTTGCCAGTCGCGGTCGACGCCGTCGAGCTTGTACCAGACCTGGGTGCGCTCCGGCATGCCAAGGCTGAGCGCGGCAAAGCCGATGTCCAGCCGCATCGGTTTTTCCGGCAGGCGCAGGCCGTCCTGCGACGCGTAGAGACGGCCATCGACGCTGAGCGGCCCGATCTGCACCGGCGGCGCCACGCGGTTGCGGTACATGCGCGTGGTGTCGAGCACGCCGATGCCCTCGGTGCTGGCGAACCAGATCTTGCCGGCCCGGTCGAGCGTGCCGTTGGCCACGGTGGAGAACATCATCGGCGCGCCGGGATAGCCGTCGGCGGCGTCGAGGATTTCCATGCGCAGCGGCCGGGCCGGATCGGCCATGCTGTCGCGCCAGTCGGCCGCCGCCACGCGTGCCATGCCCTGGCCGGTGTGCAGCCAGCGGTCGCCGTTGGGCATGACCACCACCCCGCTCACATAGTTCAGCACATCCGGATCGGCCGCGCGCAGGCGTTCGAAGCGGCCGTTGCGCAGCACGGCCATGCCCTCGCCGCCGGAAATCAGCACCTCCTGCTGGGTGTCGATCATTTGCAGCGGGCCGAGACTGCGGCCGTCGGCCATCGGGTACTGGCTGACCTTGCCGTCGAGGTAGCGCAGCACATTGCCGCTGCGGTAGCCGAGCCAGATGGCGCCGTCCGGACCGGCCCGCATCACGCGTTCCACCGGTGTGATGCCGAGCTCGGTGGCGCGCTGCCAGGCGCCGTCGCGGTAGCGGAACAGGCCGCAATTGCGCATCCCGGCCCAGATCGCGTCGCGGTCCTCGGCCAGCCGGTTGACGCGCAACTCGCGCACATTGGGGCAGGTGGACGGCATGGGCAGCACGGTCAGCTTGCCGTCGCGGCGGTATTCGATGCCGCGCGGCGTGGCGCTCAGGATGGCGCCGTCGCGCCCGGCCACCACGATGCCGAAGGCGCCGGGGTTGCGCGCCGGCGGCGGCGCGGCGGTGACGTCCCACAGGCCGTCCAGATGGTCGGCGGCGGCCCAGATGCGGCCCTGGCCGTCGGCGGCCAGGCTGAGCAGGGACACCCCTTCGGGCGGCACGATATTGCGGATGCGCTGATTGCGCCAGCGTTCCAGGCCGCTGAGCGACATCGCCCACAGATTGCCCTCGCGGTCTTCGAGCAAGCCGGTCAGCTGCGGGTGGCTGAGCTGCCAGGGCTGGTCCAGCCGTTCCGATGGCAGGTGCAGCGGATCGAAGCTGTCGGCGCGCGGCAGGTCTTGCCGGCGGATGCGGATGATGCCGTTGGGCGAACGCAGCACCCACAGATTGCCGTCGGCGTCGAACATGTCGCGGGTCTGGCGGAACAGGTGGCGCGTGGCCTCGCGCCGCGGCAGGGCGGGGCCGATCTGGCCGCTGGGCACGCGCACGATCAGCTCGCCCTTGCGGCGCCACATGGCGCCGTCCGGCGCAAAGAAGGCGCCCTCCTCGTCGCGGCGGCCGGTGGGCTGGAAGCGGCGCGCTTCGCGGTCCAGCTTGTACCATTCGCTGCTGACCAGCACCCACAGCTGGTTGTACTGGTCGAGCGTGGCTTCCTCGATGGTTTTCTGCGGCAGGCCCCAGCTGGCGTCGATATTGTGCCAGGCGCCCTTGCTGTAGCGGACCAGGCCGGAGCGAGTGCAGATCCAGATGGTGCCGTCGTCGTCTACCATGATGTCGTACACCGTGTCCACCTTGGAGGCGTTCCAGGCCGGCAGCGGCACGATGTCGCCGTGACGGATCAGATTGATGCCGCCGTCGAGGTGGCCGACCACCAGATCGCCGCCAAGGGTGGCAGTGAGGGTCGAGATGCGCGAGCTCAGCAGGGCGCGGCCGGATGGCGCGCGGAAGCGTTCGAAATGCAGGCCATCGAAGCGGTACAAGCCCTGCTCGGTGCCGACCCACAGCCAGCCGTCGGTGGTCTGGGCCATGGTGACGATGCTGACCGGGGCACCGTCCTTGCGGCGCCAGGTGTCGTGGTGATAATCGTTCAGGCTGACGCTCGGATCGAGCGCCCACGCCTGCGACCCGCAGGCCAGCACGCCCGCAGCAAGGCAAAGCCGGGTAATCAAACGGCGCATTGGTTGTTTAACTAACAGTATAGGTGAGCACTATCGATGGGAATCCCATCATAGCATTCACCGTGATCAGGCCGTCTTCAACTGGCAGAACACTTTGTCGGGCGATTGCCCGAAATGGAAACGCACCGGCAGGAAGTGGCTGATCACGTCGGCATTGGTCACCGCGTGCGAGGACAGCACGTTGGTGGTGAAGCTGCCGCCACCGGCCAGCGCCATCGGCAGCATCAGCTGGTCGGCCAGATGCTCGCCCACGGCCGCGCCGGACGCCAGGTAGGCGCGCGTTTCTTGCAGCACCTGTTTGGCCACCGTCTCCGCGCGCAGCGACTTCTCGCCGAAGCCGGTAAACACTTCGGTCACGTGTTCATGCTCCAGCGTCAGCAACAGGGCATTGCCCGGCCCCTGTTCACCCGGCAAGCCGCGATGCAGCAACTGTTCTTCCGTCCAGCCCATGCCGGCGCCGATGACCGCCAGCTCGCGCGTGGCGACATTGGCCGGCACGCCGGCGATAAAGCTCTCGGCATAACCATGCCGGCGCGCGCCGCGCTGCACCAGCTCGAACGGCCGTAGTTGCGGGCATGGCCGCACTGTGGCCAGCACTTCGCCGCCGCCGGCCGGGTAAAAGCCGAAGCGCTTGAGTTCGATATCGATTTCCGCCCCCATCTGTTGCAGCACACGGCCGTAGGCGCGTTGCAGCGATTGCACCGGCGGCGCCTTGGCGTTGTGGGTGCCGCCGCTGATCTTCACGGCTGACGGCTGGTCTGCCGCCAGCAGCGCCGGCAGCAGCGTTTGCAGCACCAGCGTGCAGCTGCCGGCGGTGCCGATGGCGAAGGCGTAATCGCCGCCGCGTATCGGTCCCGGCGCAAAGTCCAGCGTTTGCGAGCCGACCTGCGCGCCGCTGACATTGGCGCCGCATACCGCCGCCGAGGCCTGCACCGCGATCAGATGCTGCCGCATCAGGCCCGGTTTGGGCCGGTTGGCGCGGATATTCTTCATGCGGAACGGCTGGCCGGTGATCATGGACAGCGTCAGCGCGCTGCGCAGGACCTGGCCGCCGCCTTCGCCTTGTGCTCCATCGAGTTCGATCATCGCTATCCTTTCACGCAGACGATTTGCTTCAGCACGTGCACCACGTCCACCAGTTCGCGCTGGGCCAGCATGACGGCGTCGATGTCTTTGTAGGCCATCGGGATTTCATCGATGACGTTTTCATCCTTGCGGCACTCGACGCCTTCGGTGGCCTTGATCTGGTCCGCCAGCGAAAAGCGCTTCTTGGCGGCGGTACGGCTCATGGTGCGGCCGGCGCCGTGGCTGCAACTGTTGAAGCTTTCCGGATTGCCGCGTCCGCGCACGATGAAGCTCTTCGCCCCCATCGAACCGGGAATGATGCCCAGCTCGCCCTCGCGCGCCGACACCGCGCCCTTGCGGGTCACCAGCACATCCTTGCCGAAGTGGCGTTCCTGCTGCACATAGTTGTGGTGGCAGTTGACGGCCTCGACGTGCGTCTCGAACGGGTTGGTGATCACCGCGCGCACGGCGGCGATCAGGTTATGCATCATCACTTCGCGATTGGTGCGGGCGAATTTCTGCGCCCAGCCCACCGCCTCGATGTAGTCATCGTAATGCTGCGTGCCCTCGCTCAGATACGCCAGATCCTGATCCGGCAGATTGATGAAGTGGGTCTGCATATCCTTCTTCGCCAGCTCGATGAAGTGGGTGCCGATGGCATTGCCCACGCCACGCGAACCGGAGTGCAGCATGAACCACACCGAGCCTGCCTCGTCGAGACAGATTTCGATGAAGTGGTTGCCCGAGCCCAGCGTGCCCAGATGCTTGTAGTTATTGGTCTTCCTCAGGCGCGGCGTTTTTTCGCAGATGGCGTCGAACTCCGGTTTCAACGCGGCCCAAGCCAAGTCGACCGGCTGCGGCGGCGTGTTCCAGGCGCCATTGTCGCGGCCGCCGTGACGGTGTGACGACGAGCCGTGCGGCACGGCTTTTTCAATGGCTGCGCGCAGCGGACCGAGGTTGTCCGGCAAGTCGTTGGCGGTCAGCGTGGTCTTGGCGGCCATCATGCCGCAGCCGATATCGACGCCGACAGCGGCGGGGATGATGGCGCCCAACGTCGGGATCACGCTACCGATGGTCGAGCCCTTACCGACGTGCACATCCGGCATCACGGCCACGTGCTTGTAGATGAACGGCATCTTCGCAGTCTTGGCCAACTGCTCGTGCGCCTCCGCTTCGACCGGCACGCCGCGAGTCCACATTTTGACGGGCTTGCCGCCCTCGATATTCAGTACGTCGTAGTCTTTGTTTTCCATATTGTTCTCCATCTTATCTATATTTAATCAAACCCGACAAGGGTCGACAGGACGTTCCGGCAAACCTTTTCGGCTTGCCAGGCCGGAATCGAACCGGCGTCACCAGATGTAGTCCTGTCTGCATTCGGGGTAAACCGCCATTGAGTACCTGCGAGACAAATAGTTGGTGTGACCTTACAAGTTCGGGATGTAGTCACACCGGCATTCTTGCCGGACTCAAAACCTGTACTGCTAACACTGAGTGTCCATCCCACGATGGCCTCCTATAGTGCTGTTGCTTCAATCTCTCCCAGCCAGCGTGCGGCGCTCAATTGCCCGGCCGCGAAGGCAGCGATGATCTTGAAGACATCATCTGAAAATCCGCCCACGTTCAGCACGTCGGCACGTTCTATCGCCTGAGTGGTGGCATGCGGCGTCAAATCGATGCATACCAGTCTGGCGTGCGGGTTGCGGCGCTTGAACATTTCCCACTCCTGCATCGTTGCCGTGGCGGAGTTGCGTCGGGCGTCGATCCAAGACTCGTTGTCGGAGACGTACACCACCAGATCCGCGCGCAGCTTGCGCTTGTTCATATACGCGAGCGGTGCGCTACAGTTGGTGCCGCCTCCGCCGATCGATGCCAACTTCGTCGCATTGGTCATTACGGTATCGCGATGATCCAGTCCACAGCGCACCACATCTCTTTCAAACGGTAGCACTACCGTGTGCGGCTGTTTGCGCAGCAAGGCGGCAGCAACCAGAGCAGCGACATCGATGCAGCGCACGGTGGAGGTCGCGCCGGCGCGATAACCCGTCACAGGGGACGACATCGAGCCGGAAACATCCGGGCACACCACTACCTCGCCTTCGATCCGCGGCACATTGGCCAGCGCGATCTCCAGCGCGTCGTGCAGGGCGTCGCGTATCGCCACTGGCATTTCCGGATCAATGGCTTTGTAAGCAGCCAGTAGCTGATAGGGAAATACCTTGGCCTTGGCGATGAGTTCCGCATTCCGCAGCTTGGCGGCAATCGCCTCCACCATGCCCGGTAGTTCGTAGACGCCGTGGCGCGCGAAGGTGTTCAGGTTCATGCGCACCATCTGCCAGCCGCTCTGCATGGCGATCCGCGCCCAGGCTTGCGCTGGCAGTTCCAGCGCGGTCAACATCTGGAACGGCACCTCCGGCACTGGCTGCGTCCGATCCTGCTGGTACGCCTTGAAGCCGGCCAGCAGCGGCGGCAGCGTCTCGGCCTGATGCGGCTTGTTAAGCAGCCAGGCAAAGAATGCTTCGCGCCATGCTTCCGCAGGTTTTGGATGCACCATCTTCACCACGTCGGCCAGCGAGGGCGAGGAACCAACCGACGCGGACAGCAGCGCTTTTTCGCTGGCGTTGTTCAGCCATGCCTGCACCAGTTTCTTCGGACGCGAACCCAGCGATTTACGGCCGGTGGCGCCGGAGCGCACGATCTGCACGAAGGTGCGCAGCATTTTGCCGTTGTCGATCACGCGGTTGAACACGGCGGCCAGTTGTGGCCGTCCTTGTGTGGCCAGGACCGCGGTCAACAGCACCGGCATGTCCTTCATGTAGCCGCGCTCGCGGCAGTACACGGCCGTTTGTGCGATGAACTGTGGATCGATGCCCTGGCACAGTTCCAGTACCTCGGCCAGTTGCGCTTCGGCGCTGGCGTAGTAGGTCGCGTTCAGGCAGCCGGTGGCGGCGTACTGCGCCAGCTGATGCTTGGGCGTCAACTGGTACGCCGGCGCGCCGGCTTCGTTGATCGCGGTGGCGACCGGCAGAAACTTGTTTTTCAGCGACTGGAACAGTTGGATGTTTGCCATTTTTGGACTCTCTTGTTTTTCGGTTTTATCCTTCCTATTGCAATCGGTGTGCCAGCTTGCTAACTAATTGATTTAAAACAAAATAGCAAAAATAGACATCGGCGCGTTTACATGATAAATTATCTTAAAGGATAAATATTTATATGAAAAAACGCATCGTTGTGATTGGCTTTGTCGGTACCCAACTGGATGCGGGCAAGGCTGCCGGCCGCTGGGAGCGCTGGCGGCCCAGTGTCGCCATCACCCAGCATCCAGATGTGGTGGTGGACCGGTTCGAGCTGCTGTACAGCGGGCGCTTCGGCGAACTGGCGCAAGCGGTGGCGGCGGATATGGCGACGGTGTCGCCTGAAACCGAGGTGGTGTTGCGCGATGTGCCGATGGACGATCCCTGGGATTTCGAGCAGGTCTACAGCGCGCTGTATGACTTTGCGCAGTCCTACCGTTTCGACACCGAGAACGAGGAATATTGGATACACATCACCACCGGCACGCACGTGGTGCAGATCTGCCTGTTCCTGATGACGGAGGCGTTTTATTTCCCGGGCCGTTTGCTGCAAACCTCGCCACCGCGCCGGATGGGGCCGGGCGAACCGGGCTCGTTTGTGCTGATCGATCTGGATCTGTCGAAGTATGATCGGATTGCGCAACGCTTCTCGCGTGAGCAGGAGGAGGGCGTGGCTTTCCTCAAGTCAGGCATCGCCACGCGCAATGCGCGCTTCAACACCATGATCGATGAGATCGAGCGGGTGGCCATCCGTTCCAAGGCGCCAATGCTGTTGATGGGGCCTACCGGCGCCGGCAAGTCTTTCCTGGCGCGCCGCGTGTATGAGTTGAAGAGGGCGCGTCACCAGATCGATGGACGCTTTGTGGAAATCAACTGCGCCACCTTGCATGGCGATGGCGCGGGGTCGACCTTGTTCGGACATATCAAGGGTTCGTTCACCGGCGCCTCTTCCGACCGACCAGGTTTGCTGCGCGCGGCGCATAAAGGCTTGCTGTTCCTCGATGAGATCGGCGAGCTGGGTCTCGATGAGCAGGCCATGCTGTTGAAGGCGGTGGAAGAAAAGCGCTTCCTGCCGGTGGGCGGCGATCACGAAGTGC
Organism: Duganella radicis; assembly: GCF_009720825.1. Taxonomy (GTDB): domain Bacteria; phylum Pseudomonadota; class Gammaproteobacteria; order Burkholderiales; family Burkholderiaceae_D; genus Rugamonas; species Rugamonas radicis. The sequence continues at coordinate 58,203 of NZ_WNKY01000015.1, read as the reverse complement.
AGAGCGACTTCCAGCTGATCGCCGGCACCAATCGCGATCTGGCGCACGAGGTGGCGGCGGGCCGCTTCCGCGAGGATTTGTTCGCGCGGATTAATTTGTGGACGTATGAGCTGCCGGGACTGGTCGACAGGCCGGAGGACATCGAGCCCAATATCGATTATCTGTTGCAGCAAGTGGGCGCGGAGCAGGGGCAGATGGCGCGCTTCAACAAGGAAGCACGCGAGCGCTACATGCGTTATGCAGCATCGCCGGATGCGGCGTGGAGCGGCAACTTCCGTGATTTATCGGCGTCGGTCACGCGCATGGTGACACTGGCGGAAGCGGGCCGCATCAATGACGATATCGTGAGCGGCGAACTGGCGCGCTTGCAGCGGCAATGGCGGCCGCAGCAAAAGCCGGCCGAGTTTGATCTGGAAAGCGTGATGTCACCGGAAGCCTTTGCTGCGCTGGACCTGTTCGACGCTATGCAACTGCGCTCCGTGATTCAGATCTGCCGCACCTCAAAATCCTTGTCCGACGCCGGCCGCAAACTCTACGCCATCTCACGCGAAACCAAAGCCAAACCCAACGACGCCGACCGCCTGAAAAAATACCTCACGCGTTTTGGCCTGGACTGGGAAACGATCGCCCGCTGACGCGTGCATTGATTCGCCGACCTCGTGGGAGACCCCAATTCGCTTAACATTGGACTTATCGCCGCATGACGGCTGGTGTCTCCGAGGCGCGCCTTGAGCGTTTCGCAACAAAAGTCGCGCGCCCCGCGACGGCGCTCCTGCCGCGGCGCCAGTATCCTGAAATGGTCCCGGTTCGCGCGCCAGGTCCGCCAAGGTTGACGCGCGAGCCGGGACGCATTCCAACCTCGATTCCGGAAGACCCGATGAAAACAAACAATATGCTTGCCGCGACGCTTGGCGTCGCAACTTTCTTGTGTGCCGCGCTGGCAGCCTGCGGTGGAAGCGCCCAGGCCCAGGTGCCAGCCTTTACGCTCTCCAGTCCCGACCTGGCTTCAGGCACGTTCTCCAATCACCACATCCTCAACGGATTCGGCTGCACGGGCGACAATGTGTCACCGGCGCTGGCATGGAGTAATCCGCCTGCCGGCACCAAGACGTTCGCCGTGCAAGTGCAGGACCTCGATGCGCCAACCGGCAGTGGCTTCTGGCACTGGGCCGTGTACAACATTCCAGCGTCGGCCACCGGTCTGCCGCAAGGCGCTGGTAACCGCGCCGCCAGTTTGCCGGCACCGGCGTTCGGTGGCACCACCGATTTGCTCGACACGGGCGTGGCCGGCGGGAACGGCAACTATGGCGGCCCCTGCCCACCAGCGGGCGACCAACCTCACCGGTACGTGTTCACTGTGTATGCGTTGGCGGTGGATGACCTGGTCGCCGCCGCGGGCGTGCCGCGCACCGGGACCGCCGCCCTGTATTCTTTCGTCATGAATAAAGGGGTGGGCAGCGCCCTGTTGGGCAAGGCGACCTTTACCGCGAAGTTCTCCAGATAACGCCGCCAGCCGGTCAATCTGCGCTACCCTGTACATGGTGCGGAAACCGGCGTGACACAACATGTTTTTGCAAGTGAACGGTCTATGATTGCTTATCCAACCGGCAGTGAACCCCGGATCGCCCTCCGCTCAGAGGTCGGTGCGACCGCGGGTATCCAGCAACAACAGGAGTTGGAATTCAAGCGCCTGTTCATAGAAAATCCGGTCTTGATCCTGGTTGAACAGGGAATCAAATCGGTGCAATGGTCCGGCGGTGCGTGCCAGATCCGCGCCGGGGAGGCAATCGCCCTGGCGGGCGGGCAGTCGATCGATATCACTAACCGGATCGGGGCGGACGGATGCTATCGCGCCCGCTGGCTGGCGTGGGACGGCGGCTTGATCGCCGCGCACGCCAACGCGCACGCCCGGCAGACCGTTATCCGGGACGCGCTGCCCATCATCGGCGCTCCGGCCGACTTCCTCGCCGCGTTCCGTCAGGCCAGCGATGCGATAGAGGACGACCGCTTGCCCATCGAGATCGCTCGCCACCGGGCCGCCGAGTTGTTACTGTGGGTCGGCCTGCACGGCGGCAGATTCGAACAGGCCAGGGACTTGACGCTTGCTGTCAAGGTCCGGCGCGTGATTGGCCAGGACGTGGGCGGGGAATGGAGCGCCTGTGCGGTGGCGTCGGCGTTCGCTATCAGCGAGGCGACGCTGCGGCGCAAACTCGCCGACGAAGGTACCTCACTCAGCGCCATTCTCGTCGATACCCGCATGACGCTCGCGCTTCAGTTGCTGCAATCGACTGCCCAACCTGTCACGCAGATCGCGCTCGCGGTCGGCTACCAGACCCCATCGCAGTTCGCGGTGCGCTTTCGTGACCGCTTCGGTTTCCCCCCGACCTCGGTTCGCGGCCATCGCCGCATGGCGGACGGCGAAGGCCGGTCCTGAACGCCTAGCTTAGCTATTGAGAGGCAGGCGCTATGTGTTTGACGCGCCAGCCTGAGCGCATTGCGTCTGTCATCTTGCTAACGCGCAGCAGCCGCAGAACATCCCGCACACGTCGATTTGTTGTCCGCACGATTGGATGCCGACAAAAATCCCACACCCTCCGCGCATTCGTTGACATTGAAGATTTGCCGGTGCTATAGTTCTTTCAATAAATGGAAACGCTTCCATTTAATTCATAAGTGAATGAACTGAGACAGGCGGACCACGATAGCGCCTGCGTGAGGAGACAGCATGTTGACAGTCAGCCCTGCATTGCCGGGCGATGGAGCGTTGCGCCCGTCGTCTTTCAAATCCCTCTCTACATTGCTGGCAGCCGCGCTGCTGGCGTGCGCCGGCGCCGTGCAGGCGCAGACGGTGCAGGCGTGGATTACCACTGGCGATCAGACTCAGCTGCTGGCGCGTGCGGCCGATGCCAGGTTTCAGAACGGCGTCAAAGCCACCACCATCATCGAAGTCGATCCCAGGCAGCGTTTCCAGGAAATGGTCGGCTTCGGCGCCGCCATCACCGACGCTTCCGCCTGGCTGATCCAGAACAAGCTGAGCCCGCAGCAGCGCGCCGCGCTGCTCAACGAGCTGTTTGGCAAAGCGCCCGGCCTGGGCTTCAGCTTCACGCGGCTGACCATCGGCGCATCGGATTTCTCGCGCCATCACTACAGCTTTGACGATATGCCCCCGGGTCAGACCGACCCGGAGCTCAAGCACTTCTCGATCGATCCCAATCGCGCAGATGTGCTGCCGGTGACCAAGGCCGCGCTGGCCATCAATCCCAGGCTGCGCGTGATGGCCTCGCCATGGAGCGCGCCGGGCTGGATGAAGTCCACCGACAGCCTGATTCAAGGCACGCTGAAGCCGGAAGCCTTCGCGCCGTTCGCCCATTACCTGTCGCGCTATGTCAGCGCCTATGAAAAGGAAGGCGTGCCGATCTACGCGCTGACCCTGCAAAACGAACCGCACTTCGAGCCCAGGGATTATCCCGGCATGCGCGTCGATCCGGCCAGGCGTGCCGCTTTCATCGGCGGCCATCTGGGGCCGGTGCTGGCCAGGGAGCATCCGCAAACCAGGATCCTGGACTGGGACCACAACTGGGATGAGCCCGGTTCGCCGGCCGATGTGCTGAAAGACCCCGTCGCCAACAAATACGTGAGCGGCGTGGCCTGGCACTGCTACGGCGGCGACGTGCGCGTGCAAGCCGCGCTGCACGACCGCTGGCCCGACAAGGAGACCTTCTTCACCGAATGCTCGGGCGGCAAGTGGGCGCCGGTGTGGTCGGATAATTTGCAGCACTTCGCCAAGGTGCTGGTGGTCGGCACCACGCGCGGCTGGGCCAAGGGTGTGCTGCTGTGGAATCTGGCGCTCGATGAAAACGACGGCCCGCACCTCGGCGGCTGCAAGGATTGCCGTGGCGTGGTGACCATCGACAGCCGCGACGGCAAGATCACCCGCAACGAGGAATACTACGCGCTCGGCCACGCCAGTCGCTTCGTGCGCCAAGGCGCGCGTCGCATCGCCTCCACCAGCGGCTACGACCAGCTCGACACGGTGGCCTTCCGCAACGCCGACGATGGCTCGGTGGCGCTGCTGGTGGTGAACTCGGCCAAGGCGCCGCGCAGTTTCGCGGTGCGGGTGGCCCAGCGCAGTTTCGATTACACCTTGCCGGCGGCCAGCGTCGCCACCTTTACCTGGCATTAAACCGTCGCTGCCTTGTGCAGCTTTCTCTACATTGATATGGAAGCGCTTCCACACGAAGGAGGTTGGAGATGTTTTTTCGCGCGATTTGTCGTCTGAGCTTGTTGGTCCTGGCCGGCTGCGGTGGCGGCGGCGGCACGCCACCGGCGCCGCCGGTCGCACCGCCACCTGTGGCGGAAGTCATCAAGCCGACGCCGGTGACGCCGGTGCCGGTGCTGCCGCTGACCATGCTGCATACGCAGGGCGCCAAATGGCTCAAGGCCGACGGCAGCCCGGTCACGCTGAAAGGCGTCAACCTCGGCAACTGGCTGATCAATGAATTCTGGATGATGGGCCAGGGCAGCAACGGCATCGACGACCAGTGCAAGCTGGAAGCCAAGCTCGACGAACGCTTTGGCTACGCCGAACGCCAGCGTCTGATGCAACTGTTCCGCGATAACTGGATCACCACCCGCGACTGGGACCAGATGCAGAAGTTCGGCCTGAACGTGGTGCGCCTGCCTTTCATCTACAGCGTGGTGGAAGACGAAAAAAATCCGCGCACCTTGCGCGCCGACGCCTGGCGCTATCTGGACGACGCCATCGCCCAAGCCGAGAAGCGCGGCATGTACGTGATCCTCGACCTGCACGGCGCGGTCGGCTCGCAAGGCTGGGAGCAGCACAGCGGCTGCGCCGGCAAGAATCTGTACTGGAGCACGCCGGAATTCCAGCAGCGCACCATCTGGCTGTGGCAGCAGGTGGCGGGGCGCTACAAGGACCGCGTGAGCGTGGCCGGTTACAGCGTGCTCAACGAGCCATGGGGCACGGACGCAGCCAATCTGGCCAGCGTGGTGAAGACCTTGTACAGCGCCATCCGCGCGGTCGACCCGAATCACGTGGTGATCCTGCCGGGCCACAACAGCGGCGGCATCAACGCTTACGGCAAGCCGTCCGGGCAAGGCATGAGCAATGTCGCCTTCGAGATGCATTTCTATCCCGGCCTGTTCGGCTGGGGCCAGATCGGCGTGCAGGTGCACAAGGATTGGCTGACGTGCAGCGGCGGCGGCAACAGCGGCGTGTGCGAGTGGGACAACCGCATCCGCGATGTCGATACCGCTTTCTTTGTCGGCGAGATGCAGCCATGGACCGGGCAGGGCCTGGACATGGGCGGCCAGATCGCCCGCGCATCCTTCGATACCTACGCCAAATACGGCTGGGCCGCCACCGCCTGGAGCTGGAAGGTGGTGACCAACAGCGGCGGCCAGGGCAATGGCACCTGGGGCATGGTCACCAACGCCGGCAGCGCGCCCGTGCCCAAGACCGATTTCACCGCCGCCTCGCTGAGCGAGATCGAAACCCTTTTCAAGTCCTTCGGCAGTCAGCAGTACGAAGTCCACCAGCCGTTGCAGGACTGGATGACCAGCAGCACCGCACCACAGCCTTTCCGTTAAAACTATAAGAGTGAGATGACAATGAACAAGCACAACCATGTAATCAGGATGACTCCCATTGCCGCCGCCTGCGCCGTCATGGCGTTCGCGGCCAGCCCCGCCCATGCCCAGCAGCAGGCGGCGCAAGCCAAGGCCGAAGACGGCGCGGTGCAGGAAGTGGTGGTGACCGGCATCCGCCGCAGCATCGAAACCTCGATGGCCATCAAGCGCGACGCCGACGCCATCGTCGAAGCGGTGACGGCCGAGGACATCGGCAAGCTGCCGGATGTGTCGATCGCCGAATCGATCGCCCGCCTGGCCGGCCTGACCGCGCAGCGCGTCGAAGGCCGCGCGCAAGTGATTTCGATACGCGGCCTGGCGCCGGACTTTTCCACCACGCTGCTGAATGGCCGCGAGCAGGTTTCGACCAGCAACAACCGGGGCGCCGAATACGACCAGTATCCGTCCGAGCTGATCAACGGCGTCACCGTGTACAAGACGCCGGATGCGTCGCTGGTGTCGGGCGGCCTGTCCGGCACGGTGGACCTGCAAACCGTGCGTCCGCTGGATGTCCGCCAGCGCACCGTGGTGCTGAACGTGCGCGGCGAGCATAACTCCAACGGCAAACTGAACTCCAACACCTCAGCCAACGGCAACCGCCTGAGCGCCTCGTACGTGGACCAGTTCCTCAACAACACGCTGGGCGTGGCGGTCGGCTACGCGCACCTCGATTCGCCGGGGCAGCAGAAGGAATACAAATCGTGGTGGTGGGGCCGCGACAACAAGCTGCCGGCCGGCATGGAAGACGTGGTGGCGCTGAAAGGCGCGGAAGTCACCGCCTCGTCGCGCGAGCAGAAGCGCGATGGCCTGATGGGCGTGATCGAATACCGTCCGTCGAAAGAATTCCGCACCACGCTGGACCTGTACTACTCCGAGTTCAAGCAGAACACCACCATGCGCGGCATGATGTGGAACTCGCACCAGTGGAGCGACGTGACTTACCGCGATCCTGTCGTGGAAACCATCGGCGGCACGCGCCTGCTGGTGGGCGGCAAGCTGGTCAACCTGGAACCGATCGTCCGCAACGACTACAACCAGCGCAAGGACAAGCTGTGCGCACTGGGCTGGAACAACACCTTCAAGAAAGATGGCTGGACCCTGATCGGCGACCTGTCGTACTCGACCGCCAAGCGCCGCGAGGAGGTGCTGGAAACCTACGCCGGCCTGGGCCCGGCCGGTTCGCACATCACCGACAACAACTTCGAATTCCACATCCCGACCGCCAGCGGCCTGCCGACCTTTACGCCGAGCTTCAACTACACCGATCCGAAGATCATCAAGCTGACCGACGTCGGCGGCTGGGGCAAGGATGCGGACATGCACCACCCGGTGGTGAAAGACGAACTGAGCTCGGCCAAGTTCTCGGCCAGGAAGGAACTGGATGGCATCTTCCGCAGCCTGGAGGGCGGCGTCAATTTCAGCAAGCGCGAGAAGACCCACGCCGACACCAACAACTACTGGTTCCTGAAAAACGGCCGCGCACCGGCCACCGTGTCATCGGACTTGCTGCAACCATCGACCTCGCTGTCATTCGCCGGCATTCCCGCGGTGATGAGCTACGACGTGCTGGGCGTGCTCAACAAGTACTACGACAAACAGCCGGCCCGTCCGGACGACCAGGCCTTGCAGGACTGGGGCGTGACCGAGAAGATCACCACCGCCTACGCCAAGCTGGGCATCGACGCCGATATCGGTCCGATCCCGGTGCGCGGCGCGCTAGGCCTGCAAGCGGTGAACGTGGATCAGAAATCGCGCGGCGCCACTGTCAACGCGGGCAAGCTGGGCACCATCAACGGCGGCGCCGACTACACCGACATCCTGCCCAGCCTGAACCTGAACTTCGACCTCGACAAATACCTGTCGACCACCAATCTGCGTTTCGGCGCGGCCAAGACGGTGGCGCGTCCGCAGATGTCGGACATGCGTGCCGGTATTTCGGGCGGTGTGGATTCCACCACCCGCATGTGGAACGGCAGCGGCGGCAATCCGAACCTGGAGCCTTGGCGCGCCAATTCGTATGACCTGTCGATGGAAAAGTACATCGGCAAGCGCAGCTACATCGCCGGCGCGCTGTGGTACAAGAAGCTGCAAAGCTACATTTACAACCAGCAGACCGCGTTCAGCTTTGCCGGCTTCCCTAACCCGTCGGCGGTGATTCCGATCCAGGATATCGGCACGCTGAACCGCCCGGCCAACGGCACTGGCGGCATGGTGAAGGGGGTGGAGCTGTCGGGCGCGCTGGATGCGGGCTTGCTGTGGGCGCCGCTGGAAGGCTTTGGCGTGACGGGCAGCATGTCCGGCACCGAGAGCTCGATCCATCCGAATGGGCCGGGCACCAAGGAGAAGCTGCCGGGCTTGTCGGGCGTGGTGTCCAACTTCACCGTGTACTACGAGAAGGACGGCTACTCGGCGCGCGCCAGCCGCCGTTATCGTTCGGCCTATCGTGGCGAGGTGACCGGTTTGTTCGCGCAGCGCGCGTTCAGCGAGATCTTGGCCGAGCGCCAGATCGACTTGCAGCTGGGTTATGCGATTGAGGAGGGCCGGTACAAAGGCCTGTCGTTCCTGTTCCAGGTGAATAACCTGAACAACTCGCCTTACCAGACCCGTCAGGGCGATCCGTTCTCCGGTGGTTCGTATGCGCCGGAGCGCTACACCACTTACGGTCGCCAGATCCTGCTGGGGCTGAACTACAAGCTGTAAGCCAGGCCGCCGCCTATTCCAGCGTTACCGCCAGCATGTCGGTGAACGCGCGGATTTTGGCGGCGCCGCGGCGGTTGGCGGGGTAGACGGCGTAGATGCCAATGTCCATCTCGCCCGGGTTGGCCTGGTAGCCGGCCAATACTGTCATCAGCTTGCCGGCGTTCAGATCCGGTTGGATCAGCCAGCCCGGCAGCAGGGCCAGGCCGAGGCCGCTCAGCGCGGCCTGGCGCAGCATTTCCGCGTTGTTGACTTGCAGCTTGCCGTGGACTTCCACTTCGGTTGCCAGCTCTTTGCCGCGCAGGCGCCATGTCGGGCGGCTGCTCCCATAAGCAAACAGCAGGCAATTGTGCCGCGCCAGTTCTTGTGGCGTTTGTGGCGCGCCATGTTCGGCCAGGTAGGCCGGGCTGGCAACGATGTGGCGCTGGTGGCCCGCCAGTTTGCGGGCGATCAGGTTGGGCTGCTGTCCGGGATTGCCGATGCGGATGGCGACATCGATCGCTTCATCCACCAGATTGGTCACGGCGTCGCTCAGGCGCAGGTCCAGCTCCAGCCGGGGATGGCGGCGCGTCAGTTCGGGCAGCATGGGCGAGATGTAGCGTATGGCCAGCGTGACCGGGGCGGCGATGCGCAACATGCCGGCCGGTTCGGCGTCGCGGCCGGCGGCGGCGTCGTCGGCTTCATCCAGCGCGGCCAGGATATGGGTGGCGTGCTCGAAGTAGGCGCGACCGCTGTCGGTGAGGGTGATGCTGCGGGTCGAGCGGTTCAGCAGCGGCGCGGCCAGGCGCTGTTCCAGCGCATCCACCAGCCGCGTGACCGAGGAGGTGGCCACGCCCAGCTGACGCGCGGCGGCCGAAAAACCGCCGTTGCTGGCGACCAGGCAAAAGGCTTTCAATTCCGCGAATCTATCCATGTCGTTGCGTCCTGCGCAAAAGTGTGTGCTATTTTGCCCATATTATCAGCAGATCGAGGCGGGATTATAGTGTTTTTCATTTAGGAGGCCATATGAAAATCACCCCGCTCCCAGTTGGTTTTGGCGCTGAAATTGCCGGCGTCGATCTGCGCCGTGCCGATGAAGGCATGGCGGACTTGCTGCGCGCTGCCTTGCTGGAATACGGCATGCTGGTGGTGCGCGACCAGTCCTTCACACCGGAGGAGCAACTGGCGGCCAGCCGCCTGTTTGGCGACCTGGAGACTTTTCCTGCGATGCGCGGTCAGCTGCAAGCCTGGCCGGAAATCTTCCGCGTTGCCAGCCGGCCGGAGGACGGGCATGTGGAGGTCGGCCGCTACTGGCATTCGGACGGCTCGTTCCGCGAAGAGCCGACGCCGATCAGCTTCTGGTATTCGGAAGTGCAATCGGAAGAGGGCGGCGATACGTTGTTCACCGACTTGCAGCGCGCCTATGCCGAACTGCAACCGGATATCCAGCAAGAGTTCGACAGCTTGAAGACGGCGCACCGCAATGGCGTGGTGCATCCGCTGGTGCTGCGCCATCCGAAGACGCAGGTGCCGGCGCTGTACCTGAACATGGGGCTGACGGCGGGTGTGCTGGGCCACAGCGCCGACCATTCGCGCGCGCTGATGGAAGCGGTGGACCGCCATTACTCGCGTGAAGGCGCCACCTACCGCCACCACTGGCTGCCGGGCGACGTGGTCATCGCCGACAACCTGCACGTCGGCCACAAAGCCACGCCGATTACACCGGCCACCCGCCGCATCCTCAACCGCACCACCATCCGCGCCGACGACGTGATCTGGTACGACGGGGCCGCGAAACAGGCGGCTTGGTGATTTCGTTCACGCACGGTTGAATTGGCGGTCTTGCTAAGCTTGTATTTGAGCTAAACTTGTTGCTCCTTAAGCTACCTTGGCCCGCATCATGCCCAATTCCGCCACGCTGGACGAACGTGGTTTTCGTCGTATCCTTGCGCGTAACGTTACGCTGCCGCTGGCCGCCGGGGTGGTCAGCGCCGGCGTGTTCGTGGTGCTGCTGGCTTATCTGGTCACCACCATGAACTGGGTCGAGCACAGCGAGCGTGTGATTGGCAATGCCAACCAGATCGGCAAGGAGATGGTGGACATGGAAACCGGCTTGCGCGGCTATCTGCTGGCCGGCGACGAGGCTTTCCTGCAACCGTACATCCTGTCCAAACCCAAGGTTGCCGCCAGCTTGGCCGGGCTGGAGAAGATGGTGGCCGACAGCCCGATGCAGGTCGACCGCCTGCGCACCGTGCTCTACCAGCAACAGCAATGGGATCAGTACGCGCAGGAGATGATACGCCTGCGCGCCGCCAACGGCGATGTCACCGGCTCGGTCAAGACCGGCCGCGGCAAGAATCAGTTCGATGAAATCCGCCGCCAGCTCGATGCCTTCGTCGCCGCCGAGCAGCGCATGCGCCAGCAACGCAACGCCGAAGCGCGCACCGTCACCACCTGGGTGGCGGTGATTTATCTGGTGCTGACGCTGGGCGTGGGCGGACTTCTCGCCTGGTTCGGCCGCCGCGAGCTGACCGGCCTGTCCCAGGTTTACACCAAGGCCATCGATGAGCAAGCCGGCCATGCCGCGCTGTTGCAGCAGCAAGCCTGGCTGCGCACCGGCCAGAGCGAGCTGGCGCAGCAGGGCATCGGCCAGATGGCGCTGCCGCAGCTGTCGTCGGTGCTGCTGCAATTTTTGGCGCGTTACCTGGGCGTGGTGGTCGGCGCGCTGTACCTGCGCGCGCCCGATGGCAGCTTCCGCCGCGTGGCTTCCTACGGATTCAGTGAGGAGTGGGCGCGGCGCGAGCAGCTGTTCAAGCCGGCCGAAAGCCTGGTGGCACAAGCCGCGCTGGAGCGCCGCATCATTCGCCTGGAGCCGGTGCCGGCCGATTATATTCAAGTCAGCTCCGGCCTCGGCAGCGGCGCGCCGGCCAGTGTGCTGCTGGTCCCGGTCGATAGCGATGGCGAGATCAATGGCGTGATCGAGCTGGGCCTGCTGCGCCCCATCAATGAGCGCGATCTCGATTTCCTGGCGCTGGTGAAGGGCAATATCGGCAGCGCCATCGACGCCAGTTGGTCGCGCCAACGCTTGCAGGAGGTGCTGGCTGAAACCCAGCAGCTCAACGAGGAATTGCAGGTGCAGCAGGAGGAACTGCGCACCGCCAACGAGGAACTGGAGGAACAGTCGCGCGTGCTGGAAGAATCGCAGGCCAGCCTGGAAAACCAGAAGGCGGAACTGGAACAGACCAACGAGCAGCTGGCCGAGCAAAGCAACGCGCTCGACCAGAAAAACGCCGAGCTGCTGAAAGCGCAGAAAGACCTGGAGGAGCGCGCGCTGGAGCTGGAACGCGCCAGCCAGTACAAGTCGCAATTCCTGGCCAATATGTCGCACGAGCTGCGCACGCCGCTCAACAGCTCGCTGATCCTGGCCAAGCTGCTGGCCGAGAACGGCCCCGGCAACCTGAACGAGGAGCAGGTGCGCTTCGCCAACACCATCTACTCGGCCGGCAATGATCTGCTCAACCTGATCAACGACATCCTCGACATCTCCAAGGTGGAGGCCGGCAAGCTGGACCTGGTGCCGGAGCCGCTGTCGGCGCGCCATGTGGTGGAAGGCATGGCCATGGTGTTCGAACCGCTGGCCCAGCAGAAGAAGCTGGCCTTCCAGCTGCACGTGGCGGAGGACGTGGCCGAACATATGGTGACCGACCGCCAGCGGCTGGAGCAGATATTGAAAAATCTGCTGTCCAACGCGCTCAAGTTCACCAGCACCGGCCAGATCACGCTGTCGGTGCGGGCGCATGGCGACGACGCGGTGGCGTTCTCGGTGCAGGACACCGGCATCGGCATCCGGCCCGAAGACCAGCAAGCCATCTTCAACGCCTTCCAGCAGGCCGACGGCACCACCAGCCGCAAGTACGGCGGCACCGGTCTGGGCCTGTCGATCTCGCGCGACCTGGCGCAGTTGCTGGGCGGCGGCATCAGCCTGGTGAGCGAGCCGGGCAAGGGCAGTTGCTTCACGCTGAACCTGCCGGTGGCGTGGAGCGCGCCCGAACCGGGACCGCGCACCGGCAGCTCGACCACCGACGCCAACGTGGCGCCGGTGGAAATCATCAAGGCGCCGCTGCCGGAAGTGGCGGCGCCGGCGGCGGCGCCATCGGCCCTCGTGGTGCGCGCCTTCGACGACGACCGCGTGCTGGTGGCGGCGGCCGGCCCCGGCGCGGCGCGCGGCCGGCTGGTGCTGGTGGTGGAGGACGACGCATCGTTCGCCCGCATCCTGTACGAGCTGGCGCACGAGCAGCAGTACCACTGCCTGGTCGCTTTCGACGCCGACGAGGGCCTGGCGCTGGCGCGCGAGTACAAGCCGGACGCGGTGCTGCTGGACATCCGCCTGCCGGACCGCTCCGGCCTGTCGGTGCTGCAATTGCTGAAAGATGACGCCGCCACCCGCCACATCCCGGTCCACGTGGTGTCCGGCAGCGACAACGGCGAGGCCGCGCTGCACCTGGGCGCGATCGGCTACGCCATCAAGCCGGCCACCCGTGAGCAGCTGATGGAAGTGTTCCGCCGCATCGAGACCAAGCTCACGCAAAAGATCAAGCGCGTGCTGCTGGTGGAGGACGACCACCGCCAGCGCGACAGCGTGGTGCAGCTGATCTCCGACGAGGACGTCGAAATCGTCGCCGTCGGCAGCGGCGAGGAAGCGCTGGCGCTGCTGCGCACCACCATCTACGACTGCATGATCATCGACCTCAAGCTGCCGGACATGCAGGGCAACGAGCTGCTGCAACGCATGGCGGGCGAATCGCTGGCGGCCTTCCCGCCGGTGATCGTCTACACCGGCCGCAACCTCTCGCGCGCCGAGGAGGCCGACCTGCACAAATACTCGCGCTCCATCATCATCAAGGGCGCGCGTTCGCCGGAACGCCTGCTGGACGAGGTGACGCTGTTCCTGCACAAGGTGGAGGCCGACCTGTCGAGCGAACGCCAGCGCATGCTGAAAACCGTGCGCGCGCGCGACCGCGTGTTCGAGGGCCGCCGCATCCTGCTGGTGGACGACGACGTGCGCAACATCTTCGCCCTGACCAGCGCGCTGGAGCAGAAGGGCGCGCTGGTGGAAGTGGGCCGCAACGGCCACGAGGCGCTGGAAAAACTCGATGCCGTGGCCGACATCGATCTGGTGCTGATGGATGTGATGATGCCGGTGATGGACGGCCTGGAAGCCACGCGCCGCATCCGCGCCGACGAGCGCTTCGCCCGCCTGCCGATCATCGCCATCACCGCCAAGGCCATGAAGGACGATCAGGAGCAATGCCTGGCGGCCGGCGCCAGCGACTACCTGGCCAAGCCGATCGACCTGTCGCGCCTGTACTCGCTGCTGCGCGTCTGGATGCCGAACGCCGAACGGAGTTGACCATGCAGCACAGCGATACCGAAATCGAGCTGAAGATGCTGATGGAAGCCATCTACATGAAGTACAGCTACGATTTTCGCGACTACACCGGCGCCTCGCAAAAGCGCCGCGTGCTGCACGCGCTCAAGGAAATGGAGTGCGACAGCATCTCGGCGCTCCAGGCGCGCATCATCCACCAGCCGGCCGCGTTCAGCCAGCTGCTGCAATACCTGACCATCCCGGTCACCTCCATGTTCCGCGACCCCGGCTATTTTGCCGGCCTGCGCGAGCACGTGGTGCCGGTGCTGCGCACCTATCCGTCGCTGAAGATCTGGGTGGCCGGATGCAGCACCGGCGAGGAGGTGTATTCGATGGCCATCCTGCTCAAGGAGGAGGGCTTGCTCGACCGCAGCATGATTTACGCCACCGACATCAACCCGCAATCGCTGGACAAGGCGCGCCAGGGCGTGTTCCCGCTGGAGGCGATGCGCGAGTACACTGAGAACTATCAGGCCGCCGGCGGCGCCCGCAGTTTTTCCGAGTACTACACGGCGGCCTACAACGCCGCGCTGTTCGACCGCTCGCTGTGCGACAACGTCACCTTCGCCGATCACAGCCTGGCCACCGACGCGGTATTCGCGGAAACCCATTTGATCAGCTGCCGCAATGTGATGATTTACTTTAAAAAGAAATTGCAGGAGCGCGCCTTCGGCCTGTTTCACGAGTCGCTGTGCCATCGCGGCTTCCTCGGGCTGGGCAGCAAGGAGAGCATCGATTTTTCCGCCTACGCGCCCTGCTTCGAGCCGGTGCTCAAGCGCGAACGCCTGTTCCGCAAACGCTGACCATGGAGCGCGCCCGACTCCAGGCCGCGCTGGCCGGCCGCAAGCCGGAGGCGGTGGTGATCGGCGCCTCGGCCGGCGGCGTGGGGGCGCTGTTGCAACTGCTGCCCGGGCTGCCGGCCAACTACGGCTGCGCGGTGGTGGCGGTGCTGCACGTGCCGGAAGGGCGGCAAAGCCAGCTGGCCGGGGTGTTCCAGCAGCGCATGGCGTTGCCGGTGCACGAGGCGCGCGACAAGGAAGAGGTGTCATCCGGAACGCTCTACTTTGCCGGTTCAGGCTACCATCTCTCTGTTGAGCGCGATCGCAGTTTTTCACTCAGCTGCGAGGCGCCGGTGCATTTTGCCCGCCCCGCAATTGATTACCTGATGGAATCGGCGGCCGACGCCTACGGCCCGGCGCTGGTGGGCATTTTGCTGACCGGCGCCAACCAGGATGGCGCGGCCGGACTGGCCGCCATCGGCGTGGCCGGCGGCCTGACCGTGGTGCAGGACCCGCGCCAGGCCGACGTGCCCACCATGCCGCAGGAAGCGATACGCTTGCGCGCGCCGGACCTGATTTTGCCGCTGGATGATATCCGTACGTTGCTGTTGATGCTGGAGAACAATTAATGCAAGACGCGTCCCCCACCAAGCTGCTGATCGTCGACGATCTGCCGGAAAACCTGCAAGCGCTGGAGGCCCTGATCCGCGGCCCCGGCCGCGCGGTGTTCCAGGCCGGTTCCGGCGAGGAGGCGCTGGCCCTGCTGTTGCAGCACGATTTCGCCATGGCCATCCTGGACGTGCAGATGCCGGGCATGGATGGTTTTGAATTGGCCGAGCTGATGCGCGGCACCGAGAAAACGCGCCAGATCCCGATCGTGTTCGTGACGGCGGCCGGCAAGGAGCTGAATTATTCCTTCAAGGGGTATGAGGCCGGCGCGGTGGATGTGCTGTACAAGCCGCTCGACCCGCCGGCGGTCAAGGGCAAGGTGGCGGTGTTCGTGGCGCTGTACGAGCAGCGCGAGGCCATGCGGCGCCAGGTCGAGGCGCTGGAGGCGGCGCGGCGCGAGCAGGAGGCCACCCAGGCCAAGTTGCAGCACGCGCTGGTGATGCGCGACGAATTCATGTCCATGGTGTCGCACGAGATGCGCACGCCGCTCAACACCTTGTATCTCGAAACCCAGCTGCGCAAGATGCAGCTGGAGCGCGGCAATATGGCGGCCTTCGGCCCGGACCAGTTGCAGCGCATGGTGGCGCGCGACGACCGCCAGATCCAGAGCATCATCCGCCTGATCGACGACATGCTGGACGTGTCGCGCATCCGCAGCGGCAAGCTGTCCTTGCGGCCGGGCTGGGTGGAGTTGTCCGGCCTGCTGCGGCGCGTGGTGCAGGACCTGACGCCGCAAGCCACCACCGCCGGCACCAGCATCACGCTGGACGCGGCCACGCCGGTCAGCGGCTGGTGGGACGAGTTCCGCATCGAGCAGATCGTGGTCAACCTGCTGACCAATGCGCTGCGCTACGGCTGCCAGAAGCCGGTGCAGGTCACGCTGACGGTGGATCAGGACTGGGCGCGGGTGGATGTGCGCGATTGCGGTTCCGGCATCGCGCCGGACAAGCAGGACAAGATTTTCGAGCCGTACGAGCGCGGGGTCGGCAGCGAGGGGCCGGCCGGGCTGGGGCTGGGCCTGTACATTTCGCGCCAGCTGGCCGAGGTGCATGAGGGCAGCCTGACGCTGCAAAGCAAGCCGGGCGAGGGTTCGGTGTTCAGCCTGACGCTGCCGCGCCGCGACGCCCCGCCGGCCAGGTAATCAGCGCGAGCGCGCCTCTTCGCGGCGCTGCATCAGGTAAGCCTTGAGGTCGTCGAAGCTGACGTTGCCGCGCTGGTAGGTGTCGATGTGTTCGAAGTTTTTGTCGATGAAGCCGAGACCGGCCTTGCGCGCTTCGTCGCGGGTCAGCGTGCCGCTGCCGTCGAGGTCGGCGTCGTCAAAGCGCTTTTTCAGTTTCTGCATGGCCTGGTAGCGCAGCAGCACCGGGCCGGTGGTGGCGTCGCGCAGCGGCTTGCGCAGCGCCGGCGGCAGATAGGGTTCGGGATAGGCCGGGGTGGAGCGCACGGCAGCCGGGGCTGGCGCAACAGGATCGGTGGCCGGCGTCTGCGCGCCGGCTTGCGACATGGCCATCACGACCGTCAGCATGGCAAGTTGCAAAAGCTTCATGATTGTCTCCCCCACATCTGAAGATGCATGGCTTAGTGTGACACTGTGACGCTGTTCAGGAAATTAATCAAATCTGTTTGCTGCTGGCGGCGCGCGGTGTCGTCTAGATACGTCATGTGACCGCTCACATAGTATTTCAATGCGATAGCCTGGTTGTCGCCCAGGCGCGCCAGATCCAGCTCGGTCTGGTGGAAGGGCGTGGCCAGGTCGTGGTAGCCGTTGATGGCCAAAATCCTCATGGCCGGGTTGAGCGTCATGGCGGCGGCCAGGTCCGGGATGGTGTCCGGCAGCGGCTTGCCGTCGTGGCGGAAATCCCAGCGGTTGATGATGTCGGCGAACGGCGCGTAGGCCGAGCCGGCGCTGTAATGCAGCTCGCCCGCGAGGTAGCTGGCGATGCTGCTGGAGAAGGCGGCGTTCACCACGGTCAGCGACGGGTCGCCGTCACGGGTCAGGGTGCTGCCGTTGGGCGCGGTCACGCGGGCGTCGTAGCGGCCCAGCAGCTGGCCGCTGACGGCGTTCTGCTGGTAGTAGCCGGGCTGCATGTCGAAGTGCTGCTGCCAGGTGAGGGTGCTCAGGCCGGTGAGGTCGGACAGCTGGCCCAGCACGGCGGCCGGCGCGGCCACCTTGCCGGACAGGTAGGCGGCAATCGCCGTGCGGTAGCCGCCGCTGGCGAAGCCGCGCACCGTCTCCACCGGCACGGCGGCGGCGCGCTGGTGGTAGGCGCTGGTGAGGGCGTAGGTGGGGATGTAGCCCTCGCAGCTGACGGCGTCGGGATCGAGCACGCCGCAGTTGCTGTTGTAGTCCATGATGGCCGATTGCAGGATCAGGCCATCGACTTGCACGCCGGCGGTTTCCAGCAGGTTGGCCAGCACGGCGGTGCGCGGCGCGCCGTAGGATTCGCCGAACAGGAATTTGGGCGAGGCCTCGCGCTGGTTGACGGCGACGTAGCGCCGCACGAAATCGCGGAAGGCGGCGGCGTCCTTGTCCACGCCCCAGAAGTCGGCGTTGGTGCCGGGGGCGATGGCTTGCGAGTAGCCGGTGCCGACGGCGTCGACGAACACCAGGTCGGCGCTGGCGAGCAGGGTCTCCTGGTTGTCCACCAGCTGCACCGGCGGGATGCTGGCGCTGGGGATGGTGCTGACCAGCCGGCGCGGGCCGAAGGAGCCGAGGTGCAGATAGGTCGATGCCGAACCGGGGCCGCCGTTGTAGAAGAAGATCAGCGGCCGTTTGGCGGCGGCGCCGGCCACGGTGTAGGCCACGTAGAAGAAGGAGGCGGCGGGTTGGCCGGTCTTGACGTCGCTGGCGGTCAGATGGCCGGTGGTGGCGGTGTAGTTGAACTGCTGGCCGTTCAGCTGGATATGGCCGGCGATGACGGCGGCGTTTTCATTCGGCGCGGTGAGCGAGGCGGTGGCGGCGCTGGAGTAGACCGTGCTGTCGGCATAGGCGCCCGCAACCACGGGCGTGGTGGCTGGGGGCGTCGGCGCCGTGTCGCCACCGCCGCCGCCGCCACAGCCGGAGAGGACGACAGCGACTGCCGCTGCAATTGGTAATTTTGCTGAAAATGCCACGATATCTCCCTGTAGGGATATATCGGATGATACGCCTGAGCAGCACGCACTGCTACGTCATTCCGGCGAAGGCAGGAATCCAGGTAATGCGTGGGGCGGCTTATGGGTGCCGCCAGAAATCCTTGTGGGCGGCGCGCGCCTCGTCTTCGCGCAGCGGTCCGATGACTTCGGTCGGCCGCTGGCCGGCGGCGAACACGGTGCGGCAGGGCAGCGACAGCGTCGGGTTCTCCGGATCGCTGCCGGTCAGCTCCAGCAGGCTGGCTTCCGACATGCCATACACCACGCGCCCGACGCCGCTCCAGTAGGTGCCGCCGCTGCACATGGCACATGGCTCCGCGTTGGAATACAGCGTCGCTCCGGCCAGTTCGGCCGGCCCGTGCTTTTGCGAGGCGAGGCGCAGCGCGTTCATTTCGGCGTGCGCCGTGCGGTCGCTGCCGGAGGCGTTCATCGCTTCCGCAATCACGGTGCCATCGGCCGCCACCACCATGGCGGCAAACGGATGATGGCCTTCGTCGCGCGAGCGCTGCGCCAGCGCCAGCACGCGCGTCAGGAATGCATGGTCCCGCGGTGTTGCATTCATCTGATGACTCCGTAGTGCAAGTCCTGCTGTTTCAAATAAGCGCGGTAGGCCAGCGACATGCGGTCGCACCGCACCGACACTTCGGCGCCGGGCGCCAGCGGCAGGCGCGCCGGATACTGGCTTTCCAGGATCGGTTTATCTTGCAGGAAGATGGTGTCCTGGAACGCGCGCATCGCTTCATGGCTGGAAGTGAAATCGTTCAGCGCCATGATGATCCACACGCGCGTGCCGGTCTCGGTCAGCGGCTGCGAGAACAGGGCGATCGCCTCGCGGATCGCGCCCGGTGGATGCTTGGTCAGGATGGAGGTCAGCGGGCGCACCACGCGGTAGGTGTATTCGATGTCGCTGCCGCCGGTGGCGGAGCGGCTGGCTTGCGGCTGATACGCGTAGCACTGCCTGGCCCACACGCCGCTGCCGTACTCCGCATCCTCGAACGTTTCGACCGTGTAGTCGGGCACCGCCGGCTGCCGCTTGTCGCCGAGGATACCTTCGTGCACAAAGGCGAAATGCGCCATGTCGAGAAAGTTCTCGATGATGCGCGGCGCGCTGGCCTGCACGTCGTAGGGGCCGCACCAGACCTGGCGCAGTTTGTCGTCGGCGAATTCGGGAAACGCCGGCGGCCCGGCATGCGCCGGCGTGCCCAGACAGACCCACGCCATGCCGTACTGTTCCCGCACCTGGAACACCGCCACCTGCGCCTTCAACGGCGCATCGGGCAGCGCCGGGATGTGGGTGCAGCGGCCTGCTTTGCCGAAAGCCCAGCCGTGATAAGGGCAACGCAGCGTGTCCTCTTGCAGCGTGCCCATGGAAAGCCGCGTGCCGCGATGCGGGCAGCGGTCCTCCCACGCGTGCAGCACGCCGCCGCTGTCGCGCCACAGCACCAGGCGCGTCTCCAGCAGGTCGGTGGCCAGCATGGCGCCGGCCGCGATCTGGCTGGAGAGCGCGACCGGGTGCCAGTCGTTGTAAAGGACCGGGTCCATGCTTATTTCGGTATCGTGCCTTCCACGCCCTGGACGTAGAAGTTCATGCCCAGCAGCTCCTTCTCGGGAATCTTCACGCCGGCGGCATATTTCACCGCGCCCGACTGGTCCTTGATCGGACCGGTGAACGGATCGAAGCTGCCGGCGGTGAGCGCGGCCTTCTTCTCGTCGAACAGCTTCACGGTTTCCGCCGGCACCACCGGGTTCACCTTGGACATCTTGACCATGCCTTCTTTCAGGCCGCCGCGATACGACTCGGTTTTCCAGGTGCCGGCCAGCACCGCCTTGGCGGTGTTGATGTAGTAGCCGGACCAGTCGTTGGTGGCCGCCGTCAGGTGCGCTTTCGGTGCGAACTTGGACATGTCCGAGTCCCAGCCGAAGGCATACACGCCCTTTTCCTGCGCCACTTGCAGCGTGGCCGGCGAGTCGGTGTTCTGCGCCATCACGTCCGCGCCTTGCGCCACCAGCGTTTCAGCGGCCTGGCGTTCCTTGGCCGGGTCGTACCACGAGTTCACCCAGATCACCTTGGTCTTGATCTTCGGATTGACGCTTTGCGCACCCAGCGTGAAGGCGTTGATGTTGCGGATCACCTCGGGTACCGGGAAGGAAGCGATGAAGCCCAGCGTATTCGACTTGGTCATCTTGCCGGCCAGGATGCCGTTCAGGTAAGCGCCTTCATACAGGCGCGATTCGTAGGTGCCGAAGTTCTTGCCGGTCTTGAAGCCGGTGGCGTGCATGAAGGTCACGCCGGGCGTGGTCCTGGCGACTTTTTCGGTCGCGTTCATATAGCCGAAGGAGGTGGTGAAAATCAGCTTGTTCCCTTCGGCCACCAGCTTGCGGATCACGCGTTCGGCGTCCGCGCCTTCGGGCACGTTTTCCACGTAGCTGGTTTTCACCTTGCCGCCCAGTTCCTTCTCCAGCGCCAGGCGGGCCTGATCGTGTGCGTAGGTCCAGCCGGCGTCGCCCACCGGGCCGACATAGATGAAGCCCACCTTCAGCGGATCGGCGGCGAACGAAGGCGCGGCGGCCAGCGCGGAAGCGGTGGCCAGGGCGGCGAGTACTTTGCGGCGATTCATCATGCGAGTTCCTTTGCGTTGAGAGGATTAGAAGTGGTATTCGGCGCGCACCATCGGCGTCTTGGCGGTGGCGCCGGGATTGTTGGTGCTTGGGTTGCCGAACTTGTTGCGCCAGTATTGGTACTCGACGCCGATCTTGAAGGTATTCTTCGGCGTGCCCACCGCTTCGCTGATGTCGTACATGATCTGCATGTCGATGTTGGTCTCCGGCGCGGTGCCGCCGCCGAATTCATTGGTGCCTTTGGCGGTGATGAAGTTGGCGTAGCCCTCGAACGACAGCGGGATGCCGATGTTGAACGGGATGCCCCAGGCGCCGGTCAGCATGGCGTGCGTTTTGTAGGCGTAGCGCGGCGTGGCCTGGTTGGTGAAGGTGTTGTACGGTGCGTTCGATTCCCACAGGGCCAGCAGGCTGACGTCGAGGAAGCCCGGCACGTCCAGCATCAGGGTCGGCCCGGCCACCACCATGCGCTTCTTGGAGTTGTAGCCGGCGTCGGTCTTGCTGTTGTAGTCGAAACCGAGGGTGGCGCCGACGCCGCGCACCGGGCCGAAGGCGTAGCTCTGCTTGAAGATCTTGCCGAAGTCCAGCGTGTGACGATACACCACATAGGCCTCGTGCGCGCCGCTGTTGGAGCCGGCCGCCGACGGGTCCAGTTCGGACGACATCAGCAGGTCGACACTGAAGAAGTTTTTGCCGTATTTGTAGCCGGAGACGCTGCTCAGGTTGACGATGTTCTTGGTGATGTCGTTGTTGTTGAATGGCTCGGCGAACTTGGTGCCATAGCGGTAGCTCAGCGACGTATCGCTCCAGTCGGCCGCCTGCGCGGTGCAAGTGGCGAGGAGGGCGAGTGCGGCGGCGCGGCGGACGAGATGTGACATACGAGCTCCATTCAAGTGGTAATGATCAGGTTTGAAAGCACTTTTTTTGTATCCAATCGTTTTAGCAATTGGATTCAATCTCGTCTACCTCGTTAGCAAGATGCGGGCCAACTATTCAGCGTCCGGACAACACTTCCGCCAAATTGACTTTTTTGTCTTGCTCCGCCAGTCGCAATCGTGCTTCGATTTCCAGCAGGTGGTGTTCGATCAGATGGGTGGCTTCCTTTACTTTTCCTTTCTCGATCAGGGTGGCCAGGTTCTGGTGCTCGTCGTTCTCGCACATGGCGCTGCCGGGCGTTTCGTACAGGGCGATGATCAGCGAGCAGCGCGACACCAGCTCCTGCATGAAGCGTTGCAGCACGTGGTTGCCGGCCAGTTGCGCCAGCAGCAGGTGGAACTCGCCGCCCAGCCGTATCCAGCCGGCGCGGTCGCCGCTGCGGCGCGCCGCGTCTTCCGCCGCCAGCGCCGCGCGGATGTGCCGGATCGATTCCGGCGTGGCGTTGCGGATCACCAGCGGCACGATCTCGCGTTCGATGGCGCGTCGCGCGGCGAAGATCTCGCGCGCCTCCCGCGGCGTGGGCGAGGCGATCACCGCGCCGCGATTGGGGCGCAGCTCGATGATGTGGTCATGCGCCAGCCGTTGCAGCGCCTTGCGCACGGTGGTGCGGCTGACCTGATACAGCTCGCAGAAATCGGCCTCGCCCAGGTGGGGGCCGGGCGGCAGGCGGTGACTCATGACGGCGTTGACGACGGCCTTGTAGATACGCATGTCGACGGCGGTGGTACCGCGTTTGACTGCTTGCCCGGCTTTGCGCTTGTCGGCCATTGCGTGGTTCTCCAGAGATGAATGATGCGTACCTTTGGTTAAGCAGGAAGCGTGCTAGCTTGTGTACAAAGCATGGGCACAGATTGTGTACGAAACGACTTTGTTTGGGCCATTTGCGCACGCTTTTGGGGAGTGGCGGGCCGAAACGGCACGTTTTCCGGTGCATGGATGTGGCATGCTACTTGCGTCTGTAGTTCTGTCCTGTTTTGTATACGATGGAGGAAGACGCCGATGACTGAACCGCGCTTGCAGATGCTCGGCATCTCCAAGATCTATCCCTCGGTGGTGGCCAATGCCGATGTGAACCTGAGCGTGATGCCGGGCGAGATCCACGCTGTGCTGGGCGAGAACGGCGCCGGCAAGAGCACGCTGATGAAGATCATTTACGGCGTGGTCAAGCCGGATGCCGGCCAGATCATGTGGGAGGGCCGGCAGGTCCACATCCACTCGCCGCACGATGCGCGCAAGCTGGGTATCGGCATGGTGTTCCAGCACTTCGCCTTGTTCGAGACGCTGACGGTGGCCGAGAACATCGCGCTGGCGCTGGATGACAAGCAGTCGCCGGCGGCGCTGGCGCCGCGCATCCGCGCCGTGTCGGAGCAGTATGGTTTGCCGCTGGATCCGGAGCGGCTGGTGCACAGCATGTCGGTGGGCGAGCGGCAGCGGGTGGAGATTGTGCGCTGTCTGCTGCAATCGCCCAAGCTGCTGATCATGGACGAGCCGACCTCGGTGCTGACGCCGGACGCGGTGCTTAAGCTGTTCGAGTCGCTGCGGCGGCTGGCGGCGGAGGGCGTGAGCATTCTGTATATCAGCCACAAGCTCGATGAGATTCAATCCTTGTGCGACAAGGCCACGGTGCTGCGCGGCGGGCGCGTGTCCGGAACCGCGCTGCCGAAGCAGGAGAGCGCCAAATCGCTGGCCGAGTTGATGATCGGCCGCGAGCTGCCGGTTTGTGTGCACCAGCCGCGCGAGCCGGGCGAGGTGTTGCTGTCGCTCGATGGCCTGTGCGTGAAGAGCGACGATCCGTTCGGCACGCGGCTCAAGGAGGTGAGCTTGTCGCTGCGTAGCGGCGAGATTGTCGGCATCGCCGGGATTTCGGGCAATGGTCAGCAGGAGCTGTTGAAGGCGATTTCCGGCGAGCGCACGCTGAGCGTGCGGGAAGGGACGATACGGCTGTGCGGGCAGGATGTCGGCGCGCTCGATGCGGCCCAGCGCCGCCAGCTGGGCCTCGGCTTCGTGCCGGAGGAGCGGCTGGGACGCGGCGCGGTGCCTGACTTGTCGCTGGCCGATAACGCGCTGCTGACCGGCTACGTGCCGGCCGGGCGGCAAGGCCGTGACGCAACCGCCGGCGCCATGCTGCGCAAAGGACTGATCCAGCGCGGGGCGGTGCGTGCGTTTGCGGAGCGGGTGATTGAGCGCTTCAAGGTCAAATGCGGCGGCACGGCATCGGCGGCGGCCTCGCTCTCTGGCGGCAACCTGCAAAAGTTCATCGTCGGCCGCGAGATCCTGCTGGCGCCCAGGGTCATGGTGTTCGCCCAGCCGACTTGGGGCGTGGACATCGGCGCCGCCATGCTGATCCGCCAGGCCATCATCGACATGCGCGACCAGGGCGTGGCGGTGCTGGTGCTGTCCGAGGAACTGGACGAATTATTCATGCTAGGCGACCGTCTCGCCGTGCTGGCGGACGGCCGCCTGTCGCGCGCGGTGCCGGCGCAAGCCACCAGCATCAACCAGATCGGCGTGTGGATGAGCGGCGATTTCGACTATTCCACCCAACCGCAGGGAGCTCCCGAATATGTCCAGGCTTGAACGACGCCCCGAACCCTCGCGCCGCATGATGCTGGCCTCCCCGCTGATCGCGGCGGTGGCCATGCTGCTGACCGGCTCCATGCTGTTCTTCTTCATGGGACAGGAACCGCTGCACGCGTTCTACGTCTACTTCATCAAACCGTGGACCACGGCCTATGGCATCGGCGAATTGCTGCTGAAAGCCACGCCGTTGATCCTGTGCGGCGTCGGGCTGGCGATCGGCTTCCGCGCCAACGTCAACAACATCGGCGCCGACGGCCAGCTGACCATCGGCGCCATTGCGGCTGGTGCGGTGGCGCTGTACTTCGACGAAGTGCAGGCTTGGTGGGTACTGCCGTTGATGCTGCTGGCCGGCGCCGTGGGCGGCATGCTGTGGGCGGCGATACCGGCGTTGCTGCGCACACGCTTCAACACCAGCGAAATTCTGGTCAGCCTGATGCTGGTGTACATCGCCTACCATTTGCTCAGCTATCTGGTACACGGGCCGATGCGCGACCCGGCCGGCTTCAACTTCCCGCAATCGAAAATGTTCAGCGAGTCGGCCACCTTGCCGCTGCTGGTGGAAGGCTTGCGCGTCAACGCCGCCTTCATCCTGTCGCTGCTGATGGCTGGCGCCGCGTGGTTCTTCTGCAAGCACACCTTCGCTGGCTATCGCATGCAGGTCAGCGGCATGGCGCCGGCCGCCGCGCTGTATGCGGGCTTTAGTGAGCCGCGCAATGTGTGGCTGGCCTTCATGGTGAGCGGCGCGCTGTCCGGCATCGCCGGCGTGGGCGAGGTGGCGGGGCCGCTGGGGCAGTTGCAGCCATCGGTGTCGCCCGGCTATGGCTTCGCGGCCATCATCGTGGCGTATGTGGGACGCTTGCATCCGCTCGGTGTGGTGCTGTCGGCGTTGCTGATGTCCCTGCTGTACATCGGTGGCGAGACGGCGCAGATCGAGCTGCAAGCGCCGTCCGCCATCACCGGCATCTTCCAGGGGCTGCTGTTGTTTTACCTGCTGGCCGCCGACCTGTTCATCCACTACCGCATCCGAAACGAGGTGTATGCATGATGACCACTGAATTGTTGATCGCCTTCCTCGCCAGTACCGCCGGCGCGGCCACGCCGCTGGTGGTGGCGTCCATGGGCGAGCTGGTGACCGAGCGTTCCGGTGTGCTCAATCTGGGGCTGGAGGGCATGATGCTGGTGGGCGCGGTGGTCGGCTTCGGGGTTACGCTCACTTCCGGCAGCATGACGCTCGGTTTGATGGCGGCCATGGCGGCGGGCATGCTGATGTCACTGGTATTCGGCTTTCTGGTGCTGACGCTGCAAACCAATCAGGTGGCCACCGGCCTCGCCTTGACCTTGTTCGGGATTGGCGTCTCGGCCTTCCTTGGCCGCGGCTACGTGGGGCAGACGGTGGAGCGCATGCCTGTGCTGTGGGGCTTTGACGGCATGGTGTACTTCTCGATTGCGCTGGTGCTGCTGATCGGCTGGATGCTGGCGCGCACGCGGCTTGGGTTGATCATCCGCGCGGTGGGCGAGTCGCCGCACAGCGCGCACGCCATTGGCTTCCCGGTGATCGGCCTGCGCTACGGCACGGTGCTGTTCGGCGGCGCCATGGCGGGACTGGCTGGCGCCTACCTGTCGCTGGCGCTGACGCCGATGTGGGTGGAGGGCATGACCGCCGGCCGTGGCTGGATCGCGCTGGCGCAGGTGGTGTTTGCGACGTGGAAGCCGCGCGGCGTGTTGATCGGCGCCTACCTGTTCGGCGGCGTGACGGTGTTGCAGTTCCACGGGCAGGGCATGGGGCTGGCGATACCGTCGGAGTTCCTGTCCATGCTGCCATACATTGCTACCATCGTCGTGCTGGTGCTGATCTGCCGAAACCCGCAGACCATCTTGTTGAATAAACCCATGTCGCTGGGGCAGAACTTCAAACCGGACCAGGCCTGATACCATGTCGCTTTCTAAGCGCGGCAGGGACCATGAAGATTACGCTGGCAGGGCAGGGATGGACGTTTGACGCCGAGGCGCCGGACACGGTGCTGGAAGCGGCCGAGCAGGCCGGCATACGCCTGCCCAGTTCCTGCCGCAACGGCACCTGCCGCACCTGCATCTGCCTTTCCACCAGCGGCGCGGTGCGCTACAAGATCGAATGGCCGGGCCTCAGCCTCGACGAGAAGCGCGAAGGCTACATCCTGCCCTGCGTCGCCATCGCCACCGCCGACCTGACCATCGAAGCCCCGGCCGCCAGCCAGTTCTAGGGGATTCAGAAGGGGAGACATTGGCGTTCCCTTGTGGATTTCGTTCTATTTTCTCTTCTGTTTTCCCCTATTTCTCTCTATTTTTCCTCTGCCCTGAACTTCTTGTGGGTTTGCCGGTCTAAATCCAGGAGAAGGCTGGGACTTGCCCGAGCGGCGCAAGTTCCGCTATCGCTTGGAGGACGTAGCGTACTAGTGGAATTTGGTCTACGCAATGTCACGGGTGCGTTTGCGGTAGGCGCCGGGGCCGAGGCCGTACTGGCGCTTGAAGGCGCGGTTGAAGGCCGCTTCCGACTGGTAGCCGACCGCATCGGCGACGGCACCGGCGGCGCGGCCTTCGTCCAGCAGGCGGGCGGCGCGCGCCATGCGCAGTTGTGTCAGCACGTCGGCCGGCGTGGCGTTGGCGGCTTGTTTGAACAGGCGCGCGAAGGTGGCGCGCGACATGTGGCTGGCTTCCGCCAGTTCTTCCAAGGTCCATGATTTTTCCGGCGCGGCCAGCATGCCGTTCAGCGCGGCCTGCAAACGCCGTTCGGCCAGCACGCCGATCAAACCCGGCACTGCCAGCGCCTGCTCCAGCCAGGTGCGCATCAGCAGCGCGAACAGGGCCGATGCCAGTTGCCGCACGATGGCTTCAGAACCGTTGCGCGGCGCTTCCGCTTCCTCCTGCAACATGCGCATCAGGTGGCGCAGGCTTTGCGCGTCGGGCCGGCCGGCGGTGCGCACCACCAGCATCGGCGGCAGGGCGGCCAGCAGGCCGGCGCCGCCCTCGGCGTCAAAATGAAATTCGCCGCACAGGATGTCGGTTTGCGGGCCGTCGCCGTCATTGCTTTCATAGCGCAGCAGGCCCGGCTCGGCGCGCGGCGGCGTGGCTTGCGCCGGATCGCCGATGTGCAGCCGGTGCGCGGTGCCGTGCGGGAAGACGATGATGTCGCCGCTTTGCAGCTGCACCTCGCCGCACAGCGCCTCGCCGTGCACGATCAGGTGATAGGGGGCGACGCCATGCGGCGCGCCGTCGTGGTCCAGCACCCAGGGCGCGCCGAAGCGGCAGCGCACGTCCAGCGCGGTGCGCACGGGGTAGAGGGAAAGCAGGTGGCTAAGGGAATCCATACTATGCTGATGAGACGATAGAGCAAATTATAGAGCATTTCAGGCATTCATCATCGCAGCCGACCGGCCTAGACTGTGTTCCATACCAACTCACTTTGAAAGGAAACACATCATGTCCCGTCTGTTCACCCAGCCCGTCTCGGAAGCTACCGGCCACGCCGCCCAACTGTTCACCGCCATCAAGGGCGCGATCGGCAAGGTGCCGAATGCCTATGTGGGCATCGGCAGTAACAGCCCACTGGCGCTGGAAGCCGCGCTGAATCTGGACGGCGCGCTGCGCAAAAGCAGCCTGAGCGCCAAGGAGATTGAAGTGATCAAGCTGGCCGTCAGCCAGGATGCGCAGTGCGATTACTGCCTTGCCGCACACACGCTGATGGGCGGCAAAGCTGGCCTGAGCAAGGACGCCATCCTTGGCGTGCGCCATGGTCAGGCCACTGGCGACGCCCAGGTCGATGCGCTGGCCGCGTTTGTCCACGCCGTGGCGCGCACCAGCGGCGATGTGCCGGCCGAGGCCGTGCAGGCGGTGAAGCAGGCCGGCTACAGCGATGCGCAAATCGTCGATACGCTGCTGGCGATCACCTCCATCACCTTCACCAATCTGTTCAACCGGGTGAATGTGACGGCGCTGGATTTCCCAGCGGCTGACTGATCAGTCCTTTCTGCGGAGGCGGCTCAGCAGCGCCTCCGTGGTCTGGTTGAGCGGCACGTCATGCTGGCGCAGCATCTGCACGTGCAGCACGAGGTTTTCCAGCACCAGCTTGGCGGCCACCGCCAGCAAGGTCAGGTGCTTGTCTTCCTCGCTGAAGTTCTCCATCGCGTCCGCCATCTCGCACAGGTGGTTGGCGATCAGCCCGCGCAACTCTTCCTCTTCAAACGGCAGGTCGGCGAAATCGATGGGGTCTTCCTTCTCCACTTCCTGCATCAGCAGTTCCAGTTCTTGCGGCGTAATCGACATGCAGGGCTCCGGTGGTTGAGGCGATTTCATTTTAGCCCCAATCGGCATAGAATCTGCAAGATGGCGAAATTGATATTCACCCAGCAGCTGGGCCGCTTCATGCGCGTGCCGCAAGTGGACACCACTGCGGCCGATCTGCGCAGCGCGCTCGACGGCTGTTTCGCCGACCATCCGCGCCTGCGCGGCTACGTGCTCGACGAGCAGGGCGGCCTGCGCGAGAACGTGGTGATCTTCATCGACGGCCAGCGCGCCCGCGATCCCAAGCGGCTGGATGACGCGCTCACGCCACAATCCCAGGTCTACATTTTGCAAGCACTGTCAGGAGGCTGATATGTCCGATCGCGCCTACATCGCGACCCGCAAAGGTTTGTTTGAAGTGTATCGCACGCATGAGGCGTGGCTGTTGGACCAGCAGCATTTCCTCGGCGATCCGGTGTCGATGGTGTTGCCGGACCGGCGCGACGGCACGCTGTACGCCGCGCTCAACCTCGGCCATTTCGGCGCCAAGCTGCACCGGCGCGATCCGGGCAGCAAGGAATGGGTGGAAGTGGCGGCGCCGGCCTTCCCGGCCAAGCCGGCCGACAGCGCCGATCCGGTCGAGTGGACCGTCAAGCAAATCTGGTCGCTGGCGACCGGCGGGCCGGACGAGCCGGGCGTGCTGTGGGCCGGCACCCTGCCGGGCGGCCTGTTCCGCTCGGCCGACCGCGGCGGCAGCTGGCGGCTGGTGGACGGCTTGTGGAATGTGCCGGAGCGCGCCAGGTGGATGGGCGGCGGCTACGATGTGCCGGGTATCCACAGCATCTGCGTCGATCCGCGCGACAGCAAGTCGGTGCTGGTCGGCGTGTCCTGCGGCGGCGCCTGGCTGACCGAGGACGGGGGCGCCAGCTGGACCATGCGCGCCAAGGGCATGAAGGCCGCCTACATGCCGCCCGAGCTGGCCGACGATCAGGCGGTGCAGGACCCGCACCGCATCGTCCGCTGCGCGGGCGAGCCGGACAAGCTGTGGTGCCAGCATCACAACGGCATCTGGCGCAGCATCGACAATGGCGCCAACTGGCGCGAGATCACGCCGGCCGCGCCGATCTCCAACTTCGGCTTCGTGACGGCGGTGCATCCGCGGGACGGCGAGACGGCCTGGTTCGTGCCGGCCGAGGCCGACAGCAAGCGCATCCCGCCGCAAGCCTCGCTGGCGGTCACCCGCACCACCGACGGCGGCCGGCACTTCACCGCCTGGCGCGGCGGCCTGCCGCACCAGCATTGCTACGATCTGGTGTATCGCCACGGGCTGGCGGTCAGCGATGATGGGCAGATTCTGCTGATGGGCTCCACCACCGGCGGAGCGTGGCTGTCGGAAGACGGCGGCGGCCAGTGGCAAACCATCTCCACCAACTTGCCGCCGATTTACGCGGTGGCGTTCGCGTGAAGAAGTCCTCAAGCCAGATCAAGATCGAGCGTTTTTGATAACTTGCGCAGTGCTAGCTTTAGCTAGCGCTAATTCGAACAGGCTTCTGTCCGAGTAAATTTGGATGAGGTTTCCAGTCTGCGAAAGATGCTGGGCAATGGCAACCGTCAAGTTGATGAGCTTGGACCCCGTAAGCACACTTACCCGTTTCAGCTGCTCTCTGGTGATTGCAAAAAAACGGGTCCACTCTTGACTAACCTCGACAGTAACCAACTCAGCATGTTCAGCATCGACTAACAGCTCAAGCTTCCCGTGCCGAAGGATTTCAAGACGTATTTCATCCAGTGCCGCAGTGCCGAATTGCCCTTGATCGTTTCCGGTGATCGTGACAAGTAATGCTCCAGGCGTTAAGCGTCGAAAACAAAATGTGCCGCTCCCACTTTTAAGAACGGTACTACCGTCAACGATTGATTTGCTTACACTAATTTCCATGGGATAGAGCGTCGGTTAGAAAGGTGGAAGAGCCAAGGTCTGCTTTTGGCCGAACTCGGCCGATGAGTGAGAGGATAGCACCTTGAATTCTCGCCACAATATTTGCGTGCGTGACTCGTCTTGACGGTTAGATCGACTAACCGCAGGAGTACCACCATGACGTATCCATCTGCCGCCGATAGTTTGGACAGCTTGCCGGTGCCGAGCGCGCCGCGTTCGCGTGACGGCCGTTTCCGCAATCCGGTCCGGATGCACAAGATGGGCTTGTTCAAGACACTGGGCATCATGCTGCGTTTTGCCTTCGACAAGCCGAAGGACACGGTGCCGTCCCTGCCGATCCCCGTTCACGCGATCACGCAGCAGCAGTTAATGGATGCTCCGGATCGCAGCCTGTTCCGCCTTGGCCACTCGACCGTGCTGCTCAAGCTCAACGGCCAGTTCTGGCTGACCGACCCGGTGTTTTCCGAGCGCGCCTCGCCGGTGCAGTGGGCCGGGCCGCAGCGCTTCCACGCGCCGCCGATCAGCATCGAGGAGCTGCCGCCGATCAAGGGCATCATCCTGTCGCACGACCATTACGACCACCTGGACCGCGCCGCCGTGCTCAAGCTGGCCGGCAAGACCGAGCACTTCATCACGCCGCTGGGCGTGGGCGACCGTTTGATTTCCTGGGGCATCCCGCGCGGCAAGGTGCAGCAGCTGAGCTGGTGGCAGACCGCCTTTGTGGCCGGCCTCAAGCTGGTGGCCACGCCGGCCCAGCACTTCTCCGGCCGCGGCCTGGGCGACCGCAACAAAACCTTGTGGGCCTCGTTTGTGATCGAGGATCGGGACGTTCGGCTGTTTTTCAGCGGCGATAGCGGCTATTTCGACGGTTTCAAGGAAATCGGCCGCCGTTACGGCCCGTTCGACCTGACCATGGTGGAAACCGGCGCCTACGATCCGCAGT
Organism: Duganella radicis; assembly: GCF_009720825.1. GTDB lineage: Bacteria > Pseudomonadota > Gammaproteobacteria > Burkholderiales > Burkholderiaceae_D > Rugamonas > Rugamonas radicis. Next base: position 26,602 of record NZ_WNKY01000015.1, on the reverse strand, counting down.
GGCCGGACGTGCACATGCAGCCGGAGGAGTCGTTGCAAGCCCACATCGACCTGCGCGGCAAGGTGCTGCTGCCGATTCACAATGGCACTTTCGATTTGTCGCTGCACGCCTGGCACGACCCGTTCGACCGCATCGCCCAGCTGGCCGAAGAGCGCCGCCTGCCGCTCGCCACGCCGGAAATCGGCCAGCCGCTGGACATCCGCCAGCCGCATGCTGAACGCAAATGGTGGGAACCGCTGGTGGCCGAGGAAGCGCTGGCCGGCGTTATGCCGTGATGTTGATGTACTGGCCGATGGTCTGACCCAGCGTGTTGATACTCGGCTTGGGCTGGACCAGCTCGGCCGGCAACTGCTGGGCCGAGCGCGGCGGATTTTCAATCGCGCTGCTCAGGTTGACCGACGGCGCAGGCTGCTCCGTCGCCTGCGTGGCCTGATTGCTTTCGCGCTGGTTGTCGCTCAGGGTCTGCTTGTCCTTGGCCAGCTGGGCGCGGCTGGTTTCCAGCCGGTCCGCATCCTGATTCACGCGCACCTGATCCTTTTGCACCTGCCTTTCAGCTTGTGCAACCGATGCTTGCAGCGCGTTGATGGAGAGCAGCGTAGCCACTTTTCTTTCCCTGATGCAAAACTCTGGACATGGTGAGGCAGGATCGTGTCATACGATCTATTGCAGATTAGGCCATGAAAACAAAAAAGGCAAGGCCAACCGCGCCTTGCCCAAAGAGGGAGAGTTCCAGCTTAGAAGCGGTACAAGAGCGACGCTTCCCAGGTGCGGCCGAACAGCGGACGCGCGTTGATCGGACCGACGTTGCCGGTGGTCAGGCGCGAGTTGCCCTCGGTCAGGCCCAGCTCGTTGTTGAGGTTGGTGCCCGCCAGGCGCACCTCGATCTTGTCGCCGAACGAGAACAGCACGCCGGCGTCGATGGTGCGGTAGGACGGCAGGTACTGCTGGTTGGCCTGGTCGGCCCAGCGCTCGCCGATCGAGGTGTAGGTCGCGTACAGCTTGGCCGCGTTGCCATCGCCAAACGGAATGCGGTAGGTCGGCGTGAAGCGGAATTGCAGCTTCGGCTGGCGCTGCACGGTTTTGCCGGCGGTGGCCGGGTTGTCGCGGTACTCCGACTTCTGATAGTCGCCGGTCAGTTGCAGTTGCAGGTTCTCGATCGGACGCACGGCCAGCTCAAACTCCACGCCATTGCCTTTCGAGCCGCTGATCGAACGCAGTTCCTGGCCGTTGGACAGCACTTGCGAGAAGGCGATGCCGTCAAATTCGGTGTGGAAGGCGTTGATATACGCGGTGTACAGCTGCGATGCGGTCTTGAAGCCGATTTCGTACTGGCTCACCTTCGGCGTCGGCAGCAGGTTGCTGTCGTTCACATTGGCCTGGGTGCCGGCGCCGCGCAGGTCGTCAAACGAAATGAAGGTGTGGCCGCGGTTGGCGCGCACGAACACCGAGGTATCGCGCGCCAGCTTGTAGTTGCCGCCGATGGTGAACGAGTTGGCGCTGTCGGTACGCGTCAGGTAGGTGTTCGAACCGTTCGGCATCGAGGTGCCGTTGTTGTACACGGTCAGCGGATTGTTGTCGGTGTCGGCCGAGGTCAGGTTGGAGATGGTGCCGCTGATCTTCTGCTGCTCGTGGCGCATGCCGAAGTCGACCTTGATCTTGTCGTTGACCTTCCACTCATCCGATGCGAACACGGCGGTGTTGCGGCCGTCGTACGACGCCACCGGCGCGTAGAACACATTGCCGTCGGTGCCGTTCTTCGACACCACCACGCCGTTGTTCAGGGTGACGTTGATCAGGCTGGCTTGCGGCACGGCCGTCATCAGGTGGCTGTTGCCCAGATACCAGACGTCGTGCGAGGAATAGTCGGCAAAGTAGCCGCCTACCGTCACGGTGTTGTCCTTGAAGATTTCCTTGCTGACGCGCAGCTCGTCGGTGAAGGATTTCAGCTGCTTCTCCACCGCCCACAGGCCGGCCTGCACCACCTGCTGGCTGCCGCTGACCGCGCCGCCCTTGACCAAGGTGGCGGTGGCCGAGGTCGCCAGCTGGCCGCCGGCCGCGGCCACCACGGCCGCGTTGCCGTTGGCCGAAGCGATGGCGGCGTTGATGTAGTCGCTCATCGACAGCGGGTTGTTACCGGTGAACATGGCGATGGTGTTGAGGTCGCCGTCAAAGCGGTTGAACTTGTTGGAGATGCTCCAGTCGCCGACCTTCTGGTCGAAGTTGGCGCCGAACACCGTGGCTTTCAGGCCGCGGCCGTCGCCCAGGTCCTTGGTCAGCGTTTTGCCGGGCGCCGCCTCGATGGTGAAGTTGCGCATCTCGCCGCTCATCAGCGTGCCGGTCAGCGGATCGAAGCCGGGGAAGGCGCTGATGGTGCGGCCGCCGTTGCTGGAGATCAGCGGCACGCCGGTGTAGAAGGCGTTCTTGTCGTCGGTGCTGCGGGCGTACAGGGTCAGCTTGCCCTGATCCAGATTGCGGGTCAGGGTGGCGGTGATCTGGTGGCCGTCGTCGGCCGGGAAACCGGCGTCGCGCACGCCGTCGGTCTTGCGGTAGAAGCCGCCGACCGAGCCGTACCAGCCATCGCTGATCTTGCCGCCGTAGTACATGTCGACCCGGCGCAGGCTGCCGGTGCCGGTGGTGAAGCGCACCGTGCCTTCCGGCGTGTCCGTGCCTTCCTTCAGGATGAAGTTCATGGTCGCGCCCGGCTGGCCGTTGGACCAGATGGTCGACGGGCCGCCGCGCAGCACTTCCACGCGCTCGATGGTGTCGTCCAGGCGGAAGGCCGACGAGCCTTCAAAGAACGACAGGGTCGGCGGCGGGAAGATCGGGTTGCCCATCATCTGCACCGAGACGAACGGCGAGTCGGAACCCGACGGGAAGCCGCGCACCTCGATGTTGGCGCCGGACTGGCCGCCGGTCGATTCCGCGTACACGCCCGGCACGATCTTCATGATGTCGGCGGTGCTGGACGGCGCGGCTTGCTTGAGTTGCTCTTCGTTGGCGGTGGTGATCGAGAAGGCCGAGTCGACCTTGCGCACGCCGCGCGCCGAGGCGACGCCGGTGACGACCACTTGCTGGATTTCCTTCGAAACTTCTTTGGACGGCTCGCTTGCCGGGGCTTCGGCCGTCTGGGCTTGGGCGGCGGCTTGGTGGACTAAAACGAGGACTGCGGCCGCGATGGCCGAAGGCAGGAACGGGTTTTTCATCGTGTCTCTTCTTTCTTATTAGGTGTTGAGTTCGGCCATTGAAACAAGAAATGATATCGATGTCAATTGAAATGTTATCGATGTCATTTTTCGCGACAAATTTGAAATTTCTGTCATAATGCGTCCGCACCCCCGCTTTTTGAACCGAAAAAACAACGATGCCCGCGAAGAAGACTGTAGCAACAGCCCTGACAATGGAAGATCTGGCCCAGCTGGCCGGCGTCTCCAAGATCACGGTTTCGCGCGCATTGCGCGACAGTCCGCTGGTCACGCCGGAAACGCGCGAGAAAATCCGCGCGCTGGCCGAACAACAGGGCTATCGCTTGAACGTGAGCGCGCGCAATTTGCGCATGGGCCGCAGTTATTCGGTGGCGGTTGTTGTGGAAATGACACCCGTGCGCGGCCGCCCGATGTCCGATCCGTACCCGCTGGAGCTGTTGGGCGGCATCACGCAGGAGCTGACCACGGCCGGCTACAGCGTGGTGCTGACCTCCAAGCAGTTGATGAACACCGCGCCGGTGATGGGCGCGGACGGCTTGATCCTGCTGGGCCAGGGCTCGCACGGCGAGGCGGTGCGCACCTTGCAGCAGACCGGCATGCCGCTGGTGGTGTGGGGCGCGCCGGAGCAGGGCGCCGACTACATCGTGGTCGGCTCGGACAACCGCAAGGGCGGCATCAGCGCGGCCGAGCGCTTCATCGCGCAGGGCCGGCAAAAGCTGGTGTTTCTGGGCGATGTAGACCACGCCGAGGTGCAGGAGCGTTGCGCCGGTTTTATCGACGCCATGGGCGGCGCGGCCACGGTGCACATCATCCGGCCGAAGGCGTTCACCTTCGAGGCGGGCTTCGACAGCATCTCGGCGCTGTTGAAGAAGAAGGGCGCGTCGTTCGACGGCGTGTTTGCCGCCAGCGATTTGTTGGCCATGGGCGCGATCCGCGCGCTGGCCGAAAAGAATTTGCGGGTGCCGGAGAATGTCTCCGTCATCGGCTACGACGATACGCCGGGCGCGGCCAGCTTCGTGCCGCCCCTGACCAGTGTGCACCAGTACCTGCGCGATGGCGGCGTGTTGTTGGCCAGGAAAATGTTGGGCCTGATCGAAGGCCAGCCGGTCGCTTCCGAAATGCTGCCGACCACCCTGATGGTACGCCAGACTTAGTTTTTCCCGAAAAGCAGCAAAAACGATCAAAAACCGCTGTTTTTCAAAATTCAAACCGCTTTGAATCGCTTTTTCTAAGGAATTCGCTGTGCAACAACACACTTATCCTCTTGAAGCCTGGTGCATCCGCGAGACCAGCTTTGACACCGCATCCCACTTCCTCGACGAGACCTTGTTCGCGCTGGGGAATGGCTATATCGGCTTGCGCGGCACCGCCGAAGAGGGCTATGGCGGCCCGGCCGGCACCTCGCTGGATGGCACCTACCTGAACGGCTTCTACGAGTCCGAGCCTATCCAGTATCCGGAAGCGGCGTACGGTCTGGCCAAGGTCAACCAATTCATGCTGAATGTGCCGAACGCCAAAGGCGTGGAGCTGTGGCTGGGCGATGAGCGCTTCGATCTGCTGACCGGCTCTATCCAGACCTACGAGCGCGTGCTGGACTTCCGCACCGGCCTGCTGACGCGCGTGGTGGAGTGGACCTCGCCGCAAGGCCGCGGCGTGCGCGTGCGCAGCCGCCGCATGGTCAGCTTCGAGAACAAGCACCTGTTCGCGCTTGAATTCGAGGTGACCTCGCTGAACTATGAAGGACCGGCGCGTCTGGTGTCCGCGCTGGACGGCGCGGTGAAGAATCAGGAAGCGGGCGATGATCCGCGCGTCGGCTCGGCCATCTCCGGCCCGACGCTGCATTTGGTGGACAGCGAACAGGCCAACGGCTTCTCGGCGCTGGTGCAGAAGACCCACAACAGCGGCTTCACGCTGATCAGCGCCACCGAGTCGGTGTTGAGCGCCGACCTGCCGGCCGTGAGCGCGCAAGACGGCCAGCGCCTGACGCAAAGCTGGTCGCTGGCGCTGGCCGCCGGCCAGACCGTCACCTTGACCAAGTACGGCAGCTACTACTCCTCGCGCGACTATGATGCGAAAGACCTGATGTGGCGCAGCCAAGACACGCTGTCCAACGCCGCCGCCGCAGGCTTCGACGTTCTGCGCCTGTCGCAGGAACAGTACCTGGCCGACTTCTGGCAGCAGGCCGACGTGCAGATCGCCGGCGACGACGCGCTCCAGCAAGGCATGCACTTCAATCAGTTCCACCTGCTGCAATCGGTGGGCCGCGACGGCAAGACCAACATCTCCGCCAAGGGCGTGACCGGCGAAGGCTACGAAGGCCACTATTTCTGGGACACGGAAATCTACATCTTCCCGTTCTTCCTGTATTCCAAGCCGGAGATCGCGCGCAAGCTGCTGGAGTACCGCTACGCCGGCCTGCCGAAAGCACGCGAACGCGCGCGCCAGATGTCGCACGACAAAGGCGCGCTGTACCCATGGCGCACCATCGCCGGCGACGAGTGCTCGGCCTACTTCCCGGCCGGCACCGCGCAGTATCACATCAACGCCGACATCGCGTACTCGATCAAGATGTACATGGATGCCACCGGCGATCAGGAATATCTGCTGAAGGCCGGCGCGGAAATCGTGATGGAGACGGCGCGCATCTGGACCGGTATCGGTTCGTACGACCGCGAGGGCCGCTTCTGCATCAACCAGGTGACCGGTCCTGATGAATACACGGCGCTGGTCAACAACAACTACTACACCAACGCCATGGCGCGGATGCATTTGAACTTCGCGGCGTCCATCGCGGAGCAGTTGCAGGCGCAGGCGCCATCCGAATTCGCCCGCATCGCCGCCGCCATGGCGCTGGACGTGAGCGAGCCGGCCGAGTGGCGCCGTGCCGCATCGCTGATGCGCCTCCCGTACGACGAAGCGCTGCAAATCCACGCACAGGACGATAGCTTCCTGTCCAAGAAAGTGTGGGATTTCGCCAACACGCCGAAGGAAAACTATCCGCTGCTGCTGAACTACCACCCGATGGTGATCTACCGCCATCAGGTGTGCAAGCAGGCCGACGTGGTGCTGGCGCTGCTGCTGCTCAGCGATCAGTTCACGCTGGAGGACAAGCGCCGCGACTTCGATTACTACGAAGCGGTGACCACGCACGATTCCTCGCTGTCCTCCTGCATCTTCGGCATCATCGCGGCGGAAGTGGGTTATCAGGACAAGGCCTATCACTACTTCATGGAGACCGCGCGTCTCGATCTGGACGACACGCACGGCAACACCCACTACGGCGTGCACACGGCGGCCATGGCCGGCACCTGGCTGGGCGTGGCGTATGGCTTTGCCGGCATGCGCGTGGCCGGCGGCGCACTGCACTTCGCGCCGCAACTGCCGAAGCAGTGGCAGCACTACACCTTCAAGATCCACTTCCGTGGCGCCCTGCTGGAAGTGCATGTGGAAGCGGGCCGCGTTGAATACCGCCTGCTGCAAGGCGAATCTTTGTCCTTTACGCACGGCGGCGAGTCGGTCGCGTTAAGCCTGTCGCAACCAAAGCAATCAAGGAGCTTTGAATGAATCAACCGCTGAGCCGCTTCAAAGCAGTCATCTTCGATCTGGATGGCGTGATTACCGATACCGCCCACTACCACTACCTCGCGTGGAAGCAGCTGGCGGAATCGCAGGGTGTGCATTTCGATCACGAGTTCAATGAGAGCCTGAAAGGCATCGACCGCATGGGCTCATTGGATCTGATCCTCGCCTCGGCGTCGCGTCAATACACGCCGGAGGAAAAGCTGGCGCTGGCCGACGTCAAGAACCGCCACTATCAGGAACTGATTTCCACCATGTCCGCCGCCGATCTGCTGCCCGGCGCGGTGGCCGCATTGGACACGGTGCGCGCCGCCGGTTTGCGCATCGGCCTGGCCTCGGTCAGCAAGAACGCCTTTACGGTACTGGGCCGCCTGGGGATCACCGATAAATTCGATTACGTGGTGGACGCCGCCACCATCGCGCGCGGCAAGCCTGACCCGGAAATTTTCCTGCGCGCCGCGCACGAACTGGGCGTCGCACCGGCCGACTGCCTTGGCGTGGAAGACGCGGTGGCCGGCGTGGCAGCCATCAAGGCAGCAGGCATGTTCGCGCTGGGGATAGGCCATCCCTTCGTGCTGACCGAAGCGGACGTGGTGATAACAAGCCTGAAAGAATTCAACCTCGCCGCTTACTAAGACCAACAACGGAGACAGCAGCATGAAGAACAATAAGATTCTATTCGCACTATTCCTGGTCTACTTCGTCTTTGCCATCCTGCTCAACAGCGTGGGCACGGTGATCCTGCAAGTGATCGGCAACTACGGCGTGAGCAAATCCGCCGCCAGCGTGCTGGAAGGCTTTAAAGACCTGCCGATTGCGGTGGTGTCGTTTTTAGTGGCCTCCTTCCTGCCGCGCATCGGCTACAAGAAGGCCATGTTGATTGGCCTGGCCATCGTCACCGCCGCTTGCGTGGCGATGCCGGTGCTGCCGTCGTTCGCCACCACCAAGGCCTTGTTCTTCTGCGTCGGCGTATCGTTCGCGCTGGTGAAGGTATCGGTGTATTCCACACTCGGCCTGATCGCGGCCGACCGCAAACAGCACGCCAGCACCATGAATCTGCTGGAAGGCTTCTTCATGCTGGGCGTGTTGAGCGCCTACTGGGTGTTCGGTTACTTCATCGACTCGCACGATCCGCTGTCGCAAAGCTGGCTGCATGTGTACTGGGTGCTGGCCGTGCTGTGCATGCTGACCTTCGTGCTGATCCTGTCCACGCCCTTCAACGAATCGATGGCCGCGCTGCCGGAAGGGCGCGGCATCGCGCAGGACTTCGCCGCCATGCTCAAGCTGTTCTTCAAGCCGCTGGTGTGCGTGTTCGTCATCACCGCCTTCCTGTACGTGCTGATTGAGCAAAGCGTCGGCACCTGGCTTCCGACCTTCAACAACGAAATCCTCAAGCTGCCGGCGGCGATGAGCGTGGAGGTGACCAGCATCTTTGCCGCCTGCCTGGCCGTGGGTCGCCTGTCGGCCGGCGTGTTGATGCGCAAACTGAACTGGTATCCGGTGATGAATGCCTGCGTGATCGGCATGGCCGCCATGGTGTTGCTGGCGCTGCCGCTTACCCACGACGTGGTGGCCGATCCGCACATCACCTGGGCCACAGCACCGCTGGCGACCTTCCTGTTCCCGCTGATCGGCCTGTTCATGGCGCCGATTTACCCCGGCATCAACTCGGTGATGCTGAGCTCCTTGCCAAAAAATCAGCACTCGGCCATGACCGGCCTGCTGGTGATTTTTTCAGCATTGGGCGGCACCACCGGCTCGCTGATCACTGGTTATGTATTTGGCAATTTTAATGGTCATTTTGCTTTCTATCTGACGCTGGTGCCCATCACAATTGTCCTGGTGATGTTGTATTTCTTCAAAAGAGCAGTCGATGACGGTGGCGGTGGCTTCGACCCTGCCGCTATAATCAGCGGTCAACATTGAACGATCGGCCATGAACCTCGCGCATCTTGCAAATCATCTTGGTATGTCGAAGACCACGGTGAGCCGCGCGTTAAACGGTTACCCTGAGGTCAATGTGCGCACCCGCGAGCGCGTGTTGAAGGCGGCCAAGGAGGTTGGCTACCAGCCAAATCCGATGGCGCGTTCACTGGCGCTGGGGCGCACCAACGTGTTCGGCATCATCTATCCGCTGCAACCGGCGGATCTGGGCGACTCCATGTTCCTGGAGGTGATGGCCGGCATGTCGGCCGCGTTGGAAGAGGTCTCCAAGAGTTTGATCATTGCGCCGGTGTCGCCGGCGGCGGAGCAGCGCTCGTACCAGCAGATCGTGCGCGGACGGCGCGTCGATGGCCTGGTGGTGGGGCGCACGCTGGTGCGCGACGAGCGCATCGCCTTCCTCAGCAAAGCCAAGTTTCCCTTTGTCGCGCACGGACGCACGGAGCTCAACGCGCCGTATGCGTGGTTCGACTACGACAACGAGGCCGGCATCCGCATGGCGATGGAGCGCCTGCTGGGGCTGGGCCACCAGCGCGTGGCCCTGATCAGCGCACCGCTGGAATTGAACTTCGCGCGGCAGCGCAAGGACAGCTTCACGGCGTGCATGTCTGCGGCCGGTCTGGGCATCGATACGCGCTACCTGATCGACAATACGCTGGACCGGCGCAGCGGCCACCAGGCCATGCAACAGCTGCTGGCCTGCTCGCCGCGGCCGACGGCGGTAATCGTCGACAACCACCTGTCCGGCGTCGGCGCCATGCGCGCGCTGCTGGATGCGGGCGTGGAAATCGGCAAAGAGATTTCCGTCATCGTCTGGGGCAATATGGCCGACACGCTGTCGGGCATCAACGTCACCACCGTCGACCAGCCCGATCCGCGCCGCGCCGGCGCCCGCATGGTCGCCATGCTGCAATCGCTGGTCGAAGGCACCCCCGCCAGCGAACTGCACGAATTATGGCAACCCATTCTGCTGGAAGGCACCACCGTCGGCCCGGTCAGACAGGTTGCGCCAAAGTGAGCTTGCGCACTGTTGCTGTTGGGGTGGCTCGGGATAATGGTGTATGAGAACTTATATAGCTTACGTTAGCTTTGCGTTGTTGATCGGCGGCTGTGCCAGTGTGCAGCGTCCCGCTGCGCCTCTGGTGCTGGAGAATACGGGCACGGAGTATCCGACCATGTGCATGCTGTTGCAAGCGGATGGCGGTCTGGTGTTCCGTGGCGGTTTTGCGTTTTATAGCCCGGCCACGTGGCGGCGCGCGGATGGCGATATTTTGATTATCACGCTGGGCGGCAAGGAGCCGTTCCCTGCGGAGGTGTTCAGGGAACAGCTATCCAAACATGACGGTCTGCTCGGATTTGACCAGAAGCGACGGGAGATTTCTTACCGCTTCAATGACAAGAGCGAGTTCCTCAATTTTGGCAATTACTACTTCTATCGCGCGGCGGCTTGCCACGCTCAGTAAATCTCGTCTCCCATTGGCTGCACGGCGGTCGCTTCAATCTCAAACAGCATGCCGTCCAGGGCCAGACGCGGCACCGGTATCAGTGTGCAGGCAGGTGCCGGTTCATCGCCCCACATGGCGCGCAAGGCGGCGCTGAAAATGGCGAGCCTTGCCTCGCTGTGATCGACTATCAACGCGGTGACTTTGCCGACATGCGTGTGACGCGCACCTGCGGCATCCAGCGCGGTTTGCAGATTACGCAGCGCCTGCTCCACCTGTGTTTTGAAATCTGCCGACAACTCGCCATCCGCATTCTCGCCGCCCTGGCCGGCGATATAGATGATGCGCGCCGGTGCTTCGGCGACGACGACGTGGCTATAACCATTGGGACGCGGGTCATACAGACTGGTGGGGTTAATGAATTTCATGGTGTCCTTCAGCAGTGAATGTGAGCATACTATAAAATCTCAACTTAACTTGAGGTCAAGCGAATTTATGATATCCAGGGAACTAGGCGTGGGCGAGCTGGCGGAGCGGGCCGGTGTCGCCGTCTCCACGCTGCATTTTTATGAAGCCAAGGGACTGATACATTCCGTTCGCACCAGCGGCAACCAGCGCCGCTACGCGCGCTCCGTACTGCGCCGCATCGCTGTCATCAAAGTCGCCCAGCGCGTCGGCTTGCCATTGGCGGAGATTGCGCGGGCACTGGATGCGCTGCCCTCGGGCCGCACGCCCACTGTCGCCGATTGGCGCCGGCTGTCCGCCGCCTGGAAACAGGAACTGGAAGATCGCATCAAGACGCTGACCCAGTTGCGCGATCAACTGGACGGCTGCATCGGCTGCGGATGCCTGTCGCTCAAAGCCTGCCCCTTGCGCAACGCCGATGACGGGCTGGCGCGGCAAGGCGCGGGGCCGCACTTCACGTAGTTGCATAATTTTTTAAGCAGGATTAGTATTTATTCATTGTTGGCGGCGTGGTTTTTTTCGCCGCCGATTCCTGACCAGCGCGAACTCGGCTTCCCGGTCCTCTTCGCAAAGGCGGCAGGTACGCAAGGTGCCTGCTTCGGTCATTCCGGTTGGATGACCGAATATTGATCCGTACCCTCCCGTAAGCTGTCCCGTTTTGCCATCGGCAAGGTATAGACACGCGGGTATGGATTGTCGCGAGCTCACAGTGATGTTCAATATTGGAGACAACCATGAAATATCCACTCGCTGTTGCCGGCATGCTGCTGGCTTCCTCCGTGCACGCCGCCGCCATCGACGCCAAAACCCTGGTCGGCGCCAGCACGCCTTTGCAGGTCGCCCAGTACGGCGTGCGCAATTACTCGGCGCCCGTGCTGGTCGACGGATTGCACGATCCCGCCAGCTATGCGGCCGCCCCCAAGCTGCCGGCATGGCAGTTTGCCGCGGCCGATCCGACCGGCGGCGTCCTCACATTCGAGCGCGACCCGGCGCCGGCCACCGGCTGGCACGCCCAGTCGCGCAAAGGCCCCGTGCTGGTGACTGGTGGCGGCTCGGCCATTGCGAACCGCGTCTACACGGTGTACAACGGCCAGCAACTGGTGGCCGCCATCAATGAAGCCGGCAACGATCCCAAGATCATTCGCGTGATTGGCCATATCGATTTGCGCTGGAGCCAGAACAACACCGTCTTCCGCGAATACACCAGCTATTCGGACCAGAAATATGGCGGTTCGATTGCGCTGCCGTCCAACACCACGCTGGTTGGCATCAATGACGCGCAAGGCCGGCCGGCACGCATTACCGGCACCGCGTTGCTGATAGGCGGCGAGCTGCCGCTGACCGCCGGCGGAGATCCCGAGGCGGATTTCAAGAAGTGGATTGCCGACGGCAAGGACGGCGAAGACTATCCCACCTGGACCCGTAACGTCATCGTGCGCAACCTGGTCATCGATACGCCGTGGGATGTGAATCCCGAGGACGCCGATAACGCCTACGCCGATGGCCTGACCGTCTCGCGCGGCCAGAACATCTATCTTGACCATCTCACCATCAGCGACGGCGATACGCCCGATTCGCTGGCGACCGGCACTTACGACACGCGTCACGACGGTGCGCTGGACGTGGTGCGTGGCAGCGACTATGTCACGATCTCCAATAGCTACTTCGGCAAGCACCACAAGACCACGCTGGTGGGAAATGGTGACTCCGGCCGCGCGTGGAGCGACGAGGGGCGTCTGCATGTGACCTTCAGCGGCAACTGGTGGGATGGGGCGACGACCCGGCTGCCGCTGAACCGCTATGGCCAGGTACATATGTTCAACAACCTGATCTCAGGTAGCACCTCGACCACGAACACAGACATCAAGTTTGAAAGCGGCAGCGATGCGCGGTATCGCTCGAACATGCTGCTGGAGAACCAGTATTACAACATCACCGGTCTTAAACTGGCTGAGTTCTGCGGCAAAGCCATCAAGGGCAAGAGCTTCATCGGCTTCCGCTCATCGGGCCATGTGTTCACCAGCGATAAGTCGGGCACGAACGCGGTGGATGGGCAGTGTGGTTATGCGCAGCCGACCGGCGCCAATGTGTGGACGCCGCCGTATGCCTACACGCTGCAAAGCGCCACGGCAACGCTGACCGCGGTGCCCGCGAGTGCGGGCGCCGGGAAGTTGAAGTAGAGCGACAGCTTTACATATTGCGGCGATACTGGCCGCCGACTTCGAACAGGGCGGTGGTGATCTGGCCCAGTGAGCAGACCCGCACGGCGTCCATCAGTTTTTCGAAGACGTTGGCGTTGTCGATGGCGGCTTGCTGCAATGCGGCCAGCGCTTGTGGCGCGCTGGCCGCGTTGCGCGCGTGGAAGTCCTCCAGGCGCTTGAGCTGCGATTGCTTCTCATCGTCGGTGGAACGCGCCAGCTCGATCTGCGCTGGCGCCGCCGCGCCTTTCGGATTGCGGAAGGTGTTGACGCCGATGATGGGCAGCGTGCCGTCGTGCTTTTGATGCTCGTACAGCATCGACTCCTCTTGAATCTTGCCGCGCTGGTAGCCGGTCTCCATCGCGCCCAGCACACCGCCACGCTCCGCGATGCGCTCGAACTCTTGCAGCACCGCTTCTTCCACCAGATCCGTCAATTCGTCCATGATGAACGAGCCCTGGTTTGGGTTTTCGTTCTTGGCCAGGCCCCATTCGCGGTTGATGATCAGCTGGATCGCCAGTGCGCGGCGCACCGATTCGTCGGTCGGCGTGGTGATGGCTTCGTCGTAGGCATTGGTGTGCAGCGAGTTGCAGTTATCGTAGATGGCGATCAGCGCTTGCAGCGTGGTGCGGATGTCGTTGAAGTCGATCTCCTGCGCGTGCAGCGAACGGCCCGAGGTCTGCACGTGATACTTGAGCTTTTGCGAGCGGTCGTTGGCGCCGTATTTGTCGCGCATCGCCACGGCCCAGATGCGACGGGCCACGCGGCCCAGCACCGTGTATTCCGGGTCCATGCCGTTCGAGAAGAAGAACGACAGGTTGGGCGCGAAGTCGTCGATGTGCATGCCGCGCGCCAGGTAGGCCTCCACAAAGGTGAAGCCGTTCGACAGCGTGAACGCCAGCTGCGAGATCGGATTCGCGCCCGCTTCGGCGATGTGGTAGCCGGAGATGGACACCGAGTAGAAGTTGCGCACCTGATGGTGCACGAAGTACTCCTGGATATCGCCCATCACTTTCAGCGAGAACTCGGTGGAGAAGATGCAGGTGTTCTGCCCTTGGTCTTCCTTCAGGATGTCCGCCTGCACGGTGCCGCGCACGTTTTGCAGTACCCATGCCTTGATCTTCGAAGCTTCGTCGGCGCTAGGCTGGCGTTTGTTCTCTTCGACGAATTTGTCGATCTGCTGGTCGATGGCGGTGTTCATGAACATCGCCAGGATGGTCGGCGCCGGGCCGTTGATGGTCATCGATACCGAGGTGCTTGGGCTGCACAGATTGAAGCCGTCGTACAGCACCTTCATGTCGTCCAGCGTGGCGATCGACACGCCCGAGTTGCCAACCTTGCCGTAGATGTCCGGACGCAGCGCCGGATCGGCGCCGTACAAGGTCACCGAGTCGAACGCGGTCGACAGGCGCTTGGCGTCCATGCCGGTGGAGACCAGCTTGAAGCGGCGGTTGGTGCGGAAGGCATCGCCCTCGCCGGCGAACATGCGGGTTGGATCTTCGCCCTCCCGCTTGAAGGCGAACACGCCGGCGGTGAAGGGGAAGGAGCCCGGTACGTTTTCCAGCATCAGGAAGCGCAGGATTTCACCATGGTCCTCATAACGCGGCAGCGCCACCTTGCGGATGCGCGTGCCGGACAGCGTGTGCTGCACGAGGCGGGTGCGGATTTCCTTGTCGCGGATTTTCACCACGTAGTCGTCGCCGGCGTAGGCGGCTTGCATGTCGGGCCATTGCGCCAGCAGCTTTTTGGCGCTGGCGTCCATTTCAGCATCGCGCTCGGCGATCAGGTCGTCGAAATCGGCGGCTTTGTGGGCGATGGCCAGCATGCGTTTGGATTCGCTCAACTGCTGGCGTTCGCGCGCCAGCGTGACTTGCTTGCGGGTGAAGCGGTGGTAGCCGCGCACGGTGTCGGCAATCTCCGCCAGGTAGCGCGCGCGTGCCGGCGGCACGATGACGTTCTTGCCGCTGGAGTGGCGTACATCGGCCGCAATCAGCTTGCCCGCTTGCGCGCGCAGGCCCAGTTGCACGAGGCGCGGCAGCAGGCCCTGATACAGTGCGGTCACGCCATCGTCGTTGAAGCGCGAGGCCTGCGTGCCGTACACCGGCATCTCTTCCGGACGCTTGCTCCACAGTTCGCGGTTGCGCTGGTACTGCTTGGCGACGTCGCGCAGCGCGTCTTGCGCACCCTTGCGGTCAAATTTGTTGATGGCGATGAAGTCGGCGAAATCGAGCATGTCGATTTTTTCCAGCTGCGAGGCGGCGCCGAATTCCGGCGTCATCACGTACATGGAGACATCCACGTGCGGCACGATGGCGGCGTCGCCCTGGCCGATGCCGGAGGTTTCAACGATCACCAGATCGAAGCCGGCCACCTTGCAGGCGGCGATAACGTCCGGCAGCGCCTGCGAAATCTCGGAACCTGCTTCGCGCGTGGCCAACGAGCGCATGAACACGCGCGACTGGCCGGCCCATGGATTGATGGCATTCATGCGGATACGGTCGCCCAGCAGCGCGCCGCCCGATTTGCGGCGCGATGGGTCGATCGAGATCACGGCGATGTTCAGCGCATCGCCCTGATCGAGGCGGACGCGGCGTATCAGTTCATCGGTCAGCGAGGATTTTCCGGCGCCGCCGGTGCCGGTGATGCCCAGCGTGGGCACCGGCAGGTCTTCGGCCGCCGCCAGCAGCTCGGTGCGCAGCGCCGGCGCGGCTTTGTCGTTCTCCAGGGCGGTGATCAACTGCGCCAGCGGGCGATGGCGCGCGGCGATATCGCCTTCACGCAGCGGCGCCAGCGAGGTTGGCGAGTATGGCGACAGGTCGATGTCGCACTGCTGCACCATCCACTGGATCATGCCGACCAGGCCCATGCGCTGGCCATCTTCCGGACTAAAGATTTTGGTGACGCCGTAGGCATGCAGCTCTTCGATTTCGTGCGGCACGATCACACCGCCGCCGCCACCGAATACCTTGATGTGCGCACCGCCGCGCTGGCGCAGCAGGTCGATCATGTATTTGAAATATTCAACGTGGCCGCCCTGGTAGCTGGAGATGGCGATGCCCTGCACGTCTTCCGCCAGCGCGGCGGTCACCACTTCATCCACCGAACGGTTATGGCCGAGGTGTACCACCTCCACGCCATTCGATTGCAGGATGCGGCGCATGATGTTGATCGACGCGTCGTGGCCGTCGAACAGCGAGGCCGCGGTAACGAAGCGAACCTTGTTCTTGACGCGCGGCTGGTCGTCCACAGCCGCGATTTTCGGGGTCGAGAGATCGTTCATTGGTGTCCCTTATATTTTTTTAATCATTATATGTACTGTGCCATCAGGCGCGCTTTTTCGGTGCGGAAGGTGGCGACCGCCTTTTCCTTCACATGGCCGAAGCCGCGCACTTTCTCCGGCAGCGCGGCCAGATCGACGGCGGTGGCGTGGTTGTCCGCATTCAGCCTGGCCAGCAGCGACGCCACCATCTCGCGATATTCAACAATCAGCGCGCGCTCCATCTTGCGTTCTTCGGTGTAGCCGAAGATGTCGAAGGCGGTGCCGCGCAGGCCTTTCAGCCTGGCTAGCACTTTGAAAGCGCTCCACATCCACGAGCCGAATTCCGCCTTCACCAGATGGCCCTTGGCGTCCTTCCTCGCGAACAGCGGCGGCGCCAGGTTGAACTTGACGCTGAAGTTACCTTCGAACTGCGATTGCAGCTGTTCGACGAAACGGCCGTCGGTGTACAGCCGCGCCACTTCGTATTCATCCTTGTAGGCCATCAGCTTGAAGTAGGATTTGGCGACAGCGGTGGACAGCTTGTTGCCCAGGCCGAGCGAGTTTTCCTTGGCGCGCACTTGCGCCACCAGTTCCGAGTAGGCGTCTGCGTAGGCGGCGTTCTGGTAGCCGGTCAGGAAGACCATGCGCTTGGCGACGATGGTGTCCAGGCTTTGCGGCATCTGTACCACGATGGCTTGCGCCGGCGTGGCGGTGTGCTCGACGCGCTTGAGATCCACCGCCGCGCGGCGTCCCCACAGGAAGCTCTTCTTGTTGGAGGCGACGGCCACGCCATTCAGTTCGATCGCGCGCAGCAGCGATTCCTCTTTCAGCGGGATACGGCCGCGCTGCCAGGCGTAGCCCAGCATGAACAGGTTGGCGGCGATCGAGTCGCCCATCAGCGCGGTGGCGAGCTTGGTGGCGTCGATGAAGTCGGCGGCGCCGGCACCGACCGATTCCTCGATCAGCGCGCGCACGTCGGCCGCTGGGTACTGCCAGTCGGCGTTTTGCGCGAAGGTGCCGGGCGGCTGCTCGTGCAGGTTGACGATGGCCAGCGTACGGCCCGGGCGCATCTTCGATACCGCATCGGCGGCGCCAGCGGTCAGCATGTCGCAACCGAGGATGACGTCCGCTTCGCCGGTGGCGATGCGCTGCGCGCGCAGATGCTCAGGGGTGCGGGCGATCTTCACATGCGACGTCACCGAACCGTTTTTCTGCGACATGCCAGTCATGTCCAGCACCGAGGCGCCTTTGCCTTCGATGTGCGCGGCCATGCCCATCAGCGCGCCCACGGTAATCACGCCGGTGCCGCCGATGCCGTTGATCAGAATGTTGTAAGGATGCTCGCAGTCCGGCAGCGCGGGCACAGGCAGTGCATCCCAGCCGTCATCGCTTTGGGTGGCGCCGGTCTTGGATTTTTTCAGCGCGCCACCTTCCACCGTCACGAAGCTCGGGCAGAAGCCCTTGGTGCACGAGTAGTCCTTGTTGCACGACGATTGATCGATGGTGCGCTTGCGGCCGAATTCCGTTTCCTTCGGCAGGATGGACACGCAGTTGGACTGGACGCCGCAGTCGCCGCAGCCTTCGCACACGGCTTCGTTGATGACCATGCGCTTGGCGATGTCGGGATAAGCGCCGGTTTTGCGGCGACGGCGCTTCTCGGCCGCGCAGGTCTGGTCGTAGATCAGCACCGAAGTGCCCGGCAGTTCGCGCAGTTCGCGCTGGACTGCGTCCATCTCCTTGCGGTCGTGCAGCGACACGATGGACGGCAGCGCCGAACGATCGGTATAGCGCGACAGGTCTTCCGTCACCAGCGCGATACGCTTCACGCCTTCCGCCGCCATCTGCTGCGCGATCATCGGCACCGAGGTCTGACCGTCCACCGGCTGGCCGCCGGTCATGGCGACAGCGTCGTTGTACAAAATCTTGTAGGTGATATTGACCTTGGCCGCCACCGCCGCGCGGATGGCCAGGTAACCGGAGTGGAAGTAGGTGCCGTCGCCCAGATTCTGGAATACGTGCGGCACTTTGGAGAACGCGGCCTGGCCGATCCATGGCGCGCCTTCGCCGCCCATATGGGTGGTGAGCTTGTTGTACTCAGGGTAGATCGAGGTGGCCATGACGTGACAGCCGATGCCGGCCAGCGCGAACGAACCGTCCGGCACCTTGGTCGAGGTGTTGTGCGGGCATCCGGAGCAGTAGAAGGCTGGGCGGAATGGCGTGCTGATGGCCTTCTTCAGCACCGCGTCCTTCTCATCGAGGAAGGTCAGGCGGTTCTTGATCTCTTGCTGGATGTGCGCGTCGCTGATGTAGCGCGCCACGCGGCTGGCGATCACGCGCGCCACTTGCGACACCGAGAAGTCGGCCTTCGGCGGCAGCAGCCACTCGCCGCGCGGCGCCACCCATTCGCCCTTGTCGTCGAACTTGCCGATCACGCGCGGGCGCACGTCGTCGCGCCAGTTGTACAGCTGTTCCTTCAGTTGATATTCGACGAACTGGCGTTTTTCCTCCACCACCAGAATCTCGTCCAGGCCCTGTGCGAATTCGCGCACGCTGTCCGGCTCCAGCGGCCATGGCATGGCGACCTTGAACAGGCGCAGGCCGACCTTGGCGGCCATCTCTTCATCGATGCCCAGTTCTTCCAGCGCTTCCAGCACGTCCAGATACGATTTGCCGGAGGCGATGATGCCCAGCTTGGCGTCTTTCGAATCGATGGTGATGTGATTCAGCTTGTTCTCGCGCGCATAGGCCAGCGCGGCGTAGATTTTGTAGTCCTGCATCAGCGCTTCCTGATTGCGCGCCTGCTGGCCCAGCGGAATGCTGGACAGGCGCGCATTCAGGCCGCCTTCCGGCATCACGAAGTCTTTCGGAATCCTGGTCTCGACACGGAACGGATCGGCGTCGATCGAGGCCGACGACTCCACCGTGTCGGCCAGCGCCTTGAACGCCACCGCGCAACCGGAGAAGCGCGACATGGCCCAGCCGTGGATGCCGAGGTCCAGATACTCCTGCACATTGCAAGGGTAGAGCACCGGCACCATGCAGGCCGAGAAGATGTGATCCGACTGGTGCGGCAGCGTGGACGAATACGCGCCGTGGTCGTCGCCGGCCACCAGCAGCACGCCGCCGTGCTTCGAGGTGCCGGCATGGTTCATGTGCTTGAAGACGTCGCCGCAGCGGTCCACACCCGGGCCTTTGCCGTACCACATGGCGAACACGCCGTCGTATTTGGATTCACCGATCAGATCCACCTGCTGCGAGCCCCACACGGCGGTCGCCGCCAAGTCCTCGTTCACGCCCGGCACGAACTGCACGTTGTGCGCTTCGAGGTGCGGCTTGGCCTTCCACAGGTTTTCATCGAGGCCGCCCAGCGGCGAGCCGCGGTAGCCGGAAATGAAGCCGGCCGTGTTCAGGCCCGCCATCTTGTCGCGCACCTGCTGCATCATCGGCAGGCGCACGAGGGCCTGGATGCCGGACAGGAAAATGGTGCCTTTGGTGGAAGTGTATTTGTCGTCGAGGCTCACGGACGTGAGCGAGCTGCTGCCGTCTGGCATGGTGGTGTCTCCGTTCTTGTAGTCAGATCGCGCTCGAACTGGGGGATGCCGGGTGGGCATGCCAGGTTCAGGCCACTAACCGCTGGTGGGCGGTTCTATGACCAGTATGGGCGCTACTTGACGTATACGGAAATATCGTTTGCCGATAGGGGTATAAGAAAAACTTATATCGGTGTTGCGCCGGGCCAACTGCCATCGGCGCACAGCTGGTCGCTGACTTGCCGCACCAGTCGGCTGATGGCGGCAGCGGCATTGGTCAGCGGAATGTTGCGTGAAGCACACAGCACCACGGTGCGCGAAATCGGCGGGCTATGGATGCGCTGGGCACGCAACGTGCCGCGCTGAAGTTCGTCCAGGACAGGCGCGGACGGCAAAATAGTGGCGCCCATGTCGGCCAGCAGGGCCGATTTGAGGATGGCGATGGAGTTGATCTCAATCACATTGCCGACGCTCAGGCCGGCCTCGCGCGCCACGCTTTCGATGCGCGGTCGCACGCCATGTTGCAGACCCGGCAGGATCAGCATGGCCTGCAAAGCCTGCTCTAGCGTGAGTGAATGCTCACTTTGAGCATACGCCGCGTCGGCGCGGCAAATGAATTGCAGTTCCTCCTCGGCCAGCGGCGTGGTGGCGAACTGGCTGAGCTGGCCGTCGTCGAACAGCACCGCCAGGTTGACGCGGCCGGACTTGAGCTGGTCGCTCAGGTTGCCGGTCAGTTCCTCGGTCAATTGGAGACTGATTTCCGGGTAATGGGCGCGGGTGGCCATCAGTAGTGGCAGGGCCAGTGCGCCGGAAATGCTGTGCGGCAGCCCCAGCGTGACGCTGCCGCTGGGCCGCTCGGCCGACTGCGCCACCGCCGAGCGGGCGTCGGCCACCTGCTTGAGGATGGCCTGGGCGTGTTCGTAGAACACTTTGCCGGCATCGGTGCTGAGTACGCCCTGGGCGGTCCGGTGCAGCAACTGCACGCCCAGCTCCTCTTCCAGCTGGCGCAACTGCTGGGTCAGCGCCGGCTGGGCGACATGCAAAATCAGCGCCGCACGCGACAGCGAGCCGTGATCGACGATAGCAACAAAATAACGGAGCTGGCGTAATTCCATGTTGTAAATTTAATCCCGGTAGGAAACTGTTTGTTATACTGTGTTAGCGCAGACCGCGCCATTTTGACGGGTAAACGTATGTTAAAGAAAGTCGACTCTTCCCAGCTGAAAGTGGGCATGTACATTCATGACCTGAGCTGCGACTGGATGACCCATCCCTTCGTGCGTAATCGCTTCAAGATCTCCAGCGGCGAGGAAATCCGCAAGATCATCAACGCCGGCATCCACGACGTTGTCATAGACAGCAGCAAGGGCCTGGATGTGGAGGATGCGCCCACGCTGGCCGAAGCACAAGCGGCCACCGAACGGGAAATCGTCGAAATCGTGGCCAAGGCGCCGGTGCAGACCCGCGTGCCGCTGGCCGAGGAAATGCAGCGCGCGGTGCAGATCCGCCATCAGGCCTCGACGCTGGTGCGTACCGTCATGCAGGATGCCCGTCTCGGCAAGGCCATTGAACTGGACCACGTGCAGCCGGTGGTGCAAAACATTACCGAATCGATTTTGCGCAATCCCGGCGCGCTGGTGGGTCTGCTGCGCATCAAGACCAAGGATGACTACACTTTCCTGCACTCGGTCAGCGTGTGCACGCTGCTGGTGGCGTTCTGCCGTTCGCGCAACATTCCGCCCGAGATCACCCACCAGGCCGGCCTCGGCGGGCTGCTGCACGACACCGGCAAGGCGCTGGTGCCGGATCACATCCTCAACAAACCGGGTCCGCTGACCGACGAGGAATTCGCCGTCATCAAGAAACATCCGGAAGACGGCTATAACATCCTGCGCCAGTCGCCGGAGATCGGCCCGATTCCGCTCGACATCACGCTGCACCACCACGAGCGGCGCGACGGCAGCGGCTATCCGAGCAAGCAGGCCAACGACGATATCAGCGAATTGGCGCAGATGGCCGCCATTGTCGACGTGTACGACGCCATTACCGCGGACCGCTGCTATCACAAGGGCATGTCGGCGGCGGCTGCGCTACGCAAGATTTACGAGTGGAGCAAGTTCCACTTCAACCCGCAGTACGCGCAGGAATTCATGCGCTGCGTCGGGATTTATCCGGTCGGCACCATGGTGTTGCTGGAGTCGGGGCGTCTGGGTGTGGTGGTGGAGCCACACGAGACCAATCTGCTGGCGCCCAAGGTCAACGTGTTCTTCCACACCAAGAAGAATGTCTACATCAAGCCGGAAACGGTGGATCTGTCGCGCGGCGTCGGCTTTGGCGGCGGCGACAAGATCGTCGGCCATGAATCGCCGGCCAAGTGGAATGTGGACCCGATGCGCTTCCTGACGGTCGCGGCTTAGGCTTAGAAGAATTCCGCCGTATCGTTGGACGCGATGGCTTGCAGCTTGCCGCCGCTGACCAGCTCGTCGTAGTGGCAGACCAGGTTGCGGCCATGGCTCTTGGCGTAGTACAGCGCCTGGTCGGCATGGCCCAGGATGATCACCGGCGCCTCCAGCGCGCTGATGCTGACAAAGCCCACGCTTACCGTCACCTTGCCCACCTGCGGGAAGTCATGCGCCGCCACGTTCATGCGGAAGCGCTCGATGATTTTCTTGGCGTTGTCCAGCGTGGCCGAACGCAGCAGCACGACAAACTCCTCGCCGCCGAAACGGAACACGCGGTCTTGCGCGCGGAACGAGGAGGTGAGCAGGTTGGCGATCAGGATCAGTACCTCATCGCCGTATAAATGGCCGAAACGGTCGTTAACGTGCTTGAAATGGTCCACGTCCACCACCGCCAGCCATTGCTTTTCTTCTTCGCTGTGGTGGCGGCGCTCCGGTTCGCCCGGCAGGGTGACGGCATCCTGGTCGGTGCAGGCGGCCAGCATCTTGGACAACTGGTCGTCGAAAGTCTTGCGGTTGAGCAGGCCGGTCAGGGAGTCGCGTTCGCTGTAATCCAGCAGGTTCTGGAAGTTGCGGTAGACGCTGACAATCGCGCCGATGACGTGGATGGTTTCCTTGGTGTATGGCGTCGGATTGACCACTTCCAGGCAGGTATCGGCCTTGTCGCCCAGCCAGATCGGCAGCCACAGGGTGTGTTCGTCGGCCTCGTTGGCGACTTCGGCACTCGATTCGTGATTGGCGACGCATTGCGCCAAGGCGGGATAGGTCGTGATCGGTTCGCCCGGATGGTGCTGGTAGGACGTATCCACCATGCGCGCGGCTTCGCCGGCCAGGATCTCGGCGCGCGGACGGACGAAAACCTTTCCCCGCACGGTGGCCAAGGTCAACACACGGACCAGATCGGCGCGGGCAAGCTCCTGCACCGCTGAAATCACCGAGATGTCGAGCATCGTGTGATCGCGGTGACCGGTCATGTCCACCATGTGTTTCAGTAGGGAGTCCATTTGCCTTTCCAAAGAACAGCTAAGCAGGATAATAGCTTTTTGCAATCGAGGCAATTCTTGTGTGCGAAAAAAAACTTCCATTGCCCAATAATGCGACCTTTTTCCTACATTCCCCTTGATCTGCCACTAAAAAGATTCCGCATGGAAAACTTGCGTAGCGTCAACTCTTTAAAACCTGTGGTCCGTATAGTGAACTCAATGGCGCGGCAGGCGTGCGCCAGAGGCTTACCGATGGACTTAACCAAAGGAGTACGACATGAACGCGATTATCGCAGCAGTAAAGGAATTTGGGCGCGAGGAAGACGGGATCACCGCAATTGAGTACGGATTGATCGCCGCCACCATGGTGGCGGTGGTGGTGGGCGCCTTCGCGGTGCTGGGACCGGCGATCAGCACGGCCTTCTCCGGCATCGCCGCTTCCATCACGGCGGCGACGTAAGCGGCAGCTGAGCTTTCCGGCCGCGGCCGGAAAGCTCTTTCGGGAGAACCGTCATGCTGAATGCGATTGAAGTGATCCTGATCTGCCTGGTGGCGCAAGCGGCGCTGACAGATCTGGCCATGCGCAAGATACCGAATGTGCTCATCCTCAGCGGCCTGATGCTGGCGCTGATACTGCACCTGCTGAGCGGGCAGCCGGGGTCGTCGGTGTCGCTGTGGCTGGCCGGCGGTTTCGCCGGCCTTTTTTTATTTCTGCCCCTGTATCTGCTGCGCGGCATGGCCGCCGGCGATGTCAAGCTGATGGCCATGGTGGGGGCGTTTGTCGGGCCGTGGCAGGCGCTGCAAGTTGCCGCGTTGTCGGCCCTGATCGGCGGCGCGATCGCGCTGCTGATGCTGTTGTGGAGCGGACGCTGGCGCGACAGTGCGCGCAATCTGCGCCTGATCTGCAAGCCCTTGCTGCTGCGCCTGCTGGGCGTGCCGCTGATGCCGGTACCGTTGCCGCCGCAGGCCAGCGTGGGCGGCATTCCCTACGGTGTGGCGATCGCGCTCGGCACGGTAGGCCTTGTCGCTTGGCAGCATCATTGAGCTGCGCTTGCTGCACGTCAATGTCCGCAAAGCATGGCTGGCTAAACTTGATTCCACACCGAAATTAGTTTCCTTGCGGAGATAACGATGCTAGCCCTGGAACCGCCGTCCCCCTACACGCAGCTGCTCGATGCCGAGCCGGAAGCCGCGCTGCCGCCGCAACCGAAATCGGTGCGCGACAGCGGCCTGCCGCAGCAGCTGATCGTCGAACTGATCGCCAAGGTGCTCTACCTTGGCGGCAAAAGCCATCTGCCGGTGCTGACCACGCGGCTGCATCTGTCAATCAATGTGCTGCGCGAGGTGCTGGATTTCATGGTGGCCGAGCACGTGGTGGAGGTGGCGTGGCGCGGCGAGTCCGACATCGACGTGCAGTACCAGTTGACGGGCGCCGGCAAGCAGCGCGCCGCCGCCTGGCACGAGCGCTGCCCGTATGTCGGCGCGGCGCCGGTGACGCTGGAGGCGTATCGCGCCGTGGTCGAACGCCTGGCCGCGCAGGCGCCGCAGTTGAACGCCGATGAACTGGCGGCGGAATTCAGCGACGATTTCCTGGCGCCGCAGGTGCAGCGCATGCTGGGTGCGGCCATGCATGCGGGGCGCAGCATGCTGTTGTACGGACCGTCGGGCAGCGGCAAGTCGCTGCTGGCGCGCCGTCTCGGCACGCTGTCGCAAGGCCTGGTGGCGGTACCGCATGCGCTGGTGGTGGGGCAGGACATCGTGCAGGTGTACGACCCTGCCGTGCACCGCCCACCCTTGCCGCGTCAGGCGCGCCTGGCGCAGCAGGCGCCCGAGCGGCGCAGCGGCGATCCGCGCTGGGTACTGTGCCAGCGGCCGGCGGTGGTGCTGGACGCATCGCTCGATGCGGACATGCTGGACTTGCAGCCAGACGCCACCAGTGGCTGCTATCGCGCGCCGCCGCAGCTCAAGGCCAACAACGGCCTGCTGATTGTCGATGACCTGGGCCGCCAGCGCGTGCCGGCGGTCGAGCTGCTGAACCGCTTTACGCAGGCACAGGAGCTGGAGCGCAGCGCCTTGTCGCTGGCCGGTGGTTATCACTTCACGGTGCCGTGCCGCATGCGGCTGGTGTTTGCCACCAGCTTGCCGCCGTCGTCGCTGCTGGACGATGCGGCGTTGCGCCGCGTCGGCTACAAGATTCCGGTGGGCGCGCTGAGCGCCGCCAGTTATCGCACGCTGGTGCGCCAGCAGTGTCTGAGCCTGGGCGTGGCGTATGACGAAGCGGCGCTGCGCTATCTGCTGGACGAGCTGCATGCGGGCGCCGGGTTGCCGCTGCTGGCCTGCTATCCGCGCGAGATCGTCGGCCGGGTGGCGGATTTCGCCGGTTTCATGGGCGAACCGGCGCGCCTCGCCATCGCCACGCTGGACCAGGCCTGGATCAGCATGTTCGCCGGCGCCGATTTTGACTTGCGCGCGGCAGCCGACGATGTGGAGCCGCGAATAGCATGAAGAACCGGCGCGCACTGTTGATGATGGCGCTGGCCATCGTGTTCGGACTGGCGGCGGTGGCGCTGGCTTCGCGCTGGCTGCTGCGGCAGACGCCCGGTTCTTCGAACAAGATTGTGGTGGCGGCGCAGGATGTCAATCTTGGCCAGCGTCTGACGCCGGAGATGCTCAAGCAGATCGACTGGCCGGCCGAGAGCCTGCCACGCGGCGCGCTGCGCGATCACGGCAAGCTGGTAGGGCGCGTGCTGAAAACCAGTGTGCTGCGCGACGAGCCGTTGAGCGAAGCCAAACTGGCGCCGGCCGGCACGCTGGGCGGCTTGTCGGCCCTGATCGCCGAAGGCAAGCGCGCCATCACGGTGCGGGTGAACGATGTGGTGGGCGTGGCGGGATTTGCGCTGCCGGGGAATTTTGTCGACATCATCGTCAACACGCAGTCCAATGACAAGGCGATTTCCAAGATTGTGCTGGAGCGCATACTGGTGCTGGCGGTGGCGCAGGAAGTGGGGCGCGATGAGACCAAGCCGCGCGTGGTGAATGCGGTGACGCTGGAGGTGACGCCGGCGCAGGCCGAGAATCTGGACCTGGCGCGCAGCGTGGGCACGCTGTCGCTGGTGTTGCGCAATCAGGTGGACCCGCGTCCGGGTACCACCGAAGGCGCAACCAAGGGAACGCTGCTTGGCGCGCATGAGCCGCCGCCGGTCGCGCCGCCCGCGTCGGGTACGCCAGCCGCCGAGCCGCCAGCGCCGCCGAAGCCGCGCGTGCTGGCCGCCGCGCCGCGTGCGCGGTCCTGTGTCGGTGTGATCGCAGGCGTGCAGCGCACGCAAGAATGCCTGTGAGCGCGCCATGGATACGTATCGCCAAGCCGCGCTGCCGCGCTTCCCCATGCCGCTCCGCGTACGCCTGCTGGCGGCGGCGTGGACGCTGTGCGCCGCGCTGACGCTGCCGGCACCGGGCCAGGCAGCGACACCCGACGCCGCCTTCGCCACCACCGCCACGCCGGCCACCGTCGTCACGGCCGCCAGGCGGGCTACCGCCTTCGCC
>NZ_WNKY01000157.1 GCF_009720825.1 Duganella radicis | reverse complement strand
CCGTTCTTTAACAATCTGGAAGAAGTAAAGTTTTATTAAGCGTGTAAGAAATTACACACTTAGGGTAGTAAAACTCATCATCACATAGTAGTAAATGCTTGAACTATAGCCGTCAAGGTTATAGGGACAAGTGAATAAGTGCACATGGCGGATGCCTTGGCGATTACAGGCGATGAAGGACGTAGTAGCTTGCGATAAGCTGCGGGGAGCTAGCAAACAAGCTTTGA
>NZ_WNKY01000156.1 GCF_009720825.1 Duganella radicis | reverse complement strand
CCGTCGTATGATGCGATGGGGGGACGGATCGCGGAAGGTTGTCTGACTGTTGGAATAGTCAGTTTCTGTTTCATAGAAGGTGCTTAGGCAAATCCGGGCACGTAATTCAAGGGAACGGGACGAAGGACTTAGGTCCTGTAGCAATCGGAAGTGGTTCCAAGAAAAGCCTCTAAGCTTCAGTCATACGAGACCGTACCGCAAACCGACACAGGTGGGCGAGATGAGTATTCTAAGGCGCTTG
>NZ_WNKY01000155.1 GCF_009720825.1 Duganella radicis | reverse complement strand
AGGCTCTTCCCATTTCGCTCGCCACTACTTTGGGAATCTCGGTTGATTTCTTTTCCTGCAGCTACTTAGATGTTTCAGTTCGCCGCGTTCGCTTCACACACCTATGTATTCAGTGAGTGATGACCCAAAGGGCCGGGTTTCCCCATTCGGAAATCTGCGGATCAAAGCTTGTTTGCTAGCTCCCCGCAGCTTATCGCAAGCTACTACGTCCTTCATCGCCTGTAATCGCCAAGGCATCCGCCATGTGCACTTAT
>NZ_WNKY01000154.1 GCF_009720825.1 Duganella radicis | reverse complement strand
ACAAGACCACCGACTACTGGGCGCCGGAGCACGAGCGCGCCATCCTGTGGAACGATCCGGCGGTCGGCATTCAATGGCCGGCGCTGGCGGCGGCGCCGCTGCTGTCCGGCAAGGATCAGGCGGCAGCATTGCTGGCCGACGCCGAGGTGTTCGCATGAAGGTGCTGCTGACCGGCAGCACCGGCCAAGTGGGGTACGAACTGGCGCGCAGCCTGCAAGGCGTGGGCGAGGTGGTGGCGGTGGACCGCAATGTGAT
>NZ_WNKY01000153.1 GCF_009720825.1 Duganella radicis | reverse complement strand
CAAGACACCCGGCGGCCGGCGGCGCAATCACTACGACAAACAACTGCGGCGAGTCACCGTGGCGCGCCCTGGCGCTGCGCCGCTCGTCTTTGCCACCAACGATTTGCAAAGCACGGCACTCGAAATTTCCCAGCGCTACAAGGAGCGCTGGGGGATCGAACTGTTTTTCAAATGGCTCAAGCAGCACCTGAAGATCAAGCGTTTCCTGGGGCGCAGCGAAAACGCCGTCCGTATCCAAGTACTGACCGCCCTCAT
>NZ_WNKY01000152.1 GCF_009720825.1 Duganella radicis | reverse complement strand
GCCGAAATCGAACTACGCCGTCACCGGCCTGTACTTCTACGACAACCAGGTGTGCGACATCGCCGCCAGCATCAAGCCGTCCGCGCGCGGCGAGCTGGAAATCACCGACGTCAACAAGGTGTATCTGTACAAGGGCCAGCTCAACGTCGAAGTGATGGGGCGCGGCATGGCCTGGCTCGACACCGGCACCCACGAGTCGCTGCTGGAGGCGGGCCAGTTCATCGCCACCATTGAAAAACGCCAGGGCCTGAAAGT
>NZ_WNKY01000151.1 GCF_009720825.1 Duganella radicis | reverse complement strand
GCCGAAATCGAACTACGCCGTCACCGGCCTGTACTTCTACGACAACCAGGTGTGCGACATCGCCGCCAGCATCAAGCCGTCCGCGCGCGGCGAGCTGGAAATCACCGACGTCAACAAGGTGTATCTGGACAAGGGCCAGCTCAACGTCGAAGTGATGGGGCGCGGCATGGCCTGGCTCGACACCGGCACCCACGAGTCGCTGCTGGAGGCGGGCCAGTTCATCGCCACCATTGAAAAACGCCAGGGCCTGAAAGT
>NZ_WNKY01000150.1 GCF_009720825.1 Duganella radicis | reverse complement strand
GGCCGGACCAGTAGGCGCGCGCCGCTTCCAGCAGGCTGAAGGTGCCGTTGATGTTGGTGTTGATGAATTCGCCCGGACCGAGGATGGAGCGGTCGACGTGGCTTTCAGCGGCGAAGTGCACCACCGCACGCGGCTTGTGCTGCTGGAACAGGGCCAGCACCTGCGCCTGGTCGCAGATGTCGCCGCGCACAAAGGTGTGGCGCGCGTCCTGCTTGAGCGAGGCCAGGTTGTTCAGATTGCCGGCATAGGTCAGCT
>NZ_WNKY01000014.1 GCF_009720825.1 Duganella radicis | reverse complement strand
GGCGGCGGGCGGCGGGCGGCGGGCGGCGGGCGGCGGGCGGCGGGCGGGGCTAGCGTAGCAGGAGCAGGGCCTGCTGGGGCATGGCGTTGGCTTGGGCGACGATGGAGGCGCCGGCTTCGCGCAGGATGCGGGTGCGCGTCAGTTGCGCGGCTTCGTCGGCATAGTCGGCGTCCAGTATCCGCGAGCGCGCTGCCGACAGGTTGTCCGCCGAATTGCCCGCATTGCCAGCCGCCGCCGTCAATCGATTGCTGGCCGCCCCCAACTGCGCGCGGATGGCGTTCACCTGGTCCAACTTGCCGTCGATATAGTCCAGCGCCGCACTCGCACCGCTGAACGTCGACAAATCCATCGGCGGCTCGCCCGCCGTAATCACCGATTTCGCCTGATAATTCGGCGGCCCTATTCTCACCGACGCCTGCGCGCCCGCGCTCAATCCCGCCTGCGCCGGATTGGCCCCGCCGATGCTCATGCTGTGCGCACCCGAACGCGGCGCCTCATCCACCGTCACAGAGCCCTTGTGCGCGCCGCCGCTCAACCCCAGCGACCCAAGCGCCCCCGCCACCGCTTCCGACAACACGATATCGCGCCCATCCATCGCCGTCAGCGTCAGCGTGCTGCCGCTGGCGCTGGCGGTGACGCCGCTGGTGCCGGCCGTCGCGCTGATCGCCCCCGCCGCATTGGCCGCGCGCGCCGCCGCCGTGGCCCCGGCAATCGGTCCCACATCCACGCCGTTCACGGAAAGCGCGGCATTGGCCAGCGGCCCGCCTGCGCCGACCGCGCCATCGAGCGTATTGGTGGCCGTGGCAGACACATTGCGGATACTGGCCGCATTGATCGCCGCCGCCACCGCGTACGCGCTGCCGGCACTCTGCCCCGCCTGCGCACCGGCCGACGTCGCCCCCACCACCGAACCATTGATCACCAGATCGCCATACCGCAACGCGCCCAGCACCGTGCCGCCCACCGCCGTCGACTGCTGCGGCGCCACGTCCAGCAGCGCGGTTGAATAACTTTCCATGATGACCGCACGCGGTATCATCAGCTGCATCACCTGCCCGGCCTCCGCCCCCACCTGCAACTGCTGCGAGAACGTCCCGTCCAGCAGGCGCTGATCGTTAAAGCGCGCGCCGTCGACGATATCGACATTGGCCGACACCAGCGCATTCACCTCCTGCTGAATGGCCGCGCGGTCAATCTTGCTGTTCGTATCATTGGCCGCCTGCACCGCCAGCTCGCGCATGCGCTGGTAATTATCATTGAGCTGCCCGGCCGCGCCATCGGCCACCTGTAGTAGCGAAATACCATCGTTGATATTTTGGTTCGCCCGCCGCAAGCCATTCACCTGCGCCGTCATGCGCGCGCTGACCGCCTGGCCGGCCGCATCGTCGCGCGCGGAGTTAATCCGCTGGCCGCTCGACATGCGTTGCAGATGCACGGCCATATCCTCGCCCGAGCGCGTCAAGCTGCGCTGGGCGTTCAGAGAGGCGATGTTGGTGTTGATCTGCATGGGCGGCCGTCGTCCCGGGCGCGGAATTGCGCTCGTCGTCTAAATAACGGCAGTGCCAATGAGAAACTTGAACTTAACCCGGCAGCATTTCCACCCGCTCGCGCGCCTGCGCCAGCTGGACCGGGTCCATGCGGCTGGCGGCATTCGGCAGATAGCGTGCGGCGGTCTGGTAACCGCCACGTTCGGCCATGGTCAACCACATCCAGGCCTGGGCGGCATCGGCGCGCACGCCCTGCCCCGCCAAAAACATCAGACCCAGATTGAACTGCGCGCGGGTGTGCCCCTGCGAGGCCGCTTGCAGATACCAGTGATGCGCCTGGGCGTAATCCTGCGGCACGCCCATGCCATTGTCATAACGCAGGCCGAGCGCGAACTGCGCCTGTGTGTGCCCCTGCTCCGCCGCCTTGCGATACCAGTGATTGGCTTGCGCGCAATCGGGCTGCGGGCCTTCGTCGTTATCATGCAGCAGACCGAGGCTGTACTGGGCCGCCACATAATCCTGCTCGGCCGCGCGGCGATACCACCCCATGGCCTTGCGATAGTCCTGCGGCACGCCGCGTCCCGTTTCATAGCGCAGGCCCAGATCGAACTGCGCCCGCAAATGGCCCTGATCGGCCGCCTTGCGATACCAGAAGATGGCTTCCTGATGATCGACCACCACGCCGTGGCCGGCGTCGTACAGCAAGCCAAGATGATATTGCGCGCCCGGGAAGCCCTGCTCCGCCGCCTTGCGATACCAGAACTGCGCCTGTTCGTAATCCTGTTCCACGCCTTGGCCATGGTCATAGCGCAGGCCGAGATTATTCTGCGCCGCCGCGTGCCCCTGTTCGGCCGCCTTGCGGTACCAGTCCAGCGCCTTCTGCTCATCGCGCGGCACGCCCTGGCCGTTATCGTATATCAGGCCCAGATTGAATTGCGAGCTGGCGTGATCCTGCTCCGCCGCGCGGCGATACCACAGGATGGCTTTCTGCGAATCCTGTGCGATGCCGTCGCCTTTATCAAAACGGAGCGCCAGATTGAACTGCGCCGGCGCATAGCCCTGATCGGCCGCCTTGCGATACCACGACATGGCCTGCCCCACATCCTGCGGCACGCCCTGTCCATTGTCATAGCGCAGGCCGAGATTGAACTGGGCGCGCGCATAGCCCTGCTCCGCCGCCTTGCGATACCAGAAGATGGCCTGCTTGAAATCCTGCGGCACACCCTTGCCGGTGTCGTACATCATGCCGAGATTATTTTGCGCGCCGGCGTCGCCCTGTTCGGCGGCCTTGCTGAACCAGTGCATGGCTTGCAGCGTATCGTTAGGCACGCCCTGCCCTTTCGCATACAGCCAGCCAAGGTTGTACTGCGCGGCCGCATAACCCTGCTCCGCCGCCAGCCGATACCACGCCGCCGCCTCCTCGAAATTCTGCTCGACACCCTGGCCCTTCTGGTACATCACGCCCAGGTTGTACTGCGCGTGTTCCAGGCCCGCCTGCGCGGCCTGGCGATACCAGACCACCGCCAGCTCATAGCTTTGCGCCACGCCCTGCCCATTGAAATACATAAAGCCCAGACTATGCTGGGCATTGGCGACACCTCGTTCGGCCAGTCCCTTGACGCGCAGGAATTCAGCTGTGTACGTACTGCCGTTGTTCGCGTCGGCTTCGTTGGGACTGTATTTCGTCATGCTTTATTATCAGGCTTGAATCGCAATCATCGCCGGTTGTTCGTCGACGGCGCTCGGCACCGCGTGCAGCACAGCCACCGATGGCGACGACCGGCGGTTCTGCTCCTGCAATACATCGATAAAGCTGGTCAGCGAAATCGGGCGATGGTACAGATAGCCCTGCATCGTGGAGCAGCCGTTGGCCTCCAGATAGCGCGCCTGCACTTCGGTCTCCACGCCTTCCGCCACCAGATGCAGGCCCAGGCCGCGCGCGATGGAGATAATCGCCAGAATCACCGGATAGTGGCCGTTCTCGTCGTGGATCTCCTTGACGAAGGACTGGTCGATCTTGATGGTGTGGATAGGGAAGCGGTGCAGATACGCCAGCGAGGAATAGCCGGTGCCGAAATCGTCGATCGCCACCGACACGCCCAGCTGGCACAATTTGTTCAGCTGTTCAATCGCATACTGCGGATTGCGGATGCAGATGTTCTCGGTGATCTCGACTTCGATCTGCGCCGGCGAAATGCCGTAGCGCGTCAGCGCGCCGCGCATCTTCTCGAAGAAATCGCCGCGGTCCAGATATTGCGGCGACAGGTTGAGCGACAGACGCAGCGCCTCGCCGCCATTGGCATTCCATTGCAGCAGATCGCGGCACAGGGCGCCCAGCATCCAGTCCGAGATCGGCAGCATCAGGCCATTCTCTTCGGCGAACGGCAGGAACTCGCCGGCCGCCAGCAGCCCGCGCTGCGGGTGGTTCCAGCGCATCAGGCCTTCGGCGCCGATGATGCGGCCGGTGGCTACGTCGACCTGCGGCTGGTAGTACATTTCCAGCTCGTTGTGCTCCAGCGCCTTGCGCAGCGACTGCTCCAGCGCGATCTTCTGATGCGACACATCCAGCATGGAGTTGTGATAGAAGCTGTGGCCATTCTTGCCCAGCGCCTTGACCTGATACATGGCGATGTCCGCATGGCGCAGCAGTTCGTCGATGGTCTCGCCGTCGCCCGGATAGATAGCGATACCAATCGACGCGGAGATGTGCACCTGATGGCCATCCAGATCGAACGGGCGTTGCAGGCTTTCGAGGAATTTGTCGGCGATGGCCTTGGCGTCCTGGCGGTCGCGCAGTTCCGGCAGCACGATGGTGAATTCGTCGCCGCCCTGGCGCGCCAGCGTGTCGCCGCGGCGCAGGCAATCCTTCAAGCGCTGCGCCGCCTGTTGCAGCAGCTCGTCGCCTTTGACGTGACCCAGCGTATCGTTCACCAGCTTGAAGCGATCGAGGTCGACGAACATCACCGCCAACTCGGTCAGCTTGCGCTTGGCCTGAATCACGGCCAGGCCAAGGCGGTCCTTGAACAGCATGCGGTTCGGCAGGTCGGTCAGGATGTCGTGGTAAGCCTGGTACGAAATGACTTCCTCGGCGCGCTTGCGGTCGGTGATGTCGCGCGCCACACCATAGGTGCCGAAGAACTCGCGCGTCTTCACTTCGTGATCCGGAATGTGCATGCCGATCGCGTTCAGCGAAATCGTCATCAGCGTGTTATTGAAGGTGCGCTCGATGCCGCCGCCGGCGCCGGTGCCGGGATTGCACTTCAAACGCAGCTCGACGTTGCGCGAAGCGCGTTCGTCGACGCGGCGCTCGTTGAAGGCGTAGCGCGCGCGCTCCTGGTCCTCGTCGTGCACCAGCACCGAGTAGTGCTTGCCGATCAGCTCTTCGCGCGTGAAGCCCAGCAGTTGCTGCACGCGGTCGTTGACGAAGGTGAACTTGCCCTCGTGGTTCAGGGTGTAGATGATGTCCGGCGACGAATCGACCAGATAGCGGTACATCTTCTCCGAGTTTTCCAGCTTGGAGGCGATGCGCTCGTTGTCGATGGCCAGACGGCGCTTTTGCAGCGCGTTCTCCACCGTCTTGAGCAGCTCCTCGCGGCTGTAAGGCTTGCGCAGGTAATCGTAGGCGCCGCGCTTCAAGGCGCCGATGGCGGCCTCGATGCCGACGTCGCCGCTCATTACGATCACGTCGCCGTCGATCTCGCGGGCGTTGATGTAATCCATGATCTCGTGACCGCTCATGTCGGGCAGTCGCAGATCGAGCAGGATCAGGTCGAATTTCAGTTTGGTCAGCTGCGCCAGCGCTTCGCTGCCGCAGGTGGCGGTCACCAGATGATAATCGCGGTCACGCAGCAGTTCGTACAATGACGACAGCAAGCGCGGTTCGTCATCCACCAGTAGCAGGCGCGGGCGATTATCGTTGGACAGCGGTTCGACGGGGGCTAGGTCGAAAGAGTTCAGGTTCATCATGGCCTTAAGCGGAATCCATCACCCGCGTTTGCACGCTGGCGACTTGGCTGGTACTGCCCTTGGCGGGCAGCAGGATTTCAAAGGTAGTACCCGTTTTGCCGGAGCGGCAGGTAATCAGGCCTTGCATTTTCTTGACCAGGCTGTGGACGATGGACAGTCCCAGCCCGTGGTGGGCTCCTTCCTTGCTGCTGCGTACAGGCGAGAACAGGTTGGCCAGCACCTCGGCCGACAGACCCGGACCGGTGTCACTGACCACCAGTTCCAGATACAGCTTGCGTTCACGATTGACGTGACCGCGATTCGAAATCTCGATCTTGCCGCCGTCGCCCAGTGCCTCAACGGCGTTCTTGATCAGATTAACCAGGATTTGCTTGAGCAGGTCGGCGTCGCCGTCGATCTCGGCCGGCTCCTCCTGCATGCGCACCACGATCTGCACCGAGGCCGGCACGAAGTCGGTGGCGCGGAACAGGCGCAGCACGTCATCCACCACCTTGGCCACATCGGTGACGCGCGAAGTTTCGGTCGGCTGCAAATCGGCCAGGCCGTTAATCAGCTGGCCGACGCGGTCGATCTCCTCGTTCAGGATCGACATCTCGCCCACCACCGGCTCGCGCTTGGCCAGCTTGCCGTCCAGGACCGACAGATAGTTCTTGATGATCGACAGCGGGTTGTTCACCTCATGCACCACGCGGCGCGAGGCTTCGCGGTATTCTTCCGCCACATGGGCGATCTGGCGCTTGGCGTGACCGCGCTCGCTGATCGCGGTTTCCAGCGAGGCCGCGGCCTGGGTGCCGAACGATTGCAGGAAGCGCTCGCGCTTTTGCAGGTGCGGCATCTGCCAGGCCGGCACGCCGCCGATCAGCACACCGAGGCAACGCTGGTTGGCCACCAGCGGCAGGCACACCATGCTCTCGCTGCCGAGGATGCGGAACAACTGCTCTTCCGCCACGTTGTGCACCTGGCCTTCTCGGCTGACGTAAGCCAGCGTGCGCTCCAGCGCCGACTGCGCCACCGCGCCGCCCTTGTTGAGCGGGATGACGAATTCCGCCAGCCGTTGCTGATGATCGCCGGTAGCCATGCCGTGCAGCGCGTGGCCGGTGGGGTTCTCCAGCAGCAGGACAGCGTTTTCAAAATCGAACAGGATGCGGGCCGAGCGCGTGATGGCTTCCAGCAGGCCCGCTTCGCCATGCTGGCGCGCGAAGGTCTGTCCCATCTCGGACACCAGCATGATGTTGCGCACTTCCTCCGACAGCCGCTGCTGCACCGGATCGACCAGCGGCGGCGCGTAGGCGGCAGGCGCCACGATGTCGTCGGCGCCGGTCAGGTCGATGCCCAGATAGTTGGCCGACTTCTCCACCTGGCGCGCGGCGTTCTTGATGATTTGTTCCAGCTTCTCGCCATCGAGATTGCACAGGCGCGCCGATTCGGCAATCGCCTGCTCCTGGTCGTCGTGGCTGCACAGCAGGTGCGCCAGGCGCACCATGCGGATCAGCGGATGCGCGGCCTCCAGGCGCGCGATCGGCTCGTGGTGATACAGCACGCTGTCGGCCAGGAAGGAGTCCAGGTTCCAGCGCTCGATCAGCCAGGCGCCGGCTTCCGAGTGGGTGATTTGCAGCGTGCGCTGCTCGACCGCGCACAGGTCCTCGTCGTCGCGCGCGGTGAAATTGAAGGCGTATTCCTTCGGCGCCGTCGCCAGCAAGGCCAGGCGGCCGACGTTGTGCAGCAGGCCGGCCAGATAGGCTTCCTCGACGTGCGGGTACTCCATCTGCCTGGCGATGTCGCGCGCGATCACGGCGGTGGTGAGCGAGCCTTTCCAGAATCCGCGCAGGTCGGTGCTGCCCGAGTGCGGGAAGCTGTTGAAGGTCTGGAAGACCGATTCGCTGATCACCAGCGTCTTGATCATGTCGGTGCCGAGCGACACCAGCGACTGTTCGAGGCCCACCGTGCGCTGGTTGCGATGGTAGGCCGAGCTGTTTGCTACGGTCAGGATCTTGCTGGTCATCGCCGCGTCCTTGGCGATGAGGGCGGCGAGTTCCGGCATGCCGGCGTCGTCGGCCTGCAAGTGCTCAATCAACTTGATGAGTATCTGCGGCATGGCCGGCAGACGGGCAATCAGCAGTCGATTGCGAATATCATGGTCAGATTGTTGATGCATCGTATCAAGCATTGCCGCCAGTAGACATCGGTCAGGGGGCGGAACTCAACGGCCAAGTTCCGCAAACGTAGGCTTTATGCGCTTCTCCGGCGTTTTTTGGGCCGGGAAACATTGCCTTAAAAAATTATATTATCATAAAGTCTGATAATAACTTAACAGCAAGTAAAATTTCTTTCTAAACTAAGTCTTTTTCCTGTCGTTAATGATTATCGGCCTTGATAGCGCGTTAATATGCTCCGGTAATAGCGCGACGTCAACCACAAAACGAGAGCAGAGGCACTAAACGCCGTCTGTCCCGCGGCTAGCCAGAGCGCGGAGTGTGATAGGACGGGTGCGATCACCCCTGCCACCACAGCGCCAAGCAGCGTCACCGCGAACGATTGGCAGGACGCCACCGTGCCACGGATGTGGGGGAAAAGATCCAGCGCCAGCAAAGTCGCCCCGGGCGCCACCACCGACATGCCAAAGGTATAGAACAGCATCGGCAGCACAGTCCATGGCAGCGCCGGCGGCAGGAACGTGTGGTAGATCAGGTTGAACAGGGAAGCCGCCAGCAGGAAGCAGAAGCCGATGCCGATCTGTCGCGAAAATGTCATCTTCCCGGCCATGCGGTTGGCCGCCAGCGCGCCGAGGAACACCCCGCTCACCGATGGAATGAACAGCCAGCCGAATTGCGAGGCCCCGAGATGCAGCTGCTGCGGCAGGAATTCCGGCGCGGCGGAAATATAGACAAACAGGCCGGCGAAGTTCAAGGCCAGCACGCCGGTCTTGAAGTGGAACAGCGGCGAGCGCAGGATCTCGCCATAATTACGCACCAAAAAGCGCGGGTTGAAGGGATGGCGCTTTTCCGGCGCCAGCGTCTCCGGCAGGCGACGATAGCAGAAGATGAACAGCAGCACGCTGTAGGCCAGCAGCGATAGGAAAATGGCGCGCCAGTCGGACAGCGTGACGATCCAGCCACCGAGGATGGGCGCGATGGCCGGGGCGATGGAGAAGATCATGGTCACCAGCGACAGCAGGCGCGCGGCGGCGGCGTCCTCATACAGGTCGCGGATGATGGCGCGTCCCACCACCACCCCGGCGCCGGCCGACACCCCCTGCATGATGCGGAACACCCACAAATAGTGCACCGTGTGCGCGGAGGCGCAGCCCAGCGTGCCGATGGCGAACATGCCCAGCGAGACCAGGATGACGTTGCGGCGGCCGAAGGCGTCGGATAGCGCGCCATGCCACAGCACCATGCCGGCGAAGGCCAGCATGTAGAAAGTCAGGCTTTGCTGCACTTCCAGCGGCGTGGCGTGCAGCGTGGCCTGGATGTTGGGGAAGGCCGGCAGATAAGCGTCGATCGAGAACGGGCCTATCATCGAGAGCGCGGCCAGCATGGTGGCGAGCGCGGCGGCGGTGAGCGGCTTGCGGTGCGGCGGCTCGGGTGGCGGAACGTCTTCGATGGTGTCCTGGTCGGGCAGACCGGCTGGCGGTGTCGGGAGCATAAATCGTTTTCCTTTCAGGTCGACG
The DNA here is from genome assembly GCF_009720825.1 of Duganella radicis. Taxonomy (GTDB): domain Bacteria; phylum Pseudomonadota; class Gammaproteobacteria; order Burkholderiales; family Burkholderiaceae_D; genus Rugamonas; species Rugamonas radicis. The sequence continues at coordinate 130,203 of NZ_WNKY01000014.1, read as the reverse complement.
ACGACGCCCGGCCGGCCTCGCGGCAAAGCGGCGAGGCCGGTGGTGCTTACTCTTTAGGTTTGGCGGCTTCGCGGCGGTTGAAGCCCGCCACCATGTCGAAGCGGAACAAACGGCATTCCAGCGCGCCGTTGAAGAATGGCGTCTTGCGCGATTCTTTCAAACGCAGCAGCTTGGGCACGCCCAGGTCGGCCGTGAACAGGAACACCGTCCAACCGGCAAAGCGCTGTTTCAGCGTGCTGCTGAAATCCGCATAGAAGCTGTTGGCCAGCTCATCCTGCTCCAGCGAGCTGTCGCCGCGCACGCCGATACGTTCGCCGTACGGAGGATTGGTCAGCAGGATGCCCGGCTGCGCGGTCGGCGCCTGCACCTGCTGCGCCTCGATCTGCTTCAACGGCACGTCGAACAGGATGCCGGCGCTGCGCAGGTTGTGGCGTGCCATCGCCACCATGTCGCCCGAAATATCGGAACCGAAAATGGTCGGCTCGGCCGGCAGCGGATTAGGCTTGATGGCGGCCTTCATGTCCTGCCACGGCTTCGGATCGAAATCGTGGAACTTCTCGAAGGCGAAACGGCGGCGCGCACCCGGTGGCACGCCCTGCACCATCTGCGCGGCTTCGCACAGGATGGTGCCGGAGCCGCACATCGGGTCGAACAACGGCATGCCAGGCTTCCAGCCCGCCACGCGCAGCAGGCCGGCGGCCAGGTTTTCGCGCAGCGGCGCGTCGCCGGTCTCGCTACGCCAGCCACGCTTGAACAGCGCCTCGCCCGAAGTGTCCAGATAGACGATGAACTGGTGCGCATCGACGAAGCCGAAGATGCGCATGTCCGGTTCCTTGGTGTCGACCGAAGGACGCTTCTTGTATTGATCGAGGAAGCGGTCGCAGATGGCGTCCTTGATCTTCAGCGTGGTGAACTCCAGGCTTTTCAGCGGCGACTTCACCGCCGTCAGGTCGACGCGGATGGTGTGGTCATACGAGAACCACTCTTCCCAAGGCTGCGCCAGGGTCAGGTCGTAGATATCGTTCTCGTTCTTGTAGCCGCCGGCGGCCATGCGCATCAGCACGCGCGACGCGATGCGCGAATGCAGATTGATGCGATACGAATCCTCAAGCTCACCGGAAGCGTGTACGCCGCCCGGCACCTCGTTGTGCACCTTCATGGTGGTGCTTTGTTGCGCGATTTCGCGCAGCTCTTCGGCCAATGCCGCTTCCATGCCTCGTGGGCATGGGCAAAAGAAGGATGCCATAGGTTCTCAGTTAAAACGGCTTGACTACTACCAGAATCACGATTGCCAGCATGATGAATACTGGCAGCTCATTAAATACGCGGAACCACTTGTGGCTACGTTTGTTTTCACCGCGTTCAAACTTTTTCAGGATCGGACCGCAGGCATGGTGATAGCCGATCACCAGCACCACCAGCGTCAGTTTGGCGTGCAGCCAGCCGGGCATGTGCACGCCATACTGCATGTACACCAGGATCGCGCCGAACAGCACCGCAAACACCGACAACCACATGGAAAAACGATACAGCTTGCGCCCCATCAGCAGCAGGCGCGCGGTGGTGTTTTTGTCGGTCTCCATCGCCAGGTTGACGAAGATGCGCGGCAGGTAGAACACGCCGGCCATCCAGGCAATCACGAAGAAGATGTGCAGTGCTTTAATCCAGAGCATAACGTTCCTTATTGACGGACTTCGCCGTTGCCGAAGACGATGTACTTCAGCGAAGTCAAACCTTCCAGACCCACCGGGCCGCGCGCGTGCAGCTTGTCGTTGGAAATGCCGATTTCGGCGCCCAGGCCGTATTCAAAACCGTCCGCGAAGCGCGTCGAGGCATTGACCATCACCGAGGCCGAATCCACCTCGCGCAGGAAGCGCATCGCCGCCGAGTGGTCTTCGGTGACGATGGACTCGGTGTGCTTGGACGAGTAGGTGTTGATGTGTTCCATCGCTTCGTCCATATCCGCCACCACCTTGACCGACAAAATCGCGGCCAGATATTCGGTGGACCAGTCTTCCTCGGTGGCGTCGGCCAGGTGCGGATAGCCGGCGAGGATCGCCTTCGCTTCGGCGTCGGCGCGCAGTTCGACTTCCTTGGTCGCGTACAGCCTGGCCAGTTCCGGCAGCACGGCCGGCGCGATGGCGCGCGCCACCAGCAGCGTCTCCATGGTGTTGCAGGTGCCGTAGCGGTGGCACTTGGCGTTGAACGCGATGTCCAGCGCCTTCTTCAAGTCGGCCTTGGCGTCGATGTAGACGTGGCAGATACCGTCCAGGTGCTTAATCATCGGCACCGTGGCCTCGGCCATCAGGCGCGCGATCAGGCCCTTGCCGCCGCGCGGCACGATCACGTCCACGTATTGCGGCATGGTGATCAGGGCGCCGACGGCGGCGCGGTCGGTGGTCTCCACCACTTGCACGCCGTCCGCCGGCAGGCCGGCGCCTTCCAGGCCTTCCTTGACCAGTTTCGCCAACGCGCGGTTGCAGTGGATCGCTTCCGAGCCGCCGCGCAGGATGGTGGCGTTGCCGCTCTTGATGCACAGGCCGGCCGCGTCCACCGTCACGTTCGGGCGCGACTCGTAGATGATGCCGATCACGCCCAGCGGCACGCGCATCTGGCCGACCTGGATGCCGGTCGGGCGGAATTTGAGGCCGGAGATTTCGCCGATCGGGTCGGGCAGCGCGACGATCTGGCGCAGGCCTTCCACCATGGTGGCGATGGCTTTGTCGGACAGCGCCAGGCGGTCCAGCATGGCCGGCTCCAGGCCGTTGGCGGCGGCGGCGTCCATGTCGAGTTTATTGGCGGCGCGCAGGGCGTCGGCGTCGCGTTCGATCGCGTCGGCGATCAGCGACAGCGCGCGGTTGCGCTGCGCGCTGTTGGCGCGGGCCATGGCGCGCGAAGCCTTGCGCGCCTGCTGGCCCAGTTGTTCCATGTAGTGCTTGGTGTCCATCGTCGTCTCGTCGGTTTAACCGCGTGCGACCTTCAACGCCAATTGCAGCATCGCGTCCCACGCGTCGCCCGCATGCGCTTTCGCGCGCAGGCCTTTGATCATCTTGTCCACTTGCGCGGCGTCTTTCATCGCCGCTTCCAGCGTTGGCAGCGAAATGCGGCGCAGCGCCGGGTCCATCATGCGTTCCTTCGGCCCCCAGATGCGATGCTCTTTCAGCAACGCGCCCAGAGGACGGCCTTGCGCCATGCCCGCCTTCAGCTTGAGCAGCGTGCGGATCTCGTCCGACACCGCCCACAGCACCAGCGGCAAGGCCTCGCCCTCGCCTTTCAAGCCGTCCAGCATGCGGATCAACCGCGCCGGATCGCCCGCCAGCATCGCTTCACTGAGCTTGAACACATCATAGCGCGCCACATTCAGCACCGCTTCGTGCACCTGCTCGTAGGTCAGCTTGCCCGGCTCGTGCAGCAAAGCCAGTTTTTGAATCTCCTGATGGGCCGCAAGCAGATTGCCTTCCACGCGGTCCGCGATGAAATCAATGCTCTGCCGGTCCGCGCTCTGCCCTTGTTGGGCAAGGCGCTGGCCTATCCAATTGGGCAAATGCGCCCGTTCCACCTGCGGGATGTCGATATACACCGCCGCCTGTTGCAGCGCGGTCACCCACGCCGCCTTCTGCGTCTGCCAGTCCAGCTTGGGCAGCGTGATCAGCGTCAGGTTGTCCGGACTCAGATCCTTCACATAATTCTGTAGCGCCGCGCCGCCATCCTTGCCCGGCTTGCCGGTCGGGATGCGCAGCTCGATCAGTTTCTTGTCTCCAAACAGCGACAGCGCCTGATTGGCCGCCAGCAGCTCGCCCCACTTGAAGCTGCGCTCCACGGTCAGCACATCGCGCTCGGAATAGCCTTGCGCGCGCGCCGCCTTGCGGATTTTGTCCGCGGCTTCCAGCGCCAGCAAATGCTCGTCGCTGGTGATCACGTACAGCTGCGACAGCGATTTGCCCAAATGGCCGTCCAGCGCCTCCAACCGTAATTGCATGCGGCGCCTTTACTGAATCGGCACGGCCGGCGGAATGGTCGACGGCTGGCCCGAAGGCTGCTTGTCGGTCGGCAGCGGCGCCGGCGGCAGCGACACGCCCGGCGTCTTCACGGCGGCGATGCGGCGCATCATCTGCTGTACCAGGTCGGTCTGCATGTCCTTGTACAGCAGCGCCTCTTCCTGCTCTTTGGCCAGCAGCTGGGTTTCGTTAAAGTCGATCGGCCGCGTCAGCGTGATGGTGGTTGGTCCCAGCAGCTCCGTGCCCTGCTTGTCCAGCACACGGAACACGATGTTGTAGGTCAGCAGATACTGACGCACGCGGCCATTGCTGTTCAGCGACAGAATGGTTTTGGTCTTGGTCTTCTCGGGATTCGACAGCACATCGATCACGCCGTCGGCATCCTTGGCGGAGTTGACCACCGTGGTGCCGCCGTTGGCGCGGATGTTGCGCTTCAAATCGATCGCCAATGGCGACGACTCCGGCAGCCCCACGTACAAGGACGGGAACGGCAGCGTGTAATGGCCGCTGTCGCCGCGCAGGTGGAAGCCGCAGCCCGACAGCGTCAGCGCCGCGGTCAGCACCGCCGCGCCCAGGAACTTCGAAGTCGTCGTCATAATCCGCCTTACACCACGATGTTGACCAGTTTGCCCGGCACCACGATCACCTTCTTCGGCGTGCCTTCGATGAACTTTTGCACCGCCTCGTTGGCCAGCGCGGCCGCTTCGATGGCGGCCTTGTCGGCGCTCTTCGGCACTACCACGCTGCCGCGCAGCTTGCCGTTCACCTGGATCATCATTTCGATTTCCGACTGCTCCAGCGCGGCCGGATCGACCTGCGGCCATTGCGCGTCCAGGATGTCACCGGCGTAGCCCAGCTCTTTCCACAGCACGTGGGTGATGTGCGGCGCCACCGGGTTCAGCAGGCGCAGGAAGATAGCGTAGCCTTCCGACAGCACGGCCGCTTCCACATCCTTGGCCGATTCCAGCGTGTTCAGCATCTTCATGCAGGCTGACACCACGGTGTTGTACTGGATGCGCTTGACGTCGTAGTCGGCCTGTTGCAGCACCTTGTGCACTTCGCGGCGCAGGGTCTTGCCGGCGTCCGACGTAGCGGCGGCGCTCAGCGGCGACCCGGCGGCGGCGATGGCTTCGCGCTGCGCGTAGCCGAAATTCCACACGCGCTTGAGGAAGCGGTTGGCGCCTTCCACGCCGCTGCCCGACCATTCCAGCGTCTGCTCCGGCGGCGAGGCGAACATGGTGAACAGGCGCGCCGTGTCGGCGCCGTATTGTTCGATCTGCGCTTGCGGGTCGATGCCGTTGTTCTTCGACTTCGACATTTTCTCGGTGCCGCCGATCTGCACCGGCTGGCCGTCGTCCTTCAGCACCGCGCCTTGCGGGCGGCCCTTGTCGTCCAGGGTCAGATCGACGTCGGCCGGATTGAACCAAGTCTTCTTGCCGGCGGCGTCTTCGCGGTAGTAGGTCTCGTTCAGCACCATGCCCTGGGTCAGCAGGTTGGTGAACGGCTCGTCGAATTTCACCAGGCCGAAGTCGCGCATCACTTTGGTCCAGAAGCGCGCGTACAGCAGGTGCAGCACGGCGTGCTCGATACCGCCGATGTACTGGTCCATCGGCATCCAGTAGTCGTTGCGGCTGTCGACCATGGCGTCGTTCGAGCCCGGCGAGGTATAGCGCATGTAGTACCACGACGAGTCCACGAAGGTGTCCATGGTGTCGGTTTCGCGGCGCGCTGGCTTGCCGCACTGCGGGCAATCGCATTTCAGGAAGGCTTCGTACTTGTTCAGCGGGTTGCCGCTGCCGTCCGGCACGCAGTCTTCCGGTAGCACCACCGGCAGGTCCTTCTCAGGCACCGGCACCGAGCCGCAATCGGCGCAGTTGATCATCGGGATAGGCGTGCCCCAGTAGCGCTGGCGCGAGATGCCCCAGTCGCGCAGACGGAAGGTGATCTTCTTCTCGCCCAGGCCCTTGGCGGCCATGTCGGCGGCCACGGCATCCACCGCTTCGGCGTAGCGCAGGCCGTCGTACTTGCCGGAGTTGGTGACGATCGACACTTCCTTGTCGCCGTACCATTCCTGCCATGCGTCGGTGGAGAATTGCTGGCCTTCGGCCTTGATGACTTGCTTGATCGGCAGCTTGTATTTCTTGGCGAAGGCGAAGTCGCGTTCGTCGTGCGCGGGCACGCCCATGACGGCGCCGTCGCCGTAGGTCATCAGCACGTAGTTGCCGACCCAGACTTCGACCTTGTCGCCGGTCAGCGGATGGGTGACGAACAGGCCGGTCGGCATGCCCTTCTTCTCCATGGTCGCCATGTCGGCTTCGATCACCGAGCCCAGTTTGCACTCGGCGTTGAAGGCGGCCAGTTCCGGATTGGTTTGCGCGGCCAGCACGGCCAGCGGGTGTTCGGCCGCCACGGCGCAGAAGGTCACGCCCATCACGGTGTCCGGACGGGTGGTGAACACGTACATCTTGCCGTCGCTGATCAAGTTGCCGTCGGCGTCCTTGATCTCGTGCGGGAAGGCGAAGCGCACGCCGGTCGATTTGCCGATCCAGTTCGACTGCATGATGCGCACGCGCTCAGGCCAGCCTGGCAGCTTGCTGTCGACGTGTTCCAGCAGTTCTTCGGCATAGTCGGTGATGCGCGCGTAGTACATCGGGATTTCGCGCTTCTCGATCACCGCGCCCGAGCGCCAGCCCTTGCCGTCGATCACCTGCTCGTTGGCCAGCACGGTCTGGTCGATCGGGTCCCAGTTCACGGTGCCGGTTTTTTTGTAGATGATGCCTTTTTCCAGCATCTTCAGGAACATCCACTGGTTCCACTTGTAGTACTCCGGCTTGCACGCGGTCATTTCGCGCGACCAGTCGATGGCCAAGCCCATCAATTCCATCTGCGAGCGCATGTGGGCGATGTTGGAATAGGTCCACTGCGCTGGCGGCACGTTGTTGGCCATGGCCGCGTTTTCCGCCGGCATGCCGAACGCGTCCCAGCCCATCGGCATCAGGACGTTGTAGCCGTTCATGCGCAGGTAGCGGTACATCACGTCGTTGATCGTATAGTTGCGCACGTGGCCCATGTGCAGCTTGCCCGATGGGTAAGGCAGCATGGAGCAAGCGTAGTATTTACCTTTCGGGAAGCGCGGATCGTTTTCGACGGCTTTGTAGGCGTCGATCGCCTTCCAGTGGGATTGAGCGGCTTTTTCTACGTCGGCGGGACTATATTTATCTTGCATGATCGGTGTACGGCCAAAAGTTGAATATGAACCGGACATTATACCGTTTCATTCCCCCGCTGAGCGCGTATCCCTCGATGACGACCATTCCGGACGCTTTTCCAGCGGCACCACGGCCTGGTCGAAGCTGTCCAGCCGCCTGAGGGTGGCGCTGTCATACAGGATTTCGGCTGACAGGCAGAGGACCAGCGTGCCGGCGCCCAAGAGGGCGGGCCGGAGCTTCATCCGCCGGCCGTATCGGTTTGCTGGCTGGCGATCAGGACCGCGCCGCAGGAGGTTTTCATGCCTTCGACGGCGACGTTTTTGCCCATGGCGATGAAGCTGGTTTCGCCTTCGACGATGGTGTGGGTGCCGCGGCATTTGGGGCAGCTGACTTTGTGGCCCACGCCCGCGATGGGCTTGCCCATGCAGATGCTGTCCTGGAAGCCTTCCAGTACGGTGCCGTTGTGCGAGGTTTTGTCGCCTAGCCGGATGATCGCCTTTTCGCCCACGATTATGTTCCAAATAAATATAAAATAAGCATGATTGCTAGCTTACCTGATCCGTTAAACAGACTCTGCACGATACGATGCATTACCGGGAATACGCTCCTCACCCTGCCCTCGCGCCCTATCTGGCTTGCGTGTGGGCGGCGCGCGCGCCTGGCGGGGCGCACAAGCACCGGGTACTGCCGGATAATTGCGTGGATATTCTCTGGCAGGACGGCGGGCAGGAGGGATTTGCGGTGGGGATGATGTCCTCGGCCATCCTGGTCGCCAGCGAGCGGCCGGTGCGGACGCTGGCGGTGCGTTTCAAGCCAGGCATGGCAGGGCTATTCCTGGCAACGCCGCTGCATGTGCTGACCGATCAGCGGGCGGAGATCGATCAGCTGTGGGGCCGCAGCGATGCGGACCGGCTGGCCGACGCGCTGTGGACCAGCGAGGCGCCCGAGCGCGCGCGGCTAGCCATCATCGAGCGCGAGTTGCTGCGGCGGCTGCGGGCCGCCCGGCCCGACGGCGGGGCGTTGGTGCGGCAGGCCTTGGCGCTGCTGGACGGCAGTGGCGGCGAGGTGCGGGTGGAGGCGCTGGCGGCGCGGCTGGGCGTGTCGCGCCAGCATCTGGCGGCGCAGTTTCGCGAGCATGTCGGGCTGCCGCCCAAGCTGTATGCGCGGATTTGCCGCTTCCGCCGGGCGACGGCGGCGCTGGATGCCGGCGGCGCGCCGGACTGGGCGCAACTGGCACTGGAATGCGGCTACTTCGACCAATCCCACCTGATCCACGATTTCCAGCAACTGGCCGGCAGCACGCCCGAGCGATTCCATTTTTCCAATCGCGAAGCTGCCTGATGTGCCAAGATGGTGTTTTCTTCAACAGGAGGCATCATGATTAACGGACTGCGCACCGCCATCTACCCGGTCACCGACCTGGCCGCCGCCAAGGACTGGTACAGCAAGGTCTTCGGCGCCGAGCCCTATTTCGACCAGCCGTTCTACGTCGGCTTCAACATCGGCGGCTTCGAGCTGGGCCTGCTGCCGGACGGCGGCACGCCCGCCAAAGCAGGCGCGCTGGTCTACTGGGGTGTCGATGATATCGAAGCGGAAGTGGCCCGCATCACCGCGCTCGGCGCCACCGTACACGGCGCCATCCAGGACGTTGGCGAAGGCATCCGCACCGTCGAACTGGCCGATCCCTTCGGCAACCTGCTGTGCCTCATCCTCAACCCGCACTTCGATTTAAAGGCGGTGCGCTGACGATTGTGGGACAATACCGCCTCAGCAAATAACGAGGTAGTCCCATGTCCCGCCGTAACGCCAATCTGATCAAAACGCCCGAGCAAATGGTGCCAGCCCGCGTCGCCGCCCAGCTGGCGGCCGATGTGCTGACCATGATCGCTCCCCACGTCAAGCCGGGCGTGACCACGGCCTACCTCGACCAGCTGTGCAACGACTACATCGTCAACGTGCAGCAGGCGATTCCGGCCAACGTCGGCTACGGCGGCTTTCCGGCCACCGTGTGCAGCTCGGTCAACCACGTGGTCTGCCACGGCATTCCGTCAGCAACGCAGGTGCTGAAAAACGGCGACATCATCAACATCGACGTGGCCGTCATCAAGGATGGCTGGCACGGCGACACCAGCCGCATGTACTACGTCGGCGAGCCAAGCAAGCCAACCCGCAAGCTGGTTGAGACCACCTACGCCGCCATGTGGGCCGGCATCCGCGCCGTCAAGCCGAAAGCCACGCTGGGCGACGTCGGCTTCGCCATCCAGAGCGTAGCGGAAAAGGCGGGCTACAGCGTGGTGCTGGATTACTGCGGCCACGGCATCGGCCAGGTCTACCACGAAGATCCGCAGGTGACGCACTACGGCCGCCCGGGCCAGGGCCTGGTGCTCAAGCCAGGCATGCTGTTCACCATCGAGCCGATGATCAACGCCGGCAAGGCCGCAACCAAGGAATTGAGCGACGGCTGGACCGTCGAGACGCGCGACAAATCGCTGTCGGCGCAGTGGGAGCACATGGTGCACGTCACCGAGACCGGCTTCGAGGTGCTGACGCTGGCGCCGGGCGAAACCGGCGCCAAGGCCAATATTCCGAACGCGACGCCGGCCGGCGTGGAGCCGGCTAGCGCAGCGTGAGTTTGAGGGCCGGCTTCTCGCCGTAGTCTTCGTAGCGCTCGTTCAGGCCGGCCACGCAGTAGGTGACTTCTTCAAGGATGTCGGGCTGCATCGCGGCAGCGTCCTTGATGACGATGTCCAGCACCTCGTTCGGCTTGAGCTTGAAGCGGCTCATGCTGTCGTCATCGCGCAGATAGCTCAGGCAATCCACCCATGCATCCATGGTGTTGCCATACGAGTCGGGGAAGCCCATCGCCGCCTTGCATTCGGCGTGGAAGCTGTCGAAATCCTTGATGGCTGCGCCATTCAGTTCTGCGGTTGCCATTTACTTCTTCTCCTTGGGATCCGTGACGAATCCCAACTTGGTTAATCCATTGCTTTGCGCGGCGGCCATCACCTGCGCCACGATTTCATAGCGGGTGTCCTTGTCGGCACGCAGTTGCAGTTCCGGTTGCGGGTCCAGCCTGGCCGCTTCGACCAGACGGGATTCCAATGCATCCCGTTCAACCGGATCGTTATTCCAGAAAATTTTGCCCTTGCCATCGATCGACAGCGTGACTGTGGCGGCGGGCGCGGTTTGCGCGGCGGGCGCCTGCGCCTTCGGCAGCTCCAGCTGCACCGAGCCGGTGAACATCGGCGCCGCCAGGATGAAGATCACCAGCAGCACCAGCATCACATCCACCATGGGCGTGACATTGATGTCCGCCATCGGGCCGGGATTGCGATGGTGATTGAATGCGCCGAAAGCCATGTTTATTTGGTCAGGTAAGCGTGCAGGTCATGCGCAAACGCGTCCAGCTCCGCCAGCGTAAGCCGGTTGACGCGGTTGAAACCATTGTAGGCCAGCACCGCGGGAATCGCCACCGTCAGGCCGATGGCGGTCATCACCAGCGCCTCGCCCACAGGCCCCGCCACTTTATCGATCTGCACCGTGCCGTGCGAAGACACATTGGCCAGCGCATGATAAATGCCCCACACCGTACCCAGCAGGCCGACAAACGGCGCGGTGGCGCCGATCGACGCCAGCAGCGTCAGGCCGCTCTCAAGCCGGTTGGTGGACGTCTGAATGGCGCCGCGCAGCACGCGCGTGGCCTGCGCCGCGCGGTCCATCTCGCCGCCCAGCGATGGACGCGACGAGGCGGTCAATTGCGCCGCGCCTTGCTGCGCCAGCGGCAGGAAAATCTTTTCGGGATCGGCCAGCGACAACGCATTCACGCCATCCTGCATCGACGGCGCATCCCAGAACGCCGCCACCGCCGGCGCGCCGCGGCGGATGCGCCACGCAGCGTAGGCCTTGGCCAGGATGAAGAACCAGCTCACCAGCGACATCGCCAGCAGCACAAACGCCACCGCATGGCTGATGGCGTCACCCTGCTCCCAGAAGCGGCTCAGGGTGAATTGGCTGGCGGCCGGGTTCATTTGTCTTTCAGGCCCAGTACGTCGTACATGTCGAACAGGCCGGTCGGCTTGTCGGCCAGGAAGCGGCAGGCGCGGATGGCGCCGTGCGCGTACGTGACGCGGCTGCTGGACTTGTGGCTGATCTCGATGCGCTCGCCGATGCCGGCAAACAGCACGGTGTGGTCGCCAACGATGTCGCCGCCGCGGATGGTGGCAAAGCCGATCGACGATGGATCGCGCTCGCCGGTCACGCCTTCGCGCGCGAACACGCCGTGTTCCTTCAGATCGCGGCCCAGCGCGTCGGCGATCACCTCGCCCATTTTCAGCGCGGTGCCGGACGGTGCGTCCACCTTGAAGCGGTGGTGCGCTTCAATGATTTCGATATCGTAGCCGGTCGACAGCGCCTTGGCGGCCTGCTCCAGCAGCTTCATGGTCACGTTGACGCCTACCGAGAAGTTAGGCGAGAACACGATGGCGGTTTTCTTCGCCGCTTCGGCGATGGCGGCCTTGCCGGCGTCGTCGAAACCGGTGGTGCCGATCACCAGCTTGATGCCGTGCTCGGCGCAATACTTCAGGTGTTCCAGCGTCGCTTCCGGACGGGTGAAGTCGATCAGGTACTGCGCGCCGGCCAGGCCTTTGCCGAACGCCGACTCCACCGGCACCCCGGCCGGCTTGCCGAGGAAGGCGGCGGCGTCGGCCTGCTCCGAGCCGGCACGGTCCAGCGCGCCGGACAGGCGGGCGTCGTCGGCGTTCTGCACGGCCTCGATCAGGATGCGGCCCATGCGGCCGCCGGCGCCGGCGATGGCGATATTCATTTGCGTCATGCTGCTTATCCTTGTTATTTCTTGTCGTTGCTGATCGTCACGCCCACCGGCGAAGCGGCGGCCGGGTTGTCGGCGCCGGCCGGCAGCGGCGCGGTCGGCGCCGGCTTCGACAAGGCGGCCTCGATGGCCGCTTCCTTCTTGGCGTTCGGCGCCGGGCCGGCGATGCGGGCGATGTATTCTTTTTCGGTCGGCAGGTTGCCGCCTTCCCAGCGCTCGACCTTGCCGTCCTTGTCGAAGAACACGATCACGCGGCTGGTGGTGATTTCGCCATTGCCCTTGGCCAGGCGGAAGGCGTAGTCCCAGCGGTTGCCGTGGAACGGGTCGGCCAGCAGCGCGGTGCCGAAGATGAAGCGCACCTGGTCCTGCGTCATGCCGACTTTCAGCTGAGATAACATTTCTTCGGAGACAAAGTTACCCTGCTGGATGTCCGGACGGTACGGCGAGAAGAACCACATGAAGCGTTGCAGCTTGGTAATAGTGGTGGTTTGCGCGCCCTTGTTGGCGTCCAGCGTCGGTTCGCTGTCCTTCACTTCCGTCGATTTCTCGCCCAGCGTGGTTTTGGTCGCGCAGCCGCCCAGCGCCAGCGCCACGCACACGGTGGCGGCAACGGGAGTCAAACGGTGCAACAAAGACTGCGAAAAAGCCTGGGTGACGCGCATAAATGTCCTCAATCTGGTCGAGCGGATGTGCCGAAAAACGCTATATCATAAAGCACCCGGCACGGGACGGGGCAAATCTTTGTAACCGGATTAGTCGGAGTACGGTAAACTACCGGCTAGCTATCGCCAACCAATCTACGAGTCTCGACCATGGGTAACAATCCTACCGATCTGAAGGCCAGCGGCCTGAAAGCCACGCTGCCACGCATCAAAATCCTGGATATCTTCCAGAACAGCGAAGTGCGCCACCTGACCGCCGAGGACGTCTACAAGATCTTGTTGGCGGACAATATGGACGTGGGCCTAGCCACCGTCTACCGCGTGCTGACCCAGTTCGAGCAGGCCGGGCTGCTGAACCGCAACCACTTCGAAACCGGCAAGGCCATCTTCGAGCTGAACGCCGGCTCGCACCACGACCACCTGGTGTGCGTGGACTGCGGCCGCGTGGAAGAGTTCTACGACGAAGCGATCGAGGAGCGCCAGCACGCCATCGCCCATGAGCGCGGCTTCAAGATCGCCGAGCACGCGCTGGCGATCTACGGCAACTGCACCAAGACCGCCTGCCCGCACCGCCCCTCCTAATTGTGGGTCAGGGCGTTTGACAGCAGCTTCGCGGTGATATCGACGATCGGTATCACCCGTTCATACGCCATCCGCGTCGGGCCGATCACCCCCAGCGTGCCGACGATCTTGCCATTGGCCGTGTACGGCGCGGTCACCACGCTCATCTCATCCATCGGCACCAGGCTCGATTCGCCGCCGATGTAAATCTGCACCCCGCTGGCCTTGGACGACACGTCCAGCAGCTGCATCAGGCCGGTCTTCTGCTCGAACATATCGAACATCTGCCGCAGCGACGTCATATTCGACGACAGGTCGCTGACCGACAGCAGGTTGCGCTCGCCGGCGATGACCATGTTGTCGGAATCGTCGGCCATGGCCTCGCTGCCCGCCTCCACCGCCACCTGCATCAGGCGGCCCATGTCGTCGCGCAGCTGGCGCAGCTCGGTTTGCAGGCGCGCGTGCACCTCGTCAAACGCCAGCCCGCCGTAATTCTGGTTGATGTAATTGGCCGATTGCACCAGCTGGGCCGGGCTGTAATCGACGTCCGTCAACAGCAGGCGGTTCTGCACGTCGCCATTCGGCGCCACGATCACCAGCAAAATCCGCTTCTCGCCCAAGCGCAGGAACTCGATCTGCTGGAACACCGACTCGCGGCGCGGGCTCAGCACCACGCCGGCAAACTGCGACAGCGAGGACAGCATCTGCGCCGCATTGGTGATCATCTTCTGCGGCTGCGGCGATTGCAGGCGCAGCTGCGCGCCCACGGCCTGCTCGTCGAGGTGCTGCACCGTCAGCAGGGTATCGACAAAGATGCGATAGCCGCGCGGCGTCGGCACCCGGCCGGCCGAGGTGTGCGGACTGGCCACGTACCCCAGCTCCTCCAGATCGGCCATGATGTTGCGGATGGTGGCCGGCGACAGGTCCAGCCCGGAAATCTTGGAAAGCGCACGCGACCCCACCGGCTGGCCATCCGCGATATAGCGTTCCACCAGCGCCTTCAGCAAAGTTTGTGCACGATTGTCGAGTTGCATACTAATTACCGGTATCGAAGTTCTGCTTACTATTATGCACGGCTATCCTGCATCTGCCCACGTATCCAGGCCAGCAGCTCGTCAAACGTGGCGCAAATGGCATCCGGCGTGACGCCCGCTGCCAGGTGCGCCGTGCTGCCGTGGCGGTTCATCCAGACCGCGCGCAGGCCGGCCGCTTGCGCGCCCTGCACGTCCAGCCGCAGGTCGTCGCCGACGTACACCGCGTCCTGCGGCGCCACGCCCATGGCCGCGCAGGCGGCCTGGAAAATGCCCGGGTCAGGCTTGGCGCGGCCATACTGCGAGGACGACAGCGCATACTCGAAATGGTGGTCCATGCCGATCACTTCAAGATCCGCATTGCCGTTGGTGATGACGCCCAGGCGCAGCATGCCCTGCAACAGCGGCAGCACCGGCAGCACGTCGGCGAACGGCACCACCAGGTTGCGCTGCACGGCAAAGTGCCGCATCGAGCCCTCGATGTGGGCCGGGTCCTCGCCCAGCTCGGCAAACACCTCTTCCAGCGCCTCGCGCCGCAGCTGGTACAAGTCCGAAATCAGCTCTGGCCGGCGCTCCAGCAGCGCCATGCGGCGCACCCGCAGCTCGGCCACGCTGAACGCCTGCGCCACCCGGGGCGCGCGCTCGGCCAGCCAGGCGTGCCAGCTTTCCTCGGCGGCGGCGATCACCGGGCCGATCGGCCACAAGGTATCGTCAAGGTCGAACAGCAGAGCGAGCGGACGGCGTGAAGTCATGGTGATGTAGGCAAATAAACACCATGGTAACATCAGGATTATCCCGCTGGAGATCCCGTGCTGTTACCCATCCTGAAACGCCTGGCCCCGGCCATGCTGCTGGCCGGCTGCGCCGCCACCAATCCGCTGCCGCCGCCCGACTTTACTTCCTACGTGGTGCTGGGCGAATACGGCGCCGCCGTCGCCCGCGTGCTGATCGACGCGCCCGCCTGCCCCGACATCGTCCTCAACCAGCGCAGCCAGCCCATGGCGCTGCGCGCGCCGGCCCAGACCATCCCGCTGCGTGGCACGCCGTCGGCGCCGGCCGATTCCAAACCGGCCGAATTCCCGCTGCTGACCTGCGAAGCCACGCTGCCGGCCGGCACCGCCAGCGCGACCGTGCTGGGCCGCAAGCTGCCCCTGCCCAAGGCCGAGCCCAGGCGCATCGTGGTGATCGGCGACACCGGTTGCCGCCTGCAAAAGAGCAGCAACAGCTGGCAGGCCTGCAACGACATCGCGCAATACCCGTTTGCCACCGTGGCCGCGCAGGCGGCCGCCTGGAAGCCAGACCTGGTGATCCACGTCGGCGACTACCACTACCGCGAGAACGCCTGCCCCGAAGGCAACGCCGGCTGCGCCGGCAGCCCGTGGGGCTATGGCTGGGACGCCTGGGACGACGATTTCTTCGCCCCCGGCGCCAAACTGCTGGATGCCGCGCCGTGGATCATGGCACGCGGCAATCACGAAAACTGCCAGCGCGGCGGCCAGGGCTACTGGCGCTTCCTCGACCCGCGTCCGCTGCTCAAGGGCCGCGACTGCAACGCGGCGGCCGATGACAACACCGGCAACTACAGCGATCCCTACGCCGTGCCGATCGGCCAGGCTACCCAGCTGCTGGTGCTGGACACCGCCAACACCACCTGGAAAGGCCTGAAACCGGGCGACGTCGGCTACGACAAATACCGCGACCTGTACCGCAAGCTGGACGCCCTGTCGCAGCAGGCGCCGCGCAATATCGGCATCGCCCACCACCCGCTGCTGGGCATGGGCGCCGACCGCAAGCCGGACGGCAGCATTGTGCTGCTGCCCGGCGACGCCGGCCTGCAAGCCAGCTTCGGCTCGCTTAATCCGCTGCTGTTCACGCCGGCGATACAGGCCATGCTGTCCGGCCACGTCCACCTGTGGCAGCAGGCCAGCTTCTCCAGCCAGCACCCGAGCCAGTTCATCGCCGGCTTTGCCGGCACCTCGGAAGACATCGTGCCGCTGCCGGAAACGCTGCCGCCGGGCGTGACGCCGGCGCCGGGCGTGACGCCGGCGCCGGGCGCGGTGGTCGAGCATTTCAGCTCGTGGGTGGACGGCTTCGGCTTCATGACCATGGAGCGCCGCGGCGCCGACCAATGGGATATCGAAGTGCATGATTTACAAGGAAAAATCCGCAACCGCTGCCAGTTGGACGGGCGTCGCTCGGTGTGCGACGTGGCGCAGGTGAAGTAGGCCGGCGTCACACGCTGTTACATCGATTTGCTCAGGCAAGGTTACCAAATGCACTAAAATACGGCGCACAAGTGTAATATGCTGCCTCCCGTGCGTGCTGCCGGGCCCTATTCGTTTTGGAGAGAGAGTTTTTATGAAAAGTTCGTATCTGCGTGCGGGCCTTGCCCTGCTGTGTGGTGTCATTCTGAGCGCCTGCGGCGGCAACAACGGCAGCCTGTCGCTGTCCGGCACCATTTCTTATCCTAGCGGCCTGCCAAAAGCTGGCCTGGTGCTGGTGAATAACGGCAACGGTGAAAAACTGACCATCGAAACCGGCGCCACCGCTTTCTACTTCACCAAGCTGCTGGGCTCCGACGAGCAGTTTGACGTGGAAATCGCCAACCAGCCGACCGGCGCCAAGTGCGAGATCGCCAACAACAAAGGCAAGGCCAGCGTGTACACCGTGTACACCGTGGCTGTCAGCTGCAAGGCCAACCCTTACACCCTGGGCGGCACCGTCAAGGGCCTGACCGGCAAGGGCCTGGTGCTGGCCAACGGCTCCGACCTGGTTTCCATCGATCCAGCCGCGACCGCCGGCGCCGATGTCACCTTCAAATTCCCGACCTCGGTATCGGACGGTTCGCCTTACGGCGCCACCGTGCTGACCCAGCCGGCCAACCAGAAATGCGCCTTCGACGCCGGCAACAACCCTGGCACCATGCCGGGCGACAACCAGCTGGGCCTGATCGTCAACTGCACCAACAACTAAGCTGCGGCCGTTCTAATCTTTGGAGAAATACATGAAATTTTCGTTCGTACGCGCCGCGGCGGCGCTGGCCATGGTGGCCTCGGTAGCCACGCTGGCCGGTTGCGGTGGCAAGGCCCAGTATACGGTGCAGGGCTCCGTTTTCGGCTTGTCCAACAGCGGCCTGGTGCTGGCCAACGGCAGCGACACCGTGACCGTGCCATCCGGCGCCACCAGCTTTGCCTTCCCCAAGCAAATTGACTACGGCACCGACTACAACATCACCATCAAGAGCCAGCCAGCCCACATGAACTGCACCGTCGGCGGCGGCAGCGGCTCGGCCGGCCACACCGTGACCATCCAGGCGGGGGTCAGCTGCGTGCAAAACGAATACACCCTGAGCGGCCAGTTCACCGGCCTGACGGTCGCGGCCGACGGCACCACCGCGCGTACCGTGACCCTGCTGAATGGCTCGACCAGCTCGGTCACGCTGAGCAGCGCCGGCGCCACCAATACCACCACCGGTTCCGGCACCTTCACCTTCGCCGCCACGGTGGCGGACGGCGCGGCTTACGGCGTGACGGTGCTCAACACCGACAACGGCCTGAACTGCACCATCGCCAACGGCACCGGCATCATGCACGAATCGCCGGTCAGCGATCTGGTGGTGACCTGCGTACCGAAATAAGGAAGGACGGCGGAGATATTCAATATCGAAATAATTGATATTGGGAAAATAAAGTGGATTTATATGCTGTGACGCAGCATACTGCACTTGTCTCCTCCACTTCTTGCAAAGGAAATGGATTTAGCCCGCTAGCTTAGCGGGCTTTTTTTTATTTGAGCAGATTGGTCAGGGCGACGTACTGGGCGAGGCCGACGGCTTCCGGGCGGTCGGTCGGGTTGATGCCGGCGGCGACGATCTGTTCTTCGGTGAACATGCCGGCCAGGCAGTTGCGGATCACCTTGCGGCGCTGGGAGAAGGCTTTCTGCACCACGGCCTCCAGTTTCTCGCCATCGCATTCCAGCGGCTGGGCGATCGGGATCATGCGCACGATGGCCGAATCCACTTTCGGCGGCGGATCGAAGGCTTCCGGCGGCACCACGAACAGCAGCGACATGTCATAACGCCATTGCAGCATCACCGACAGACGGCCGTACACTTTGCTGCCCGGTTCAGCCACCATGCGCTCCACCACCTCTTTTTGCAGCATGAAGTGCTGGTCCTTCACCTGCGGCGCAAAGGTCGCCAGGTGGAACAGCAATGGGCTGGAGATGTTGTACGGCAGGTTGCCGACGATGCGCAGCTTTTGTCCTTCCGGCACCGGAATGCTGCCGAAGTCGAATTTCAGGGCGTCGCCGGAATGGATGGTCAGCTTGTCACGCGGATAAGCTTTCTCCAGGCGCGCCACCAGATCGCGGTCCAGCTCCACCACGTGCATGTGCTTGAGCGTGCGTAGCAGCTGGTCGGTCATGGCCGCCAGGCCGGGACCGATTTCCACCATGGTGTCGTCCGGCGCCGGGTTGATCGACTCGGTGATGCTGCCCAGGACGTGCTGGTCGTGCAGGAAGTTTTGGCCGAAGCGTTTGCGGGCTACGTGTTGTTTCATTTTTTATTGTCCAAAGAATGGTTTGCCATGGCCAGCGCGGCGCCGATGGCCTGCTCCATGCTGCCGCAGTCGGCCTTGCCCAGGCCCTGCGCGGCCAGGTCCAGCGCCGTGCCATGGTCGACCGAGGTGCGGATCAGCGGCAGGCCCAGCGTGATGTTGACGCCGTTGCCGAAGGTGGCGTATTTCAGCACCGGCAGGCCCTGGTCGTGGTACATCGCCAGCACGCAGTCGGCGGCTTGCAGGTATTTGGGCTGGAACAGGGTGTCGGCCGGATACGGGCCGCGCGCATCGATGCCGCGCGCTTGCGCCGCCGCGATGGCCGGGGAGATGGTGTCGATTTCCTCGCGGCCCAGATAGCCGTTCTCGCCGGCGTGCGGGTTCAGCCCGCACACCAGGATGCGCGGCGCGGCGATGCCGAACTTGTCGCGCAGGTCGGCGTGGATGATGTCCAGCGTGCGCGCCAGGCCGTCCGGCGTGATGGCGGCCGAGACCTCTTGCAGCGGCAGGTGGGTGGTCGCCAGGGCCACGCGCAGCTGCTCGCCCAGCAGCTGGCCACTGAGCGACTGCGGGCCAGCCAGCATCATCACCACCTGCGGCGTGTTGGTCTTTTCAGCGAAATATTCGGTATGGCCGGAGAATTTCACGCCGGCGTCGTTGATGGTGCTCTTTTGCAGCGGCGCGGTGACCACCGCCTCGAACCAGCCGGCCCGCACGCCCTCGATGGCGGCGTCCAGCGTGGCCAGCACGGCGCGGCCGTTTTCCTTGTCCAGCTTGCCGGGCACGACGTGGGCGTCGAGCGGCACGTCGATCACGCTGATGCGGTCCGGGCCGAAATGCGGCAGGCCGCCATTGCGCACCGCCATCAGCGACAGCGCGGAGACTTTGATCTCGGGATCGATATCGTTGGCCGTCATGGCCAGGAAGGCGGCGTCGCCCAGCAGCACGCAATTGACTTCGTGCCGCCGCGCCCACGCCGCGCGCAGGGAAATTTCCGGACCGATGCCGGCCGGCTCGCCGACCGTGACGGCAATGGCGGGGCGCACTCCCGGGCGCCGTTTGGATGAAGTGGCGCTCATCGTGCTCCCCTTTCTGTCTTACTTGCTTGCGGCGTTGGCGGCTTTGTCGTCTTCGTTGCGGTACTCGACGTACGCGCGGTCGCGGACTTCACGCTGCCAGCTCTCGGTGGCTTCCTCCAGCTTGCGGTCGCGCAGCGCCTGGCGGGCGTTGTTGCGCTCGCGCTCTTTCGACAAGTCGTCGGTCTTGCGCTCCAACACTTCGATCAGGTGCAGGCCGAAGCTGGTTTCCACCGGCTGGCTGACTTCGCCGATTTTCAGGTTGTTCATGGCCGCTTCGAACTCCGGCATCACGTCGCCCGGATACAGCCAGCCCAGGTCGCCGCCCTTGGACGCCGAACCGTCGTTCGACACCAGGCGCGCCAGGTCTTCAAACTTGGCGGCGCCGTTGTCCAGGCGCTCCTTCAGTTCCAGCAGCTTGCGCTTGGCGTCGGCCGCGCTCATGGTCGGCGTCACCTTGATCAGGATGTGGCGCGCGTGGGTCTGCTGCACCGAGGCCACGGCTTGCGCCTCGGCCAGGCTGCGGCGGTCCACCGCCTTCAGAATGTGGAAGGCGCCGGTGCTCTTGATGATCGGCGTGACCTGGCCGGCTTTCAGCTTGGTCAGCGCTTCGGCGAACACCGGCGGCAGACGTTCGGGCTGGCGCCAGCCCACCGCGCCGCCTTGCAGCGCGTCGCTGGCGTCCGAGTAGGTGGCGGCCATCTTGGCGAAGTCGGCGCCGGTGCGCAGCTGGCGCATCACCTCTTCCGCGCGGGCGCGGCGCTGGGCGATCACTTCGGCCGTGGCGTTATCCGGAATGCGGATCATGATCTGCGAGATATTGATTTCGTACTGCTCGGCGGCGGCGGCTTTCTCCGCCGCCACGAAGCTGTCCACCTCGGCGTCGGAAATCTGGATCTTGGCGTCGACTTCATGCTCGCGCAGGCGCTGCATGATGATCTCTTCGCGAATCTCCTCGCGGAACGAGGCGTAAGGCGTGCCGTCTTTTTCCATCTGATCGCGCAGCTGCTGCACGCTCAGCTTCTGTGCTTCGGCGATGCGCTGGATGGCGCGGTCCAGTTGCAGGTCGTCCACGCGCACGCCGTATTCCTTGGCCATTTGCAGCTGCGAGCGCTCGACGATCATGCGCTCCAGCAGCTGGCGGCGCAGGTCGGCGGCCGATGGCATCTGCACGTTCTGCGCCTTCATGCGGGCGGTCACGGTCTTGATGCGGTTGGCCAGCTCGCGCTGGGTGATGACGTCGTCATTGACCACCACCACGATGGAATCGATGGCCACGTTGCCCGATTCGCCCGGCGGGATGAAGCCGCCGGTGTCTTTCTTGGCGGCGGCAGCGGCGGCAGGCGCGGCGGCCGGTGCGGCGGCGGCGGGAGCGGCGGCAGGGGCCGGCGCAGGCTCAGCTTTCTTCTTCGACGAGAACAGGCTACAACCGCTGAGCGCGGCCGTGCACAACAGGACTGCGAGGAGTTTCATCTGGTACTTACGGGCATTACGCATGTTAGAACGCTCAAAGGTGTAAAAAAGTCAAAAAGCGCCGCGGCATTTTTTGCGCGGCGGACGCCAAGTGTACATCAGGAGTTAGCGGCCATAACCCTCGTTCAAGCGCTGATAGCCGGGAATACTGCTCTTCATCGCCTCCAGCGGGCTGCCCACGCCGAGGTGCGACAGGCCGTTCAGCTCCAGCTGGAAGAAGATCTGGGTCGAGGCCTTGGTCGAGGTGGTCACGAAACGCTGGGCGCCGGTGCGGAACACCCAGCAATCGGCGTTGTACTCCAGACCGACCAGGCTTTCCAGGATTTTCTTGTCCTGCACCGAATAGCTGATGCGGCCGACGCCGTACCAGCGCTGGAAGATCGGCCACTGGCTGGACAGCTCGATATTCTTGAAGCTGTCGCGCAGGTAGCGGTAGCCCAGGTTCAGCACTTTCTTCGAGCCCGGAATCCACTGCGCGGTATAGCTTTCCGAGACGATGCGGCTCTGGCTCGGGTTGTACTGCACGGCGCTGTCGAAGGTCCAGGTTTCCGAGATGCGGCCGGTGGCGGCCAGCAGGATGTCGGAGTGGGCGTCGACCACCGGCGTGGACGAGTCCAGCTGCACCTTCTGATCGCGGAAGTAGAAACGCTGGCCGAACGCCAGGCGCAGCGCCTCGGCGCCGTTGGCGTCGAGGAAGCGCGAGGTCAGCGCGGCGGTCAGCTGGTTGGCGTCGCCAATGCGGTCCGAACCGACGAAGCGGTTTTCGCTGAAGATCTGGCTGAAGTTGAAGGTGGCCGCGTCGGTGTCGAAGGTCGGGAACTTGCTCTGGTCGCGGTACGGCGTGTTCACGTAGAACAAGCGCGGCTCCAGCGTCTGCGTCATGTTCTTGCCGCCGAACTTGACGTCGCGCTCGAAGATCAGGCCGGAGTCCAGCGAGAAGGTGGGCACCGTGCGCGACAGGTTCTCGGCCCGCTGCGAACCGAACGCATCGAGCTGATAGCTGGCCATGTTGACCATGACTTTCGGCGTGATGAAGTAGCTCGGTCCGATGATCGGATAGCTCAGCTGCGGAATCGCCACCAGACGCGTGCCGTTGATCAGCGTCGGGTGGTAGAAGCGGGTCAGTTCGGAATCGAAGGCCCAGTCGAAGCCGCCGGCCACGTCATACTGCGCGGCGTGCAGGTTGACCGCCGGCAGGCGGTCGTAGGGACGCGTCACCGTCAGCGTTGGATCGAGGATCGATTCCGGATCTTGCAGCACCTGGTACTTTTGCACGCGCGCGGTCAGGGTCCAGAAGTCGCCGTGGTAGTCGGTGCGCAATTCGCGCAGCAGCTGGCGCTCGGTCGAGCTCGACACAGTCTTGGAGAAATCGTTCGGATAGTTGTTATCCGAGGCGGCGCGGAAGTTCCAGCTGTACTCCCAGTCCTTGCTCAGGTCCTGGGTATGGGAGGAGCGTATCATCCAGCGGTCGCTCTTCACGTCCGGATTGGCCTTGGCGTATTCGCGGTCGTGCGGCAGGTACTCGATGTAAGTCTCGCCGTGGTACAAGCCGCTGTCGGTCTCGCCCAGGTAGCGGCCCAGCGCGCCCACCTGGATGCCGCGGTTGGCAATGATTTTCGGATACAGCGTCAAATCGCGGTTCGGCGCGATGTTGAAGTAGTACGGCACCACCAGCTCGGCGCCGTTCTTGGAGCCGAAGCCCGGCGTCGGCGACAGCCAGCCCGAACGGCGCGCCCCCGACAGCGAGAACGACAGCGCGGGCGTGCCGATGATGGGCACGTCCTTGAAATAAATCAGCGTCTTGCCGGCGGTGCCGACGTCGCGGCCCGAGTCCAGATTCAGCGTGTCGGAACGCAGATACCAGTCCGGGTCGGCGCTCTGGCAAGTGCTGTAGGTGCCGTTGACCACCTGCGCCTCATCTTCGTTGATGAAGTTGAGGCGCTCGGCCTTGCCGCGCGCGTGGTTGGCTTCCAGCTGATAGGTCGGGTTGAGCATGTAGCCCTTGCCGGTGTCCATGTTCAGCTTGAGTTCATCGCCGGTGAAATAGTCGCCGAAGCGCCAGATTTTCACATTGCCCTTGGCCTCGACCTCATCCTCCACCTGGCGATAGCAGGCGGTATCGGCCTTGACCTTGGTCTTGTCCTTGATGATTTCGGCGTCGCGCTCCAGATTCAGCTCGCGCTCGGGGCGGCCGCTGATATCCTCGGCCATGACGGTGGTGACGGCGTTCTTGTCTTCCACGCGCGGCGCACGCTGCTTGGGCGGCACATTTTGCGCATGGGCGACCGAAGGCAGCGCCGTAACGGTGAAGATAGCGGACAGGGCATACGCCAAGCGCTGCGGTTTGGGCATGCGACTCATGAAAAGAAGGGACCTGGCACCATGAAAGGCGATTTTTTGATTTGAATCCCTTATTATATGGGAATTGTCACCTGACGCCGGTTTCCTCGGCACGCATCAATGTCTTTATTACAGAATTTAACCACCGATACACGTCTGCAACTGCTGGTAACGTGGCTGCGCCGACTGAATGTGGTCGACGTGGACAGCATTCGTCCCGCCTCGGCCGACGCCAGCTTCCGCCGCTATTTCCGCCTCGACGTCTTGCCAGAACAGCAAGCCGCGCTGGGGCAGACCCTGATCGCCATGGACGCGCCGCCCGAGCGTGAAAATGTGCTGGGGTTTGTCAAAGTTGACGAAATGCTCACGCATGCCGGCGTCACCGTGCCGCGCATCGTCGCCACCGATTACGAAGCCGGCCTGATGCTGCTGTCCGACCTGGGCACCACCACCTACCTGGCGGTGCTGGACCACGACAACGCCTCGACCATGTACGCCGAAGCCCTGGAGGCGCTGGTGAAATTCCAGCTGACCAGCCGTCCGGACGTGCTGCCCGAATACGACCGCGCCTTCCTGCTGCGCGAGATGAACCTGTTCCCCGAGTGGTACATCGGCCAGCACCTGAAAGCCACGCTGACCGACAAACAGGCGGCCGAGCTGCAAGGCGTGTTCGACGCCATCCTGGCCAACGTCACCGCGCAGGCGCAGGTGTATGTGCACCGCGATTTCCATTCGCGCAACCTGATGGTGGTGGACTCGGGCAATCCGGGCGTGCTGGACTTCCAGGACGCGCTGTACGGCCCGATGACCTACGACCTCGCCTCGCTGCTGCGCGACGCCTACGTGGCGTGGGACGAGGAGCTGGTGCTGGACTGGGCGATCCGCTACTGGCAGCACGCCAAGTCGCTGGGCCTGCCGGTCAACCAGGATATCGACGCCTTCTACAAGGACTTCGAATACATGGCGCTGCAACGCCACCTGAAAATCCTCGGCCTGTTCTGCCGCCTGAACTACCGCGACGGCAAATCGCAGTATCTGGAGGATCTGCCCACCGTGATGGAATACGTGCGCAAGACCGCCGGCCGCTACAAGGATCTGAAACCGCTGATCAAGCTGCTGGACCTGCTGGAAGACCGTCAGCCGCAAGTCGGCTACACCTTCTGAGGACGCGCGCATGAAAGCGATGATCTTCGCCGCCGGACGTGGCGAGCGCATGCGTCCACTGACCGACACCACGCCCAAGCCGCTGCTCAAGGTGCGCGGCCGGCCGCTGATCGTGTGGCACATCCTGAATCTGGTGAAGGCCGGCATCACGGAAATCGTCATCAACCACGCGCATCTGGGCGACCAGATCGAGGCGGCGCTGGGCGACGGCAGCCAGTTCGGCGCGAAGCTGCTGTACTCGCGCGAAGAGCAGGCGCTGGAAACGGCGGGCGGCATCGCGCAAGCGCGCCACCTGCTGGGCGAGGAGCCGTTCGTGGCGATTTCCGGCGATATCTACGTGCCCTACTTCGACTTCCAGCAAGTGAAGGACGTTTTGCACGACAAGGACATGTGGGGCAATCCCTACCCGGCCGACAAGCGCGATATCTGCTGGCTGTACATGGTGCCGAATCCGGACTGGCATCCGGAGGGCGACTTCGGCATGACCATGTACTCGCTGACCAACGACGGCTCGCCGAAATGGACCTTCGGGAACATCGGCGTGTACCGCATGGAGATGTTCGACCGCGTTGCCGCCGGCGATTACGCCAAGCTTGGCCCGCTGATCCGCGAATACGCGGACAAAAAGCAGGTCGGCGGCGAAGTGTACGAAGGCGAATGGCACAACGTCGGCACTGTGTCGCAGCTGGACCTGCTGAACGCACCGCTGGCAGCGCTGGCGCCGGCCGGCAAGGGCGTGCAGTGATGGCGACCGCGACCAGCATCGCGCCTCACATCGCCCGGCGCGCGCGCCTGCTGGCACAGATGCAAGCGGGCGCGGTGGCCGTGCTGCCGACCGCACCGGAAGTCGCCCGCAACAGCGACAGCGACTATCCCTACCGCCACGACAGCTATTTCTACTACCTGACCGGCTTCACCGAGCCGGAAGCGGTGGTGGTGCTGGTGGCCGCGCAGGGCGAAGCGCCGGCGCGCGCCATCCTGTTCTGCCGCCAGAAAAACCTCGACCGCGAAATCTGGGACGGCTACCGCTACGGCCCCGAAGCCGCGCGCGACACCTTCGGCTTCGACGAAGCTTATGCCATCGAAACGCTGGACGAACAAATGGCCACGCTGCTGTCCAACGTGCCGGCCCTGTACTACCCGCTGGGCAGCAAGCTCGATGCGCGCGTTGCAGACTGGCTGTCCGCCGTGCGCGCCAAGGCACGCACCGGCGTCACGCCGCCCGCGTCGACGGTCGACCTGCTGCCGTTGCTGGACGAAATGCGCCTGCTGAAAGACGACAGTGAACAAGTCACCATGCAGCGCGCCGCCGACATCTCGGCCGCTGCACACATCCGCGCCATGCGCGCCGCGCGCGTCGGCGTGCACGAATACGAACTGGAAGCGGAACTGCTGTACGAATTCCGCCGCAATGGCGCACAGGCGCCAGCCTACACCTCCATCGTGGCGGCGGGCGCCAACGCCTGCGTACTGCACTACAGCGCCAACAACGCGCAGTCGCGGGACGGCGACCTGGTGCTGATCGACGCCGGCTGCGAGCTCGATGGCTACGCCTCCGACATCACGCGCACCTTCCCGGTCAACGGCAAATTCACCGAACCGCAAAAGCGCCTGTATGACCTGGTGCTGTCCGCGCAAGCGGCCGCGTTGCAAGCCATCGCCCCCGGCCTGCCCTACGCCGGCGCACACGAGGCGGCGGTCAAGGTGCTGGCGCAAGGCATGCTGGATCTGGGCCTGCTGACAGGCACGCTGGAAGAGGTCATCGCCAACAAAACCTATTTGCAGTTCTACATGCACGGCACCGGCCACTGGCTGGGCATGGACGTGCACGACGTCGGCCAGTACCGCGACGTCACGCAAGCCGACAAACCATCGCGCACGCTGCAAGCGGGCATGGTGGTGACGGTGGAACCAGGCATCTACGTGCGTCCGGCCGAAGGCGTGCCGGAGGAATACTGGAACATCGGCATCCGCATCGAAGACGACGTGCTGGTCACGGCCAGCGGCTACACCATTCTGAGCGCCAGGGCGCCCAAGACCGTGGCCGAGATTGAAGCCTTGATGCGGCATGACTGAACTGGATTACGACATCGCCATCTGCGGCGCGGGGCCGGCCGGCATGGCGCTGGCGGCGCTGCTGGTCAAGCGCGGCGTGTCGGCCGCGCGCATTGTCCTGATCGACGCCAAGACGCTGGAGCAGGCCAGCAAAGACCCGCGCTCGCTGGCGCTGTCCTGGGGCAGCCGGCAGATACTGGAACAAATCGGCGCCTGGCCAACTGCGGCCACCGCCATCGAGCAAATCCACGTCTCGCGCCGCGGCCAGTTCGGCCGCAGCCTGATCGACCGCAAGGACTACGACCTGCCCGCGCTGGGCTACGTCAGCCGCTACGGCAACCTGGTCACCGCACTGGGCGCGGTTTGCGCACAAGCCGGCATCGCCTCGCTGCGCCCGGCCCGCGTTGAAGCGCTCGACGAGATGGACGACGCCGTAGCGCTGACCATTACCGGCGGTGCGGACGGCGTGCCACGCGTGCAGCGCGCCGCCATCGTGGTGCAAGCCGAGGGCGGACTATTCAACGAACAGCAAAACCGCGCCACCCACCGCGACTACCGGCAAACCGCCATCATCGCGCAAGTGCGCAGCACCCTGCCGCCACCGCACCGCGCCTTCGAACGCTTCACCGAGCAAGGCCCGCTGGCGCTGCTGCCGCAAGACGATGAATACTCGCTGGTCTGGTGCGTACGTCCCGACACCGCGGCCGAACTGCAAGCGCTGAACGATGCAGACTTCCTGCAAGCCTTGGGCGCAGCCTTCGGCGACCGCGTGGGCAAATTCACGCACGCCACGCCGCGTCTCGCCTTCCGATTGGGGCTGAACGCCGATCCACGCAGCACCGCGCGCACCGTCGCCATCGGCAACGCTGCGCAAACCCTGCACCCGGTGGCAGGCCAGGGATTAAATCTCGGCCTGCGCGACGTCACCGTCCTGGCGCGCCTGCTGGCGCAAGGCGCGACGCCGGCCATGCTTGCGCAATTCACTGCACAGCGCCAGCGCGACCGCGGCACCACCGTCCGCATCACCGACACCATGGCCCGCATCTTCGCCAACGACTCGCCAGCGCAAGCCGTGCTTGGCCTGTCGCTGGCCGCCATCGACATCATCAGCCCCGCCCGCAGCCTGCTGGCCGAACTGATGATGTACGGCCGCCGCTAAAACTTACTCGACGGCCTTGACCATATCCTCGATGACCTTCTTGGCATCGCCGAAGACCATCATGGTGTTGGCCTGGTAGAACAGCTCATTGTCCAGGCCCGCGTAGCCGGAGGCCATGGAGCGTTTGTTGACGATGATGCTCTTGGCTTTGTAGGCCTCCAGGATCGGCATGCCGGCGATCGGCGATTTCGGGTCTTTGGCGGCCGGGTTGACGACGTCGTTGGCGCCGAGGATCAGTACCACGTCGGTCTGGCCGAATTCGCCGTTGATGTCCTCCATCTCGAACACTTGATCGTACGGCACTTCGGCTTCCGCCAATAGCACGTTCATGTGGCCCGGCATGCGCCCCGCCACCGGGTGGATCGCGTACTTCACGGTCACGCCCTTGTGGGTCAGTTTTTCCACCAGCTCTTTCAGCGAGTGCTGCGCGCGCGCCACCGCCAGGCCGTAGCCCGGAACGATAATCACGCTCTCCGCATTGGCCATGATGAACGAGGCATCATCCGCCGAGCCGGATTTGACCGGACGCTGCTCCTTGGCGCCGCCCGCCCCCGCCTCCGCCGGCGCGCCGCCGAAGCCGCCCAGGATCACGTTGAAGAACGAACGGTTCATCGCCTTGCACATGATGTAGGACAGGATGGCGCCCGACGAACCCACCAGCGAACCGGCAATGATCAGCATCGAGTTATTCAGCGAGAAGCCGATGCCCGCCGCCGCCCAGCCGGAATAGGAGTTCAGCATCGACACCACCACCGGCATGTCGGCGCCGCCGATCGGAATGATGATGAGCACACCCAGCACGAACGCAATCGCGGTCATGATCAGGAACGGCACCCACGCCGGCTCGGTGCCGCCAGCCGCCACGAACACCAGGCCCAGACCAACCATCACCAGCGCCAGAATCAGGTTCAGCAAATGCTGGCCGGCGAAGCTCACCGGCGCGCCCTGGAACAGGCGGAACTTGTATTTGCCCGACAGCTTGCCGAACGCGATCACCGAACCGGAGAAGGTAATCGCACCGACAAAGGTACCGATAAACAGCTCGATACGATTCCCGGTCGGCAGCGCTTCGCCCACCGCCGCGATGCCAAACGCATGCGGCTCCGACACCGCCGCCACCGCGATGCACACGGCCGCCAGACCGATCAGCGAGTGCATCGCCGCCACCAGCTCCGGCATCTTGGTCATCTCGACCTTCTTGGCCAGCACAGCGCCGATGCCGCCGCCGACGATCACGCCCAGCGCCACCAGCGGCAGCCCCATGCCCGCGCCGCCCGCCGCCGCTTCCGCGCGCAGCTTGAGGATCAGCGCCACCGTGGTGACGAAGGCGATCGCCATGCCGGTCATGCCGAACGCATTACCCTGGCGCGCCGTGGCCGGCGACGACAGCCCTTTCAAGGCCTGAATGAAACACACCGATGCAATCAGATACAGCATCGTCACCAGATTCATGGAGATGAAATTCATGCTTTATCTCCCTGCTTGGCTTTAGGCTCCTTCTTCTTGAACATCTCCAGCATGCGCTGCGTGACCAGGAAGCCGCCGAACACATTGACGGCGGCCAGCGCCACCGCCACCGTGCCGGCCACCTGACCGACAATACCCTCGGTCAGCGAAGCGGCCAGCATGGCGCCGACGATGATGATGGCCGATACCGCGTTGGTCACCGCCATCAGCGGCGTATGCAGCGCCGGCGTCACGGTCCAGACCACGTGGTAGCCGACGTAAATCGCAAGAACAAAAATAATCAGATTAATGATGGTGTGGCTGATTTCCATGTCGACTCCCGGTTATTTGCGCAGCAGTTCGCCGCCGGTGCACAGCAGCGTGGCCTTGATGATCTCGTCCTCGCGGTCGATCACCAGTTTGTCTTCCTTGTCGATGATGAGCTTGAGGAAGTCCAGCACATTGCGCGCATACAGCGCCGAGGCGTCGGCCGCCACATGGGTGGCCAGGTCCGGCTCGCCGACGATGTGCACGCCATGCTTGACCACCGTCTTGTTCAGCTCCGACAGCGGGCAGTTGCCGCCCTGCGATACCGCCAGGTCGACGATCACCGAGCCCGGCTTCATGGCCTTCACGGTGTCTTCGGAAATCAGCACCGGCGCCGGGCGGCCCGGTATCAGCGCGGTGGTGATGATGACGTCGGCCAGCTTGGCGCGTTCATGCACCAGCTCCGCCTGACGGCGCATCCAGTCGGCCGGCATCGGGCGGGCATAGCCGCCCACGCCCTGCGCGATCTCCTTTTCCTCATCGGTCAGGTAAGGCACGTCGATGAACTTGGCGCCCAGCGACTCCACCTGCTCCTTCACCGGCGGCCGCACGTCGGACGCCTCGATCACCGCGCCAAGCCGCTTGGCGGTGGCGATGGCCTGCAAACCGGCCACGCCCACGCCCATGATCAGCACCCGCGCCGCCTTGACCGTGCCGGCCGCCGTCATCAGCATCGGCATGAAGCGCTGGTAGGTGTTGGCCGCCACCATCACCGCCTTGTAGCCGGCGATGTTGGCTTGCGACGACAGCACGTCCATCGACTGCGCGCGCGTGATGCGCGGCACCGCCTCCAGCGCGAAGGCCTGCAAGCCGGCCGTTGCCATGGCGGCATTGTTGTCCGCATCGAAAGGATTGAGCATGCCGATCACCACCGTCCCCGGCTTGATCAGGGCGCGCTCGTCTGCATTGGGGGCACGTACTTTGAGGATCACATCGGCTGCCCAGACCTCGCTGCCGGACACGATTTGTGCACCGGCAGCAGCATAGGCTTCATCGGTCACCGAGGCCGCCAGGCCCGCACCCGCCTGCACCAGAATCTGATGCTTGGCCGCCAGTTTCTTGACCGTTTCCGGAGTCGCCGCCACCCGGGTCTCACCCGGCCGAGTCTCGGCCGGTACGCTTATTCTCATGGTGCCTCCAAATGATTAAT
Organism: Duganella radicis; assembly: GCF_009720825.1. Lineage (GTDB taxonomy): Bacteria > Pseudomonadota > Gammaproteobacteria > Burkholderiales > Burkholderiaceae_D > Rugamonas > Rugamonas radicis. Next base: position 99,168 of record NZ_WNKY01000014.1, on the reverse strand, counting down.
AAACTGACTACAATCTATCATGGATTTTTAGACCATGATACTTAATACTTAATTCTCTATAGCCACTGATTTCATCACATCAAGTATTACTATTTGTCATTAATTCGCCGGTATATTGAGCTAGCGCAAACCAAATGGCCGGAACAGGCTAAAATATCGGCTCTTTCAAGGATGACTCATGCCGCGTATCTGGAAACCCTCTGTTACTGTTGCCGCCATCGTCGAAAAAGATGGCAAGTTCCTGCTGATCGAAGAAGTGACCAGCGACGGCATCCGCATCAACCAGCCTGCCGGTCATCTGGACCCGTACGAATCCTTGCAGGAGGCGGTGATCCGCGAAACGCTGGAGGAAACGGCGTATGACTTCACGCCGACCGCGCTGGTGGGCATGTATATGTCGCGCTACACCTCCAACCGCACCGGCGAGGAAGTGACGTATCTGCGCTTCACTTTCTGCGGCTATCCGGGCAAACAGCATGACCGTCCGCTGGACGAAGGCATTTTGCGCACCATGTGGCTGACGCGCGACGAACTGGCCGCCTGCGCCGACCGTCACCGCAGCCCGACGGTGCTGCAATGCGTCGATGAATATCTGGCGGGCCGCCGCGCACCGCTGGAACTGGTACAAACACACGCTTCCGTCTACAAGGAAGCGGTTAGCACTGCGAATGGATAAGGAAGTATGAGCAACGGGTCGGGCAAAAAAAGGGTCGTTATCGGCATGTCGGGCGGGGTGGACTCCTCGGTCTCGGCGTGGCTGCTCAAGGAACAAGGCTATGAGGTCATCGGCCTGTTCATGAAGAACTGGGAAGACGACGACGACTCCGAATACTGCTCCACCCGCCAGGACTGGATCGACGCCGCCTCGGTGGCCGACGTGGTGGGTGTGGACATTGAAGCGGTCAACTTCGCCAGCGAATACAAGGACCGCGTGTTCGCCGACTTCCTGCGCGAGTACCAGGCCGGCCGCACGCCGAATCCGGATGTGCTGTGCAATGCCGAGATCAAATTCAAGGCCTTCCTCGACCACGCCATGTCGCTCGGCGCCGACCTGATCGCCACCGGCCACTACGCGCGCGTGCGCCAGAACGGCGGCAAGAGCGAGCTGCTCAAGGCGGTCGACCACACCAAGGACCAGAGCTACTTCCTGCACCGCCTGAACCAGGCGCAGTTGTCGCGCACCCTGTTCCCGCTGGGCGAGATTCCGAAGACCGAGGTGCGCAAGATCGCCGAGAAACTCAAGCTGCCGAATGCGGCCAAGAAGGATTCGACCGGCATCTGCTTCATCGGCGAGCGTCCATTCCGCGAGTTCTTGAACCGCTACCTGTCGTACAAACCGGGGCCGATGATGACGCCGGACGGCAAGGTGGTGGGCGAGCACGTGGGCCTGTCGTTCTACACGCTGGGCCAGCGCAAGGGCATCGGCGTGGGCGGCGTGAAGTCCTATCAGAATGCCGACGGCTCCAGCGACGCCTGGTATGTGGCGCGCAAGGACGTGGCCAACAACGTGCTGTACATCGTGCAGGGCCATGACCATCCGTGGCTGCTGTCGTCGTCGCTGCGCGCCGACCAGGCCAGCTGGATCGCCGGCGAGGCGCCGGAGGCGCGCGCGCTGTCGGCCAAGACGCGCTATCGCCAGGCCGACGTGGCGTGCGAAATCGCGCCGGACGGCCAGTCCGACTTCGCACTCAAATTCATGGATGCCCAGTGGGCGGTCACGCCGGGCCAGTCGGCGGTGCTGTACGATGGTGAGGTCTGCCTTGGCGGCGGCATCATCGACAGCTCGGTGTTCGCGGCTTAATCGCTGGCTGGCGGCGGCGCTTCGCCGGCGGCTTTCTCCATGGCGGCGCGCTGGCGCTTGACCATGGCAATCACCACATTGCGGATCGTATTCAGGACCGTGTCGGCCTTGAACGGCTTGACGATAAAGCCGCTCACGCCCATCGCGTGCGCGGTTTGAATGGTGGCCGCATCCAGTTCGCTGGACACCATGAAGATCAGGGTCTTCGGCCAGTTGGTGCGGATCTCGCGGATCGCTTCCTCTTCGTTTTCAATCTGCTCGCGGGCGATGCAGACAATGTGCGGGTGATGTTTGATCAGCTGCACCATGGCGCTGGCGCAGGTATGGGTGGCGCCCACCACGTCGTAGCCGCCATCCAGCAGCACGGTGTTGAGCAAGCCGCGGGCGACGGCGCTGGGATCGATAACGACTGCTTTTAACATCTTGCAAACCTTGTTATTAGTGGGACCAGGCCAGCATGTTCCAGCTCACGCCGACTTTCACGTCCGTTTTCAACTGTACCAGTTGTCGAGAAAGATACAGCATTTCGCGTTCTTTTCGTAGTCTTTCGCCCAGCGTGTCCTTCAGAATGCCGGCGCCGGCCATGATGGCGTCCAGAGTGCCGTATGTACGCAACAGTCGGGCGGCGGTTTTGACGCCGACCTTGGACACGCCGGGAATCGAATCGGTGACGTCGCCCATCAGCGCCAGCAGGTCGGGCAACTGGTCGGGCGGCACGCCCCACTTCTTTTCGACCCACGCGTGGTCGTGCCATTCGCTCTTGAAGTGATCCCACACGCGCGCGCCTTGCGCGATCAGGCCGTGCAGGTCCTTGTCGGTGGTGGCGATGGTGGCTTCGCCGCGGCCCTCGGCCAACCAGCGCAGCACCACCGTGCCGATCACATCATCCGCCTCCACCTCGGGCAGCGACACCACATGCATGCCGAAGCCGCGCAGCTTGTCGTAAAAACCCGGCAGCGCCTCGCGCAACGGCGACGGCATCGGCGCGCGGCCTTCGCGGTAGCCGGCGTACAAATCGTGACGCCAGGTGCGGCCGCCGAAATCGAAGGCCGGCAGCACATGGGTGGGATCGTGGTCGTGCAGCAGGGTGCGGAACGACGACAGCGCATGGCGCAGCGCGATGTCCGCCTTCTCGGCGCTATCAGGTTCGGGACTGGCTTCGTAGACACGGCGCACAATATTGAGGCCGTCGATGGCAAGGAGTCTACCCATGCTCAACATCATCAGGTTTAATCAAGCCGCCATTCTAACCGACTGGGCTGATAGCTTCGCATGAGGCAGCGCAAAGTCCGACCAGACATCGGTTGCGGCCCTTGGGGAAAGGCGTAACATCAAACGACACCTCACCACGAAGGAGAACATCATGTGGCCCACCATGACACTGGAAGCATTCCTGGCAAATCCCCTCGCAGCGATTCGCGAAATTGCATCCTCTAAAAAAGTATATTTCATCACCGAGAATGGTGAACCGATACTCGATGTCCGCCCCTGGAGATCCGTCCCCATCGAGAAACTCCGCGGCAGCGTAATTTACTGCGGAGACGTCGTTACCCCGGTTGAAGACCCGTTCCGATGATTCTGCTCGATACACATACGTTGATATGGTGGTTTGATAACGATCCCCGGCTTTCTGTTGCCGCCAAACGTGTCATTGAGACCGAACTGCAAACCGGACTCATCGGAATATCATCCTTTTCCTGCTGGGAAGTCGCCCTATTGGTCTCACGAAGGAAAATCCGCCTATCGGATGAGATACGCGCCTGGCTGGGGGCGCTTGAGGCCCTCAACCCGGTGCGCTTCATCCCCGTCGACAACAACATTGCCGTAACCTCAATCTACCTCCCCCTTGGGCTGAATAACGATCCGGCGGACCGGATCATCGTCGCCACGGCCATGCAGCTCAACATTCCTATCGTTACCACTGACGCTCAGATACGGGCTTATCCGCACGTGCAGACCATCTGGTAGCTTATTTCAGCAGCTCGTAAGGGCCGCCGCGTTCGAGGGCGCGCTGGAAAGCCGGGCGACTGTGGATGCGTTTGAGGAAGGCGCTCAGGTTCGGGCGCTTTTCGTCCAGCCCGCCGCGCGCGGAGGCGGCTTCCAGCGGGAAGCTCATCTGGATGTCGGCCGCGCTGAATTCGGCGCCGGCAAACCACGGGAACTTGTTCAGTTCCGCCTCCAGGTAATCGAGGTGGCGCTCGATCTGCGGCAGGATGTAGCTGCCCTTCACTTTCTGCGCGATGCCGCGCGCGATCGGCTTGACGAAGAAGGGCGCGGGGCTGGTCTCGACGCGGTCGAAAATCAGTTTCATCAGCAGCGGCGCCATGGCCGAGCCTTCGGCGTAGTGCAGGAAATAGGTCCAGCGACGGCGCTCCGCCGTGCCGGCCGACGGCACCAGGCGGCCGTTGCCGTAGGTGTCGATCAGGTACTCGACAATCGCGCCCGATTCCGCCACCACAATGTCGCCATCGCTGATCACCGGCGACTTGCCCAGCGGATGAACCGCCAGCAGCTCCGGCGGCGCCAGCATGGTCTTGGGATCGCGCTGGTAGCGCACGATCTCGTACTCCAGGCCCAGCTCTTCCAGCAACCAGAGCACCCGCTGCGAACGCGAATTATTGAGATGGTGGACAACGATCATGTGAGTATCCCGCGAAAAAAGAACGGCCGTGCGCCGCAACCCCGCTAGCTTAGCATTGTTGCCGCCGTCGCGCCCGCCTCCTCTTCCCGGGATATGGATTCCTTCGGGAAACAGCAGTACACTCGGCAGATCCACAGCCGTCGCCGGAGTACCCATGAATTTGCTGTCACCGCGTTACCTTGCCCTCAATGCCGCCGTTGTCACCCTGCTGGTCTCACTGGCGCTGGGGGCGCCGTGGGAAATCCCGGCGGTGGCCGCCGCCCTCACCGCCGTCGGCATCAGCGACCTGCTGCAAACCAGGCGCGCGCTGCGCCGCAATTACCCGATCATGGCGCACTTCCGCTTCTTCTTCGAATCGATCCGGCCGGAGATCCGCCAGTACTTCCTGGAAGACGACACGGTGGCCGAGCCGTTCTCGCGCAACCAGCGCAGCATCGTCTATCAGCGCGCCAAGCTCGACACCGACAAGCGCCCGTTCGGCACCCAGCTCGATGTGTATGCGCCGGGCTATGAATGGATCAACCACTCGATCGCGCCGGCGCCCGAGCAGGACCACGACTTCCGCATCACCATCGGCAACCATCCGGACTGCCCGCGCGCCCAGCCCTATTCGGCCAGCGTGTTCAACATCTCGGCCATGAGCTTTGGAGCACTGTCGGCCAACGCCATCAAGGCGTTGAACGGCGGCGCCAAACAGGGCGGCTTCATGCACGACACCGGCGAAGGCAGCATCAGCCCGCACCACCGCGAGAACGGCGGCGATCTGATCTGGGAAATCGGCTCCGGCTACTTCGGCTGCCGCAACGACGACGGCAGCTTCTCGGAAGAGAAGTTCGCCGCCAACGCGGCCTCGCCGCAGGTCAAGATGATCGAACTGAAAATGTCGCAGGGCGCCAAGCCGGGCCACGGCGGCGTGCTGCCGGCGGCCAAGATCACGCCGGAGATCGCCCTCACGCGCGGCGTGGCCATGGGGGTGGATTGCGTGTCGCCGTCGCGCCATTCCGCGTTCGGCACGCCGATTGAAATGCTGGAGTTTATCGAGCGCCTGCGCAATCTGAGCGGCGGCAAGCCGACCGGCTTCAAGCTGGCCATCGGCCATCCGTGGGAATTCTTCGGCATCGTCAAAGCCATGCTGGCGACTGGCATCGTGCCGGACTTCATCGTGGTCGATGGCGGCGAAGGCGGCACCGGCGCGGCGCCGGTGGAATTCACCGACCACGTCGGCACACCATTGCAAGAGGCGCTGCTGCTGGTGCATAACACGCTGGTGGGCGCCAACCTGCGCGACAAGATCAAGATCGGCGCCTCGGGCAAGATCATTACCGCGTTTGACATCGCGCGCACACTGGCGCTGGGGGCGGACTGGTGCAACTCGGCGCGCGGCTTCATGTTCGCGCTGGGCTGCATCCAATCGCAGAGCTGCCACACCGACCGTTGCCCGACCGGCGTCGCCACGCAGGACAAGAGCCGCCAGCGCGCACTGGTGGTGCCGGACAAAATCCAGCGCGTGGCCAACTTCCACGAGAACACCATGAAGGCCCTGGCGCAGCTGATCGCCGCCGCCGGCCTGACACATCCCTCCCAGCTGCGCCCACGCCACCTGGTGCGGCGCATCTCGGCCAATCAGGTGAAACTGGCCTCGACCCTGCTGCCATATCTGGAACCGGGCGAACTGCTGGACCCCAGCCAGCTCTCGCGCCTGCCACCCGTCTTCGGCCACTACTGGCCGATGGCGCAAGCAGAAACCTTCGACCCGTATTGCGGTTAAAGTCTATTCGGGAAACGGCACGTAGCCACGTTTGATGGCCCATTCGCGCAGCACGGCATTAATTCCCTGCTGCCAATCGTCGCCCTGACGCTTGAAGGCGTCAATGGTGGCCGCATCAAACTCCATCGTCAACGTGACGGTGGGCGAACCCGGCGGTGCCAGCAGCCGGCTCCGCCAAGGACGAAATTGCGCCAACTCGTCCGTCGTCAGCGCTGTGCATCTGGATCAGACAGTGCAGCCGCAGTGATAATTGCGTCCTCCTCCGGAGTGCAAAAAATTATCTTACGTTCTTTGTGATACATAACGTACTTCCTCCGACATTCTGGCCCGGCGCAAACTAATGATGCAAGGTATTTCCGTGATCGGTCTGTCCAAATGACAGCATCAGCCCAGTCCAATCCAGCGGCCGCAGATAGCGAAACGCCATGCTTACGCCGGTTGAGCTTGTCTTTCTTGGGATCGAAGGTGATCACCATTTTTCATCTTATCCGCAGAAATTGAGAAATCAATCGTCTGCGGACCAGATAAAACTGGCGGGCGAAGGCGGCCTTGCGTCGCCTCAGGAGTTAGCGCTGCACGTGCAGTTTGATGACGCGGTGGGTGGTGGTGTCGGGTTTGGCCGGCGTGGTGTCGCACGAGCCGCAACTGGAGCAGCCACCGTCGTCGCCGCATCCGCCGCCGCCCTGGATCTTGAAGAATTTGGCCAGCCTGATTTCATCGAAGCCGCGCTTGGCCAGCGTGTAGACGATGCGCTTGCGCCAGCCCACCGGCAGGTATTTGGTGCTGAAGTGCAGCAGTGCCGCCGCCACGATCAACGCTACGATAATCTCTTGCCACATATTAGCCTCCCAATACGGCCAGCGAAATCCGGTAAGTCAGGAACGACGCGGTGTACGCCAGCGCGAACATATAGCCGGCCATCAGCAGCGCATAGCGCGTGCCGCCGGTCTCGCGGCGCACCACCGACAACGTCGACATGCACTGCGGCGCAAACACGTACCACGCCAGCAGCGACAAGGCGGTCGGCAGCGCCCACGACGCCGCGATGATCGGTTCCAGCGACTGCGCCAGTTCCTCGCCGCTCTGCGACAGCGCGTACACCGTGCCCAGCGCGCCCACCGCCACTTCGCGCGCGGCCAGGCCCGGCACCAGCGCAATGCAGATCTGCCAGTTGAAGCCGATCGGCGCGAAGATGTATTCCAGACCGCGGCCCAGGATGCCCGCCAGGCTGTAGTAGATAGGCGGATGGGTCGCGCCTTCCGGTGCGCCCGGGAAGGAGCTCAGGAACCACAGCAGCACCATCAAGGTCAGGATCACCGTACCCACGCGGGTCAGGAAGATCTTGGCGCGCTCCCACAGGCCCAGCGCCAGATTCTGCATGTGCGGCCAGTGGTAGGCCGGCAGCTCCAGCATCAGTGGCTGTTTCTGGTTGGCGCCCAGCGCGCGCTTGAAGAAGTACGCCACCGCCATCGCCGAGAAGATGCCGGCGAAGTACAGCGCAAACAGCACCAGCCCTTGCAGGCTGAGGAAGCCATACACTTCGCGCTCCGGAATGAAGGCCGCGATGATCAGCGCATACACCGGCAGGCGCGCCGAGCACGTCATCAGCGGCGCGATCATGATGGTCACCAGACGGTCGCGCGGATTCTGAATCGTGCGCGCCGCCATCACGCCCGGAATCGCGCAGGCGAAGCTGGACAGCAGCGGAATGAAGGCGCGGCCCGACAAGCCCACGCCGCCCATCAGGCGATCCAGCAGGAAGGCCGCGCGCGGCAGGTAGCCGCAATCTTCCAGCACCAGAATGAAGAAGAACAAAATCAGAATCTGCGGCAGGAACACCAGCACGTTGCCGGTGCCGCTCAGGATGCCGTCCACCAGCAGGCCGCGCAGCACGCCGTCCGGCATCGCCTCGCGCACCACCGAGCCGAGGTGGCCAACACTGTCCTTGATGAAGTCCATGGCCGGCGTGGCCCAGGTGAACACCGCCTGGAACACCAGGAACATCAGCACCGCCAGAATGATCGGCCCCAGCACCGGATGCAGCACCACGTTGTCGACCTTCTCGGTCATGGTGTCGTCGGTATGCGGCGGTGCGCTCACCACCAGATCGAGGATGCGGCGCACTTCGCGCTGGGTGTCTTCCACGCTGACCGCGTCGATGGCCGACAGCGGATGCGGCCTGGTCTCCGGCAGCGGCCACATCTGGTCCAGCGCGCGCAGCAGCGACTTCTCGCCGCCGGCCTGCACCGCCACGGTTTCCACCACCGGCATGCCCAGCTCCAGCGCCAGCTGGTCGGCGTCGATGCTGATGCCGCGTTTTTTAGCGACGTCGACCATGTTCAGCGCCAGGATCATTGGCAGGCCCAGGCGTTTAATCTCCAGCACCAGGCGCAGATTCAGACGCAGGTTGGTGGCGTTGACCACGCACACCACCACGTCCGGCGCCGCCTCGCCCTTGCGCAGGCCGGCCACCACGTCGCGCGTGATTTCCTCGTCCGGCGTGTGGGCCGACAAACTGTAAGCGCCCGGCAAATCCAGCACGCGGAAGCCGTTGCCGGCGATGGTGGTGAACGCGCCTTCCTTGCGCTCAATGGTCACGCCGGCGTAGTTCGCCACTTTCTGGCGCGCGCCGGTCAGGCGGTTGAACAAGGCGGTCTTGCCGCAATTGGGATTGCCCAGCAGCGCCATCATCGGCGTGCGGGACGTGACCGGCGCTTGTGGCGCCACGTTTTCTACTGCACCCATTATTTATTCCGGTTGAATCGAAACCAGCGCTGCCTCAAAGCGGCGCAATGCAAAAGTGGAGTTGCCGACCTTGATCGCCAACGGTTCGCCGCCCGGCATGCCGCGCTTGAGCATGCGGATTTTCTCGCCGGGCACAAAGCCCAGTTCCATCAGGCGGCGCGCCAGATGGACGCCGCCATCGTCGGCCGCGCCGGGCGCAACATGCACCACAGTGGCAGAGGCGCCCACCTTGAGGGTATCGAGAGTAATGAGGGGGGCAGCGTGCGTCATGGGTAATTTCCGGCTGGAATCTGATACTACCATTATAAACGGTAATGCGAATGACTTCTATTTAGCTTGCATACCGCTGAACTTTCGGGCAGTATACGATTAATGATAATGATTCGCATTAAGTTGATAGCAATCATGTCAGGAATGCCTTAACCGAATCTTAGCCAGAAGGTGCATCAATGATTGTTTGTGTTTGCAACAACATCTCCGATCGCGAAATCCGTCAAGCCATGGATCTGGGTATCACGTCGATGGACGAACTGCGCGATGCGCTGGGCGTGGCCACCTGCTGCGGCCAATGCTTCTCCTGCGCCGAAGAAATCCTCACCGAACACCTGGCCGCCCAGGCCGCCGCGGAAATCAAAGAAACCGTGCTGAAACGCCCGGCCTTCGCCAACTAATGAACAGCATGACCTACAGCCCGGCGGCCACGCTGTCCGGCGGCGACTTCCAGCGCCGCGGGCGCAAGCTGGCGCCGATGGCCGCCATCGCCGTAGGTCACGTCGCATTGTTTTACCTGGCCTATTCCGGCATGCTGCGCACGGTCACGCACGCCATCATGCCGCAGGTGGTGAATGTCACGTTCGTGGCCGCGCCCGAGCCGTTGAAAGCGCCGCCGCCACCGAAAGTGGTGCCGCTGGTGCAGCCGAAGCAAACCTTCGTGCCGCCGCCGCCGCAAGTGAATATCGTCCAGACCGAACCCACCATCACCCTGCCGCCGCCGCAACCGCGTGCCAGCGAGCCGGCGCCGGCCGTGGCTGCCGCGCCGTCGGCACAGCCGGCACCACCGGCGCCGCCGCAACCGTCGGCGCCAAAAACCGTCTCGGGCGTGGAGTATGTGCGCGCGCCGCAGCCGGTGTATCCCAGCATTTCGCGCCGCATGGGCGAAACCGGCACTGTGATGCTGCGCGTGCTGATCGGGGAAAAGGGAACGGCGGAACAGGTGACGGTGCAGAAATCGTCCGGTTCCAGCAATCTGGATGAAGCCGGCCGCCAGGCTGTGCTGCGCTCGCTGTACAAGCCGCATATCGAGGACGGCAAGGCCATCCCCGTGTACGCGCTGGTGCCTATCACCTTCCAGCTGGGTTAAAGATCCAGCCTGCCCTCGATGGAGTCGTCCATCGTCTTACCGATCACGGCGCCGATCAGCATCTTGACGCTGGCCACCGCCTTGCCGTGCTTGGTATCCCAATAGTAGCCATAGGTCGGCGCGAACTTGATCAGCGTGATGCGCGGATCGTCTTCGCCGCCGGTGAACCAGGTCTTCATGGTGAAGCTCCACAGCTCCTTGACCTTGACCGGGTCGCGCAGCACGGTGGCGATCCCTTCCAGATGCATGAACTCGGAATGGGCCGAGCCCTGGAAGTACAGCGTGGCCGAGGGATCGGCCGCCAGTTCCACATTCTTCAGACTGTCGCTGGCCGAGATGAACCACAGGTTGCCGAGGTTATCGACTTGCAGCGCCGTCATCGGCCGGGCGTCGCCGGGGCCGCCATGGGCATCGTTGGTGCAGAAGAAGCAGCCGGGCGTGCTGTCGACAAATTCGCGGATCTTGCGCACGGCGTCTTCGCCGATCAGATCCTGGTGGTTTGATTCTACTTGGTTGGCATTGATGGAATCCATGGCTAGCTCCTTAGTTGAGCTTCCATGTTAGCTATCCAGGCGCTGGCGCACTGTGGGTTGCCGCACGCTGCGAATGCTAATAGTTTTCATTAGCTCCAATATTTTCAGGCCGGGGATATTGATACACTTTGACGTGAAATCCTTGGCAATCGCTACACGTTGACAGTCCGTTCATGGCAAAATGCCGCTATTCCGTAACCACTTAGAAAGCCAGTCATGAAGGGCGACCAAGAAGTCATCCGCTTGCTGAATGCACAGCTGACCAACGAACTCACTGCCATCAACCAATACTTCCTGCATGCGCGCATGTACAAGCACTGGGGTCTGGAAAAGATCGGCAAGAAAGAATACGAAGAATCGATCGGCGAAATGAAACACGCCGACAAACTGATCGACCGCATCCTGATGCTGGACGGCCTGCCTAACCTGCAAGCCATGCACAAGATCATGATCGGCGAGAACACCGAAGAGATGATCAACTGCGATCTGAAACTGGAACGCGGCGCGCAGATCACCGTCAAGGAGGGCATCGCCGCCGCAGAGAAGGCCGCCGACTACGTGTCGCGCGACCTGCTGCTGATGATCCTCGAAGACACCGAAGAACACATCGACTGGCTGGAAACGCAGCTGGACCTGATCGGCAAGATCGGCATCCAGAATTACCTGCAAAGCCAGATGAACGAAGAGTAAGACCGAGCGCCAGCGATTTCAAGCTGGCGTTTTTTTTATCTTCACCATCAACACAGCCACTGCGCCGCACAACATCAGCACGCCGGCCAGGCGGATCACATTCTCCGGATTCCCACCCAGCAGGCTGCGGTAGTACAGCGGCAGCGTAAAGATCTGGATGATCATCGGGATCACGATGAACATATTGAAGATGCCCATATAGACACCGGTGCGCTCCGGCGGTATGCAGCCCGCCAGCATCACATACGGATTACCCATGATGCTGGCCCATGCCAGCCCGATGCCCACCATCGGCACATACAGCAGCGCCGGCGTGTGAATCATCGGGATGCTCATCATGGCCACGCCGGCCAGTGCCAGACACACACTGTGCGTGATCTTCGGACCATGGCGGCGCGTGAACGGCACCAGCGCCAGCGCCCCCACGAACGCGATGAAGTTGTAGAACGCGCCCACCTGCCCCGCCAGCAGCCCGGCATCGCGGAAGCCTTGCGAGGCCTGGTCGGTGGTGCCGTAGAGGGTGGTCGACAGCGACAGCATGATGTACTGCCAATAGCAGAACATGGCGTACCACTGGAACAGCTTCACCCACGCCAGCTGGCGCATGGTGGACGGCATCTCGCGCACGGCGCTGGCGATGTCGCCCAGCGCGTGGCGCCAGCCGGCCGGCTTGGCGCGCATGGCTTGCAGCTCGGCCTCGGTGAGCGGATTTTCCTTGGTGGTCTTCAAAGTCCACAGCACGGAGCTGATCGAGAACACCGCGCCGATCATGAAGGCAACGATCACGATGTGCGGAATATGGCTGCCGTTGACCGCGTCCTTGTTCATGCCCAGCCAGACCAGCAGCGATGGTGTGAGATAGGCCAGCGTTTGCCCCAGGCCGGTGAAGGCGCTTTGCGTCAGGAAGCCGATCGAATGCTGCTCCGGTTGCAGCTTGTCGCTGACGAAGGCGCGGTACGGTTCCATGGTGACGTTGTTGGCCGCGTCCAGTATCCACAGCAGGCTGGCCGCCATCCACAGCGTAGGGCTGAACGGCATCGCCAGCAGGCCAAGACTGCACAGGATGGCACCGATCAGGAAGTATGGCGTGCGCCGTCCCCAGCGCGTGATGGTGCGGTCGCTCATGGCGCCGATCAGCGGTTGCACCAGCAGTCCGGTCATCGGACCGGCCAGCCACAGATAGGGCAGGCTGGCTTCATCGGCACCGAGGTATTTGTAGATGGGGCTCATGCTGCTCTGTTGCAGGCCGAAGCTGAACTGGATGCCGAAGAATCCGATGTTCATGTTCACGATCTGCCAGAACGACAGGCGCGGCTTCATGCGATGGCTCCTTCGCGCCAGCGTGCGATCCACGGCGTGTAGAAGCCGATATCGGCCGGCACCGCGCCGGAGATGCCGCAAATGGCGCCGGCAAAGGCGTTGGCGCGCGCCAGCGTGAGCGAGAGCGGCCAGCCTTGCGATTGGCCGAACAGGAACACGGCGGAGAAGGCGTCGCCGGCGCCCACCGTGTCGACGATGCGTTCAGGGGCGTGGCATTCGTGATTGGCGGTGACCGTGCCGTCGGCGGCGAAGTGCATTGCGCCGCGCTCGCCCAGCGTGACGATCAGGCCTTGCAGGTCGAAGGTACGCATCAGGGTCTGGCAAGCGTCACGCATGTCGGCTGGCTGCGTGTGTGTGTACCATTTGAACAGGTCTTGCAGCTCGTCCTCGTTGACCTTGACGATATCGGCCAGCTTGAGCGACTCGTGGGCGATGCGTTCGGTGACCTGGCCTTCGCGCACGTTGAGGTCGAGGTAGCGCTGTGCCTTGCTGGCTTCCAGCATGGCACGCAAGGTGCTGCGCGATTGTTCGTGGCGCTGCGCCATGGTGCCGAAGTAAATCACCTGCGGTTGCGCGTCCGCCAGTGCTTGTAGTGCCGGCACGGTTTCAACGTAATCGTAAGCCTGGTCGGGCAGGATGATGAAGCGGTGGCCGCTGGCATCGCGCTCGACCACCACGCGGCCCGTGGCCTCGCGTTCGTCGATTTGCAGCGCGGCTTCGCTCATGCCGAAGCGTGTAAATTCGTTGCGCAGCAAGGCGCCGTTCTTGTCGGCGCCGATGCGCGTGACCATCAGGGTGGCGACGCCGAATGCGGCGAGGTTGCGCGCCACGTTGAATGGCGCGCCGCCCACCACCTGCTCGGTGATGAAATCGTCGACCAGTGCTTCGCCGAAGACGGCGATGGTGTGTTGACTCATGCTGTCGCTCCACGTTCCAGCCAATGCATTGCATACGGTTCCAGCGTGACCGCGCCATCCAGTATGCGCCCGTCGAGGCAGTCGGTCCACTGCCCTTGCAGCGCATAGCTTTGCGGCTGGCTGGAGAAGTTCATCAAGGTGACAAAACGCTCGCCGCGCGTTAGCGCCAGCATGCCATCCGGCGCATCGGCCAGCAGCGTGCGTGGCGCGTTGGCCGCCAGCGCCTCATGCCGGCGGCGTGCGTCCAGCAGGCGGCGCAGCGACTGATACATGTTCGCCGCCGCTGAACGGCCGCCGTCGCCATCGCCGTCGCCGGTGTGGGCATCCCCCTCGCCGCGCTGCCGCCAGCGCTCGTCGTCGAATCGCGGACGCTGGAGCCAGCGGCTGTCCATCGCGTGCTGCGGGCGATGCTGGTAGCTGTAATCATTCGTCATTGCCAGCTCGTCGCCCATGTACAGCACCGGCAGCGCGCCAAAGCTCAGCGCCAGGCCGTGCAAGAGCAGCAGGCGACGCATGGCCAGTTCGCGTTCCTCTTCGCTGCCGGCGGTTTCCAGCCCCGCCAGCGAGGCGGCCGAGCCGTTGCTGCCATGTGCCGCGTTCGGATCGGTGCTCTGGAATGCCGCGCCCGACGCATAGCTGCCTTCGGCGCCAGCAAAGAAGCGCGAGGCGCGTGCCAGCCGCGCGTTCGCATCGCTACCGTCGGCGCCGGCTTCCGCGCGCAACACGTTCCAGCCAATGTCGTCGTGACAGCGCACGTAGCTGAGCCACGTTGCCGCCGGCGGCAGCTCCGGCGTGTTGCGGATTACCTCGCGCAACGCGCTGGTTCCCTGCTCGGACAGGGCCAGCCAGCTGGCCGCCATCAGGCTGCTGTGATAGGCGATGTGGCATTCGCGCGCATCGGCACTGCCCAGATACGCCGGCAACTCACGCGTCGGCACAATGGCCTCCGCCTTGAGCAGCACGCCCGGCGCCACGATATCGACAATCGCGCGCAAGGCTTGCAGGATCTGGTGCGCCTCCGGCTGATTCATGCTGTTGGTGCCTTCGCGCTTCCAAAGGAAGGCGGTGGAATCCAGGCGGAATACCTCGATGCCGCGATTCGCCAGCCGCAGCATGGCCGCCGCCATCGCCGCGAACACCGCCGGATTGGCGTAGTTCAGATCCCACTGATACGGATAGAAGGTGCTCCACACCCAGCCGCCCAGCGCCGGCGTGAAATTGCCCGGCGCTACTTGAGGGAAGACCTGGCCCAGCGTACGCTCGTAGCGGTCCGGCATCTCGCGGTCCGGATAGACCAGGAACATGGCGCGCGCCGCCGCATCGCCAGCTTTGGCAGCGATGGCCCACGCATGATCGTCCGCCACGTGGTTCAGAATGAAGTCCGAACACAGGCTGATACCGGCCGCGCGCAGCTGCGCGGTCAGCGCATCCAGATCGGCATTGGTGCCCAGCGACGGTTCAACGTCATCAAAGCTGGACACCGCAAAGCCGCCGTCATTCTCACCGTCGCGGGCACGCAGGAACGGCAGCAGATGCAGATAGCTGACGCCCATCTCCTGCAAGTACGGAATGCGCGCCGCCACGCCATTCAGATCGCCGCCGAAGTTCTGCACATACGCGCAGTAGCCCAGCATGCGCTGGCTGAGGAACCAGTCCGGCTGCGCCGCGCGCCGTTCGTCCTGCGCGCGCAGCTCCGCCGGACGCGCGGCGTACAGCGCGCCCAGCGACGCCATCAACTCGTCCAGCCAGGCGTCGAAGTTGGCGTGCCCGCCGTACAAGCCGGCCAGCAGCCGGCGCAGCACCGGCTCGTTGGCGGCCAGGCGCTGCGCGGCTTGCGGCCGCAGTTCCTCGGGCAGGACCGCAAGCATGCGGTCCGTCATGACATTAGAAGGCATAGGACAGGCTGACTTTGGCGGCACGGCCGGAGATGGAGCGAGCGGCGTGACCGTCACCTTCCACCTCGGTGTAACCGATCTTGTTGAACAAATTATTCACGCTCAGCGACAACGTGGCTTTCTCGGTCAGGTTGTAATTGACGTAGGCATTCACCACCTCATACGCCGGCAACACGATGGTGTGCGCATCGTCGCCCCACGACTTGCCGGTGCCGATCAGGCTGGCGCCAACCGTGGCATTGCCAAAGCTGTAGCTCGGCGCCAGCTGGTAGATGTACTTGGCCTGGCGGCGCGGCGTATTGCCGATGTTCGCCACATCCGCCGCTGCGGTGCCGACAATCTTCGCATCGGTGTAGGTCATGCCGCCGGTGATGCGGAAGCCGCCGTTGCTGTACGCGCCTTCCAGCTCGACGCCCTTGGCGTCGTACTTGTTGGAAGTGCTGCGCTGGGTGGTCGCTTCGTAGTTGCTCTCGTCGGTCTTGGCCTGGAACAGCGTCACAAAGGTGCTGATGCCGCCGCTGCGCCATTTCACACCGCCCTCAATCTGCTTGACGGTGTTGATGTTGATCGGCGCCGTGCCATCCAGCGGCGTGCCAAACAGGATGCGGTCCGCATTGAAGGCCACGCCGTCGCTGACGCGGGCAAACGCCGACAGGTTTTTTGTGAACGCGTAGTTGCCGCCCACCGAGTACGAATTGTGATTCAGCTTGTAGTCGACAAACTGCTCGGTGGCCGGATCGTAGCGCAGCGCGCCGCCGCTCATGGTGGCGATGTTGGCGGTGCCGTTGGCACGCTGGCGATCCTGGCGGATGCTGGCGTCCAGGTTCAGCGCACCGGTTTCATAGCCCAGATTCAGGTAAGGCGAAGTGAGTTTGTACTCCATGTCGACCGCGCGCGAGCAGCAGCCGCCGAAGGCAGGACCGACCAATCCCGGTGTGGCGCTGGCAGTTTGCAGCAGCGCCGGTTTGTCGCCGGTGGCCTGCATCAGGTATTCGTTGAAGTTCCAGGTCAGCGCCAGCTTTTGCGTCGACAGGTACAGGCCTGCGGTGGTGGTCAGCTTGCTGCCGTCGGCCAGCTTGAAGGTCTTGGCCAGCTTGGTGTCGTTCAGCGTATTGCCGGCGTCGTCGATCGAGGTGTTGAACACCACGGCGGAGAAGGCGCGGCCATTGTACGCCTTGCCCTTGTTCGGACCAGTGGCGAAGGTGTAGTTGCCCACCGTGCCGTTATTCGCCGCGAACACGCCGGTAAAGCGGCCGCTGTTGTCGGAGGTGCGGAACTTGTTGTTCAGGTTCCAGCCATCGCCCAGATCGAACGAGCCTTCCAGGCCGACGGAATCGCTCTTCACTTTCAGGCCGTCGTTGACGTTGGTGGACACCGGCGTGTTGTTCTTGCTGAGCACCACATCCCGCACCCAGTACGGCGAATAGAAGCTGACCGTGCGCGGATCGATGCCCGGAATTTCCTGAATCTGTTTGTTCACCACCTGCACCGGCACCGGCAGCGCGGTCGGCGCCTTGTCGTCCAGATGCTTGAACGACAAGCGGATGAAGCCATTGTCCAGATCATGCGTGATATTGCCGCGAATCTGGCCACCGCCCTCGGTGCTCATGCCGGTGTTGCGCACGCCTTCGCCGGTGCGGTAGTTACCGCCGATGAAGAAGCGGGTCTTGTCCGAGATCGGCGCGCCGTAGTCGAAGTCGTAGCGGGTTTCGTCGTAGCCCAGGCCGCGGCTGATGGCGATGTGACCGCCCTTCTCCTCGCCGGTCTTGGTGATGAAGTTGATGATGCCGCCCGGCGCATTGGTCGCCAGCGTGGAGGCCGAACCGCCGCGCACCACTTCCAGGTGGTCCAGCGTGCCGTCGATCTTCACATAGCTGTCCGGCGTGATGAAGTTGAAGTCGCCCGATTGCAGCACCGGCAGGCCGTCTTCCTGAATCTGCACATAGCGCGCGCCGCCGGCCGAAATCGGCACACCACGCACGGTGATGTTGGCGTTGCCCTCGCCGCCCGACGATTCCGAACGCACGCCCGGCACCGAGCGCAGCACCTCGGCCGCGCTCAGCGGCGCGGCGTTCTTGATGGCGTCGCCTTCGAGGGTACTGATCGATACGCTGGTCTTCATCTTGGACGAAGCGCCGCTGGTGCCGGTGACGACCACGCGCTCCATGTTCAAGCCGTCGGACGGCGGGGCTTCCTGCGCGGCGGCGCCGCTCATGTGCAGGACAGCGGTTGCGACAGCGGCAGCGATGCCGCCCAGTTTAAGGGTGCGATGTTGCATGGTCGTCTCCAGTATTGTCGTTGTTGCTGCTTTATTGAGCAGGTGAACGCATTATGCAATCGATTGCATTAAATTGCAAAAGACTTTTTGTTATGGCTTTTAAAGCCGCATGCAATCGGTTGCACAAATCACACAGTGCTGTGGCGGATAATCAACCGGGTAGGCAGTTGCAGCGAGGGCGCGGGACGGCCCTCGGTCAGTTCCAGCAGGGAGGCGACCAGCGCCCGGCCAGCCTCCTGAATGGGTTGCTGCACAGTGGTCAGCGGCGGGTGGAAATAGCTGGACAACTGGATGTCATCGTAGCCGACCACCGCCACCCGGTCCGGCACATCGAGCCCGCGCTGACGCAGCGCGTTGATGGCCTCCATGGCCATCAGGTCGCTGCCGGCGAAGATGGCGTCGAACGCCACGCCGGCGGTCAGCAGCTGCTCGACCGCCAGACGGCCGCCGTCCGGCACGAACGAGGCCGGGATCAGCAGCCCGGCGTCCGCCGCCATGCCGGCCTTGCGCAAGGCGTTGCACAAGCCGTCATAGCGCTGGCCGATTTCCGGCAGGTTGATGTCGCCGAAGAAAGCGATGCGCTTGCGGCCCTGCGCCAGCAGATGCGCGCCGGCCAGCTCGCCGCCGGCCACGTTGTCGCCGCCGACGGTGCAATACAGCTGCTGCGGCAGCTGCGCGCCCCACACCACGATCGGCACATGGCGCGCCGCCAGCTGGTTCAGCTGATCGTGATGGCGCCATTGGCCGATCAGCACGATGCCGATCACGCGGCCGGTATCGAAGGGCGCGGCGGCGGCATCCAGCTCGCTGGCGTCCACGCGCGAGACCAGCATGTCGAAGCCCTGTTCGGTCAGCGCGTCGGCCAGGCTGCCCAGCATGGACAGGAAAAAGGGATCGGACAAGTGCTGGCGCGTGTCCGGGTCGTACGGCACCACCACGCCCACGGTGCGGTTCTGCTTCATGCGCAGGTTTTGCGCGCCGATGTTGATGTTGTACTTGAGCGAGCGCGCCAGCTCCATGACGCGGGTGCGCGTCTCTTCGCTGATGAGCTTGCTGCCGGCCAGCGCCCGCGACACGGTGGAAGTCGACACACCCGCCAGCCGCGCAATGTCGGCCATTTGCAGGCGCCGGCTCTCCGCCTCGGGCGGCGTGGACTTGGGCATGGGCTTAGGCAGGAACCGTGTCCTTGAACGACTGGCGTTCGGACAGCTTGTCGTACAGCTTGGCCAGGTTGGGGTAATCGTCGCGCCAGGCGATGTCCGGGAAGCGGAACGACAGCCAACCCAGCGTGCAGCCGACCGCCACGTCGGCCAGCGAGTAGTGGATGCCGGCGCAGTAAGGCTGCTCGCCCAGCCGCTCCGACAGCGCCTTCAGGCCGAGGTCGACCTTGCGCATCTGGCGCGCCATCCAGTCCTCGCTTTGCAGCTCCTTGGGACGCATGGTGCGCTCCAGGCGCACGCTCACGGCGGCGTCCAGCATGCCGTCGGCCAGCGCTTCCCAGCACTTGACGTCGGCGCGGTCGCGGCCGTTCGGCGGCAGCAGCTTGCAGACCGGCGTCAGGGTGTCCAGATATTCGACCATGACGCGCGAATCGATCATCACCGTGCCGTCTTCCATGACCAGGCTGGGCACCTTGCCAAGCGGATTGAGCTGGCTGATGGCGGTGTCCGCCGCCCAGACATTTTCCAATTCAAACTGGTAATCGAGCTTTTTTTCCGCCAAAACCACGCGCACTTTGCGCACATAAGGGCTGGCGAGGGAACCGATAAGTTTCATAGACGCTTAGAGAGGAAGATCAGGCCCCAGTATAACATCGGCGGCTCCGGGCCCGGCCAATGGTAAAATCACGGTCTGCTCTTTCAACTTCCGTTCTTTCCATCATGACCACTACTCCTTACTCCACGCTGTCGGCCCTGTCGCCGCTGGACGGCCGCTACGCCGGTAAAACCGATCTGCTGCGCCCTATCCTGTCCGAATCCGGCTTCATGCACCACCGCGTCAAAGTAGAAATCTCCTGGCTGCAAGCGCTGTCGCTGGCCGGTTTTGACGAGATCAAGCCGTTCTCGGCCGAAGCCAACGCCCTGCTGGGCAAGCTGGCCGCCGACTTCACCGAAAAAGACGCGGCGCGCATCAAGGAAATCGAAGCCGTGACCAACCACGACGTCAAGGCGGTGGAATACTGGTTGAAAGAACAAGTCAAGGATGTGCCGGAACTGGTGGCGGCGTCGGAGTTCATCCACTTCGCCTGCACCTCGGAAGACATCAACAACACCTCGCACGGCATGATGCTGAAAGCGGCGCGCGACAACGTCATGTTGCCGTCGCTGCGCAAAGTAATCATCAAGTTGACTGAAATCGCCCACGCCAACGCCGAACTGCCGATGCTGTCGCGCACCCACGGCCAGACCGCCAGCCCGACCACCCTGGGCAAGGAAATGGCCAACGTCGTGGCCCGCCTGCAACGCGCCATCAAACGCATCGAGCAAGTTGAAATCCTGGGCAAGATGAACGGCGCGGTGGGCAACTACAACGCCCACCTGTCGGCCTACCCATCGTTCGACTGGCCGGCGTTCTCGAAGAACGTGATCGAGCAGCGCCTGGGCCTGGTGTTCAACCCGTACACCATCCAGATCGAGCCGCACGACTACATGGCCGAGCTGTTCGACGCCTTCGCGCGCGCCAACACCATCCTGCTGGACCTGAACCGCGACATCTGGAGCTACGTCTCGCTGGGCTACTTCAAGCAGAAGCTGAAAGCCGGCGAAATCGGTTCCTCGACCATGCCGCACAAGGTCAACCCGATCGACTTCGAAAACTCCGAAGGCAACCTGGGCCTGGCCAACGCCGTGCTGAAACACCTGTCGGAAAAACTGCCGGTGTCGCGCCTGCAACGCGACCTGACCGATTCGACCGTGTTGCGCAATATCGGCGTCGGCCTCGGCTACGCCCTGCTGGCCTACGACAGCTGCCTGCGCGGCCTGAACAAGCTGGAAGTGAACCCGCAGCGCCTGGAAGCCGACCTGGACGCCAACTGGGAAGTGCTGGCCGAGCCGGTGCAGACCGTGATGCGCCGCTACGGCATCGCCAACCCGTACGAACAGCTGAAAGAGCTGACCCGCGGCAAAGGCATCTCGAAAGCCGCGCTGCAAGAGTTCATCAACGGCCTGGCCGTGCCGCAGGAAGCCAAGGACCTGATGCTGGCCATGACGCCGTCGAACTACACCGGCATCGCCGCGGCTCTGGCCAAAGCCATCTGATGTAGAAAAGCAATCTACCGTACACTAGCCCTGCCGGCCTGAACGCGCTCAAGATCGCGCTCAGTGCAGCAGGGCTTTTTCATGCAAATTAGCCCTGGCAAGCAGGCTTCAGCAATCTTTGGTATATTTAGTTCTAGTACGTACTATTCTTTCGGAGCCGCTCATGCCACGCTATACCAAAATCGCCATGTTGCTGCATTGGCTAGTCGCCTTGCTCATCATTGCCACCTTCTTCCTCGGCCTGTCCATGGTCGCGATTCCGGGCTTTTCGCCCACCAAGCTGAAATACTTCTCCTGGCACAAATGGATGGGCGTCACGGTGCTGTTCCTGGCCGTGCTCCGCGTCCTGTGGCGCAAGGCCAACCGCCCGCCGCCACCGCTGGCCTCCATCCCGGCCTGGCAGCACAAGATCGCCGAGGGCATGCACATCCTGCTGTACCTGCTGATCTTCGCCGTGCCGATCTCCGGCTACCTGTACTCGTACGCCGCCGGCGTGCCGGTGGTGTACCTGGGCCTGTGGCAGATGCCGGCCGTGATCGCGCCAGATCCTGAACTTAAGGCAACTTTAAAAACTGTACATTATGTTCTGACCATGACGATGGCCGCAGCGGTAGTCGCTCACGCCCTGGCCGCACTCAAGCATCACTTTATCGACCGCGACGTCACGCTGAAACGCATGCTGCCGCTGTAACCCTCATCCACTGGAGCCCTGTAACATGAACGCCATGAAAAAAATCGCCCTCGTTTCCCTGCTGGGTGTGGCCTTTGCCGCCAGCGCCGCCGCCCTGAAAGCCGATCCGGCCAAAAGCAGCGTGACCGCCACCTTCAAGCAAATGAACGTGCCGGTGGACGCCAAGTTCAAGAAATTCACCGCCGCCATCGACTACGATGCCGCCAAGCCGGACGCCGCCAAAGCCACGGTGGAAGTGGAAACCGGCAGCATGGATCTGGGCGACGCCGAGTACAACAAGGAAGTGGCCAAGAAAGAATGGTTCAACGCCGCGCAATTCCCGAAAGCCAGCTTCGTCTCGTCCTCGATCAAGCCGGCCGGCGCCGGCAAGCTGACTGTGACCGGCAAGCTGACCATCAAGGGCAAGACCACCGACGTCACCTTCCCGCTGACCGTCAAGGCCGACGGCAAGAACCAGGTATTTGACGGCGCGGTGCCGATCAAGCGCCTGGCCTACAACATCGGCGAAGGCGAATGGAAAGACACCAGCATGGTGGCTGACGACGTCACCATCAAATTCCACGTAGTAGCAGCGCAATAAACCACTCAGGGAGACTTACCACATGAAATTGCAGATTCTGATCGCCACGCTGCTGGCCGCCTCGGCCACTTCCGCCATCGCCGCCACCTACAACATCGACCCGACGCACACCTACCCAAGCTTCGAAGCCGACCACATGGGCCTGTCGGTATGGCGCGGCAAATTCGACAAGACCAGCGGCACGGTGAATCTGGATACTGCGGCCAAGACCGGCGCGCTGGACGTGAAGATCGATGCCTCCTCGATCGATTTCGGCTTCGACAAAATGAACTCGCACGCCAAGGGCGCGGACATGTTCAATGTGGAGAAATTCCCGACCATCACCTACACCAGCAAATCCTTCAAATTTGAAGGCGACAAACTGGTGGCGGTGGACGGCGAGCTGACCCTGCTGGGTGTGACCAAGCCGGTGGCGCTGAAAGTGAACAAGTTCAAGTGCATCATGCACCCGCGCCTGAAGCGTGAAGTGTGCGGCGCCGACGCCAGCGCCGAATTCAAGCGCAGCGACTTCGGCCTGAACTACGGCCTGCCGAACTTCTCGCCGGAAGTGAAACTGGCGATCCAGATCGAAGCCATCAAGGCCGACTAAAAATCCGGGGTCAGTTCTTGCAATCCAACACGGGCTCAGCCATTTAGTGGCTGAGCCCGTGTTGGATTGCAAGAACTGACCCCGGGTTTATTTTCCTGAAAATTCCAGTTGACGCGCACGTAAGGTCTGACGATACTTTGTTCGCCACAATTTATCAGGAAGACAAATGAAAAAATCCCTTCTCGTGCTCGCCATCCTGAGCACCGCCGCCCATGCCGACGAAGGCATGTGGATGCCGCAGCAGCTGCCACAAGTAGCCAGGCAACTCAAGGCCGCCGGCCTGAAACTCGATCCCGCCAACCTGACCAAGCTGACCGAATTCCCGATGGGCGCCATCGTCAGCCTGGGCGGCTGCTCGGCCTCGTTCGTGTCGCCGCAAGGCCTGGTCGCCACCAACCACCACTGCGTGTACGGCAGCGTGGCGCACAACTCGACCCCGGAGCGCAATCTGCTGGCCAACGGCTTCCTCGCCCATCACTTGGGCGAGGAATTGCCGGCCGCGCCGGGCACCCGCGTCTACGTGACCAAGGCGGTGACCGATGTCAGCAAGCAGATCATCACCCCGGCCGTGGCCAAGCTGAGCGGCAAGCAGCGCAGCGACGCCATCGAGAAGAATCAGAAAGCCCTGCAAACCGAGTGCGAAAAAGATGCCGGCCACCGCTGCACGGTGTCGTCCTACTACGGCGGCCTGGAGTTCTACCTGATCAAGCAACTGGAAATCCGCGACGTGCGCCTGGTGCACGCGCCGCCCGAAGGCGTGGGCAAGTTCGGCGGCGATACCGATAACTGGATGTGGCCGCGCCACACCGGCGACTATGGCTTCTACCGCGCCTACGTCAGCAAGGATGGCAAGGCGGCCGACTACAGCAAGGACAACGTGCCTTACCTGCCGCGGCACTACCTGAAGCTGGCCAGGGAAGGCGTGAAGGAAGGCGACTTCGTCATGGTGCTGGGCTATCCGGGTCGCACCAACCGCCACCGCCTGCCGTCGGAAGTGGCGTTCACCTTCGACTGGAGCTATCCGGCGTTTGTGAAGTCCTCGGCCGAGAACCTGGCCATCATTGCCGACACCACCAAGGACAACAAGGACACCGCGCTGAAATACGCCTCGCAGGTGGCCAACATCAACAACTACTACAAGAACCGCCAGGGCATGCTGGACTCCTACGCCGGCAGCGACATGCTCAAGCGTAAAACCGCCGAGCACGAGGCGCTGAAGCAGTGGATCAACGCCGACGCCAAGCGCAAGGCCGAGTACGCCGGCGATATCGAGGCGGTGGAAAAACTGATCGCCCAGCGCGATGCCGAAGTCAAGCGCGATTACTACTTCACCTCGTCCAAGCCGCGCCTGCTGAACACCGCGCGTACGCTGTACCGCCTGTCGGTGGAAAACACCAAGCCGGACGCCGAGCGCAAGTCGGGCTTCCAGCAACGCGACGTGCCGCGCATCAAATCGGCGGTGGATGCGCTGGTGCGCAACTACGACGAGAAGGTCGACAAGGCGCTGGTGCTGAACAGCCTGACCAAGTATGCGGCCCAGCCGGCAGCGCAGCGCAACGCCGCGTTTGACGCCGTGGCTGGCATCAAGGACGGCATGAGCAAAGCCGATCTGCAAGCCGCGCTGAACCAGCTGTACGCCGGCAGCAAGCTGGGCGATGCCGAGCAGCGCAAGGCCTGGCTGGAGCGCAAGCCGGAAGAGTTCAAGGCCAGCGACGACAGCTTCATCAAGGCTGCCGTGGCGCTGTACGAGCCGGATCTGAAAGACGAAGCCGAAGAGGAAGAACTGGGCGGCAAGCTGCAACAAGCTTATGCCAACTACATGAAGGCCAAGATCGCCTACATGCACAGCAAGGGCCAGGCCGTTTACCCTGACGCCAACAGCACCCTGCGCGTGACCTTCGGCAAGATCGCCGGCCGCGATCCAGGTTCGGACGGCAGCATCTGGAAGGCCTTCACCACGGTGCAGGGCGTGGCCGCCAAGGCCACCGGCCAAGGCGAGTTCAACGCCCCGGCCGCGCAGTTGAAAGCCATCAAGGACAAGGACTTCGGCAAGTATGTCGATCCGGTGCTGAAATCGGTGCCGGTGGCTTACCTGGCGACGCTGGACATCACCGGCGGCAACTCCGGCTCGGCCGCGCTGAACAGCAAGGGCGAATGGATCGGCCTGGCGTTTGACGGCACGCTCGATTCCATCATCTCCGACTGGGACTTCAACAAGGCCATGACGCGCGACATCCAGGTCGACCTGCGCTACATCCTGTGGAACATGAAGCACGTCGACCACGCCGACAATCTGCTGCAAGAAATGAACGCCGAGTAAGCGCCTCCCTCTTCATCCAGAAGCCACGCCGCAGAAATGCCGCGTGGCTTTTTCTTTGCAAAAAACACGGAGAGGCCAATGGTATAAAGACCGAATCTAGCTTCGCTCAACAAGATCGATAAGGCGCAAATAACGCGGATCTGACCGCTTTGCTTGCGGGCTTACCACTTTCGACCAACGACATCCTTCAGTGCAGCATTGTCCAGCATCGCATCGGCCAACAGCCGCTTGAGCTTGGCGTTTTCTGATTCAAGTTCTTTCAGCCGCTGCGCCTCTGACACAGTCATGCCGCCGAACTTTGCTTTCCAGTTGTAGAACGTAGCCTCGGCAATGCCATATTTCCGGCTTAGGTCCGACACCTTGGTGCCGGCTTCGGCCTCCTTGAGTACCGCAATGATCTGCTCTTCCGTGAATCGCTTTTTCATGCCTGCCCCCCAGTTGGCAGACTCTAGCTTAGCACCGTACTAATTTAGGGTAGCAGGTCACACACCCCTTAGCCGCCGGGCGATACCTCAACCGAGGATAAGCGGAACCTTTTAGTCTTGCTGCCTTTAGCGAGCCACTTCCGAGACAATATTGATTGCGGAATCAATGATATTTTAAATTTCACTAGGTGATTGCTCTAAATTCCTGT
Organism: Duganella radicis; assembly: GCF_009720825.1. Lineage (GTDB taxonomy): Bacteria > Pseudomonadota > Gammaproteobacteria > Burkholderiales > Burkholderiaceae_D > Rugamonas > Rugamonas radicis. Next base: position 73,149 of record NZ_WNKY01000014.1, on the reverse strand, counting down.
AGAGTCGCCCTTCCATTTCGGTACTCTGTCACCGTCCTGTCTCCTTCCTGATTAGGCCAACCCGCCACTCCTGTTTGATGCTCGACCACTGGCTCTACTTGAGAATTGGGTTCGTTCGTCTATAGCAAGGAGCAGCATGATTACGCATACAGGAACTATTCATTGGTTCAGTCGATTGAAAGGCATTGGCCAAATCAGGCCAGATGCGGGAGGGTATGATGTCATGGCAGATATCGGGGATTTCGTCGAGACGCAACCCCCAGGCGCGCTGGCAGATAAGCTCGTTGCTTATCAGTTGGACACATCGGCGCTCGGCGGGCGCGCGACCCAGATTCATGTAGTGCGGCGGATCTGATTAATGGCGAAAGAAGACCTTATTGAAATGCAGGGCGTGGTTCAGGAAATCCTGCCGGATAGCCGATACCGCGTCGAGCTGGATAACGGCCATCGCCTGATTGCCTATTCTGCGGGCCGCATGAAAAAGCATTTCATCCGCATTCTTGCTGGTGACCGCGTAACCTTGGAGCTGTCCGCTTATGATTTGGACAAGGGCCGGATTACTTTCCGCCATATCGACGCACCGAAGGCCAGCGGAGCACGCCGGCCTATCCGACGCAGCCGCTAAACCTCGCGATACAGCATTCTGCTAGTGCAGGCACCGCTTACGCTCGTACATGGCCCGGTCGGCTTGTTGGATACAGTCGTTCAGTGTCACGTTTGCCTCAGGGCCGCAAGACACCATCCCCACGCTGAGAGAAAGCTGATAAGGACGCTGCCGCAAGTGATTGAACGCGTCCAGTGTCTGTTGCAGACGCGAGAGCAGCGCATGCGGCTCGGCCTCGTCCACAGCGTAGGCAACGAATTCGTCACCACCCATGCGTGCAAGCACGTCAGTTTCACGTAATGACACGCGGAGCATGGAGGCAGCGTCGCGGATCATTTGATCACCCGTCATGTGGCCGAGCGTGTCGTTGACCTGCTTGAGTCCATCGATGTCGGCATAGACCACCGCACTCCCGCGAAATTGGCGCCGGGCTAGCTGAAATAGGGGTTCCGCTTTCATAAAAAAACCGCGCCTATTATTCAAACCAGTGAGTACATCGGTCAGGGATAAGGACAGCATGTCGTGTGCAGCCAGATCGAGCCGCGCTAGCGCATCGGCATGTTCCTGCGCCTTCTCAATGAGCTGGTTGCATTGTGAAGTGACCGTTTGTTCAAGAGAGCTGCGAATCTGGATGCGTCCCAAGGTTGCTGCGATTAATTCAAGCAAAGTCTCAAGAGTAGCTACCTGCTGTTGCTCGATCTCTAAGGCAGAGACCGGGGGACAAGCGGCCATAAGAACAGCTTTGGGATGCGATTGAGGCACCGCGACCATCAAGTTACCTGTTGGGTTCGGTACACTGGTGCCGCTTGCCATGCGTGCGTGGACTGTGGGATACCAAGCGTGTAATGTGGGGGCTGACATAGCCGTTCCATCGTCCCCGAAAGCAATGCAGAGCGGCGTATCCCCACCGATTAGTAGTAGCGCTTCCTTTGCTGCCAGCAGTTCAATAATTGAACGCCCGGCCAGACGCAACACAGCGCTCGCTTCATCGATCTGCAACAATTCCCTGGCCATCGTGAGCAGGCCCTGTAACTGCTCGCTCTTGCTCAGTGGTTCTGGCGGAGGGGGCACTCGTTTCTCCTTGGTTTCAATATCACGTCTTGCCTGGTGTGATAGCTTCCGAAAGTGATTGCTCTGCACTTTCACGCCTTCGCAGCGCCGGCTCCGCAAGTACCCGCGCGATCACTAAGGCAGGCACCTGCTTATACTCCATGTACCGGCGCGCCAGATTGGCGTTGCGAACAGCCAGAATATTGAGTCCACGGGCAACTGCATTGGCGGTCACCACATCAGCGCGTCGTTGTCGCTCAATCATGGGACGTCAGCTGGGCTGCCTGTTCGATTGAGGTCTTTGCTGATACTTGGTGCGCATAAGACAGCGCATGCTCGAGGTGATCATAGCGGAACTCCCTGAACCGATAGCTCCCGTTCACATAGCTGATGCCAAAGGTCGCCATGATCTCTGCCTCTTCAGCGGTGGGTTCAGTCCATTGCTCCCAGGTCAGTGGCAATGGCAATGGCTGGAAGTCGGGACGGCGCTGGTCTACCGTGGCGTAAGCAATCGCATCCGCCAATATGTCGTAGCGATAATGTTGATAATGGAACCTGCGGCCATCAAACCAAATGCATAGGTCCGGGTCGGCAAGCGGTGGTTCACCGCTAAATTGCGCATTGCCCATAAGGACCTCTTGACTGAGTAATAAACGTAAGCAGGTAACTTATGACCTGTGACTGTGGGCTGTTATGAGGAACCATCCCCGCATTCCAGACTATACCCCTTCCGGCTAACGCGGAATTTCTTTTTTTGCGCAACGCGTGCGACAAGTCTAGTTTGTACTTGAAACGCAAGACAGTAACTGCCAACTCAGAGGTCGACTCTGGGCCGATTGCAGTTGAGAACTACAGAACATCATCGCCACCAAATCTAGCGTAGGATGATCATCTGGGCTTGCCATTCACTGTATATCGCCTGGGTAGGTCCTCTCTATTGGAACCCCAATGATCAGAACAAAAATTCTAGGAACTTTCAAGGGGTGGACCGGTAGCACAGTTGTGAAGCTAGCGAACGGTCAAGTTTGGCAACAGATAGACGCCTCTTACCACAACCGTTACGTTCACTCGCCAGACGTCGCGATACAAGCCTACAACTTCGGGTACCAAATGATTGTCGCAGGTGTCGCGACGCCAGTTCAAGTAAAACGACTTAGGTAACAGTTCCAATATCGGTCAGTTGACCGTCTGCTTGTGGCCGTCAGTCGCCGGTGAGTTTAGCTCATCTGACGGCTTCGCGGATAATCAGGCTGGAACGCGATACCAGATCGAACCACGGCAAACATCAAGTGCACCAGTTTGCGCATGACCGCCCCAATCACTGCCTTCTTTGGCAAGCCGTTAGCATGAAGACGCTCTGCAAAGTTCTTGAGCACAGGGTTGTGGCGACTGGCGACGACTGCCGGCATATAGAGTGCGCTTCGAGTTGCTCGGTTCCCCGTTCGACACATCGACGTACGACCGCGAATAGATGTACCTGAGGTGCGCTGGCGTGGGCTCACGCTTGATTTGAACCTTCAGCCATTCCACATGCTGCCTGAGATGTTCTACCAATTCAGGATTCGCGGCGACGGTACAAGCCTCTTCTCGGTTTTCCTCTTGTAGGCGCATGTCCTTCAATGCCTTTAAACGATCACACCAAGCCCTTAATCGTCGCTGCTCTGGTGTTGGCGCTTTCCAGGGCTGCGGATGCATCTTCGCGCAATACCTGGCGATTAAGGCTGCATCGATTCCGTCATTCTTGTTGCGCACCAGCTCGCTCTGTCCATATCCTTTGATGCGAGCAGGATTAACAAGGCTCACCGTCAGACCTAGCGCCTGCAAACCGAGCGCAACAGGCTCGCTATACACTCCCGTTGACTCCATGCAGACCAGGCAGGTGTCCAGCTCGACGTTTTGCCTGGTCAGCCAGGCCGTCAGTTCCTGGTAGCCGGCAGATGAATTTGCCACCGACTTGCTGCGTACTTTTCCTTCGATGATCAGCGCAACATCCAGCTTATGTTTGCCGACATCTATCCCAATGGCAGTAGCTTCCTTGTCCATGGCTTTCCCTCCTCGTATGCAGGCTTGCGCGAGCTGCGGCAGCCTCAGATCAAGTCTGAGCTGCTATCTTTATTTTCTTACCTACTATTGACGCAGCCGCACTTGCCCCTGGCGATCCCTTACTACGATTGGATGAAACAAATCCAATTGCAAGCAATCGTCAACAGGGGCATACTCCAATGCACGCAGTCTTTTGGGAGCTACCTTCATTTGCCCGACACCGTGAGCGCTACCTCAACGATGATGAGTACCGGGTATTACACATCGAGATGATGAGCAATCCCACTGCCGGCACCGTCATTCCCGGTAGCGGCGGTTTGCGTAAGCTTAAACTCCCGCAATAGGAGACGCTAATAATGAAGAAGCGAAATCTCTTCAATGAACTGATGGAAGGGTTCGCGGCGATAGAGGCGGCGCGTAGGGGCGAGATGCAAATCAAGAAGATTCGTGTCGAGCTCAATCCCCCCAGCGCTGTTCAAGCAAAAGTTCTGCCGAATCCCCCACGCAAGAAGAATCGGGTACATTAGCAATTCCCTCAACCAGCCCGAAGGAGATGTCATGCCCGCGAAGAAAATCGCTGTTGTGATCGGCAGCTTGCGCAAGGATTCGCTCAACCGGAAATTCGCTCACGAAGTCATTGCGCTGGCGCCGCCATCGCTGGAGTTTGAAATCGTCGAGATCGGCGAGCTGGCGATGTATAACCAGGATCTGGAAGAGAACGGCGCGGTGGCGCCGCAGGCGTGGACGCATTTCCGCCAGCGCATCAAGGAGGTGGACGGCGTGCTGTTCTTTACGCCCGAGTACAACCGCTCGGTGCCCGCCGCGCTCAAGAACGCCATCGACGTCGGTTCGCGCCCTTACGGCAGCAGCGTGTGGAGCGGCAAGCCAACCGCCATCGTCAGCGTATCGCCCGGCGCCACCGGCGGCTTTGGCGCCAACCACCACTTGCGCCAGTCGATGGTGTTCCTCGACATGCCGCTGCTGCAACAGCCGGAAGCCTATATCGGCGGCGCCGCCAATCTGCTCGGCCCGGACGGCAAGATCAACAACGACAGCACCAAACAGTTCCTGAAAAAATTCATCGATACCTACGCGCAGTGGGTAGAGACCAACGGCAAGAAGTGATCAGCGTTTGATCGCCGTGAAGGCATAGCCGGCCGTGGTGAGCGTGGCCGGCTCGCCGGCTGCCGGTGCACCGCGATTCAGCGCCAGCAGGCGCGGCACCTCGCGCGAAGGCAGCAAGGCCAGATCCGCACCGGGCAGGCGCTGTGCCAGCGTGGCCGCCGGCACCTCTTCGCAACTAAGGTAGACGCGATAGGACGAGCGACTGTTCCCCACCTCCAGCATGAAGCCGGCCACGCCTTGCGTGCCGGGCGCCCCCGCCATCGCCGTCACCCGCAGGCGGGTGTTTTGCTTGCGCAGATCGAGTGTATTCCAGACCTGCATGGGATACAGGCGCGGCCCTTCCGCAGCAGCAGCGGCGGCATGCGCATGTGCGGCACGCGCCTGTCGTGCGGAGATTGCCGGCGCCTCCACTCCCGCCGCCTCCGTCACGATCACCGGCATGCCGGCGCGCAGCCCCCGTAGCGGCGCCGGCCCGTCGTAATGGCCGGCGGCAGCCGGCAGCACCAGCAACACATCGGCCGACGGCCAGTCGCGCACCGCCTCCGCGCTGTACGCCTCGCTATCCGCGTCCACCGCCAGCATGCTCAGGCCCTGGAAGCGTATCAGCGCCATGCCCTTGCCCGCCAGCTGCACGCGCCCTTGCGCCATGCCCACCGTGCCGCCGCCCTGGCCGCGCAGCTCGATCACATAACGCGGCCCGATCTGCGCCACGCCCCAGCGGCACACCAGCGCCAGCAACACCACCACAATGATCGCCCGCATGCTGTTCTCCCGGCAGATGAATGTCATCGCCAGTAAAACATCCGCCGTCCAAACTTACCTTGAAGCAACGCAACGCTCGGGCTGCGGGCGCTCAAAAAACGGGCACGATGATACAATCTCGCCCTCGACAGCGGGCTTATCCAGTCCGCCTTCCCCCAATACACTCTCTGAGATCCAGACGACCATGCACCCAGACATGCCGACGCCTTACGAAAAAGGCAATCAAAACCAGACCACCACGTGGAGCGAATGCATCGCCTTTTACCAAGAACTGGCGCAGCGCTTCCCGCAAGTGCTGCGATTTGAACAGATCGGCGTGTCCGACGGCGGCATCCCGGTGCATGCCGGCGTGGTCAGCGCCGACGGCGTGCACGACCGCAGCCAGATCAAGGCCGAAGGCCGCACCGTCTTCTTCAACAACAACGGCATCCACCCCGGCGAGCCGGAAGGCGTGGATGCCTGCATGGCCATCGTGCGCGACCTGTGCTTCGATCCGGCCAAACTGGCGGCGCTGGGCAAGACCGTGCTGCTGTTCGTCCCGCTGTACAACGTCGACGGCGCCCTGAACCGCGCCAACACCTCGCGCGTGAACCAGGACGGTCCGGAGCAATTCGGCTTCCGCGGCAACAGCCGCCACCTCGACCTGAACCGCGACTTCGTCAAGTGCGACACGCTCAATGCCCGCATCTTCAACCAGCTGCTGACCAGCTGGGACCCGGACGTGATGGTCGATACTCACACCTCCAACGGCGCCGACTATCCGTACACCATGACCCTGATCCATACGCAGGCGGACAAGCTGGGCTACGGCCTCGGTCCCTTCCTGCGCGAGACCATGCTGCCGCACATCTATCAGGCGATGGAAGCCAAGGGCTGGCCGACCTGCCCGTACGTCAATCCGGTCAAAGACACGCCGGACGACGGCATCGCCGAATTCCTGGAAGTGCCGCGCTTCTCGACCGGTTTCGCCGCCCTGCACCACGTGATCGGCTTCATGCCGGAGACGCACATGCTCAAGCCTTTCAAGGACCGCTACGACTCGATGCGCGCCTTGCTGGATGTGACCATGGCCTTCACCGTCTCGCACGGCGAACAAATCAGGCAGCTGCGCACCGAAGCGCGCGAGCAGGCCGCCAATGCCAGCGAGTGGACCGTGGCATGGAAGATGGACGAAAACAATCCGTCGACCTTCCGCTTCAAGGGCTATGAGGCCAAGCGCAGCCCGTCGCTGCTGGGCGACTACCAGCGCCTGTCCTACGACCGCAGCAAGCCGTGGGAAAAGGACATCGCCTACTACAACAGCTTCGTGCCCGCCGCCACCGTGCGCGCACCGAAAGGCTACATCGTGCCGCAAGCCTGGCGCGAAGCCATCGAGCGCCTGCAATGGAACGGGGTCGACATGGCCCGCTTCGACGAGACATCGACGGTGGAAGCGCAGTACTACCACATCGTCTCCGTCACCTCGCGCCCGACCGCCTACGAAGGCCATATGTACCACGACGAGGTGCGGCTGGAGGCGCGCACCGGCCGCTTCACCGTGCAGCCGGGCGACTACTTCGTCCCGCTCAAGCAGGCCAACGCCCGCTATGCCGTCGAAACGCTCGAACCGCAAGGCCACGACTCCTTCTTCCGCTGGGGCTTCTTCAACAGCGTACTGGAGAAAAAAGAAAACTACTCCGACTACGTGTTCGAAGACCTGGCGCTGGAAATGCTGCAAACCGAGCCTGAACTGAAAGCCAGTTTCGAAGCATGGAAGGCCGCCAATCCGGCGCTGCTGTCGAATCAGGATGCGGTGCTGGGCTTCATCTTCGCCAACGGCAAGCGCCACGCAGAACCTGAATGGCGCCGCTACCCGGTGCTGTCGGTCTTCTAAAAATCTAAAAACTGCGTTACACATCATGCGCACCGCGGCGATCCCGCGCTGCGCATGCAAGCTGCCCACAAGGCCATAGCCATGCACTACGCACTCAACCTGCGCACCTTCTTCTATAGCCATTACTTTTATCTTGGCTTGCGTTTCGCCGCCGGGCTGGTAGGCGTCACGCTGATCACCCTGCAATTTGCCGACATGGCGATCGCCATGACGGTGTGCATCGGCGCGCTCTGCACGGCGCTGATGGACATGCCCAGCCCTCTGCGCCACAAGTTCAACGAAATGAGCGCTTCGGTGCTGCTGTGCGGCGCCGTCACCCTGCTCATCAGCCTGTGCGCGCCGTATCACTGGCTGCTCATGACCATGCTGGTGGTGATCAGCTTTGGCGCCTGCATGATGGTGGTCTACGGCCGCAAGTCCATGCCGCTGCAACTGGCCACGCTGTTCATCATGACCATGTCGATGGAACATTCGATGACGGCGCGCGAGTCCTTCATCCATACCGGCTTGTTCACGCTGGGCGCGGTGGCCTATCTGGCTTACGCCATGGGCATCTCATGGATACTGCGCCACCGCATCAAGCAGCAGGTGCTGGCCGAGGCGTTGTTTGAGCTGGCGGCCTATATCGATATCAAGGCCGACTTCTACGACACGCGCTACAACCTCACCGAACAATTCAATAAGCTGATCCGCCATCAAAGCCTGCTGGCCGACCGCCAGCAGGCCTCGCGCGATCTGATCCTGCGCGCGCACAACAACACCAAGGACGCCATCGTGGTGCAGGTCCACGTCTGCATGCTGGACCTGTATGAGCTGATCCTGTCCACCCATACCGACTATGCGCAGCTACGCGTGCACCTGGTGGATTCGCCGGTGCTGAAAACCCTGCACGACCTGGCCTACAAGGCGGCGCGCGATATCGAATCGGTGGCGTATGACGTCACCCGCAAGAAGGCCTCCTACGCCGAGATCAGCTACGAGCCGGAGCTGGACGCCATCGAAGCCGAACTGGGAGCCATTCAGCAGCGCATCAGCGAAGGCAAGCCGCAGCAGGAAGCCTTGGCCGTGCTGCGCGCGCAGCGCAACAAGGTCCGCGCCATCATCAAGATGATCGGCGAACTGCATCAGGCCAGCCAGAAGGTCTACGACACCACACCTTTCTGGGCCGACGCCGACATGGGGCCTTTCCTGTCGCAGCAGAAGTACGAATTCCGCATGATCCTTTCGCACCTGCGCTGGGACTCGCCCATCTTCCGCTTCTCGCTGCGGGTGGCGATGGCAATATCGGCCGGCCTGCTGATCGGCGCGTGGCTGCCATATTCCGCGCACAGCTACTGGATCGTGCTGACCATCGTGATCATCCTCAAGCCGTCGTTCAGCATGACCAAGCAGCGGCGGCGCGACCGCATTGTCGGCACGGTGATCGGCTGCGTCATCACGGCGCTGATACTCAAGTTCCTCAGCTACCCGGCCTTCATCCTCGGCGCACTGGTGCTGTCCACCGTGGCCATGCCGACCTTCGTCTACCTGCGCTACCGCTACGCGGCGGTGGCGGTCAGCGTGATGATCCTGCTGCAAATGTATCTGCTCGCGCCGGGCAATGAGAACCTGATCATGGAACGGCTGGTGGACACCGTCGTCGGCGCGGTGGTGGCGACCGCGTTCAGCTTCGTGCTGGCGAACTGGGAGTATCAAAGCCTGCCACGCCTGGTGCGCGGCGTGCTGGATGTGAACCTGCGCTACATGCAGGTCAGCTTCGATCTGCTGCAAGGCAAAGGCAAGGACGATTTCGCCTATCGCATCGAGCGCAAGCGCCTGATGGATTCATTGGCGGGCCTGAGTTCCGCGCTGGCGCGCATGCTCGACGAGCCTTCCAGCAAGCAGCGCGCGGTGGAGGACATCAATCTGTTCATGGTGCAGAACTACCTGCTGATGGCGCACGTGGCGGCCCTGCGCGCCATCCTGCGCCGTCACACGAAGGAACTGCCGGCCGGGCAGCTGAACGCCATGCTGGCCGAGAGCCACGAACAGGTGGTGGAAATCCTCACACACGCATTGGCCCCGCATAACGCGGCGGCACGCGAAGCGGCCGGACAGGCCGGCGAGCATGCGCTGATGTCGGCATCGACACTGTCCGCGCAGGATGCCGCCGCCGCTGCCGCTGCGCTGGTGCCGTGGTCCGGCTGGCCGCTGGTTCAGCGCCGCATCCGCCTGCTGCAAGCCGACGCCGTGAAAATCATCGTCCACAGCGAAGCAATCCTGCGCGATGTGACGTAACATGGCGGGATGACCTCCAACGCATCCTTCACCACCCGCGACCTGCTCTCCGCCCTGGTGGTCGTTATCATCTGGGGCACCAACTTCGTCGCCATGAAAGTTGGCCTGCGCAATCTGACGCCGTTCCAGCTGGGCGCGGCGCGCTATGTGTTCGCCATCCTGCCGCTGATCCTGTTCTTCAAGCCGCCCAAGCTGCCGGCCAAGTGGATCATCGCCTATGGCTTGAGCCAGGGCGTGGGCCAATTCGGCCTGCTGTTCCTGTCGCTCAAAGTGGGCATGTCCGCCTCGCTGGCTTCCGTCATTTTGCAGACGCAGGTCTTCTTCACCGCCATCTTCGGTTATATGCTGCTGAAGGAACGCACCAGCCGCGCCTTGCTGGCCGGCTTGGCGCTGGCGGCGGTGGGCCTGCTGTGCTTTGGCATGAGCGCCGTGCAAGCCGTCCATTCCGCCGACATCACGCCGGCCGGCTTTGCGCTATGCCTCGCCGGCGCGGCCATGTGGGCGGTGTCGAACATCGTCGTGCGGCGCGCGCAGAAGGACACGCCGGAATTCGATGTCATCAGCTTTATCGTCTGGTGCGGCGCCGTGCCTATCGTGCCGTTTGTGCTGCTGTCGCTGGCGTTTGACGATCCGGCCACGCGCTGGCAATGGGTGGGCGCGCCGTTGGCGACGTGGGTGGCGGTGGCGTATGTCGGCTGGATGTCGACCATCATCGGCTATGCGATGTGGACAAGGCTGCTGAAACGCTACCCCGTCAACCGCGTCGCGCCTTTCAGCCTGGGCGTGCCGGTGGTCGGCATTACCTCGGGCATGGTGGCCCTGGGCGATACCATCACCAGCTGGCAGTGGGCCGGCATCGCGCTGATTGTGGCGGCGCTGATGTGCACCATGTTCGGCGGCCGCTGGCTGGACCGCCGTTCATAATCAGGCGGCGAAGCAGACGCGGTTGCGGCCCGTCTCCTTGGCGCGGTACAACAGCGCGTCGGCCTTTTGCAGCATGGCTTCCGCCGTGCCTGCCGCCAGGTCGGCGTACACGCCCATGCTCATGGTGACCTTCAAATCCGGATGCACCTGATGCCATGGGAAGGATTCGATAATCCCGCGCAGCTTGTCGCACAGCGCGGCCGCTTGCGGCAGCTCGGTTTCCGGGAAGGCGATCACGAATTCCTCGCCGCCGTAGCGCGCCACCAGATCGCTCAAACGCATATGGCTGCGCAGGATCTCGCCGACCTGGCGCAGCACCGCGTCGCCAGTGGCGTGCGAGAACTGGTCGTTGATCTTCTTGAAGTAATCGATATCGCCGATCACCACGGCCAGCGGACGCTTGTGGCGCACCGCGTGGCTGAACAGGGTGGTGGCCTGCTCGTCGAAGTGGCGGCGGTTGTGCAGCTTGGTCAGCGCGTCGCGCACACTGAGTTCGCGCATTTGCTCGGCCTGCGCCAGGATGGTCTGGTGCGACTCGTGCAATTCCTCGTGCGAGCGCGCCAGCTTCTCGCTCATGTCGTTGAAGGCGGCGGCCAGTTCGGCCACTTCGTCCTTGCCCTCGACCGGCACACGCTGCAACAGCGAGCCGCCGTGCATGGCGCGCACCGCCTTGGTCAGGTGGCCCAGCGTGCGGCCAAGGCTGCGGCTTAACAGGAAGCCCAGCACCAGCGCCAGCACCGCCGCGCCGCTCACGCCATACCACAGCGCTTCGCGCATGGCGGCCAGGTATTGCAGCTCCTGCTTGCTCGGCGTGATCACGCCTTCCGGCGATACGTAGGCCACCACATTGCCATTGACGCTGACGGCGCGTGCATCCTTGCGCGCCGCCTCCGGCAGCGCCTCGCCATGTTGATACACGCCTGCGCCCAGCAGCACCTTGAAGTCCTGATCGGCCAGGATGAAGCGGAATGGCGGTTCGCCGCCCCGGCGCGGTGGCCGGCGGCCTTCGCCATCGCCCTCACCACGGGGAGGAGGCGAACGATCGCCTGCGCCCTCGCCACGCGGAGGCGGATGGCCATCCTCGCCGCGTGGCGGGCCGCGGCCATCGTCCTGCGGCCCGCGCCCTTCTTCGCGCGGCGGGCGACGCTCCTCATCCTGCGCGCCATCGGACAGCTGCGGTGGATGCTCGCCCGACTGCATGAATTCATCGAATCCCTGCTTGCCTGGGCTGGCCTGCCAGCTGCCGTACTTTTGCAGATAAGCCGTCACCACCGAATGGAAATGCTCGGCCGCCTGCTCGCGCCGGATGGTGTCCACCTTCTTGGTCATGCCGACATAGGCCAGGCCGCCCACCATCGCCACCGCCGCCAGTCCGGTCAATAACAAAGCCAGCATGAATTTCGTGCGCAGGGACATCCGGACTCCATCAAATTATTGCCATATGGACAGCAATCATACCTTAATTTCGCTGCCTTACGGCAATGCATTTTCAGAGGAAAAATGGAGAGTTATTCGAATTATTTATGGCTTGTATCACAAATCAAAAGTTTATTTATTACTGGAACAGGCGCATACTGCATCGCATCAAACGAATATTTATGGAGCTTCAAATGAGCGCAACGACCCTGAACACCTTTGCTGACACTGGCTACTTCGCCAATATTGCCAACGCCGCGCGCCAGCTGATCGCCGCACTGTTCGCCGTGCAGCCGGTTGTGTCGCAGCGCAACAAAGAAGAAACCATCTGGTGGCTGAATCGCCTGGCCGCCGACAGCGAGCTGCATTCGCCAAACCTGGCTGCCGAGCTGCGCTACTTCGCTTCCCGCGGTTAATCGAATCTACCTTCAGGAGAAAACCATGCTGACCATCATCGAAAACCTGCCTGCCGCAATCGCCCTGTCCGGCCTGGTGCTGCGCCTCTACCTGGGTGGTAAGCCAGAAAACAAGGCTGAATAAGCTGCACAACGACTGAGCATACATGGCAAAAAGCCCCCGTCAGCCTGAGCGCGCTCAGGCTGACGGGGGCTTTTTTAACGACTTTAGTTCAATCGGGAGTGACGCATCCCGTACAGGAAGTAAGTCAGGATCGCCGCGCTCATCCAGATGACGAACACGGTATAAGTCGTCATCGACAAACCAAACATCAGGTACAAGCAAGCCGCGATACTCAGGCCCGGCACGAAATAAGGACCGCCCGGCACGCGGAAGCCCTTGACCGCCGACTCGCCCTCCTTGCGGCGCATCACCGGCACCGCCAGCGACACCACGATGAACGCCGTCAGCGTGCCCATGCTGACCATGTCCCACAGGAAGGTCGCGTCCACAAAGCCCGCCACCAGGCCCACCACGATGCACACGATCAGCGTGTTCTGCACCGGCGAACCGGTGCGCGGGCTGACCTTCTGGAATGATTTCGAAATCAGGCCATCCTTGGCGATGGCGTACAGGATGCGGGTCTGACCATAGATGGTCACCAGCGTCACGCTGAACACCGAAATCACCGCGCCTGCCGCCAGCACCAGCGCAGGCCAGGTCTGGCCGGTGACGTTTTGCAGGATCACGGCCAGACCGGCTTCCTGGCCGGCGAACTTGGCCGCCGGCTGCGCGCCCATCGCGGCCACGGCCACCAGCATGTAGAACACGGTGACGATGCCGAGCGCGGCCAGAATGCCGATCGGCACGTTGCGGGTTGGATTGCGCACTTCCTCGCCGGCGGTGGCCACGGTGTCCAGGCCGATGAAGGAGAAGAACACGGTGGCGGCGGCGGCCGTCACCCCGGCCATGCCGGTGTAGTGGGTGCCGCCGTCCGGGCTGAAGAATGGATGGAAGTTGTTGATGTCAAAGCCGCTGAACGCGATCACCACGAAGAAGATCAGGATCGCCAGCTTGACCATCACCATGATGGCGTTGGTGGTGGCCGATTCCTTGGCGCCGCGCACCAGCAGCAGGCAGCACAGGCAGACCAGGATAATCGGCGGCAGGTTGACGCGGCCGCCATGGACCTCGATGCCGTGCGCGGTGGAGACGATCATCGGCGAACGCAGCAGCTCGGGAATGTGCCAGCCGAAGGCGTTGTTGAGGAAGTTGTTCAGGTAATCCGACCAGCCAATGGCGGTGGCGCTGGCGGCCAGGCCATATTCCAGCAGCAGGCAGGCGGCCATGATGAAGGCCAGGAATTCGCCCACGGTGGCGTAGGCGAACGAATACGACGAGCCGGAGGCGGGAATGCGGAACGACAGCTCGGCATAGCACAGCGCGGTCAGGCCGGCGGTGATCGCGGCGATCAGGAAGGACAGGATCACGGAAGGGCCGGCCTTGGGTACGGCCTCGACCATCGTGAAGAAAATACCGGTGCCAATGGTGGCACCGACCCCGATCATCGTCAGGGGAAACAAGCCAATGGAGCGGTGCAGGCTGTTGCTGCTGCTTGGAGCGTGTTCGGTGTTTTTATTGTCGACCGGCTTGGTACGGGTCAGTTTCTGGACCAGCGTTTGGTTCACAGGCAATTCCTTGTGGGAGTGTATGTTCAGGCAAAAACACAGCGATTATAGGGCCATCCGGTGCGCGGCCCTACAGGTATTTTGTGCCAGAAATACAACCCCTTGCGCCTTGGCGTTACAAGTGCTTACTTTTGATACAGCGCCATGTATAGATTGGAAATGAGGCGCAGGTTACGCTTGAGACAAGTGTTACCAAAAGCCAAGAAGGAGCCAGCCATGCCGATCAAAAAAATCCCGACCGTATCCCGCCGCTTCCACCCCGCCGCCGTCACCGGCGCCGCCATGGTCCTGGTCGGCCTGGCCATCACCCTGACCGCACTGATCGTCCGCGCTTAAACTCTCTTCTTCTCAAGCGGTAGCAAGATTTGCTACCGCTTTCCCATCTTAGGCCAAGGCGTCGATATTGGTGCCGAGCTTGTCGACGCCGGTGGAGGCGGCGGCGGACTTGGCGGCTTGGGCCATGTCGTAGACCAGCTGTTCTTGTTGCGTCACCGTGCCGTCCTGGTTCTTGTCGGCGGCTTCGTAGGTTTTGGTGCTGCTGGCGCTGACGCCGCTGGCGCCGCCCCCTCCACCGCCCCCTTGCGGCGCGCCGCCACCCTGTGGGCCGCCGGCGCCGCCTTGTGGGCGGGGCGGTTTGAAGTCGCCGCTCTTGATGGCCGATTCAAGATCGTCCTTCGTGATCGAGCCGGCGCCTTCCTTGTCGATGGCTTCGTATTGTTTGGTCGCGTCTTCGCTTGAGACGCCTTTGGATTCAAGGCCTTTGACGAATTCGTCTTTGGTGACCTTGCCGTCGGTGTCGGCATCCATGTCGTTAAAGACTTTGGAGGCGAAACGCGCCGCGCCTTTCGAGGGATCGAAATGGGCGGCGCTGGTGCTGCTGCTGGAAATACTGCTGATTGCGGTCGTCATGGCTCTTACTCCGTGGTTAAGGACAATGCTGCTCCTGTTAACGAACTAATCCATGTATCTATGACCCCGCAAAGTGTAAAGACGGGTAAAGATCAGCCGACCCGCACCACCATCAAGCCCGCCCGCAAGCCCACCCGCACGTCGGGATTCGGGAACACCACCAGCTCTTCCGGATACTGCACGGTGTAGACGGTGTCGCCGTCGCGCGCAATTTCCTCACCTTGTTTCATGGCGGTGAAGTTGTGCGTCTCTTTGCCAAACGCCATCTGGAACTGGTCACTCAGTTTGATGATCTGGCGCGCGGTGTTGAAGATGTGCGGACGCTGCGTGCCTTCGCGCTGGGGCGCACCACGCAGCAAATCGTCCAGCGCCTGCGACGCATCCTTGAACTGCGCCAGGTCGTTCTGTCCCAGCGTGCCAATCCGTCCCAGTTCAATCGTCGTGCCGGCCGCCGCATGATGTTCGGCCGAGTAGTAGCTGTACGTCCCCACCGAAGCAGGGTTCATGATGATGGCGCCGATACCGGCAAGACCCAGCCAATCGATCAACATGCCACGCGGCTCGTCCGGGATCAGCTCCGGCACGATGGCGAAGGTTGGATAAACCGACGGGCGGATCGCGGTGTGCAGGTCGAGATGCCAGCGCCGCGGGCCAGCGTTTGCAAAGAACGCGCTGGTAGCGGCGATCATCACATCGGCGCGCGCGGCTTCCGCCGTGCCTTCCAGCGTGCCGCGCTGTTCGCGGAACATGCGGTTCAGGTCTGCATCGATGAAGCGCTTGCCAGCGCGGATGGCGCCGATGTTACCGACGCAGAGCATCAGATCCACTGCCAGCGCGGACGCCTGATGCGACAAGGCGTCCAGCAAGTAAGCCACGACTTCGATCGGGCCGGTCTCGTCGCCATGCACGCCGACGGAGACCAGCACCGCCGGCCGCTCGTCGTCGCCAGCGGCCGGGGCACGGATCGTGATGATCCCGTCCGCCGGCTCGGCGACCGTGAAGCCGGCCGCCGTGAAGCGCGGTCCGATGGCGCTGAAGTCCGCTTCCGCCAGCGCGCGGACGGCTGGCGGCAAGGCTGCTGGCAAATCGCTCATCGTGTTACGCCGCCACCGCAGTGGCGTTGACCGCCTCCGACAAGGCCCAAACATCCAGCATCGCTTGCTCCAGATCCGACGCCACCGCATAGCCCGACAAGCCCAGCGTGTTGGCGACAACTTCCACCGCCTCCACCGCCGAGTGATCGCCGGTCGCATGCTTGAGCACCTGCGTCAGCAAGCGTTGCTGCGTGCGGCGCAGCGCGTTCTGCGCATAGCTGCGCAACTGTTCCTGCGAACGGCTGGTGGCCGGCAATTTCAGGCCGCGCTCCAGCGTATCGATGCCGACCTGCGCGCGCAGCGCCAGGCCAACTTGCAGGAAGGCCGGCAAGTCCATGCCCGCAGGACGCTGCACCGACAGCGCCGCAAACACAAACGCCGCCACGGCTTCAATCGCATCCACCGCCATCCATGCACGCACAAATTCCGGACGCAGGCCGGAAGTCAGTTCCGCCTCCGACTTGCCGCTGGCAGGCGTCAGTTGCGCCAGCGTTTCCGGATTGGCGAACAGGCGGGTCAACTCGCCCACGCCATTGCGCAGCTGATCGGCAGGCACCGACAGCGCCCCTTCGATCACGGCCTTTTGCAGCACGCGGGTATGCGCATCGACCTTGATCGACACCGCGCGCGGCACTTTCAGCGCATCCGCATCCAGCGCGTTGAACACTGGCGCCAGATTCAGCGCCGACCATGCCTGGCCCCACGCCAGAATGACTTCCGCTTCATCCACGCCATGCTCGCCAGCCAGTTGGCGCAGCATCAGCGGGCCGCAGCGGTTGACCGATTCGTTGGCCAGCACAGTGGCCAGAACCGCATTCGCCAGCGGATGCGCCAGTGCTGGGCGGGTCGCCACCAGCAGATCCGGGAAGTACGGCTTGAGCACCGACTCGGCCCAGCTGTTATCCGTCAGCGGCAGCGCCGACAGGATGCGCTTGTAGCGGTTCTTCACGTTGGCGATGACCACCGCCAGTTCCGGCGTGGTCAGGCCGCGGCCATCGGCCTTGCGGCGCGCCAGCTCGGCCACCGATGGCAGCTGTTCCAGTTCACGCGACAGCGCGCCCTCTTCTTCCAGCGACGCGATCAAGGCAGCATAGCCATCCTGCACATCAGCATCGGCTTGCGCTTGCAGCTCGCGCACCAGAAGCTGCGTTTGCAGCGTGTTGTCGCGCAGGACCAGACGCTCGATATCCTGCGTCATTTCGTTCAGGATGCGGTTGCGGTCTGCTTCGCTCAACTGGCCGGCGTTCATTTCCACGTCCAGCCACATCTTCGCGTTCACCTCGTGGTCCGAGCAATCCACGCCGGCCGAGTTGTCGATCGCATCGGTGAAGATGCGACCGCCCGACAAGGCGAATTCGATACGGCCAGCCTGCGTCGCCCCCAGGTTGCCGCCCTCGGTCACCACCTTGCAGCGCAGCGCATTGCCGTTGACGCGGATATTGTCGTTGGCGCGGTCCTTCACCTGCGCGTGGGTTTCGGTGGAAGCCTTGATGTAGGTGCCAATGCCGCCGTTGTAGAACAGGTCCACAGGCGCCAGCAGGATGCGGTGCATCAGCTCTTCCGGCGCCAGCGCGGTTTCTTCGATATCCAGCACGGCGCGGATTTCAGGCGACAGCTCGATCGAACGCGCACTGCGCGGGAACACGCCGCCGCCTTTCGAGATCAGTTCCTTGTTGTAGTCGTCCCACGAGGAGCGCGGCAGCGCGAACATGCGCTCGCGTTCCTTGAACGAGACTTCCATGTCCGGGTTCGGATCGAGGAAGATGTGACGGTGGTCGAATGCCGCCACGATTTTCAGCTTGCGCGACAACAGCGCACCGTTGCCGAACACGTCACCCGACATATCGCCCACGCCCACCATGGTCACAGGCTGCGCGTGGATGTCGTGATCCATTTCGTAGAAGTGGCGCTTGACCGCTTCAAACGCGCCTTTGGCGGTGATGCCCATCTTCTTGTGGTCGTAACCGTTGGAGCCGCCCGACGCAAAGGCATCGCCCAGCCAGAAGCCGCGCTGCACGGCGATGCTGTTGGCGATGTCGGAGAAGGTCGCGGTGCCCTTGTCGGCCGCCACCACCAGATACGGATCGTTGCCGTCGTAGCAGACGGTATCGGTCGGCGACACGATCTTGCCCAGCACGCGGTTATCGGTCACTTCCAGCAGGCTGGAAATGAACAGGCGATACACTGCCTCGCCTTCCGCCGCGATGGTTTCGCGCACGGCGTCTTTCGGCATTTGCTTGCACACGAAACCGCCCTTGGCGCCGGCCGGCACGATGACGGCGTTCTTCACCATCTGCGCTTTCACCAGGCCGAGAACTTCGGTGCGGTAGTCTTCCATGCGGTCCGACCAGCGCAGGCCACCGCGCGCGACAGGGCCGCCGCGCAGGTGCACGCCCTCGAAGCGGCGCGAGAACACGAAAATCTCGCGGAACGGACGCGGCTCCGGCACCAGCGACAGATTGCTGGTGTCGAACTTGAAGATGATCTTGTCGCCCTTCTGCTCATTCTGGAAGTAGTTGGTGCGCAGCGTGGCGCCGATCAGCGTCGCCATCGCGCCCAGCACCTCTTCGCTGTCGGCGTGATTGATGGCCGGCAGGCGGCTCTTGATGTCGGCGATCTTGTCCAGCGCGGCGGCGCGCGTGGCGTCGTCGTTGGCTGGGTTGAAGCGTTGCAGGAAGGCGTCCACCAGCTCTTTCACCATGGCCGGCTGCTTGCGCAGCGTCTCCGCCATGTAGCGCACCGAGAAGCGCGGGCTGGCCTGGCGCCAGTAGCTCATGTAGGCACGCACCAGCTGCACTTCGCGCACACTCAGGCCGCCTTCGACGACCAGGCCATTCAGGCGGCCATCTTCCGCTTCATTGTTGAACAGGGCGGCAAACAGTTCCTCCGCCACCGGCACGATTTCGGCCTTGGCCAGCTTGACGGCGCTGGCGGCGTCCACCGACAGGCTGGTGACGTAGTGACGCTCGCCATTCACGCGCAGCGAGTGCGCATGTTCGCGGTCGATCGCCACGCCGGCGTTATGCAGCGCCGGCAGGATGGTCGACAACGAAGGCACGCGGTCCACCGAGTACAGGCGGATGGTGGTGTGGCCGTTGTCGGCTTCCACGCGCACGTTGACGCGCGCCGGGTCCGGGTTGCGCAGGATGGCGCCCAGATCGTGGAAGGCGGCGGACGGCGTGGTCGCCGCCACGTAGTCCGGCGGCAGGGTGGCGCACATCTTGCGCATGCTGGCGCGCAGCGGCACGTCGGCCACCGCATCCGCCAATACCGAGAATTGATCGTGCCAGCCATCCAGCACCGACAACAGCGGTTGCTGGATGTCGGTTTCCAGATCCAGCGGATAACGCGCGCCATGCGCGATCAGGTACACGCGGGCCAGCGGGCCGTCGGCCACCAGCGTCTGCGAGCTGACGTGATGCGCGCCGGCGCTGGCTTGCAGCGCCTTGGCCAGCGCGGAAGCGACGCTTGCGCTGTAACGCTCGCGCGGCAGGTAGACCAGCACGTTCAGGTGACGCGCATAGACGTCGCGGCGGGCGAACACTTTGGCGCGCGGCTGCTTGTACAGCGAGACGACGGCGCCGCACACCTCGGCCAGCCATTCCGGTTCCGCTTCCAGCGCTTCGGTGCGCGGCAGCGATTCGAGGATTTCAACAAACTTCTCGGCGCGAAACCCTTCCTGGCGCACGCCGGCGATGCTCAACACGCGCGCCACACGGCCGCGCGCGAACGGCAGCCGGTTCAGCGGCGTCGAGGTGGCGGCGCGGGTGAACAGGCCCACGAAGCAGTATTCGCCGAGGATGGCGCCTTGCGCGTCGGTGTGGCAGATGCCGATGAAGTCCAGTTGCGCATCGCGGTGCAGCGTGCCTTCCACGTCGGCCTTGACGATGGACAGGGTGTGGCCGCGCTTGGACAGCGTATCGAAATCGCCTGGGATGTTGGCGAGGCAGGTTCCGTACACCGGATGCGAGGTGTCTTGCAGTACGCCGATGCGGCTGGGGATATCGCGTTCCAGTTCGCGCACGCCCGGCTTCACCGCGTAGTAGGCGTAGCCGAACGGTTCGAAGCCCTCATTTTTGGCCCATTCGAGGAAGGCGGCGACCTCCTTGCCCTCTTCGCCATGCGCCGAGGCTTCGGCGCCGATGCGGCTGAAATGTTCGCGCATGGAGGCGGTATCGCGGCGGACCACGGCGGCGTCACGCGAGACCATGACGATCCGCTCCACCAGCATGCCAATTTCGGCTTCCGGCAAATCTTCCGACAGCAGCACCAGCACATAGGACTCCAGCTTGGCGCCGCTCTCGCCGACGGCGGTGACCACGCCATCCGCGTTGCGGGTGACTGGCAGCACGGCGTTCAGCACACCATTGGCGGTGACGCGCAATTTGCGCATCGCCATCACGATGGAGTCCACCAGATACGGCATGTCGTCGTTGAGGATCAGCAGCGCGGTGGCCTTGCCGCCACGGCCATCGTCGTAGCGCAGTCTGGCGATTTGCGCGCCAGTGCCGCTGCGCTTGGAAGCTTGCGTGAAACCGTCCCACAAAACCGGCGCCAGACTATCGGGCGCGGTGCCCGCCAGGTCTTCATCATCGAGAGAACCGAGCCAGGCGCTGATCAGCGCGGCGACTTCGGTGGCGGGCTTGTTTGCATTAACCAAATCCAGCGTCTGTTTACGCAGGTCTTGTGGCATTTGTTTCATCGTTGCTTCTCCAATACGTTATAGGTATCTTGTGTTGCAAACGCCGCGCCGGCTTGTGGCTGCGCGTCGTTAATCGTAGAGTCCAGGCAGGCCGAGGATGCGGCTTAACTCTTCCAGTGCATTATGCACCTCAATTGCCAATTGCGGGTCCGCCAGGTCGGCGGGTTCCAGGCGGTCGCGGTAGTGTTTTTCCACCCACGCCACCAGCGTGTGATAAAGCGCTTCGGTCATCACCACGCCTTGATGCATGGCCGCCGCCTCGGCGTCGGTCAGCGCCACGCGCAGGCGCAGGCACGCAGGGCCGCCGCCGTTGCGCATCGACTGGCGCAGGTCGAAGTGAATCAATTCGTCGATCGCGCCGCCGCTGGCGACCAGGCTTTCCAGATACGAGGCCACCGAAACGACTTCCTGGCACTCGTGCGGAATCACCAGTGCCATCTTGCCATCGGCCTTGCTCAGCAGCTGGCTGTTGAACAGATAGCTGGCGACGGCGTCCGCCACCGGCACGCGCGCCGTGTCGACGCGGATCGCGTTCAGGTCCGCGCCCACGCCGGCCATGGCACGGCGCAGCTGATCGAGCGCACCTGCTTCGTCGGCGAATGCCTGTTCGTGGTAGAACAGGGCATTGGCGTTACCTACCGCGATCACGTCGTTATGGAACACGCCTTGATCGATGACGTCGGGATTTTGCTGGATGTAGACCGTGCGCCCGGCCGACAGACCATGCAGGCGAGCTACCGCTTGCGAGGCTTCCAGCGTCTGGCGTGCCGGGTATTTTTTCGGCGCCGACGCCGATGCGTCGAACTCGGTGCGTCCGTAAACGAACATTTCGACGCCGGCGCTGCCATGGTCCTTGCACAAGCGCGTGTGGTTGGCCGCGCCTTCGTCGCCAAAGGCCGGCGTGCCAGGCAGCGCATCGTGCACGGCGAAGTGCTTCTCGTCCTTGAAGATGGCGCGCAGCGCGCGGGCCGACTGTGCGTGCTCGAAAGCGCGGTGCAGCTTGTTGTTCAGGTTAGCGGCGGTGAGGTGCAGGCGGCCGTCGGCGCTGTCGGCCGAAGGGCTGACGGTGGCGGCATTCGCGGTCCACATCGGTGATGCCGAATACGCGCAGGCCAGGATCACTGGCGATTCCTTGGCCGCTTTGGACAGCACCTCGGCATCGCTGCCGGTGAAACCGACGCTGCGCAGCAGGCGGAAGTTCGGACGATCCTGCGGCGGCAGCAGCGCCTGCCCGAAGCCACGCGCGGCCAGCGCGCGCATCTTGGCCAGGCCTTGCAGCGCGGCCAGCCTGGGATTGGAGGCGCTCTTGACGTTGTTGAACGATGCCACATTACCGAACGACAGGCCGGCGTAGTTGTGCGATGGGCCGACCAGGCCGTCGAAGTTGAATTCGCGTGCGGACATTGCAGCTACCTTTAGAAATTCATGCCCGGCGAGAGCTTCGCCGGCATTTCGAGGACGTTGTTTTCAATCGAAGCCACTGGATACGCGCAGTAGTCGGCCGCGTAGTAAGCGCTGGGACGATGATTGCCCGACTGACCCACGCCGCCGAACGGCGCGCTGCTGGCGGCGCCGGTGGTTGGACGGTTCCAGTTGACGATGCCGGCGCGGGCGCGCACCTGGAACATCTTCCACAACTTTTCGTCGTTGGAGATCAGCGCCGAGGCCAGGCCGAAGGCCGTATTGTTGGCGGCGTCGATGGCGCTGTCGAAGTCCGCCACGCGGATGATTTGCAGCAGTGGGCCGAACCACTCTTCATCGGGAATGCCCTTGGCGCCGGTAACGTCGACAATGCCGGCCGAAACAAAGCCGGTGTTGGCATCAAGGTGCTTCATCTCCAGCAGCAGCTTGCCGCCGCGCGCAACCATGTCGTTCTGCGCCTGCACCAGGCGTTTGGCCACAGCGGCCGACACCACAGGCCCCATGAACGGCGCCGGCTCGGCATCGGAGGCGCCGATGGTCAGGCGGCTGGCCACATCGACCAGGCGCGCGACGATGGCGTCGCCGGCCACGCCAACCGGCAGGATCAAACGGCGCGCGCAGGTGCAGCGCTGGCCGGCCGAGATAAAGGCCGACGAAATCGCCATGAACACGGCGGCGTCGGTTTCCCTGGCGTCCCAGATCACCAGAGGATTGTTACCGCCCATCTCCAGCGCCAGCATCTTGCCCGGCTGGCCGCCGAACTGTTTATGCAGCGCGGTGCCGGTCTGGCAGCTGCCGGTGAACAGCACGCCGTCCAGCAGCTTGCTCTGGCCCAGCGCGATGCCGGTCTCGCGGCCGCCATTGACCAGATTCAGAACGCCGTACGGCAGGCCGGCTTTTTCCCACAGCTGCACGGTTTTGATGGCGGTGCGCGGCGCGTATTCGCTAGGCTTGAACACCAGCGTGTTCCCGGCGATCAGTGCCGGAACGATATGGCCATTCGGCAGGTGGCCCGGGAAGTTGTAAGGACCGAACACGCCGAACACGCCGTGCGGACGGTGGCGCAGCACGGCCTCGCCATCGGCGACCTTGCTGTGCGACTCGCCGGTGCGCGCGCCATAGGCCTGCACCGAGATATCGATCTTGTTGGCCATGGTGGTGACTTCGGTGCGCGCTTCCCACAACGGCTTGCCCACTTCCTCGGAGATCAGCAGCGCCAGCTCCTCGGCATCCTGCTTGAGCAGATCGCGGAAGCGGGTGCAAATGGCGATACGCTGTTCCAGCGGCGTCAAGGCCCATGCATCAAACGCGGCGCGCGCGGCGGTGGTGGCTTGCGCCACGTCCTGCGCGGTCGACTCGTTGCTGCTCCAGGTTTGCTTGCCGGTGGCCGGGTTGATGGTGACCAGTTCCGCGCCGCTGCCGTGCAGCCATTCGCCGTTGATGAAGTTACTGATGTTTGCCGTTGAGTTAGCCATTGTTCTTCCTCGGATTGAGAGTCAAAGTGCGCACGGTGTCGCCGGTGTGGCAGCGCAGGAGCTTCTGCTCCGCTTCCGGCAAGGCGATGGCGCCGTTGACCGGTACCGCCTGCGACAACATCATGCGGAAATCCTTCATGTTGGTGTTGGAGACCAGCATAGGCTCGGCCGCCGTGCTTTCAGGCGCGCAGGCGGAATCCCAGTCCGTGGTCAGGCCGATTTCGGCCAGTGCGCTGTCACGCAGGGCGCGCAGTTCCGACACGCGCGCTTGCAGCACCGGGCCGGCATCGAAGATGTCGACATAACCTTCGAAGTACATGCCTTCCTGCTCCAGCAGGCGGCGCGCCGGCGCGGTGGAGGTGTGCACCTTGCCGATCACGTCCTGCGCGTCCTGCGGCAGGTAGTCGACGTACAGCGGCTGGCGCGGCATCAGTTCGGCGATGAAGGACTTCTTGCCGACCGCGGTCAGCGCGTCAACGTGGTCGAAGTCCATCTTGAAGAAGTGGCGGCCCAGCCCTTCGTAGAAGGGCGAACGGCCGCTCTCCTCCTGGTAGCCGCGCATTTCCGCGATCAGCTTTTCGGTGAACAGGTGCGGGAACTGGGCGATGAACAGGAAGCGGCTCTTGGACAGCAGCTTGCCGTTGTTGCCGCTGCGGTAGTCGGGGTGCAGGAACAACGAGCACAGTTCGGTGCTGCCGGTCAGGTCGTTCGACAGGTACAGCGTGTCCATGCGGGTGAACACATTCAGCTCGCGGCTGGAGTGCACCAGGGTGCCGATGCGGTAATTGTAGAACGGTTCGGTCAAACCCACCGCGCCCTTGATGGCGCACACGCCGGCCAGGCGGCCAGTGTCGGTATCCTCCATCACAAACATATAGTCGCGCTGTTCGGGCGGGATGGTTTCGGCGAACGAGGCCACGGCGATGGCGACGCGGTCGCCCATCATCTTCATGTCCGGCTTGAGCGTGGTCATGCCGCTGCCCACCTGGGTGGCCATCACGTACAGGGCGTCGAGGTCTTCGGCTTGGATTGCGCGTACAACTAGCATAGGTTTTCTCGTTTTTATATTCTGACGCAGATGACGGTGTCGCCTTCGGCGACCTTGAGCGCTTCCCGCACCTCCGCGGGCAGCGCCACGCTGAGTTGCGACTCCAGCGACGGGCAATGCGTGATCACGGCGCGGAACTCGTGCTCCGAACCGGACGACACGGCATAGCGCAGTTGCGGTTCGCGGCCGCGGTCCGGGGCCTCCACCGAGGTGGCGACGCGGCGTTGCAGCGCGCCGGTGAAGGTGCGCAGCGAATTTTTATGCGCCTGCAAAATCGGCCCGCCGTCGAAGATGTCGATGTAGTCGTCGGCTTCGAAGCCTTCGGCGGTCAGCAGGTTGAACGCCAGTTCGCCCGATGGATGGATCTGGCCCATGGCCG
The DNA here is from genome assembly GCF_009720825.1 of Duganella radicis. GTDB lineage: Bacteria > Pseudomonadota > Gammaproteobacteria > Burkholderiales > Burkholderiaceae_D > Rugamonas > Rugamonas radicis. The sequence goes on along the minus strand of NZ_WNKY01000014.1, from coordinate 47,962 downwards.
CCTGCGCGTCGCCCGGCAGCAGCGGCACGTAGACCGGATAGTGCGGCATCAGCTCGACGATCAGCGTGCGGTTACGCGCGCCGCCGATGGTGCGCTCGGCGTCGAGGAAATCCATCTTGAAGAATTTGCGGCCCAGCGCGTCCCAGAACGGCGAGCCGCCTTCACTGTCGGTCACGCCGGCCAGCGGCACGAAGAAGCGGTCCGAGAAGCGGTGCGGCGCCAGCACGGCGAACATCAGGCGCGCGCGCGACAGCAGCGCCGCTTCCGGCGTGCCGTGTTCGCGCTCGCCGACGTAGAAGGACGACAGCTGCGAGTAGCCGGTCAGCTCGGAGCACAGCGTCAGCGCGTGGACGCTGTGGCTGATGTTGAGGTCACGCGAGACCTGCTGGATCACGTCGTTGCGGAAGGAGAAGTAGGTGCCGTTGGAACCGGCGGCGGCAAACATGGCGGCGGTGCCGACGATCTGCCTGTGGTCCGACTCCAGCACCATCAGGTAACCCTCTTCGCTCGGGATGTCGACATGCGCCGCGAACGAGGCGATCGACAGCTCGACCATGGCGCGGATTTTCTCGCGCGTCTTGGGCAAGGTATGCACTCCCGGCATGGGCACCGCGGCCAGCGCTTCAAGGGCTGCGATATCCGCAAGTTCGACCGGACGGACTACATACATGGAAACTCCTTAGAGAATGCGAACGCACCCGGCGCGCCGAACGCGCAGGGCCGGAAGAAAAGCGGCGGATCGAAATCCGCCGCGTGGTGCCGTCTTAAGCCGCTTTCAACAGGCCATCCAGCGACAGGCGCAGGATGCGGTCGGCCTCGGCGATCTGTTCGTCCGAGACGATCAGCGCAGGCGCCAGACGCACCACGTCCATGCCGGCGATCAGCACCATCATGCCGTTGGCTTCGGCGGCCTTCTGGATATCCTTCGAACGGCCCTTCCACGCATCGGTCACCACCAGGCCCAGCAGCAGGCCGGCGCCGCGCACTTGCTGGAACACCTGCGGGTAGTCGCCGATCAGCTTTTCCATGGTCGAGCGCAGCTTGGCGCCGGCTTCTTTCACGCGCGCCAGGAAGGCTGGCTGGTTGATGGTTTCCAGCACGGTCAGCGCCACGGTGGCGGCCATCGGGTTGCCGCCGTAGGTGGTGCCGTGCGAGCCGACGCCCAGGGTCGCCGCCAGTTCGTGGGTGGTCAGCATGGCGGCCACCGGGAAGCCATTGCCCAGCGCCTTGGCCGAGGTCAGGATGTCCGGCACGATGCCGTAGCTCATGTAGTGGAACAGCTCGCCGGTGCGGCCCATGCCGGACTGCACTTCGTCGAAGATCAGCAGGGCGCCGGTCTTGGTGCACAGGTCGCGCAGTTCTTGCAGGAAGGCCTTGTCGCCCGGCACCACGCCGCCTTCGCCTTGCAGCGGTTCAACGATCACGGCGCAGACGTCGTCGCCGATGGCGGCGCGTGCCGACTCGATATCGTTGTAGGTGATGTGGTCGATCGACGGTGGCAACGGCTCGAAGCCTTCGGTGTATTTCGACTGGCCACCCACCGACACGGTGAACAGGGTGCGGCCGTGGAACGACTGGTAGCACGAAATGATGCGCGATTTTTGCGGACCGAATTTGCCGTGCGCGTATTTACGGGCCAGCTTCAGCGCCGCTTCGTTGGCTTCGGCGCCGGAGTTGCAGAAGAAGGCGCGGTCGGCGAAGGTGGCTTCGGTCAGGGCCAGGCCGAGGCGCAGCACCGGCTCGTTGGTGTAGCCGTTACCGAGATGCCACAGGGTGTTGGCCTGGCGGGTCAGCGCCTCCACCACGATAGGATTGCAGTGGCCCAGCGCGGCCACGGCGATGCCCGAGGTGAAATCCAGGTAGTGCTTGCCGGACTGGTCCCACAGGTCCAGGCCCGCGCCTCGGACCGGAACCATCGCTGCCGGTGCGTAAGTTGGCACCAGTACCTCATCGAAAGTCTGACGAGTCACAGGACGGTTGAGAGCGGTCGTATCTACTTTGGCGTTCATGGCATTCCCTATCAATGGTGGGTACGGTGCGGCACGGCGCCGCGTGGACCCATTATAAAAAGCGGCATGCTAAAACTCTTTTCAAATGGCGACAAGGATTTTCATTTTTGACCGATAGCACAAACTTGGCAAAATGGTCAGAAAAGAGGAGGGACGGGCGGCGCCACATGGTGTTGCTCCGTGGTGAAAGATGAAAAGCAAAGGCTGTTTCGGCGCCAAAACTCAGTTAAAGTAGTCGTACTGTTTCCGAAGGTTACCGCCAAAATGCCTACCGCAACACGTTTGCTGGCTTCATTCCTGTGCATGAGCGTCCTCTTCGGCGTGGACGCCACACGGCCGGCCGGCGCGCTGGCGCCCGGTGTGACGCTGACGCCGCAGGAACAGGCGTGGATCAAGGCCCATCCGCTGTTGACCATGGCGGCCGATGAAAACAATGCGCCCATGATCTTCCGCCGCGCCGATGGCGACCGCGGTTCCTTCGGCGGCGCCTGCTACGACTACGCCGCGCTGGCGGCGCGCAACGCCGGGCTGACTGTCCGGTACGAAGGCTCGACCTGGGACGAGGCGCTGCAAAAAGGCATGGCGCACCAGGTCGACGGCGTGCTGTGCGCGCGCGACCGCCCGGAACGCCGCACACGCCTGAATTTTTCCAACGCCTACATGGAACTGCCGATCGCCATGGCGACCCGCACCGAGCACGCCGACCTGCCGACGCTGGGCGGTTTCGCGCGCCAGCGCATTGCCGTGGTGCGCGGCACGGTGCGCGTGCCGGTGATCCGCGCGCGCTGCCCGGACTGCCGCATCATCGAAGTGGCCTCGCCCAAGGAAGGCATGGAGCTGGTCCGGCAGCGCCAGGCCGACGGCTATTTCGACGACATGCCGGTGATCCAGCGCGCCATGACGGCGGCGCCGGAGCAGTACAAGATCGCCCTGCTTTACTACGACTCGGAGGCGGCCGCCATCCGCCTGGCCTTGCGCAACGACCAGCCGGAACTGCTCTCCATCATCAACAAAGGCCTGGCCGCCATCACCGGCGCCGAGCATGAGCAAATCCGCGCGCGCTGGCTAGCCGGAGCGGAAGACGCGCCGGTCGAGCGCGCCCTGCCATTCACGCCGGCGCAGCGCGCGTGGCTGGCGGCGCATCCGGTGATACGCGTCGGCGTCGACAGCAGCCGCGCGCCGGTCGAGTGGCGCGGCGAGGATGGCAAGCTGCGCGGCATCTCGCTCGACTTCATGGCGCGCGTCAGCGAGATGCTGGGCGTGCGTTTCGAACTGGTGCCCATGGCCAGCGTGGCGGAAGAGCTGACCGGCATCGAGCAGCGCCGCATCGACCTGGCCTCGGGCCTGTCGCAGAACGCCACCCGCCAGCGCTATATGCTGCTGAGCGATTCCTACCTGAGCACGCCGCTGGTCATTTTCGGCAAGACCGGCAGCTCGCCCAGCGGCGGCCTGGCGGGACTGAAGGGCCAGCGCGTGGCGGTCAGCGCGCGCACCGCGGTGGCCGACGCCATCGCGCGCGACTGGCCCACCATCCAGGCCGTGCCGACCGCGAACTTCCGCGCCGCCACCCAGCTGCTGCGCTCCGGACAGGTGCAGGCCATCGTCGGCCCGCTGCTGACCGGCACCCACCAGCTGGTGGAACTGGGCGCCGCCGACGTGCAGGTGATGGGCGAGACCGACTACGCCTATCAGGTCGGTATCGGCGTGCGCTCCGACTGGCCGGAGCTGGTGCCGATGCTGAACATGGCGCTGGCGGCCATCCCCAAGACGGAGCGCGACGGCTTCCGCCAGAAGTGGAACACCGTGCGCTTCGAGCATGAGGTCGATTACCGGCCGCTGGGCCTGCTGGCGCTGGCGGTGCTGGTCGCGCTGATCTTCATCCTGCAATTGCGCGTGATGGTCAAGCACCGCACCCGCGAGCTGCGGGAGGAAGTGGCGACGCGCCGGGCGCGCGAGGAAGAAATCCAGCAACTCAACGCCGTGCTGGAAGCGCGCGTGGAACAGCGCACGGCGGAGCTGCGCCAGGCCAATGACGATTTGCGGCTGGCGGCCGACCATCTGGTGCAGACCGAGAAAGTGGCGTCGCTGGGACGGCTGGTGGCCGGCATCGCGCACGAGCTGAACACGCCGCTGGGCAGCACCTTGACGGCGGCCACCACGCTCAAAGCCCATCTGACGTCGTTCCGCAAGGGACTGGAGACCGGCACGCTGAAACGCTCCACCGCCGACGACTTCGTCGGCCAGTGCCAGCAAGCCTGCGACATCATCGAGCGCAACGCCTACCGCGCGGCCGGGCTGATCGACAACTTCAAGGAACTGGCGGTGGACCAGGCCAGCGCCCGCCGCCGCCGCTTCCCGCTCAAGCGCACGGTGGAGGAAGTGCTGGCCACCCACCACAACGCGTGGAAAGCCACGCCGCACAACATCGAACTGGAGATCGGCGACACCATCGAGCTGGACAGTTTCCCCGGCCCACTGGCGCAGGTGCTGTCCAACCTGCTGGAAAACTCGCTGGTGCACGGCCTCAGCGCAAGCCACCCCGGTTGCGTGCGCATCAGCGCCCGGTTGCAAGGCAATGACGTGGCGCTGACCTACAGCGACGACGGCAGCGGCATCCCGGCCCACCACCACAACCAGATCTACGATCCCTTCTTCACCACCCGGCTGGGGCAAGGCGGCTCCGGCCTCGGCCTGTACATCGTGCAGACGCTGGTGACGGGTGTGCTGGGCGGGCACATCACGGTGCAGTCCCAACCCGGACAAGGCACGGTGTTCAACATCACGCTACCGCTGGTGGCGCCGGTGCTGAGCGAAGGCACGGCCAGCGGTGCGCACGGCCTGGTGGCCGTGCCGTCTTCGAAGGCGGCCTAGGACGGCGAGGCCAGTTTGCGCTGGCGCTCCTCGCGCGGCGTATTGCCGAACAGGGAACCGAAAGCCGTCGAAAAGTGCGAGCCCGACGAGAAGCCGCACATCAGCCCCACCTGCACGATGGAGTGATTGGTCTCCAGCAGCAGCTGGCGCGCGCGTTGCAGGCGCAGGTCCAGGTAGTAGCGCGACGGCAGGCTGCCGAGATATTGCTTGAACAACCGCTCCAGCTGGCGGCGCGACAGGCCGACCAGGTTGGCGATGTCGTCGGTGGACAGCGGTTCCTCGATATTGGTTTCCATCAGCGTCACCGCTTCCGACAGGCGCGGCTGCAAGGCGCCGAAACGGGCCTGCAAGGCCACGCGCTGGCGCTCCTCCGGCCCGCGCACGCGCTCCACGCACAGGCTCTCCTTGACCGCGGCCTGCACATTGGCGCCGAACAGATGCTCGATCAGGGTCAGGGCAAAGTCGATCGAGGCGGCGCCGCCGCAGCAGCTCAGGTGGCGGCCGTCCAGCTCGAACAAATGGGGCGTGAGGATGGCGCGCTCGGTGATGTCCTCGGTATCGGCATACAACGCCCATGGCAGGGCGATGCGCACGTCCGCCATCAGGCCGGCCTTGGCCAGCCACAGCACGCCGGCGCCGACCCCGCCCCAGTACTCGGCGGAGCGGCAGCGCTCGATCACGGCGCGCGCCTGTTCGGACGACAACGGCGCCTGCTGTTCGTCGGCCACCAGCAGGGCGATGTGCCAGTTGGGCTGCGCCAGCACCACTTGCGCCGGCGTCATGGTCTCCAGTTGCAGGGCGTCGCGGCCCAGCGCGGCGGCGGCCAGCCGCAGCGGCTGCGCCAGCCCGGCCCAGGTAATGGCATCGGCCTCGCCGGCGTTGACCAGCAACAGGCGCAAGGGCCGCTGCTGGGCGAGGCTGGACAGGGTATCGAAGGACATGCGGGCTTACTCCGGCGCCAGGACCGTCGCGGGACGCTCGGTGCTCCATTGGCTCACTATCATACCGGAGATCAACAGCGCCGCGCCGAGCAAGCCGTTCCATGCGAGCGTCTCGCCCAGCCAGAAGTAGGCGAAGATGGCCGCGCAGCCGGGCTCGAACGCATAGATCACGGCCGCCTCGTTGGCGCTGCTGTGGCTCTGGCCCCAGGTTTGCAGCGAGATGATGGCGGCGGTGGCGATCACGCCCAGATAAATCAGGTTGACGCTGTACAGCTCCAGCCCCTTGCGGATGTAGGCCGTATAGGCGGGCACATCCTGCGGCAGCTCGGTGATCAGCAGCCAGACCGCGGCGCACACCGCCACCGTGATGATTTGCGAGGCGGTCAGCGCCATCAGCTTTTCCACCTTGCGCGTGACCGTCTCCATCAGCTTGATATAGACGCCAAACAACAGCGCGCACAGCAGCGCCAGCGTATCGCCGCGCCCCCAGCTGAAGCTGCCTTCCCAGCACAGGGCAAACAGGCCGGCCACCGACAGGCTCAGGGCAATCAGAATGCGGCGCTCCAGCCGCTCGGCCCATGGGCCTCGCCCCAGCAGCACGCCGAGCAGCGGCGGCACCAGCACGTTGAGACCGGTGATGAAGGCGTTGCGGTTGGAGCTGGTCAGCGCCAGCCCCTCGATCTGGAACACGTAGCACAGGAACAACACCACACCGGCCAGGATGCCCCAGCGCAGGTCGCGCCAGCGCACACCCCACAGGAAGGGCAGCAGCAGCGCGCCGGCCAGCGCAAAGCGGCACAGCACGATCCAGCTGGCCGACAGGTAGCCGGTCATATTCTTCATCGCGGGGAAGGTCGTGCCCCAGACCAGGGTGACAATCAACAAAGCGGCAATGCCGCGCAGGTGTACAGGCATGGTTGTTTTTATGATTAGAGTGCGCATAGTGTAACCGCCGGAAAGCGGGATGCGAAGCGGCTATAATCACGTCCCATGGGTGAACGATTCTTGAAAAGCATACGGCTGCTGGCCGAGTGCATGCAGGGCTATGAACGGCTTTCCGGCGAGTACGTGCGCCGGAGCGGTTTGACGCACGCGCAGTTCGACATCATCGCCACGCTGGGCAACACCCCCGGCATGTCCTACAAGGAACTGGGCGACAAGACACTGATCACCAAGGGTACCCTCACCGGGGTGATCGAGCGGCTGGAGCAAAAAGGGCTGGTGGAACGTCAGCGCAACGACTGCGACAAGCGTTCCTTCTTTGTGAAACTGACCGCGGAGGGCGAGCGGACTTTCCGCACCGTGTTCCCGGAAGTCATCTCGCAAAGCGGCAAAGTGTTTGCCGATTACACCGACGACGACTTCGCGCAGCTTGAAAAAACCCTGTCCGCACTTAAAACTGTCATCATGGCCGGCCAGACTGGAATGCCGTCCACCCATGACTGCGATTAAAACACCAAGGAAACAGATTTGAAAACCTCTCTGCTGGAAGGCAAAAAGCCTGCCAAATTCGACAAACACATCATCGGTAACCTGCTGCTGGACGTGGCGCCGGCTGACGAAGTGCGCCAGGAGGCGCTGATCGTCGGCGTGCGCAACGAAGACGGTGAAATCTACCGCCTGATCGGCGCGAGCACCCACAACAGTTTCATGAACGCCGTGGAAGAACTGTTCGACCTCGAGCTGGTCGACGAGCTGCAAGACACCGACGAACCGGTGGAAGGCTGCGACGCCATCTTCAGCGAGCAGTAAGCGCCCACTAACAAGGCACTGTTGGGTCTAGCCCACGCCGTAAAAAGTATTTTCAGAAAAAGTGCCGCAAGGCAATATTTTGAGTATAATTTTTTGGCATGGACAGACTCGACGCCTTCAAGACTATCGCTGCTCAAGCGAGCCGGGGAGAACTCACGTTCCCGGCCAACGTCAACGCCTCGCTGCGCTTGCAGCAGGCGCTCAACGACCCCGACTGTCACGTCGAGGCCGCCGCCAGGCTGATCCAGGCAGACCCGTTGCTGTCCGCGCGCAGCGTTGCCATTGCCAACTCGGTGGCCTACAACCGTTCCGGAACTGAAATCTCCAGCGTGCGCGCGGCCGTGCAGCGGCTGGGCATCCGCACCCTGCAATCGCTGGTGGCGGCGGTGATCGTGCGCCAGATCGGCAGCCAGGTGACCGAGCCGTCGCTGGTGACTAAAATCAATCAGCTGTGGGAACACACCGCCCACGTGGCGGCGCTGGCGCAGGTGATTGCGCGCCGCGTCACCCATGTCGATCCCGATACCGCGCTGTTTGCCGGCATCATGCACGAGGTGGCCGGCTTCTACATGCTGGCCAGCGCCGGCGACTATCCCGAAGTGATGAATGGCGAGCCGGAAGACTGGGTCGAGCACGGCGAACTGGACATCGGCTGCGGCGTGATGACCCACCTGGGCGTGCCGGACGGCGTGTTCAAGGCCATCGAATCGATGTGGATAGGCTTGCGCGCCCTGCCGCCCGAAACGCTGGGCGACACCCTGCTGCTGGCCAACGATCTGGCGCCGGTGCATTCGCCGCTGCACCAGCGGCCCGGCGCCACCACGCTGCAAGGCGCCCGCACCATCGACTTCGTGGTGGGCGAAGGCACGCTGCACGCCATCATGACGGAATCGGCGCTGGAAGTGCAGTCACTGTACGCGGTGCTGATGCTGTGAAAAAAAAGCCCGCTGGGCAGCGGGCAAAGTCCAAAACTAGGGATCTCCTCCAGAGGAGACAATTGCAGAATACTCGTCTCCCCCTGTCTGTTCTGTGCGCCAGTTAACATAAGCGATGCATTTACCAGACCGGCACGGTTTGTTTCCATGCCTCCAGCTGCGATACGCGCGCCAACCAGGCCATCAGCTTGGGGTATTGCGTCACCGGCAGCCGGGCTTGCTCGATGTAGGTCAGGGGGGCGGCAATCGCATAGTCGGCCAGCGAGACTTGCTCGCCGACGATCCAGTCGCGACCCGCCAGATGCTGCTCCAGCACGGCGGCAAACTGCGCCACCAGCCGGCCGGCGCGGTCGAGCTCTACCGGGTCCGGACCGCCGTTGCCGATCAAGCCTTTCCAGATGTGCTCGTAGGCAAACACGCCCAGCGCCGGCGCGAAGTGCTGGGCCGACCACAGCATCCAGCGGTTGATGTCGGCGCGCACTCTGATGTTATCGGGATACAGAGTTTGCCCATGGGTACGATCCGCCAGGTATTGCATGATGGCGCAGGACTCCCACAGCGTGAAGTCGCCGTCCTGCAACACCGGCACCTTGCTGTTGGGATTGAGCGCGACGAGGCGGCGGCGGTCCTCCTCGCTCATGAGATTGACTTCGGTCAGCTCCAGCGGCGTGCCCATGTGGATGGCGGCCAGCATCACGCGGCGCGAGCAGGTGGAGGCAGGATGGTAGTAGAGTCGCATTTGGTATCTCCGGTGGGTTGATGTCTCCATCGTAGATCCGTGCCGCGACAGTTTTTGTCAGGAGTCTTCGCGAAGGTTGTGTTCTTGGCGCCAGGTCTTGAGCAGGTCGTGACGGCGCGCCGGGTAGCGCTGTTGCAGCGATTCCACCGCCGCAATGCGGTCGATACGGAAATGGCGGAACGCCATGCGCATTTCGCACCATGCCGCCAGCAGCCGCTTGCCTTCGAAGTACGCCAGCGCGAATGGCCAGACCACGCGGTCGGATGGCGCGCCGTGCTCGTCGCGGTAGGACATGCGCAGGCGGTGCTGGTAGCGGATCGCTTCGCGCACCGGCCGCACGTGGATGTCGCTGGCGTCCTGCTGGTCCAGACCGATCGGCACCCACAGGCTGGTTTCGGCCATATCGTCGCGCAGGTCTTTCGGCGTGGCGGCGGCGATTTTGGCGAGGGCGTTGCTGGCGGCGGCGGCCAGCGCGTCATCGCCCTGCCGGCGTACCCAGCGGGCACCGAGCACCAGCGCCTCCAGCTCGTCCGCGCCGAACATCAGCGGCGGCAGGAAGAAACCGGTCTTGAGCATGTAGCCGACGCCGGCCTCGCCTTCCAGCGGTGCGCCGAGTCCGGCAAGAGTCTGGATATCACGATAAATGGTACGCTCGGAAACGCCCAACTGGTCCGCCAGTTTTGCGGCCGTAACGGGGCGGCGGTAGCCGCGCATGGCGTCCATCAGCATGAATAAGCGGCCGGTGCGGCTCATGTGCGTGTCTTACCTCAGGAAATAGCGAGTACTGAAGCTTGACCGCTGTGGCCTTGCAGGTCAAGTCTGCCGCGCAGGATCTGCAAATACCTGCTTCAACGATTGCGCCTCCAACAACGCCTCCCCCCAGGCTTGCAGCTGCTCCACACTCGCCTTGGCCAACCTTCCCTGAACCGTCTTAGGCAGCGGCCCGAAACGCCGCGCAAGCTGCCTTTCCAACAGCGCCACCGCGCCGTCCTTACGCCCTCGCTCCAGTCCCTGCTCCAGCCCTTTCTCCAGTCCTTGCTCCAGTCCTTGCTCCAGTCCTTGCTCCAGTCCTTGCTCCAGTCCTCGCTCCAGTCCTCGCTCCAGTCCTTGCTTCAGTCCTTGCTTCAGTCCTCGCGCCAGTCCTCGCGCCAGTCCCTGTTCCAGTCCTCGCTCCAGTCCCTGCTCCAGCCCTTTCTCCATGCCTTTTGCCAAGCTTCCATCGATAAGCATTTGCTCCAGTTGATTGTACAGTCTCATGCCATACCCCCTGTCTAACAGAAGAACCTCTTCCCAATAGCGCTTTTGATAGCGCTCGGGCAAGGTCATCATCCAGTTAATCACGCTGAATAAAACAAGTATGCGCCGATTGGTCCAACCATGTTGATACAGTAGCTTGGTCAACTGCCATTTGGCGGCGTAAAGCTTATCTGGATCATGATGAGCCTGCTGTGTACGCAGGTGGGCGAGCACTACCCAGGCAATCGGGTTATCCGAAGCCAGCAGCGCGTCCTCTTGGTTAGCGTAATCGAGCAGCTTGGCGGCGACATAGGAGATACCAATTGTCGTGCCCAACCCGCTGTCATGAAACGCACTTGGGCGCCAGTTGGAATCTGCGTCCGCCAGCAGCACCAGGCTGGCTACCCGCAGTCCGTACTGCTTGCGAATGTGATAGTTGTAGTCGAACACGCGCTCCGCCAGCGAGGCGTCGCGTTGCGCCTGCACTTCTATGTGAATCAGCAGTTGCGAGGCGCTGCCATCGCGCAGCCGCACCTCAACCAGCTTGTCAGCCAGCATGCTATTCGGCGCGTCGCCGAAACCAATCCGCTCCAGTTCCTTATCGCGAAAACGTGGCCGTCGCGACCAATCGATCTGGCCATGCAGCTCAGGAAAGAAGAACGCCACGAAGTCGCGGAATGCGTGCGTTATAGCAGCTTTCCAAGGCACATCGTAGCGAGCAGGCGGCGTGGTATCAGGCATCCGTCCAGTCTACGGCTGCACCATGCCCTGCGGTTTGAGGCGGGCCAACAAACAAAAAAATAGCCCTCTCCCGCACTGAGCACGATCTTGAGCGCGTTCAGGCTGGAGAGGGCCACCGGTGAAACCGGCTTGTCTTTAGACGACTGCGCCGTCCGTTTCGTCTTTTTCCTTGATCGGCTTGATCAAGTCTTCGCGCTTCACGCCCAGCCACATGGCGACGGCGGCGGCCACGAACACCGAGGAGTAGATGCCGAAGCAAATACCGATGGTCAGCGCCATGGCGAAGAAGTGCAGCGTGGGACCGCCCAGGAACAGCATCGACAACACCATCATCTGCGTGCAGCCGTGGGTGATGATGGTACGCGAGATGGTCGAGGTGATCGCGTTGTCGATCACTTCCTGCACCGACGCCTTGCGCTGCTTGCGGAAGTTTTCGCGGATACGGTCGAAGATCACCACCGATTCATTCACCGAGTAACCCAGCACCGCCAGCACGCCAGCCAGCACGGTCAGCGAGAACTCCCACTGGAAGAAGGCGAAGAAGCCCAAAATGATCACCACGTCGTGCAGGTTGGCGATAATCGCCGCCACCGCGAACTTCCACTCGAAGCGCACAGCCAGGTAGATCATCACGCCAATCACCACCATCACCAGCGCGTTCAGGCCATTCTGGGTCAGCTCGTCGCCCACCTGCGGACCGACGAACTCCACCTTCTGCAAGGACACCAGTTCGACATCGCCAGCGCCCGCGCACGATTGCTTGACCACGTGCTCGCCCTTGGCGGTCACAGTGTCGATCTGCTTCAGGCTGCCGCTTTCAGCTTTGCACAGCGCGTCGAACACCTGCACCGAAGCGTCCTTCGGCGTGATGCCCTTCACCACCGGCAGACGCAGCATGACGTCGTGCGCGGTGCCGAAGCCGGTGGCCTCAGGCTGCTCGTAGCCGATGCTTTCCAGCGTGTGACGTATCCGTTCCAGATTCGCCGCCTGCTGGTAGCGCAGCTCCATCACCGTGCCGCCGGTGAATTCCACCGACAGGTGCAGGCCGCGATGCAGCAGGAAGAACACGGCCGCGACGAAGGTCAACGCCGAAACGACGTTGAACACCAGCGCGTGGCGCATGAACGGGATGTCTTTTTTAATGCGGAAAAATTCCATGCTCAGTGCCCCTGATTATTTCTGGCCCGGTACCCAGACGGTACCAATGGCGATCGATTGCAGTTTCTTCTTGCGGCCGTACCAGAGGTTGACCACACCGCGCGACACGAACACGGCGGAGAACATCGAGGTCAGAATACCCAGCGTGTGCACCACGGCGAAGCCGCGGATCGGACCGGAACCGAACACCCACAGCGCCACACCGACGATCAGCGTGGTGACGTTGGAGTCGATAATCGTCGCCCACGCGCGGTCGAAGCCAGCGGCAATCGCGGCCTGCGGCGTGGCGCCGCCGCGCAGCTCTTCGCGGATACGCTCGTTGATCAGCACGTTCGAGTCAATCGCCATACCCAGCGCCAGCGCGATAGCGGCCATGCCCGGCAGGGTCAGCGTCACCTGCATCTGCGACAGAATCGCCAGCAGGAACAGCAGGTTGCACGCCAGCGCGAACACGCTGAAGAAACCGAAGATCATGTAGTACGCGATCATGAAGATCGCGATGGCGGCAAAGCCGTACAGCGTCGAGTGGATACCCTTGCTGATGTTCTCGGCGCCCAGCGCAGGACCGATGGTGCGTTCCTCGATCACTTCCATCGGCGCCGACAGCGCGCCGGAGCGCAGCAGCAGCGCCAGCTCGGCCGAATTCTCGGCGTTGCCCATGCCGGTGATCTGGAAGCGGCTGCCCAGTTCGCTCTGGATGGTCGCCACCGACAGCACCTCAGGCTTGCCCTTCTCTTTCAGCACGATCGCCATCTTCTTGCCCACGCGGTCGCGGGTGGCGTCGCGCATGCGGCGGCCGCCGTCGCCGTTCAGGTCGATGCCCACGGCCGGTTGCTGGTTCTGGTCGAAGCTGGCCACGGCGCTGGAGATGTATTCGCCGCTCAGCACCACGTCCTTCAGCAGCACCACCGGCACGCCTTTGCCCACGGTGAACAGTTCCGAGTTGAATGGAATCGCCGCGGTCAACTCGGTGCCCGGGGTGATCGATTCATCCACCATGCGCACTTCCAGCGTCGCGGTGCGGCCGATCACGGCCCGCGCACGCGCCACGTCCTGCACGCCCGGCAGCTGAACCACGATGCGGTCCGGGCCTTGCTGCTGGATGATAGGCTCGGCCACGCCCAGCTCGTTCACACGCTTGGACAGGGTCGAGATATTCTGCTTCACGCCATCGTCGATGGTTTGCTTCAGCGCGGCCGGCTTCAGGCTGACCACGGTTTTCAGCTCGCTGCCTTCGCCGGCGTCGACGAAGTTCAGGTCGGCGATCTGGCCGGACAGCACATCCTTGGCTTTCTGGCGGGTGGCGTCGTCGCGGAATTTGATTTCCACGGTATTGCCGACCAGCTCGATGCCGGCGTGACGCACATTCTTGTCGCGCAGCGCAGCGCGGGCCGCCGCCTGGATGCCCTGGATGCGCTTGGCCAGCACGGCCTTGCTATCCACCTGCATCAGGAAGTGCACACCGCCGCGCAAGTCGAGGCCGAGGTACATCGGCAGCGCGTGCAGCGACTGCATCCATTGCGGCGTGTCTTCTTGCAGGTTCAGCGCGACCAGATAGGTCGGATCTTCCGGATCGGCGTTCAAGCCTTTTTCCAGCACCGACTTGGCCTGGAACTGGATGTCCGGGGTGGCGAAGCGCACGCGCACGGAGGCGTAATTGCCGCTGCCGTCAAAGGCCAGGCCCTGGTTGGCGATGCCGGCCTTGGCCAGCACATCGGCCACCTTGGCCGTCATGTCGGCGCTCATCTTGACGGTCGACTTGCCGCTGGTGACCTGCACCGCCGGCGACTGGCCGAAGAAGTTCGGCACCGTGAACAGCGCGCCCAACAGGATCGCAACCGCGATCACGATATATTTCCAGACTGGATAACGATTCATATAGCTCTAACGTTCAGTGTAGACGTCAAAAGGCCCGCATCGTGTGCGGGCCGGGGGAATTACAGGCTCTTCAGCGTGCCGTTCGGCAGCACCATCGTGATCGAGTTCTTTTGCACCACCAGTTCGGCGCCGCTGGAGATTTCCAGGGTCACGTACAGGTCGGAGATCTTGGTGATCTTGCCCAGCACGCCACCGGCGGTGACCACCTCATTGCCCTTGGCCAGCGCTTCCATCATGGCCTTTTGCTCCTTGGCGCGCTTCTGCTGAGGACGGATCATCAGGAAGTACATGGCCACGAACATCAGAATCAGGAAACCATATTGGCCCAGGAAGCTGGACGAGCCCAGGATGTCGGTCGAGGATTGGGCGTAAGCGTTGGAAATGAAGAACACAGGTGACTCCGATATCTATAGTTTAAAAAACAGCGCTGTATTCTAGCACTGGCCGCACGGCGTCAGGACTTTTACACGCCCCGAGCGCGGTCGGCGTGGAATTGCCGCACCCAGGCCGGGAAACGGTCGGCATCCAGGGCGTCGCGCATCTGCTGCATGATGTCCAGGTAGTAGTGCAGATTGTGGATGGTATTCAGGCGCGCACCGAGGATTTCCTGGGTGCGGTTCAGGTGGTGCAGATAGGCGCGCGAGAAGTTCTTGCAAGCGTAGCAGGAGCAGGTGCTGTCGTACGGTTCCTTGTCATCCTTGTAACGCGCGTTCTTGATCTTGATGTCGCCGAAGCGGGTGAAGATCCAGCCGTTGCGGGCGTTCCGGGTCGGCATCACGCAGTCGAACATGTCGACGCCGTTGGAGACGCCGGCCACCAGGTCTTCCGGCGTGCCGACGCCCATCAGGTAGTGCGGCTTGTTGGCCGGCAGTTTCGGGCCGACGTGTTGCAAGATACGCATCATGTCTTCCTTCGGCTCGCCGACCGACAGGCCGCCGATGGCCAGGCCCGGGAAATCGATCTTTTCCAGGCCTTCCAGCGATTCATCGCGCAGCTTCTCGAACATGCCGCCCTGAACGATGCCGAACAGCGCGTTCGGGTTCTCGCCGCGCTGGAATTCATCGTGCGAGCGCTGGGCCCAGCGCAGCGACATGCGCATCGACTTGGCCGCCTCGTCCAGCGTGGCCGGGCGGTTGTCGATTTCGTACGGGGTGCATTCGTCGAACTGCATCACGATGTCCGAATTCAGCACGCGCTGAATCTGCATCGAGATTTCCGGCGACAGGAACAGCTTGTCGCCATTGATCGGCGAGTTGAAGTGCACGCCCTCTTCCGTGATC
The DNA here is from genome assembly GCF_009720825.1 of Duganella radicis. Taxonomy (GTDB): domain Bacteria; phylum Pseudomonadota; class Gammaproteobacteria; order Burkholderiales; family Burkholderiaceae_D; genus Rugamonas; species Rugamonas radicis. The sequence continues at coordinate 32,422 of NZ_WNKY01000014.1, read as the reverse complement.
TTGCGCATGGCGCCCAGCGAGAACACCTGGAAGCCGCCGGAGTCGGTCAGGATGGGCTTGTCCCAGCCCATGAAGTCATGCAGGCCGCCGAACTTGGCCATGATGTCGTTGCCCGGACGCAGCCACAGATGGAAGGTGTTGCCCAGGATGATCTGGGCGCCGATTTCCTTCAGCTCCAGCGGCGACATGGCCTTGACCGAACCGTAGGTGCCGACCGGCATGAAGATCGGCGTTTGCACCACGCCATGGTTCAGCTTGACCTCGCCACGGCGGGCCTTGGTCACGCCGGTGGTGTCGGTTTTGTGTAATTTAAATTCCAGCATTCTTATTCCTTGTTCTGCGTCGTCAGCAGCATGGCGTCGCCATAGCTGAAGAAGCGGTATTCACTTGCGATCGCGTGGGCGTAGGCCTTGCGGATCTCTTCAAAACCGGCGAAGGCCGACACCAGCATCAGCAGGGTCGACTTGGGCAGGTGGAAATTGGTGATCAGGCGGGTGACCGTCTTGAACTGGTAGCCCGGCGTGATGAACAGCGCGGTGTCGGCGCTGCCCGCTTCCAGCTGGCCGCTCTGCGAGGCCGATTCCAGCGCCCGCAGCGAGGTCGTACCCACCGCCACCACGTCGCGGCCGGCCGCACGCGCCGCGCGCACCGCGTCCACGGTTTCCTGCGGCATGGTGTACCACTCGGTGTGCATCTGGTGCTCGGACAGGTTTTCGTGGCGCACCGGCTGGAAGGTGCCCGCCCCCACGTGCAGCGTGACGTAGGCAAAGTTGACGCCCTTGGCTTTCAGCTTCGCCAGCAGCGGCTCGTCAAAGTGCAGGCCGGCGGTCGGCGCGGCCACGGCGCCCGGCACTTTGTTGAACACGGTCTGATAACGGTTTTCGTCGAACGCATCGGCATCGTGCTCGATGTAGGGCGGCAGCGGCAGGCGGCCGTGGGCTTCGATCAGATCGAACACATCGGCATCGAAATGCAGCGTGAAGAACTCGCCGGCACGCTCGCCCACCGTAACGTCGAAGGCATCGGCCAGGCGCATTTTGGTGCCGGGCAGCGGCGAGCGCGAGGCGCGCACCTGGGCCAGCACCGTGCGGTTATCCAGCACGCGCTCCACCAGCGCCTCCACCTTGCCGCCGCTCTCCTTCGTGCCGAAAAAGCGGGCCTTGAGCACGCGGGTATTGTTCATCACCAGCAGATCGCCCGGCTGCAACAGGTCGACGATGTCGGCGAACTGGCGGTCGATAATCTGCTCGCCGTCCAGATGCAGCAGACGGGAAGCGCTGCGGTCTGGCAGCGGGAATTGCGCAATACGCTCTTGCGGCAAGTTAAAATCGAAGTCGGAAAGCGAATACATGGTCGGACTCTGTTAAACAAAAATACGGTAGGCCTTACAATACCGGCGGCCAACCCTCTATTTTACGCCATATGCCTGTTTCACCGTCGAAAACCGCCAAAAAAACCGTCAGCGCAGAGGCCAAACTGGCCAAATTGGGCTTGCACACCGATATGGACCTGGTGCTGCACCTGCCCATGCGCTACGAAGACGAAACACAGGTCATCACCATCGAAGAAGCCCGGCTGCATGGTGGCGACACGTCGCAAGTTGAGGGCGTAGTCACAAAAAACGAGATCGCCTACAAGCCGCGCCGCCAACTTTTAGTGCACATCAGCGACGGCACCGGCGATTTGCAGCTGCGTTTCATGAATTTCTACGGTAGCCAGGTCAAGCAGCTGGCCGAGGGCACGCGGGTGCGCGCGCGCGGGGAGTTGAAGCACGGCTTCTTCGGCGCCGAGATGGTGCACCCGGCCTACAAGGTGGTGAACGAGGGTGCGCCGCTGCCGACCTCCCTGACGCCCGTATATCCGGCCGGCGAAGGCCTGTCGCAGCCGGTGCTGCGCCGCGCGATCGGCGAGGCGATGAAACGGGTCGACTGGACCGACACCATTCCGGCCGAGGTGCGCCGCCAGCTCCAGCTGTCCGATCTTGAGCCGGCGGTGAAGCTGTTGCACTATCCGCCGCAGCAGGTGGACGAACACGCGCTGGCCGACCGTTCGCATCCCGCGTGGACACGGGTGAAGTTCGACGAGTTGCTGGCGCAGCAGCTGTCGCTGAAACGGGCCCAGCGCGCGCGCCGCGCCAAGGGTTCACCGGCGCTGACCAAGGTGGGCGTCCTGTCGCGCGACCTGCAGGTGGCCCTGCCCTTCAAGCTGACCGGCGCGCAAAAACGCGTGCTGGCCGAAATCAGCGCCGACCTGCGCCAGCCGTATCCCATGCAACGCCTGCTGCAAGGCGACGTAGGCAGCGGCAAGACCGTGGTGTCTGCGCTGGCCGCCGCACAGGCGATCGACAGCGGCTACCAGGCCGCGCTGATGGCGCCGACCGAAATCCTGGCCGAACAGCACTTCCGCAAGATCGCCGCATGGATGGAACCCTTGGGCGTGAAGGTCGCATGGCTGACCGGCAGCTTGAAGAAAAAGGAAAAGCAGGCCGCCTACGACATGATCGAATCCGGCGAGGCACGACTGGTGGTGGGCACGCACGCGCTGTTGCAGGATGTGGTGACGTTCGAAAACCTTGGCCTCGCCATCGTCGATGAACAGCACCGCTTTGGGGTCGGCCAGCGCCTGTCCTTGCGCAACAAAGGCGTGGAAGGCGCGGTGCCGCACCAGCTGATGATGTCCGCAACGCCGATCCCCCGCACGCTGGCCATGACCTACTACGCCGACCTTGAGGTATCGGTGATCGACGAGTTGCCGCCGGGCCGCAGCCCGATTGTCACGCGCGCCATCGACCAGAACCGCCGCGACGAAGTGATCGAACGCGTACATGCCGCTGCGCTGGAGGGCCGTCAGGTCTACTGGGTCTGCCCGCTGATCGAGGAATCGGAAGCGCTGCAACTGCAAACCGCGACCGAGACGCACACCCTGCTGGCGGAAGCCCTGCCGGACCTGAATGTTGGCCTGGTGCACGGCCGCATGAAGCCCGCCGAAAAACAGGTGGTGATGGACGCGTTCAGCGCCAACGAAATGCAGGTGCTGGTTGCCACCACCGTGATCGAGGTTGGCGTCGACGTGCCGAATGCGTCGCTGATGGTGATCGAACACGCCGAGCGTTTCGGCCTGTCGCAGCTGCACCAGCTGCGCGGACGCGTGGGCCGGGGCTCGGCGGCATCGGTGTGCCTGCTGCTGTTCCAAAGCCCGCTGGGCCACGTCGCCAAGCAACGCCTGATGACCATGCGTGAAACCACGGACGGCTTCGAAATCGCCCGCCGCGATCTGGAGATACGTGGCCCCGGCGAATTCCTCGGCTCGCGCCAGTCCGGCCAGGCCATGCTGCGTTTCGCCGATCTGGAAACCGACGGCTGGCTGGTGGATCAGGCGCGCGACGTCGCCCACGACCTGCTGCACGCCGACACGCCCGAAAAAGCCGCTACCGTCGAAGCCCACCTCACCCGCTGGCTGGGCGGCCGCGAGGAATTCCTCAAAGTCTAAACCCGGGGTCAGTTCTTGCAATCCAACACGGGCTCAACCATATTCCGGCTGACCTCGTGTTGGATTGCAAGAACTGACCCCGGATTAGAAGCAAAGGTAGATGCGGTTGGCCAGATCGACTACGAAGTCCGGCGTCAGGTAAGCTGCGAACCCCACCGCCAGCACAGCGGCGATGGCGGCGCGCAGCAGCCAGGTTTTCATGATCATGCCGCCTGTGCGCGGACCAGCGGACGCTCGTTGATCGGCAGGTTAATCAGGCCGGACATCACACCCAGCGCAATCGCGATGCCCCACACGATGTTGTAGCTGCCGGTAGTGGTGTACAGGTAGCCGCCCAGCCACACACCAAGGAAGCTGCCCAGCTGGTGCGAGAAGAACACGATCCCCGCCAGCATCGACATATGCTTCACGCCGAACACGCCGGCGATGATGCCGTTGGTGAGCGGTACGGTGGACAGCCACAACACGCCCATCGCCGCCGCAAACAGGTACACCGTCAGCGGCATCAATGGCGCCAGCAGGAACAGCGAAATCACCACCGCACGCGAGAAGTAAATCGCCGACAGCAGATAGCGTTTCGGAAAGCGCCCACCCAGCTTGCCCGCATAGTAGGAACCGAAGATGTTGAACAAGCCGATCAGCGCCAGCGCCAGCACCGCCACGCTTGGATTGCCGATGCCCTGATCCTTCAGGTAAGCGGGCAAGTGCACGCCGATGAACACCACCTGGAAGCCGCACACGAAATAGCCCGCCACCAGGAACAGGAAGGAGCGGTTGCCCAGCGCCTCGCTGGCCGCTTCGCGGACGCTTTGCTGTGGACCGTGCGCATGCTCCACCGAAGGCTCGCGCAGATAGAAAGCCATCGGCACCATCAGCAGCAGGATCAAGGCGCCCAGTATGTAGAAGGCGTTCTGCCAGCCGACGGCGGAAATCAGCTGCTGCTCGATCGGCATCATCATGAACTGGCCGAAGGAGCTGGCCGCGCCCGAAATGCCGAACGCCCAGGAACGCTTTTCCGGCGGCGCCACGCGGCCGATGATGCCGCTCACCGCGCCGAACGCGGTGCAGGCCAGGCCAAGGCCGACCAGCACACCGGTGCCAAGCACGAACAAGGCAGGCTGCGTCACCAGCGCCATCCACGCCAGGCCGGCCGCGTAGCAGACCGCGCCTACCAGCACCACACGCATGGTGCCGAAGCGGTCCGCCGCCATGCCGGCAAACGGGCCGAAAGCGCCCCACATCAGGTTCTGCATGGCCTGCGCCAGCGAGTAGGTCTCGCGCGTCCAGCCGTTGGCCTGGGAGATCGGTTGCAGCCAGAAGCCGAAACCGTGGCGCACGCCCATCGCCAGCGTCAGGACGACGCCGGTGGCGAGCAGCACGTTTTTCAAGGTGAGTGTGCGGTCGTTGGCGCGCATGGTATCCCCCGTTATTCAATTCATATCACGGGATTGTAACCAGTTCGCGCCGACCGCGCTTGCGGCCCTCAGGCGTCGGCTGGGTAGCGCAGGCCGATCTGCGCGCGGATATCGTCCAGCGTGCCCATGATGGCTAGCGTCTCGGCATGTGGCATCACCGGGCTTTCGATCAGGCACGCGCGGATGCAGCGGCCGACTTCCTGCGCTTCGTGGGTATAGCCGTTGCCGCTTTTCGGCAGATTCAGGGTGCGCTCCTCGCGCGAGGTGCCGTTCACCAGCGTGACGGTGACCTTGTCGGTGTTGTGGAAGCGGTCGTGCAGACGCACGAATCCCTTTTCGCCTGAGATGGTCAATTCGGTCGGCGTGCGCGAACGCAGGCTGCACGCGCAGGACGACACGCCACCACCTTGGTGCGACAGTGTGAACGCGGTTTGCATATCGACGCCGGTGGCGGTCATTTCCGCCTGCGCCTTCACGCCAGTGACGCCCCCCAGGAAGAACGACGCCATCGACAGCGGGTAGATGCCCAGATCCAGCAGCGCACCACCGCCCAGCTCCGGCGCGAACAGGCGGTGCTCCGGACCGGCGTCCGAAGTGAAGCCGAAATCGGCGGTCACGTTGGCCGGCTTGCCGATCTCGCCGCTGTCGACGATGCGCTTGGCCTCCACCACGGATGGCATGAAGCGCGTCCACATGGCCTCCATCACGAACAATTTCTTGGCGCGCGCGAGGTTGATGATGTCCTCGGCCTGACGGCGATTCATGGTGAACGACTTCTCCACCAGCACCGCCTTGCCACCGTTAAGGCACATCAGCGCGTTCTCGTGGTGCATGGGGTGCGGCGTGGCGATGTAAATCACATCCACATCCGGATCATCGGCCAGCGCCTGATAGCTGCCGTGAAAACGCTCGGCGCCATATTGCTGGCCGAAGCTGGTAGCGCTATCCACAGAGCGCGAAGCAACGGCGACCAGTTTTGCGTCGGGCGTGTCCTGCAAAGCGGTGGCGAAGGCTTTGGCGATTTTGCCGGTGCCCAGAATACCCCAGCGGATTGGCTGCGTCATGGCGTGCGCTTTCTGCCGCGTCGGCGGCGATTGAGTTGATATCGGGATTATTTTACTGCGGCTGCCCGCTTGGGACGGCCCGTTTGGGACGGAACACCGTTGCATCCGCGTAGAAGGCCTCGTCCTGCCCGGGCCACCAGCCCGGCACGCCCAGCACCTGCATCGGCGTGAAGCCGGCGGTGCTCAGGCCCTCGTCGGCCAGCTGCCGCGCGACGGTGGCGTCTATCCATGCGCGGCGCGCGGTGTGGTCCAGCGTGAAGAAGTCTTCGCTGGCCAGCACGATGCGCGTGTGTGCGGTGATAGCCTTGCGCGGCGCGACCAGCTTTTCCATCAGCGCGTGGCCGAACAGCCATGTCTGAGCCTCGGCTGCCCCCCACTGCGCGCGGCGCTCAACGAAGGCCTCATGCCAGCGGTGTTCGCCCAGCGCATCAATCAGCGCATGGCCGTCCGCGTTATCGCGCACTACCAGCAACGCGGCGTTTTCATCGAAGATGGTGGCGCCGTCACGTGCCGGGCCGCGCGATTTGCCGACGCCATCCTGCGCGATCTGCGCCGCTTGCAAGGCATTCAACTGGACTTTGATACGCGGGAAGGCCAGCCACACAAGGCCGTTGAAGAAGTCATGCAGGTTGTCGCGCGTGGGCACGCAACCGGTGGCGCCGATGTGTTCCTCGTAGGCCGTACCTTCCGGCAGATCCTCCTGCGGCACGAAAGACAGCGGCAGGCCGAGGTGATTGCGCAGGCCCAGTGCGGCGGCCTGCTTGCTGAAACTATCGCGGAAGTGCTCTTGCGCGGACAAGCGGCCGGCCGCGTCGCGTACCGATTCGTACCACGGACGCGACCAGTCGATTGTGTCCAGCACTGCTTACACCATTTTCCAGTTGATGGTTTCGCCGGCGTTGAGTGGCACCACGGTCTGGTCGGCCAGCGGCAGGGTTTCCGGCAGGGTCCACTGCTCACGCTTGAGCGTGATCTTGCCCTGGTTGACCGGCAGGTTGTAGAAGGCCGGGCCATTCAGCGAAGCGAAGGCCTCCAGCTTGTCCAGCGCGCCGGCGCGTTCGAAGGCTTCGGCATACAACTCCATCGCGTGCAGCGCGGTGTAGCAGCCGGCGCAACCGCAGGCGGCTTCCTTGGCGCCCTTGGCATGCGGCGCCGAGTCGGTGCCGAGGAAAAAGCGCTCGTCGCCGCTGGTCGCCGCAGTCACCAGCGCCAGACGGTGTTCTTCGCGCTTCAGCACCGGCAGGCAGTAGTAGTGAGGACGGATGCCGCCCTTGAAGATATCGTTACGGTTGTACAGCAGGTGATGCGCGGTGATGGTCGCGGCGATCGGACCTTCGGCTTCCGCCACGTACTGGGCGGCGTGCTTGGTGGTGATGTGTTCGAATACGATGTTCAGCGCCGGGAAATCGCGGCGCAGCGGGCGCATCACGCGCTCGATGAACACAGCCTCGCGATCGAACAGGTCGATGTCCTGATCGGTGACTTCGCCGTGCACCAGGAATGGCAAGCCCAGTTCCTGCATCTTTTCCAGCGTTTTGTAGCAGTTGGCCAGATCGGTCACGCCCGCATCCGAGTTGGTGGTGGCGCCGGCCGGGTACAGCTTCACCGCGTGCACCACGCCGCTCTCCACCGCGCGCACGATTTCGTCCGGCTGAGTGTTGTTGGTGAGGTAAAGCGTCATCAACGGCTCAAAATCCAAGCCCTCCGGCAGCGCCGCCAGAATGCGCTCGCGATAGGCGACAGCGGCGGCGGTGGTGGTGACCGGCGGTTTCAAATTCGGCATCACAATCGCGCGGCCGAACTGGCGTGCGCTGTGCGGCAGCACGCTGGCCAGCGTGGCGCCATCGCGCAAATGCAGGTGCCAGTCGTCTGGGCGGGTGATGGTGATGCTGGATGGCGTTTGTTCGAGGTCGGACATGGCGGCGGGCTTTCAAAATGCGAATAGCCGATATTTTACCTCGTTGCGCCAACCGCTTGACAGTGCGTACGTAGAAGCGTACGTTTTAATCAACCATCCACTGGAGCGCACTATGGACACCATCTCCGCCAGCGAGGCCCGTGCCCGGCTGTACAACCTGATCGACGAAACCGCCGCAAACCACGCGCCAGTAACCATCACCGGCAAGCGCAATAACGCCGTGTTGATCTCTGCCGACGACTGGGCGGCCATTCAGGAAACGTTGCATCTGCTGTCCGTGCCCGGCATGCGGGAATCGATCATCGCTGCGCGCGCCGAGCCATTGGAGGATGGCAGCAAGGAACTGAGCTGGTGAGCTGGCAACTGGTGTACTCGCGTCAGGCTCAAAAAGACGCAAAGAAGTTAGCTGCGGCCAATCTGAAGAAACAGGCGCAGGCGCTGTTGGACACGCTGGCAAACGATCCATTTGCCCGCCCGCCGCCATATGAAAAACTGGTCGGCGACCTGGCTGACACGTATTCACGCAGGATCAATATCCATCACCGCTTGGTCTACGAGGTCTTTCCGGACCAGAAAATTGTTCGCATCCTGCGCATGTGGTCGCACTACGACTAGCTATGGCGCCGTCGTTTTCGCGGCCCAGGCCTTGGTGTCGGCCAGGATTTTGTCGAGGTGGGCGCGGTCGTAGAGGTTGCCGTGGCTGATGACGGTGCGGATCTTGCGCGTGGCGCCGATGTCTTTCAGCGGATTCGCATCCAGCACCAGCACGTCGGCCGCCTTGCCGGCTTCCAGCGCGCCGTAGCGATCCAGCTTGCCGAGGAAACGCGGGCCGTTGATCACGGCGGTTCGCAGGGCTTGCACCGGCGTCAGGCCATAGTTCACGTACAGGCCGATTTCATCGTGCAGCGCCTGTCCCGGATAGTCGTACGAATTCAGGAAGCCGGCATCCGTCCCCGCGATGATGCTCACGCCCTCCTGCTGCAAGATCGGCAACAGCGAGGCCGATTTCTCGAACACCGCTTTGCGCTGCGCGATCGCCGCCGCGTCGTCCTGCGCCGCGCGCTGCACGCGCCAGTCATAAGTGGCGCGCAGGCCTTTGCCGATGTACTGCAAGGCTTCGTCGTGGGCATGGTCCTCCATGTCCAGATACGCCACCACGCGCGACACCGACAGGGTCGGCACCACCGCCGTGCCCTTGGAGGCCATGTAGCGGAACGATGCACGCGCGGCCGCTTCGTCATACGAATCCAGGCTTTGCTTGACGGCTTCCTTGCCGGTCAGCTTGCCGGCGGCGACCAGATCGGTCAGCTCTTGCTCACGCGGAGTGGATGCGCGCAGCAGGTAGGACTGGTGCTCCACCGTGCCGAGGCCGGCATCGAACATGGTTTTCAAAGTCAGCTGCACCGGAATGTGGCCCGAGGTGCGCATGTCGCGCTCCTTGGCCTGGCGCAGCGCTTCCAGATAAATCTCCGGCTTCAGGGTGTTCTCGGTGATCTTGACGAAATCCACCTTCTGGCCTTGCAGCTTGTCCAGCGCGCGGCCCACTTCTTCCGGCGTGCCGACTTCAATCGTGCCCTTCCACAGCGGCTTGTAGCCCTCCAGCTTGGCGGCGGAGGTGAAGATGGTCGGACCTTCCAGCTTGCGTGCATTGACCTCATCGCGCCATTGCAGCACGGTATCCGGCAAATCGCCCGAGCAATCGCGCACGGCGGTGATGCCGTAGGCCAGATACAGTTGCAGCAAGTGCTTGTTCTCTTCGATCAACGCCGGACCGCCGCCAAAGTGCACGTGCGTGTCCCACAGGCCAGGCATCACGTACTTGCCCGGCAGGCTGATGGTCTTTTTGGCCGCGTAATTAGACAGCCGCTTGTCGTCCACCACCGCCAGAATGGTGTCGCCCTTGAGCACCACCGATTTGCCGGTGACGGCCTTGCCACCGGCCACGTCGATCAGGGTCGCCTTGGTCAGCACCAGGTCGGCGGCGATTTTATCCGCTGCATGAGCCGCGCTCAGCAGTCCCAGCGCCAGCATCGCGCCACTCAATTGCTTAAGGGAAATGTTCATCAGTGAATTATACGGGCCAGGAAGTCGCGTGCGCGCTCTGTTTGCGGCGCGTGAAAGAACTCCTCCTTGCTGCTGTCTTCCAGAATGCTGCCCTGGTCCATGAACACCACCCGGTTGGCCACCTTGCGGGCGAAGCCCATTTCGTGGGTCACCACCATCATGGTCATGCCCTCCTGCGCCAGGCCGACCATCACATCCAGCACCTCGTTGATCATTTCCGGGTCCAGCGCCGAGGTCGGCTCGTCAAACAGCATGGCGATCGGGTCCATGGCCAGCGCGCGGGCGATCGCCACCCGTTGCTGTTGCCCGCCAGACAACTGGGCCGGGAATTTATCCTGATGGGCCAGCAGACCGACGCGGTCGAGGTAGTGCAGGCCGCGCTCGGCGGCCTCGTCCTTGCTGCGGCCCAGCACCTTGATCTGGCCCAGCGTCAGGTTGTCGCGCACCGACAGATGGGGAAACAGCTCGAAATTCTGGAACACCATGCCGATGCGCGCCCGCAGCGCCGGCAAATCCGTGCCTTTGGCGCCGACCGAGGTGCCATCGACGGTAATTTCGCCCTGCTGGAACGGTTCCAGCCCGTTGACGGTCTTAATCAGGGTGGACTTGCCGGAGCCGGACGGTCCGCAGATCACCATCACATCGCCTTTTTCAACCCGGGTGCTGCACTCCTTGAGCACCTGGAACTGCCCATACCACTTGCTGATATTTTTGATTTCGATCATAGGAAAGTAGATTATTTTGCGGGCCGCCCACGCGCTTGACAGCGCCCCTGCCCACAAGGATACTGCGGAACTTGCCAATAGTTTCAGCAGCCGACGCACCCGAAACCGGCTGACGCCATAAGAAGAAAGCAGCGGCTACCCAACCCGCTGTCCAGGCTCAGAGAGACACTACCACAGGAAACCTCAAAATATGAACAAACAAAGCCGATTGACCACGTACATCCTGATTGGACTGGCGCTAGGCATCATCACCGGTTATTTCGCCCATGACAATCTGGCCAGTCCAACCGGCTTTGCCGACACCATGGCGCTGATCACCACGCTGTTCCTGCGCCTGATCAAGATGATTATCGCCCCGCTGGTATTCTCCACGCTGGTGTGCGGCATTGCCAAGATGGGCGATGCCACCGCCGTGGGCCGCGTCGGCGTCAAGACGCTGGGCTGGTTCTTCATCGCTTCGGTGATGTCGCTGAGCCTGGGCCTGGTGCTGGTCAACATCTTCCGTCCGGGCGACGCGCTGCTGGGCCACATGGCTGCCACCGCCGCCAAGGCCGACCTGGCCACCTCCAGCCTGACCCTGAAAGACTTCGTCACCCACCTGGTGCCGTCGTCCATCGTGGACGGCATGGCCAAGAACGAAATCCTGCAAATCGTGATCTTCTCGCTGTTCTTCGGTTCGGCTGCCGCTGCGGTGGGTCCGAAAGCCAACGTGCTGATCGACGCGCTGGACGGCGTGGCGCACGTGATGCTGAAAGTCACCGGCTACGTGATGAAGTTTGCGCCATTCGCCGTGTTTGCGGCGGTAGCGGGCACCATCGCCAAGAGCGGCCTGGGTGTGCTGTCCACCTATGGCGTGTTCATGGCCGAGTTCTACTTCGGCATCGCGCTGCTGTGGACGCTGCTGATCTTCATCGGCTTCCTGTTCCTGAAAGGCCGCGTGTTCGCGCTGATGAAAGAGATGCGCAGCCCGGCGCTGCTGGCCTTCTCGACCGCGTCGAGCGAAGCGGCGTATCCGAAAACGCTGGAAGGCCTGGAGCGTTTTGGCGTGCGCAACCGCATCGCCTCGTTCGTGCTGCCGATCGGCTACTCGTTCAATCTGGATGGCTCGATGATGTACTGCACCTTCGCCACCGTGTTCATCGCGCAGGCGTATGGCATTGAGATGTCGCTGGGCCAGCAGATGACCATGATGGCGGTGCTGATGCTGACTTCGAAAGGCATGGCCGGCGTGCCGCGCGCCTCGCTGGTGGTGATCGCCGCGACGCTGGGCCAGTTCAACATTCCGGAAGCCGGCATGCTGCTGCTGCTGGGCATCGACCACTTCCTCGACATGGCGCGCTCCGCGACCAACGTCATCGGCAACGGCATCGCCACCGCCGTGGTGGCCAAGTGGGAAGGCGAGATGGACCCGCCGAAAACGGCCTGAGCCTGAAACGACAACGCCACCTTCAAGGTGGCGTTTTTCTTTATAGCCAAGTCCGTTTCCCCTCCGGCTTGGCCCCCATCTCCCGCAACCGGCGCCGCAAACGCGCGTTGTCGATCAACGCACAAATCATGGTGATCAACACGACGATATTAAGCGCATCGCTACCAAAGAATCTGAAAAACAGCGCCGCCCCGCCAGCGCAGAGCAGACCGGCCACCAGTAACATCACTCCGTCTTTCATTTGTAACTCCAACGTAGTTAAGGATCACGTCATCGGAGGGTAGTCCGCAAAAACATAATGCGCTTTGCGATGGCTCATAGCAAGCAAGCGGGACCGTTGTGTGGAATCGTTAGCCGGATTGGCGGTTTTCATAATTGCGATGGGCTGAGGCTTAATGCACCATCTCGGGATAATTATGCTTGGATGGAGATGATATGACTGCTACCCGGCGCACTGCGCTTAAGACTCTTCTCGCTGGCGCCGCCGTTGCGCCGCAATTGGCACAGGCGGCGGCCGCTGAACCGAAATGGGGACGCGGCGTCGAAGGCCAGCGCAAGGCCGATCTCGGCAACGGCACCTTCCTCAACCCCATCCTCGCCGGCGACCACCCCGATCCCACCATCCTCAAGGATGGCGACGATTACTACATGACGTTTTCGTCCTTCCTGTCCTACCCCGGCGTCATCATCTGGCACTCGCAGGATCTGGTGAACTGGCAGCCGGTCGGCCCGGCCCTGACCAAGCCGCTCGGCAGCATCTGGGCCATGGACCTGGTCAAGCACAACGGCCGCTACTTCATCTACATCCCGGCCGGCGACAGCATCTACGTGATCTGGGCCGATAACATCCGCGGCCCGTGGAGCGATCCGATCGACCTCAAAATCCAGGGCGCCATCGACCCCGGCCACGCGGTCGGCGAAGACGGCAAGCGCTATCTGTTCGTCAACGGCGTGCGCCGCATCGGTCTGACCGACGACGGCCTGGCGACCGTCGGCAAGCTGGAAAAAGTCTACGAACCATGGCGCTACCCGCAAGACTGGGTGGTCGAGATGTTCGCCCCCGAAGGGCCCAAGCTGCTCAAGCGCGGCGAATGGTTCTATCTGGTGATGGCGGTCGGCGGCACCTCCGGCCCGCCGACCAGCCACATGGTGATCGCCGCTCGCTCGCGCTCCATCCACGGCCCATGGGAAAACCATCCGCAAAACCCGCTGGTGCGCACCAAAAGCGCCGATGAAAAATGGTGGTCGCGCGGCCATGCCACGCTGGTCGAAGGTCCGGCCGGCGACTGGTGGATGGTCTACCACGGCTACGAAAACGGCTACCGCACGCTGGGCCGCCAATGCCTGCTCGAACCGATCGAGTGGACCAAGGACGGCTGGTTCAAAGCCAAAGGCGGCGACCTCTCCGCCCCGCTGCCAATGCCAAAGAAAGGCAAGGCCGTACAGCACAACTTCGCCAAGTCGGACGATTTCCAGACGCTGAAATTCGGCGTGCAATGGAGCTTCTTCAATCCGGGCCCGGACGAGATGAAGCGCGTGCAGCACACGCCCGGCGTGCTGGCGATTAAAGGCAAAGGCACGTCGCCGGTCGATTCCTCGCCACTGACCTTCATCACTGGCGACCGCGCCTACGAAGCCACCATCACGCTCGATATCGGCGCCGATGCGGAAGGCGGCCTGCTGCTGCACTACAACGAGCGCGCCTACGTCGGCATCGGCTTCACGCAAACGCACATGAAGACCTTCGCCCACTCGCAGGAGCAAAGCTGGATGCGGGAGAAGATGGATGTCTCCACCGTCCATATCCGCGTGAAGAACGACCGTCACATCGTGACCTTCCACTACTCGCTGGACGGGAAGAACTGGATACAGCATTCGTGGCAGCTGGAAGTCTCCGGCTTGCACCACAATGTGTTTGGCGGCTTCCTCAGCCTGCAACCCGGCATCTACTGCGCGGGCGCAGGCACGGTGAAGCTGCGCGACTTTAAATATCGCGCCCTGGCTTAAATCTGTTCCGCGTAGACCTTCACCAGTTCGTGCAGGAATACGCGGCCTTCCATCAGCGACTGCACGCCGATGTATTCATTCAGGCCGTGGATGTTGCCCAGGTCCGGCGTCAGGAAGATACCGCTGATGCCATAGGTCGGAATGCCTGCCGCGTTAAGGAACTGGCCGTCGGTGGCGCCGGACTGCAAGATCGGCATCACCGGCACGCCCGGCCACAGCTTGGCGGTCAGCTTCTCCACCGGTTCCATGATGGCGCGCGTCAGCACTGGCGGCGCCGAGTTCTCGCCGCGAATCTCCAGCGTTTCCACCTTCACCGCCGGATCATCGATCGCCTTTACCAGCGCCTGGCGCACCGTCTCCTGCGACACGCCGGGGAAGATGCGGCAGTTGACGTTGGCGCGCGCACGCTGCGGCAGCGCGTTGGTGGCGTGGCCGCCATCCAGCATGGTCGCCACGCAGGTGGTGTGCAGCATGGCCGCCCAGCTGGCATCCGCGTTCGACACCGTGGCAACCGCCTTGGTATCGCCCGGATCTTTCACCACGGCTTTCATCGCATCGGCGATGTCCTTGTGACCCGCATCCAGCTGAATCCTGGCCATGGCGTTCAGGTAGCCTTTGCTGCCATCGGTCAGCTGGATCGGGAATTCATAGCCCTGCACTTTCGATAGCGCGCCCGCCAGATGATAGATCGCGTTGTCCTTCACGGGACGCGAGCTATGGCCGCCACGATTGGTCACCTCCAGGCGATAGTTCTGCGCCACCTTCTCGCCCGCCTGCACCGTCATCGAAACGCGCTTGCCGGACGCATTCAGCTCGCCTCCGGCGCCTTCGTTCAGCGCGTAGGCCGCATCGATCAGCTCGCGGCGGTTCTTGGTCAGCCACTCGGCGCCGTTGAAGGCGCCGGCAGTCTCCTCGCCGCAGGTCAGCGCCATCTTCAAGGTGTGGCGCGGCTTATAGCCTTCCTGCTTGAAGCGGATCAGCGAATCGGCCCAGATGGCCGCTTGCGCCTTGTCGTCCACCACGCCGCGCGCATAGAACTTGCCGTCTTCCTCGATCAGCGTGAACGGATCGCGCGTCCAGTCTTCGCGCTTGGCTTCCACCACGTCGATGTGCGCCAGCAGCAGGATGGCTTTGGCTTTCGGATCGCGTCCCGGCAGCACGGCCACCAGACCGCCCTCTTTCGGATGATCCGGCGCCGTGAAGATGTGCAGGTCGGACTCGGGATAGCCCGCCGCCTTCATGCGTGCCGCGATACGCTCGGCCGCCAGCGTGCAACTGCCAGCCGACAGCGTGGTGTTGGTTTCGACCAGCTCTTTGTACAGGGCGCGGAACTGCTGTTCGGTAGGATCGGCGGCGTAAGCACTTTGTACGCATGCCAGCATGGCGGTAACAGCACCCAGGACAAAACGAGACTTCATTGGTCAGCTCCTTCGGTTAATAATTCTTCATCCGCCCTTGCCTGCTGGCGTTCCCACATTTGAGCATACAGGCCGTTCGCCGCCAATAGCGAATAGTGCGTGCCGCGCTCCACGATGCGGCCGTGATCGAGCACGATGATCTGCTGCGCATCGGCCACGGTGGACAGGCGATGCGCGATCACCATGGTGGTGCGGGTGCGCGAGATTTCCTTCAACTGCGCCTGGATCGCTTGCTCGGCCTTGGAATCCAGCGCCGACGTGGCTTCGTCGAAAATCAGAATGGCGGGATTTTTCAGCAGCGTGCGCGCGATCGCCACGCGCTGCTTCTCGCCGCCGGAGAGTTTCAGGCCACGCTCGCCCACCATGGTCTTGTAGCCGTCCGGCAGGGAATCGATGAAATCGTGGATCGAGGCGGCGCGTGCGGCGGCCACGATCTCGTCATGCGTGGCGCCCGGCTTGCCGTAGGCGATGTTGTATTCGATGGTGTCGTTGAACAGCACCGTATCCTGCGGCACGATGCCGATGGCGTGGCGCACCGAGTCCTGCGTCAGCGAGCGCAGATCCTGGCCATCGATGGTGATGCTGCCCGCGTTCACTTCGTAGAAACGGAATAGCAGGCGCGACAAGGTGGACTTGCCGGAACCGCTGTGGCCCACCACCGCCGTGGTGGTGCCGGGTGCGATGGTAAAGTCCACGTCGAACAGAATCTGGCGCTTCGGATCGTAGCTGAAGTCCACATGATTGAAGCGCACTTGCGCGCCGTGCGTGACCAGCGGACGCGCGTCCGGCGCGTCGGCGATTTCCTTGTTCTGGTCCAGCAGCGAAAACAGCTTCTCCATGTCGGCCAGGCTTTGCTTGATCTCGCGGTAGATCACGCCGAGGAAGTTGAGCGGAATGTACAGCTGGATCATGAAGGCGTTGACCAGCACCAGATCGCCCAGCGTCATCTTGCCATCAATGACACCCACCGTGGCGCGCCAGAGGATCAGCGTGACGGCGACCGCGATAATCATCGACTGCCCGGTGTTCAGCAGCGACAGGGAAGTCTGCGACTTGACCGCCGCGCTTTCGTAGTGCTGCAAGCCTTCGTCGTAACGCTTGGCCTCATACTCCTCGTTGCCGAAGTACTTCACCGTTTCGTAGTTGAGCAGCGAGTCGATGGCCTTGGTGTTGGCCTTGGAATCCAGCTCGTTCATGGTGCGGCGGAAGTGCGTGCGCCAGTTGGTAATGATGATCGTGAAGCTGATGTAGGACACCAGCGCCACAAAAGTAATCACCGAGAACCAGATATCGTAGTGCGTGACCAGATAGCCCAGCACCAGCGTAATCTCCACCAGCGTCGGCAGGATGTTAAACAAGGTGTACGAAATCAGCGAACCGACCGCGCGCGTGCCGCGTTCGATATCGCGCGTCATGCCGCCGGTCTGGCGGTTCAAATGGAAGCGCAGCGACAGCGCATGCAGGTGGCGGAACACTTTCAGCGCAATGGTACGCACCGCGCGCTGCGTCACGCGCGCGAACAGGAATTCGCGCAGTTCCGTGAACAGCGTGGTGGAGACGCGCAGCACGCCGTAGGCCACCAGTGCGCCCAGCGGCAGCACCAGCAGCGCCTGCGGATGCGATGGCGTGATGGTCAGCGAGTCGATCAGCTTTTTCATCACCACCGGCACGCCGACGTTGGCCAGCTTGGCGCCGACCAGGCAACCCAGCGCCAGCAGCACGCGCCATTTGTAGACCCATAAATACGGGATCAGGGTTTTGATGGTTGCGGTATCGCTGCGGTTTGGGGCGGCAGGGCTGGCGGGAGCTGGCGGGGAATCGGCGTAACGGCGCATGGCGGATAATGGCTTTTTATGGTTCAATCCCGTTAATTGTAGCCCCAGAAGAGAAATCACGATGACCACGCCTCAAATCCCCAACGTCAACACCATCAATCGCGGCCTGCCAGCCGGGAAAATGCCGGAACTGCGCATGATGCCTTCGCCGTCGGACGCCAATGTCTACGGTGATGTGTTTGGCGGCTGGATCATGGCGCAGGTGGACATCGCTGGCTCGCTGCCGGCCACGCGCCGCGCCAATGGCCGCGTCGCCACCATTGCGGTGAATTCCTTCGTGTTCAAAAACCCGGTATTCGTGGGCGACCTGCTGTCGTTCTATGCTGATATTGTCAAGGTTGGCAATACGTCCATTACTGTGCAGGTGGAGGTGTACGCGGAACGCAACCGCCTGCAAACCAACACCGTGAAGGTGACCGAAGCGACCCTGACCTACGTCGCCACCGATTCCGACCGCAAGCCGCGCAAAGTGCCATCGATTGAAACGCTGATCGGCGGCTAAGCCGCCGCGGCCCACGCCCGGACGCATGGACGACCAGCGCCGCATTTTTCTCGCTACCGCCAGCCGCCTGGGCGCACTGGCCGCGCTCACCAGCGCCAGCCCAGCCGCACTTGCCGCGAGCAATACTTACCCGTTCAGCCTCGGCGTCGCCAGCGGCTCACCGCTGCCGGACGCCGTCATCATCTGGACGCGCATTCTGCACGACCCGTTCAACGCCGCCGCCACGCCGCCCATCGCGTTCAGCGTGCGCTGGGAAATGGCGGAAGACGACAACTTCCGCCGCGTCGTCGCCAAAGGCACAGCCAGCGCCACGCCCGAACTGGCGCACAGCGTCCACGTCGACGTCACCGGCCTGCAAGCAGGCCGCTGGTACTGGTATCGCTTTATGCTGGGCGACGCCGTCAGCCCCACCGGCCGCACGCGCACCGCGCCCGCCGCCGGCAGCATGCCCAAGCAGCTCAAGCTGGCCGTGGCCTCCTGCCAGCACTGGGAATTCGGCACCTACGCCGCCCATCGCCACATCGCCGCCGCCGCGCCCGACCTGGTGGCCTTCCTGGGTGATTACATCTACGAATGGGGCCCATATCAGCTGACGCACCCGAAAGCCGCGCTACGGACCGCTGAGAGCTTTACGCTGACCGATTACCGCGCCCGCTACGCCCAGTACAAAACCGACCGCGACCTGCAAGCCGCCCACCACGCCGCGCCATGGATAGTCACCTGGGACGATCACGAAGTCGCCAACGACTATGGCAACGAACGCGACGAACGTCTCGACCCGCGCTTCCTGCAAAGAAGAGCCTCAGCCTACCAGGCCTTCTACGAACACATGCCGCTGCGCCTGACGCAGCGCGACTTCGCCCATCTGCGCATCTACCAGCGCTACGACTGGGGCAAGCTGGCGCGCTTCCACGTGCTGGACGACCGACAGTACCGCGCCAACCACGCCTGCCCGCCGCCGGGACGCGGCGGTTCCAGTTCAGTGCTGCTGCGCGACTGCGCCGCGCTGATGGACCGCAACCGCAGCATGCTGGGCAAGGAACAGGAACAATGGCTGGCGCAAGGCCTGTCGTCATCGTCCGCGCGCTGGAACATCCTCGCCCAGCAAACCCTGGTGGCGCAGAACAGCCAGCTACCAATCATGAAGGAAGGCGACGGCCGCTTCTGGACCGACGGCTGGGACGGCTATCCGATGGCACGCCAAAAACTGATGGACACCCTGCACACCAGCCGCGCCAGCAATCCGCTGATCCTGTCCGGCGACGTGCACAGCTTCTTCGCCTGCGAACTGGCGCGCAATCCGTCACGGCCGGCCTCGCCCACCAACCCGCTGCTGGCGACGGAATTCTGCGGCACCTCCATCACCTCGCCATCGCGTCCGCAAGCACGTACCGAGCAGTATGTATCGATGAACCACGGCATCAAGTATGGCCGCAGCGACAAGCGCGGCTACATGCTGCTGACCGTTACGCCCGCCGACACCACCGCACACTTTCTTGTGCTGGACAACGTGCAGGACAGCACCAGCCCCATAACGCGCGCCGCCGACTTCATCGTGCGTGATGGCCAGGCGGGCCCGCATCGCGCTTGAATCGCGGCGGCCAGGTTCTATACTGGCTTGCAGGGGGTGTCGTATGTTGAAAGTGTCTGAAGTCGAAATCGCGCACGAGCTCGATCGCTACCTGCATCAGGCTCTTACGCAAACAGTGGTAGTGGAAAAGGCCGACCACGCATCGGTGGTCGTGCTGTCGCTAGCCGAATTTGAACGGCTACAGGAAGCGGAGGACCGGCACTTTGCCGAGGCCGCCCGCAAGGCCAACGTGGAAGGCTACCTCAATCACGAGCACGAGGTACGCACCCGTCTGGCTACCGCCATGCGAGCCCGCAGGCTCGCATGCATTCGAAGGCCTTAGGCGGCAGCTTTCTCGTCGCGCAGCTGGCGGCGCAGGATTTTGCCGACGTTGGTTTTCGGCAGTTCATCGCGGAATTCGATGTACTTGGGCTTCTTGTAAGCGGTCAGCTCGTGCTTGCAGAAGTCCAGCACCTGCTCGGCGGTCAGGTTGGGGTCCTTGCGCACGATGAACAGCTTCACGGCCTCGCCCGAGTTCTTGTCCGGTACGCCGATGCAAGCCACTTCCAGCACGCCCGGATGCGCCGCCACCACGCCCTCCACCTCGTTCGGATAGACGTTGAAGCCGGACACGATGATCATGTCCTTCTTGCGGTCGACAATCTTGGTGAAGCCGTTCTCATCCATCACGCCAACGTCGCCGGTCTTGAAGAAGCCATCGCTGGTCATCGACTTGGCGGTATCTTCCGGACGGTTCCAGTAGCCGGCCATCACCTGCGGGCCGCGGATGGCGATCTCGCCAGTCGAACCCAGCGGCAGCTTGTTGCCGTCATCGTCCAGGATGGCCACTTCGGTCGATGGAATCGGCAGGCCGATGGTGCCGGTGAATTCCTTGATGTCGATGCGGTTGGCGGTGGCCACCGGCGAGGTTTCGGACAAGCCGTAGCCCTCGATGATCGGCGTGCCCGTCACTTTCAGCCAGCGTTCCGCCACGCTCTTCTGCACCGCCATGCCGCCGCCATTGCACAGCTTGTAGGACGAGAAGTCCAGCCTGGAGAAATCGGGGTTATTGAGCAGCGCGTTGTACAGCGTGTTCACCGCCGGCAGCACGGTCACCTTGTACTTGGACAGTTCCTTTACAAAGCCCGGAATATCGCGCGGGTTCGGAATCAGCAAGCTCAGGCCGCCGGTACGCAGGCTCATGAACGCGCTGATGGTCAGCGAGTAGATGTGGTATAGCGGCAGCGCGCTGACGAACACCATCTGCTCGCCGCCGCTCTTCATTTGCAGCCACGCTTCGTTTTGCAGCACATTGGAAATCACGTTACGGTGCAGCAGGATGGCGCCCTTCGACACGCCGGTGGTCCCGCCGGTGTATTGCAGGAAGGCGATGTCATCGTGCCCCAGCTTGACCGGTTGCAGCGTCATGCCCGCGCCCTCGGCCAGCACTTTCTTGAACGAGATCGCGCCCGGCAGCGAATACGCCGGCACCATCTTCTTGACCTTGCGCACCACGAAATTGACGATGGCGCCCTTCAGGCCGCCCAGCAGATCGCCCATGGTGGCCACGATCACATGCTTGACCGGGGTTTGCGCCACCACCTGCTGCACGGTGGTGGCAAAGTTTTCCAGCACGATGATGGCTTCGGCGCCCGAGTCCACCAGTTGGTGCTGCAATTCGCGCGGGGTGTACAGCGGGTTGACGTTGACCACCGTATAACCGGCGCGCAGCACGGCCGCCATGGCGACCGGATACTGCAACACGTTCGGCATCATGATGGCGACGCGCGCGCCCGCTTGCAGGCCTCTGCCTTGCAGCCAGGCGCCCATTTTCGCCGACAATTGATCCAGCTCGCCGTAGGTCAGGAACTTGTCCATGCACACGAAGGCATTGCGGTCAGCGTACTTGCGGAAGGACTCTTCCAGCAAATGGGTGACCGAGCGGTATTGGGTGTTGTCAATCTCCGCTGGTACGCCTTCGGGGTACGACTTCAGCCAAATCTTATCCATCTTTATGCAGCCTTTTTCTTGTCGCCGGTTGGTTCGTCGCGCAGCATGCGGCGCAGAATTTTCCCGACATTGGTTTTTGGTAGCTCCTCGCGGAACTCAATGTATTTCGGCTTTTTATAGCCGGTCAGTTGTTCTTTGCAGTAGGCCATCAGGTCGGCCTCGGTCAGGTTCGGGTCCTTGCGCACCACGAACACTTTGACGGCCTCGCCCGAGTGCTCGTCCGGCACGCCGATCGCCGCGCATTCCAGCACGCCCGGATGCGCGGCGATCACGCCTTCCAGCTCGTTCGGATAGACGTTGAAGCCGGACACCAGAATCATGTCCTTCTTGCGGTCGACGATTTTCACGAAACCATTGGCGTCCATCACGCCGACGTCGCCCGACTTGAAGTAGCCGTCCGGCGTCATCACGCGCGCGGTTTCATCCGGGCGGTTCCAGTAGCCGGCCATCACCTGCGGACCGCGAATCGCGATCTCGCCGGCCGTGCCCAGCGGGACTTCCTTGCCGTCGTCATCCAGGATGGCGATGTCGGTCGACGGCACCGGCAAGCCGATGGTGGCCGTGAATTCCTTGCTGTCGGCGCGGTTGCAGGTGGCCACCGGCGAGGTTTCGGACAAGCCATAGCCCTCGATGATGGACACGCCGGTCACCTTCAGCCAGCGGTCGTTGACGGCCTGCTGCACCGCCATGCCGCCGCCATTGCAAATCTTCAGCGCCGAGAAATCCAGATGTACAAAATCCGGATGATTCAGCAGCGCGTTGTACAGGGTGTTCACCGCCGGCAGCATGTTGAACTTGTACTTCGCCAGTTCCTTGATGAAGCCGCCGATGTCGCGCGGATTCGGAATCAGGATGTTCAGCGCGCCCACCCGGGTGCCCCACATCGCGCACGCCGTCAGCGCGAAGATGTGGTACAGCGGCAATGCGCACACAATCGTCACCTGCTCGTTCGAATCATGCAGCGCCGGCTTGGACCAGGCCTCGCTTTGCAGCAGGTTGGCCACGATATTCTTGTGCGTCAGCGTCGCGCCCTTCGACACGCCGGTGGTGCCGCCGGTGTATTGCAGGAAGGCCGGATCGCTCTCCTTGAGCTGCACCGGCGTCAGCTTCATGCCGCCGCCCTGCGACAGCGCATCCTTGAAGCGCACCGCGTTCGGCAGCGAGAACGCCGGCACCATCTTCTTCACGCTGCGCACCACGAAATTCACCAGCATGCCTTTGAGGCCGCCGAGCATCTCGCCCATGCTGGCCACCACGATATGCTTCACCTGCGTCTTGCCCAGCACCTGTTCCAGTGTGGTGGCAAAGTTCTCCAGGATGATGATCGCCTCGGCCCCCGCATCGTTCAGCTGATGCTCCAGCTCGCGCGGCGTGTACAGCGGATTGACGTTGACCACCGTGTAGCCGGCGCGCAGGATGGCCGCGATCGCGATCGGATACTGCAACACGTTCGGCATCATGATGGCCACGCGCGCGCCCGGCTTCAGGCCACGGCTTTGCAGCCAGGCGCCGAGACGTTTGGAATATGCATCGACTTCGGCATAGGTGAGGAACTTGTCCATGCAGACATACGCGTTGCGGTTGGCATATTTCTGGAACGACTCTTCCAGCAACTGCACCAGCGAACGGTACTGACTGGTATCCACTTCGGTCTGCATGCCCGGCGGATACGACTTCAACCAGATTTTCTCCATCCTGTGCCTCTTGTCTCGAATATTTATCGTTGTAAGGCCGGCGCACAGAGCCGGTCAGGGAGCTTGCTGATGATGCGATGCTATCGGGCAGGACGCCCGTACGCAAGCGCATTTAACCATAATTAGAACGGAGGTTCTAACGGCTTTTTGTGCTGCGACGCAGCATCAATGCGCGCCTTCGCCGTCTGGTTGCGCTCCCTTGCCGCTTTCGGCGTTGAGCATCGGCGGGCGGCCCAAGAGCTCCAACTGCTGTCGGCGTTGACCTGCATCAAGAGTCGCTATTTTTTGCACCGCACCATAAAATCGCACGAACGTTCGTTCCTGCTTTAACAACACGCGGAAGGCAGGCAGATAATCGTGGTAAGTTCCCACCGCGCTGAGGTGGGCATTGGTCAGCGGCTCGGCAAACCAGCGGTCGTAACCGGCATAGCCGCCCCAGCTTTCCTTGAGCTTGGCGTAGTCGGATTTGAGGTGGGCGAAGATGCGCGCCTTCTCGGCGCGCTTGTGGCGCGTGCTGGTCTTGCCGGCGTACAGATCGGCCAGCATTTTGCGGTGCCGCACCAGCAGCGCCAGGAAGTCCTGACGGCGCGCGTTGTAGCGCGTGTAGGCTTCGCGCATCGGATCGGTGCCGTACAGCTCCAGCCAGCGCGCCACGCCCGCCTCTTCCACCGCCGTGGCAAAGCCTTCGTTGAATTGCGAATCGCCCGGCACGTACACCACCTGGTGCGCCAGTTCGTGGAACACCATGCGCGCCAGTTCGGCGTCGGAATAGTTGATGAAGGTGGACAGCAGCGGATCGCTGAACCAGCCAAGGGTGGAGTAAGCCGGCACGCCGCCCACCTGGACGTCGTCGCGCTCCTTGCGCAGTTCCTCGGCGTAGGCCATCGCATCCTCCTTGCTGTAGTAGCCGCGATAGCTGACGCAGCCCGCGATCGGGAAGCACCACTGGATGGGACGCAGCGACAGCTCCGGCGTCGCCACCACGTTCCACAGCACGAAGGGCCGCGACAGGGCGGCGTAGTTCTTGTAGCTGGCGTTGTCGGGCAGGCCCAGTTCCTTGACCGCGAATTTGCGGATCAACATGGCCTTTTCCAGGCGGGCTTTCAGCTGGGGATCGGTGCTTGGGTCGCCCAGCCAGTCTTCAATCGGACGGGCGTCCGACCACAGCGAGTACTGGCCTTGCGCGGCCTGCATGTAGTACTTGAATTGCGCGCAACCGGCCAGCATGGCGGACACGCACGCCACCGCCAACCAGAACTTGGTGCGGAGGATTTGGCGTGCAATATTGCGCATACATCACCTTCAAGCGGAGACCTTCTCAACTTGAACCAGTGTATCGTAAAACGTCGGTGCGCGGCCCATATCTGTGAGCTGTTGGCTGGTAACCTCATTGGCGTTTTTGCCATCCGTGGCTAGCTTTTTCCACCACACTGACAAGCCGACAACCAGGCCCGCACGCGCCTTGTCCGTTACGCGCGCCTTGGCCACGAAGGAGCCGCGGTCGTTGAAGATGCGGACCATGTCACCGGCGGCGATGCCGCGCGCCGCGCTGTCATCCGGATGGATGTCCAGGTGCGGCTCGCCCTCCGCCGAACGCAGGCTTTTCACGTTGACGAAAGTGGAGTTGAGGAAGTTGCGCGCCGGCGGAGAAATCATCGCCAGCGGATAGCGCTTCGCCAGTTCCGGATTGCTGGCCACCGATTCGTATGGCGGCAGGTAGCTTGGCAGCGGATCGAGACCGTCGGCCTTCATCTGCTCGGAATAGAACTCGCACTTGCCGGACGGCGTAGGGAAGCCGCCTTGCGCAAACGGCGCCGCCGGCATGTTCAGTTTCTGCCAGCCCTTCCGCTTCAAGGCGTCCCAGTCAAAGCCGATGGCGCGCACGTCCTGCGCGTTGAAGGCTTGCGCCGCCAGCTCGTCGTCCGACTCCTTGAAGCAGTCGTCATCGAAGCCCATCTTCGCCGCCAGCAGGCGGAAGATTTCGGTGTTGGCCTTGGCCTCGCCCATGGGCGCGATGGCGGCGTTATTCGCCATCATGTACAGGTGGCCGTAGGAGGTGTGCGCGTCGATGTGTTCCAGCTGCGTGGTGGCCGGCAGCACGATGTCGGCGTAGTCCGCGGTATCGGTCTGGAACTGCTCCAGCACCACCGTGAACAAGTCCTCGCGCAGGAAGCCGCGCATCACCTTGTCCGAATCCGGCGCAATCGCCAGTGGATTCGAGTTGTAGACGATGACCGCTTCCACCTGCGGCCCGAACGCCGGCGATGCAGGCCGCAGCAGGTCGTCGCCGATGGTGGTCATGTTGATGGTGCGCGGGATCTTCTTCAACAAATCCGGGCGTTGCAGCTTGGGCTTGTTGGTCGGGAAGGAGCCGCTGGACGACAGCTGCACACCGCCGGCCGGATGACGCCACGCGCCCACCAGCGCCGGCAGGCAGGCGATCGCGCGCACCGACATGCCGCCGCCGCGCACACGCTGCACGCCATAGTTGGTGCGGATCGCCACCGGCTCGCCGGCCTTCGCCATGCCGCCGTACAGGCGCGCCAGGCCAACCACCTCATCGACCGTGATGCCGCAGGTTTGCGCCACGCGCTCCGGCGTCCATTCCGCCGCGCGCTGCTTGAGCTGCTCAAAGCCCAGCGTGTACTGCGCGATGTAGTCGTGATCCAGCAAGTCTTCCTTGATCAGCACATGCATCAGGCCCAGTGCCAGCGCGGCATCGGTGCCGGGCAGCAGGGCGATGTGCTGATGGCACTTCTCGGCCGTCAGCGAGCGGTAGGGATCTATGGCGATCAGCCTGGCGCCATTGCGCTTGGCTTCCTGCGCGCGGGTCCAGAAATGCAGGTTGGAGGCGATCGGATTGCCGCCCCAGATAATCAGCAGTTTCGAATTCTGGAACTGCTCCATGTCGGTGCCGATGGAAGCGCCAATGGTGTATTTGTAGCCCGTGAAACCGGCGGTCGCGCAAATCGTGCGGTCCAGCAGCGAGGCGCCGATCTTGTTGAAGAAGCGCGAAGACATGGACTCGCCCTGCACCAGCCCCATGGTGCCGCAATAGCTGTACGGCAGGATTGCTTCCGGGTCGCGTTCCGCAATCGGCTTGAGGCGGGCCGCGATGGTGTTCAGCGCCTCCTCCCAGCTGATTCGCTCGAACTTGCCCTCGCCCTTTTTGCCCACGCGTTTCAGCGGATACAGCAGGCGGTCTTCGTGATAGGTGCGCTCGGTGTAGCGCGAAACCTTGGTGCACAGCACGCCGGCCGTGGTGGGATGGTCGGGATCGCCCTTGACCGCGGTGGCGACGCCGTCTTCCACCGTCACCAGCAGCGCGCAGGTGTCGGGGCAGTCGAGCGGGCAGGCTGCGCGGACTTGTGTGGTTGTCATGTCAGAAAATCCATAAAGCTTTTGCTCAAACCAGTATCGTAAACCATTGCGTGCGCTCTGGCTTAACTCTGCGGACAAGGGCTACAATTAGGAAAATGGAAATAGCGGAAGAGTGGAGAAGTAGCATGAAACTGGTTGATCCCATCATTGCATTTCAGTCCGAGCTACAGGAGATCCGGCGCGACCTGCACGCCCATCCTGAGCTCTGCTATGAAGAACAACGTACATCCGACGTGGTGGCCGCCAAGCTGACCGAATGGGGCATCCCCGTGATTCGCGGCCTGGGCATCACCGGCGTGGTCGGCGTCATCAAGAACGGCGGTTCGAACCGTTCGATCGGCCTGCGCGCCGACATGGACGCCCTGCCGATGCAGGAAGTGAACACCTTCCCGCACGCCTCGGTCCATCCCGGCAAAATGCACGCCTGCGGCCACGACGGCCACACCGCCATGCTGCTGGGCGCGGCCAAACATCTGGCCGAACACCGCAACTTCGACGGCACCGTGTACCTGGTGTTCCAGCCGGCCGAGGAAGGCGGCGCCGGCGCCAGACGCATGATCGAAGACGGCCTGTTCGAACGATGCCCGATGGATGCCATCTACGGCATGCACAACTGGCCCGGCATCCCATCCGGCCACATGAGCGTGACCGAAGGCCCGCTGATGGCGTCCAGTAACGAGTTTTATGTGACAGTCAAAGGCAAGGGCGGCCACGCGGCCCAGCCGCACAAATGCATCGACCCGGTGATGATCGCGGTGCAGATCGCGCAAAGCTGGCAAACCATCATCAGCCGCCGCACCAGTCCGCTGGACACGGCCGTGCTGTCGCTGACGCAAATCCAGGCCGGCACCGCCACCAACGTCATTCCCGACGAGGCCAAAATGGCTGGCACCGTGCGCACCCTGTCGGGGGAAGTGCTGGACCGGCTGGAAAAACAAATGGAACAGATCGCCGTGAATACGGCCGCCGCGTTTGATGCGGAAGTGGAGTTCAAGTTCCGCCGCAACTACCCGCCGCTGATCAACCATCCGGAAGCGACCCGCTTTGCGGTGGAAGTGATGAAGTCCGTGGTCGGCGCCGACAAGGTGGACGACAAGACCGAGCCATCGATGGCGGCGGAAGACTTCGCCTACTTCCTGCAAGCCAAACCGGGCTGCTACATCTTCATCGGCAATGGCGAGGGTGACCACCGCGCCGGTGGTCACGGCCTCGGTCCATGCGTGCTGCACAACGGCAGCTACGACTTCAACGACAACCTGCTGCCGGTGGGCGCCAGCTTCTGGGTCAAGCTGGTGGAAGCCAGCCTGCCTTTAGCCTAATTGATCCGGGGCCGTGCCGACGCGGCGCCCCGGATTCAGCTGTTCAAGACCGATCAGCGCGGCCGAGTGATCGGCCTGTGGAATGGTTTTGGACAGCGTCATGTAGCGCGCCGTCACCAGCTCCGTCAGCGGCAGCACAATGCCGGCCGCTTCCGCCGCCGCCAGGATGTTGCGCTGATCCTTGAGCTGCGTGGTGACCTTGCCGCCGGCGACAAAATTCCGCTCCAGCATGCGCTGGCCATGCACTTCCAGAATCCTCGACTCGGCAAAGCCGCCGCGTATCGCCGCGCGCATCGCCGTCGGATCGGCACCCGCCGCCTGCGCCAGCAACATGGCTTCCGCGACAATGTTGATGGTTGCACCAACGATCAGCTGATTGCACAGCTTGGCCACCTGCCCGCTGCCGGCCGGGCCGACCAGCGTGGCGCGGCCCATGGCTGACAGCACCGGCTCCGCCTCGGCGAAATCCTGCGCCACTCCGCCCGCCATGATGGCCAGCGTGCCGGCCGCCGCGCCGCCAACACCACCCGACACCGGCGCATCGATAAAGCGCCGGCCTTGCGCCGTCAGCTCGGCATGGAAGGCCTGCGCTTCGGCTTGCTGGGTCGAGCTCATGTCGATCCATAATGCGTTCGGCGCCAGCGCCGGCAAGGCCGCGTCCAGCACCAGCCGCACGGTCGGGCCGGCCTCCAGCATGGAGATCACGATGGGGGCGCCACGCACCGCCTCGGCCAGATCCTCGACAGCGCGGGCGCCGGCAGCGGCCAACGCCTGCGCCTTGGCGTGCGTGCGATTCCAGACCGTCACTGGATGGCCGGCCGCCAGCAAGCGGCGCACCATCGGCTCCCCCATCAAGCCTATGCCTAAGAAGGTAATTTGCGTAGACAATTTCGCTCCAAGAATTATTTTCCGAACCCCGGTACAATCTCGGGTTAGCCGTATAACAATCGAAAAAATACAGCACTTACATTGCAAGGATACTATGTTCACTAAAAAAATGATCGCGGTTGCCGCCGCCTTGGTCGTCGCTCAAAGCGCGTTTGCGGATGATAAACTGGTCGACTCCGTGTCGGTCGACGTCGGCGCCGGCGAGCACGTACAAATGGTGCGCTTCAACGCCGCCAAGGATTGGGACAACAAATGGTTCCAGTCGAACGGCACCCACCTGGGTGGCTACTGGGAACTGAGCACCGGCGTGTGGCAGGAAAACCGCTACAAGAACGTGGTCGGCGCTGAGCAGAAGCTGTGGGACATCGGCTTCACCCCGGTGTTCCGCTTCCAGAACGACAACAAGAAGGGCCTGTACTACGAAGGCGGCATCGGCGTGCACATGTTCTCCAAGCTGTACAACAACAGCGACAACCGCCTGTCGACCCACTTCCAGTTCGGCGACCACATCGCCACCGGCTACGTGTTCAACAACAACTGGGAAGTGGCGCTCAAGCTGCAACACTTCTCGAACGGCGGCTACAAAAAGCCAAACTCGGGCGTGAACTTCGTCGAGCTGAAAGCTGCGTACCACTTCTGATGCACGTCGCCCCGCGCAGGCGGGACCCATGCTGAGTCGGCGTTACGATACGTTCGACTCAGCCACAATCTTCCAGTTCTTACCTTCCTTGGCCCAGTACTGCTTCTTGCGCACCGCGTGACGGAACTTGCCGATCACGATCTGCTGGGTGAAATTGCTGACAATGACCTCTTCCTGGCTAGGCTGGCGGAAGAAACTCGGATCGCTGACCGTGACGCTGATCTTCTTGGCGCTCGGGATGTAGCGGTTCTTGTCCAGCCAGGTATTGATATCCTCATCCGCCGCTGACTTGAAGCGCGCCGAATACAGCGACTTCAGGCTGGCATCATCGCGGTTCTCCACATCGCGCCGCCAGGTCTCCACCAGCGAGGCGGCCTGGCGCAAATCCTTCTCCAGCTGCTCCCTGCTGACGAACTCCACCTGGTCGCCAATCAAAATGGGCGTCTTGCCGATTTCCACCGTACGCGTCAGGAAATTCAGATCGTCGTTGCTGACCACCACGCAGCCGTCGGTCGACAGCGGCGGCCGGCTGAAGGTCTCCGGCGGCGTGCCATGCACCCAGATGCCGGAACCGCTGCGACCGTTCACCTTGTCCCAGTCGTTCGGATAATCGAGCGGCAGCGCGCCCTTGCCATACATGTCTGGCAACTTCACACCCGGCAGGCGGCCGATCAGGTAATACACGCCCACCGGCGTGCGCATATCGCCTTCCTTGAGCTTGTTGATGCCCAGCTTGCCCTGGCTGACGTAGAAGTCCTGCATCAGGCGCAGGCCATCACCGGTGTTTTCATACAGGTAAAGGCGCGAATGCTTGGCGTCGACAATCAGCGCGTGCCGCTGATCCTTGCGCATTTGCAGCAGCGCGCGTGGCAGCAAGGTGGGTGCCGGACGCTCGGCCTGCAAGCGCACCGCCGCCTCGCGCCGCAGATCGGCCAGCTTGGCTTCCGAACCGGCCGGCACAGCGGCGCCCAGATCGGTCACCGCGCGCGTGTGCATCAGCAGAATATCGCCTCGGATCAAATGACCGAGACGGAAATTGGGATAGGCCTCGACCAGTGCATCGGCCTTGCGCTGCGCCGCGCCGAGGTCGTGTGTCGCCAGCTCTTTGTAAATATCGTTGAGCAGCTCTTCCGGATTGGCTTTACGGGCAACCGGCGCCCGCGCCGGCTTTTTTGCGGCGTAGCTGAACTCCCCTCCCATCAGGCTGAAGAGGACCACGCCGAGAACACCCCATTTACGCAAAAGTGAGTGAGACATCAGTTACCCGAGATTTCCTGCTTGATCTGCCATTTTCCGCCGTTTTTGACCAGCACCAGCGTCTTGCGGCTGCGCGCGGTCAGGCGATCGGACTCATAAGTCTGGCGGAAAGTGACCCTGGCTGTATTGCCATCTACCTTCACCTCGGGCGAGGCGACTTCCACGCGGATGCGGCCCTTGCCCTCGATGCGGGCGCGGCGCTCGTCAGCCCACGCTTTGCGCGTCGCGCCCTTGGGCGGTTCGAACTGCTGGCTATAGTAACCGAGATAGGCGTCGACGTTTTGCGACGTCCAGGCCTTGGCCCAGCCATTCACCTGCGCCATCACCGCATCGCGCTCGGAGTTATCCGGCTTGGCGGCGACCTTTTCAGGCTCAGGCTTGGCAGGCTTCGGCGGTTCGGCCTTGACTGGCGGTGGCGCAACCGGCGCTGGTGCAGGCGCGGCCGCCACTTTTACTGGAGCAGGCGCAGGTGCCGGGGTCGGCATTACCTTGACCGCTGCTGGCGCCGCGGCAACGACGGCGGCAGGCGCTGGTTTGGCAGGCGCTGGAGCTGGCGCCGCCACAGCCACTGGAGCAGGCGTTGGCACAGGCTTCGCCGCGACCGTAGCAGGCGCTGGAATCGGTCCCACCGTCGCCGCAACTTTAGGCGCGGTCGCCGGCGGAGGAGATACCGACAACGCAGGAATCCGCTGCGGCGCATTGGCCTGTGCCGGATTCTGCGGCGGCAGTTGCGAAATCAAAGGCGGCTGCGTGCTGGCGGCCGGCCGCGCCGGCGCGGCGGCAGGTGCGGCAACTGGCGCTGGTGCAGGGGCTTGCGCCACCGCCGTCT
The DNA here is from genome assembly GCF_009720825.1 of Duganella radicis. Classification (GTDB taxonomy): domain Bacteria; phylum Pseudomonadota; class Gammaproteobacteria; order Burkholderiales; family Burkholderiaceae_D; genus Rugamonas; species Rugamonas radicis. The sequence continues at coordinate 971 of NZ_WNKY01000014.1, read as the reverse complement.
CCGCGCCTATAAACTTGCCGCCGGTGCTGGTCGAAAACGTGCGCAACATGGTGAGCTTGGACTTGGCCGGCACTGCGGTGGCGGAGCCCAATGCCAGCGCCTTATCGTAAGCCTGGCTAGCCATCTTGCCGTAAATATCGCCGAGATTTTCGTAGGCGGTCTGATAGCTCGGATTGGTGCGAATCGCCTTTTCCAGCGCCACGCGCGCCTTGTCGTACTGGCCATTGGCTGCATACAGCACGGCCAGGTTGTTGTACGGCTCCGGCAGATCCTTGTAATCTTCGGTTAGTTTAGTAAAGACGGCGATCGCCTCTTCCGATTTATTCTGCTCAGTCAGCAGCACGCCCTTCATGAACCGCATTTGCGGATCGGATGGGTGCTTGCTCAGGTATTCATTGGTCTTATTGAGGGCTTCGACGACTTTGCCGGCCTTGGCCAGCTTGCTGACATCGGCATAATCGTCTGCGTGGGCAGGAGCCCAGGCCACCAATGCCAATGCGCAGTACAGCATTGTTTGGGCTGTCTTATTTTTCATTGAGATTTGATGCTGGCGCGAAAGAAGACATGGTACACCTTCATTTCCGCAGATCAAAATCGCTTGTTGCGCCAAACGCAAAAAGGCCCGCTCACAGAGCGGGCCTTCTCGGCTTATAACTAGCTTGACGATAACCTACTTTCACACTGGTTGCAGCACTATCATCGGCGTAGAGTCGTTTCACGGTCCTGTTCGGGATGGGAAGGGGTGGGACCGACTTACTATGGTCATCAAGCTTTGACTTGGCAACAATCTGGAGAAGTAAAGAACTTAGGGAGAACTCATCAAGAGTAAATGCGTATAACCGTCAAGGTTATAGGGACAAGCCGTACGGGCAATTAGTATCAGTTAGCTTAATGCATTACTGCACTTCCACACCTGACCTATCAACGTCCTGGTCTCGAACGACCCTTCAAAGAGCTCAAGGCTCTGGGAA
>NZ_WNKY01000149.1 GCF_009720825.1 Duganella radicis | reverse complement strand
ACGAGTATTTAGCCTTGGAGGATGGTCCCCCCATATTCAGACAGGATTTCTCGTGTCCCGCCCTACTTGTCGTACGCTTAGTACCACCGCTTGAATTTCGTGTACGGGGCTATCACCCGCTATGGCTACCATTTCCAGGGCATTCCACTATCCAAACGACTATCACGTACAGGCTCTTCCCATTTCGCTCGCCACTACTTTGGGAATCTCGGTTGATTTCTTTTCCTGCAGCTACTTAGATGTTTCAGTTCGCCG
>NZ_WNKY01000148.1 GCF_009720825.1 Duganella radicis | reverse complement strand
CCCCGGGAGGGGAGTGAAATAGATCCTGAAACCGTGTGCATACAAACAGTAGGAGCCTCCTTGTGGGGTGACTGCGTACCTTTTGTATAATGGGTCAGCGACTTACATTCAGTGGCAAGGTTAACCGGATAGGGAAGCCGTAGAGAAATCGAGTCCGAACAGGGCGATAGTCGCTGGGTGTAGACCCGAAACCAAGTGATCTACTCATGGCCAGGATGAAGGTGCGGTAACACGCACTGGAGGTCCGAACCCACT
>NZ_WNKY01000147.1 GCF_009720825.1 Duganella radicis | reverse complement strand
AAACCGTGTGCATACAAACAGTAGGAGCCTCCTTGTGGGGTGACTGCGTACCTTTTGTATAATGGGTCAGCGACTTACATTCAGTGGCAAGGTTAACCGAATAGGGAAGCCGTAGAGAAATCGAGTCGGAACAGGGCGATAGTCGCTGGGTGTAGACCCGAAACCAAGTGATCTACTCATGGCCAGGATGAAGGTGCGGTAACACGCACTGGAGGTCCGAACCCACTAATGTTGAAAAATTAGGGGATGAGCTGT
>NZ_WNKY01000146.1 GCF_009720825.1 Duganella radicis | reverse complement strand
GAGTCGTTTCACGGTCCTGTTCGGGATGGGAAGGGGTGGGACCGACTTACTATGGTCATCAAGCTTTGACTTGGCAACAATCTGGAGAAGTAAAGAACTTAGGGAGAACTCATCAAGAGTAAATGCGCATAACCGTCAAGGTTATAGGGACAAGCCGTACGGGCAATTAGTATCAGTTAGCTTAATGCATTACTGCACTTCCACACCTGACCTATCAACGTCCTGGTCTCGAACGACCCTTCAAAGAGCTCAAGG
>NZ_WNKY01000145.1 GCF_009720825.1 Duganella radicis | reverse complement strand
ACACAGGTGGGCGAGATGAGTATTCTAAGGCGCTTGAGAGAACTCGGGAGAAGGAACTCGGCAAATTGGTACCGTAACTTCGGGAAAAGGTACGCCTCGGTAGCTTGAATGCTTTACTGCATGAGGGTGAAAAGGTTGCAATAAACTGGTGGCTGCGACTGTTTAATAAAAACACAGCACTCTGCAAACACGAAAGTGGACGTATAGGGTGTGACGCCTGCCCGGTGCTGGAAGATTAAATGATGGGGTGCAAGC
>NZ_WNKY01000144.1 GCF_009720825.1 Duganella radicis | reverse complement strand
GCCTTGGAGGATGGTCCCCCCATATTCAGACAGGATTTCTCGTGTCCCGCCCTACTTGTCGTACGCTTAGTACCACCGCTTGAATTTCGTGTACGGGGCTATCACCCGCTATGGCTGCCATTTCCAGAGCATTCCACTATCCAAACGACTATCACGTACAGGCTCTTCCCATTTCGCTCGCCACTACTTTGGGAATCTCGGTTGATTTCTTTTCCTGCAGCTACTTAGATGTTTCAGTTCGCCGCGTTCGCTTCA
>NZ_WNKY01000143.1 GCF_009720825.1 Duganella radicis | reverse complement strand
ATAAGTGCACATGGCGGATGCCTTGGCGATTACAGGCGATGAAGGACGTAGTAGCTTGCGATAAGCTGCGGGGAGCTAGCAAACAAGCTTTGATCCGCAGATTTCCGAATGGGGAAACCCGGCCCTTAGGGTCATCACTCACTGAATACATAGGTGTGTGAAGCGAACGCGGCGAACTGAAACATCTAAGTAGCTGCAGGAAAAGAAATCAACCGAGATTCCCAAAGTAGTGGCGAGCGAAATGGGAAGAGCCTG
>NZ_WNKY01000142.1 GCF_009720825.1 Duganella radicis | reverse complement strand
CCGTCGTATGATGCGATGGGGGGACGGATCGCGGAAGGTTGTCTGACTGTTGGAATAGTCAGTTTCTGTTTCATAGAAGGTGCTTAGGCAAATCCGGGCACGTAATTCAAGGGAACGGGACGAAGGATCATTGATCCTGTAGCAATCGGAAGTGGTTCCAAGAAAAGCCTCTAAGCTTCAGTCATACGAGACCGTACCGCAAACCGACACAGGTGGGCGAGATGAGTATTCTAAGGCGCTTGAGAGAACTCGGGAGAAGGA
>NZ_WNKY01000141.1 GCF_009720825.1 Duganella radicis | reverse complement strand
TTGGGCTTACGGCGTGGGGGCTTTTCACCCCCATTATCGCTACTCATGTCAGCATTCGCACTTCTGATACCTCCAGCATCCTTTACAAGACACCTTCGCAGGCTTACAGAACGCTCTCCTACCATATCCTTACGGATATCCGCAGCTTCGGTGACTGGCTTAGCCCCGTTACATCTTCCGCGCAGGACGACTCGATCAGTGAGCTATTACGCTTTCTTTAAATGATGGCTGCTTCTAAGCCAACATCCTGACTGTTTTAGCC
>NZ_WNKY01000140.1 GCF_009720825.1 Duganella radicis | reverse complement strand
TAGGAGTCTGGACCGTGTCTCAGTTCCAGTGTGGCTGGTCGTCCTCTCAGACCAGCTACTGATCGATGCCTTGGTGGGCCTTTACCCCACCAACTAGCTAATCAGATATCGGCCGCTCCAGGAGCACGAGGTCTTGCGATCCCCCGCTTTCATCCATAGATCGTATGCGGTATTAGCGTAACTTTCGCTACGTTATCCCCCACTCTTGGGTACGTTCCGATATATTACTCACCCGTTCGCCACTCGCCACCAGACCGAAGTCCGTGCTGCCG
>NZ_WNKY01000013.1 GCF_009720825.1 Duganella radicis | reverse complement strand
GCCGGCGGCAGCGGCGCCAGCAGCGATGGCGTGGCCGGCGCGGTCGGCAGCGACGGCACCGCCGCCTCGCTCAGCAACGCGGTGGCCGGCAGCACCAGCGGCCAGCTGTCGCTGACGCAAAATGTGCGCGGCGGCGACGGCGGCAGCTCCGGCTACCACGCCGCCGGCAAGGGCGGCGACGCCAGTTCCAGCCTGGTGCTGAGCGACAGCGTGGCCAGCCGGCTGGTGCTGAGCGGTAGCGCCGCCGGCGGCACCGGCGGCAGCTCGACCTACAACCTGGCCGGCAATGGCGGCAACGCCAGCTTGCAGCTCGACGGCAGCGGCGCCGGCGCTGTGCAAGTGGCGGGCAACGCCACCGGCGGCGCCGGTGGCTGGGGCCATTACGCCAACGCCACCGGTGGCAACGGCGGCAACGCCAGCGCCAGCGCACGCGGCGCCAGCAGCGGCGCCAACAGCGTGGACGTGGTGCTGACCGTGGCCGGCGGCGATGGCGGCAGCAACCAGGCCGGCGCCTACGGCGCCCTGCAAGCCGGTTCCGGCGGCGTCGCCAGCGGCAGCACCGCCGCCGGCAGTTCCGGCAGCGGCGCGGTGACCGTGCGCCTGACCCAGTCCGGCGGCCACGGCGCGGCCGGCTACTACGGCGCCAACGCCGGCAACGGCGCCGATTCGGCGCTGGTCGACGCGGTCAGCGGCAGCACCCATGGCGCCCTGTCGCTGACGCAGAGCGCCAACGGCGGCAACGCCGGCAGCGCCTGGGGCGGCACGGCGTCCAGCATCAACGGCGTGGCGGGTGCGGGCAAGTCCTGGCTGAGCCTGACCGATAGCAACGCCAGCAGTGTTCAGGTGCAGCTGAACGCGAGCGGCGGCAGCGGTGGCGGTTCGTGGACGGACACGGCCGCCACCAATGGCGGCAACGCCGACAGCCGCCTGCTGCTGCAAACCAGCGGTTCGGCGCAAGGCAGCGCCAACGCCACCGGCGGTAGCGGCGGTTCACATTCCAGCAACTACGGCCTGGGCGGCGACGCCACGGCGCGCGCCGAAGTGCGCGCGCCCGCGTCCGCCGTCGCCAGCGCCACCGCCAACGGCGGCTATGGCAACCCGGCGCAACGCTACGGCAATGCCGACGCCTATGCGCTGGCGCGCAGCACCCAGGCCGGCGGCTACAGCCAGGCCAACAGCCAGGCCATCGGCCATCAGATCAGCTCGGTGGCGCAGGCCGAGGGCGTCGGCAATGGCAGCATCCGCGCCAGCGCCAGCGGCCGGGGCGACAGCGGCCAGGTCAGCGCCATCGGCAGCGCCAGCGACGGCCTGGCCCTGTCCACCGCCAAGGCCACGGCGCCGGTGGGCGGCGGCAGCGGCTACAGCTACGCCAGTGCGCAGGCCGCCAGCGGCGGCGCCAGCGCCACGGCGTCGGAACTGGTCAACCTGGCCTATACCCCGCAAGCGCTGTCGCGCGTCACCGGCGCGCCGGCCGACAGCGCCGCCCTGCTCGCCGGCACCACCCATGTGGCGGCGGCGCTGACCGATGGCGTGGTGATCGGCAGCGGCGTGCAAGGGGCGTCGTTCTCGCCCGACGTGGCGCCGGCGGGCGGCAGCCTGACCTATCTGACCAGCGGCGAGTTCCAGTTCAAGACCACGCAGTCGGGCCACCTGATTGTCGGCTGGTTGTCCAGCTACGGCATCAACAGCGGCTTCGACACATTCAGCCTGAGCATCAACAGCCACGGCACGCTGATCTACACGCAAACCTTCACCACACTGGGCGAGGCGCAAAGCTTCTTTAGCGATGGCACGCTGGACCTGGGCCTGTTTGGCGCCGGCACGCAAAACCTGGAGATCGCCGCGGCGCTGACCACCAGCGGCGGCGTCAGCGGCGGCTTCGGCATCAACTACCTGCTCGGCGCGGTGGCGGCGCCGGTGCCGGAACCATCGACCTGGGCCATGAGCCTGGCGGGCCTGATGCTGCTGTTGCTGCAACGCCGCCGCAATCCATCCAACCAAACTAACGCCGGGGAGGCAGCATGAGCGCGCAGATCGACGACAACATCACGTACCCGAAAGCAGTGGAATTCCGCCCCGCCGCGCCAGCCGGCGGCTGGAAGGCGTGGCAGGTGAACCTGGCGCTGGTGCTGGGACTGCTGGGCGCCGGCGCGCTGGCGGCGTCGGCCGCCGGTGAATGGAACAAGAGCGCCGAGCGCGTGATCGCGCCGGGCCCGCTGGGCGGCTTGTACAGCGTGCAGTTGGCGAACGGCCAGGTGTATTACGGCGTGCTGCTGGAGGCCAAGCCGGCCTATATCCGGCTGGGCGACGTGTACTACATCCAGACCTACCAGCAGCCCAACGGCCAGCCCGGCAACCGGGTGGTCAGCCGCCGCAAGAACGACTGGCACGGGCCGGAATCGCAAACTATTCCGGCCGATAAAATCCTGACGCTGGACGCGGTCGGCCCGCAATCGCAGTTGGCCAAGCTGATCCAGCAGGACAAGGCCGCCAATTAAGCCGGCGACAGGCACTCCTCCAGCGTCAGTTCCAGCAGCGGGAAGTGGCCCGTCTCCACCTTGAAGAAGGCCGCCTGTGGGAAGATGATCTCCCACACGGCGCGGTCCTTGTCGGCGTCGATCATTGGATCGTAGGCGCCGAACAGGACCGACACCGGCCCGGTGAAGGCGCTTTGCACCGGCGTGTGGTCCAGCGCCGAGAAGTCGTCCGAGGTGGCCACCGAGGTCGGGCCGTCGAAGGCGCCCGGCTGCTGGATCAATTCCGCGAACGAGCGCGCCGCCTGCTCGCCGCCGTTGGGGCCGAAGTACAGGCCGGTGACGTCCGGCAGCAACGACAGCGCGCCAAACACATCCCAGAAACGCGGACGGCCCGGATCGTCCTCATACATGGCCAGCGCGGTGGCCAGCTTGCCGGCGTGCTCGTGGCCTGTATGCACGCGGAAGGCGCGGCGGGCGAAGCGCAGGGCGGCGTCTTCCGGATTGAAGGTCGGGCCCAGCAGCACGATGTCCTTGATCAGCTCCGGCGCGTGGCGCGCCAGATGCACCGCCAGATGGGCGCCGAAGGAACTGGCCATCAGCGTCAGCGGCTGGCCGGCCTCGGCGGCAACGCGGCGCAACTCGGTCAGCGCGGCTTCCAGCAGGTCCAGATACGGGCGGGCGGCGCAGGGCTTGGCCAGCGGCTGGTGCCACCAATGGACGTGACTGGCGTCCGGATAACGGGCGCGCTCGAAGACCGGACCGAGCCCGGGACCGCCGTGCAGATAAAAAACCGAAGGTGCTGCCATGTTCTCTCCTTTGCAGATGCAACGGCCATTATAAATATTGTTGATTGACATTGCCAAAAACCGGGCTCAAGATCGGCGGATGAAAAAATTCCTCTTTGCCCTCTCCCTGCTGCTGGCCGCGGGCGTGCCAGCCCGGGCCCAGCAAGTGCTGTCGGTGCGCGACCAGGCCACCGTCATCAATGAACTGCTGGTCGACCGCTTTGACAATCTGCTGCCGGCCGCGATGGAACAAACCGGCATCGACATGTGGGTGGTGGTCTCGCGCGAATACAACGAGGACCCGGTGCTGAAAACCATGCTGCCGGCCGAATGGCTGAACGCGCGCCGCCGCACGGTGCTGGTGTTCTACCGCGACGCCAGAACCGGCAAGGTGGAACGGCTGGCCGTGGCGCGCTACAACGTCGGCAAGAGCATCACCGCCGCTTGGGACATGAAGAAGTTCCCGGACCAGTGGGCGGCGCTGGTGAACATCATCAGGCAGCGCAATCCGGACAAGATCGCGCTCAACACCTCCACCCATTTCGCCCACGCCGACGGCATCGACCACACCGAATACAACGAACTGCTGGCCGCCCTGCCCGCCGAGCTGAAAAAGCGCGTGGTATCGGCCGAGCCGCTGGCCGTGCGCTGGCTGGAGACACGCACCGCGCGCGAGATGCAGATCTATCCGCAACTGGTGAACGCCACCCATAAAATCATCGAGGAAGGTTTTTCCGAACGCGTGATCACGCCCGGCATCACCACCGCCGACGATGTGGTGTGGTGGTTCCGCCAGAAGATCCGCGACCTGGGTTACGACACCTGGTTCCATCCCTCGGTGGAAATCCAGCGCGCCGGCAAGGGCCTGGCCAACGCCGACATCATCGTGCCGGGCGACCTGCTGCACGTCGACATCGGCATCACCTATCTGCGCCTCAACACCGACATTCAGGAGCACGCCTACGTGCTGAAACCGGGCGAGACCGCCGCGCCGGCCGAGCTGGTCAAGGCCTTTGCCAGCGCCAACCGCTTGCAGGATATTTTGACCGGTAACTTCAGGCAGGGCCGCAGCGGCAACGCGGTGCTGGCCGCGTCGCTCAGGCAGGCCAAGGCCGAAGGCATCGCCGCCACCATCTACACCCATCCGATCGGCTACCACGGCCACGCGGCCGGGCCGGCGATCGGCATGTGGGACATGCAGGGCGGCGTGCCGGGCAGCGGCGACGACGTGCTGCGCTACCAGACCGCCTACTCGATCGAACTCAACGCGGCAACCACGATACCGGGCTGGAAAGAGCCGGTGCGCATCATGCTGGAGGAGGATGCCTACTTTGATGAAAGTGGCGTCCGCTACATCAACGGCCGGCAGAAATCGCTGTTCCTCCTGCCACGGCCGGCCCCATCTGTTGAGTAGGAAAAACAAATAGTTCCACTGGGCTCTGGAGTGCCCAAAAGCGCAGACATTTGCGATGATACGGGGGCGGACGACAGGCCAAATCGTCCGCCCCTGTGTCTTTGGCCCCCTCATCCCAACAGGAGCACGCTTATGAACTCGTTTGTGGAAACGCTGTCCCCGGCAGCCCGAAATCATGCGGAGGCCCGCATCGACTATTACGCCGACCTGACCCAGTCGGTGCTGCGCTCGCTGCGCCAACTGTCGGAGGTCAATGTGCAGTTCAGCCGTGAAGTGCTGGACAACTCCACCGCCGCGCTGCGCTATGCGCTACTGACCCCGCCAAACGAACGCAACCCGGAAAACGCGCCGCAGCAGACCGGTGAACTGCTGCACAAGCTGCAAAGCTATCACCAGCAACTGGCCAAGGTGGTGACCGACTTCCAGGCCGACATCAACCAGATCGCGCAGGAGCACGTGCCGCAAGCCACGCGCACCGCCACTGAACTGGCGGATGCGGGCCGCAAGGCGGCGGGCAAGCATCTGGCCGATGAAGCCAGCCGCTTCGCCTCCATCGCGCAGCAAAACCAGGCCTTCCCGCAGGCGGCCTCGGTGCAGAGCGCGGGCGAAGGCAATAAAAACTAAGCAGCGTCACGGGCCGCCACGCGCACCGGTGGCGGCATACACCTGGCCGCTGGCGTAGCTCGACTCGTTGGACGCCAGCAGCACATAGACCGCGGCCAGCTCGGCTGGCTGGCCCGGCCGCTTGAGCGGCGTGTCGGCGCCAAACTCCGGCAGCTTGTCCGGCGGCTGGCCGCCAGTCACCTGAAGCGGGGTCCAGAACGGTCCCGGCGCCACGGCATTCACGCGGATGCCTTTCGAGGCCAGTTGCTTGGCCAGTCCCTTGGTGAAAATCATGATCGCGCCCTTGGTGGCGGCGTAGTCGATCAGGTTTTCGCTGGGGTCGTAGGCGTTGACCGAGGCGGTGTTGATGATGGTGGCGCCCGGCTTGAGCAAGGGCACGGCGGCGCGCGTGATCCAGAACATGGCGTACACATTGGTCTTGAAGGTCTCGTCGAACTGCGCGCTGGTGATGTCAACGATGCTGTCGCGCGAAAACTGGCGCGCCGCGTTGTTGACCAGGATATCGAGTCCGCCCAGTTCGCGCGCGGCGTCCGCCACCAGCTTCTTGCAGAACGCCTCGTCCTTGATATCGCCGGGAATCGCCACCGCCTTGCGGCCTTCGGCGCGGAGCAATTGCACCACTTCGCGCGCATCCTCTTCCTCGGCAGGCAGGTAGTTGATGGCGACGTCGGCCCCCTCGCGCGCATACGCAATCGCGGCGGCGCGGCCGATGCCGGAATCGCCGCCGGTCAGCAGCGCCTTGCGCCCCTTCAGCCGCCCCGAGCCCTTGTAACTGGTTTCACCATGGTCGGGACGCGGCGTCATCTTGCTGGCCAGGCCCGGCCATGGTTGCTGCTGTTTCGGAAATGGCGGCTTGGGATAAGCATTGAGGGGATCGCGCGGCGGCTGGGCGGCGGCGTCCGCGCCGGGCTGGGCACCGGCGGGTGCGACCGCCGCGCCCAACAGGCCGGTGGCTGCGGCGCCGACCAGCGCGCGGCGCGAATGGTTGGGTGTATCCATGACGGTTCCTTTCTCGATAAGAAAGGCCATCATTCGCCGTTTCGCCGCCGCGCACTGTGCGGCGGCGCGCTTAGAGGAAGCGGTCGGGAATATCGCTGGCGAAGGGATACATCGGAAAGTACGGCTTGGCCTCCTCCAGCACCTGTTTGACCGAGGGGCGGGAAACCAGCCGTTCGAAGTATCCCTGCAAGTGGAGATATTCCTCCGGGAACGGCAACAGCGTGGCGGCGTAGAACAAGGCGGGCGCCGCCGCGCACTCGGCCAGGCTGAAGCTCTCGCCGCACATCCAGCTGCGCGTGCTCATGCGCTTTTCGATCATTTTGTAGGCCGTCTTGAGCTTGGTGCGCTCCTTGGTCTGGTCGCAGCTCAGACCGGTCAGGTGGGCGGTGACGATGGTGGTCACCGGCTCCTGCACGTAGTTATCGAAGAAGCGGTCCCACAAGCGCACATCGAGCGCGTCGTCCCAGTCGGCCGGGATCATCGGCTGCGCGCCCGGATAGTGGCGGTCCAGGTATTCAATGATGATGGAAGTCTCCGGCACATCGCGCCGGTGGGTGTTGTCGCGCAGCACAGGGAATTTGCACAGCGGCCAGATCGCCTCCAGCTCGGCGCGGTCGGCCTGGTCGCCGAGGTTGATGATGCGCTTGTCGAAGGCGGTGCCGTTCTCGTACAGCGCGATCAGCACCTTGTGACAGAACGAGGCCAGCGGATGGTAGTACAGGGTCAATGACATGGTCGGCTCCGGAATGCGATACCAAAGATTTCAACACATGATACTTCAGCAACGGCGATAGCGGCGGACTGCAATTGCTGGGAAACTCTCGCGGTCTTAAGCCGGGCAATCAGGCACCGGCGGACCACTGAACGGGAACCCACCATGCGCTACGCGATCACTCTCACCCTCGTCTCCTTGTGCGCTTTCAGCGGCAAGAGCTTTGCCGAAGAAGCCAAGCCTGCTGCCGGCGGCGACAGCTTCACGGCCGGCGTCGGCCTGGCCTACGTGCCGGAATACGCCGGCGCCGACAAGAGCCGGGTACTGCCCCTGCCCTTCCTTGAAAAAACCTACGCCAACGGCTTCTTCCTCAGCACCCAGCGCGGCATCGGCTACGCGACCGAAGTCGATGGCTTCAAGCTGAGCGGCGCGCTCGGCTACAACGGCGGCCGCAAGGACCACAAGGAAAACTACTTTTCCGGCTCGGATGCGCTGAAAGGCATGGGCAACATCGAGGGCGCGGCGCAGGCGGTGCTGAGCGTGGGCTATCAGGTCGGCACGGTCGGCCTGAGCCTGACCACCAAACAGAACCTCGGCCACCGCGAATATGGCAGCACTTACACGCTGGGACTGGAAGCGCCACTGTACACCAGCGCCACCGACCAGATCGGCTTTGGCGCGTCGGCCGAGTATGGCGACCGCAAGCACATGCAAACCTATTTCGGCGTCACCGCCCGCCAAAGCGCGGCCTCGGGCTACAAGGCCTACACCGCCAAGGCCGGCTTCGAGAACGTGACGGCCGGCGTCAACTGGAGCCACGTGATCGACAGCAACTGGGCGGTGCGCAGCGTGCTCGGCGTATCGCGCCTGACCGGCGATGCGGCCGACAGCCCGCTGACCAAGCGCAAGACCACGCCCATGGTCATGACGGCGCTGGTCTACAGGTTCTAAGCTGCCTTGGAGTATCATTGACGAAAACTCATCGTTAAAGCAATGACACTCCTCGCTTACCTCTTCCTTGTATGTGCCATCGCTTCGGCCTGGCTCCCGCCACTGGCTTTCGGGCCGCGCCGCCTGCCGGTGTGGCCACTGTTGCTGGTCATGGCCATGGCCTGGGGACTGGTGGCCGGCGTGCTGGAGCCGAGGGCGATCCTCTGGCTGGCGGGGCTGACCGGTGCGGCTTACGCCTGCGCCCGCGCACCGCGCGCGTGGATACGGCTGGTGTGCGGCATGGTGACTGCCGTGCTGGCGCTGCAACTGGCGATGCACAAACTGCCCGGTTTCCATAATCCGCTGCTGCTGGACGGCGTGGTGCTGTCGGCCGGCGCCGCGCCCTTCACGCTGTACGCCAACTTCGACAAGGGCGTGGTCGGGCTGATCCTGCTGGCCCTGCTAAGCCAACGCGTCAGCTCGCGGGCCGAGCTGGGCGAGGTGCTGCGCCGGACGGCGCCGGTGCTGCTGCTGACGATTGCCGTCACGCTGGGCTTTGCCGTGGCGGCCGGCGTGGTCGGCATCGACCTCAAATTGCCGCCGCAGACACCGCTGTTTATTGGCGTCAACCTGCTGTTCACGGTGGTGGCGGAGGAAGCCTTCTTCCGCGGCTTCCTGCAAGCGCGCCTGGCCTCGGCGCTGGGACGCTTCAACTGGGGGCCATGGCTGGCGGTGGCGGCATCGGCGCTGCTGTTTGGCGCGGCGCATCTCGGCGGCGGACTGCGGTATGGCATACTCGCTGCAATTGCCGGCTTCGGCTACGCGGTGGCATACCAGCGCACGCAGCGCATCGAGGCGGCCATCTTGGTCCACATCGCGCTGAACGCGGTGCATTTTATTGGTTTTACTTATCCCGCCAGGTTAAACGGTGTCTGATTCCTCCCTTGCTTCCCGCACGCTGCCGGGCGCCGTTGCCGGCCTGGTCGGCACCGCCACGGTGCTGGCCCTGCTCTACTTCGGCCGCGATGTGCTGATTCCGATCACGCTGGCGTTTATCTTCAGCTTCCTGATTGCGCCGTTTGTGCGCGCCTTGCGCCATCTCGGCCTTGGACAGACCACCTCGGTCTGCACCGGCGTGCTGGTGGTGACGCTGACACTGCTGGCGATCGGCGCGGTGATCGTGCAGCAGGTCGGCATGATGGGCGCCAGCCTGCCCAAGTACCAGGACACCATCGCCGCCAAGATCGAAACGCTGGACGAGCTGACGCGCGGCACCCTGGGCAGCCTTGGCGGGCCGGCCGGGCAACTGATCGAACACTTCACCAGCGACAGCGGCGGCGCCGCACAGCCGGTGCTGCAAAACGACGGCAGCCTGAAGACGCCGGTGCTGGTGGAAATCCACGAGCCGGCGCTGAAACCGTTCCAGCTGCTGGGCAAGGTCGTGGCGTCGGTGTGGCCGCCGCTGGAGACGGCGGGCATCGTGTTCGTGGTGCTGATCTTTGTGCTGCTGGAACATGAATCGCTGCGCGACCGCTTCATCCGGCTGGCCGGCGGCGGCGACTTGCGCGCCACCACCATTGCCGTCAACGATGCGGGCGAGCGCCTGTCGCGCTTTTTCATCTCGCAGTTTTTGGTCAACATCGCCACCGGGCTGGCGGTGTGGCTGGGCCTGAGCCTGCTGGGTCTGGGCCAGGCGCTGTTGTGGGGCACCATGACCGCCGTGCTGCGCTTCATTCCCTACGTCGGCGTGTGGATGGCGGCGTTCTGCGCCACCCTGCTGGCGGCGGCGGTCGATCCGGGCTGGTCGCTGGCGCTGATGACGCTGGGCTTGTTCCTGGCGGTGGAAATCATCGTCGCGCAAACCATCGAACCCAAGCTGTATGGGCATACCACCGGCTTGTCGCCGCTGTCGGTGGTGGTGTCGGCCATCTTCTGGAGCTGGCTCTGGGGACCGGTCGGACTGGTGCTGTCGACGCCGCTGACCCTCTGCCTGGTGGTGGCGGGCCGCTATATCCGCGCCTTGAAAGTGCTGGAGGTCATGTTCGGCGAACTGCCGGCGCTGACCATGCCGCAGAATTTTTATCAGCGCGCTCTGTCGGGCGACGCGCATGAAATCATCACCAGCGCCAAGCGCTACATGCAGCACAAATCGCTGGCCGAATATTGCGACGGCGTGCTGCTGCCGGCGCTGCACCTGGCCAACTTCGACCTGAAGGACAGCGCCATCACGCCGGACGAAGAGGAAAAAGTCACCTCCTCCATCATCGCCGTGATCGAAGCGCTGAGCGGCAATCCGAAGTGGTGGAAAAAGCGCAAGCGCAGCAGCGTGCTGGCGGGCGGCGGCATCGGCCGGCAATTGCGCGATCAGCGTATTTCCGATACCGGCGAATGGCAGGGTTCGTTCGACGTGCCGGCCGGCAGCCTGGTGCTGAGCGTCGGGCTGGGTTCGGCCTATGCGGAGCTGGCCACCGAAATTCTGGTGCGCATCCTGCGTGAGCAGAAAATCGATGCGCGCAGCATGAGCTTTGAGGATCTGGACAAACCGGCACCGCCGGAAGCGTCACCGGAACTGGTGGCCATCGTGTGCCTGGTCAGCGTGAATCCCTTGCAGGATTGCGAGCTGATGACGCAAGCGCTGGAGCGCATGCGCCGCGACCTGCCGCATTGCAAACAATTCGCCCTGCTGCTGCCGAGCCCGTTTGAAAACCCGGACTTGAAAACCTGCGTCTTCCCGAACGCCGACCACGTCTCGCGTTCGTACGACGATGCGCTGCATAGCTGCCAGCGGGCCATGAAAGGCCGCGTGACCTTATGAAACGACTGCTCCTGCTGGGCGCGCTGTGCGCCGCTGCTCCCGTCTGGGCCCAGGCCATCCTCGCCGACATCCACGCGCGCGGCGAGCTGCGGGTGGGCAGCACCGGCGATTACAAGCCGTTCAGCTACCGCGCCGGCGCCGCCGACTTCATCGGACTCGATGTGGAACTGGCGAGCGAGCTGGCGCAAGCGCTGGGCGTGAAGCTGGTCATCGTGCCGACCAGCTGGCCGACGCTGATGAGCGATTTCAACGCCGGCAAATTCGACCTCGCATGGAGCGGCATCTCGGTGACGGCCGAGCGGCAAAAACAGGCGCTGTTCTCCATCAGCTACCTGCGCGACGGCAAGACGCCGATCACCCGCTGCGGCAATGAGGCGCGCTTCCAGACGCTGGAGCAGATCAACCAGCCGGGGGTGCGGCTGATCGTCAACCCCGGCGGCACCAACGAACGCTTCGCCCGCAGCTACGCGCCGCGTGCGCAGCTGACCGTCTATCCGGACAACGTCACCATCTTCGGCCAGATCATCGCCGGCGCGGCCGATTTGATGATGACCGACGCCATCGAAACGCGCTTGCAACAGCGCCTGCATCCACAACTGTGCGCGGTGCATCCGGACCAGCCGTTCGACAGCGCCGAGAAAGCCATCCTGCTGCCGCGCGACGACGCCTTCAAAGCCTGGGTCGATCAATGGCTGGGGCAACGCATCGCCGACGGCAAGGTACAAAAAGGCCTGGAACGCTGGCTCGACTTCGCCTGGAAGCTGGAGCCTTTGCGGCAAGCCATCGACCAGCGGCTGCTGCTGGCGCCCGCCGTCGCCCGTGCCAAATGGAACGTGCAAGCGCCGATCGAAGACTTGCCGCGCGAAGCGCAAGTGATTGCCGCGGCCGTGCAGCAAGGCCGTGCACTGGGCCTGCCGGACGAATTGGTGGAAGCCGTCTTCAAAGCCCAGATCGAAGCCTCCAAGACCGTCCAGCGCGAGCTGTACGCAAAATGGAAGAACGAGCGAGCCGGCCACTTCGACGACGCGCCCGACCTGGCCAAAACCATTCGCCCCGAGCTGGACCGCATCACCGCCCAGCTCCTGCGCTCGATGGCGGACAATCAAACCACACTAAAAAGCGCGGCCCGGAACTTGCGACCGCTGGAGGCCTCGTTACTTAGCCCCTCCGCCGCAAAGCAGGCGTTGGCGCCATTTTCAGGAAAATAAAGATCCACTCCCGGAGGTTACCAATGGCGAAGCGATTGCGGATTACCGGATTGGTCCAAGGCGTTGGCTACCGCGCGTCGTTTGAGCGGCAGGCGGTGGCGCTGGGCTTGCGCGGCTGGGTGCGCAATCGGCGCGACGGGTCGGTGGAAGCGGAGGTGGATGGCGATGCGGCCGCACTGGAGCGCATCGTCGCCTGGGTGCACAAAGGCCCGCCCGCCTCGCGCGTCGATCATGTCCTCATCGAGGAGGTAGCAGCATCGGCCGATGATGCGTTCAGAATACTGCCGACGTTCTAGCGCCGCGCACCTTTGCGCAATCTCAAGCTACTATGTGGTTAAGGGAAGACCATCGTCAATATCCGACGCCATACTTTGACTTGAGGTATTCCATCATGAGCCACGCTATCCCACTCAATTTGCCGCTCGACTCAGTCGATCAAATTTTGCGCAACGCCGCAGAGCGCACGGACGAGCGCGTCATTGAAGAGCTTCGCAAAGCAACCGCCCAAATTGCGGCACAGTGCCGGGAGCTCAATCGAAGAAAAGCGCTCGTACAAGCCGATGAATGCGCTGTCCCCATTGATTCCAGCTTCGAAATACGTGACGGCCTGGAGCGCGCCCGCGAAGGCATTCGTCTTATGCATAAGCTCTTGCTGGGCATCCCGGAAAACAAGGCGCAGATTTTTAACTCGTTGAGGCTAGCACTGGAAGAAATCTACACCGCAGCAAATCAACTGCAATGGGAAATCGGTGAGCACGATGCCAGCTGCTACCCTCGCGGAACGCCGATTCTCGTATCGACTCAGAATGAAATCGAGCAGGCCCTAGATGCTATACGAGCACAAAAATGAGCCCGCTCATTGTGGAGCGGTTGGACCTGGAAAACCCCGATTTCCAAAAATCCTATCGCAAACTGCCATCGCAGGTGGTCAAAGAAGCGCAACTGGCAATCGGACTATTGGCCCTTGCAGATCTTGAACATCCGCCGGCAAAGCTAAATTTACATCATCTTGCGGGCAAAATGGTGAGCTCCCGCGTCAGCGCACAAAAGACAGTCAAGGTCTACGTCTTCAATCTGACGAGCAGTGGAAGTTTCAAAGCCAGTTTCACTTTTGAGCGAGGCGTTGCTTATCTGCGTACCTGCGGGCCACAAGAAAAGGTCAACAGCAATCCTTAGTGCGCTTTTCGCGGAAGAAGTCCCAAGCGGCTTCGGCGACTTCGAGGTCGGCGTTCTGGAGGCCGGTCAGCCACTTGATGAAGCGCGGGTAGCGTTTCAGGCGGCTGGGTTCGGCGTGGCCGGCGCCATCGATGCGGTACAGGCCGACCTGCATGCCATCGGCCGCGTCGCCCCACATGTGGCGGGTGACGCTGGTGCGGGCGTCGCTGACCGGCAGTTTCTTCACGTCTGGCTGATCCGACAGGCCCGCCAGTTCACGCCAGGCACGCACGCTGGCTTCGATGCCGCGCACCGGTTCGGCAAAACCCAACGCATACCAAGGCTTGCCGCCGTGGTAATAAATCAGCGGATCGGCGGTGCAGCCAAAGATCAGCGCCGGCAGCGGCACTGTGGGCTCCTTGCCGCGGCCAGGCAGCGGCATCCCCGCCAGTACGACGGAGAAGGCCGCCAGCTTGTGCGGCAACTCCGTGGCCACGGCATAAGCCATCCAGCCGCCGCGCGATACGCCCATCAGGTACACCCGGCCGGGATCGACGTCGTGCGCGCTGATCGCATGGTCGATCAGCGCGCCGATGAAGGCGACGTCGTCCTTCCTGGCCACGCGGGCCTCGGAGGCGTAGCAATCGCTCCAACCGCCCTTGTCCGCGTCCGGCGCGATCACCACCAGCCCTTCCCGCGCCGCGATGTCCAGCCACACGGACAAGGGCGACGGCGGAAACGCCTGCCCCAACACTTGCGCCGCCGAGGCGCCCGCCCCGTGCAGCAGCACGACCAACCCACGCTTGCCGGCCGCCGGCGGCGCCGCCATCAGGTAACGGCGCGCCCCTTCCGCGCGATTCAGTGTTAATCTCGTTGGCAGAATGTTCATATTGTCCGGCATCCTATCCTCGATGTGATTTTCTGGCAACGGCATCTGTTGCTGGCGCAACTCAGTCTTGACAAAGGCCATTTCCCGTCATCCAAAATAGGTTGCCATTTGGAAAAATTGGACTATGATGTAGTTGTAACTGGACCCAAACAACGTCTGAGGCACAAAAATTATTATGACGCTCCATGAGTCACACGCCGTCCTGATCCGCAAAGGCCCGCCACGGCCCCAAGACGCGATCGCCCCCTTCACGGCGGTGGCTGACAACTCGTTTGAGATGACCACCGAAGATGACATCGGTGATGCGCTGACTCTGCTGGCTGAGCACGGCGATGCCATTTCCATGTACGCCCCGGGCAGCCGTGAACCGATTTTCGGACGCATCCTGTCGGTCGATCCCGAACTGCCGCATTTTGTGATGGAGCTGAACGACGGCGCCGTCCTGCCCCCCGGCAAGATCACTTTTGTCAGCACCCTGCGCTCGGCCAAACTGCAATTCCGCCTCTCCAGCGAGGACTGGAAGCCGCTGCCCGGCCAGCCGCTGCACATCCCCATGGTGTTTCCCGAAACCTGCACCGTGCTGAACCGCCGCAGCACCGAGCGGGTCGAGACACCGCTCGGCATCACTTGCATGGCCTTGTTCGCGGTCAGCGAAACCACCGAGCATGAGTTGCCGGTGTACGATATCTCGGAGGGCGGGATTGGCATGCATTGCTCGAAAAACCGCGCCAAGGGCTTGATCAAGGGCCGCAAGCTCCAGAATGTGGTGCTGGAGATGGGCGAGGTCACCATCGAGGTCGAGGAAATGGAAATCCGCTTCGGCCGTTCGTTCCGCTCTTTCCTGCTGGGCGAACAGCTGCACCTCGGTTGTATGTTCACCAAGCTGTCGCCGGAGGCGATTGCCAAGGTGAAGAATGTGATCGACCAGATCAACCATCCTTAGCCGCAGCGTTAGGCCGCGAACAGACCTGTAGCGCCAGCATCGTAAGCTCCTCGTTATGATCACAAGGAGCTATCATGTCTATCCAGTTCGCCAGCGACACCGACCACGCCGCCAGCGTCAAGGCCGCGCTTCACTCACAGCAAAAGGCGCCGTCCACGCTGACGATCAGCCAGCTGTTCTTGCGCAGCAGTCCCGGGCAACGGGCCGATCTGCTCAATCATTTGCTGGCCAATGTCAGCCCCGAGATGCGCACCGCGCTGGCCGGCAGCATCGGCAGTTTCAGTGAGGACGGCACGCATCCGCACATTACCCCCGAGCAGACCGAACAGATCGCGCCAGGACAGGTCGAGGAGATCGCCGCCACCGCCGAACAGCATACGCCCGGCGTGCTCGCGCAACTTCAACCGCTTGGCGACGACGTCTGAAGCGTTACCCCAGCAGCAGTTCGGCTGGCTGCGTCACGATGGCGGTCTTCGGAATGCAGACGATGAAGGTGCTGCCTTTGCCCGCTTCAGATTTGATCTGCAAGGTGCTGCCGTGGCGCAGCAGCACGTGCTTGACGATGGCCAGGCCCAGCCCGGTCCCCTGCGTCTCGCGCGACCGGCTCTTGTCGACGCGGTAGAAGCGCTCGGTCAGGCGCGAGATGTGTTCCGGACTGATGCCGATGCCGGTGTCCTCCACCTTGAACTTGACGCCGCCATCGTACGCTTTCCACGCCAGGTGGATCTTGCCGCCGGCCGGGGTGTAGCGCACCGCGTTGGAGGCCAGGTTGCCGAAGGCGCTGTGCAGTTCCTCGTACGATCCCAGCACATCCGGGCCCGACACTTCCATGGTGATCTCATGCTTGCCCGAGGACAGCGCGCGCGCCTCGCGCAGCAGCTGGTCCATCAGCTTGCCGACGTCGACCGGATCGGGCCGCATCGGATAGTCCACCGACTCCAGCCGCGACAAGGTCAGCATATCCTCGATCAGGTGCTGCATGCGGTGGCCCTGCTCGGTCATCAGCTTCAGGTGGGCGGCGCGGGTGGCCGCGTCCAGCCCCTCTTGCGCGGCGATCTCCAGGAAGCCGACGATCACGGTCAGCGGCGTGCGCAGTTCGTGCGAGGCGTTGGCGATGAAGTCGCGCCGCATTTCCTCGATGCGCTCGGTCTCGGTGGCGTCGTGCGTCACCAGGATCTGGCGGCGGTTCTCGAACGGGATGATGT
Organism: Duganella radicis; assembly: GCF_009720825.1. Lineage (GTDB taxonomy): Bacteria > Pseudomonadota > Gammaproteobacteria > Burkholderiales > Burkholderiaceae_D > Rugamonas > Rugamonas radicis. The sequence goes on along the minus strand of NZ_WNKY01000013.1, from coordinate 136,791 downwards.
GCACGATCAGCTTGCGCTCGCGGAAGCTGATGGTCAGCGGCTGCTCGTAACGGCCCAGGATGATGTAATCCATGAAGTCCGGATTGCGCACCAGGTTGGTCACGCGCATGCCCTTGTCGCGCTCGTTGCTCAGGCCCAGGTGCTTTTCGGCGGCCGGGTTGCACCACTCCAGGAACAGCACGTCGTCCATGATGGCCACGCCGTCCGGCAGCAGGTGCATGGCCTGGCGGAAGCGCGCCAGCCACTCGGTCAGCTCGGTCTGGTTTTTCTCGTCTTCGCGCCGCATGCGGTACAGGCGCGAGAAGATATTGGTCCACTCGCCCCAGCCGTCCGGCAGCTTGGCGCTTTGCGGATCGTCCATCCAGTTGCTCAGCTGGTAGAGGTAGGACAGTTGCGTGAACACCAGCGCCAGCATGGCGATCAGCGCCAGGATCAGTCCGTTGACCCAGCCGAACATCCAGCCTCCCAGCGCGCAGGCCGCCAGGATCACGGCGGTGCGCAGCGCGGCAGGCACCCAGAACACCAGTTTTGGATTCATGTGAAACTCAGTTTTTTTCCGACAGCATGTAGCCTACACTACGCACGGTTTTGATCAGGTGCTCGGCCTCCTTCAGCGCCTTGCGCAGGCGCAGCACGTGCACGTCGACGGTCCGTTCCTCGATCACCACGTGATCGCCCCACACTTTGTCCAGCAGCTGGCTGCGCGAGAACACGCGTTCCGGATGGGCCAGCAGGAATTTCAGCAGCTTGTATTCGGCGTGGCCGATGTCGATCTTCTGGTCGTCCATCGACACCGTGCAACTGACCGGGTCCAGCATGATGTTGGCGGCGCGCATGGTCGATTGCGCATGCTCCGGCGCCTTGCGGCGCAGCAGCGCCTTGGCGCGCGCCAGCAGCTCGCGCGGCGAGAACGGCTTGGTGACGTAGTCGTCGGCGCCGGTGTTGAGGCCGGCCAGCTTGTCTTCCTCCATGCTTTTTGCGGTCAGCATGATGACCGGGATGTCGTTGAACTGGCGATCCGAGCGGATGCGCGACAACAGGCGGATGCCGGTCGAATCCGGCAGCATCCAGTCCAGCAAAATCAGCTGCGGGGTCTTGGTCTGGATGAAATCCCAGGCCTCACCCGCGCTTTGCACGTTGCAGCAGTTCCAGCCCGCCTCGCGCAGCGAAAACGTCACCAGCTCGACAATCGCCGGTTCGTCTTCAACAATCAGTACGGTGGTTTTATCAGATGCCATTTAATGTATTTTATTCAGCTTGCTCAGGCTGTTCTTCGGTTGCGTGGGACTTGGTGTGGCGAATGTCTTTGCCTTCCACCACATAAATCACGTATTCCGCGATGTTCTTGGCGTGATCGCCAATGCGCTCGATGGCCTTGGCCACCCACAGGGTGTCCAGCGCGGCCGAGATGGTGCGCGGATCTTCCATCATGAAGGTGATCAGGTTGCGCATGATCGAACGGAATTCGTGGTCGATCACGGCGTCCTGGGCGATCAGTTGCAGCGCCTGCTTGCCGTCGTTGCGGGCGAAGGCGTCCAGCGCGTCGTGCAGCAGGTCCGAGGTGTTGTTGGCGATGCCGCGCACCATCTCGTAGTGGTTGACGGTCACCGCGCCGCGCCCATGCAGCGCCTTGGCGATGCGGGCGATCTTGGTGGCTTCGTCGCCGATGCGCTCCAGGTCGGTGATCACCTTGATGGTGGCCATGATGGTACGCAGGTCGTTGGCGGCCGGCTGGCGGCGCACGATCAGGTGGCTGCACTGGTCGTCCAGCTGCACTTCCAGCTGGTTGACGGAGTCGTCCTCGCGCATCACGCGGTCGGCGCGCTCGGAGTTACCGATGCGGAAGCAGGTCATGGCGTCGAGGAACTGGGTCTCGACGATGCCGCCCATCAGCAGCACCTTGCTGCGGATGGCTTCCAGCTCGTTGTCGTACTGTTTGGATGAATGTTCACCGATCATGCTGCTCTCCAATTGTGGCTAGTATTATAAGATGGATCAGCCGAAGCGGCCGGTGATGTAATCCTGGGTTTCCTTGCGGGCCGGATTCATGAAGATCTGGTCGGTCTCGCCGAATTCCACCAGTTCGCCCAGGTACATATAGGCGGTGTAGTCCGAGCAACGCGCGGCCTGCTGCATGTTGTGGGTCACGATGGCGATGGTGTAATCCTGCTTCAGCTCGGAGATCAGTTCTTCCACTTTGGAGGTCGAGATCGGGTCCAGCGCCGAGGTCGGCTCGTCCAGCAGCAGCACGTCAGGCTTGACGGCCACGCCACGGGCGATGCACAGACGCTGCTGCTGGCCGCCGGACAGCGACAGGCCGCTCTTGCTCAGCTTGTCCTTCACCTCGGTCCACAGGGCGGCTTTTTTCAGCGCCCATTCGACGCGCTCGTCCATCTCGCCCTTCGACAGGTCTTCGTACAGGCGCACGCCGAAGGCGATGTTGTCGTAGATCGACATCGGGAACGGGGTCGGCTTCTGGAACACCATGCCGACCTTGGCGCGCAGCATGTTCAAGTCCTGGCCGCCCTCGAGGATGTTGCGGCCGCGGTACATGATCGAACCTTCGGCGCGCTGGCCTGGGTACAGGTCGTACATGCGGTTCAGGGTGCGCAGCAGGGTCGACTTGCCGCAGCCCGACGGGCCGATGAACGCGGTCACCTGCTTCTCGTGGATGTCCAGGCTGACGTTGTGCAGGCTCTGGGTTTTACCGTAGAAGAAGTTCAGGCCGGAGATTTCAATGGTCTTGCGTTTGCCTTGGTTCATGGCGACGACGTTTTCTTGGCTCAGTTGCGTATTCATTGTATGGATTCGCTTTATCGGATTAATTCGGGGCTTTTTGGGCAAACACGGTGCGCGAGATGATGTTCAGGGCCAGCACGCTGAAGGTGACCAGCAGTGCGCCACCCCACGCCAGTTCGCGCCAGTTGTCGTACGGGCTCATGGCGAAGCCGTAGATCACCACCGGCAGGTTGGCCATCGGCGCGTTCATGTCGGAGCTGAAGAACTGGTTGTTCAGGGCGGTGAACAGCAGCGGCGCGGTCTCGCCGGACACACGGGCCACGGCCAGCAGCACGCCGGTGATGACGCCGGCTTTGACGGCGCGCAGACGCACCATCATCGCCACTTTCCAGCGCGGCGCGCCCAGCGCGAACGCGGCTTCCAGCAGGCTGTTCGGCACCAGACGCAGCATGTTGTCGGTGGTGCGCACCACCACCGGGATGGCGATCAGCGCCAGCGCGATGGAACCGGCGTAGCCCGAGTAGTGCTTGGTGGTGGCCACGTACATGGCCCACACGAACATGCCGATCACGATCGACGGCGCCGACAGCATGATGTCGGTGACGAAGCGGGTGATGTTGGCGATCTTGTTTTCTTCGCCGTACTCGGCCAGGTAGATGCCGGCCAGGATGCCGATCGGGGTCGAGATCAGGGTCGACAGGCCGACGATCATCATGCTGCCGAAGATGGCGTTGATCAGGCCACCGCCCTCGCTGCCGGGGGCCGGCGTGGTTTGGGTGAACATATTGATGCTCAGCGCGCCGAAGCCCTTGATGATCAGCGTGAGCAGGATCCAGGCCAGCACCAGCAGGCCGACCGACATCGCGGCCACCGACAGCGCGATGCCGATGCGGTGCGTCAGCAGACGCTTGCGGTACACCGGGTTCATCGCGGCTTTTTCCAGAGTTGCGCTCATTATTTGACGCCTTCCTTGCGAGACATGCCGGCCAGCATCAGCTTGGCGGCGGACAGAACGATAAAGGTGATCACGAACAGGATCAGGGCCAGCGCGAACAGCGACGAGGTGTGCAGCGGCGTATCCGATTCGGCGAATTCATTGGCCAGGGTGGAGGCGATCGAGTTACCGGCCGCGAACAGCGACCACGACAGCTTGTTGGCGTTGCCGATCACGAAGGTGACGGCCATGGTCTCGCCCAGCGCGCGGCCCAGGCCCAGCATCACACCGCCGACCACGCCGGTCTTGGTGTAAGGCAGCACGATCTTGCGCACCACTTCCCAGCGGGTGCAGCCCAGGCCGTAAGCCGATTCTTTCAGCACCGCCGGCACGATCTCGAACACGTCGCGCATCACCGAGGAGATGAACGGGATGATCATCACCGCCAGGATCAGGGCGGCGGTCAGGATGCCGATGCCCATGGTCGGCCCGCTGAAGAACTGACCGATCAGCGGCAACTGGCCCAGCGTGGCCTTCAGCAGCGGCTGCACGTAGTCGCCGAACAGCGGCGCGAACACGAACAGGCCCCACATGCCGTAGATGATGGACGGGATGCCGGCCAGCAGCTCCACCGCCGTGCCCAGCGGGCGGCGCAGCGCGGTCGGGCAAATCTCGGTCAGGAACAGGGCGATGCCGAACGACACCGGGAAGGCGATCAGCAGCGCGATGCCGGAGGTGGCCAGCGTGCCGACGATGGCGATCATGGCGCCGTACTGGTCGTTGACCGGGTCCCACTCCACGGTGGTGATGAAGGCCGGGCCGAATTCCTTGAGGGCCGGCCAGGCGCCGACCATCAGCGAGAAGATAATCCCCAACAGCACCGCCAGCACCGACAGCGCGAAGATCATGGTGGTCTTGTGGAAGAAGAAGTCCTGAATGCGCTGCTTGCGCATGGTGCGGAGCATGGATTGCATCGCAGCTTGCTCCGCGGCGGTGACTGGTGCGGTGCTGGTTTGCATGGCCGGCTCTTGCTTGGATAGTGGCGTGGAAGTGATATCTGCGCTCATATTTTTGTCTCGGTGGAGGTAAGCTAGCCTGCGGTGCCCGGTTGGGCGCCGCAGGCTAACCCCCTCGCCGCCGCGACTGAGGCGGCGAAGGGACAGTCCGGATTAGTAGATCGCTTTGCCCGCAGCGTCTTTCAGGTTGGCTTTCCAGGAATCCTGTACCAGCTTGACCACCGATGCCGGCAGTGGAACGTAGTCCAGTTCGGTCGCAGCGGCGCCACCGTTCTTGAAGGCCCAGTCGAAGAACTTCACGACTTCCTTGCCTTTGGCCGCGTCAGCCTGTGCCTTGTGCATCAGGATGAAGGACACGCCGGTGATCGGCCACGAGTTTTTGCCAGCCTGGTCGGTCAGCACCACGCCGAAGCCTGGGGTCTTGGTCCATTCCGCGTTGGCGGCGGCGGCTTTGAAGAACTCGTCGTCAGGTTGCAGGAAGTTGCCGTCCTTGTTTTTCAGCTGGGTGTGCGACATTTTGTTCTTCTTGGCGTAGGCCCACTCGACGTAGCCGATCGAACCCTTGATACGCTGCACGTTGGCGGCCACGCCTTCGTTGCCCTTGCCGCCCACGCCGACGATCCATTTCACAGCGGTCGAAGCGCCGATCTTGGTCTTGAATTCAGGGCTGGTCTTCGACAGGAAGTCGGTGAACAGGAACGAGGTGCCCGAGCCGTCGGCGCGGTGCACCACGGTGATGTCTTCGGCGGCCAGTTTCACGCCTGGGTTCAGGGCGGCGATGGCTGGGTCATTCCACTTGGTGATCTTGCCCAGGTAGATGTCGGCCACAACCGGGCCGGTCAGTTTCAGCTGGCCTGGGGTGATGCCATCCAGGTTAACCACGGTCACAACGCCACCCATGATGGCTGGGAACTGCATCAAACCTTCCGCGTCCAGGTCGGAAGCCGACAGCGGCATGTCCGAGGCGCCGAAGTCGACGGTCTTGGCTTTGATCTGCTTGATGCCAGCGCCCGAACCGACGGACTGGTAGTTCAGGCCGTTGCCGGTAGCGGCTTTGTACGACTCGGCCCATTTGGCGTAGATTGGGTATGGGAAGGTCGCGCCGGCGCCGGTCATATCGGCGGCGTGGGCTGCCGACGAGAAGGCCATCACAGCCGCTGCGCCAACCACCAGGGAAGAGATCAATTGTTTCAGTCGCATTTCAAGTCCTTTGTTATGACAGGTTAGGATGCTGCGCAGTCTAACGGGCGAATATGACAGCTTTATGACATCGCCAAAATATTTCAAAAAGATCCTTTTCGCGGCCCTTCCCTATGAAAACAGGTGAATTTTCGGGCTATGTTACGTCGGCTTGTCATAATTGCGCGCCATTTATGACAGGCTTTGTCACAAAGCTGTCATATTTGGTCTTTACACTGTTGCAATCATTCTTCCGCAAACAGGATAGAATGGAATTACCTGCAAAGTGATCAAAAAGACATGAAGCCTGACTTGCATGCGGAAGTAAAAAAGAACTCGGCGTTTCTGGACCGGGAACTGTCGCAATTGATGTTCAACCGCCGGGTGCTGGCCCAGGCCGAAGACAAAAACATTCCTTTATTGGAGCGGCTGCGTTATCTGTGCATCGCCAGCAGCAATCTCGACGAATTCTTTGAAGTGCGCGTGGCCAGCCTGCTGGCGGCCGGCGCGGCGGACGGCGCCCTGTCGGCCCACCCCGCCCTGGTGGCGACGCTGTCGCGCATCAGTAATGAGTGCCATCTGCTGGTGGCGCATCAATACGAAATCCTCAACAACGAAATCCTGCCCGAGCTGGCCGCCAACGGCATCCACTTGGTGCGCCACAACGAACGCAATGAGGCGCAGCGCGCCTGGGTCAAGGATTACTTCGACACCGAAGTGCGTCCGCTGCTGACGCCGATCGGCCTCGATCCGGCCCACCCGTTCCCGCAGGTAGTTAACAAGAGCCTCAATTTCATCGTCCAATTGGGCGGCAAGGACGCCTTCGGACGCGGCACCGGCATCGCGATCGTGAAAGCGCCGCGTGTGCTGCCGCGCGTGATCCGCCTGCCAGATCACTTGTCGAAGAGCGGCGGCGTTTCGTTCTGCCTGCTGTCCTCGGTGATCCACGCCCACATCTCCGATCTGTTTGCCGGCCGCGAAGTGATCGGCTATTCGCAGTTCCGCGTCACCCGCGACAGCGACCTGTGGGTGGATGAGGACGAGGTCAAGAACCTGCGCCAGGCCTTGAAGGGCGAGCTGGTCGGCCGTCAGTTCGGCGCCTCGGTGCGGCTGGAAGTGGCCAAGAACTGCCCGCCCGAGCTGTCGCAGTTCCTGCTCGACCAGTTCGGGCTGCATCAAAGCCGCTTGTACGCGGTCAACGGCCCGGTGAATCTGGTGCGCCTGACCGAGATGATGGATCACATCAACAACCCGGCGCTGCGCTTCCCGCCCTTCTTCCCCGGCTTCGCGCAGAAAACGCCCAACCAGGATATTTTCGCGGCCCTGCGTGAAAACGATATCCTGCTGCACCACCCTTACCAGTCCTTCCAGACGGTGATCGACTTCATCCGCAGCGCCGCCCACGATCCGAACGTGGTGGCGATCAAGCAGACGATTTACCGCACCGGCATGAACTCGGACCTGATGGAATCGCTGATCGCCGCCGCCAAGGCCGGCAAGGAAGTGACTGTCATCGTGGAATTGAAGGCGCGCTTCGACGAGGAAGCCAATATCAATTGGGCCGACAAGCTGGAACAGGCCGGCGCGCAGGTGGTGTATGGCGTGGTGGGCCTGAAGACGCACGCCAAGGTGGCGCTGGTGATCCGCCGCGAAGACAACAAGCTGCGCTACTACGCCCACCTCGGCACCGGCAACTATCATCCGACCACCACCAAGTTCTACACCGACTTCGGCCTGCTGACCTGCCACCCCGGCATCTCGCAGGAAGTGAACGAAGTCTTTATCCACCTGACCTCGCTAACCAAGCCGCACCGCCTCACCCACTTGTGGCTGGCGCCGTTCGCGCTGCAAAACGAAATCATCAAGGCCATCCGCAACGAAGCGCGCATCGCGCGGGCCGGACGACCGGGGCGGATTATTGTTAAAATCAACGCGCTGGTGGACGAATCGGTGATCCGCGCGCTGTACGCGGCGTCCAAGGATGGCGTGAAGATCGACCTGATCGTGCGCGGCGCCTGCATGCTGAGGCCGGGCGTGCCGGGGCTGTCGGAAAATATCAAGGTGCGCTCGGTGATCGGCCGCTTCCTGGAGCACAGCCGCATCTACTACTTCCGCAACGATCTGGCGCATGACACCTATCTGGCCAGCGCCGACTGGATGAGCCGCAATCTGTTCCGCCGCATCGAAGTCGCCTTCCCGATTCTGGACAAGGCGCTGAAACGCCGGGTGATGGCCGAGGGCCTGAACCCCTATTTGAAGGACAACCAGAACGCCTGGGAACTGGAGGCCGACGGTCACTACCAGCGCCGCAAGGCGCGCGGCAAGCAAGCCGCATTCAGCGCCCAGCAACACCTGATGGACACGCTGGGCACGCCCAACGCCCACCTGGGAGAGTAAGCATGGATCTGATTTTATGGCGACACGCGGAGGCCGAGGATGCCGGCCCCGGCATGACCGACCTCGAACGCGCCCTGACCGGCAAAGGCCAGAAGCAGGCGCGCCGCATGGGCCAGTGGCTCAACTCGCAGTTGCCCGATAGCTGCAAGATCTTGTCGAGCCCCGCCGTGCGCACGCTGCAAACGGTGGAAGCGCTGGGCCGCAAGTTCAAGATCCACACCGACCTGGCGCCGGGCGCCGATCCGGCCGACGTCCTCAAGGCGGCCAACTGGCCGGGGAACAAGGACTCGGTGCTGGTGGTGGGGCATCAGCCCACGCTGGGCCAGGTGGCGTCCATGCTGATGACCGGCGACGATCTGGAATGGGATATCCGCAAGGCCAGCGCGTGGTGGTTTGCCCAGCGCGATGCGGGCGATCCGATGAGCGTGTATCTGAAGGCCGTCATGGCGGCCGACCTCGTGGTTAAATAACTTGCAAAGCGAAGGGCATCTGCTAAAGTTTAATTGTATCAACTATGAGGGAGGCCATCATGATGTTCACCTTGCTCACCATGGGGATGTTCGGGGGCATGATCGCCCTGGTAGTCTACGAACTGGTACAGGAAATGCGCGGCAGTAAACACAAGCTTATCGATCGCTATCACGAATAGCATATAGCTTCATGGAAGCCTACGGCGCCAGCGGCGTGGCCTTACAAGGACATCGCCTCTCGCGCCGTTCAACGTTTACAGTGCCCGATCAAACGCCGGTTTTAAACTTGGTGTAGATGCGGGTGATGTTACGGCGGATATCCGCCGGCACGGCTTCCGGCGCCGCCATGCGCTTCTTGTCGTCGTCCGACAGGAACACGGTCTTGTTGTTAGCGATATCCTTACGCACGAACTTGACGCTGGCCGCATTCGGGTTGGCGTAGAACACCTTGTTGGTCAGGCTGGCGTGCACTTCCGGACGCATGATATAGTTGATCCACAGGTGCGCGTTGTTCGGATGCGGCGCGTCGGCCGGGATGGCCATGGTGTCGAACACCAGCGCGGCCGAGGTCTTCGGCACCAGCACTTCAATCACGTTGCCGTTCTTGGCATCGATGGCGCGCTGACGGGCGATGTTGATGTCGCCCGACCAGCCCAGCGCCACGCATACCGCGCCATTGGCCATGTCATTGATGTAGCCCGACGAGCTGAACAGGGTCACGTAAGGACGGATCGCTTGCAGCACCTTGCCGGCCTCGGCGTAGTCGGCGGCGTTCTTCGAATAGGCTGGCTTGCCGGCGTACATCAGCGCGGCCGGCAGCACTTCCGACGGCGAATCGAGGAAGGACACGCCGCACGATTTCAGCTTGGACGCGTACTTCGGATTGAAGATCAGCTCCCAGGCATTGTCCGGCATCGGCATGCCGCCCAGCGCGGCCTTCACCTTGTTGACGTTGATGCCGACCGTGGTATAGCCCCACAGCCAGTCGACCAGATAGTCATTGCCCGGATCGATATTGGCCAGCTTGGCCTGGATGGCCGGATCGAGGTTCTTCAGGTTGGGCAGCTTGGACTTGTCCAGCTTGCGCAGCAGCTTGCCATCGATTTGCAGACGCGCCCATTGGGCGGTCGGCACCACGATGTCGTAGCCGGATTTGCCGGCCACCAGCTTGGAGTTGAGGATTTCGTTGTTATCGAAAAGGTCATAACGGACCTTGATGCCGGTTTCCTTCTCAAAGTTTTTAACCGTGTCTTCGGCGATATAGTCCGACCAGTTATAAATATTGAGAACCTTTTCCTCTTGCGCACCAGCTACCTGGACCGCGCCCGCCATCAAGCTAGCGACCAGCACCGCACCAACGAACTTCCCTGCCATAGCACCTCCAAAATGGGATTCATCACACAAGCCGTGATGATCCGGCATCCACCGCCCGGATGCAAGGAGTTCCTTAGAATTCCGAACCCAAATCAGCCCAGCATGTCAAACAGGGTGCCGGTGCCCTTGCCGGTGCCGGCGGTCAGTGCGCTGCCGGCGCCGGTCTGGGCCTGGGCGGTGTACAGTGCGGCCAGGGCGTTGGCCTGGGCGGTCAGGGCCTTGGTCATGGTGGCTTTTTTGCCGTTCAGGCTGGTGATTTCGTTGCTGGTCAGGGTGGTTTCCTTGGTCAGCACGCTGTTGGTCGAAGTCAGCGACGCAGCTTTGGACGATAGCAAGTCGGCAATGCCGCGCTTGTCGTCGCTGGTGAACAGCCTGGACACGGCCGAGGAATCGGCGGCCAGCGCGGCTTGCAGCTTTTTATCGTCCAGCACCAGATTGCCATCCTTGTCCTGGCTGAGGCCCGCCGCAGCCAGCTTGGTGACCGAAACGGAACCGCCGCCGGTTTTCAGCAGCATGCTCATCTGGCTGATGGCCTGATTCAGCGCGGTGTCCGACTTGAGATCGCCTTTTTGCAGCTTGAGCAGCTTGGCGTTGAGGTCGTTGTAGGCGCTGACCAGGGCTTTCAGGTTGTCGCCGATCTGGCCGGCGCCGGCGGCGATGGTGACGTCGCTCTTGCCTGTCGCCGTCAGGTTCAGCGTGGCGCCGGCGATGGCCGTGTCCTTGATGGTGTTGCTGGCGCTCTTGATTTCCTTGCCGTCGACCGTGAGGATGGCGTCCATGGCGGCGCTGGTCTGCTTGAGTTTTTGAGCGCCGTCCGGGTCGAATGCCAACAGGTTTTTCAGCGCGGCGTCGCCGCTGACGCTGATGCGCATGCTATTGGCCGCGCCCGGCTGGCCGGCGATCGACAGCGAATACTGGCCGTCGTCGCCCTTCACCACCTTGACGTCCACGCCGGCCGCCTTGAACGCGGCGGCGATCCCATCCAGCGTGTTATTGCTGCTATCGATGGTGATGGTCTTGCTGGCGACGGCGGCGTTGACGAAGCCCTTCCCGCCGCCGGCCGCGCCGAAGTCGATCTTGACGGTGGTGGTGGCGCCGGCGCCGATTTTCGTGGTCGCGGAATCGAACTCGTCGCTGGTCAGGAACTGGCCCTGCGCCAGTTGCTTGACGTCGATGGCGTAGGTACCGGCCTTGGCCGTGCCGGTCGACGAGGCGGTCAGCATGGTCTTGGCCGAACTGGCGGCGCTGGTGCTGAGGCCGTTGCCGGTCAGGCCGGCGGCGATCTGCTGGAAACTGGCCAGGGCGCTTTGCAACTGCCCGAGCGCGGACAGCTTGGTCTGATCTTTGGTGATGGACGCATTGAGCTTGGCGGCGGCGCTGGTCTGCGACGCCATGGTTTGCTGGACGCGGTTGTAGACGTCCGTCGAGACCTGCGAGCTGGTCGAGCTGTTGGTCGAGTTGATACTGGAGGTAGCCATGATTTCATTCCGCCTTGGTGGTTACTTAGTATGCAACATGGATGCTTGCACCAAAGCGGCGAACAACGCTGGATTTGCCCCTTAATCCCGCCAGCGGGCGTCCGCGCTGCCGAGGCTGGAGGCAGGCAGGGTCCAGCGCATCGGCGTGCCTTCGATGACGACGGGAGGGCGGTAGCGGCGTGCGGGTCCCCATTCGGTTTGCTCCAGCTGCGGCGAGAAGTCGTCTTCGCGCATAGGGGCGAGCGGCGTTTGACCGGCGGGGCGCTGGCGCATCGGTCAGCAGTTTGGCGGTGCGGGCCAGCGAAAGACGCGCTTGCAAGATGCGGCCTTCGTTCAGGCGGGCGATCAGTGCACGCACCACGGCGGCGGCCATCAGGTAGCCGGTGGCATGGTCCAGCGCCTGCACCGGCAGCGGCGTGGGTTTGCCGGCGCCCTGCTGCCGCATGCCGTGGTGCGCGATGCCGCTGCTCATTTGCACCAGGCTGTCGAAGCCACGACGGCCGTTCAGCGGGCCGCTCCAACCGTAGGCATTCAGTGCGACGTCGATCAGCGAAGGGTTGATTTGGCGGCGGATTGCTTCGCCATAGCCCAGCCTTTCCAGCGCGGCCGGCCGGTAGCCATGCACCAGCACATCGGCCCGCGCCAGCAGCTGTTCGAAGATGGCGCGATCTTCGGGCCGTATCAGATCGAGCCGCGCGCAGCGTTTGCCGAGCGTGACTTCGGGAATGGCGCCGGGCTCGTTCCAGTGCGGCGGATCGATGCGCAGAACCTGAGCGCCGTAGCCCGCCAGGAAGCGGGTCGCCACCGGGCCGGCCAGCACGCGCGTCAGGTCCAGCACTTTGAGTCCGGCCAACGGCCGCTCGCTGGTCCATGCCCATGGGCGCGGTGCGGCGCGGCTGGCATCGGCAAAGGCGATCAGCGGTTCGCCGGCGACGGCCTGGCCTTGCGGGTGAGCGCGCCATTCCGCCATCGAACGCATGACGGCCGCGCAGCCGCCCTGCGCCACCACGGCCTCTTCCAGTTCCAGCCCGCGCCAGGCGGCCACGGCCTGGGCCACCGCCGCACGCTCCGGTGCGCAGCCGAGTACTGACAGCGCGGCGTCGCGGTGATGCGGCGCGTTGGTGTGCAGGCGTACCCAGCCATCCGCAGTGGCGTAGTCGCCGGCGACGGCGTCCCACAGCGGTGGCCGCTCCCAGCCAAGCGGATGGAACGACCAGCTGAACCACATCGACGCCAACCGGCGGTCGATCTGCACGCGGGCCGGTGCACTGCCCTGCGCCACCACCAACTGCCGCACCGCCAGCGCTGCCGCGCCGACCGACGCAGCGGCCAAGTCGGTGACGGCAAAGGACGATGGCAGCTCACCTTCGCCCAGCAGCTCCACGGCATCCAGCGCCGCAGCGGGCAAATCCAGCGCCGACCCAACGGCGTTCAGCAGATGATGAGACATGGCGGCTCCCGATAAGTTATCCTTGAGCGCAGCTTAGGACTGCCAGTCCGTGAGCGTCAATCTTGATTTGATGTGTCAACATAGGAAGTGGATATGGTCTGGCTGACCGCTGCCGAAGCCCTGGAATTGCTGAACGTGCGCCCGCAAACGCTGTACGCCAACGTCAGCCGGGGAAAGATCCGCGCCAGGCCGGATGACGACGATACACGCCGCAGCCTGTACCATCGTGACGACGTGCTGCGCATGGCGCGCCGCGCCAACGGCCGGCGCAAGGTGGAAATCGTCTCCAGCGAGGCGATGCAGTATGGCGATCCGGTGCTGGCCTCCGCCATCTCCACCGCCGCCAACGGCAAGCTGCTCTACCGTGGCCATGACGCCACCAAACTGGCCGACACCGCCAGCCTCGAACACACCGCCGCCCTGCTGTGGCAGTGCGACGCGGCCGAAGCCGCCGCCCTTTGGCCGGCCTGCGCCCACCACGCCTTGCGGCCGTCCGGCCGTCGGCAGGCGTGGTCCCCGCTGAGCGTGGGCACCACGCGTCACACCGCCGAGCCCCCGGCAGACGGGCGCACGGCTGCAGGCGACGATGGCGCGCAGGAAAGTGCGCTGGCCGCCGGCCTGCTCGTCCTCGCCCGCCGCAGCGCTGTCGATGCACCATCGCTGGGCCGTCCGTTGTCCGAGCTGCGCGCCGAAGCGGCCACGGTGCTGGCCTCGCTGGTCGACGCCATGACCGGCGACGGCCTTCGCAACGAGGCGGCCAGCATGCCGGGCTCGCAAGTCGATGCGGCGGCCAGCGACGGCCTTGGCGCCGACGCGGCCGATGCGCTCATCAGCCACCGCCTCGCCAGCAGCTGGCGCGCCGGGCAACATGAAGACCTGATCCGTCGCGCCCTCGTGCTGATGGCCGATCATGAACTGAACGCGTCCACCTTCGCCACCCGCGTCGCCATTTCAACCGGCGCCTCGCTGGCGGCGGGGGTGCTGGCCGGCTTCACCACGCTCACCGGCCCGCTGCACGGCGGGGCAGCCAAGGAATTCGCCCAGTTGATCGCCCAAGCCCAAGCCGGCAATGCCGACGACGCCGTGCGCGCCTGGCTGGCCAGTGGACGGCCACTACCCGCCTTCGGCCACCCGCTCTACAGCGACGGCGACCCGCGCGCCAAGGCGCTGCTGCGGCAGCTGCCGAAAATGCAACCATATGAAGCCCTGGCAGTCGCCGCCGAACAGCAAGCCGGGGAACTGCCGAATATCGACTACGCACTATCGATGCTGACCGCGCACTGCGGCCTGCCGCAGGAGGCGCCGTTTGTCTTGTTTGCTGTAGGTCGCTGCGTCGGCTGGCTGGCCCATGCCCTGGAGCAGGTACAAGCCGGGCGCCTGATCCGGCCGCGCGCCCGCTACACCGGGCCGGCCGACATCATCAACGCAGGAATTTATTGATGGTGGCCATGGTGGCCAGGTCGGGATTCATGAACTGGAATCCGATCTTGAAATGATCTCCGCTGAAAATGCAGTAATTCACCCGGGACTGGCAACTCAGGACCTGCGCCTTGCCCTCGACAAACAACTCAAACGACACCATGCCGATATCACCCGTCGTCAGCTTGTGATCGAACGTGATCGACACCCCGCTCGCGCTGATATCCAGCGTGCGCCCCTGCTTGGGCTGCATGCCATCCATCACCACCACCACCTTGGAACGCACGATCTTACGCGCGCCTGACCTTTGATCAACTAACACTTGCTTACCTCTTAGTTACGCAATTTGCACTATTAACGATTACAGCACATAACAATACAGCGTTATTGGATTTCGCGCAGCTTATTGAAGGCGTCATCGATTCGATCAACACCGATAATCGTCATGCCCTCGATCGGCTGCTTGGGCGCGTTGGCGGTGGGGATCATGGCAATCGAAAAGCCCAGCTTGGCGGCCTCGCGCAGCCGCTCCTGTCCACGTGGGGCCGGCCGGATCTCGCCCGCCAGGCCGACCTCGCCAAACACCACGAAACCACGCGGCAGCGGCTTGTTGCGCATCGAGGAATTAATCGCCAGCAGCACCGCCAGGTCGGCCGCCGGCTCGGTGATTTTCACTCCGCCCACGGCGTTGATGAACACGTCCTGATCGAACGCCGCGATCCCCGCATGCCGATGCAGCACCGCCAGCAGCATGGCCAGGCGATTCTGCTCCAGGCCGACCGACAGGCGGCGGGCGTTGGGCTGATGGCTGGCGTCCACCAGCGCCTGGATTTCCACCAGCAGCGGCCGCGTGCCTTCCTGCGTCACCATCACGCAGGAGCCGGGCACTTGATTGTCATGCTGCGACAGGAACAAGGCTGACGGATTGGACACGCCCTTCAAACCCTTCTCGGTCATGGCAAACACGCCCAGCTCGTTGACCGCGCCGAAACGGTTCTTGATCGCGCGCACCAGGCGGAAGCTGGAATGGTTGTCGCCTTCGAAATACAGCACGGTGTCGACGATGTGCTCCAGCACGCGCGGACCGGCCAGCGCGCCCTCCTTGGTGACATGGCCGACCAGAATAATCGTCACGCCGGTTTGCTTGGCGGCGCGGGTCAGTTGCGCCGCGCACTCGCGCACCTGCGCCACCGAGCCGGGCGCGGAACTCAAAGCATCCGAATACAGGGTCTGGATCGAGTCGATCACCGCCACTTCCGGCTTGAGATCGGCCAGCGTGCCGAGGATTTTCTCCAGCTGGATTTCAGCCTGCAATTTCAGCTCGCGGGCATCGATGTTCAGGCGCTTGGCGCGCAAGGCGATCTGCGCGCCGGACTCCTCGCCGGACACGTACAGCACTTTTTTCAAATGCGAGATATTGGCCAGCGCCTGCAACAGCAGGGTCGATTTGCCGATGCCGGGATCGCCGCCGATCAGCACCACGCCGCCGCCCACCAGGCCGCCGCCCAGCACGCGGTCGAACTCCTCGATGCCGGTGCCGAAGCGCGGTATGTCAATCGCATCGATATCGTTCAGCGACAGCACCGGCGCCGTCTGCGCCAGCGACAGGTGAGCTGGCTGCGAGTAGCGGTTGTTACCGCCCGCCTCGATCACGGTTTCCACCATGGTGTTCCACTGCTGGCAGGACGAGCACTGGCCGGTCCACTTGGTGGCGGTGGCGCCGCACTCGCTACAGGTGTAATTGGTTTTCGCCTTTGCCATGGGTTCAGCCCTCGACCACCGGCACGCGCGGCGCCAGCGCACACATCAGCTCATAGCCGATGGTGCCAGCGGCTTCGGCCACTTCATCGATCGGCAAGCCCTGCCCCCACAGCACCACCTTGCTGCCGATGCGTGCTTGCGGCAGGTCGCTCAGGTCGACGGTCAGCATATCCATCGACACGCGGCCGACCAGGCGGGTGCGCACGCCATCGACCAGCACCGGCGTGCCCAGCGGCGCCACGCGCGGATAGCCGTCGGCATAGCCGCACGCCACCACGCCGACCCGCATCGGGCCTTCGGCCTGAAAGCGGCTGCCGTAGCCGACCACTGCGCCGGCGGCGATGTCCTGCACGCCGATGATCTCGCTGCTCAGGGTCATGGCCGCTTGCAGGCCGAACGCCTCGGCGGTGGCGCCGCCCGGCGTGCCGCCATACAGCATGATGCCGGGACGCACCCAGTCGTTGCTCAGGTGATCGTGGTGCAGCAGCACGCCGGCCGAGTTCGACAGGCTGCGCTGGCCCGGCAGGCCGGCCGCGCCCAGCTCGAAGCGGCGGATCTGCTCGGTAATCGGCAGCAGCGGATGATCGACATCGTCGGCGTTGGCAAAATGCGTCATCAGGGTGACGCTGCCGACACAGGAGATGGCTTGCAGGCGCGCATGCGCGGCCGCATAGGCCTCCGGCGTGAAGCCGAGACGGTTCATGCCGGTATTCATTTTCAGGTGCAGGTCGAAGCGGATGCCGCGCGCGCTCAGCTGCGGCGCCGCCTCTTCCAGCCAGGCCAGTTGCTCGTTGCAGTGCACCGCCGCTTGCAGTTCGTAGCCGGCCATGGTGTGCAAATCGGCGGAACTGAAGAAACCTTCCAATAACAGGATAGGCTTTTTCCAGCCCAGTTCACGCAGCTTGACGGCGTTGTCGACTTCGATCAGCGCCAGGCCGTCGGCCTCGGCAAAACCGCGCATGGCGCGTTCCAGGCCGTGGCCATAACCATTGGCTTTCAACACGCCCCAGGCCTTGGCCCCCGGCGACTTGGCCTTGGCCAAGGCTAAGTTATGCTTCATGGAGTCAATATGAATTGTTGCTAGGATCGGCCTTGGCATACGACATTTCTGCTTGATAAACGAAGCCGCCATTTTACCAAGAGCGGACCGAGACGCACTGCTCAATTCTTGGGGATACGAACAAAGCATGGTATAAAGCAAGCCAGATAAGTTTTCAGGCTATCCCAGAATGAATCGTGGTTTCTATACCATCATGGCGGCGCAGTTCTTTTCGTCCCTTGCGGACAATGCGTTGCTGTTTGTTGCGATCGACCTGCTGGTCAACATGAAATCACCGGGGTGGATTACGCCGCTCCTCAAGCTTTCATTTACCCTCTTTTACGTGCTGTTGGCGGCATTTGTCGGCGCTTTCGCTGATTCGATGCCTAAAGGCAAGGTTATGTTTATTTCCAACCTGATCAAGGTTGGGGGTTGCCTGCTGATATTCGCCCACGTTCATCCATTATTGGCTTATGCGATTGTCGGTTTTGGCGCGGCGGTTTATTCGCCGGCCAAATATGGCATCCTGACGGAATTGCTGCCGGCTGAAAAACTGGTGGCCGCCAATGGCTGGGTGGAAGGCCTGACCGTGTTGTCGATTATCTTCGGCACCGTGATGGGCGGCGCGTTGGTCGGCGGGCGGGTATCGTCCTTCCTGCTGGGCTTTGACATGCCGCTGATCGACACCGGCATCGAGACGCCGACGCAGGCGGCGTTGTGCGTGGTGGTCGGTATTTACATGCTGGCGGCGCTGTTCAATACGCGTATTCCGGACACCGGCTGCGTATACGGCCATCAGGAGCGCAATCCGGTCAAGCTGATCAGCGATTTCGCCAACTGCTTCGGCCTGCTGTGGAAAGACAAGCTGGGCCAGATTTCGCTGGGCGTGACCACCCTGTTCTGGGGCGCGGCACAGACCCTGCAATTCATTGTGCTGGAATGGGCCAACCGCACCCTGCACCTGAGCTATGAGCAGTCGACCAGCCTGGTGGGCGTGGTGGCGATTGGCGTGGCCGCCGGCGCGGTGATTTCGGCGCGCTTTATTTCGCTGCGCAAGTCGCTGACCGTGATCCCGGTCGGCATCGCCATGGGCGTGATTGTGATGTGCATGACCATGGTGAATTCGGTCAAGGTCGCTTATCCGCTGCTGATTCTGGTCGGCCTGCTGGGCGGCTTCTTCCTGGTGCCAATGAATGCGCTGTTGCAGCACCGCGGCCACGTGCTGATGAGCGCGGGTCATTCGATTGCTGTGCAGAATTTCAACGAGAATCTGTCGATCCTGACCATGCTGGCGGTGTACTCGCTGATGCTGCGTGCGCACCTGAATCTGGACATCATCATTCTGCTGTTCGGCCTGTTCCTGGCCGGCACCATGCTGTACATCATGCGGCGCCACCAGGCCAACCAGCGCGAGTTCGATTCGATCGCGCTGATTGGCGAAGCCAAGCACTAAGCTCTACGCCGGCAGCACACCTTCATGACGGCGCTGCGCGGCTTGCGCGCGCCAGTCGTCGGGGACGATAAATCCCCTCTTCTCTTCCACCAGCCATTCCCCCGCCGGGCGCAGCGCCGCAATCATCAGCGGCGCTGGCTGGCCGTGCACGGCGTCCAGCAAGGCCGCACGCGCTATGCCGGCACTGGCGGGCAGCTTCGCCGGCGCCAGCCATTGCAGGCGCGGCATGATGGCATAGTGCTGGTCCGGCAGGCTGGCGGCCTGTTCCTGTGTCATCCAGAAGCCGTGGCAGTGCTGCCGCGTGATGCCGGGCATGTCCGGCACGGCGTTCGGGTAGAACAGCCAGCCTTTCACCAGCGCTTGCGCGCGCGTGACGGGCAACGGCAGCAGAGCCTGTGCGGCCGGATGCCCGGCCAGCGTGAGTTGCTTGTCGAAGATCTTGCGCATTTTTACGCCCAGCGTGTCGGCCAGGTTGGGGCCGATCAGGCCGTTGAAGCCGGGGCTGTTGGCGTCCAGCAGGTAGAACTTGGTGGCGAATTCGATGTGTCGCAGGCCGACGCCATCGTGCAGCAGGAAATCGAATTCGCCGATGGTGTCGGTGCGGTCGGCGCGGACTTGCAGGCCGTGGGCGTGCAGTTGGCCGTGCTGGGCGAAATAGAAGGCCATCAGCTTTTCGGCGTACAGGCCGAGGCGCGAGATGTGCTTGTCGCCGAGGGCGGCTTGCAAAGGTGATGGATCACGGTCGAGCGCGGCCAGCCAGTCGGCGGTCTGCGGCGAGACCGGGCCCAGCGTGGCGATGCGGCCTTGCCATTGCGGCGCGGACGGATCGAGCAGGTCGGGCGCGTCCAGCAGCCAGGCCAGCGCCCGCACGTGCGGATTCACCAAGTGCGGCCAGCGGCTTTCAAACAGGGCTTGGTAGCCGCCAGCGACAAGCTCGGGCGCGACAGCGGCGAGCGGTGACGTGGCATCGGCGGGCGACGACGTGGCGGCGGCGGATGGCGACGTGGCAGCGGGGAGCGACGACGTGGCGGCGGCGGGTGGCGACGTGGTACCGGCGGGCGACGACGTGGCAGCGGCGCGCTGCTCGGAGAGGCTGCCCGGCGGTGGCACGGCTGGCGCGCCGGGAGGCTGGTCAGGCATGGCTGGATTTCGCCAGGCAGAGGTCGGCCCAGGCCTTGGCTTTGTCTTCCGGCTTGCGCAGCAGGTCGTCCGGGTGGTAGGTGGCGACCACTGGCAGGTTGCTGGCGCCGTAGCGCATCACCTTGCCGCGTGCGGCCGGCCCCATCATCAGGCCTCGGGCGGCGAACTGGCCGAAGGTCATGGCCATGGTGGCGCCGGTCAGCGCCAGTTCGCGGTCCAGGAATGGACGGCAGGCGACCACCTCGTCGGCGGTCGGCATGCGGTCGGCATCATCCGGCGTGGCTGGGCGGCATTTGACCACGTTGGTGATGTAGACCTCGGACTCTGGCTGGAGTTCAACGGCTTTCAGCATATTGTTCAGCAGTAGTCCCGCTTCGCCGCTGACGGCTTGCGCTTGCTCGTCGTCAAGGCGCGATGGCATGCCGCTGATGGCGATCCAGCGCGCGCGCTCCGCGCCACGGCCGTTGACGGCGTTGCGGCGCGTCTCGCACAGCGTGCAGCGCGTGCAGCCAGCAACGGCGGCTTGCAACGCAGGCCAGTCCATCGCAGCAATCGCCTCGTCGCTTAGCGGCGCGTGCCCGGCAGGTTCAGCATAGGCCGGCACGGCGGCCGACGGAGCAGCGGCGGACGGCGGCGGCATAGGCGCGTCGTCAAACCACGCGGTCGATTCTTCGTCAGCTGCGGCGGCTGGCGTTTGGATCGCCGGACGCGGCACAGCGGGCGCGGCGGCCGGACGAGATGGCGGAGCGGACGGCGCACGCGCGGCCTGGCGAGCGTCGGCCGGTGGCGGCGCAGGTGCATCGTCGAACCATGCGGTCGATTCATTGTCGGCCGCGTCGGCTGGCGGTGGCGCAGGCGCATGCTGGGCCGCTGGCGGAGCCTGTGGCGCCGTAACAGGCGTGGCCGCGATGGAGCTCGGCGCGGCGGCAGGCATCCCGGCCGGGGGCGTTTCCTGTTCCGGCAAGCCATCCGCCAGCGCCTGCACAGCCGTGACAAACGGATCGGTCACCTCGCCGCCGCGCAACTTCCACTGCACACCGATGCCCATCTCTTGCAGGAACACCGCATTCCGCGCCAACTGACTCATATGCCAAACCGCATCACAATTGCGTCCTCACGTTGCCCGTCCGCCGCCGGGTAATAGCCCCGACGGCGGCCAATCTGCTTAAATCCATAACGCTCGTAAATCTCCAGCGCGCGCGTATTCGACGGCCGCACCTCCAGCAGCACCGACTCCATGCCCAGGCCACGCGCGCAAGCCACCGACTGATTCAGCAAAAACCGCCCCAGCCCCTGCCCCTGCCGCTCAGCCGACACCGCCACATTCAGCAAATGCGCCTCGTCCACCGCCGCCATCAACAGGAAATAACCGAGCAAATCGCCATCGCGATCGCGCAAGACCCAAGCCTCGTAATGGCTGCTCAGCGAATCCTCGAAGTTGGCCATGCTCCACGGATGCGGATAGACACTCTGCTCCAGCGCAAACACATCGGCCAGATCGGCCTTCCGCATCGGCTCGTAATTGAGCCGCGCCAGATCCCACACCTGCGCCGTCATGCGCCGGCTTCCTTGTTGACCGCCATCTCACGGCGCTCGGCCTGCGTATAAGCGACCTTGTTTCGCAGATACAGCGGTTGCGCATCGGCAGCGGCCACCGTGCGACCGGCGGCAAACGCCACCGCCGCCAGCTGCGCGATCTGCTCCGCGTGCGGCATCACCTCCGCATATCCTCCCGCCGGGAACGCCTCCGCATAGGCCGACAAGCCATTGCCGCAAGCGACCGGCGTACCCTGCGGCCGCACCTCGCCCGGCGCCGACAACACCGGCGGCAGCACCGCCACCGGCTGGCCGTTTTCAAAGCGATACTGCGCCCAATAGACCTCGCCCATGCGCGCATCCAACACCACCAGCACCTCGGCGGCGCCGTGCCGCTGATGACATGCCAGCGCCATCGCGTCCAGCGTCACCACCGGCACCGCCGGCAACTTGCCGCCAAACGCCAGCCCCTGCGCCACGCCGCAAGCGGTGCGCACGCCGGTGAAGGAACCGGGACCGGAACCATAGGCCACCGCATCGCATTCCTGCAAGCTGATGCCGGCTTCGGCCAGCAATTCTTGAATCATCGGCAAAACCGACTGGGAATGGGTACGCACGCCGCTGGAGACGCGGCTGATGATGGCGTCGCCCCGCAGCAGAGCGCAGGAGGCGGTTTCGGACGAGGTTTCAATGGCAAGAATATTAGGCATCCCGTATTTTAACCCGACGCGCCAGCAGGCGCGCCCCCGCAAGGACGGGTAAAATACCGCTTTAGCGCCGAGTGCGCTGTTTGCTATTCACACTATGGCCAGCCTGACCCTGAATTCCGAAAACCGCGAGGACGTCGCCGCCGCCATCGGCGGCGACCGCTGGATCGTCGCCTGCCTGTGCGCGGCGTGGTGCGGCACCTGCGCCAGCTACCGCGCCACCTTCGACGAGGTGGCCGAGCGTCATCCGGACAAATTCTTCGTCTGGATCGACATCGAAGACCACGCCGACATCGTCGGCGACCTGGACGTCGAGAACTTTCCTACCCTGCTGATCCAGCACCACGAAATGGTGGCCTTCTTCGGCACCATGCTGCCGGACGCCGGCGTCGCCCACCGCCTGGTGCAGTCGACCGCCGCGCAGAGCGACGAAGAACTGCAAGAACTGATCATCAACAACGAAGAACGCGCCCAGTGGCAGCGCGACTGCAACCTGCGCGCCCTGCTGCGCGAAGCGCTTTAACCCGGGGTCAGTTCTTGCAATCCAACACGAGCTCAGCCGCGCGCGGCTGAGCTCGTGTTGGATTGCAAGAACTGACCCCGGGTGCGGCTATAAGGTCAGCGGCAGGCTGCGCAGGCGCTTGCCGGTCAGCCTGAAGACGGCGTTGGCCACGGCCGGCGCAATCGGCGGCGTGGTTGGCTCACCCATGCCTTCCGGATGCGCGGCGCTTGGCAGGATGATGGTCTCCACCTCCGGCGCGTGGCTCATGCGCGCCACGGGATAGTCGTGGAAGTTGGATTGTTCAACCTTGCCATCCTTGATGGTCACCGCGCCAGACAGCGCCGCCGACAAGCCAAATATCACGCCCGATTCAGCCTGCTGGGCGATGATGTTGGGGTTCACCGCCAACCCGCAATCGACCGCGCACACCACGCGATGCACGCGGATCTCCGTGCCTTCCACCGACACTTCCGCCACCTGCGCGCAGATGGTACCGAACGACTGGTGCAGCGCCACGCCGTGCGCGCGCCCCTCGGGCGCCGTGCCAGCCCTGGATACCGCAGCATTCAGCACCGCCAGATGGCGCGGATGCTGCGCCAGCAGCTCGCGCCGGAACGCCACACTGTCCTTGCCCGCGGCGTGCGCCAGTTCGTCGACGAAGCTCTCCTTGAAGAAGGCGTTGTGCGAGTGGCCCACCGAGCGCCAGTTCCCCAGCGGTACCGCGCTGTCCACGATCACATGGCGGATGCGCTGGTTGGGGAAGTGGTACTGCATATCGAACTCGCCTTCGGCAGTGCTCTTGTCCGGGCCCGCCGGCGGCAGGCCCAGATTCCGGCGCAGGAACTGGTGCGTCACCGAGCCGCTGGCCGACTTGTTATCGTAGCCCAGCACATTGCCCCTGGCGTCCAGCGTGGCGCTGAAGCGCGCCAGCGCCGCCGGTCGGTACACGTCGTGGGTGGTATCGTCCTCGCGACTCCAGATCATCTGCACCGGATAGCCGTCCGCCTGTTTGGCGATGGCGACGGCCTGCGGCACCATGTCCACATCCAGCCTGCGGCCAAAGCCGCCACCCAGCATGGTGATGTTCAGCACCACGTTCTCCTGGGCGACACCGGCCACCCTGGCCGCCATCGCCACGGCGAAACTTGGCGACTGCGTCGAAGCCCACAAGGTCACCTTGCCGTCCTTGACCTGCGCCGTGCAGTTGACCGGCTCCATGGCCGCGTGAGCCAGGAACGGTGCGCGATATTCGGCCTTCACGGTTTTGGCCACGCCGGCGGCCTTGCCCTCCACCGCATCCATGTCGCCCGCTTTGTAATAGGCGAAGCCGTCTTCCTTATCCAGCTTGGCCGCCAGCTCGGCGTAGATGGCGGCGCTGGACAGGCCGGCGTGCGGGCCGTCGTTCCATTTGATGTCCAGCGCCAGCGCGGCCTGCTTCGCTTGCCAGTAACTTTTGGCGATGACCGCCACGCCGGCGCCGGCGCCCGCGTGCTCCGGCAGCGCGCCATCGTAGTTCACAACCTTGATCACGCCAGGCATCTTGAGCGCGGCGGCGCTATCCACGCTGGCCACCGTGCCGCCGACCACCGGCGACATGCGCACCGCCGCATACAGCATGCCCGGCGGACGCGCATCGATGCCGAAGATGGCCGTGCCATTCACCTTGGACGGCGTATCGCGGCGCGGCTGCGGGCGTCCGATCAATTTGAATTCCTGCGGCGACTTGAGGCGCACCTCGCCCGGCCTGGCTTCGACAGCTTTTGCCGCCAGCGCGCCGTACGCCAGCTTGCGGCCATCGGCATGCAGCACATGGCCGTTGTCGGTGCGCAGGTCTTCGACACGCACACCCCATTCGGTGGCGGCAGCGGCAATCAGCATGGCGCGCGCAGTGGCGCCGGCTTGGCGCATCGGCTCCCAGGCGTCCTTCACGCTGGAGGAGCCGCCCGTTAGATTCAGCCCCAGTTCGCGCGCGACCTTGCCGACCACCCAGGTGACCGTGCTTTTCAGTCGCCCGGTGTCGTCGGGATGGAAGGGCAGCGAGTCCTTGAACACGGCGACATTGCCGAAGATTTTATCGATGGGCGCCTGCACCACCTGCACGGCGGACAGCGGCACGTCCATTTCTTCCGCCACCAGCATCGGCAAGGCGGTATGCACGCCCTGCCCCATTTCGCTGCGCGGCACGGCCACGCTGACCGTGCCGTCCGGGTGGATGCCCACCCAGCCGTTCAGCGCGACGCTGCCGCCGCTCAAGGGCAGTGGAGTTGATCCATTCAGGCGCTGGCGCGGCGGCATGACGCCCCAGCCAACCACCAATGCCCCCGTTACCGCGAGGCCGCCCAGAATAAAGCGGCGGCGCGATGTGCTCTTCGCTCCCTGCATACATTGCCTCCACTGATAATCTTGTTATTTTTGCCAGCGTGTGAGCATATCATCCGCCGCCAGTGGACGGCTATAGAAGTAGCCCTGCGCGAGATTGCAGCCGTGGCGCAGCAGGAACGCCGCCTGTTCCTCGGTCTCCACGCCTTCCGCGATCACCGACAGGTTCATGCTCTTGCCCAGCTGGATGATCGCAATCGCGATCGCCTCGTCATTGGCGTCGGTCGAAATATCCTTGATGAAGGAACGGTCGATCTTCAAGGTCTCCACCGGCAGCTGCTTCAGATACGCCAGCGAGGAATAGCCGGTGCCGAAATCGTCAATCGCCAGCGCCACGCCGATGGAGTGCAGGTCGTTGATGAAGACCATGGCGTCGCCGGTGTTCATGATCACCGACTCGGTCACTTCCAGCTGCAAGCGCTGCGGCTCCAGTCCCGTATCGCGCAGGATGTCCGCCACCATGTTGACGATGGAGCCGCGCTCGAATTGTTTGGCCGAGAGGTTGACCGCGATCTTCGGCACGTGCAGGCCGGCCTCCTGCCAGCGCACCATCTGGCGGCAGGCCTCGTGCAGCACCCACTTGCCCAGTTGGTTGATGAAGCCCGTGTCCTCGGCCAGCGGGATGAAGCGGATCGGCGGAATCAGGCCCAGTTCCGGATGGTTCCAGCGCACCAGCGCTTCCACGCCGATCAGGCGACCGGTATCGATTTCGACTTGCGGCTGGTAGTTGAGGAAGATCTCCTCTTTTTCGATCGAGCGGCGCAGGAAGGTTTCCAGCCGCAGGCGCTCGACGCCCTCGCCCGTCATCGACGGCGCGTAGAAGCTGAAGCCATTGCGGCCGCGCGCCTTGGCCTGGTACATGGCCACGTCGGCGTTACGGATCAGCATATTCAGGTCGGAGGCGTCGTCCGGGAACAGCGAGATGCCGACGCTGCACGTGACGAACAATTCGTGGCCGGCCACCATGAACGGTTCTTCAAACATCTGCACCAGTTTTTCCGCGACCTGGCTGGCGCCGTACTGGTTCTCGATATCTTCCAGCAGCACGATGAATTCGTCGCCGCCCAGACGCGCCAGCGTGTCGCCCTCGCGCAGGCGGTCTTGCAGCGCCTTGGCCACTTGCTTGAGCAGCTCGTCGCCGATGTGATGGCCCAGCGTGTCGTTGACGTTCTTGAAGCGATCCAGGTCGATGAACAGCAGCGCCAATTGTTCGCCATCGCGCGAGGCGCGCTGCAAGGCGTGCTGCAAGCGGTCGTGGAACAGCAGGCGGTTCGGCAGCGCGGTCAGCGGGTCGTGGTGGGCCAGGTGATCCAGCTTTTCCTGCGACTCCTTGGCCTTGGTGATGTCGCTGAACACGCCGACGTAATGCGTGGCCTCGCCGCCCGGATCGCGCACCGCGCTCACGGTCAGGAATTCCAGATACAGCTCGCCGTTCTTGCGCTTGTTCCACAACTCGCCGCGCCAGAAGCCTTTTTCCAGCTGTTCCTGCCACATCTCTTCGTAGAAAGCGGCGTCGTGACGGCCGGAGCGCGTCAGCGTGCGGTCCTTGCCGATGGCTTCCGCCTCGGTGTAGCCGGTGATCAGGGTGAAAGCCGGATTGACGGCCACGATGATGCCCTGCGCATCCAGCACCACCACGCCGTCGGCGATGTGCTCGATCACGGTGGCCGACAGGCGTAGCTTCTCTTCCGCCTCCTTGCGCGCGGTGATGTCGGCAAACACCCAGATGCTGCCTTCGTTGGCGCGGTTGCTGTCCAGCGCATAGCCGCTGACCATGCACCAGAACAGGCGGCCGTCCTTGCGGCGGTACTGGCGCTCTTCACTGAAGTAGTCGCCCTGCGACAGCGACGGATACTGGCGCGCGCCCGACGATTCATAGTCGAAAGCGTTCAGGAACATCATCGAGGTCGACGCGCCGGTCATCTCGCCCGGCTCGTAGCCGAACAATTCCTCGCAGCGGCGGTTGACCGAGACGATCGCGCGGTGGCGCACGAACATCACGCCGAACATCACGTTATCCAGGATCGCGCTTTGCTCGGCCAGCAGCGCCTCGATGCGCATTTCATTATGCTTGCGCTGACTGATGTCGGAGATGATGCCGTCCACCCACGGCGCATCGCGGTCGCCGTCCGGCAGTTGCGGCTGGCCGTTCTCCTGCACCCAGCGCTCGGCGCCGGAAGCATCGAGGATGCGGTATTCGATTTCGTAAGGCTGGCCGTCGCGGATGGACTGGCCGATCACGCGGCGCTGCTTCTTGCGGTCTTCCGGCGCGATCAGGTTGGTCCAGGAATGCGTGGTGCTGCGCATGAATTGTGCGGCCGAGTAGCCGGAGATATCTTCGATCGCGTCGGACACGAAGTCAATCGGGCCATCGGGACGGAAGCGGAACACCGCGCCCGGCACCTGCGTGACGATGGTGCGGAAGCGCTCCTCGCGCTGGCCGATGTCCTCGAACAGGCGCTTGATCGCCACCCGCATCTGCTCCAGTTGCTGCGCCAGACGGCCCAGTTCATCGCTGCCGGTGACGTCGAGGCGGGTTTCGAAGTCGCCGTGCGACAGGCGGTCGGAGAAGCGCATCAGCTTGCGCAGCGGCTTGATCAGGCGCGAATTCAGGAACAGCACGATCAGCAGCAAGGACACCATCAGCTGCGCCGCCAGCACGAACACATAGGACAGCTGCTTTTCGCGCAGCTCCTGCTGGCTGCGGGCGTCGTCCATCTCGACCATGATGCGGCCGATGCGCTCGCCGCGCACCAGGATCTCGCGCTCGGCGCGATACACATTGCCGCTGGCCACGCGCGGCGAGCGCACGTGCATGAACTGGGTGTCGGCCTGGCCGACCACCTGCACTTGCAGCACCGAGCGGTCGCGCATCACCGATTCCACCAGCGAATGGGCCGATTCGGCATTCATATTCCACAGGGACTCCTGCATGCCCAGCGCCAGGATGTCGGCATTGCGCTGCAAGGATTCGTTCAGGGCCACGCGCGCCGATTGCTGCTCGTGCACGCCGATCAGCAGATAACTGCCGATGATGGCCGGGATCACCAGGCCGCCAAACACCACCACCAGCAAGGCGCCATAAATGGATAGACCGTACAGCGCGCTCAGGCGGGCGCGCATTCGCTTATAAAGAGCACTAGTCATGCACCAGCAGCGTAATAGTAAATTGGCATCATCGGTCTAAATTGTTACTTTCTAGGAATTATGCCCGGAAAAACTACTGGCGTAAGCAAAAATCCGCCAGCCGCGCTATGATCGCGACTCTTTTTCCCACACATAGGAATTCGCCATGACCACCTTCTCCATGTACTCCGCCTCCATTCCTGTGTTCAAGCAGATTCTGAACAGTCTGCACGCCATCCTGGAAAAGGCTGAAGCCCACGCCGCCGACAAGAAAATCGACCCGGCCGCGCTGCTGCAATGCCGCCTGTTCCCGGACATGCTGCCGTTCACGCGCCAGATCCAGATCGCCTGCGATTTCGCCAAGGGCGCGGCCGCACGCCTGGGCGGCCAGGAAGTGCCGTCGTATGAAGACAAGGAAGTGACTTTCGCCGAGCTGAAAGCGCGCATCGTCAAGACGCTGGACTACATCAACAGCGTGCCGCAGGCGCAGATCGAAGGCAGCGAAGGCCGCGCCATCACCACCGGCAGCGGCGAGAAGACCAAGCACTTCGTCGGCCAGACCTATCTGTTCCACTACGCGCTGCCGCACTTCTACTTCCACGCCACCACCGCTTACGACATCCTGCGCCATAACGGCCTGGAAATCGG
Source organism: Duganella radicis (assembly GCF_009720825.1). Classification (GTDB taxonomy): domain Bacteria; phylum Pseudomonadota; class Gammaproteobacteria; order Burkholderiales; family Burkholderiaceae_D; genus Rugamonas; species Rugamonas radicis. Next base: position 108,044 of record NZ_WNKY01000013.1, on the reverse strand, counting down.
CAAGAAGGACTTTATCGGTTCGTACTGATCAAGTATTCCGGCGCGGGTAGCCCTGCGCCAGGATGCGCTGCCAGACGACTTCCTTCTGTTCGGCAGTCATCGCCACCCAGTGCGCCACCTCGACGACGGTCCTGCCGCAGCCGCGGCAAATCTCGTCGAAGGTGGTCGAGCACACCGCCACGCAGGGCGTGTCGGGACGGATGGGCAGGTCGCTCATGGCTTCTCCATGAGTTTGTCCCAGCCGTCGTGGCCAAGCTGTTCCAGCTTTTCGATATTCTTGTCAAAAATTTCAGATGCGTCCGGGAATGCCTCGACCGCGCGGTCGATGCTGTCCTCGCGCAGCAGATGCAGGGTCGGATACGGCGAACGGTTGGTGTAGTTGCCGATGTCGTTCTTGTCCGTATCCGCGAACTGGTAGTCCGGGTGGAAACTGGCCACTTGCAGGAAGCCGTCCAGGCCCAGATCTTCCAGCGCGGCGTCGGCGACGTCGAGGAACTCGTTGTAGTCGAAGAAATCGGTCAGCACGTTGGGATGGATCAGCAGCGTGGTGTCGACCTTTTCCGGATCGGCATCGGCCAGATACTGTAGCTCTTCCATCAATTTTTCCAGCAGCTGTTCCGGCGTTTCCGCCTCGCTGACCACGTAACGCACCTGCTTCTTCACGTGCACCGCCTTGGCGAAGGGGCACAGGTTCAGGCCAATGACGGCCTTTTCCATCCAGTGAACGGTGTCGGCGATGACCACGTCGCGATCGATGGGACTACTCATATTGCAATTCCTCGGTAACAGCGCAAAGACAGGATTGTACGCAAATTTGCAGCGATCTCGCTCTTAATTACTGGGAACTGTTGCATATAAGAATTTGTCATAAGGGTGACATATTTCTTGACTCGGCCGGATGACCTTCGTACACTCCACGTTTAATTCATAGTCCACGCGATGTTTCTTGTCGCCAACCATGGAAAACTATGCAAGCACGAATTCCAAAATCTGCCGCATTGGCTGCCCTGTTAGCGCTACTAGCGCCGGTGCTGGCCCAGGCGCATGACGAGGCGCCGGGCCTGCCGACGGTCACCACCGCGCTGTCTCCCCTGCCGAAATCCCCCACCCTTGATGTCTCCTCCCTGAAAATCAACAAGCCGGCCAAACTGGTCGACGAAGAGGCTTTCCGCGAAAAAGACGTCTGGGGCCGCATTCGCAGCGGCTATGCCATTCCCGATGTGAATAACGACCTGGTCGCCAAGCACATCAACTGGTACGCCACCCGCCCGGACTACATCGCCCGCACCACCGCGCGCGCCTCGCTGTACCTGTTCCACGTGGTGTCCGAGCTGGAAAAGCGCGGCATGCCGACCGAACTGGCGCTGCTGCCTTTCATTGAATCCGCCTTCAACCCGAACGCCCTGTCCAGCGCCAACGCCGCTGGCATGTGGCAGTTCGTGCCGGGCACCGGCCGCGATTTCAACCTGAAGCAGGACGCCTTCAAGGACGAGCGCCGCGGCATCCTGGCCTCGACCGACGCCGCCCTGACCTATCTCCAGCGCCTGTACGATATGTTCGGCGACTGGCAGCTGGCCCTGGCCGCTTACAACTGGGGCGAAGGCTCGGTGCAGAAAGCCATCAAGCGCAATCAGGCCGCCGGCAAGCCGACCGACTTTGAAAGCCTGGCCGACCTGATGCCGGCCGAAACCCGCAATTACGTGCCCAAGCTGCAAGCGGTGAAGAATATCGTCGCCAATCCGCAGCAGTACAACCTGAGCCTGCCGGCCATCGACAATTCGCCGTACTTCACGGCGGTCGACAAGACCAGCGATATCGACCTGACCGTGGCCGCCCATCTGGCCGAGCTGTCGGTGGACGAGTTCAAGGCGCTGAATCCGCAATTCAAGCGCCCGGTGATCGTCGGCGGCGAGGACACCAAGATCCTGCTGCCGAAGGAAAACGCCGAGAAGTTCCACATCAATCTGGCCCAGTGGAGCAAGGAACTGTCGACCTGGAGCACGCACAAGATCACCAGTGCGCGCGAATCGATCCGCTCGCTGGCCTCGCGCTTCCACACCTCGCCCGAGGTGATCCGCCAGGCCAACAACATCCCGCAGAATTCGGTGCTGAAAGCCGGCTCCACCATTCTGGTGCCCAAGCTGTCGGCCTCGGTCAACACCAATATTGGCGCCGAGGTGGCCGACAACGCCACCGTAGCCTTCGAGGACGAACGCGCTGGCAAGTCGGCCGCCAAGGGCTACAAGCAGGCCAAGGCCGGCAAGTCGGAGAAATCCAGCCCGGTCGCTCTGGTCAAGGCGCGCGTGCCGCGTGACGCCGCCAAATCCAAAAACCACCGCAAGACCAATCACTGACAAAGGTTGCAGTCGCGGCGTAGTCGCCCTACAATCTTGGTCTTAAAAAAACACAACCCAACTGCCGTGCCAGCCAGCTCCCGGGAGCAAGCGAGTGCACGGCAGTCGCACTCGGAGTCCCTATGGCGTTCTTGCAAGGCAAAAAAATCCTCATCACTGGTTTGCTGTCGAACCGTTCCATCGCTTACGGCATCGCCCAAGCCTGCAAACGCGAAGGCGCCGAGCTGGCGTTCACCTACGTCGGCGACCGCTTCAAGGACCGCATCACCGAATTCGCCGCCGAATTCGGCAGCAACCTGGTGTTCGACTGCGACGTGTCGAGCGATGAGCAGATCGAGGCGCTGTTCGCCGACCTGGGCAAGAGCTGGTCGCAGCTGGACGGCCTGGTGCACGCGATCGGCTTTGCGCCGCGCGAAGCCATCGCCGGCGAATTCCTGGACGGCCTGACCCGCGAAAACTTCCGCGTGGCGCACGACATCTCGGCCTACAGCTTCCCGGCCCTGACCAAGGCCGCCCTGCCGCTGCTGAAGGAAGGCTCGTCGGTGCTGACCCTGTCCTACCTGGGCGCGGTCCGCGCCATCCCTTACTACAACACCATGGGCCTGGCCAAGGCCTCGCTGGAGGCGTCGGTGCGCTACCTGGCGGAAAACCTGGGCAAGAAAGGCATCCGCTCGAACGGCATCTCGGCCGGCCCGATCAAGACCCTGGCCGCGTCCGGCATCAAGGATTTCGGCAAGCTGCTGGGCTTTGCCGCCTCGCACGCGCCGCTGCGCCGCAACGTCACCATCGAAGAGGTCGGCAACACCGCCGCCTTCCTGCTGTCCGACCTGGCCTCGGGCATCACCGGTGAAATCACTTACGTCGACGGCGGTTTCTCGCACGTGATGGGCCTGAACGCGGAAGACTACCAGTAAGCCGCTGTCGCCCCGCAGCCCGCCAAAAGCCCTGCTTGCAGGGCTTTTTTCTTGTCCGGAGGACTTGAAAAAGCTTATACTTTAGAGAACTAAAAATAACATCAAACTAGGGCAGCAAGTGAACAGAACCTCCTCCGTCGATCAACTGATCGCGCCGGACCCGGCACGCATGCGCAAAGTGCTTTTCATCCTCAGCGAGCTGGAGGATGAGGACGTGGAATGGATCGCCAACAACGGCGACCGCCTGCGCTATCCGGTGGGCGCGGAAATCATCGCCTTCAACAGCCACGTCGACAGCGTGTATTTCGTGCTGGACGGCACCTTCTCCGTGTTGAGCGGCAACGACGAACAGATCGTCGAGCTGAGCAATGGTGAAATCATCGGCGAAATGTCGCTGGTCGATCCGGCCCGCACCACCGCCTCGGTGCGCGCCAACGAGGGCGCGGCCGCGCTGCGCCTGTCGCACGCCCGCCTGCGCGAGAAACTGGACGCCGACGCGCCGTTCGCGGCCCGCTTCTACCGCGCGCTGTCGGTCTTCATGTCGGCGCGCATGCGCCAGACCACGCGCCGCTTCGGCTACGGCGCGCTGAGCGAGCCGGTCGAGCCGCAGGCCGAGGAAATCAGCGAGGAAATGTTGGCCAAGGCACATCGCGCCAGCCTGCGTTTCGAGCGCCTGTTGAAACGAATGGCCAGCTGATCTGTACAAGAGTGTTAAATTAGGGCATAATACCGGCCTTGCGCTGAAATCCCTGTGTCAGTCGATAGCAAATCGCTACCAAAGATTCAGCCAGTTGATAGTTAAGCAGCTACGCAAGCCTCACAGCGCATCGTTCGGATGCCCTTATAAAGCCCTCCCGCCTCTGGTGTCGTTGATCTGACACCGTCCCGGCGCAAAGCTTTTGTGCCGAAATTTCTTTCGATTCTGATTGAATCATTTCGTTTTGGTAGGCGTTGCTATTTCGCGTTCCGCTCCGGCGTGGACGCTGCATTTTTACGAAAGAAAAGCATGACATTTGAAGCACTAGGTCTCAACACGTCCATCCTCAAAGCCCTGACCGACGCCGGCTACACCAAGCCGACCCCGGTGCAGGAGCAGGCAGTGCCGGCCGCCATCGCCGGCAAGGACTTGTTGGTATCCTCGCAAACCGGTTCCGGCAAGACCGCGGCCTTTATGCTGCCGTCGCTGCACCGCCTGGCGGCCATCGAGCCTGCCGCCGCCGGCAAGACCCCGAATCAAGAAATGCAAGCCGCCCGCGCGCGCGGCGAACGTCCACGTTTCAAGCCTGCCCAGCCGAAAATGCTGGTGCTGACCCCGACCCGCGAGCTGGCCCTGCAAGTCACCACCAACACCGACAAGTACAGCGTCAACCTGCGCCGCATCAAGGCCGTGTCGATCCTGGGCGGCATGCCGTATCCAAAGCAGATGCAACTGCTGACCAAGAATCCTGAAATCCTGGTCGCCACCCCGGGCCGCCTGATCGACCACATGGAATCGGGCAAGATCGACTTCTCGCAACTGGAAATCCTGGTGCTGGACGAAGCCGACCGCATGCTGGACATGGGCTTCATCGACGACATCGAAAAGATCGTTGCCGCGACCCCGGAAGGCCGCCAGACCATGCTGTTCTCGGCCACGCTGGACGGCGTGGTGGGCAACATGGCGCGCCGCATCACCAAGGAGCCGCAGATCATCCAGATCATGAGCGCGGCCAACAAGCACGAGAACATCACCCAGCGCGTGCACTTCGTCGACGACCTGTCGCACAAGAACCGCCTGCTGGACCACCTGCTGCGCGACGAGACCATGGCCCAGGCCGTGGTGTTCACCGCCACCAAGCGTGACGCCGACACCATCGCCGACCGCCTGAACATCGCCGGCTTCTCGGCCGCCGCGCTGCACGGCGACATGCACCAGGGCGCCCGCAACCGCACCTTGGAAAGCCTGCGCCGCGGCCACGTCAAAGTGCTGGTGGCAACCGACGTCGCCGCCCGCGGCATCGATGTGCCGACCATCACCCACGTGTTCAACTACGACCTGCCGAAGTTCCCAGAGGACTACGTGCACCGCATCGGCCGCACCGGCCGCGCCGGCCGCAACGGCCTGGCGATCTCGCTGGTGAACCACGCCGAAGGCATGCACGTGAAACGCATCGAGCGCTTCACCAAGCAAATGATTCCGGTGAACGTGATTGAAGGTTTCGAGCCGAAGAAAACCAGCTTCCCGCCACGCTCCTCGCGTCCGGGCGGCTGGAAGCCGGGCGACAACCGCAGCGGCGGCAAGCCAGGCCAGCGCTCGTTCAGCAAGCCGGGCGCCCCGCGCCGCGACGGCGTCACCGGCTCGAACGAAGGCTACAAAGGCCCGGGCTTCAAAGCCAATAATCCGTACAATAGCGACCGTCCACGTCGCAGCTACGGCGACCGTTAATCCGGTCAGCGCATGAGCAAACGGCCGCCAGAGCAATCTGGCGGCCGTTTTGCTTTGGGCCTAGCGCTGCGCGCGGGTGGACAGCGCCACGATGGCCGCGCCGGCGGCGACGATCAGCGCGTCTTCGATCAAGCCGCTGCGGGTCTGGCCCATGCTGGCCATGGCGCGCTTGCGGCCGGCCAGGGTGAGATAGGCCAGCGGCACGGCGGTAGCCACCGCAACCGCGGCGCCGGCCGGTTCGCGGCCCTGCGGCGCCAGCGCCGCACCGGCGATGCCGGCGCTCATCACGCGCGCCAGCAGGCCAAGGAAGACGGTGCGGTCGGGCGCGCTCTTCATCTTGTCGCCGACCAGCTCGCCGGCGCCCATCGCCATGGCGCCGAGCTTGAACAGCGGCTTGTCCAGCAGGACCAGCTTGCCGCTGGTCTCGCGGCCGGCCGTGCGCGCCATCGCGATGGTGGCCATCGGCGTCATCGAACGCGCGCTGGCCACGGCGCCGATCAGAGCGGAAGACAGCAGAGTCATTTTTATCTCCGGTGAGCAAATGGATGACCTGACTTTACGGCCTATCGCTTATTGCCTCTGTTAGCCAAGCAACGTGCGCAAGTTTTACTTGCACTTGAATTGCGCTCGCAAGCCGTCCAGTTCGCCGGGCTTGAGCTTGGCGGCCGTGTCCTTGTCGACCACATTTTGCTCTTCGCGTAAGATCAGGAAGGCTCCATCAGGCTGCTCGACCAACACCAGATAACCGCAATACAGGCTGGTGTTCGCATATTCGCCGGAAAAATCCACAGCCGCATAGACGCCCGCCGGCGCCTGGGGCGGATTGCGGTACCAGGTAATTTTCTTGAAATCCCGCTGTATCAGCTTCCCCGCTTGAGCGTTGAAGTCCTGCGCCAGGAAGCTCCAGCGCGCGAAAGGCGTCTGCTGGTGCTGGGACGGCGTCAGTACCGCATACGCTTCCTGATAGCGGGCATCATCCTTGGCGGCGAAATATAGACGGCTCAAAGACTCCACGCGCTCGATCTGTGCACTGCTGGCACGCCACTGGCTGGAGACATCCTGCCCCATCCGGGCATTCAAGACCTTGAACTCCTCCATCAACTTATCGCAAGCCTGCTTGCTGGCCTGACATAGCGCTGTCATCTGGACAGAAACGCCGCCGCCCTGCTCCACCATCTCACGCCGCACCGCAGCGGGATGGGCTGCATGATCGGCTGGTGTGAACGACCAGATAGCATGCGCCGCCTTATCCTCGACAATGGTCCAGCCGCCTTGCACTGAAATCGCGACATCACTGCGCGCCTTGAGCGCCTCCAGCGCTGCGGATACTGTTGGATAACCTATGCCACCACCCTCTGCATGGGCGGCCATCGGCAACGCCATCAAGGCCAGAAATAAAATCCGCATCGCCCTGCCCTTATCAAATCGGAAACTAGCAGATTACTTGAGTATCTCTGCCGTGTCGACAATATCCACGCCTTGCAGCTGGCCCAGCCAGGCGTCGAACCACGGTTTGTGGGTGACGCCGACGATGGACAGCACGCGGGCGCCGGGGCGCTCGCGGAAAGTTTCGCGGATGTTGGCGACCATGCGCAGGTTGCGGATTTCCCAGCCGGCCACCCACATCTGCGGATAGCCTTGCGGCGACGCAGCGCGCAGGGCGGCACGCACGTTGCCGTCAGCGCGCATCAGCAGGTTGGCTGGCAGGTTGATATCGCGGTATAGCGGCAGCAGGTCGGCTTCCAGCGCCATCGCATCGCAGCGCTTGTCATGAGCTTGCAGCGCCGCACCGCCGGCTTTCCATGCCGCTTCGACCGAGGCGCCAAATGCCTTCTCGTCCGCCACAGCAATATTGTCGCCAGTATGATTGTCGACCTGGTGCACGCGTTGCAGGCCTAGCCGCGCGGCCAAGCGGGCCGCGATCAGGTAATTTTCATTATTGTTGTCGGCCATTTTAGCCAGCTTGCCGGCCGAGACGGCATCCAGCCCATCGCCCGCACGGCGCTCGGCCTCCGGCAGCTGCAACCATTGCACATAGGCCGAGGCCCGGTCGTTCGCCGCCAGCAGCAGCGCGGCAAGATGGCGGCGCTGTGCTGGCGCAGGCTGCGACGGCCAGCTTTTGAAGGTCTGGTGGACTTGGGCGATGGCGGCGCTGAGATCCAGCCCGGTGGCGGCCCTGGCTTCATCGGTTGGCGCGCAATAGTCGGCGCCATACTTGGCCGGCTGACGTGCGGCGAGATCGCACTCCTCCCCCGGCAGTGACTCGATGGTGATGATATCCGGCTTGAAGGTCTCCAGCCGCCTCAGCACCCCATCCAGCGCAGCGGGATTGAACGTCTTCGGCAACTCGCTCAAATGCACCGTACCCAACACCAGCACTTTCGACCGCGCCCCAGCCATATCCCGATCCAGCGCCGACAGATCGCCCTGCGCCTGCGCCACCAGCGGCAACGTCAATCCAAAAATCAAACGCCACTTACCCATTTCGCCTCCCCACATTGAAAGAACCACCAGTGTAAGAAAGCGCACGCCGCGCCTGAGCCAGTTTTAGACAGAATGCTAATTCAATGCTATAGAACGCAAAAAGTGAACCTTAACAGTTCGACATACAATATTGCGGTATGCCGAACGTCCTCCAGTCTATGACTGCACCAATAACAACATCTGAGCAAGATCAGGACATCACCGCGACGGTGCTGCGCGAGCGCTCGCGCTTGTGGAACTTTATCCGCCGCCGCGTGGCCGATCAGACCGACGCCGACGATATTCTGCAAGACGTGTTCTACGAGTTCACCCAGGCTTACCGCCTGCCCGATCCGATCGAGCAGGCCAGCGCCTGGCTGTTCCGCGTCGCCCGCAACCGCATCATCGACCGCTTCCGCAAGAAGAAGGAAGTGGCGCTGGAAGACCTCGCCCCAAACAACGACGAGGACGACGACTGCCGCCTCGATCTGATGCTGCCCTCGCCCGACGCCGGCCCCGAAGCCGCCTACACCCGCGCCATGCTGCTGGAAGAACTTCAGTGCGCGCTGGACGAACTCCCCGCCAACCAGCGCGAGGTCTTTATCGCCCACGAACTGGACGGCGTCAGCTTCAAGGAGATGGCCGAACAAACCGCCACCTCCATTAACACTTTATTGGCCCGCAAGCGCTACGCCGTGCTGTACCTGCGCCAGCGCCTGCAAGCCCTGTACGACGAATGAAAGGAGTACCCGCAAAATGCGTCACCACGATATGAGTTACAAGAAATTCAAGCTGATGAAGGGCATCTTCATCCTGGCCGCCGCCGGCGTGTTGGGCCTGGTTGTCATGGCCCTGTGGAACTGCCTGATCCCGGAAATCTTCCCCGGCGCCAATGCCGTGAATTATTGGCAAGCCCTCGGATTGCTGCTACTCTGCCGCATCCTGTTCGGCGGTTTCCGCGGCCATCACCGCGACTGGCACGAGAAGCGCGAGCACTGGCAGCGCTGGCAGGCCATGACACCCGAAGAGCGCCAGGCTTTCTTCAAGCACCGCGCCAACTTCTGCCGCCCCGCCGCACCACCTGAAACGAAAGAATAACGCATGCAAAAAACACCTGCGCCGCCATTCAGCGGCTATCAAAAACAAGTGGTGGCCATGCTGGCCTTCCTGCAATTTGCCGTGATCCTCGACTTCATGATCATGTCGCCGCTGGGCGCCGTCATCATGCCGGACCTGAAAATCGCGCCATCGCAGTTCGGCCTGGTGGTGTCGGCCTACGCCTTCAGCGCCGGCGTGTCCGGCCTGCTGACCGCCGGCTTCGCCGACCGCTACGACCGCAAGAAGTTGCTGCTGTTCTTTTACACCGGCTTCATCGTCGGCACCGTCTGGTGCGGCCTGGCGCAAAGCTTTGAATCGCTGCTGGCCGCGCGCGTGTTCACCGGCCTGTTCGGCGGCGTGATCGGCTCCATCGTGCTGGCCATTTCCACCGACCTGTTCCCGCCACAAATGCGCGGCCGCGTGATGGGCCTGATCCAGACCGCGTTTGCCGCCAGCCAGGTGCTGGGCATCCCGGCCGGCATCTATCTGTCCAACCAGTGGAACTGGCATGTGCCGTTCATGGCCATGGCCGCCTTCGGCTTGATTGGCGGCCTGCTGGTGGCGTGGAAACTGCAACCGGTCGACGCCCACCTCGGCCAGCCGCAGGAGCACAGCCCCTTCATGCACCTGTTCCACACGGTGACCGAGAAGCGCTACCTGCTGGCCTTCTGCGTGACCGCCCTGCTGACCACCGGCGGCTTCATGCTGATGCCGTTCAGCAGCGCCTACATCGTCAACAACATGGGCATCGACCTGCACCACCTGCCGACCGTGTACCTGGTCACCGGCATTTGCACCATCTTCATCGGCCCGCTGATCGGCCGCGCGGCCGACGCCATCGGCAAGTTCCGCGTGTTCCTGTTCGGCACCGGACTGTCGATCGCCATGGTACTGATCTACACCCACCTCGGCCATATTCCGCTGTGGATGCTGGTGCTGGTCAATTCGGTGATGTTCGTCGGCATCTTCTCGCGCATGATCCCGTTCCAGGCGATTTCCTCGACCGTGCCGAGCATGACCCAGCGCGGCTCGTACAACGCCATCAGCGCCTCGATCCAGCAACTGGCCGGCGGCGTGTCCTCGGTGGTGTCCGGCCACATCGTCACCCAGGCCGCCGATGGCCGCCTGTTGCACTTCGATACGGTCGGCTATGTGGTGGTGGGCACCTCGCTGGTGGCGACCGCCCTGCTGTGGCGCCTGCAACGCGGCCTCCCAAGCGCAGCGGCCCCGCGCCCGGCTTAAGGTAGAATCAATTTTATTGCCGTACGGCACTATTTCGAATTATAATAATTTCAGTAAGTCGTAACCCACCACCAACTTATCTGATTCGAAAAGGGAGAAGTGCATGAATTCCAGAAATATGGATGCCGCCTGCCTGCGCGCGCTGCGCCGCCGCGGCCATTCCGACACCAGTATCGCCGCCATGACGCCTGAGGAAGCGTTTTGCGAGTACTGTGCCTATCACGGGATCATGAACCTGTCGCCGTCCACGCTGGAAATGCTGGACAAGCTGCGCGGCGAAGCCGGCAAGTAAAAAAAAGCCATGTGGCTATGCGGCGGTCTTGACCGTCGCAGCGCACATGGCTTTTTTCATTGGATCAACGGTAGAACGGCTCGACCGTGCCTTTCAGCTTGATCAACATCGGATTGCCCTTGCGATCCAGCGCCTTGCCGGCCGGGACTTTGATCCAGCCTTCGCTGATGCAGTATTCATCCACATCGTTGCGCTCTTTGCCGTTGAACTTGATGCCGATGTCGTGTTCAAACACGGCCGCGACGTGGAATTTGCTGCGCGGATCGATCGACAGACGGTCCGGCAGTGGTGGGAGTTGAGTAGTATCGTTCATTCCGCCATTATAGCCCAGACCACACCTTGATACGATAATTGTTGCGCAATACTTGTTTACTCAAGTATTATTCAAGCATTACTCAACCAAGGATAGATCATGGACGACGCAACCCCCATCAGCCCCAGCCTCGAATTCACCCTGCGTCTGGCGCGCGCCCAAGCCACGCTGGTGCGCCGGCTCGACCAGGTGCTGGGCGGCTACCACGGCATCAGCTTCAGCGACTTCATGCTGCTGCACTACCTGAACCGCGCGCCGGGCGGCCGCCTGCGCCGCGTCGACCTGGCCGAACGCCAGGGCCTGACCGCGTCCGGCGTCACCCGCACCCTGCTGCCGCTGGAGAAAATCGGCCTGGTCGAGCGCCAGCAGGACCCGCGCGACGCCCGCGTGGCCTACGCCGCCATCACCGCCACCGGGCGCGAGATGCTGACCAACGCCACCACGGTGGCGGACCAGATCAGCAAGGACCTGCTGCGCAGCTGTCCGCCGGCGCAGTTCGATGATGTCAGCAAGGCGCTGGCGCTCATCGCCGGCATGAATGCTTCCAACTCTTAAAGCGAGGGCCACATGGCCGATCAACCGACGCCTGGCGCGGCGCTAAAGCGCGATCCCAATTTCCAGTGGCTGATGCGCGGCGGCGCCATCTCCGCGCTGGGCGATCAGCTGACCATGATCGCCCTGCCCTGGCTGGTGCTCAAGCTCACCGGTGATACGCTGGCCCTCGGGCTGGTGATCGCGCTGATGAGCATTCCACGCGCCGTGTTCATCCTGGTCGGCGGTGCGCTGGTGGACCGCTACTCGCCCAAGCGCGTGCTGATGCTCACCAAGCATGTCAACGCCGCGCTGCTTGCGCTGCTGACGCTGCTGGTGCTGAACGTGTCCACCACGCCGACCGTGGCGCTGAGCGAGACGCTGTCGCTGACCGTCGCCATCACGCCGCAACTGGCGCTGCATGTGATCTACGTGCTGGCGTTTGGCCTTGGATTGGCGCAGGCGTTCGCCATGCCGTCCGGGATGTCCATCATGCCGCTGGCCATCGCGCCTGAACACCTGCAAACGGCCAACGGCATGATGATGGGACTGCGCCAGGTCACCATGCTGGTCGGGCCGCTGCTGGCGGCGGGCCTGCTGGCGGTGAGCGGCGATGGCCACGACCTGCGCGGCCTCGCACTGGCCTTCGGCTTCGATGGCCTGAGCTATGTGTTCTCCGCGTGGACGCTGGCCAAAGTAGCGCTGCGCACCGCGCCCGCCACACACGGCGCAAGCGCGCCGCAATCGGTGCTGCGCTCCGTCGGTACCGGCCTGCGCATGGTATGGGACGACATGCCGATGCGCTTGTGCTTCATTTACTGGGGCACCGTGTCGCTGTTCATCGGCGGCGCGATGCAGGTGGCGATTCCGGTGCTGGCCAGCGAACTGCACGGCGCCTCCACGCTCGGCATCATCATGGGCGCACACGGCGCCGGCACGCTGCTCGGCATGGGCGTGGCCGCGAAAATGAGCCACCGTCTGCGCTTCGCCAGCTTCGGCGCGATGATTCTGTCGGCGGATGCCATCGCCGGCGTGCTGCTCGCCCCCCTGGGCATGGTGCACGCGGCGTGGCAGGCCTGCGCGCTGATGCTGGCACTCGGCCTGCTCACCGGCTACATCCAGATCAAAGTCTTCACCTGGATACAGCAGCGCGTGCCGCCGCACATGATGGGCCGCGCCATGAGCATCTTCATGTTCATCTTCATGGGACTGGCGCCGTTGTCGGCGGCGGCCACCGGATGGATACTGACGCAAATCCCGCTATCGCAATTGTTCCTTGGCGGTGGCATCATACTGGTGCTGTTCGCGGCGGGCGCCTATCTGTTCACGCCGATCCGCGGCATCGCCGCCAACGCATCATAAGGAAAACGCATGGAAACCAAGTGGCTGGAGGATTTTATCTCGCTGGTGGAGACCAATAATTTCAGCCGCTCTGCGGCGCTGCGCCACGTGACGCAGCCCGCCTTTTCGCGCCGCATCCAGTCGCTGGAAAACTGGCTGGGAACAGACCTGATCGATCGCACCTCCTACCCAACGCGCCTTACGCCAGCAGGGATTGTGTTCTACGAGCAGGCGCTGGAGATGCTCTCCAAAATCAATGGCGCGCGCGAGATGCTGCGCTCCAAGCGCGCCGCCGCGCAGACCAGCATCGACCTCGCCGTGCCGCACACCTTGTCGCTGACCTTTGTGCCGAAGTGGCTGACCAAACTGGAAGAGGATTTCGCGCCCATCCGCAGCCGCCTGATGGCGCTCAACGTGCACGACGCCGTGCTGCAACTGGTGGAAGGCGGCTGCGACCTGCTGCTGTGCTATCACCATCCGCGCCAGCCGGTGCAGCTGGACCCGGGACGTTACGACATGCTGGTGCTGGGCCACGAATCGCTGCGCGCGTATGCGCGCTGCGATAAAAACAAAGTGCCCGAGTTCACCCTGCCCGGGACCAAGCGCTCGCCGCTGCCCTTCCTCTCCTACACCAACAACGCCTATCTCGGACGCATGGTGGAGCTGATCCTCAGCGATGCGAAAACAGCGCTGCATCTGGAACCGCACTACGAAACCGACATGGCGGAAGGCTTGAAGATGATGGCGCTGGAAGGACGCGGCGTCGCCTTCCTGCCCGAATCCGCCGTCACGCGCGAACTCAAACAAAAGCAGCTTGCGCGCGCCGACAACGATAGCGCCGACTGGGAAATCGAAATGGAAATCCGCTTGTACCGCGAGCGTCCATCATCGCACCGGCGCGGAAAACCGATCGTTGAACGGCTGTGGGAATTCCTCGAATCGCAGCAGCAACACAGCGGCCGCAAACGCCGCGCCCCGGTATCGGAGAGATAACTATGCATTTTTTGCATAGCCGAATGCGCATACAGCATTGGCCGCTCTGAAGGCTCCAGGCCTATGATTCGTCCCACTTGAGCGCTGCCACGAGCAGCGTTCAGCCAACGAATATAAGGGAGCCTTGAGCATGACCACCGTACCAGCACAACACGCACTGCCCTCCTACCTTAACGCCGAAGATCTCGGTCCGTGGGGCGTCTACTTGCAGCAAATCGATCGCGTCACCCCGCACCTCGGTAGCCTGTCGCGCTGGGTCGAAACCCTCAAGCGCCCCAAGCGCATCCTGACCGTTGACGTGCCTATCGAGCGCGATGACGGCAGCATCGCTCACTACGAAGGCTATCGCGTACAGCACAACATGTCGCGCGGCCCGGGCAAAGGCGGCGTGCGCTTCCACCAGGACGTGACCTTGTCCGAAGTGATGGCACTGTCGGCATGGATGACCGTGAAGAACGCGGCCGTCAACGTGCCATACGGCGGCGCCAAAGGCGGCATCCGTGTCGATCCGAAGACCCTGTCACGTGGCGAGCTGCAACGCCTGACCCGCCGCTACACCAGCGAAATCAGCCTGATTATCGGCCCTAACAAAGACATCCCTGCACCGGACGTCAACACCAACGAACAAGTGATGGCGTGGATGATGGACTCCTACGCCATGATCGAAGGTAACCTGTCGACCGGCGTGGTGACCGGCAAGCCAATCTCGCTGGGCGGCTCGCTGGGCCGTCGTGAAGCGACCGGCCGCGGCGTGTTCGTGGTCGGCCGCGAAGCAGCGGCAAAGCGCGGCGTGGCGATTGCCGGCGCCCGCGTTACGGTGCAAGGCTTCGGCAACGTCGGCGGCGTGGCTGCGACCATGTTCGCGGAGGCCGGTTCGAAAGTGGTGGCCGTGCAGGATCACACCGCGACCGTGGTGCACCAGGGTGGCCTGGATATCGCCCGTCTGCACAAGCACGTGGCGGAAACCGGCGGTGTCGCAGGTTTCCCTGGCGCCGAAGCGGTGCTGGATCGCGACGCATTCTGGGACGTGGAATCCGACATCCTGATCCCGGCAGCACTGGAACAGCAGATTACTGCTGCTAACGCGCAGCGTATTCGCACCAAAATCATCCTGGAAGGCGCCAACGGCCCAACCACGCCGGAAGCGGACGACATCCTGACCGACAAGGATGTGCTGATCGTTCCTGACGTATTGGCCAACGCGGGCGGCGTAACCGTGTCATACTTCGAGTGGGTACAAGATTTCTCCAGCTTCTTCTGGACCGAGGATGAAATTAATGCTCGCTTAACTCGCATCATGCAGGATGCATTCAATGCTGTATGGACCGTTGCGCAGGACAAGAAAGTCACGCTGCGCACCGCGACCTTCATCCTTGCTTGCACCCGTGTGCTGCAAGCGCGTGAAGTGCGTGGCCTGTATCCATGATTCACTGAATCCCCAGCAGTTTGCGCCTGTACCTGCCCTTGGCTCGTACAGGCGTTTTTCGCATTTGTAAGGAACAGAATATGACCACAATAGAACAAAAAGCATTGGCCTATCATCGCGCTGGCAGCGCAGGCAAAATCGCCATTGAAATCACCAAAAGCGTCAGCACCCAGGAAGACCTGGCGCTGGCTTATTCGCCGGGCGTCGCCGCGCCGTGCGTGGAAATCAAGCGTGAGCCGGCCAAGGCTTACGAATACACCGCCAAGGGCAACCTGGTTGGCGTCATCACCAACGGCAGCGCGGTGCTCGGACTGGGCAACATCGGCGCACTGGCCGGCAAGCCTGTGATGGAAGGTAAAGTGGTGCTGTTCAAAAAATTCGCCGGCATCGACGCGTTTGACATCGAGATCGACGAGAGCGATCCGGACAAACTGGTGGACATCATCGCCGCCCTGCATCCGACCTTCGGCGGCATCAACCTGGAAGACATCAAGGCGCCCGAGTGCTTCTACATCGAGCGCAAGCTGCGCGAACGCCTGTCGATTCCGGTCTTCCACGACGACCAGCACGGCACCGCCATCGTGGTGGGCTCGGGCATGCTGAATGCAATCGAGATGACCGGCCGCGATATCGCCACCGTCAAAATCGTCTGCTCCGGCGCGGGTGCGGCGGCCATGGCCTGCCTGGAGCTGCTGGTGGATCTGGGGGCACAGCGCAAGAACATCTACGTCTGCGACAGCAAAGGCGTGCTGACCACCGCGCGCAATCTGGACGGCGAAAAAGCCGCGTGGGCGCAGGATACCGTGGCCACCACGCTGTCGGAAGTGATGGAAGGCGCGGACGTGTTCCTCGGCGTGTCCGGTCCGGGCGTGCTGTCGCAGATGGACATCCAGCGCATGAAAGCGCAGCCGATCGTGTTCACGCTGGCCAATCCTGAGCCGGAACTGCGTCCGGAACTGGTGCGCGAAGTGGCGCCGGACGCCATCATCGCCACCGGCCGTTCGGACTATCCGAACCAGATCAACAATGCGCTGTGCTTCCCTTATCTGTTCCGCGCGGCGCTGGACTCGGGTGCTGTGACGATCAACCAGGAAATGAAGCGCGCATGCGTGGTGGCTCTGGCTGACATGGCGCGCAGCGATGTACGCTTCAGCAAAGACTACATCGTACCGGGCCTGCTGGACCCGCGCCTGCTGAGCGGCGTGACGCCGAAGATCGCCACCGCAGCATGGCGCAGCGGCGTGGCGCGCAAACAGCTGGTGGAACTGGAATACGCCGACGATCTGAAAGACCTGGCGGAGTCGCTGCTGTAATCAAGCCTGCCGGTGCAAGCGTAGCAGCGCGAAGAAATCGGCAAAGTTCAGTGCCACATCCATCGAGTGGCACACATGAATTTCACGCGCGGCGATCTCTTCGCCGTAGCGTGAATCGTCACGGATGCGCCTCGCGCGGCGTTTGACGACAGGGCAAAACTCCATACCGAAAGCGGTCAGCGACACCATGGGGCTGTCGCCGAAAGTCAATGAGCCGCCAAGCTGCACGAACGGCGGCAGATGCTGGTACTGCTCATAAAGCCATTGCGCCGCCGGCGAAATCTCGCGGAACTCACTGGTCAACGCCGAGACGGAAATCTGGAACCGCTTGTACTCCGGCTCAGGAATCTGCCCACCGGCACTCCGGACTCCTCCAGCACATAGCGCGCCGCGGCGAGGTCGGTCGACAAATTGTACTCGTAGCCGCCTGCATCGGCCGCACCACCTATCCATACCAGCTTCATTTTCTCGGCAATGGCAGGATTGAGCCGCAAAGCCGCGGCGACATTCGTCAGCGGTCCACCACAGGTCACGATCAGCGGCAAAGGATCATCACGCATCGCCTCCGCAACAATCGAGCGCGCCGCCGCCGACTCGCCGCCCGCAAAACCTTCGGCGCCTACAACAACCGGCGGTGCGCTCGTCATCCCAGGGCGCCCGATCAACTCCTGCGCCAAGCGACAGCCAGCACCAGCCGTCTGCGCGGCATCAACACCAGCCATGCCGGCCAACTTCGCGTCCAGCGGCGACCCAGTCACCAACACCGTGCGCGCCTTCGGCGACAGCAGCTGATGCGCCAGCGCCACCAGTCCATCCGGATCACCGGCAAAATCATTATCGACAATCACCCGCACCGAAGCCCGCTGCGCAATCGCCGCTAACGGCCCGGCAAGTGCCACGGAAGCAGGAACCACAGCGGCAGTCAGGAAGGCACGTCGTCTCATATCGGCTCCGGATCGGGATAAATCAGCCCATTCTATCGGCCCAACCCGCGATCCAATTCCCGTATTTTGCGATACGTGGTATCAGTGCTCCGAAGACGCTAGTTCATCCTTCGCGGATATCAACCACCTCGCCATTGAGACGGCTGCAACGCGATCACCGCCATGCCAACCAGCGCCAGCACGGCACCAATGGCGTCGAAGCGGGTCAGCGCCACGCCATCGATGAAACGCAGCCATAACAGCGCGACGCAAATATAGGCGCCGCCATAAGCTGCGTAGGTGCGCCCGGCGGCGCTTGGATGTAGTGTCAGGAGCCAGGCAAACAGCGCCAGCGATGCCGCAGCCGGCAAAAGCAGCCACGCCGGCTTGCTCTGTTTGAGCACTAGCCAGGGCAGATAGCAGCCTACGATTTCCGCCAGCGCGGTCACAAAAAACAACGCCGCAATTCTAAAAAGTCTGTCATATAGTTTCTTGAGCTCTCGCCGAAATCAGGCGCACCGCTGTCGCTACGCCGTTTTCATGCACCATGGCCTCGGCTACCGCACCCGCTTTGGCCGACAACGCCGGCCGGTCAAGCACATAGCGGATGTGCGCCGCCAGCTGCTTCGCGGTGACGCTGCGGCGGCGCGTCAGTTTTCCGGCGATGCCGATGCGCCGCAGTTCATTCGCCCAGTGTTCCTGCTCGCTGATGTTGGCAACGACAATGGACGGCTTGCCCGCCAGCGTGGCCGATTGTGTGGTGCCGGCGCCACCATGATGCACCACTGCCGCGCAGCGCGGGAAAATAAGATGATGCGGCGCGGCCGCCACGTACATGATGCGATCGTCCGATTGCACGCCGCACTCTGCCCACCGCGATGCCTGTATCACCGCGCGGCAACCGGTAAGGCGTGCGGCTTCGGTCAGCAGGCGCAATGCGTCTCGCTGGTCCGCCACATCCGGCGGCATCCAGCTACCCATCGTCATGTAGACCGGCGCCTCGCCTGCGGACAGGAAGGACAGCAAGGCATCGGTCAGCTGTCCCTCCAGCTGCATGTTCGGCATGTCCAGGAAACCGCACACCTGCCAGGCATCCGGCCAATCCGGCTGGCGCTCGCAAATCTGCGGACTCACACCAACCAGCGTCAGGTACGGCGACAACCACACCTCGCTCATCACATCCTTCGCCGGCGTCATGCCCACCCGCGCACGCAGGCGATTGACGTAGGGGCTTAGCGTCCGATGCATCAGCCGGCGCGTCAGCCACCACAAAAAGCCATTGAACATACGCGGCCATCCAAGCGGATGACTGTATGCACTCGGTATCCCGGCATGCGACAGCAGCACGCTCACATACGGCTTGCCCGCATGTTCCGCCGCGATCTGCGTTGGATACATGAAGTAATGGCCGATCACCAGATCCGACTCCGCCGCCAGCTCGCGGGCAGCATCAAACATCGCCTCCTCCACCGGCCCAAAACAGCGACGCATGATCAGCGACATCTGCTTCAAAGGATCGCGCGCGTTGACGATGGCCCAGCCTATCTCCGCGCCCTGCTCCGGGGTAATCACCGGCGAAGCGACAATACGAATATTCACGCCGGAGGCCGACGTCACGCCGGCATAGGCATCGCTGTCGACGCAGGTGATCAGCAGCGTCACATCATGCCCGGCCAGTTGCAGGCCTTCGGCCAGCGCCAGGAACGGGCGGATATCGCCATGGCTGCCCCACGTTTGCATCCCTATCTTCATGCCTGCTTCCGCTTCGCGATCCAGTCGTTAATCACCCGCTCCAGCACCGACAACGGCAAGGCGCCGTGCGTCAGCACTTCGTTATGGAACTGCTTCAGATCGAACTTATCGCCCAGTTCCTGCCTCGCATGCTCGCGCAAGGCCAGGATCTTCAACATGCCGACCTTGTACGCCAACGCCTGTCCCGGCGCGACGAAATAGCGTTCAATCTCCGCCGTCACATCGCCTTCGGCCATGCCGGTATTGTCCATCATGTAGCTGATGGCTTGCTCACGCGTCCAGTGCTTGTAGTGGATGCCGGAATCGACCACCAGCCGCGTGGCGCGCATCATTTCATCGCGCAGACGGCCCAGATTATCCAGCGGGTCTTTCTCGAAGCCCAGCTCATACGCCAGCCGTTCCGCGTACAACGCCCAGCCCTCCTGATAAGCGGTGAACGGCACCACGCGGCGGAAGAACGGCACGCCTTCCAGCTCCTGCGCCAGTGTGATCTGGAAGTGATGGCCCGGTATGCCCTCGTGATAAGCCAGCGTGCGCATGGCGAATTTCGGCGTGTCGCCCGGATTGCGCATATTCGCGTAGAACACCCCCGGACGCGTGCCGTCAAATGCGCCCATCATGTAATAAGCGCCCGGCGCGGTCGCCTCCGAAGACGGCGGCACCTGCTCCACCTTCACCCCCAGCCTGGGACGCACATCGAACGCGCCGCCCAGCCCTTTGTTCACCTCATCCAATATGGCCTGATACTGCGCCAGCATGGCCCGCTTGCCTTCCGGCGTATTCGGATACTGCTGCTCCGGCGAGCGCGCCAGCAGCTGCACGCGGGCGCCGATGGTGCCGTCGTTGAGGCCCTGCGATTTGAGGATGGCATCCATCTCCGCGCTCACGCGCGCCACTTCGGCCAGCCCCAGTTCATGCACCTGCTGCGGCGTCATGTTGGTGGTGGTATGCATGCGCACCGCCCATGCATAGAAGGCGTCGCCATTCGGCAGGCTCCATGCGCCATTGTTTTCCTTGGCCTTGGGCGCCAGCGCGGTGAAATAGCTGATCAAGCCGCGATAGGCCGGATACACCTGATCCTTCACCGCTGCGGCAACGCCAGCCAGCAGTCGCGTGCGCGTTTCGGCATCCATCTCCGTCACAGGAATTTTGTCCAGCTTTGTCTTGAAGCTGACATACAAGGGATGCTGCTCTGGCGCCATGGCGATCATGCCGTCCATCTGCTTGAGTACCTTCTCCACCGTGAAGCGCGGCGGTATGACGCCGCGCGATTCGCGCAGGCGCAGGGCTTCGGTCAGTTGGGTGAACTTGACCGGAAACAGTTTAAGGCGCGCGATATAACTCTCCGCCTCGGCCTTGCTGGTCACCTGGTGCACTTGTACCATGAAGTCCGGCAGCGCGCTTTGCACGCCCTGCATCTGATTGACCGGGAAATCGTGATGGATATACGGCTCGCCCTCGGCCTGTATGCGCAGGAAGTACTCCAGCGTGTCGTAGGAAAGCTGGCCTTCGCGGTCCAGCTTCTCGCGGTCATACTGCTTGAGGGTGGCGAGGCTGTCCTTCATCAGGTTCAGCATCTTCTGCTCGTGCGCCGGCGAAGCGTCATCCAGCCTGGCGCTGTAGAAGTCCGCCCAGCCGGGCAGGATGCGCATCGACGACAGCATCTCAGGACTGTCGATCGCGAACAGCGCGAATACCCGGGTGTAGAACCAGTCCAGTTTCAGTGGCTTGAAATAAATCGAATGCGCGAATAACGCAGCCACCACCAGCACCACCGAAGCCAGCGCAATCGCCAGCCACTTGAACACTCGCTTCATGCCGCACTCCCCATCATCATAATTATTTTTCAATTATGTAATGAGCAACGTGCTGCTTGCAAGTGATTTAACGGCCGCGATTGACGTTGAAGGCCTGCAGACGGTTGTCGTCGCCGGACAGCAGCACGGCGTGGTCGGCGAACAGCATCTGCCGGAACACCGGCGCGGGGCCGAGCGCCGCGCGGCCGGGCAAAGTAAAGCGCAGCAGCGTTGGCGACTGCGCCGACAGCGGCTCCGAACCAACCGCATAATCGGCCAGCACCAGCACATCGCCCACCGGGTCGCCGGTCTTGAAGGCGCCGACCACGCTGCCGGCGATGGCGATGCCACCGCTGAAGGCATGTGCATCGATCTCGGAAGCGCGCGCATTGCCATTCCAGGCCGTGGACAAGGTCTCCTGCGTCAGGTCGGTACGGCCGCTGGGCAGCACCGGCGCGCCATTGCTGTCGACCGCCACGCCCATCACGCCACCGCTGCTGGTGGTCGTGGCTTTGCCGTTCCACAGCACGCCCATCTTGCCCGAGGTATTCAGCGCCACCGGATACGGCTGCGAACCACCAGTATTGATCGAACGGATGGTCGGCGCGCCTGCGCCCTTGGCCCACATGGCCAGCGCGGCGCCGCCGCCTTCCATCCAGCCTGCCAGCACCGCACCGCCGGCAGCCGCCACATGCGGATGCAGGGCCGAAGTGGAAATCATGAACGGCGGCGTAAGCTGCCTGCCGCTGAAATCGAATTTGCACAGCTTGAGCACATACTGCGTCTTGTCGGTGACCGGCAACAGCGAGAAGGTAGTGGCCAGCCAGAAGCCATTGCCGTCCACCGCGCCGCCGTTTTCGGCCGCCGCATATTCGGTGGTGGACGTCGCCGCCACCGGTGGGTACAGATCGGTGGCGCTGCCCAGCGGCCTGGCTTGCGCATCGAAGTGCAGCAGCGCCGTGCCCTTGGTGGCTTGCACCATGATGAAGCCATCCGGCGACAGCATCATCAGCCACTCGCCGGTATAGCCGGCGGCCAGCGAGAAGCCGTAGTCGGTGGAAGACAGCAGCTTGCCTTGCTTATCCAGTACGCTAAGCCGCGTGCCGGCATACGCCGGCTGGCCATTGACGGTCACAAAGGAATCGGAGCGAGAGCGCACCACGATGTGGTCGCCGACCACCAGCGCGTCAGTCATCCCGGCCAGCGAGCCAACGGTGACGGGATCGGAAACGGTGATGGAGGCGGCGGCCGTAGAGCCCGCGGCGGTTCCAGAGGAGGAGTTGGAACCGCCACCGCAAGCGCTCAGCACCAAAAGTACAAAGAGAAGAAAAACACGCATGCGACCAGTATAAGAATAAAAACAACTTCTCCCTACACTGCCCGCATGGCTTGGCGAGCCAGCGTGATGACCCGCCGGGCCTTTACTGCTGGCGGATCACCGCGCCGCCCTTCATCACGAACGACACCTTGGTCAATTCGGTGGCGTCGTCGGCGGCATTGCCCTTGACGGCGATGATATCGGCGTACTTGCCCACGCTGATCGAACCCACACGGTCCTTCCAGCCCAGCAGATCGGCCGCGCCAATGGTGGCCGACTGGATCGCCTGCATCGACGTCATGCCGTATTTGACCATGTAGTAAAACTGCTTGGCGTTGTCGCCATGCGGATAAACGCCGGCGTCGGTGCCGAAGGCCATCTTCACGCCACTACCGAACGCCTTGCGGAAGTTATCGCGTTGCAGTTGGCCGACCTTGCGCTCCTTCTCCAGCGATTCCGGCAGGATGCCGGCCTTCTCGCCTTCTTGCAGGATGAAGTCGTCGTCGTAGATATCCATCACCAGATAGGTGCCACGCTCCTTGGCCAGTTTGATGCCCTCGTCGTCAATCAGGCTGGCATGCTCGATCGAGTCGACACCGGCCACGATGGCGTCGCGGATCGCGCTGGCGCCGTGCGCGTGCGCGGCCACCTTGCGGCCCAGCTTATGCGCCTCGCCGACGATGGCCTGCATCTCTTCCAGCGTGTATTCCTGGGCGCCGGCTTCGTCGCCCTTGGACAGCACGCCGCCCGACGCGCAGATCTTGATCACATCGGCGCCATACTTGGCCATCTCGCGCACCTTGGCGCGCGCGGCCCACGGGCCGTCCGCCACGCCACGTGCGGCGAAGTTGGCGTCCGGCGGCAGCAGGTTGTCGTCGCAGTGGCCGCCCTTCATGCCGATCAGGTGACCGGCGGAGCGCATGCGCGGGCCGATGAAATCGCCGTCGTTGATCGCATCGCGCAGCGCCACATCGCCAAAACCGGTGCCGCTGGAGCCGACATCGCGCACGGTGGTGAAGCCCGCCTCCAGCGTCTTGCGCGCGGCGCGCACGCCATACAGCGCGGCGCGCACATCGGACACGCCCAGCGCGTTGTAGCCCGCCAGGTAAGGATCGGAAGTCAGGTGGGTGTGCATGTCGATCAGGCCAGGCAGCACGGTTTGCGACGACAGGTCGATCACTTGGGCGCCGGCCGGCACCTTGGTGCTGGCGTTCGGGCCGACGGCGCTAATGCGCTCGCCGGTGATGACGATGGCCTGATCCTTGAGCACCGTGCCGGCGACCACGTCGACCAGCTTGCCGGCGCGGATCACGGTGACTTGATCGGCGGCGTTGGCTTGCGCAACCACGCCCAGTACAGCTGCGGAGATCAGGAGGTGCTTCAGTTTCATGGACGGCGCCTTGCTTGAGGTTTAAAACAAAAAGCATAGCAGAGGCCCCGCCAAATGCGAAGCTACCCGGGCCAGGCGCAGGTGCGGAAACCTGCAAAGATATCGTCGCGTTCCGGCAGGTAGAAATTACGGAATCTGGCCGAGCCAAAACGCGACGGCGTGGCGAACGAAGCCCCGCGCAGCACCTGATGGGTATGGAACCACGGCTCGGAATATTCAAGATAACGGTCCGCCTTGAAGTCCGGGTAAGGCTCGAACGGCGACGCCGTCCACTCCCACAATTGCCCCCAGCGGAATGCCGGATGTCCCGACAAAGCCGCATACTCCCACTCGGCTTCGGTCGGCAGGCGGCGTCCGGCCCACGCGCAATAGGCCTGCGCTTCATACAAATTCACATGCCGTACCGGTTCCGCGCCGGCCAGGGTGCAAAGCCTCCCGAATCGCATGGTGCGCCATTGGCCGCCGTCGCGCTGCCAGTAGCGCGGCGCCGAGCGCTCCTGACGCATCAGCCAATCGGCGCCGGCCTGGCTCCAGAACTGGCGGTTTTCATAGCCGCCATCGGTGACGAAATCTGCATACTGGGCATTGGTCACCAGGGTGCTGTCCATGCGGAACGGCGCCACATGGAAGCCGTGCGACTGGCGCTCGTTGTCGAACGTGAAGCCGGCGCCGGCCTTGCTGCCCAGTTGCAGCGTGCCGCCGGGGAAGCCGATCTCGGACGGCGCAAATGCCCCCTGCACTTCGGCCGCCTGCGGCAACGGCGACGGCAAGCCGAGTGTCTGCAAGGTGTAGAGGAAGGCCTCGCCGTGCATGTCCTCGTGCGCCAGCGCCAGACGATAGGGATAGAGCGCCTCGTCGGTGTTGGCCTCGCGCGACAGTTTGTCGAGCACACGGTCCAGCACTTCGTGACAGTAAGTCTTCACGCCGCCGGGACTGGGCAGGTCCAGCGTCCAGCGGCTGCGGTGCGGCACGCGGGCCGAATCGAACCAGTCGTCGCCCTTGGTCAACAGGCAGTGGCCGTTGGCGTCGGCCGGATGGCTGGACGTCGCTTCGCGCAGGATGAACCATTCGGCGAACCACGCCGTATGCCCCAGCTCCCACAGCGGCGGATTGATGATGCGCAGTTGCGGCACGCGCGAAGACACGTCCATGCCAGCGGCGGCAAAACTTTCGAACAGCGACAACGTATAATCCCTCGCATGTCGAAGGGCCTCCGCCATCTGCTGCGAAGTGGCGTTCCTGAATGATGAAGTCATGCGAAGATTGTAACCACTTTCAAGCAAAACACCAGTGAGCAAAACACATATCTGGATCGTGAGTCCCGCCTCCGCGCGCAACAACAACGGCAACTGGCAGAGCGCCAGCCGCTGGGCGCGATTCCTGCGCACGCGCTATCGCGTCACCGTCAGCCAGCAATGGCCGGCCGAAGCGCATGTCCAAGCCGGTTCGGCGCCGCCCGACCTGCTGATCGCCCTGCATGCCCGCCGCTCGGCGCCTTCGCTCGATGCGTGGACGCGCGCGCATCCTGAACGCTCCTCCATCCTGCTGCTGACCGGCACCGACCTGTATCGCGACATCGACACCGACGCCAGCGCCCAGCGCTCGCTGCAACAGGCGAGCGCGCTGGTGGTGCTGCAAACCCACGGCCTGCAAGCCCTGCCCGCGCCGCTGCGTGCCAAGGCCCGCGTGATCTACCAGTCCGCCGCCACGCTGCGGCCTGCCACCGGGCCGCAGCGCCACGCGGACATTTGCATGATCGGCCATCTGCGGCCAGAGAAAGATCCGCTCACCTTCATGCGCGCGGCGGCGCTGGTGCAAGCGCCGTCGGCACGGCTGATCCACATCGGCGGTGCGCTGGAACCGGCGCTGGAGGCCGCCGCACAAGCCACCGCCGCACAGCAGCCGCGTTACCGGTGGCTGGGCGCCATGCCGCATGCGGCCACACGGCAGCGCCTCAAGCGCTGCCGCGCCATGGCGCTGACCTCGCACATGGAAGGCGGCGCCAACGTCATCATCGAAGCCGTGTGCGCCGGCGTGCCGGTGCTGGCCAGCGACATCGGCGGCAATCGCGGTATGCTGGGGGAAGACTACCAGGGCTACTTCCCTCCCGGCGACGCCGCCGCGCTGGCGCGGCTGATCGACCGCATCGCCGAAGACCAGGACTTCCACGCCACCCTGCGCGCCCAGTGCGACGCCCGCGCGCCGCTGTTCGCGCCGGCCGCCGAACAAGCGGCTTTGCTGGAGTTGGTGGATAATCTGCTGCATAAGACTTAACCAAGGATGCAAAACATGAGCAACGACGCAATCAAACTCACCTCGTTTTCCCACGGCGGCGGCTGCGGCTGCAAAATCGCCCCCGGCGTGCTGTCCGAGATTCTGAAAAACTCCAACGGCTTCCCGGTGCCGAAAGAACTGCTGGTCGGGATCGAGACCGCCGACGACGCTGCCGTCTACAAGCTGAATGACGAACAGGCGCTGATCGCCACCACCGATTTCTTCATGCCGATTGTGGACGATCCGTTCGACTTCGGCCGCATCGCCGCCACCAACGCCATCTCCGACGTGTATGCCATGGGCGGCACGCCCATCATGGCGCTGGCACTGGTCGGCATGCCGATCAACAAACTGCCGATTGAAACCATCGGCCAGATCATCAAGGGCGGCGAATCGATTTGCGCCGAAGCGGGCATCCCGATCGCTGGCGGCCACACCATCGATTCGGTGGAGCCTATCTACGGTCTGGTGGTGATGGGCCTTGTGCATCCATCGAAAGTGAAGCGCAACGCCGACGCCAGGGCCGGCGACGTGCTGGTGCTGGGCAAGCCGCTGGGCGTGGGCGTGCTATCGGCCGCGCTGAAGAAAGACAAGCTGGATGCGACAGGCTACCAGGCCATGATCGCCAACACCACCAAACTGAATAAACCAGGCAAGGCGTTGTCCGAGCTGGCGGGCGTGCACGCGCTGACCGACGTCACCGGCTTCGGCCTGCTGGGCCACTTGCTGGAACTGGCGCGCGGCGCCAAACTGGAAGCGCATCTGGACATGAGCAAAATCCCGCTGCTGCCGGGCGTCGAACAGCTGGCGCACGACGGCTACTTCACCGGCGCCTCCGGCCGCAACTGGGCCGCCTACGGCGCCGACGTCACGCTGGCGGAATCGATCACCCCGGCCCAGCACTCCCTGCTGACCGACCCGCAGACCTCCGGCGGACTGCTGGTCTCCTGCGACGCCAACAGCGTCGACGAAGTCCTGGCCCTGTTCCGCCGCGAAGGCTTCGGCGACGCCGCCGTCATCGGCCACATGGCCACCGGCCCGGCACGCGTCAATGTAGCCTAATGGCTCCGCGGCCCGACTCCTTGCCCACCTGAACTGCCGGAGGCCTGGTAAAACTGGTAAATAATGCTTAGGTAAATGGATTTTCAAGCCTGACACCTGTCGATAAAAAATCTGATACGTTACGGGTAACAACCGTGAGGTCATAAACAAGCGCAATCGCGGCGATTTGCTTGTCGATAGGATGATGTGGCTGAGGGGCCATCAGCAAGCCCCACACTTGCGCGCAGTCGGTATCAAAGCTGAGTTGACGGTCTGCGTACTCCATCATGGTAAATTTCAGCCAGAACTCAAGTTGGGCCGCTTGCCTGTGGCGCCTCTTTTGGCGCAAATTTTCAATACCGCGTCGAATTTCACCAATGGTCTGGACCGCGATATACATTTCACGCCGCGCCGTCAGGGCATAAAACTGTCTTACGCCGGGATTGCCTTGAGTCCCCTTGCGTAACTCGCTGAGAACGTTGGTATCGACCAGATACATGAACAACCTTATGGCCTGGGTACATTAAAGTCATCGTCGTGCCCAACGTTAGGCATGCTGGCCAATACCTCCTCAAATGATCGCCGCTCGGGACGCTTTAACGCTTCGCTCAGGATGTCGATTGCCTGCTCCTCAATGCTCCGTCCGTGCTCCTTGGCGCGTTTTGCCAAGCCACGCATGACAATATCATGCACATCTTTCAACAATAGATCGCTTGCCATGACTCTCTCCTTGATAGATTCAATCAGTCTAGCAGCGGTCCTCGCACGTTCAATTGAGATTTCACAGCAAGGCGGCACCATGCAAAAACGATAACCCCGCCAATTTCGCTTGACGGCTGCGGCGGGGATCGCTTACATTCTAGGAATGATCTCGCATCTGCACCTATCCGCTTTCCTGCTATCGCCTGCCAGCGCCCTATCGCTAGCAGCGCGTCTACTAGCACGCGTTTAATCCGCGTCTCTGTTGTACCCCTCGTGCCGGCCACAAGCCGCACCAGTCTTCAAAATCCAGGAAAGTTGTACCGATGCTCACCATGACTACGGCCATCCATGCTCCATCCCGCACCGGCGATTCGTTCGCGCTGCCGGCTGGCGCACGTGTGCTGTCGACGCTACTGCTAAAACTACCGATCGGTTGCCGCGCCTAGCGCCCCGTGGTAGCACGGCAGCCCCTCCGCCACAGTAGCGCCAGCACACCCACGCCGGCATCTAAAAATTCAGAATCCAGGAGCATTACCATGATGTTGCAGAACCCTTCGACCAAATACCGCGCCTTCCCCGCCGTCCAACTCACCGACCGTACCTGGCCGAACGCCGTCATCGCCAAACCGCCGATCTGGATGAGCACCGACCTGCGCGACGGTAACCAGGCGCTGATCGAGCCGATGAGCATCGAGAAAAAGCTGCGCATGTTCGACCTGCTCATCAAGATCGGCCTGAAGGAAATCGAAGTGGGCTTCCCATCGGCCTCGCAAACCGACTTCGATTTCGTGCGCAAGCTGATTGAAGAGAAGCGCATTCCGGACGACGTCACCATCATCGTGCTGACCCAGTCGCGCGATGAGCTGATCCGCCGCACCGTGGAATCCTGTGTCGGCGCCAAGCGCGCCATCGTCCACCTGTATAACTCGGTGGCGCCGGTGTTCCGCAAAGTGGTGTTCGGCATGTCGCGTGAAGAGATCACCAACATCGCCACCACCGGCGCCAGGCTGGTGAAGGAACTGACCAAGCAGCATCCGGACACCGACTGGGGCTACGAGTACACCCCGGAATCCTTCTCCACCACGGAGCTGGACTTCTCCAAGCATATCTGCGACGCCGTCATCGCCATCTTTGAGCCGACCCCGAACAAGAAGATGATCATCAATCTGCCATCGACCGTGGAATGCAGCACTCCTAACGTCTACGCCGACCAGATCGAATGGATGTCGCGCAAGCTGACCCGCCGCGATTCGCTGATCATCTCGGTCCACCCGCACAACGATCGCGGCACCGCCGTCGCCTCGGCCGAACTGGCCGTGATGGCCGGCGCCGACCGTGTGGAAGGCTGCTTGTTCGGCAATGGCGAACGCACCGGCAACGTCGATCTGGTGACCCTCGCACTGAACCTGTACACGCAAGGCGTACACCCAGGCCTGGACTTCTCCGACATCGACGAAGTGCGCAAAGTGGTTGAAGAATGCAATCAGCTGCCAGTGCATCCACGTCACCCATACGTGGGCGACCTGGTATTCACCGCCTTCTCCGGCTCGCACCAGGACGCGATCAAGAAAGGCTTCGCCAAGCAGGAAGCCGGCGCGATCTGGGAGATCCCTTACCTGCCGATCGATCCGCAAGACCTGGGCCGCAGCTACGACGCCGTCATCCGCGTCAACAGCCAGTCGGGCAAGGGCGGCATGTCCTACCTGCTCGAACAGGATTACGGCCTGGTGCTGCCACGCCGCCTGCAAATTGAGTTCAGCCGCGCGGTGCAGCAAGTGGCCGACCAGACCGGCCTTGAAATCACTGCCGAAGGCATCTACAACATCTTCAGCAAAGAGTACTTCGAGCAGAACGCGCCGTACGCCTACCAGTCGCACAAAATGGTGGAAGACACCAGCAGCGACGAGCCGGTGCAGATCGATATCGCCCTGATGCATCGCGGCGCGCCATTGGCGCTGCAAGGCGGCGGCAACGGTCCGATCGACGCCTTCGTCGACGCACTGGGCCTGGACATCAAACTGATGGACTACCACGAGCACTCGATCGGCTCGGGCGCCAACGCCAAGGCGGCCTGCTATGTTGAACTGCGCCTGGCCAACGGCCCGACCTTGTTCGGCGCGGCCACCGACAGCAACATCCTGACCGCGTCGTTCAAGGCCGTGCTGAGCGCCATCAATCGCCAGCTGGCGCGCACTGACACGGCCCAGGCACAAGGCAAAGTAGCAGCTTAAAAGCCAACCCTGCGGACGGGATATTCGTCCCGTCCGCACAACATCCCTCGGAAGTCCCATCCCGCAGTGCAGCATTAATCGCTATACTGGTTTGACGTTTGTCCAAAACGGAACCCGTATGAAATTCTCAAATCTAAAAATAGGCGCCCGCCTCGGCCTGGGCTTCGGCGTAGTATTGCTCCTGATGGCCGTGTTGATCGCCATCGGCCTGCAAAGGCTCGGCAGCATCGACAACCTCAATCGCACCATCATCGACGAGGACTGGGTGAAAGCCGAAGCGGCGGCCACCGTCAGCACCACCACCCGCGCCAACTCCGCGCTCACGCTGGAACTGTTCACCACCGAGACGCCCGCGCGCACCGAGCAGATTCGCGCCGAGATGGACGCCAACAAAAAGACCATCACCAACGCGCTCGATACCTTGGACAAGCTGCTCGTCACCAGCGAAGGCAAGGCCCTGCTGGCGCGCATCCGTGCCGAGCGCCAGGCCTACGTCGGCTCCTTCTCGCAAGTCGGCAAGATGCTGGCGGACGGCCAACGCGACCCTGCCCTCGCCCATCTGCGCGCCGACATGCTGCCCAAGCTCACCAGACTGCAAGCCAGCGTGCGCGAATTGAACGAGATGCAGAAAACCGCCGTCAATCAGAACGGCGAATTGGTCAAGCAGGATATCTCGATGGCGCGCCAGACCATGGCCTGGCTGGGCGTGGTGGCGCTGGGACTGGGGCTGGCGTTCGCGTGGCGCGTCACGCACTCCATCACCGCGCCGATCGGCACCGCGCTGCAAGTGGCGCGCGCCGTCGCCGCCGGCGATCTGACCCGCAACATCGACAGCAAGCACCGTGACGAGATGGGCCAGCTGCTGCAAGCGCTGGGGCAGATGAACAACAGCCTCGCCAACATCGTCGGCCGGGTGCGCAGCGGCACCGGCGCGATCAACACGGCGTCGGCGGAAATCGCCAGCGGGAATATGGACCTGTCTTCGCGCACCGAACAACAAGCCAGCTCGCTGGAAGAAACCGCGGCGTCGATGGAGGAACTCACCAGCACCGTCAAGCAGAACGCCGCCAATGCGCATCAGGCCAACGTGCTGGCGCAATCGGCCGCCGAAGTGGCACAGCGCGGCGGCGCGGTGGTGGCGCAAGTGGTGGATACCATGAACGCCATCAACGACTCATCGCGCAAGATTGTCGATATCATTACCGTCATCGACGGCATCGCCTTCCAGACCAATATTCTGGCGCTGAACGCGGCGGTGGAAGCGGCGCGCGCCGGTGAACAGGGACGCGGCTTCGCCGTGGTGGCCACCGAGGTGCGCACGCTGGCGCAGCGCTCGGCCGCCGCCGCCAGGGAGATCAAGGCCCTGATCGACGATTCGGTCGACAAGGTGGCGGCCGGCGCGCAGCTGGTCGATCTGGCCGGCAGCACCATGAACGAGGTGCAGGACAGCGTGCGCCGCGTGACGCAGATCGTCGGCGAAATCACGCAAGCCAATCACGAACAGACCAGCGGCATTGAGCAAATCAATATCGCCATCAGTCAGATGGACCAGGTCACGCAGCAGAACGCGGCGCTGGTGGAGCAAGCCGCCGCCGCTACCGCCACCATGCAGGACCAGGCCGGGGAGTTGAATCAGGTGGTCAGCCAGTTCCGTCTCAGCGCCTGAACGCCCGGACGCGCCGGCAGCCGCGCGTCACGCCTTGCTGGCGCCGGACATTTTTGCATGGCCTCTCCGCAGCCGGAGCCACATATGCGCTAACGCGCCAGGCGGATGCCGGTGAATTGCCAGCGCGCGCTGGCCGGGAAAAAGTTGCGGTAACTGGCGCGCGCATGGCCTTCCGGCGTGGCACTCGACGAGCCACGCAGCACGTACTGGTTCAACATGAACTTGCCGTTGTACTCGCCCAGCGCGCCCTCCGCCGCCGCGAAGCCGGGATACGGCGAGTAGCTGCTGCTGGTCCACTGCCAGCAGTGGCCGAACATCTGCCGCAGCCCCGCCGCATCTCCGGCGCCGGCCGGATGCAGCGAGCCGGTTTCGATGGCCGCCTGCGCGTGGATGGCGGCGTACTCCCATTCCGCTTCGGTCGGCAGGCGCGCGCCCGCCCAGTGGGCGTATGCATCCGCCTCGTACAGCGAGATATGCGTGACCGGCCGGTTCAGGTCCAGCGGCTGGCCACCATGCAGCGTAAATTCCTGCCACGTGCCCTTCTCATCCTGATACCAATAAATCGGCGCGCGCAGGTTCTGCACGCGCACCCAATCCCAGCCCTCGGCCAGCCACAGCGCCGCATTGGCGTAACCACCGGCGTTGATGAAGGCCAGATACTCGCCATTCGTTACCAACCGCGAAGCCAGTGCAAACGGCGCCACATACTGCTTGTGGCGCGGCAGTTCGTTATCGAAGCAGAAGCCATCGCCCCGATGGCCGATGCCGGTCAGTCCGCCCTCCAGCGCCAGCCACTCCAGCGGAGCGGCGGCGGCGGCCGGCGCCAACGGCACATCAAGATAGGCAGGCCGCAGCAGGCTTTGCGCCAGCAAGTGCTTGACGTCGGTGAGCATCAACTCCTGGTGCTGCTGCTCGTGCTGCATGCCCAGCGTGACCAGCGCCGCCAGTTCCGCATCCGGCACGCCGGCCAGCAGCCGCGCCATGCGTGCATCGACGTTGGCGCGATACGCGCGCACCTCCGCCATCGAAGGCCGCGTCAACAAACCACGCTGCGCGCGCGGATGTTTTTCGCCAATGCCGTTGTAGTAGGAGTTGAACAAAATCCGGAACGCCGGATGGAACGGCGCAAAACCCTGTTCCATGCGTTCCAGGATAAACGTCTCGAAGAACCAAGTGGTATGCGCCAGATGCCATTTGATCGGACTTGCATCCGGCATCGATTGCGCACCGCAGTCCTCGTCGGACAGCGGCTCGCTCAGCATCAGCGTGTGTTTGCGTACGGCCTTGTAGCGGTCATGTAATGGATTCATCATCCTCAAATAACCCGGGCGTGAATGACGGCGAACCAGTTATCGTCATCGGTCCACACGCGCGTGGTGGCAAAGCCAGCCCGCTCCAGCAGATTGACGAAGGACTGGCGCGTGTACTTGTAGCTGTCTTCAGTGTGTATGCGTTCGCCGCGCGCGAAATCGCGTTCGCCGCCGCGCCAGTTCACCGTCAACGGGCAGCGCGCTTCCAGATGCATCTCGATGCGGCTATGCTCGAAGTCGAAGAACGCCACATGCTTCCACTGCTCGACATCGAAATCCGCCCCCGCAAGGTGGTTCAGGTGGCGCAGCATGTTCAGATTAAAGGCACCTGTCACGCCCAGCGCGTCGTCATACGCCGCGTCCAGTACCGCATGATCCTTGATCAGGTCCACGCCGATCAGCAGTCCGCCGTCCGGCCCCGCGTTGGCGCGCAGCCCGCGCAGGAAGTCCACCGCCTGCGTTGGCGAGAAATTGCCGATCGAGGAACCGGGATAAAAGAAAACGCGGCGCCCGGCATGCACACTGTCCGGCAGCGCAAAGCCGTTGGAAAAATCCAGTCCCAGCGCGGTCATCTCGATGTGCGGGAAACGCTGCTGCAATTGCGCCACGGCGCCGAGCAGGAAGTCGCGCGAAATATCGACCGGCACGTACTGCGCCGGTTGCAACAAGGGGAACAGCGACGCCGCCTTGGCGCAATTGCCCGCCCCCAGATCGATCAGCGTGGCGCCGGAGCCGATGACATGCGCCATGTCGCCGCCATAGGCCTTGAAGATGGCGGCCTCGGTGCGGGTGGGATAATACTCGGGCAGCTCGCAGATCGCTTCAAACAATTTGGAGCCGAGGGCGTCGTACAGGAATTTGGGCGAGGTATGCGCCTTGGCGGCCAGCAGGCCGGCGCTGATTTCGGCGACCACCTCGGCGCTGCCATGGGCGGGCCTCTGCTGCGGCGGCGTGCTGCTGTCAAGAGGCGACACAACACGAATCGCCGGGGAGCGGGACATATGCATAAGATGCTCTGCCTTTATTCAGAGGACCGTCGGTAGAGGTGATTTTTGCTATGATAGCTGAATATCCAAGTTTGCAGCGCTGTACTAAAAGTTCCGTGCGTCTTTTCACACTCAAGGGCAATCAACAATGAAAATCTCCCTCAAATCCGTTCTCGCCGCCGGCATGATGCTGGCCGCTTCCTGGTCCCACGCCCAATCGGCCGACCACGTGTTCCGCGTGTCCGCCATCCCGGACGAAGCGCCGACCGAATTGCAGCGCAAGTTCAAGCCGCTGGGCGAATATCTGGAGAAGAAGATCGGCATGAAGGTCGAGTTCACCCCGGTGACCGACTACGCCGCCTCGGTGGAGGCCCTGATCAACAAAAAGGTGGACATGGTCTGGTTCGGCGGCTTCACCTTCGTGCAGGCCAACGACCGCAGCAAGGGCCAGATCACGCCGCTGGTGCAGCGCGCCGAAGACGAAAAATTCCGCTCGGTGTTCGTCACCACCAACAAGGGCATCAACAGCCTGAATGACCTCAAGGGCAAGACCCTGAGCTTCGGCTCCGAGAGCTCCACCTCGGGCCACCTGATGCCGCGCTACTACCTGCTGCAAGCGAAGATCAATCCGGACACCGATCTGAAACGCATCGCCTTCTCCGGCGCGCACGACGCCACCGTGGCCGCCGTTGCGGGCGGCAAGGTCGATGCCGGCGCGCTGAACATCTCGGTGTGGGAAAAGCTGGTGGAAGCCAAGAAGGTCGATCCAGCCGTGGTGCGCGTGTTCTACACCACGCCCGGCTACTACGACTACAACTGGTCGGTGCGCAGCGACATGAACGCGGATCTGAAGAAAAAGCTGACCGACGCCTTCCTCGCGCTGGACATCAACAAGCCGGAAGACAAGGCCATCATGGACCTGCAACGCACCGTCAAGTTCATCCTGACCAAGGCCGACAACTACAAGAACATCGAAGCCGCAGCCAAGAACGCCGGCCTGCTGAAGTAATCCCGTAATGCCGACTTACCAACTGCAAAACCTCACCGTGCGCCACCTCGGCGCGCGGTCGTCGGCCGCGCTGCAAGCGATTAACCTGACCGTGGAACAGGGCGAGCAACTGGCCCTGATCGGCCCTTCGGGCGCCGGCAAGACTACCTTGCTGGCGACCCTGTCCCTGTCGCACCAACCGGCCGAAGGCAGCTTCCACGCTTTCGATACCGATCCGTGGACGCTGGGCGAAGCGGCGCGTCACCGCCTGCGCGCGCAGTTGTTCCTGGCGCCGCAAACGCCACCACTGCCGCCGCGCCAGCGCGTGGTGACGGCGGTGCTGGCCGCGCGCCTGCCGCAATGGAGTGTGTGGCGCGCGCTGGCCTCGCTGTTCAAGCCCGCCGACCCCGAAGCCGCGTGGCAGGCGCTGTCACGCTTCCATCTCGGTGACAAACTGTATTCCCGCGTCGACCGCCTGTCCGGCGGTGAACGCCAGCGCTGCGGACTGGCGCGCCTGCTGCTGTCGCCAGCCAGGGCGCTGCTGGTGGACGAGCCGCTGTCGGCGCTCGATCCGGCGCTGTCCGAACTCACTCTCACCACACTGCGCGAAGAAGCCACGGCGCGCAAGGCCACGCTGATTTGCAGCCTGCACCAGGTGGACCTGGCGCTGAGCCACTTCCCGCGCATCGTCGCCCTGCGCGACGGCCGCATCGAATTCGACCTGCCGCGCGAGCAGGTCACGCCGCAGATGATCGCCGCCCTGTATCAGGGCGAACAACCCGCCGCCAGCAAGCCGCAGCATGACGACGCCATGGCGGTCAGGCTGGGCGTGGGCGCTTGCCTGTAATGGCGGCGCAGCTTCCTCCCCCCGGCGGCGGCGACGCGCCCGACGCCCGTACCACGCAAGGCGCCCCAGGTGTGAGCGACGCACGCGGTGCATCCGGCGGGTACGCCGCCGCCATTCGCCGCGATCCCGCCCTGCGCGGCCGCCTGCTGGCGTGCGCGGTCGCGCTGCTGATCCTGTGGCCCACGCTGGTGATCACCGAATTCAAACCGTGGATACTGTTCGACCAACAAAGCCTGGCCGCCACCGGCCGCTTCCTGGCCGACTTCCTCACGCCCGCGCACAGCGCCGAGTTCCTGGAGATGCTGCTGCGCGAAACCTGGAACACCGTGGCCATCGCCACCGCAGGCCTGACGCTGGCCCTGCTGGGGGCCATCCCCGCCACGCTGATCATCAACGAACAACTGTCGATCTCCGCGCTCGGCACCGGCCGCATGCGGCCCATCGCGCGCATGCTGCGGCAAGCGGTGCGCTGGCTGCTGGTACTGCTGCGCTCCGTGCCGGAACTGGTGTGGGCGCTGCTGTTCGTACGCATCGTCGGCCTCGGGCCGACCGCCGGCGTGCTGGCGATCGCCCTCACCTACTGCGGCATGCTGGGCAAGGTCTACGCCGAAATCCTCGAATCGTCAGACGCCCACGCCAGCGACACCCTGCTGGCCAACGGCAGCGGGCGGCTGGCCGCGCTGCTGTACGGCGTGCTGCCGGAAGCCGCGTCGGAGCTGATGTCCTACACCGTCTACCGCTGGGAGTGCGCGATCCGCGGCTCGGTGGTGATGGGCTTTGTCGGCGCCGGCGGCCTGGGCCAGCGCATGGATGAATCGCTGAAAGCCCTCAACGGCGCGGAAGTCGCATCGATGCTACTGGTGTTCGTGGCACTGGTGGCCTTGGCCGACCAGTTCTCCAAAGTCCTGCGGAGGCGCCTCGGATGAACCCTATGCCCAAGCCACCGCGCCGCGACTGGACCATCATCGTACTGATGGCCATGCTGGCCGCGCTGATTGTCGCCAGCTTCGCCGCGTTGCCATTGAAGTGGCGCGAATTCTTCACTGTGGAAGCCATCAACAGCAGCCTCGAACTGCTGGCCGGCTTTGCGCCGCCGGAGACCGGCCTGCCCTTCCTCACCAAGACCTTCCAGGCCACGCTGGAAACGCTGGCCATGTCCGGCCTCGGCACCCTGCTGGCCGTGATCCTCGGCCTGGCCTTCTCGCTGCCGGCGTCGGGCCGTTTCGGCGCCGC
Source organism: Duganella radicis (assembly GCF_009720825.1). Taxonomy (GTDB): domain Bacteria; phylum Pseudomonadota; class Gammaproteobacteria; order Burkholderiales; family Burkholderiaceae_D; genus Rugamonas; species Rugamonas radicis. The sequence continues at coordinate 70,882 of NZ_WNKY01000013.1, read as the reverse complement.
GCCGCGCGCCGCCGTGCGCGCGCTGCTCAACGTGCTGCGCTCGATTCCTGAACTGGTGTGGGCCTCCATCATGCTGATCGCCGCCGGCCTTGGCCCGCTGGGCGGCACGCTGGCGCTGGCCGCGCACACCGCCGGTGTGCTGGGCCGCCTGTTTGCCGATTCGCTGGAAAACGCCGCGCCGCTGCCGGAACAAACCCTGCGCACCAACGGGGCCAGCGCCGGCGCGGCCTTCTTCTACGCCACACTGCCGCAAACCCTGCCGCAGATGATGTCCTACACCCTGTACCGCTGGGAGAACAACATCCGCGCCGCCGCCATCCTGGGCGTGGTGGGCGCCGGCGGCCTGGGTCAGATGTTGAAGTACCACCTGTCGCTATTCCAGATGCCGCTGGCCGCCACCGTCATCATCGCCATGCTGCTGCTGGTGGCGCTGGTCGATGGCATCAGCTTTGCCATGCGCCGCGCGCTGACACGTTAAGGGCGATAATGCTTGAACTACGCAACCTCTCCAAATCCTATGGCGGCCGTGCCGTGCTGGACCACTTGTCATGGAACTTCAAGGCCGGTGAATTCGTCGCCATCATGGGCGACTCCGGCGTCGGCAAATCGACGCTGCTCAACCTGATCGCCGGCCTCGATACGCCGGATGCCGCGCCGGGCGAATCGCCCATCATCGTCGACGGCATCCCCATGTCCGGCCTCGACGACGATGCCGCCACCAAACTGCGGCGCGCGCGCATGGGCTTCATCTTCCAGGCCTTCCACGTGCTGCCGCACCTGACGCTGCTGCAAAACATCGCCCTGCCGCTGCTGCTGAATGGTTTGTCCACGACACGCGCGGAAGAAATGCTGGAAGCGGTCGGCCTCGGCGGACGTGGCCATGACTTCCCCCATCAGATTTCCGGAGGGCAAATGCAACGCGTGGCCATCGCCCGCGCGCTGGTGCACCGCCCGGCCTTGGTGCTGGCCGATGAACCAACTGGTAACTTAGATCCTGATACCGCCGACGCCATCCTGACACTGTTGCAGCGCGAAATTAAAGCGACCGGCGCCTGTGCCATCATGGTGACACATTCGCAACTTGCTGCCAAAAAGACAGACAAAATCCTACATTTATCCGGCAACCGGTTACAAGAAACAACAATCGTCAAGCCGTTTGAGCAATAACTAACATAATTTATTTGTCAAACCCTGCACTTTTTTTTTAACCGTAGTATTATTGAAATTAACTTGCATGGTTATCAAGAATGTTGAGTCGCGTACCACATTCGGACCAGAAAGATGTGGGCGCTAGCCTTGCCGGGAAACGTACTTTAATTAACGTTTAGAGCAAAGGAGGAGCAAACCATGAACGTACGGCAAAAGAAGCTGGAACTGATCGAAGCCATGAATCGTGCGCGGGCGCTGGAGCCATCCAGTTTTGTCCCAAACAAGCTTCTTGACACTTTGATCGAAAAGATGAACTTGAAGAACGATGCAGAGTTGTGTCGGGTGTTGGAAGTTCAACCGCCGATCATCAGCAAGATCCGCCACCGGAAGTTGGCAGTTGGTGCGACGATCCTGCTGCGTATGCACGAAAAATCAGATATCAGCATCCGCGAGCTGAAAGATCTGTCCACCGCGTCTATGCATTGATCGGCCTAGCTCATCATGCCATGCCAGGCGCCGGCATGCGGTATCCGGCGCCCTTTAAGCAGCGCCTTTAGCGACCAGCCCAAACCCCGCTGATCCCGCTAATCCTCTTAGCATTTCTCGTATTTCCAATTCCTTGACTTGCCCTCGGCGATCCACTCGACGGCTTGCTCGCGCCTGCGCGTGCGGGTGGCTTCGGTCTTCGCTTCGGTCAGCCACTCGGCGTAGTCGCGCTGCTTGCTCGGGCTGAAGGCGTCGAAGTGCTGGCGCGCGGCCGGCACCGCGTCCAGCGCGGCGTTCAGGTCATCGGGAATCTCCAGCGCGCGCGGCGTGGCCGGCTTGACGCGGGCCGGGGCGGCGACGCCGTCGTCATTCAGCTTCATGGCCTGCTTGATGTACCCGGCCAGCACCTTCTTCGACGGCAGATCCTTGATCGACGTGATGCGGCCGAAGTGGCCCATGGCCTCGCGCTTGACGTCATCGTCCGCCATCAGCAGTTCCGCCTTCCAGAAGCCGAAGGCGCAATGCGCCTTGAAGGACGCCATGCTGCACATCATGCCCTTGTACATAAAGTGCGGGAAGCTCCACTTCATGGTCTCCTCCACCTCGGGACAGGCGGCGTGCACCACCGCGCGCAGGTGTTCGAGAATGGGCTGCGCGAAGTCGGCGGACTTGGCGATGTAGGCGTCGACGCGCGGATCGGTGCTGGGCATAGGGCTCTCTTCAAAAATATTCCGGCTGATTCGCCGCCAGCTCGGCCTCGAACTTGCTGGCTTTGTCGAACAGCGCGAAGCCAGGCGCCAGGCGGCGGCCTGTGTCCCAGCAGCGCCAGGCACGCGGGCTATCGTACTGCATCAGAAGCATCTCGCCCAGATCCTTGTAGACTCCACCCAACACCGGACTGGCCTGCAAAGCCTCGATGGAAAGCTGGGTGGCCTCCTTCACCTGCTTCATGCGGGCGCGCCGGCCAGCCTCGAATACCTTGAGCACATACGCCTTGCGCGGCGCCTGCGGACGCAAGGCGGCCAGCGTTTTCACGGCCTCCGCGTCATCCTTGTCGGGATTGAGGGCGGTGAACAGCAGCTTCACGGACGGCGATGCCTGCACGGCCTGCTTCAGCTGCGGCGTCATCGACAGCGGCGTGCCATTACTGAGCGTGCATTCCAGCTTGCTCAGCACCGTGTCGAGCAGCTGCTCCGGGCTGGTATCGTCGCCGATGTCACACGGGTATTGCTTGCGTAGCGCCGCCAGCTGCTGCGGCGTCATCGCCGCCAGGCTATTCAGCACGCCGTCGATGCCGTTTCCGCCCTGCTCCAACGCATACGGCTTGAGGTCATAAGGGCGCGGCGCCACGGTCTGCACCGCGCTGACGTCCAGGCTCACGCTGCGGCCGCCGCTGACAAAGAAAGTGATCTGCTGCGGGATCGTGCCGCCCTTGGCCAGCATATCGAGCAATTGCGGATGGCCACCCTCGGCGTAGCGCAGGAAGCGCGCGAACTGCGCGGCGTCGGCCGCCGCGACCTTGGTGCCGGCTTCGCTCCAACTGGCCAGCTTGACGCCGCCGATGGAGAAGCTCCGCAGACCAGTGCCATCCTTTTCCTCGACCACGCCCGGCGCGCCGGCCAGCAGCGACAGTTCGTTTTCCTGCGCCGGCATTGGCAGCGCGGGCGCATCGGCTTTGGCCGCGCCCAGCGCGCCCTGCAAAACGCGCCGGTTATGCATTTCCACCACCCGGAAGCCCACCACGTCGTACAGCGAGTAGTCGACATACTCCTTGCTCGCGGTGTTGATGGCGTAGCGCCGCCGCGTTTTAAAATCATAGATCATGCGCCCCTTGGGCGTATCGATCGCCAGGTAACTACCGGCCAGCGTCACATCCATTTGCGTGGCGCTTTCCTGGACGACGGCGCTGACATGCAGGCTGATATCCGCCATTGCCGGCGGTGCCGCCAGCGTCAGCAATGCCGGAAGAATGAGAGTAGCGAGGCGCATGGGAAGTCTCCCCAAAAAATCCATCATAGATGAAAGCCCGCGCGCGCTTGTAACATTTCGTAGCACGATACACATGGCCCATATACGAAACGCCGGAATCTGGCATATGCTGCAAGCTATGCATACTCTTCCTATCGTTCGCTGCGTGGCGGCCTTGCTGCTGCTGGCCGGTTGCGCCGCCACGCCCACGCCACCGGCGCCGCCGGCGGACCCGGTGACCCTCAGCCGCGCGCTGGACCGCGTCAGTTGGGGCGTCAACCTGACGACCTATCGGCAGGCCGAGAAGATCGGCTATGACGCCTGGCTGGAACAACAGCTGCGTCCCGGTCCGGCCGTGCTGCCGGCCGCCGCCCAGGCCCAGATCGATGCCATGACCATCTCGCAAAAGCCCTTGCCGCAGCTGGTGCAGGAACTGGAACAGCAGCGCCGCGATTACGACAAGGCCATGGTCGACGACGACGCCAAAAAAGCCGCGCAACGCGCCTACCAGCAGGAGCTGAACCGCCTGGCGAAAGAAGCAGCCACCCGCTCGCTGCTGCGCGACCTGTACTCGCCCAACCAGTTGCAAGAACAGATGACCTGGTTCTGGATGAATCACTTCAGCGTCCATCAAGGCAAGAGCAATCTGCGGGTGCTGGTGAGCGACTACGAAGAACAGGCCATCCGCCCGCGCGCGCTGGGCAAGTTCCGTGATCTGCTGGCGGCCACGCTGCGCCATCCGGCCATGATCCGCTACCTGGACAACGAACAGAATGCCGCCAACCGTATCAACGAAAACTACGCGCGCGAAATCATGGAGCTGCACACGCTGGGCGTGGACGGCGGCTACTCGCAGAACGACGTGCAGCAGCTGGCGCGCATCCTCACCGGCGTTGGCGTCAACCTCACCGACAAGACGCCCAACGTCCGCAAGGACAAGCAGGACCAGTACCTGCGCCACGGCCTGTTCGAGTTCAACCCCAACCGCCACGACTACGGCGACAAGGTGTTCCTCGGCCAGCCGGTGAAAGGCCGCGGCCTGGCCGAGGTGGATGAAGCGCTGGACCGCCTGTGCCGCCATCCCGCCACCGCGCGCTACGTCAGCCGCAAGCTGGCGGTCTACTTCGTGGCCGACGAACCGCCGCCGCAGCTGGTGGAACGCATGGCCGCGCGCTTCCAGTCCAGCGACGGCGATATCGCCGCCGTGCTGCGCCTGATGTTCACCTCTCCCGAGTTCACGCAATCGCTGGGCCATAAATTCAAGGACCCGGTGCACTACGTGGTGTCCGCCGTGCGCCTGACCTACGACGATAAAGTCATCCTCAACACCGGCCCGATGCTGAACTGGCTCAATCGCATGGCCGAACCGCTGTACGGCCGCCAGACGCCGGACGGCTACCCGCTCACCGAATCCGGCTGGGCCAGTCCGGGCCAGATGACCACCCGCTTCGAAATCGCCAAAGCCATCGGCGGCGGCGCGGCAGGCCTGTTCAAGAGCGAGGGCGCGCAGCCGCTGGAAAAGCCGGCCTTCCCGCAGCTGCAAAACGCGCTGTACTACCAGTCGCTGAAAACCGCGCTGGCGCCGGCCACGCAGCAGGCGCTGGAACAAGCCACCTCGCCGCAGGAATGGAACACCTTGTTCCTGTCGTCGCCGGAAATGATGCACCGCTAGGAGAAGCACCATGAAACGCCGCACCCTGCTCAAATCACTGGCCGCGTTGCCGGCGGCCGCCTGCGCCGGCCAGCTGTGGGCCGCCCCGGCCAGCAAAACGCGCCTGCTGTTCGTCTTCATGCGCGGCGGCTACGATGCGGCCAGCCTGCTGGTGCCCATCTCCAGCCAGTACTACTACGAGGTACGGCCCAACATCGCCATCGCCAAAAGCACGGCGCTGCCGCTGGATGCCAACTGGGGCCTGCACCCCGCCCTGCGCGACACCATTCATCCGCTGTTCACGGCTGGCGAAGCGGCCTTCGTGCCGTTTGCCGGCACCGAAGACCTGTCGCGCAGTCACTTTGAAACGCAGGACAGCATCGAACTCGGACAGGCATTGGACCGCAAGCGCGACTACCGCTCCGGCTTCCTCAACCGCCTTGCGGCCACGCTGAACGCAGACCGCGCCAGCGCCATCTCCTTCACCGACCAGCTGCCGCTGATCATGCAAGGCGGCCTGCAAGTGCCCAACACCGCGCTGCGCAACGTCGCCAAGCCGGCGGTCGACGCGCGCCAGGCCAGGATGATCGCCGCCATGTACCAGGGCACCGCGCTGGCGCAGCCGGTGCGCGATGGCTTCACCGTGCGCGAAGACGTCATGAAGGACATGATCGGCGAGATGGATGCCGCCAACCGCAACGCCATCACCGCCAAGGGCTTCGAGCTGGAAGCGCGCCGCATCGCCCGCGTGATGAAGGAGCGCTACAACATCGGCTTCGTCGACGTCGGCGGCTGGGACACCCACGTCGGCCAGGGTAACGCCAGCGGCTACCTCGCCAACCGGCTGGAAGAACTGGGCAAGGGCCTGGCCGGCTTCGCGCAGGAGATGGGGCCGGACTGGAAGGATACGGTGGTGATCGTGGTGAGTGAATTCGGCCGCACCTTCCGCGAGAACGGCAATCGCGGCACCGACCATGGCCACGGCAGCGTGTACTGGGTGCTGGGCGGCGGCATCAACGGCGGCAAGGTGCGCGGCGAGCAGGTGCGGCTGGAGCAGCCCACGCTGTTCCAGAACCGCGACTACCCGGTGCTGAACGAATACCGCGCCCTGTTCGGCGGCCTGCTGGCGCGCATGTACGGGCTGAATGCCGGACAAGTGGAAAAAATCTTCGGCACGCCGGGACGCGACCTCGGGCTGGTTTAGCGCCGGCCGGCGCCGTGCTGGTGCAACCAGGTGGTGGCGTCGTCCACCGCCAGCGCCGGCGTGTACAAGAACCCCTGGAAGGCGCCGCAGCCAGAGTCACTCAGGAACACCGCCTGCTCCGCGCTTTCCACCCCTTCCGCGATCACGTTCAGGCGCAGGTCCTGCGCCAACTTGATCACCATCTTGACCACGGCATTGGCATCGTCGCTGCTCGGCACGTCACGCAGGAAACTCTTGTCCAGCTTGATGGTGCTGACCGGCAGCGCGCGCAGATAGCTGAGCGAGGAATAGCCGGTGCCAAAATCGTCCAGCGCCACCATGATGCCGCGCGCGCGCAAGTGCTCGATGATCTGGCTGCCGCTGCGTTCCAGCTCGATGGCGTCGCGCTCGGTCAACTCCACCTCCACCGCTTCCGCCGGCAGCTGGAACGCGCCGAGCACGGTATCGAGCTGAGTCAGGTAATCGGCGCTTTGCAACTCCCTGGCGCAGGTGTTGATGCAGATGCGCACGCCGCTGATGCCGGCATCCAGCCAGCACCGCAATTGCGCGCAGGCGCGCCAGATCACGCCTTTGCCCAGCTCTGGCAGCAGTCCCAGCTCGCCGGCCAGGCTGATCACGTACTCCACCGGCTGCTGGCCAAGGAAGCCCGGCAGGCGCAGCAGCGCCTCCACGGCAATCACGCGGCCATCGGCCGCCAGGATGGGCTGGTACTCCATCCAGTAGCTGCCGTTGTGCAGCACGCGCCGTAGTTCATTGTGGTCGGCGTTCTTGCGGTGCGCCACCTCGTCCAGCTCCTCGGTGTAGTAGTGGAAGCGGTTGCGCCCGGCGTTTTTGGCGTGGTACAGCGCCAGATCCGCCTTCTTGAGCAGGGTGTCGGGCGTGGTGGCGTCCACCGGGCAGACGGCGATGCCGATGCTGGCGCTGATCTTGACCTCGCGGCCGTTGATCACGAAAGGCAGGGCCAATTCATGCAGCAGCTTTTCCGCCAGCACGCCGCCGCTGGACGGCGACGGCACATGCAGTTGCAGCAGCGCGAACTCGTCGCCGCCGAGGCGCGCCACGTAGTCGCTCTCGCGGCTGACGGCGCGGATGCGGCGCGCCGCCTGTTGCAGCAGCTGATCGCCGGCCTGGTGGCCCAGCGCGTCGTTGACCTCCTTGAACTGGTCCAGGTCGACCATCAGCAACAGCAGCAGCTGGCCGCTGCGCTCGGCCAGCGACACCATCTCCGAGCGGCGCGCGTCGAAGGCGGCGCGGTTGGCCAGCCCGGTCAGCACATCGATGGTGGCGAGGCGGCGCATCTCATCCTGCGCCAATTTGCGCTCGGTGATGTCGCGCAGCATTTTCAGATAGCCGATGATCTCGCCGCCGGCGTCGCGGATGGGCGTGAGCACGCCGTCGGCCCAGAAGTGCGACTGGTCCTTGCGCCTGTGCCAGCGGTAATCGGCGGCGCGATCGTACTGGCCGGCCTGCGCCATTTCCAGCCGGTGCTCGCCATCGCTTTCATCGCTGACGGTAAACAGTCCGCCCACGTCCTGGCCGATGATCTCTTCCGGCGTATAACCGAAGATCAGCTCGGCGCCGATGTTCCAGCTGTTGATCTTGCCATCCGCATCCATGGTGAAAATAGCGAAATCCCGCACATTCAGATAAATCTGCCGCAGCAGGATATCCGGGGCAAGACCGGGGGTGATTAAGTTGGTCAAAGGTGGAGTCATGGCGGTGCCCGCTTGGTCTAAACTGGTTAGACCGGACCTGCGCCGCTGAGTTCACCCGGCAGCCAGCAGACGCTGCCGCATGCGTTGCAGCGCGCGCATGAACAACTCGGGCTCGTCGGCCGCGCGCGCCAGCACCAGCGCGCCCTGGATGCCGCCCACCACATCCTCGGCCAGCGCGGCCGCGCCGGCGGCGTCGTGGCCGCCGCGCCGCAGGGCGGACGCCAGCGCCTGCACCCACTCGGCAAAATACGCTTGCACCTTGACGGCAAAACGGTCGCGCTCATGGCCCAGCGCGAACACACCCACCAGGCACACCTTGCGGCCGGAAAGGAAATAGCGGCCGACGGCGGTGAACATGTCGGCCACGCCCTGGCTGACGTCGGCCGCGTCGCGCAGCGGCTGGAACACCTGCCGGCGGAACCAGTCGTCGATCTCGGACAGCACGGCGTCCGCCATCTCCTCCTTCCCCCCGGGGAAAAAGTTATACATGCTGCCCTTGCCCAGGCCCGTCCCCTCGCTGATGCGCGCCAGGCTGGCGCCTTCAAAACCGTAGGTACGGAACACTTCGGCCAACAGCGGCACGACGTCGCGCCGCTCTCCCATTACTCGTGGCATGTTTCAGAAACCAAAATCGCTTAATCCCGGATGGTCAGCCGGGCGCGGGGCGTTGATATCCCAGTGGAACTTGCGGTCGGCGGCGGCGATCGGGTGTTCATTGATGCTGGCCAGGCGGCGCTGCATCAGGCCGTCTTGCGCGAACTCCCAGTTCTCGTTGCCGTAGGCGCGGTACCACTGGCCGGAATCGTCATGGTATTCGTAGGCGAAGCGGACTGCAATGCGGTTGCCGTCGTGCGCCCACAATTCCTTGATCAGGCGGTACTCCAACTCGCGCGTCCATTTGCGCTTGAGCAGGCCGATGATGTCGGCGCGGCCGGTGACGAATTCGCCGCGATTGCGCCAGTAGCAATCCTCGGTGTAGGCCAGCGCCACCTGTTCTGGGTTGCGGCTGTTCCAGCCATCTTCGGCGGCGCGGACTTTCCGGGCGGCGGTTTCAAGGGTGAACGGCGGCAGTGGGGGACGGCTCATGATGATTTCCTTTTTTAAGTTGTACCAAACGGTACAATCACTTTAAACCGCTGGCGGCGCGGATGCAAGCAAAATTTTTTAATCGCGGATGAGCCGGACCGTGCCGGTGACGCCGCCGTCGTCCAGGTCCAACCCGACCAAGCCGGCCTCCTCCAGCAAAGTGAGCTGGCGGCGCAGTACACTCATCGGCAGGCCAGCCCGCTTGCTCAGCCTGGCCAGCGAGCACGGCTTGTCCGGCCACTCGGCTTCGATCCTGGCCAGCGCCTCCAGCAAGGCGGCCAGGGCGGCCATCACCTCATCATCCATGGGGACACATCACTTAGTTGAAAATGCAATATACTCGCAGAAAATATTACCGGACCGCAACATGAACAAAAAGCCCGAAACCGGCCACATCGAACCTTACACCCATCCGGCCGCCGGCTGGGGAGCATTGAAACAGGTGGCCATCAACCTGGTGCGCGAGCGCGTCGCCGGCGGCAATTACAAGACCCTGCTCAAGCAAAACCAGCCGGATGGTTTCGACTGCCCGGGCTGCGCCTGGCCGGACCGCGAGCACGCGTCCACCTTTGAGTTCTGCGAGAACGGCGTCAAGGCGGTGGCGGCCGAGGCCACCAGCAAGCGCGTGACGCCGGCCTTCTTTGCCGCCCACACCGTCACCGAACTGCTGGAGCAATCGGACTACGAACTGGAACAGCACGGCCGCCTGACCGATCCCATGGTCTACGACGCCGCCAGCGACAAATACCAGGCGATCGAGTGGGACCAGGCCTTCGCGCTGATGGCGCGCCATCTGCAGGCCCTGCCCTCGCCCGACGCGGCCACCTTCTACACCTCCGGCCGCACCGGCAACGAGGCGGCCTTCCTGTTCCAGCTGTTCGTGCGCATGTACGGCACCAACAATTTCCCGGACTGCTCGAATATGTGCCACGAGCCGACCAGCCGCGGCCTGCCGGGCACGGTGGGCATCGGCAAGGGCACGGTCACGCTGGAGGATTTCGAGCACGCCGACACCCTGCTGATCTTCGGCCAGAACCCGGCCACCAACCATCCGCGCATGATGGGCGAATTGCGCGATTGCGCGCGCCGCGGCGCCACCATTGTCTCGATCAATCCGCTGCGCGAGCGCGGCCTGGAACGCTTCACCTCCCCGGCGCACGCGCTGGAAATGCTGACCGGATCGACCACGCATATCGCCTCGCTGTTCATCCAGCCCAAGCTGGCCGGCGACTTCGCCCTGATCAAGGCCATGGCCAAGCGGCTGGTGGAGCGCGACGACGAAGCGCTGGCGGCCGGCCAGGCCGGCCTGCTGGACCGCGAATTCATCGAACGCCACACCAGCGGCTACCCCGCGTTTGAAGCCGACCTGCGCGCCGAGAGCTGGGACGTGCTGCTACAGGAATCCGGTGTGCCGCGCGAACAGATCGAGCAGTTGACCGACATCTACATCAAGGGCAGGAACGTCATCAGCACCTGGGGCATGGGCCTGACCCAGCACAAGGGCGCGCTCAAGACCATCCAGATGCTGTCCAACCTGATGATGATGCGCGGCCAGATCGGCCGCAAGGGCGCGGGCCTGTGCCCGGTGCGCGGCCACTCCAACGTGCAGGGCGACCGCACCATGGGCATCGAGGAAAAGCCGACCAAGGCCTTCCTCGACCGCCTGCAAAAAGTATTCAATTTCGAACCGCCGCGCGAACATGGGCTGGACACGGTGGACAGCATCCAGGCCATGCTGGATGGCCGCGTCAAAGTGTTCATCGGCATGGGCGGGAATTTTGCGATGGCCACGCCGGACACCGCCCTCACCTTCGAGGCGCTGCGCCAATGCGCGCTGACCGTGCACGTCGCCACCAAGCTGAATCGCAGCCATCTGGTGCTGGGCAAGGAGGCACTGATCCTGCCAACGCTGGGCCGCACCGAGATCGACCTGCAAAACGGCGTGCCGCAAGGCGTGACGGTGGAAGACTCGATGAGCATGGTGCACCTGTCGTTCGGCATGAACAAGCCGGCCTCGGACAAGCTGCTGTCGGAAACCGCGATCGTGGCGAAGCTGGCGCACGCCACGCTGGGCAGCGGCAAGGTGGACTGGCTGGCGCTCGGCGCCGACTACGCCGCCATCCGCGAGCTGATTGAAAAAGTGTTCGACGACTTCCACGACTTCAATGCGCGCGTCGCGCATCCGGGCGGCTTCCACCTGCGCGTGGCCTCGCGCGAGCGCGAATGGCGCACCGCCAGCGGCCGCGCCCAGTTCGTGCCGCACGCGGTGGATCTGGACACGCCGATCCACCGCGCCCGCGCCCTGCATGGCGAGCGCCTGATGGTGCTGATGACCGCCCGTTCGCACGATCAGTACAACACCACCATCTACGGCCTGGACGACCGCTATCGCGGCGTATTCGGCCTGCGCCGCGTGGTCTTCATCAACCAGGATGACCTGGCGATGCTGGGCCTGAGGAATGGCGAATACGTGGACCTGGTGAGCGTGTGGGACGACAACGTCACGCGCCGCGCCGAGCGTTTCCTGCTGGTGGAATACGACATCCCGCGCGGCTGCCTGGGCGCCTACTTCCCCGAGACCAACGGCCTGGTGCCGCTGCACAGCACCGCCGACGGCGCCGGCACGCCGACCTCCAAGTCTATTCCGGTGCTGCTGGAGCGTTCGGCTCAGGCGGATACGTAATACGCAAGCCGTCGACGCGTGCGAAGGGCGTCAGTTTATGCGGACGCCGCTGGCGCGCGTCGATGATATCGTCGACCAGCACGCCACGCACCAGCAAGGCATCCGCCACCAGCGAGCGGTGACAACGCCACGGCACCGCCTCCGCGCACATCAGCGCGCAGCATTTGGTCTGGCCCAGCGCCACCACCTGCTCGACATTTTCCGCAAATTCCCCGGTCTGCATGTAATCGGCGTAGCCGCGAAATGACAGATTGCGCCAACCGCCATTGGGCGAATCCTTGTGCGCGCGCCGCAAGCCGCCCAGACCGCGCAGGTAGCGATATTCAATCCCCGCCTCAGCCAGCGAGGCCGAAAGCTGATCTTGCCCGAACTGCGGGTTATGGCGCGACTTCGGCACCGTCCGGATATCGATCAGACAGGCGATACCATTCTGCCGCAGCAGCCCGATGAAATCCTCGATGCCGCGGTTCGAATGGCCAATGGTGCAGACAAGTTCCATGCCCCATTCTGGCATGGACGCGGACCGGGCAGCGCACGAACCCTAGGTGTACTCGACGCAGCCGTCCTGGCGGCAGAAGCTCACCAGTTTCAACCCCGCTTCGGTGGCGATGTCGATGGCGAGGGTGCTGGGGGCGGAGATGGTGGCCAGCATGGGGATGTTCATGCGCGCGGCCTTGCGTACCAGTTCATAACTGGCGCGGCTGGACATGAAGACGAAGCCGTTTTGCATGTCGACGCCATCCAGCGCCAGATGGCCGATCAGTTTATCCAGTGCGTTGTGCCGGCCGACGTCTTCACAAACGCGCAGCACGTCGCCATCCGCGCCGCACCATGCCGCCGCGTGCACGCCGCCGGTGGCGCGTTGCAAGGCCTGATGCTGTCCCAGTTCGGCGGCGGCGCGGGCAATCGCCGGTTGCAGCGCCGTCCGCAAGGGCGCGGCTTCGATGCGTGGCGGCTGCAAATCCAGCAGTTCAAGACTCTCGATGCCGCACACGCCGCAGCCGCTGCGCCCCGCCATCGAGCGGCGCTGCTGCTTGAGCTGCACGAAGTCTTCGGTGGCGATGGTGATGTCGATTTCGAAGCTGCGCGCATGTTCGCGCACTTCGATGTCGAATACGTCCGCCGGCTTGGCCACCAACCCCTCGGTCAGCGCGAAGCCCATGGCAAACGGTTGCAGGTCACGCGGAGTGACCATCATGACGGCATGCGAGATGCCATTGAATACCAGCGCGACCGGCGCTTCCTCGATCACGCGGTCGGTGGTGCCAGCGGCGTCCGCACCGCGATGGCGCGTCACCGGGCGTTGCTGATAACCCGCCTTGTCCGACTCCAGCTCCAACTTCATCACAGCCCCGCAGAATAAGCACAACGGCTTATTCTACACGGGGCGGTGCGGAGGCGTTCAAGCCGCTTGCAGTTCGCCTACGCCGTAGTGACGGGCGTAGCGCGCATCCAGATTCGCCAGAGGCATCAGCAGGAACAGGTCGGCGCTTTCGAAATCAGGGTCCCAGGCCGGTTCGCCGCAGATCCAGGCGCCCGAGCGCATATAACCCTTCAACAGCGCCGGCACTTGCGGCTTCTGCGCCGCTTCCAGTTTCGAGAACGGGAACGGCAGGTGCGGCGTTACGCGGTATTCGATCGGCGCCAGGTTTTTGGCAGCCAGTTGCTGATACACCGCGACGGCATTGTGTCCACCATCCGCCAGCGAGATGCTGGCGCAGCCGACCAGGAACTCGGCGTTCTCGCGGCGCATGTACTCGGCCAGGCCGGACCACAGCAGCATGATCACGCTGCCGCCGCGATAGTCAGGGTGAATGCAGGCGCGGCCCGCTTCCACGATGCGGCCGCGGATGTTGTTCAGGCGGCCCAGATCGAACTCGCCTTCGGAATACAGGCGGCCCAGTTTGCGGGCGCGGGTGGCGTTCAGCAGGCGGTAGGTGCCAACCACCATCAGGGTATCGGCATCGCGCACGATCAGGTGATCGCAATGCTCGTCGAATTCGTCGCTGTCCAGGCCGTCGGCGCGTTCCAGCGCGCTCAAACCCATGGATTCGATAAAGACCTTGTAGCGCAGGCGCTGGACTTCGCGCAGTTCTTCCGGCGTGCTTGCCATACTGAGAACCAGCTTGCCGGACGTTGCTCGGACGTCGGCTTGTATGATCGAGGTTTGCATGCTTCATCCCTTTATTGTGGAAGACAAAGCAAGCGTAACCAGCGAATACTTCAAGAAAATGACAGTGAAATGTCATTTTCATGACATGTTGTTTTTTTTAATGCCCGGCCGCCGGCGCTACCCGGGTAAAGCTGGCGTCTTCATATTGGAGCGAGGCGATGCTGCCGTCGCTGGCCATGCCGAACACGAATTTGTCCCAGCCGCCCAGCCCTGTGCCCAGACGGGCGCGGAAGGTATCGTAGTGCCACTGTTCGAGGCGGCCCACCATCTCCGGCGATGAGCCCATGCGCAGCACCAGCCCTTCGCCCTCCAGCGTCACGCTGACATCGCCCCATGCCTGGTGGCGGTAGGTGCCGACATAATCGCCCAGCGGGTGGCTCGGTTTGGTGCCGGCGATGCGTTTGGCCTCCTCGGCCTCCTGTTTGGCGCGTTTTTCCTTTTTCAGGCCACCGTACAGGGCCAGCGCCTCGCCGTTCCAGTCGCGCGCCGGCGCGCCGGAGTACATGTCCAGCACTTTCCACATCAGCGCATGGCGGAATTCCGCGTGATCGAGGTTGCCGAACACGTAAACGCCCACTTTCGCATCCGGCAGCAGACCGACGATGGCGGTACGCCCGTTGGTGCTACCGGTGTGCATGGCGACGAACTGGCCGCGATAATCCTGCAAGAACCATCCCAGGCCGTAGGAGGTGAAGTGCGAGTTGGTCAGCGCGGTGGTCGGGTAGCCGAATTGCTCGCGCTGGATGGCCACCTGTGGCGTAAATAGTTCCTTGAAACCGGCCTCGCTCACCAGCTGCTTGCCGCCCGCCTTGCCATCGGCCAGCAGGAAGGCCAGCCATTTGCCGGCGTCGTGGGCGTTCGACCAGGCGGCGCCGGCGGCCGGCACGGTGTCGACCGAACTGTCGGCGATGGCGCGCACGGCACCGTCGATTTCGGCGTGCGGCACGGAGACGTTGGCTGGCGCGGCGGCCAGCATCGCGGTCATGGTGGCCGCGCTCTCGCTCATGCCCAACGGCTGCATGATGCGGGTGGTGATGAAGTCTTGCCAGCGCTGGCCGGAAACCGCCTCGATCACCTGCCCCGCGACCTGGTAGATCACGTTGTTATAGACGAAGTCCGAGCGCAGGGCCGCCGTGGCCTGCACATATTCCAGCCGCCGGATCACTTCCCTGGTGCTCATGTCTTCGCGCGCCCACAGGAAGTCGGCGTCCTGCACGCCGCTGGTATGACGCAGCGCGTCGCGCACGGTGGCATGCTCGGTCAGGTAGGCGTTCGGCAGGCGCAATCCCGGCAGGTGCTTGACGAGCGGATCATCCCAGGCCAGCTTGCCCTCGTCGACCAGCATGGCCAGCGCCAGCGCGGTCATGGCCTTGGTGGTCGACATCATGCCGAACATGGTATGGGCGTCGACCTTGCCCGGTTTGCCGATCTCGCGCAGGCCGAAGCCTTTTTCGTACACCACGCCCCTGCCGTTCACCACCACGATGGACAGGCCGGGAATCTGCCAGTCCTTCATGCCCCTGGCGATGAAGGTATCCAGCTCACGGCTCAAGACCGCATCGCTGGCGACGACCGCCGGCTTCTGGTCGGCGGTCGCCGCCTGCGCGGCGCCGCCCAACGCCAGCAGCAAGGCCAGCGTGACGTTCCTGCCGAGATCACGCATGACGGCTCAGGCCTTTTTTGGACGGCCGGTTTTCAGCTGCGGCAGGCTGGCCAGCACTTTTTTCAGGGTGGCCAGGTCGATTTGCGAGATCAGGGCGACGCCGACGCGCAGCAGTTCGCTCTTTTTCACTTCGAAGCCGGCTTTCAGGGCGGTTTTCTTCACCTGGCCCAGCACCGCGTATTCGGCCTCCGGCATGGTGAAGCTGTCGCGTACCAGTTTTTCCTTTGGCGCCTTGACCTTGGCTTCGACCGGGGCGGCTTTAGGAGCGGCCTTTGGCTTGGCGGCAGCTTTAGGTGCGGCCTTTGGTGCAGCCTTCGGTGCGGCTTTTGGCGCGGCCTTTGGTGCAGCTTTCGGTGCCGCTTTCGGCGCTGGCTTGACGGCGGCGGGCGCGCGAGCGGTCGATTTGGCGGTGGCGGTCGCGCGGGTGGCCGGTTTGGCGGCGGTTTTTGGCGCTGGCTTGGCGGCGGCAGGCTTGGCGGCGGTCTTGGTTGCGGCGGTTTTCGGGGCTGCTTTGGTAGCCATTTCTACTCCAGGTTAATCAATAATATAAACAGTATATATCATTTCAGGTGCGCGGCGACGCGGCTGAACAATTGATCCGGATTCACCGGCTTGCGCAAAAAGTCCGCAGCCCCGACGCTGAGGCCCAGCGCCTCGTCCTCTTTCTGGCTTTTCGCGGTCAGAAATACCACCGGAATCGCCGCGCTGGCCGGATCGGCCTTGAGCCGGCGGCAGGTCTCGATGCCGTCCACGTCCGGCATCATGATATCCAGCAGGATCAAATCCACCTTCGAGGAAGCCACGATTTGCAAGGCGGTGGTGCCGCTGGTGGCCACCTTGGTGTTGTACTTGTCCTTCAACAGGGTGGATAACAGGGTGATATTGTCCGGCGTGTCGTCGACAATCAACACGGTGCGGCGGTTATTGTTATTCATGAGGTCTCCATTTTCCTGATCGTTTCTGCCAGCAGCCTGCCGGCTGCCTGGAATTCATACTGCTCCATATGATGCTTGAGCCGCGCCATCTCCTGCGGCGACAACAGCGCCGCCAGGGAAGCCTGCGCGCGCTCGAAATAATCCATGCTCTCGCCGCTGAACTCCGCCAGCAGCGCCGCCAGATCCAGCAAGGCCTGGCGCGCATCGGTGGCGTCGCCGGCATCCGGCAGCGGCGGCACCGGCGGGATCACCTTCATCGATACGCCCAGCCAGCGCGACAGCACGGCATACAGGCGCTGCGGATCGATAGGCTTGGTCAGATAATCCTGCATGCCCTCCTCGATGCAGCGCGCGCGCATGCCGGCCAGCGCGTTGGAGGTGACGGCGATGATCGGCAGTTCGCTGAAACGGCTGTCCACCCGCAGCAGGCGCGTGGCTTCGTGGCCGTCCATCACCGGCATGCCCAGATCCATCAGCACCAGATCGTAGGCACGCGGCCCGGCCTCCATCAGCCGTTCGACCGCCTCGCGGCCATCGGCCACCACTTCCACGTCCAGCCCTTGCAGCTCCAGCAGCTCGCGCGTGACGTCCTGATTGTCGGCACTGTCCTCGGCCAGCAGCACGCGCGCCGTGCGGCGCGGCGAGGCCTCCAGCTTCAGATCGCCCACCGGACCGCTGTGCAGTGCCGTCTGCACCGCCAGCGCGGCCGCATCGGACAAGGCAAACGGCAGGTCGAAGTGGAACACCGAGCCGCAATCCACCTCGCTCTCCACCTCGATATTCCCGCCCATCAGCCGCACCAGCTGCTGCGAAATCGACAGGCCCAGCCCGGTGCCGCCATACTGGCGCGTGGTCGAGCCATTGGCCTGACTGAAGGCGCGGAACAGTCGCGATTTCTGCTGCGGCGTCATGCCGATGCCGGTATCGCTGACGGTGAAGCGCACCACCGCCTTGCCATTGCGCTCACCATGCAGCGCGCAATGCAGTTCCAGCTTGCCTTCCAGCGTGAACTTGACCGCGTTGTTCACCAGATTGATCAGCACCTGACCAAGCCGCAGCGGGTCGCCGACCAGATAGCGCGGCACATCGGGCGCCATGCCGATCACAAAGGTCAGGCGCTTTTCGGCCGCGCGCTGCGCCGTCACGCTGTTGACGTTGACCAGCACGTCCTCCAGCGAGAACGGAATCGCCTCCACTTCCAGCCGCCCGGCCTCGATCTTGGAGAAGTCCAGGATGTCGTTGATGATGCCCAGCAGCGTCAGTGCGGCGCGGTGGATCTTGCTGATGTAATCGTGCTGCCTGGCGGTCATCTCGGTGCGCAGGGCCAGGTAAGCCATGCCGATCACGGCGCTCATCGGCGTGCGGATTTCATGGCTCATATTGGCCAGGAACTCGGACTTGGCGACATTGGCTGCCTCCGCCATCACATTCGCGTTCACCAGCTTTTGCTCGCGCTCGCGCCGGTCGCTGATGTCGCGGATGAAGGCGCAGAACTCGAAGCTGTCGCGCTCCTCGGTCTTCACCTGCGTGATCGACAGCTCGATCGGGAATTCCTCGCCGTTGCGGCGCAAGGCGTACACCTCGATACGGGTATCCAGCACCCCGCTGGTGCCGCCGGTCATGTAGCGCTGGATGCCGCGCTTGTGCTCATAGCGGAAGCGCGGCGGGATGATGGTCTGGCCCAGATCCAGCCCCAGCGCCTCCTCGCGCTTCCAGCCGAAAATGGTCTCGGCCTGCTTGTTCCAGCCAACGATGCGCCCTTCCACGTCCATGCGCACCACCGCGTCCAGCGCCGTATCGACGATGGTTTGCAGTTTGGCCTGACTGTCGCGCGCCTGCTGCGTGCTGCGGGTCAGTTCCGCCGTACGGGCGCTGATGCGCTGCTCCAGTTCCGCATTCAGGTCGCGCAGTTCGCGCTCGGCGTCGCGCAGGCGCGTCAGCGTATCGCGGAAGCGCAGCACCGCCTGCGACAGCCTCCCCACCTGGTCGTCGCGTCCCAGGCCGGACAGCTTGATATCGGTCTCGCCGCGCGTCAGCTTTTCCAGCCCGACGCGGATGTCGGCGAACGGCCGCGCCGCGCGCCGGCCGACGATGAAGATCGACAGCACGATGCCCAGCGCCAGCAGCAGATTGGCCGCCACCGTGTTGACGATCTGGCGCTGCAAATCGGCGTCCATCTGCTGGCGCGAGTACGCCAGGTCGATCGAGCCGACCGGATAACTGCGGCGCGCGTCGCTGAACTGGATGTCGCGCCGCACATGGATGGACGATACCGGCTCCTTCAACGGCGACACATAGCTGGCCAGCTCCGCACCATTCGGTCCCAGCACGCGCAGCACCAGCACTTCCGGCGTGGCGCCCGAGGCGTCGACCACGCTGGAGACGGCGGCGCTGTTGATGTCGAACAGCGGCCGCGCCAGCGCCTGCGACAGCACCGCCGCCAGCCGCTCGGCGCGTTCGCGCAGATTCTGTTCGGCCTCGCTGCGCAGGGTGCGCATCACGTAGGTGGTGTAGATGGCGGTGGACATCGCCACCGCCAGGAAGATGCCAAAGCCCAGCCGCAGCAGGATGTTGCGCCGCCAGGCCAGCCGCAATTGCGACAGCGGGCCGCCGCCGTCGCTCAGCACCTTGGCCCCGGCGTCAATGACGCACCCCCTCGGCTTGCGCCAGCTTTTTGTAGTCGGGGCTATTGCGCGCCTGCTCCATGGTACTCCAGATGCGCGTGGCCAGCTGCGGCCTGGTGGCCACCAGCGCGTGCGACAGGATCAGGAAGTACGGCTTTTCGATGATGGGCACCGGCAGCTGCTCCAGCTGCGGCGCCAGCGGACCGCGCATCAATCCGGCGGCGTCGCTGCCGCCCACCGCCGCTGCCGCCAGCCGCCCGGCGATCAGCTTGCGCGCCAATTCGTCGGCGCGCTGGCTGCCCTCGTCCACTTCCAGGTTTTGCGCGCGCAGCACGTCGCCCACCGAGTAGCCCAGCTGGAAACCGATGGCACCATCCAGATTGCTGAAATGCTTGCCGTCCCATTCCACCTTGCTGCCCTTGCGGCGCAGGACCACATAGGTGTCGGTGTGCATGCGCTTGGAGGTGTCGAGATTCTCGCCGCCCGGATATTCGCCCAGCTCGCGCCGGTCCGGCTTGTAGCTGACCGCGAACGCGCCATCGACCGCATTGGCCTTCAATTGCGCCAGGCAGCGCTTCCACGGAATGCTCTGGAAATCGAAACGCACGTCGAGCCGCTGCTCGACCAGTTTAAGCAGCTCGAAATTGAGGCCGCCGCCCTTCTCGGTGCGCCAAGGCTTGACGTCCTGCGCCTCAAAGCACAGGGTCACGGTTTCCCTGGGCGCGGCGGCAACCGGCGACGACAGGACTAGCAATATGCAAGCGCAATAGCATGTCGTCCTGTTTCGCATGGTGGGTTCCTCTTCAACTGGTGCGGATAGCGAAGTCTACACCGACTTCGTCCCACTGCTCCTGCTCCTTCTCCAGCCAGTAGGATAAGGTCGGATGCTCGGCCACCCATTCGCGGCGGATTTCCAGCTCGATGCGGCTCTTGAAGCGCAGCTTGATCTGGGTGAAATCGATGTCGATACGCGAGTGCATGAACAGCACCGCCAGCCGCAGCGCCACGATGGCCTTGGCGAAATCGGGATCTTCCAGCACCTCCGCCACCTTGCGCAGATTGCCCTTGTGGGCCACGATCAGGCGGCTCATGGTGCGCTGCTCGCGCGCCGTGAAGCCCGGCAGGTCGGCGTTTTCGATGATGTAGGCGGCGTGCTTGTGGTAGCCGGTGTGCGACACCACCATGCCCATCTCGTGCAGCAGCGCGCTCCAGTACAGGTGGCGGCTGTATTGATCGGTGGCCGGCTTGGTCTGGGCATACAGCGCCAGCGCGTCGTCGGCCACGCGGTTGGCGCGGCGCTCGTCGACGTGGAAGCGCTGCAAGCAGGCCTGCACCGACTGCTCGCGGCGGTCACGCTTGGTGGAGCGCAGGTGCAAGTCCCACATCACGCCCATGCGCAGCCCGGCCTCGATCGGTTGCACCAGCGGGATATCCAGCTCGCGCACCAGGCCAATCAGGATCGCCAGCCCGCCGATGATGGTGGAGGCGCGGTCCGGCTTCAGGCCCGGCATGTCGATCTTGCTGACATGGCCGAATTCGATGAAGCGCTGTTTGAGCGCGCTCAGGGTCTGGCCATTCACTTCGCGCCCCAGGCCATTCTTGACGATGATGTCGGCGATGGTGCGCGCGGTGCCGGAGGAACCGTAGCACTGCTTCCAGAATTGCGGATGGTAGGGCGGCGCCGCGTCCTCGAAATGGCTGCGCGCCGACAGAATGGCTGCTTCGAACGACGGCGCATCCACCCGCCCGCCAATGAAGAAGGACAGGCTTTGCTTGACCGTGCCGACGCTGAACGATTCGACCTTCTCGATCTCCTGCCCGCGTCCCAGTATCAGCTCGGTGGAACCGCCGCCGATGTCGATCACCAGCCGGCGCTCGCCGGGCAGGTTGACCGCATGTGCCACGCCCATGTAGATCAGGCGCCCCTCTTCCTCGCCGGAGATGATCTCGATCGGGTAGCCGATGGCCAGTTCGGCCTCCGGCAGGAAGGCATGCGAATTGCGCGCCACCCGCATGGCGGAAGTGGCGACCACGCGCACCGCGTCCAGCTTGTACGCGGCCAGCACGGTACGGAAGTTTTTCAGGCAATTCAGCGCCGCCTGCATGGCGGCCGGGGTCAGATTGCCATCCTTGTCCAGCCCCGCCGCCAGCCGGATCGGCTCGCGCACGGATTTCAGGACGCGTATCGCTTCGCCATCATGCTTGCCGATATGGAGGCGAAAGCTGTTGGAACCCAAATCTACTGCTGCATACATATATCGAAGGCTCCACACTCATCAAACTAAACGATTTATATCATTATAAACACGATAAGCTCAATTTGTGACAGCTTGATGACTCAACTCGACGACGCGGTTGCGGCCGCCCTGCTTGGCCGCTTGCAGCGCCTCGTCGGCGCGCTTGAACAGGCTGACGGTGCTGTCCTCGGCGCGGATCACGGTCACGCCCAGGCTGGCCGTCATGTTGATGATGGCTTTTTCGGCCTTGACCGGCAACGCCGCCACGGCGTTGCGGATACGCTCCGCCACCATGCTGGCATCTTCCAGCGAGGTGCGCGGCAGCAGGATGGCGAATTCGGCCCCGCCCAAACGGCCCATCTGGTCGGAATCGCGCAGCTGCTTCTTGCACACGTCGACCATGGCCTTGAGCACCATGTCGCCGGCCGGATGGCCGTAGCTGTCGTTGACGCGCTTGAACTGGTCCAGGTTGAGGATGATCAGCGCGGTCGGCATGCCGGGGCGGCGCGCCAGCGCGATCCACGGCGTCAGCGCTTGGTAGAAACCGCGCCGGTTCGGCACATCGGTCAGCGGATCGACCACTTCCAGCCGCGCCAGTTCGGACTGCGCCTGCTCGCGCGCCAGCAGCAGATAGCCGAAAGCATTGCTCAACATCATCAAGTACAGCGCGCCGACGCCCACGCCCTGCACCGCCAGCGTGCTGACGCCATTCACGCCCTCCGGCAACAGCGACCACAGGCCGCGCAGCACCACGGCCGCGCTCAGCGCCAGCATGGTCACCACCAGGTAGCGCCGCAGCGGCGTGCCGCCGCTCCAGCCACGTCCCAGCGCGGCCGCGCCGGCCACGAAGAACAAGCCCGCCGCCCCTGAGGCGATGGCAATGCGCATGCCGGCCGGCGCTTGCAGCAGCCAGGCGCCGACGTACATGCCGATGGCCACGCCCAGCGCCGGCAGCAGATGCGAGCGCCACACGCGGCGGCCGGCCTGCTCCCACAGGGCGGCCGCATCGAGCGCAAAGCCGGCGAACAGCACGGCGTTGGCAAATGGAATGGTCAGGAAATCCGGCAGGACGCCGCGAAAATACAACAGCAGCCAGGCCACCGCCTGGCATTGCTTGGCCCAGGCCCAGGTGGCGTGCACGCGCGCGGGGTTGCCGCTACGGCGTGCCTCCAGCCCAAAAAAGAACAGCGCCGCGCACAGGCTCAGATTGCCCAGCGCCAGCGCCAACTGCAAGGTTTTTATATCCATGACCGCGGCCGGGATCAGACCTCGTGTTCCACATTGGTACTGCCGTCGCCCATCTTGCTGGACCAGGCTTGGGTGAAGAAGGCTTTCTCGTCCTCGGTCGGGCTGTCGTGCCAGAACACGATCAGCGTGCCCTTGTGGTCGTGCAGCTGGCTGACTTTCTCGATAAACGTCTGCTTGCCGGCCAGGTCAGCCAGCGCCGCCACGTAGCCGTACACGCGGGTCAGGCGCTCCAGGCGGTCCGGTTCGGTGAAGCTGTTGGTGGCGGTAAGCGTAGGGTGGTCTAAAAACATCGTATCTCTCTCCAAGTGGGCCGCCGGAGGGGCTGGCCGGTGCTAACGCCATGCTACTATGATTCCCTAGGTAAATCCACAATACAACAAAACTTGACGCCACCCCTACACCGCCCGCAAGTCCGGACCCAAGGCAACAAGCGCCTGCTGGAGTTCCAGCCAGGCATGGTGCAAAGCGAGATGCGCCTGTCGCGCCCGGACGATCTGGTGCTCAGCTATGCGCGCGCCATGATGTGTTTTGTGCTGTTTCACCCACAGCCCGAGCACATCGTCATGGTCGGGCTGGGCGGCGGCTCGCTGGCCAAGTTTTGCTACCGCTATTTGCCGCAGTGCCGTATCACCGTGCTGGAGCTGAATCCGGAGGTGATCGCCCTGCGCGAGCAATTCGCCATCCCGCGCGACAACGCCCGCTTCCGCGTGATCCAGGCCGACGCCGTCGAGTACATGCGCAAGCTGGACAACAGCGCCGATGTGCTGCTGGTGGACGGCTTCGACGCCGACGGCCTGCCGCCGGCGCTGGGCAGCGCCGTCTTCTATGCCGACTGCCGGCGCGCGCTGCGCCCGGGCGGGGTGATGGTGACCAACATCTTCAGCTATGATCCCAACTACGGCGCCATGCTGCGCCGCCTGCGCCAGACCTTCCAGGGCCGCATCTGCTGGTTCCGCGGCATCGCCGGCAACAACCGCATCCTGTTCGCGGTGAAAGGCGGCGGCGCCTCGCCGGCGCTGGCCATGCAGCAAAAAATCGCCCGCACCCACGGCCTGGCCCTGCCCCTGCTGAACCGGCTGCTGGCCCACTGGATCGTGCTGAAAATGCGCTGGCTGTAAGCCGCTTCCGAACGTGGTTATTTAGCACGATCTCTGTCGCCAAGGCATGTTTTGTGACACACTAGAAGCCAGTCTGCGGCCCCTGTCCCCGCCCGCGCCATGCCATTCTTCCACTCGGAAAGCGCGTCATGTCGTCCACCCGGAAGTCATCCAGGATTTCGCTGGCGGCCATTCTGACGCTGCTGACCGGCTGCGCCGTCACCGGCCTGCTGTTCGCGGCGGTGAGCGCGCTGGAATACAGCAAGATGGAGCTGAGTTTCCAGCAACGCGGCCACATGCGCGCCGCCGCCATCCGGCGCGGCATGGAGGATACGCTGGAGCTAGTGACCATCCTGAATACGCTGTTCAAGTCGGTTGGCGTGGTCGACCGCGAGCAGTTCGCCAGCTTCACCCGGCCGCTGCTGCAACGTTATCCATTTGTGCAAGCTTTCAATTTCCACCGCGTGATGGACCACGCCGCCGCCCGCCGCCACGAGGCCGAGGTGCGCAGGCAGTTGCCCGAATACCTGCTGCATGACGCCAACCGCCAGCCGCTCAGCCCGCGTCCCCAGCACATCATCGTCGATTACCTGGAGCCGCTGGAAGGCAACGAGCCGGCCTTCGGGCTGGACGTGGCCTCGCTGCCCGGCATGGCGCGGGTGATCGCCGAGGCGGTCGACAGCGGCCAGCCGCGCACCACCGAGTTGCTGCGCCTGGAGCAGGAACGCGGCGTGCAGAAGGGCTTTGTGATGATGATCCCGGTGTACCGCGATGGCGCCGAGCTGGGCACGGCGGCGCAGCGGCGCGCGGCGTGGATCGGCAACACCAGCGCGGTCATCCGCTCGGCCGACCTGATCCAGAAAATCCTGCTGGCGGCCGACCTGCTGGACGACCGCGAGCTGATGCTGCAAGTCTACATCGGCGACGATATCCGCCCCGCCCACCTGATCTACAGCCGCGGCATGCCGGCCGCCGAACCGCCGGCGCCGCGCCCGCTGCAACGCTGGCTGGCCTTCGACTACCGCGAGCCGTACGTGCGCACCTTCGCCGCCGCCGGCAAGTCCTGGCATGTGCAGGTGACGCCGTTGCCGCGCCCCTTCCTGCCGTATCACCTCGGTTCGCTGTCGACCCTGATCGGCGGCCTGCTGTTCTCGCTGCTGACGGCGGCCTTCGTCAACTCGCTGGCGCGCCGCTCCTACCGCGTGCAGCGCCTGGTCGACGAGCGCACGCTGGCGCTCAAGGCCAGCAATGACAAGCTGGCCGAGGACGTGGCCGCCCGCAAGCGCACCGAGGAAGCGCTGCAGGAAAGCGAGCACCGCTTCCGCCGCCTGCTGGCGCTGTCATCGGACTGGTACTGGGAGCAGGACCAGCAATTCCGCTTCACCAACATCACCGGCGGCTTCTTCGACAAGGGCAAGCAGGATCCCAAGGCCTTCATCGGCAAGACCCGCTGGGATTTGCAGCCGGAACAGTGGAACAACCGCTGGGGCCGCGACCACCGCGCCACCCTGGAAGCGCACCTGCCCTTCTCCAACCTGGAATATGCGTTGCCCGGCTTCGACGGCCAGACCCACTGGTTCAGCATCAGTGGCGAGCCGCTGTTCGACCGCGAGGGCAAGTTCCGCGGCTATCGCGGCACCGGCGCCGAAATCACCGAACGCAAGCTGGCCGAGCAGCGCATCCAGCACATCGCCCACCATGACGTGCTGACCGGCCTGCCCAACCGCGTGTTGCTGCAAGACCGGTTGGCGCAGGCCGTGGCCTTCGCCAACCGCAGCGGCAGGCCGTTGTGGGTGATGTTGATCGACCTCGACCGCTTCAAGTTCGTCAACGACAGCCTCGGCCACAAGGCCGGCGACCAGCTGTTGAAAACCGTGGCCCAGCGCCTGCAAGACAGTGTGCGCGAAAGCGACACCGTGGCGCGGTTGTCGGGCGACGAGTTTGTCGCCATCCTGCGCGAGTATCCGGAAGAAGCCTCGCACGACATCGCCCAGCGCATCATGCGCGCCGTGACCCAGCCGGCCATGCTGGAGGGCAAGGAATTCTTTGTCACCTGCTCGATCGGCGTGGCGGTGTACGGCGCCGACGGCACCTCGGCCCAGCGCCTGATCGAGCACGCCGACATCGCCATGTACCGCGCCAAGAAACTGGGCCGCAACAACACCCAGTTTTACGAACCGGCCATGAACGAGGAGGCGCGCGAGCGGCTGCGCATCGAGGGCGCGCTGCGCAAGGCGCTGGAACGGCGGGAATTCGTGCTGCACTACCAGCCGCAGGTGGATTTGCAGAGCGGCCGCGTGGTCGGCATGGAGGCGCTGCTGCGCTGGCAGCATCCGGAACTGGGGATGGTGGCGCCGCACCGCTTCATCGGTCTGGCCGAGGAGACCGGGCTGATTGTCGAGATCGGCGCGTGGGTGCTGCAAACGGCCTGCGCGCAGGCGCGCAGCTGGATGGACCAGGGCCACGGCCAGTTGCGCATCGCCGTCAACCTGTCGCCGCGCCAGTTCAGCGAGCCACAGCTGCCGGGTTCCATCGCCCAGGTGTTGCAGGACACCGGCCTGCCGCCGGCCTGCCTCGACATCGAACTGACCGAGGGCCTGTTCATGCACGACGTGACGCAGGCGGTGGAGCTGCTGCACAGGCTGAAGGCGCTGGGGCTGGCGCTATCGATAGACGATTTCGGCACCGGCTATTCCAGCTTCTCGTATTTGCGGCACTTCCCGATCGATGTGCTGAAAATCGACCGTTCCTTCGTCAGCGACATCAAGGAAGACGACGAGGCGGCCATCGTGGTGTCCATCATCGCGCTGGCGCACAACCTCAAGCTGCGCGTGATTGCCGAGGGCGTGGAGACCGAAAGCCAGGTCGACTACCTGCGCCGCAACGGTTGCGACGAAATCCAGGGCTACTACTTCAGCCCGGCGCTGCCGGCGGCGGATTTTGAACAGCTGCTAAAGCAGGGACGGCATCTGCGAACAATGCCGCTTCCGGCTTAGCCTTGCGCTTGCGCGGCTTGGGCGCCAGCATGGTGCCGGTGCAGTTGAGCGCGCCGCAGCGGCAGGCAAAGGCCTTCTTGATGGCCGGCGTGTGGCGGCCCTCGTAGATCAGCGGATACGAATAGCTGAGCTCCTCGTCCTGTTTGATGTCGTGCAGGGCGTAGATGAAGATGCGGCTGTCCTCCTCCTCGATGGCTTCGCAGTTCGGTTCGCAGGAGTGGTTGATGAAGCGCGCCTCGTTGCCATGGTCGCCGCCATCGATCACATTGCCGTTGGCCAGGCTGAAGAAGAAGGTATGGTTGTGCGGGCCACCCTGAACCTCGGCGCGGATCTGCGCCTCGTCCCAGGTGATTTCGCGGCCGGCATATTCGATGATGCGTTCGCCGGGCGCGATGTCGCGCTGCGCGAACACGCCATTGCCGTGCACCGAAGAGCGTTCGACGCGATATGCAGGTTGGTCTTGCTGAGTATCTGGGAGGCTGGACATGGCAATCGAAAAGGTCAACGATCTTTTGATTAAACCACAGCCTCCCGGAGGATTCAATCGGAACGCAGTACCGATTGCAAGTCCTGCGCAAACTGGCGCGCCTGTCCATCGCGCAGATTGGAGACCGTGATGCGGATCGCCTGCGAGCGCCCCTGCACATCGTAGGCGCTGCCCAGCCGCACCAGCCAGCCCTTTTTGGCCAGCGCGTAGGCCACGTCCCTGGCGTCGCGGTCGAGCGGTATCCACAGGTTGAGGCCATCGGCGGGCGGCGGCAGCGCGATGCCCTGCGCCGCCAGCTCGGCCCGCAACTCGGCGCGGCGCGCGGCATAGCCGGCGCGCGCGGCCTCGATCTGCCCGCGTACCTCGGCCGAACCAAGGCAGGCCGCCACCACCGTTTGCAGCAGGCGGCTGACCCAGCCCATGCCCGGCGCCAGGCGGGTGCGCAGGCGGCTGGCGGTGTCCGCATCGCAGGCCACGAAGGCCAGCCGCATGTCCGGTCCCAGTCCCTTCGATACGGAACGCAGCAGCGCCCAGCACGCGGCGGCGGCCGGGACCACCGAATGGTAGGGCGTATCGGCCAGCAGGGCGAAATGGTCGTCGATGATGATCAGGACGTTCGGATGCCGGGCCAGCACGCGCTTGAGCTCTTCGGCGCGGCGTTGCGACAGGCTGCAACCGGTCGGGTTGTTGGCGCGCGGCGTCATCAGCACCGCGCGCGCGCCCTGCTCCAGCGCGCGTTGCAGGGCTTGCGGCTGCATGCCTTCGTCGTCCAGCGGCACGCCGACGGTCTGCATGCCGCTCAGGCGCAGCGCGTTGATCGAGCCGAGGAAGCAAGGATCTTCCACCGCCACCTTGTCGCCCGCCACCAGCTGGGCGGTGGCCAGCCGTTCGATGGTGTCGACCGCGCCGTTGGTCAGCTCCAGTTCCCAGCCTGGCGGGCAATCGCCGGCAAACCAGCGCAGGCCGAGGGCGCGCAGCTCGGGCAGGATGGTGTCCTCGCCGTACAGGCCCGACTTGAGCGGACGGCCGGCCAGCAGCGGGCCGGCGTCGGGCAGCCAGTCGGGGTTGGGATTGCCATGGGCGAGATCGATCAGCGGCGTGTCGCCGCTCAGGCCCTCCTGCTCGCCGGCGCGCGGCGGCGTGGCGATGGTGGTGCCGTGCCGCCCCTGTGCCAGCGTCAGCCCGGCCTTGGTCAGGCGCTGGTAGGCGGCGGCCACGGTGTTGCGGTTGACGCCCAGCGTTTCCGCCAGTTCCCGCACGGGCGGCAGCGCGTCGCCGGGTTGGTAGTGGCCGTTTTGCACCAGGGCGCGGATGCAGTCGGCAATTTCAATGGCGGTGGTTCCGGTAATGTTTGACATTGTCCTAGGACATAGTGTTATTATGTACCAGACATTCTACCATCCACAGGAGTTAGCCCATGTTTTCCGGTCTCAGCGCATTTCCCATCACTCCCCTCAAGCAGGACAGCATCGACGAAGCGGCTTATGGCCGGCTGGTGCGGCGGCTGGCGGCGGCCGGCGTGGATTCCATCGGCGCGCTGGGGTCGACCGGCTGCTATCCCTACCTGAGCCGCGCCGAGCGGGCGCGCGCGGCGCAGCTGGCGGTGGCGCATGCGGACGGCGTCCCGGTGATGATCGGCATCGGCGCGCTGCGCATGCGCGACGTGCTGGAGCTGGCGGAAGATGCGCAAAAGGCCGGGGCCAGCGCGGTCCTGCTGGCGCCGGTGTCGTATCACGCGTTGACTTCTGATGAGGTGTACGGCTTGTACGACGCGGTGACGCGCAACCTGTCGATTCCGCTGTGCGTGTACGACAATCCGGGCACCACGCGGTTTACTTTCAGCGACGAACTGCATGGCCGGATTGCGCAATTGCCGAACGTGGCTTCAATCAAGATTCCCGGCGTGCCGGCCGAAGCGGCGGCGGCCACCGAACGCGTGGCCCGCCTGCGCGCTTTGATACCGGCCAGCGTCACCATCGGCGTCAGCGGCGACTGGTTCGGCGCGGCCGGCATGAACGCGGGCTGCGAGGCGTGGTACTCCGTGCTTGGCGGCCTGTTCCCTGAAACCACGCTGGCCATCGCGCGCGCCGCCAGCAAGGAGGAAGCGACGCGCCTGTCCGAGCGTCTGCGGCCCTACTGGGATTTGATTGCGCGGCATGGCGGCAGCCTGCGCGTCACCGCCACAGCGCTGGAAATCCTCGGCCTGGTGTCGGGCCCCTGCCTGCCCGCGCCACTGCAATCCCTGACCGGCGTCGACCGTGACGAACTCGCCAAACTGATCGCCACGCTGGAACTGGCATGACCGCAGCCGCCACACCCGCGCCGCTTGGTCCGGCGGGCCTTGCGCGCGTTCGCGCAGGTGCCCAGCCTACGCCGGGCGGTCAGCGGGCCCTGTCGGCGGAAGCGCCGGGGCGCGCGTGAACGCGGTCGCAACGCCGGGCGGCGCCCTCGCCCGCTACGTCGCGGCGGCTTCGCTGGCGCGGATGGCGGATGGCGGCGCGGTGGTGGCGGTCGTCCTGCTCGCCACCACGCGCGGCGACGGCGGCCAGATTGCCGGTCTGCTGGGCGCCTGCCTGACCGCACCGCACCTGCTGGGCCCCTTCGTCGCGCGCCGCATCGACCTCGCCGACGACGGCCGCAAAGTGATCGCCACCGCCTGCCTGCTATACGCCGCCGCGCTGGCCGGCGCCGTGGCCAGCTACGGCCACGTCCCGCTGGCCGTGACCGGCTTGTTGCTGGCGATGGCCGGCCTGTGCGGTCCCCTGCTCACCGGCGGCATCAGCACCCGCCTGCCCGCCATCGCCCGCGCCGGCGAGCGCCGCCGCCAAGCCCCGGAGCGCGACAGCGGCAGCAGCGATGCCGGCGATGGCGCCGACGGCAGCGGCACCGGCGGCAGCGCCATCACCGCGTCCAGCCTGCGCCGCGCCCAAGGCTGGGACGTCGCCACCTACGGCATCGGCGGCACCGTCGGCCCGTCCATCGTGGCCGCCGTCTCCGCCTGGGCCACGCCCGCGCTGGCGGCATACTGCCTGGCCGCCGCCACCTTCCTGGCCGCCGGGCTGGTCATGCGCCTGCCCTACGCCGCGCCGGAACACGGCGGCAATCCACAATCCGTGCCGGGCGCATGGCGCACCATCGCCCTGATCGCCCAGGACGGCAAGCTGCGCCGCACCCTCTATATGACCGTACTGGTGGCGTTCAGCATGGCCGCCCTGCCCATCACCGCAGTCCAGATGAGCGGCCGGCTCGGCATCCCGCTGGCCGGCGCCGCGGCCATGACCGCCGCCTACGGCATTGGCAACCTCACCGGATCGATCGGCGTCATGCTGCGTCCCCTGCGCGGCAGCCCGGACCGCCTGATGACCGCCCTCGCCCTGGGCGCCGCCGGCGGCCTGTGCGCCATCATGCTGAGCGGCGGCTGGCAACTGACCGTGTGCCTGTTCTGGATATCGGGCGTCGTAAACGCCTTCTTCTTCGCCGCAACCCTGGCCGCCCGCACCGAATACGCCCCGGCCAAGGCGCGCGGCCAGATCTTCCTGTGGGTGGCCGCCCTGAAAATCACAGCCGGCTCCGCCGGCACCGCCACCGCCGGCCTGCTCACCAGCCGGGACGCGCGCACGCCCCTGCTGGCCGGCGCCCTCCTGATCACCAGCGCCGCCCTGCTTGCCTACCTACCCAAAAGAACTAACGGCCTCTCCCTTCGGAAAGACTTGCGGGCGCGGGAGTAGGTCTAAGATGGGTTGCTTCATCCCCTACCGGAGACCGCTCATGAAACCACACCGCCATCTCATCGCCGCCGCGCTGTTCGCTTGGTCAGGCGCCGTGCACGCCGCCGGCTTTACCGATATTAAACAGATCAACGCCGGCGACCTGAATGTGGGTTATGTCGACCAGGGCCCGGCCAGCGGCCCGGTGGTGATCCTGCTGCACGGCTGGCCCTACGACATCAACAGCTACGTCGACGTGGCGCCGCTGCTGACCAAGGCCGGCTACCGCGTCATCATCCCGCACCTGCGCGGCTACGGCAGCACCCGCTTCCTCAACGCCGGCACGCCGCGCAACGGCGAGCCGGCCGCGCTGGCCGCCGATATCGTCGCCCTGATGGATGCCCTGAAAATCGACCAGGCCACGCTGGCCGGCTACGACTGGGGCGCGCGCACCGCCGATATCATCGCCGCCCTGTGGCCGCAGCGCGTGAAGGGCCTGGTGTCGGTGAGCGGCTACCTGATCGGCAGCCAGGAAGCCGGCAGGCAGCCCCTGCCGCCCGCCGCCGAATTCCAGTGGTGGTATCAGTTCTACTTCGCCACCGAACGCGGCCGCGCCGGCTACGAAAAAAACCACAAGGATTTCGCCAGGCTGATCTGGAAACTGGCCTCGCCGCAATGGCAGTTCACCGACGCCACCTACGACATCAGCGCCGCCTCGCTGGAGAATCCGGACCACGCCGCCATCACGATTTCCAACTACCGCTGGCGCCTCGGCCTGGAAGCAGGCGAAGCCAGGTACAAGGAACTGGAGGACAAGCTGGCCAGGACGCCGACTATCAGCGTGCCGACCATCACCATGGAAGGCGACGCCAACGGCGCCCCGCATCCGGAGCCGGCCAGCTACGCCAAGCGCTTCACCGGCAAGTACAAGCACCAGCAGATCAACGGGAGCATCGGCCACAACCTGCCGCAGGAAGCGCCCAAAGCGTTTGCCGACGCCGTGATCGCGGTCGGCAAACTGTAATCACTCGCCGGGCGCCTTGAACAGGCTCTCCAGATCGGCGCGCGTGGTGGGCTTGCGCACCACGCCGCGCCGGCCGGTGTACTCTTCCTCGATGTTATCGCGGTAATAGCTCCACGCCGAGCCGGAGGTCGACAGCTTGCGCCACACCTCATTGCCCACGCCGGAATAGTCGATGGCGCTGCCGTCGTCAAACTCCACCCGCAACAGCTTGTCACGCGCGTCATACCCGATGGCCCGCAATTTCCCCGCATTGATGCGCTTCATTTCCATGCCGGCCTCCCTGGTTGGTTTTCGCTGCCACACCTCCGATATTAGCGAAATCGACGCGCCCAGTCGATATCTGATGCGTTCAATCCGGCAGAACGGCGCGGAAAGTGATCTCGATCAACTGTTCGGGAAACGCCAGCCGTGACACCCCGATCAAATTGCTGGCAATCGCCGGTTGCGCGCTGGCATAAGCTTCCTTGCGCACCTCGCCGGCCACCTTGAAGGCGGCGTCGACATCCAGCACAAACAAGGTTTCCTCCACCACGTTGTCGAGGGTGGCGCCAAATTGCTTCAGCAGCGCGACCGCGTTCACATAGGTCTGGCGCATCTGCGCCGCCATGGCGTCGAAATCGCGCGGCTTGCCATCGGCGCCCAGCGCCGCCGGCGCCACCAGATTGCCCGCGGCGTCGTGACTGAGCTGGCCCGAGATGTAAATGGTGTCTTTCACCTTGACCGCCTGGGCGTAGCCGTAGATGCCCTCCCAGGCCACGCCCAGGTTGGCGGTCTGCTTGTTTAACGTGGTAGTCATTGCTTCCTTCTCGCATAAGTCAATCGAGAGGCAAGCATAGTCAAACAGCGGCGCGGCCGCGTCACCAGATATAGGCTGGGCACCTATCTCCTTTTACAGAGGCGCCGGCACCGCTTTATTTCTTGCGGTTGCCGTGCACCATCTGGCGCGCCTGCTTGCGCAGCAGGGCCTGCTCCCAGCGCTGCTTTTGTTCCTCGGTTTGCGGCACCAGCGTCGGTACTTCCACCGGCTTGCGGTTGGAGTCCACCGCCACCATGGTGAAGTAGCAGCTGTTGGCATGGCGCACCAGGCGCTGCTGGATGTTTTCCGTCACCACGCGGATGCCAACCTCCATCGAGGTGCGGCCGGTGTGGTTGATCGAGGCCAGGAAGGTCACCAGTTCGCCCACATGGATCGGTTGCAGGAACATGACCTGGTCCACCGACAGCGTCACCACATAGCTGCCGGAGTAACGGCTGGCGCAGGCGTAGGCCACGCTGTCGAGATACTTCAGAATCGTGCCGCCGTGGACGTTGCCAGAGAAATTGGCCATGTCCGGCGTCATCAACACCGTCATGCTCAGTTCGTGCTCCACCCAGTTCATCGGTTTTTCCATTGCCTAGCTCCTTTTGTGATTAACAGCATGCTATCCGCTAAGCTTGCCAATCGCAAATAGTTAAATCGGGATCAAGTCAGCGCCGCAGGTTATCGGTCAGCAGCGACGCGATCTCGCCGGCCACGCCGGGACAGGCCTCCAGCACCAGATCCAGCGGCGCCCAGTCGGCGCCATCCTGGCGCAGGGCGCGCTCGGCCAGCTGGCTCAGCGTGGCGAGACGGTCGGCGCCGACCGTGCCGGCCAGGCCTTTCAGCGTGTGCAGCGCCGGCAGGGCCAGCGCCAGGTCCCGCTCGCCGCGCGCCAAGCTGAGCTGTTCGGCCAGCTTGCCGGCCTCCGCCACAAAACTGCGCAGGGCGATCAGGTAAATCGATTCCAGCCCGCCCAGCCGCTTCAGGGCGGCGGCGCTGTTCAAGCCGGCGTCCGGCAACGGCACGGCCCCGCCCTCGCCGGCTGGCGCCGCGGACACCGGCGCGGGTGCCGGCGCCGGGTCGAGCTGGCGCGCATGCTTGAGGATCACCGCGATCAGTTGCGCCAGGTCGAACGGTTTGCCGATGTGATCGACCATGCCGGCCTCCAGCGCGGCGATGCGGTCGGCCGCCAGCGCGTTGGCCGTCATCGCCACGATGGGCGGCGTCGCCAGGCCCAGCTTGCCCTGGATGGCGCGCGTGGTCTGATAGCCGTCCATCTCCGGCATCTGGATATCCATCAGGATCAGTTCCGGCAGCGGCCCTGGACGCGACAGCAGGCCCAGGGCCATTTGCCCGGAACTGGCCACCAGCACCTGCGCCCCCTCATGGCCCAGCAGCTCGCTGGCCACCTGCTGGTTGGCCGGATTGTCCTCCACCAGCAGCAGGCGCACGCCCTCCAGCCGCCGCAACGAGGCCAGCGTGGCCGCCGGCGGCTTGCGGTGCTCCAGCCGCGCGTCGGCCACCGCGTCGAACAACATCGAGGCCGTCACCGGCTTGACCACGAAGCCATCCAGCACTGGCCCCATCTCGTGTTGGCGCTGCGCCAGCAGTTCGCGGTCGTGCGCGGTCACCATCACGATCAGCGGCGTCTTGCCCTCCGGCGACAGCTGGCGGATGCGGCAGCTGGTTTCCCAGCCGTCCAGCGCCGGCATGCGCCAGTCGATGAACACCACGTCGTAGGCCTTGCCGCGCGCGACGCGGGCGGCGATGGCGTCCAGCGCCTCGTAGCCGTCGGCGGCCACGTCCACCTTCCAGCCAAACGAGGACGCCATCTCGCGCAGCACGGTGCGCGCCACCGGATTGTCGTCCACCACTAGGCAGGACAGGTCGCGCATCAGCGCATCCTGCGCCGGCGGCAATGCCGGCTGCGCTGCGGGCGGCGCTTCGGCGCGGCCGAATTCGACCGTGAAATCGAACACGCTGCCATGCCCCACCTCGCTCACCACGCGCAGCGTGCCGCCCATCAGCCGCACCAGCCGCTGGCTGATGGCCAGCCCCAGTCCGGTGCCGCCATAGCGGCGCGCGGTCGAGGCCTCGGCCTGGGAAAAGCCGTCGAAGATGTGCAGGCACTGCTCGGGCGCGATGCCGATGCCGGTGTCGCGGATGGCAAACGCCACCGACAGGCTGCGCGCATCCTGCGCCACCAGCTGGGCCGACACCACCACCTCGCCGCGCTCGGTGAACTTGATGGCGTTGCCCGCCAGGTTGAGCAGGATCTGCTGCAAGCGCAGCGCGTCGCCCACCACCATCGCCGGCAGCTCCGGCGCCACGCGGAACAGCACCTCGATATCCTTGGCGCCCACATTGGCCGACAGGATCACCGCCAGGTCGCGCCACAGCTTGTCGAGCCGGAACGGATGCGGATCGAGCGCCAGCTTGCCGGCCTCCACTTTGGAGAAGTCCAGCACGTCGTTCAGCAAGCCCAGCAAGGCGCTGGCGGCGGCGTGCGCCTTGTCGACGTAATCCTGCTGGCGCCCGCTCATGCCGGTCTGGCGCAGCAGTTGCAGCATGCCCAGCACCGCGTTCATCGGCGAGCGGATCTCGTGGCTCATATTGGCCACGAAGTCGGACTTGGCGCGGCCGGCCTGGTCGGCCGCCTCCTTGGCCCGCACCAGCTCGGCGTGCGCGGTGCGCAGCTCGGTGCTGTCGGTGCTGCTACCCACCCAGCCGAGGATGGCGCCGCTGGCGTCGCGCTGCGGCAGCGCGTAATTGTCGAAGATGCGCCACTCGCCGTCGTGGCGCCGCAGGCGGCAGTCGCAGCGGAACTGGTCGCCTTCCAGCCGCGCCCG
Organism: Duganella radicis; assembly: GCF_009720825.1. Taxonomy (GTDB): domain Bacteria; phylum Pseudomonadota; class Gammaproteobacteria; order Burkholderiales; family Burkholderiaceae_D; genus Rugamonas; species Rugamonas radicis. The sequence continues at coordinate 35,101 of NZ_WNKY01000013.1, read as the reverse complement.
CTGCCAGGCGGCGGTGAGGGCCGCCATGTCGTCCGGGTGGATCACCCGCGACCAGTCGCCGCTGGCGATCAGCTGCGCGGCCGGCACACCGCTGAAGCCGGCCCAGTGGTGGCTGAGGAAGTCGATGCGCAATGCCGGCGTGGCGGTCCACACCATTTGCGGCAAGCCCTCGGTCAGCGAGCGCCAGCGCGATTCCGAGGCGGTCAACCGGGCCAGCGAGCTTTGCAGCGCGCGGTCGGCCTCCACCAACTGCTGCACCGCCTGATACTGCTTGTTCAGGCCATAGCGCACCCCCAGCAGCAGCGCCAGCGCCAGTCCGGTCAGCAATCCAAGGAAGATGGCGGCGTTGCGCGCCTCCTTGTACCACGGCGCCAGGAAGTCGCTGCTGGCCAGGCCCACCACCACGTAGACCGGATACACGCCCACCTTCTCCACGCTGATCGTGCGCTCCAGCCCGTCACGCGGGCTGACCACGGTATAGCTGGCCCGATTCTGCTTGCCGTCCAGCAGGGCCTGGGTAGGCGGATTGACCTTGATGGTGCTGCCAAACGCCATGTCCGGCACTTCCGGATAGCGGTGCAGCACGCGCTTCTTCTCGTCCATCAGGACGATGGAGCCATGCGCGCCGACGTTCAGCGCGGCAAACGCCTCGCTGATGCGGGCGCTGTTCATCAACACATAGGCGGTGCCGCCAAAGGCGCCGTTCGGCAGGGTCAGCGGATAGATCAGCGGCAGCACCCATTCGCCGCTGATGCGCGACTTGACCGGGATGCCGAACACCAGCTGATGCTCGTTCCGCACCCGCGCATAGAATTCACGGATGGTCAGGTCCTGCGGATTGGACAGGTCGACCTGCTCGCCGTAGATCACCAGGCCGGCGGCGTTGGAGCCGCGCAGCGCCTGCGCGTGCGGCAGGCGTTCTTTCAGGCTGCGCAGGTAGGCGCTGAACTTGTCGTCGTCGAAGCGGCGTTCCTGGTGCAGGGTGCGGAACTCCAGGTCGGCGCGGCGCATGGCCAGGTCGACCGCCTGGAAATGGGCGTGCAGGAAGTTTTCCAGCGAGATGGCGAGGTTGTGCGAGGTTTCCTCGGCGCTGGCGTAGTAGCGCAGGCGGCTCTGGTTGAGCACGTGTACCACAAACAGCGAGACGACCAGCAACACCAACACCACGGCCGCCACCAGCACACCGAACAGTTTGCGAAACTTTTGCAGCGTGGCGACTTTCATGGCAGTCCCTGATTTTTGTTATAGCTCTACATTACAACAAAAAAAACGCTCCGGAGGAGCGTTTTTATCAGTGACCCTGGCTGAGGATGTCGGCCAGCGACTCCCTGCCCTTGTCGCTGATGTCGAAGCCGCCTTCGGCCCGTTCGAGGATGTGGGATTTCTTGCCGAGGAACAGCGCCACGTCGGCGTCGATGGCCGCGCCGGGCTGTTCCGCCAGCGCGCGCAGGGCCAGCACGCAGCGGCGCAGGAAGATGGTCTGCTCGCCCTTGTCGGTCAGCGTGATGCGGCCGTTGCGGGCGATGCTGATCAGCTTGAGGCCGGACAGGCGCTTGCTGTTGCGGCCCACACAGGCGCTGACGCGATCCCCCTTGATGCCGCGTTTGACTTCGTCGAGGGCGTCGTACTCGTCCTGCGTGAATTTTTCGTTCTTCATTGCCATTTTTCCATAAGAGATGCTGCGGCCCACATGGTACGCGGGGCCGGCGGCAATGGCAATAAAGAGCTTGCGGGAGCGCTTACTGGAACGCTCGGATAATCAGCCACGCCAGGCCGACGCTGGCAAACGCTGCGATGCAAATCATGGCTTGTACACGCTTGGTGCTCAGCGCGACGGTGCGGCGGCCGAGATAGATTTTATTGTGCAGTGAGTTGCCCATGATTGCCCTCCGTGATCAGAAAACCAACGACATGACTAAATTATAGAAACTCTTTCAGTGCCGCTGTGTGACGACCAACACAAATAGGAAAATATGTATCCATTGGGCAACGTTAAGAGGCGTGGAACCAGAATACCGTCCGTTCCACACAACGGACGGTACGCCGGCGCACACAGCCACATAGTTTATCGTCAAGTTTTCATGGGCGGCCGCGGCGGCTCGGGTTCTTCGATCGGCGCGTGTTCCGGCGACGGTGGCGTGTTGTCGGGTGGCGGATCTTTTTCCGGCTGCGGCGGTGGCACTTCGGGATCGGGGGTGCTGTGCATGCTGAGCTCCTTGCGATGGGGATGTTTTCAGTGTCGGCCAAGGCGGCGCGATAGCAAAGACAAAAATGCCGCCCGAGGTGCGATGGCGCACGCCGGGCGGCGCCAGAGCCAGTCGGCCGGATCGCATACAATGGCGGCTTTTGCACCGGAAGCACGCCATGAACACCATCCCGCTGAACGACGACGAATACGATCAACTCGACGAATTGCTGCTTGCCATCGGCCCGCAATCGATGGATGTCGCCAGGCTGGAAGGCTTGCTGACGGCGCTGGCGGTCGGTCCGCTGGAGGTGGCGCCAGAGGCGTGGCTGCCGCTGGTGTGGGGCGGCGCGCAAGGCAACGCGGAGGCGCAGGCGCTGGTGCTGCGCCATCACGCCTACATGCGGACGTGGATGAAAAAAGATCCCGGCAGCTTCGAGCCGATCTACGAATGCGGCGGCAGCTGGACCGCCGAGGCCTGGTGCGCCGGCTTCCTGCAAGGCGTGCAGCTGGCGGCCGAGGCGTGGGCGCCGCTGCGCGCGCAGCAGCCGGCGTTGCTGGTGCCGTTCGCGGCGCCGGTAAACGCCGCCAAGGTGACGCCGTCGGTCATCGGGATCAACGCCTTCTTCCACGCGCCGCACGCCAAGGCGGCCAAGGTTGGCCGCAACGACCCCTGCCCTTGCGGCAGCGGACAAAAATTCAAGAAGTGCTGCGGCTAAGGCTTACTTGCCGTTGATGACTTCTTTCAGCAACACGAAGGTTTCGTGGTGGATGGCCTGTTCATTGGCCTTGAATTCCTGGTCGGCCTTGAGGTAGGCCGGCTTCTTCAACTCGGCCTGTTCAGCGGCGGTCGGCTTGGGCGCGCTGGGATACAGCTGGGCGCCGCTGTTATAGGTATCGTGCAGTACCTTCTTGCCGTAGCTGGACTGATAGAAACGGGTCATCTCCAGCGAGGTCTCGGTGCTGAGCAGCTTGGCCACCGGCGTGGCCAGCTTGTTGTAGACGAACTCCGGTTGCAGATTGATGACCTTGTCCATCACCTGCTTGCGCTGCTCGGGCGAGGCGTACTTGCTCATGCCGGCGGTCATGCGCATCATCTTCTCGGCCTGCATGGCGGCGAGCAAATCATGGGCGGCCTTGATTTGCGCGGCGTCGGGATTGGCGGTGGCGGCCTGAACGGCGCCCGCGAGCAAAGCAGAGACCAGGAATGCGGCAACAGACTTCATAACATCTCCAAAGTTAATTTTTCCGCATTCTAGCCTGAAGTATCATTTGATGCGAAAAATCACGTCAACCGTCTGTGACCAGCGCAGCACTTCGGTGGCGAGGAAATCCTTGTCGGCCGGCGCCGCTTCCACCGAGCGGTTGCGGTAATAGAGATCGCCCGGCATCAGGCCCACGGCATTGGTCAGGTTGCGCAACTGGCTGGACGATATGGCGCTGACCGCCCCCACCTTCTTGCCGAAACCGGCCGCCATCGCTTCGGCGCGGCGCTGCGCGTCCTTGACGGCGTTGGCGGTCAGCTCCTGCTCGGCTTTCTCGCGATCGCTGCGGCCAAAGGTGGTGGACATGTGGTCGATGTTCGGCAACGCCAGCAGCGCCTGCATCAATGGACGCCATTTGCCGAGGTCGTTCACGACGATGTGGACAGAACTACGGATGGCGTAGTCGCCCTCGGTGCCGCGCATCTCCTTGCGCATGTCACGCAGGGCCGCGCTGGATACCCCTTCCATCATCAACGCCTGCACCTGCGCTGCGCGCTCGGCCACCACGGCGGTGGCCGCGGCCGGATCGGCGTTGAAGGCGGTGATATCGAAATCGATCTCGCCCAGGTCCGGCAGGATGGTGGCAAAGCCTTCGCCGGTGGTGTGGATGAAGGGATAGTCCGGCAGGTTGGAGGCCTGAACGGCGAACGGCAGCAAGGCAAGGGCAACAACGAGGTGCTTGAACATGGTCGGTTTCCGTAACGATGAAAACCGCATTATTCCCAAAGTAGACAAAGATGTCTACTTCAAGATATAAAAAAAGCTCCCTCGCGGGAGCTTTTTTATTGAATATTGGCGGAGAGGGTGGGATTCGAACCCACGGTAGGGTCGCCCCTACGCTTGATTTCGAGTCAAGTACATTCGACCACTCTGCCACCTCTCCTGGTGACGCATTTCCTACTTTTTTTCTCACATCCAAACAGTTGGCGGAGAGGGTGGGATTCGAACCCACGGTAGGGTCGCCCCTACGCTTGATTTCGAGTCAAGTACATTCGACCACTCTGCCACCTCTCCGTTTTCCCACCTGCTGCTGCGAGAAGGCAAGATTATAGCAGGTGCTTGAGAAAATGGAAGGACAAAATTACAGTTTCAAGGAAGTTTGTCCGCCCATGTACGGACGCAGCACTTCGGGGATCTCCACCGAGCCATCGGCCTGCTGGTAGTTTTCCAGCACGGCCACCAGGGTGCGGCCCACCGCCAGGCCCGAACCGTTCAGGGTGTGCAGCAGTTCCGGCTTGCCCTGGGCGTTGCGGAAACGCGCCTGCATGCGGCGCGCCTGGAAGGCTTCGCAGTTCGACAGCGAGGAGATTTCACGGTAGGTGTTCTGCGCCGGCAGCCACACTTCCAGGTCGTAGGTCTTGGTGGCGCCGAAGCCCATGTCGCCGGTGCACAGCGACATCACGCGGTACGGCAGGCCCAGGCGTTTCAGAATGGTCTCGGCGTGGCCGACCATCTCTTCCAGCGCTTCATACGATTTTTCCGGATGCACCACCTGCACCATCTCGACCTTGTCGAACTGGTGCTGGCGGATCATGCCGCGGGTGTCGCGGCCGTAGCTGCCCGCTTCCGAGCGGAAGCACGGGGTGTGGGCGGTCATCTTCAGCGGCAGGGTCTCCGCCGCGACGATCTCATCGCGCACGATATTGGTCAGCGACACTTCCGAGGTCGGGATCAGATAGAAGTTCTCGCCCTCGCCTTCCACGCCGCCCTTCTTCACCGAGAACAGGTCGGCTTCGAATTTCGGCAGCTGGCCGGTGCCGCGCAGCGAATCGGCGTTGACCATGTACGGGGTGTAGCACTCGGTGTAGCCGTGCTCGTCGGTGTGGGTGTTCAGCATGAACTGCGCCAGCGCGCGGTGCAGACGGGCGATGCCGCCTTTCATGACCGAGAAGCGCGAGCCGGTCAGCTTGGTCGCGGTGTCGAAGTCCAGGCCCAGCGGGGCGCCGACGTCGACGTGGTCCTTGATCTCGAAATCGAAGCTGCGCGGCGTGCCGACTTTGCGCACTTCCACGTTGCCGGTTTCGTCCGCGCCCACCGGCACCGACTCGTGCGGCAGGTTGGGGATGGTTTGCAGGAAGTCGCCCAGCTTGGCCTGCAACTCAGCCAGTTTCACTTCGTTGGCCTTGAGCTCGTCACCCAGACCGGCCACCTCCGCCATCAGGGCGGTGGTGTCTTCGCCCTTGCCCTTCATCATGCCGATCAGCTTGGACTGCGAGTTGCGCTTGCCTTGCAGTTCCTCGGTGCGCATCTGGATCGCCTTGCGTTCAGACTCCAGGGCGTTGAACGCGTCCACATCGAGTTTGAACTTGCGGGCAGCCAGGCGCTCGGCGACGGTGGCGATGTCTTTACGGAGAAGTTGGATATCAATCATGGGAACAAGTGCCGTTTGTATCGAAAACGTCAATTGTACCAAGATGAAGCCACTTCCTTGCGAGTTTTGCGCAGCCCGCCGGCTGCCGCCATTACAGCGCGGCTTTTTCGGCGGCGGTCAGGCGCTTGGCGCTCACGGTGACGGTCGGCATGGCGGCGTCGGCTTTGGCCAGCACCACCACTTTGTCGGCTGGCATGGCGAAGTCGGCGCGGTCATCGGCGGCGGTGGCGAAGGTGGTGGCGCCGGCGATCACGGTGGCGGCAACGAAGATGATTTCCATGTGTTTGGCGATGTTCATGATGCTCTCCTTGGGTGTCGGTTGGAATAAGTGCTGCGGTATGGTTGTACTGTACCTAAAGGCGTTCCGGCCCGCGACGGGGATGCGACGAAGCGCCGAAAACGGCGCCTGAAATGCAAAGGGAAGGATCAGACGGCGCACGGCTGCGGATACGCTGTAGGATTTCTCCTACGCAACTAATCGTGCGCCACGCAATGCTTGAAGTTTGTACTATTCGCTCAACAGTACAGCCTTCAAGGAGAAGAAATGAAAACCAATACCCTGAAAATTGCAGCGGCAAGCGCCGTGATGTTGATTGCAACGGGCTGCTCGACCATGGGTGGCTCGTCGTGGCAGAAGGATGAGCCGCCACCACCGGCCAACCCGAACTTCGCCGCCGAAATGAACAAGTTCAACGCCCAGTTCCCGAACGAGAAGGCCACCAAATATGAGGAAGTCTCGCTCAACTACAACAACTCGAAGAAGCTCGATGAACGCGGCAACTGCCACGACATTTCCAAGCATCCGGTGGTCATCGTGCTGACGCTGGACGCGACCGGCAAGGTCACCCGCACCACCACCGACGTCGAGGGCAAGAAAGCCGAGTGCTTCCGCCAGGCCTACGCCGAGGCGCAACTGCCGCCGCCGCCGTTCGCCCCCTACCAGAAACCGATCCGCCTGCGCTGAGTCCAGCGCTAGGCGGCGTCCTCCTCCTCTTCGGCGTCGGCGGGCCTGCTCAGCCAGCTGATGACGATGTCGTTGAAGCGCTGCGGCGCGCGCAGCATCGGCCAGTGGTCGGTTTCCATGGCCACCACCTTGCAGCCTTCCTTGGCCGCCAGCGTTTCGGTCCATTGCGGCGAGTGGAACATGAAAGGTTTGCGGGTGCCGTAGATGTACAGCATCGGCACCGTCGGCACGAAAGGCACCAGCGAGTTGTATGAACCGGCCGCGCCGGCAGTCAGGATGTAGTACGGGTAATTCATGCCGGAGCTGATGTATTCACGCGGCGATGGCGCCCCCAGCATGCGGGCCATGGACCTGGTCATCATATTGCCGATCGGGCCGCCCACGGCCCAGGCCAACGCCAACGTGCTCTGGTAGCTGGCGATCATCATTTTCTGGCCGACCGAGCGCGAACGCGCGGCGGCCTTCGATTGCGCATCGCCGATATCGACGCCGATGATGGCCGAGACCAGCGCCTTGTTCCGCATATAGAACTCGTAACCGAACACGCAGCCCCAGTCGTGCACCATCAGGATGACTTTCTGCTTCTGGCTGACGCTGTTCACGATGTGCAGCAGCACGCGGATCATGGCGTTCAGCGTGTAGGAGCGGCGTGGCTTGCCGATATCGAATCCCGGCAGGGTGAAGCGCACGCAGCGGTAGCGGCTTTTCAGCTCGGCCACCTGGGCGTCCCACAGGCGGTAGGTGTCAGGCCAGCCATGGATCATGACGATGGTCTCCGGTCCCTCGCCTTCGATATACACGTCGACTCCATCGACCACCTTTGCCGGCTCCATGCTGCTCCTCTCCTGTTCAATCTGCTATCTTAGCAGCTTTCCAGCAGCATGGATCTTCATGGCAAAAGTAGAATTCCTGCTTCAGGCAGTCACCAGGCACAATCACGCGGATCATCTCAATAAGCTGTTCCGGCAAGGCTGCGAGGAGGCCATCATCAGCGTAGCCTTTGCCCGTACCCAGGGTGTGCAGGCGATCTACCAGGCCATCGCCGCAGCCGGTCCGAAAGCCAGCGTGTTCGTCGGCATCCGCAATGACATCACTTCCTATCAGGCGCTGGAACTGCTGCTGTCGGCCGGCGTCAACGTGTATGCGGTCGATACCGGCTCGCGCAGCACGATTTTCCATCCCAAGATTTTCATCATCAGGCACGGGAAGCAAGCCGGCATCGTGGCCGGCAGCGCCAATCTCACGTTCGGCGGACTGCACAACAACATCGAAGCCAGTTCCCTGATTAGCCTGAATCTGGCGGACGCGGAGGATCAGCGCTTCTACGCCGACGCGTGCGGCGCGTTCCAGACAATGGTTGCCGGCTTCCCGGACCACGTGATCCCGGTTACGGACGCAGCGACCGTCAAGGCGCTGTTCGACACTGGCCGGCTAAGTGACGAAACCATCAAGCCGGCCAATCCGGACACCGCCAAGGCGCAGCCGGCGGGCGGCGCGCTGGATCCGATGCCGCTGCATCGCAGCTTCCCTTCAGCCGGCGATTTCTACCGCGTCTGGCAGAGCAACGAGCTGAAGGAGCGCGACCTGAATGTGCCATCGGGCGGCAACACCAATCCAACCGGGTCCATGTACTGGAAAAAAGGCGCGTACGAAATCGACCAGCGCCACTATTTTCGCGACAACGTGTTTGCCGGCCTGGACTGGGAAGTCGATGCCAGATTGCCGCACTATGAGCGCACCAGCGCCCGCTTCCATCTGTATGCGGCCGGCGAGTTCAAGGGCACGTTCGAGCTCAAGCTCTCGCACAATACCAACACGGAATCGACCACTTACAAGCAAAGCAATTCGATGACGCAGGTCAGCTGGGGCGACGCCAAGCCTGTCGTTGCCCGGCGCAGCCTGCTGGGGCGCATCATGCACCTCTACCGCAAGGACAGCGCGCCGCCCGAGTACATGATCGAAATCGATTAATCCTCTTCGGCCTCGCTGATGCGCTGGCGGCGGTTTTTCAGGCGCAGCCACGCATCCAGCAGCATCTTCTGCTGCTGCGCCGTCACGCCCAGCGCGCCGAGGATGATCCTGGTCTGCTTCTCCAGCACCCGCTGGGCACTCTCTTCCCGGATCAAGCCGTCGAGCTCGCTGAGGTCGAACGCGTTCAGCGCCTTCGGCAGCACGATTTGCAGCGCTTCGATTTCCGACGGCACCAGTTCCAGCACGCCGCCGCCGTAGTGACGGCCCTCCAGCTCCGCGCTCAAGGCGGTCAGCGCGTTGCCGAAGCAGTACACCAGCTTGCGCTCGTCGATACCGTCCTTGATCGAGATGCGATACGCCGTGTCCGTGGTGTACGCGCCCAGCTCGTTGAAGATCAGCTTGGGCGTGTCATGGCTGCGCTTGAGCATGCCGATTTTGCTGGCCCGCACCGACGGCACCGTGTACCACGGACTGCGGATGCGGCACTTGTAGCGCGTGTGCAGCCTCTGCGCCTCGCCGGTCTTGATGTATTCCCGCACCCGCTTCGGCAGGGTATCCACCGCGTCGCGTATCCAGATGAAATTGGTCGGACTGCCCTTGCTGGCGTTGGCGCGGTGCTGGGCTTCGTTGTAGATGATGCCAGGGCAATGCTCGCTGCGGCCGAACATCGGGAAGGCGTACTTGCCCAGTTCGTACTCCGCCACCGTCTGGTCCGCCACCAGAAAGAACTTGTTGGCGCCGGTGACGATGCCCACGTCCACATCGGCAATCTGCTCGAAGGTGTGGACTTGCTCGTTGTCGCACAGCTGCTTGAACAGCGTGCGCTCCTCCTTGGTCAGCAAGGCGTGGGTCCACTTGCCCTCCACCGTTTCACCGTTGATGCGCGCCACCGAATCGAACAACTGCCCCGGATCGGCCTGCATGAACTCCTTGCCCACCACCTTGTGGATGCCGACGCCGTCCGAATGCTGCTCGCGCTCCAGCTTCTTTTCCGCGAACAGGATCACCGCGCCTTGCAGCGTGCCTTCGAACCAGATTTCCTCCGGATCGATAATCAGCAAGCGGCTGCACTGCTCGCCCAGATAGGTGCGCAGCGATTGCGCGTGCATCACATGGATGATTTCCGACGGCAGGATCATGCCCAGCCGGCCGCCCGGCTTGAGCAGCGCCAGCGAGGCCAGCACGAACGGCACCCAGGCATTGGTGTGCTTGGTGAATTTCAGGCGCAGCATCTTGAAGATGAGCTCGGCCTTTTCCTGCGCTTCCGGCGGCAGGTACTGGTAGCGGATGAACGGCGGGTTGCCGACCACGCCATCGAACAGCGGCACGCCGGCGATCATCTTGCGGATCGCCCAGTCGAGGAAATCGCCATGCGCCACCTGCGCCTTGACGCCGAGGTCAGCGCAGCGCCGCACGGTTTTCTGATATTCCTCGTCCAGCAGCTCGAAGGCGGTCAACTCCACCTTGCGGCCGGGGTCGACGCTGGCCAGCGCCTGCGCGAAGATGCCGTCGCCGCAGCTGGGCTCCAGGATGCTGCCGGGCGCGGCGGCGTTCACCCATTTCAAAATGTATGTCGCCAAATCTTCCGGCGTGTAGTACCCACCTCGAAGCTTTTGTTCGCTTTCGTTCTCAATGAAATTCATTTATCTTGCTTTACCTGATCCGAGGGTGGGGCCTAAAACACAGCATTATAACTTGCCGGCATCCTCATCCAGCTTGCGCAGGAAAGCCATCTTGTCGGCGATCTTGGTCTCCAGGCCGCGCGGCACCGGCTGGTACCAGCCCGGCTCGCGCATGTCGTCAGGGAAGTAGGTCTCGCCGGCCGCGTAGGCGTGCGGCTCGTCGTGGGCATAGCGGTACTCGTGGCCGTAGCCGAGTTCTTTCATCAGCTTGGTCGGTGCGTTGCGCAGGTGGACCGGCACTTCGCGCGACTTGTCCTTGCGTACAAACGCCATCGCTTGGTTGAAGGCGTTGTAGCCGGCGTTGCTCTTGGCGGCGATGGCCAGGTAGATCACCGCCTGCCCCAATGCCAGCTCGCCTTCCGGCGAACCGAGGCGCTCGAAGGTGGCGGCGGCGTCGTTGGCGATCTGCATGGCGCGCGGATCGGCCAGGCCGATGTCTTCCCACGCCATGCGCACGATGCGGCGCGACAGGTAGCGCGCGTCGGCGCCGCCGTCCAGCATGCGGCACAGCCAGTACAGGGCCGCGTCCGGATTGGAACCGCGCACCGATTTGTGCAGGGCCGAGATCTGGTCGTAGAAGTTGTCGCCGCCCTTGTCGAAGCGGCGCGCGTTCAGCGTCAGCGCGTTCTGGATGAACTCGGCCGTGATCTTGTTGGTCTTGGCCGCGTTGGCGGCGGTGCTGGTGACTTCCAGCAGGTTCAGCAGGCGACGGCCGTCGCCGTCGGCATAGCCGATCAGGGTGTTGATGGCGGCCTCGTCGAACTCCAGATGGGTCAGCACCTTGGCGCGCGCGCGCTCGACCATCTGGCGCAGCTCGCCCTCGTCGAACGATTTCAGCACGTAGACCTGCGAGCGCGACAGCAGCGCCGAGTTGACCTCGAACGACGGGTTTTCGGTGGTGGCGCCGATCAGGGTTACGAGGCCGGATTCGGCGTACGGCAGCAAGGCGTCCTGCTGCGATTTGTTGAAGCGGTGGATCTCGTCGACAAACAGGATGGTGTGCTTGCCCATGTCCAGATTGTGCTGGGCCTGCTCCATGGCGGCGCGGATATCCTTCACGCCCGAGAACACGGCCGACAGGGCGATGAACTCGCAGTCGTAGGCCTTGGCGGTCAGGCGCGCCAGCGTGGTCTTGCCGACGCCCGGCGGCCCCCACAAAATCATCGAATGCGGCTGGCCCGACTCGAACGCCAGGCGCAAGGGCTTGCCCGGCCCCAGCAGGTGGCGCTGGCCGATCACATCATCAAGCGTCTTGGGCCGCAGGGCTTCGGCCAGCGGCTGGCGCGGTTCGGTGGAAAATAAATCTGCCATGGTCTGAAATGGAAAAACGCCGCAGCGTCGCAGCTGCGGCGTCAGGGTCCGTCACTACGTCTGTCAATTATTGAATACGTCCGCGCCCTTCGGCATGACGAATTTAAAACTCGCGGCATTCAGCGCCGGATTTTTCTCGATGCCCTTGAACCACAGCACCGACGACTGGCCGAAGCTGTCCTTCAACTCCATGGTGAACGGCAAGCCGTCTTTCATGCTGATGACGATGTCCTCGAACGAGCTATCCTTGTTCTTCGGCACGGCGCGCAGCATCTCGACGCCATCCTTGCTGCCGGCCTCGCTCAGCGTGAAGTTTTTCTCCAGGTCGTTGCTGCCGAACAGGATGGCGGCCGGCGAGGAACCCAGCGCATCGCCCAGCTTCTTCACGGTGACCTGGTTCAGGTCCTTGTCATAGATGTAGAGCTTGTCACCATCGGCTTGCAGCACCTGCTCGTACGGCTTGAGGTAAGTCCAGATGAATTTGCCGGGACGGGCAAACACGAAGGTGCCAGTGGCCGGGGTCGACACCTTCGGCTTGTCGCCGTTGGTGTTCTTCACCTGACGCTGGGTGAACTCGCCCTTGGCGGCCTTGGTCGAGGCCACGAAGGATTTGAACTGCTCCAGCGCGCTGGCATGGGCCGCGCCCGCCAGCAACAAGCCGGCGCCCAGCAGGGCCAGCGATTTAAAACGCGTCATAAGCTTCCTTTATTCAGCACTGGCAGCCGGCACGAGAATGTCGCGGTTGCCGTTCGATTGCATGGCCGAGACCACGCCGCTATTTTCCATTTGTTCCAGCAGGCGCGCCGCGCGGTTGTAGCCGATGCGCAGATGGCGCTGCACCAGCGAGATCGAGGCGCGGCGGTTCTTGAGCACCACCTGCACCGCCTGATCGTACATCGGATCGGCCTCGCCACCGCCCTCGCCCGCAGCCGCGCCTTCGCCGCCACCGCCCTCGCCTTCCAGCGTGCCGCCTTCCAGGATGCCGTCGATGTAGTCCGGCTCGCCGGTGGTCTTCAAGTGCTTGACCACGCGGTGCACCTCATCGTCCGACACGAAGGCGCCGTGCACGCGGACCGGCAGGCCGGTGCCCGGCGGCATGTACAGCATGTCGCCCATGCCCAGCAGTGTTTCCGCGCCCATCTGGTCCAGAATGGTACGCGAGTCGATTTTCGACGACACCTGGAACGCGATACGGGTCGGGATGTTGGCCTTGATCAGGCCGGTAATCACGTCCACAGATGGGCGCTGAGTCGCCAGAATCAAGTGCAGGCCGGCCGCACGGGCTTTCTGCGCGATACGGGCGATCAACTCTTCCACCTTCTTGCCGACCACCATCATCAGGTCGGCCAGCTCGTCGATGATGATGACGATGGTCGGCAGTTTGTCCAGCGGCTCCGGCGAATCCGGCGTCAGGCTGAACGGATTCGGGATGTGTTCCTCGCGCTTTTTGGCTTCGGCGATCTTGGCGTTGTAGCCGGCCAGGTTACGCACGCCCAGCTTGGACATCAGCTTGTAGCGGCGTTCCATCTCGTTCACCGCCCAGTTCAGCGCGTGGCCAGCCTGGCGCATGTCGGTCACCACCGGCGCCAGCAGGTGCGGGATGCCTTCGTACACCGACATCTCCAGCATCTTCGGATCGATCAGGATCATGCGCACGTCTTTCGGATCGGCCTTGTACAGCAGCGACAGGATGGTGGCGTTGATACCCACCGACTTGCCGGAGCCGGTGGTACCCGCCACCAGCAGGTGCGGCATCTTGGCCAGGTCCGCCACCACCGGCTTGCCGGCGATGTCCTTGCCCAGCGCCACGGTCAGCGGCGAGGCGTTGTCGTTGTAGACCTTGGAGCCGACGATCTCGCTCAGGCGCACGATCTGGCGCTTCGGATTCGGCAGCTCCAGCGCCATGTAGTTCTTGCCGGGGATGGTTTCGACCACGCGGATCGAGGTCAGCGACAGCGAACGCGCCAGGTCGCGCGCCAGATTGACGATCTGGCTGCCCTTGACGCCGGTGGCCGGCTCGATCTCGTAACGCGTCACCACCGGGCCCGGATAGGCCGCCACCACCTTGGCCTCGACGCCAAAGTCCGACAGCTTCTTCTCGATCAGGCGGCTGGTGAATTCCAGCGTTTCGATGGAAATGGTTTCCTGCGTTTCGACCGCCTCGTCCAGCAGCGACAGCGCCGGCAGCGCCTCGTCGCCGCTGGCGCGCGGCAGGTCGGTGAACAGGCTGGCCTGACGCTCCTTCTCGACGCGCTCGGACTTGACCACCGTGGTCACCTGCGGCTCGACCTTGATCGGCGGCGCCGCCACCGGATGCTTTTCCACATGCTTGGCGCGCTCGTGCACCACCACTTCCTCGCGCTTGACGGCCGCCACTTCGCCCTGGCGGCGGTCTTCGCGGTACTGGTAACGCTGGACAAACCAGTCGATGGCATTCTCGATGGCGCCGCCGATGCGCTCGGCCACCGCCATCCACGACACATGGAAGAACAGGCTGAATCCCAGCCCGAACAGCAGCAACAGCAGCAAGGTGGCGCCGGTGAAGCCAAACGCCACATGCGCCGAATGGCCGACCATCTTGCCCATCACGCCGCCCGGGATGAGCGGCAACTGAGCATGGCCGGTCAGGGTGCGCAGGCGCAGGTATTCCAGCCCGACGCTGCCGATGAACAGCAGCACGAAACCGATGATGCGGATCAGGCCCTCCTGCTCGTGCTCCGGTTCCGGTTCGGCGGACAGCACGTATTTCTGCGTCAGCCCGCGATAGCCCTTCCACACCAGCCGCAGCAGGCAAAACGCCAGCCACCAGGCCGACAGGCCAAAAATATACAGCAGCAGATCCGACAACCAGGCGCCGGTCGCGCCGCCAAGGTTATGCAGGCTGGCCACCTTGGTTTCGTGCGACCAGCCGGGATCGAGCTTGTGATAACTGGCCAGGATCAGGACAAAATACACGCCCAGCACGGCCAGCGCCAGCCAGCGCGCTTCGGACAGCAGCCGTACCAGCCGGTTGGGCAGGGGCTGGCGTTCGGTCGGCGTGCGGGTATAGCCGGAGGCGGCGGGGGCGCTCACTTTTTGCGTGCGTTCCTGAACTTTTTTACTACTCATAGGTATTAAGGTGTTGCAATGTTGGCGGTCAGGAAATATTCATATAAGGGTATTCTAAGGCATAAGGACAACGTCCGGCCCCACGATTCGTCCTGATTCCCTGCTTGCACTATAATCTTGTATTGCTTGCGCAATTGCAATAGCGGCATGCCCTTGCCGCCCTTGCTTGCGCCCCCACATTCGGATTAATCCAACATATTTAAGAAGCCCTACCATGACCACTGCTAAACATGCTCGCGTATTGATCCTCGGCTCCGGCCCAGCCGGCTACAGCGCCGCCATCTACGCCGCCCGCGCCAATCTGAAGCCGATGCTGGTGACCGGCGTCGAGCAAGGCGGTCAGCTGATGACCACCACCGACGTGGAAAACTGGCCTGCCGACCCGATGGGCGTGCAAGGCCCGGACCTGATGCAGCGTTTCCTGCAACACGCCGAGCGTTTCAACACCGAGATCGTGTTTGACCACATCCACACCGTCAAACTGCAAGAAAAACCGATCCGCCTGATCGGCGACAGCCACGAATACACCTGCGACACCCTGATCATCGCCACCGGCGCCTCGGCCCAGTACCTGGGCCTGCCGTCGGAGCAGGCCTTCATGGGCAAGGGCGTGTCGGCCTGCGCCACCTGCGACGGCTTCTTCTACCGCGGCCAGCAGGTTGCGGTGGTCGGCGGCGGCAACACCGCGGTCGAGGAGGCGCTGTACCTGTCCAACATCGCCACCAAGGTCACCCTGATCCACCGCCGCGACAAGTTCCGCGCCGAGGCGATCCTGATCGACCGCCTGAACGCCAAGGTCGCCGAAGGCAAGATCGAGATCAAGTACAACCACACCCTGCACGAAGTGGTGGGCGACGACGGCGGCGTGACCGGCGTGAAGATCCAGTCGACCGACACCGGCGCCATCACCGACGTCTCGGTGCACGGCCTGTTCATCGCGATTGGCCACAAGCCGAACACCGGCATCTTCGAAGGCCAGCTGGAAATGCACAACGGCTACATCAAGACCAAAACCGGCACCGAAGGCATGGCCACCGCCACCAGTGTGCCGGGCGTGTTTGCCGCCGGCGACGTGCAGGACCACATCTACCGCCAGGCCATCACCAGCGCCGGCACCGGTTGCATGGCGGCACTGGACGCCCAGCGTTACCTGGAAGGTCAGGAGTAATCGCAATGAAAGACTTCGCAGACCTGAAATCCCTGGGCAAGCAGCTCAGGGAACAGGCTGAGGCGCGCGCCGTCGTCGAGAAGGAGCGCGTCAAACAGGAAAAGCAGCAGGCGGTGGAGGCCAACATCTTCCAGACCGCGCTGGGCGGCGTGAAGCGCATGCCGGCGTCGGACCGCTACGTGCCGCCTTCGGTGCCCCAATCGGTGGCCCCGGCCGCCGCGCCCAAGCGCAAGCTGACGCAGGCCGAGGACGATGCGCTGGTGTTGCAGGAATCGCTGTCCGACCTGTTTGAAGTCGACCATTATCTGGAGGACGATCCGGCGCTGAACTACTCGGCGCCGGGCGTCGGTCCGGACGTGATGAAGAAAATGCGCAAGGGTCACTGGCAGGTGCAGGACGAGCTGGACCTGCATGGCATGAACCGCGACCAGGCGCGCGATGCGCTGGGCGCCTTCCTGACCAAGGCGCAACAGCGCAACCACCGCTGCGTGTGCGTGATCCATGGCCGGGGCTTCGGCTCGCGCGGCCAGGAACCGGTGCTGAAATCCATGGTGCACAGCTGGCTGGTGCAAAAAGGCGTGGTCGCCTTCTGCCAGGCCCGCAACCACGAAGGCGGCGAAGGCGCCCTGATCGTCCTGTTGCGCGCCGCCCTGCAAGCTTCGCGCTAATCCCCTACCCGCCGCGCGGCGGCCATGTTAACCTATGGACATTGCAACCTTGTCCATACAACTACATGAAGAGCGTCCCGATTCCGCATGTTTCCCTGATCACCGTCATTGAAGTGGTGGCGATACTGGTGGGCGCGCTATCGGGCTTTGTGGAAGCGCGCCGCAAGCGCATGGACATCGTCGGCGTGTTCACCGTGGCCTTCATCGCCGCGTTTGGCGGCGGCACGCTGCGCGACATCCTGCTCGACAAGCGGCCGCTGTTCTGGGTCGACCACCAGGGCTACGCCATCCTGATCTTCATCCTGGCGCTGCTGGCGACGCCGCTGATGCGCACCGTCAAACAGATTATCTCGGACCGCGTGATCGTGATCGCCGACGCGGTCGGCCTCGGCCTGTTTACCGTGGCTGGCGTGGCGCAGGCGCAAACCGCCCACATGCCGATCTTCATCGCCTCCATGATGGGCGTCATCACCGGCATCTTCGGCGGCGTGCTGCGCGACATCGTCTGCAACGAAGTGCCGATGGTTTTCCGCGACGGCAAACCCTACGCCATCTGCGCCTTCTTCGGCGCCTGGCTCTACATCGGCCTGCAATACACCGACGTCTCCGACGACGCCGCGCTGTGGTGCAGCGCCGCCTTCATCACCATCACGCGGCTGGTGACCTGGAAATTCGAACTGCACCTGCGCAGCCACCATTAGACCGCTGCGACGGAACTCAGCAGACAATACCCTGTCTAATGCGAGGTGAAGATAAACAGTTCCGAGACCCAAAATGCTCCCCATTAACCTTGATGACCTGCTGTCTCAACGCACGGTGGAAGGTGAGCGAATCGAATACAAGGCAGGCTGGAATCCTGATGCCATCTTGCGCACACTCTGCGCGTTCGCGAACGATTTCGAAAATCTCGGTGGTGGCTATGTCGTGATAGGACAGAACTGCGACAACAATGGGAAGCCAATTTTTCCTCCTGTTGGTCTGGCCGACGGACAGTTGGACAAGATTCAACGAGAGCTACTCGCCGCCTGCCAGCTAATCCAGCCTCCGTACTTCCCTCTGCTACTCGTAGAAATAGTCGAAGGTCGTCAGCTAATTGTGCTGCACGCGCCAGGTGGCATGAACCGTCCTTATAAAGCTCCCTCCTCGGTGACGGCTAAACACAAAATCTGGCATTACTATATCCGCCGCTACAGCAGCACAGTAGAGGCCCGCGGCGAAACAGAGCGGGAGTTACTAAACTTGACTGCCGATGTGCCATGGGATGACCGCCTCGCACAACGAGCAACGTTAAGCGATTTATCTCGTCCTTTGATGATGGCCTATTTACAGGAAGTGAGCAGTAAGCTAGCCGACGACGCGCCGTCACTTACTCTCGAAGCGTTAGGTCGGCAAATGAACGTGATAGGCGGTCCGCCAGAGTCCCCTTGGCCCAAGAATGCAGGTCTGTTGTTCTTCAATACCGCTCCAGATCAGTTCTTTCCTTACGCCCAGATTGACGTAGTTTGGTTCACGCCAATCGAGCAGAGGCGACACGGGTCTGGAATTTTCCATACGCTGCAGTGGAAGAAGCTCTGGTCAACGCCGTATATCATCGTTCATACGAGGAGCGCGAGCCGATCGAAGTACGTATCAGCCACGATGAACTAACGGTACTGAGCGTCCCCGGTCCTGACCGATCAATACGACTGGCCGATTTTCAAGCCGGCTGCGCGATCAGTCGGCGCTATCGGAACAGGCGTATTGGCGAGTTCCTCAAAGAATTGGATTTGACGGAAGGGCGTTCCACTGGGGTGCCAAAAATCTTCAAAGCCATGGCCCGCAATGGCTCGCCACCACCGCTATTTGAAACTGACGACGGCCGTAGTGCTTTTTTAACCCGCCTGCCAGTACACCCTCTTGCAATGGCGCCAGAGGCAACCGGGGAAGTTACCGGGGAAGTTACCGGGGAAGTTACCGGGGAAGTTACCGGGGAAGTTACCGGGGAAGTTGAGCGGCTGCTGCTTATTATGACCGACGAGATGACACGCAAGCAGATCCAAGAGATTTTGCTGCTTAAACATGAAGAGCATTTCCGTGATGCTTATCTTGTGCCAGCACTTGAAAGCGGCATGGTTGAAATGACACTCCCCGATAAACCAAGAAGCAGCAAACAACGGTACCGCTTGACCATCAAAGGCAAGCAATGGACAAAGCTACATGCCATCTCAGTTAAAGCCTGAATGCTTAACCGGGTGTACTCTCGACGAAAGCCTTCAGTCTGCCAAGGCGGCGCTCCCATTCCTGGCCGATGCGCGCCAGCGCGTGCTGGGCCTCGGCGATGGCGTCGGGTTCCAGTTGCCACAGGCGCTCGCGGCCTCGTTTGATGTCGCCCACCACGCCGGCGTCGGCCAGCACTTGCAGGTGTTTGGTGACGGCCTGGCGGCTGATGTCGGTGCCGGCCGTCAGCTGGGCGATCGAGAAGGCGCCGCCGGCGCACAGCACGGCCACTAGCTTGAGCCGCGTGGGGTCGCCCAGCGCGGCAAAGACGGTGGCCATTTTTTCTGACACCAGGGCTTTATTGGACGACATACCGGGCGATGTTTTGCAGTTGGGCTTCCCAGCCTTTGCTGTTCATGTGGAAGGCGTCAACACGGCGGTGGGCCGGCACTTTGTCGAAGCCCGATTCCACCACGGTCAGCAAGGTGCCGCCGTCGTCGCTGGGTTGCAAGGTGAAGGTCACCAGCGTGCATTCTTCGCCAGAGTAATCGACGTGCGGGTCGATGGCATACGGATGCCAGCGGTAGGACAGCAAGGACGGCGCCTCCACCCGCTCGATCCAGGCGTTGAAGATGACGTGCTCGAAGCCCGATATCGTGATCGGCCCGCGCGCGTGATGGCCCGGCGTGAACGGTTCCCCCTCCAGCTGGACGCCGAACCAGGCGCCGAATGCCTGCGGGGTCGACAGCGCGCGCCAGACGCGCTCGGCCGGTGCCTTGATGACGATGCTGCGTTCAATCTGATCGGTGCTCATGCTTCATGCCTCCACAGTGGCGAGTTGATAGGGCGTGCCGCGCCCGGTTGTGGCGTATTGTCGCAGGCTTTCCAGAAAGTGGCGCCAGCCTCGATCGCACATGTCGTAACACGCCAGCGCGGGCAGCAGGCCGACGTGTTCAAAATCAACCTGTGTGCCCTCTTCTTCACCATGCAAATGGAACATGATGCGGGTGCCTACCCACTCGTCGGTGCTGCGGTTCGCGCCCGGCGTGGCGGTGCACAGCCAGCGCACTTCCCGTCCCGGCTGGGCGGATTCAACGCGGAAGTCTTTGTGGTGCGCGCCGAAGCGCATGTGGATGGTGTCGCCGTCGATGTCGCAATCTTCGCTCCACCAGCCGCGCAGGCCGTTCAGCGTGGTCAGCGCGGCGTACACGGCGGCGGGGCTGGCGTCAATCAGGATGGAATGCTGGAAATGCTGCATGATGATCTCCTCGCGGTTAAATGCAACCATATGGTTGCAAGATCATCTTAGGCCCAAAAACGGAAAAGAGCAACCGAATGATTGCTCTTTTGCTGTTTCAGTCAGCCACGGTGCCAGCGGCCGGAACACCATAGCGGTCGGCCTGCACCGCGCCGCTGACGCCGTGCGTGCGGACATCCGCCGTGATCGGCAACATTTCCTTGTCCCAGGTCTCCCATTGCGCCTTCAGCTTGGCGAACACTTCCGGATGGCGCTTGGCGAGGTTGGCGCGTTCGCGCTGGTCCTTCACCACATCGAACAGGAACTCGTTCTTGCCGATCTTCAGGTATTTCCAGTTGCCGGCGCGGATGGCGCGTTGGGCGTTGGCCTTGTAGCGCCACAGCAGCGTGCGCTCGTTGTTGGCCGCCTGCCCCAGCAGCACCGGCAGCAGGTTCTGGCCATCGGTCGGGTATTGCGGATCGGGCGCGCCGCCGGCTGCGGCCAGCAGGGTCGGCAGCCAGTCCATGGAGATCGCCACCTGCTCGCTCACCTGCCCTGCCTTGACCTTGGCCGGCCAGCGCAGGATGGCCGGCACGCGGATGCCGCCCTCCAGCAGCTCGGTTTTCTGGCCGGTCAGCGGCCAGGTTTTCGAGAAGCGCTCACCGCCGTTGTCGCTGGTGAAGATGACGATGGTGTTGTCCGCCAGCCCTTGCTTCTCCAGCGCCGCCAGCACGCGGCCGATCGACGCATCCAGCGATTCGACCATGCGGCCATAGGTCGCCAGGTCGCCGCCGTCGTAGTGGAAGATGTTGTCGATGTCGCGCGACACGGCTTCATCGCCCGGACCTTCCCACGGCCAATGCGGCGCGGTGTAGTGCAGCGACAGCAGGAAAGGCTTGCCGGCCTGCTGCTTGTTGACGAAGTCCACCGCGCGCGCGCCCAGCAGATCAGTGTAGTAGCCGATCTGATGCACAGGCACTTCGCCTTCGTACAAGTCTTCCTTCACCTGAGGGCCGACGCCCGGCTTGTGGGTGAAATAGTCGATGGCACCGCCGTAGTTGCCGAAGAAGCTGTCGTAGCCGCTTTTCAAGGGGCCGAAGGTCGGCAGGTAGCCCAAATGCCACTTGCCGATCAGCGCCGTGCCATAGCCCTGCTTCTTCAACAGCGAGGGCAAGGTCGGATGCGACGGCGGCAAGCCGATGGTGTCCGACGCGCCGGCAATCGGCTCCTCCAGCCCGCCGCGCAGGCGGTACTGGTAGCGGCCGGTGATCAGTGCAAAGCGCGTGGCCGAGCACACCGCCGAGTTGGCGTAAGCCTGGGTGAAGCGGATGCCTTGCGCCGCCAGCTTGTCGAGGTGCGGCGTCCTGATATCGGTCTGGCCGTACACGCCAAGGTCGGCGTGGCCGAGGTCGTCGGCCAGGATGAAGATAATGTTCGGCTGATCCTTGCCAGCCGCCAGCGCGGACGGCAGGTAGTTGGCCAGCGCCAGCGCAGGCAGCGACTGAAGGATGCGGCGACGGGTGTTATTTGTCATGCTCGGTGTCTCCTGTTTAGAAATCTGCGCGGGCGGTCAGGCCCAGCGTGCGTGGCGTGCCCAGCACGGCGTTGTAGGCGCCAAAGCTGCTGTTCCACAAGCTGGTGTAGTACAGCTTGTCGAAGGCGTTCTTGGCCCACACCGACACGTCCCACCTGGCGCCGCCAGCCTTGAAGCGCGCGCCGGCCGACAGGTTGGTCAGGGCGTACGCTGGAATCCTGGCATATTTCGACGCGTCCAGCGTGCCGAACACTTCGGTGCGGTATGCGGTGTTGGCGTTGAAGTAGCCCTCCACACCTTCGGCCACGGCATGCGCGTACTGCGCGTTCAGGCTGCTGGTCCAGCGCGGCGCGTTGACCAGCGCGGCGCGACCCGACAGATTGCACGAGGTGGAGGTGATTTCAGGCGGGCATGGGGCGTTGGTGTACTTCAGGTATTTCACGTCGTTGAAAGCGGCGTTGGCGCCCAGCGTGAAGCCGCGCGCGACCAGGAAGGTGGTCTCCAGCTCGGCGCCACGGCTGCGCACGTCGCCGGCGTTGGTGATGTAGGACGACAGCGTGGACGGATCGTAGGCGTTGTTCTGGTAGCCGCGCACGATGTTGGCAAACACGCTGGCGTTGACCTGCGCACGGCGCTCCCAGAAGTTGCTCTTGATGCCGAGCTCGGCGTTGTTGGCCTTTTCGTTGTTGATCTTCAGCGAGGCGATGCCGGCCGCGCCCGGCACCGTCAGGTTGATGCCGCCCGATTTTTCGCCATGCGACAAGGTGCCATAGCCCAGCACGTCGGTGTCGAACTTGTAGGCCAGGGTCACCAGGCCGGACGGGCTCAGGTTGTTCAGCGTGATATCGCCGGAATCGAAGGCACCGTAACGGGCGTTGCGCGAGGCCAGCGCGGCGCCGGTCACCACAGCGCCGCCGGTCGGGGCGTAGCGCACCTCGTAGGCGCGCTTGTCTTCATAGGTGGCGCGCAGGCCGGCGGTCAGATCCCATTTCGGGTCGATATGCCAGATGGTCTGGCCGAACAGCGCGTAGCTGTTGACGCGCAGGTGGCCATCGGCAAAGCTGGTCAGGTTGGACCAGGCGCCGCTTGGCGTGCCGTTGAATTTGTCGGACAGCGGACCGTTGTAGCTGAAGTTGGTGTTGTCGAGATTCTGGTAGTAGTAATAGGCGCCCACCACCGATTCCACTTCGCGGCCTTGCGGCGTGGCCAGGCGCAGCTCTTGCGTGAACTGGCGGTGCCGCGCCAGCGCGCCGACGTTGAGGGTGATCGGCACGTCGAGGCCGTCATCATTGCGCGGCGTGAAGTTCCAGAAGCGGAAGGCGCTGATGGAGGTGAATTTGTAATCGTTGTCCAGCTTCCAGTTGACCTCGGTCGACAGGCCGCCCTGGTGCACGCTGACGTGCGAGCCGCTGTCCAGGTTGACCTGGTAGGCAGCCGGGTTGTAGATCGGATGCGCGCCGACGGCGGCGGCTTGCGTCAGCCATTTACCGGTCGGGCCGGCGCTGTACAGCACCATGGTGCCGTTGTTGGAATCTTCCTCGTTGTAGTCGGCGATGACGCGGGCGCTGACTTTGTCGTTCGGTTCCCACAGCAGCTGCGCGCGCACGCCCTGGCGGTCGCCGCCCTGCACGTCCTTGCCGTTGTAGACGTTCTTGATGTAGCCGCCTTCATGCGTTTTGTAGACCGACAAGCGGCCGGCCAGCGTGTCCGAGAACGCGCCGGAGATGCTGGCCTTGCCTTGTGCGTACTTGTCCTGCCCGGCCGAGACCGACGCCGTGTTCTCGCTGCGGAAGGTCGGCTGCCTGGTCGTGATGTTCAGCACGCCGGCGGTGGTGTTCTTGCCGAACAGCGTGCCTTGCGGGCCGCGCAGCAATTCCAGCTGCTGCACGTCCAGCGCGTCGAAGGCGGCCATGCCGGGACGGGCCAGATAGACGTTGTCGAGGTACAGGCCGACGCTGCCTTCCAGGCCGTCGCTGGCGGTGTTGTTGCCAAGGCCGCGCACGGCAAAGCTCAGCTGGCGGGCGTGCACGAAGTTGACGGTGGTGCTGGGCAGCAGCTGTTGCAAGTCCTGCACGCGGTAGACGCGGTTGTTTTCCAGCGATTTATCGTCCAGCACGCTCATGCTGGTCGGCACGCTTTGCGACGTCTCGTGGCGGCGGCGGGTGGAGACGGTGACACTGGCGATCACTTGCGAGACGTCGGCGCCGACAGCGGCCGAGCCCGCTCCCTCTTGCGCCGCTTCGGCGGCCAGCTCCGCGCCGGACGCGGACGCGGCGGCGGCGACCGGGGCGGCCGCCGAGGCTGCGCCAACGGCGGTGTCTGAAATGGCCGCCACAGCCAGCGCGGCGGCGTTCTGCGCCTGCGCTTGCGGTGCAACGGTGAAGGCGATGCCGTAAGCCGCCGCGATGGCGACTGCGAGTTTTTTCTGCTTCATGTTCTGGCTTTCGTTCTGAAAAATGGGCGTGAGCGGCCCCGCACGCCGGCATCCCCGCCGGCGCGTTGTCGTTTATAGGAAGAGTTGTAGACGCTTAGTTGGTCGCTACGCGGAACTTATGAGGCTCCGGCGGGATCACCGCTTTTTCAGAGCGTGGCGTGCCTTCCGGCACCCAGTTGTACGGCACCGGCTGCGCGCGGTACAACCAATTGCTCAGCACTGGCTTGCCCGCGCCGGCCACCGGCGTCGGCGCAAAGTAAGGGCTGATGTATTCCCAGGCGATGTCGCCCTTGGTGGTGACCTGGAAGATGCGGCCGTTCATGCCTTCATCGATCAGGGTATTCCCGTTCGGCAGGCGGCGCGCGCTGCTGATGAAGGAGCTGTAGAAACCCCAGTCCGGGCCATTCGAATCGCCGCCGGTGTATTCCCACACGATCTGCTTCTTGACCGGGTCGATTTCCAGCACCCGCGAGCGCGGCTGCACGCCCACGCTGACGCGCGGATAGCCGGCCTCGCCCTGATTGTCGAACACCAGGATGTTGCCGGCGCCGGGCAGGCCCGGCTCGATCAAATGCGCATCATGCTGGCCGATGATCTGGTCCACCGCACGCGGCAGCACGCGCGGACCGCGCACCTGCGCCGGATAATCGGGACCGAGATTCCACACCACCTTGCCAGTGTGCTTGTCGATGATGACGATGAAATTGGCTTCGCGCGAATCGACCAGGATGTTGTCCGGGTTGAAGCGCTGGTCGCCGGCATCGAACCACTTGTTCGGACCCAGCACGGACATATTATTGATGTGCAGGTAGTCGAACGGCACGTTCTTGCCGCGCGGCGACGCGCCCTCTTTCACCAGCTTGAGCGAGGCCGGCGTAAAACCGAATTCATTCAGGTGCTCGGAGGCCACCCATTTCCACACCACGTCGCCCTGCTTGTTGACTTCGTAGATCACGTCATCCAGCACCTGCGGGGCGCCGAAGCCTTGCACCGCATGCACCAGATTCGCCAGCACCAGCGTATTGCCGTTCGGGAGGCGACGCCAGTCGTGGTGCTGCTTGGCGCTGCCGCCGGGCACTTGCGCGCTGGCCTTGCCTTCCACCGGCGCGGCGTAAGCATCCTGCGCGCTGGCTGCCGCGCCCCACTGCCACACCACATTGCTATTCCAGTCGAGCTCGCCAATCGCCTGATTGCGCAGGCCGTTGCCTTCGTTGGCGGTGCCGGGTGCGCTGGCCAACTGCACCAGCACATTGCCGCGCTGGCCGCCGGTCAGGGCCGGATTGAGCAGCACCGGCGGGAAGCCTTCGGCATTCCAGCTGTGCACCTCATTGCCATTCATGTCGATCAGATGGGTCTTCTTGTCCTGGCCGCTGAAGATCACGTAGCTGTTGTACGCGGTAGCGGTGTCGTAACGGGTGACGCCGGTGGGATAAACACTGGGCGCCGCGCTCAGCTTGGCGGCGAAGGACAGCAGGGACAGTGCAGCAATCTTCTTATAGGTGGTCATGACACAGCGCTCATGGAGTGGACAGTGTGTCTATATTACGAAACAGCCTACTAATCGAGAACTAATATAACCAAGCAAGGATATAAAAAAAATGCCGGATCGCCCGGCATTTTTGAGTAAGGCGAAAAACGTTTTAGCTTAGACAGCATCGGCGCCGGTCTCGCCGGTACGGATACGGATTACCTGCTCCACGTTCTGCACGAAGATTTTGCCGTCGCCGATTTTGCCGGTGCGCGCGGCCTTGATGATGGCGTCCACCACTTGTTCGGCCACGCCGTCATCCACCACCACTTCAACTTTTACTTTAGGCAGGAAGTCGACCACGTATTCCGCGCCGCGATACAGTTCGGTATGGCCCTTCTGGCGGCCAAAGCCTTTGACTTCGGTGACGGTCAGGCCGGTAACGTTGACTTCGGCCAGCGCCTCGCGCACTTCGTCCAGCTTGAACGGCTTAATCACAGCGGTAATCTGTTTCATGACTTCTCCTTATCTAAAAACGTTTGGATGTATTGTAAACGCTTTACTCTTGTACCGGAATGGCGCGTAGTTCCTCCATCCACAGCACGCTTTGCGCGTCGCTGGGCGCGCGCCAGTCGCCGCGCGGCGACAACGAACCGCCGCTGCCTACTTTCGGCGCGTTCGGCACGCAGCTGCGCTTGAACTGGCTGGTGCGGAAGAAGCGGTCGAGGAAGATGCCCAGATTCTTCTTGATGGCTGTCAGATCGTACTGGTTGCGGGTGACGTGATCGCCATCCGGCCAGCGGCCCTGCTCCCGGTCCTTCCACGCGGTGTGCGACAGGAACGCCACTTTCGACGGATTGAAGCCGAAGCGCAGCACATAGTACAGATTGAAGTCTTGCAGCTCGTACGGGCCGATGGTGCTTTCGGTGCGCTGCTCCGGCTGGCCGCCGGCGGTGCCGGGCACCAGTTCGGGACTGATCTCGGTGCCGAGAATATCCAGCAGCACTTGCGCATCGTTGCGGCCGATCACGCCGGATTCGGCCACCCAGCGCACCAGATGCGAGATCAGCGTCTTCGGCACGCTGGCGTTGACGTTGTAGTGCGACATGTGATCGCCCACGCCGTA
The DNA here is from genome assembly GCF_009720825.1 of Duganella radicis. Lineage (GTDB taxonomy): Bacteria > Pseudomonadota > Gammaproteobacteria > Burkholderiales > Burkholderiaceae_D > Rugamonas > Rugamonas radicis. The sequence continues at coordinate 8,413 of NZ_WNKY01000013.1, read as the reverse complement.
GGTGCACCAGCCCAGCGCCAGCTCGCTCAGGTCGCCGGTGCCGATCACCAGCGCCGCGTTGTGGTTCGCCAGGCGGAACAGATGGTTGGTGCGCTCGCCGGCCTGCACGTTTTCAAACGTGATGTCGTACTGCTCCTTGCCCTCGGCGTAAGGATGGCCGAGGTCTTTCAGCATCTGGATGCAGCTTGGACGGATGTCGATTTCCTGCGAGGTGCAGCCGACCAGCTTCATCAAAGCATGCGCTTGCTTGAGCGTGCGTTCGCTGGTGGCAAAGCCCGGCATGGTGTAGGCCAGGATGTTGGAACGCGGCAGCTTGAGCTTGTCCATCACGCGCGCGCACACCAGCAGCGCGTGCGTCGAGTCCAGCCCGCCGGAGACGCCGATCACCACCTTCTTCAGGCCGCTGTTGGTCAGGCGCTGCGCCAGCGCCTGCACCTGGATGTTGTAGACCTCGTTGCAGCGGTCGTCGCGGCGGCGCGCATCGGCTGGCACGTAAGGGAAGCGTTCGACATTGCGGTTCAGCGCCAGCGGCTGCTCGCGCTCGATTTCCAGATGGAAGAACACGGTGCGGAACTTGCCCACCTCCGCCGCATGGCGCTGCACCGATTGCGCGAAGGTGTTCATGCGCATGCGCTCGCGCGACAGGCGTTCGAGGTCGATGTCGGCAAAGGTCAGGGTCGGCTCGTCGGTGAAGCGCCGGGCCTCGGCCAGCAGTTCGCCGTTTTCGAAGATCACGCCCTGGCCGTCCCACGCCATGTCGGTGCTGGACTCGCCGCCGCCGGACGAGGTGTACAGGTAAGCCGAGATGCAGCGCGCCGATTGCTGGCCCACCAGCTGATTGCGGTAGTTGGCCTTGCCCACCAGCGCGTTCGAGGCCGACAGGTTGACCAGCACATTGGCCCCGGCCAGCGCCGCGAACGACGATGGCGGAACCGGCACCCACACGTCCTCGCAAATCTCGACGTGGAATTTGAGCAGCGGCATGTCGCCCACTTCAAACAGCAGGCCCGAGCCGAATTGCACGCGCTCGCCGAGCAGATCGATCTCGGTGGCGACGGCGTAATCGCCGCTGCTGAACTGGCGCGCTTCGTAGAATTCGCCGTAATTCGGCAGATAGCTCTTCGGCACCACCCCCTGGATCTGACCGTTGGCGATCACCACCGCGCAGTTGTACAGCTGATGGTCCACGCGCAGCGGCGCGCCGACCACGATGGCCATCTTCCATTGCAGCGAAGCGTCGAGAATCGCGGCCAGGCCGTCCAGCACGCCGTCCAGCAGGGCGCGCTGGTGGAACAGGTCATCGCAGGTGTAGGCCGACAGGCCCAGCTCGGGAAACGCCACCAGCGCGGCGCCCTGGGCGGCGGCCTGCCCGGCCAGCAGGATGGTTTGTTCGGCGTTGTAAGCCGGATCGGCAATGCGGCACACCGGCGCGGCGACGGCGACGCGGGCGAAGTCATGGGTGTACAGATTGAAGAAATTCGAAGCCATGTCAGCTCTTTCGGGCATGCAAAATCAAATTATCGCATGGGCAAAGCGCGCCCGCATGCGCTAGACTGGCACATCTTTACCTGGGAGGCAGTGTGGCGGAAGCGGAGTTATCGATCATCGACTCGTTGGCGGACATCGATCCGGCGCAGTGGCAGGCGCTGGCCGGCGACAATCCCACGCTCAGCCACAGTTTCCTGCACGCCCTGCACGACACCGAATGCGCCGCGCCGCGCACCGGCTGGTCGCCGCGCTATCTGGTGCTGCACCGGGACGGCGTGCTGCACGCCGCCATGCCGCTCTACCTGAAAGACCACAGCCGCGGCGAGTACGTGTTCGACCATGCGTGGGCCGACGCCTTCCACCGCAACGGCATCCCCTACTATCCCAAGCTGCTGTCGGCGGTGCCGTTCACGCCGGTGACCGGCAGCCGCCTGCTGGCGCGCACGGCCGAGGACCGCGCCCTGCTGGCGCGGGCGGCGCTGCAAGTGGCGCGGCAGCTGGAGACGTCGTCGCTGCACATCCTGTTCCCCGAGCAGCAGGACAAGCAGGCGCTGGCCGACGCCGGCTACATGCTGCGCGAAGGCGTACAATTCCACTGGGAGAATCAGGACTACGCCGATTTCGACGCCTTCCTCGCCAGCATGAAGATGGAGAAGCGCAAGAAGCTGCGCCAGGACCGCAAGCGCGTGCGGGAAGCCGGCATCCACTTCGAGCATCTGGCCGGCAGCGCGATCACGGACGAGGTGCTGCGCTTCTTCCACCAGTGCTACGTCTCGACTTATGAGGCGCACTACTCCCGGCCGTACCTGTCGCTGGCCTTCTTCCAGCGCCTGCTGGCCGGAATGCCGGACAGCCTGATGATCGTGCTGGCCAAGCGCGGCGAGGAGCCGGTGGCGGTGGCGCTGAATCTGGTGGGCGGCAACGTCATGTACGGCCGCTACTGGGGCACGCGCGAATTCGTCTCCGGCCTGCACTTTGAAACCTGCTACGTGCAGCCGATCGACTACTGCATCCGTCGCGGCATCGCCCGTTTCGAGGGCGGCGCGCAAGGCGTGCACAAGATGTCGCGCGGGCTGGTGCCAACGCCGACCTGGTCGGCCCACTGGGTGGCCGATCCGCGCTTTGCCGATGCCATCGCCGATTTTTTAGCGCAAGAAACGGCCGCAATGAACGACTATATCGACGAACTGGCCGAACATATTCCCTTCAAAAACCGATAAGGGTAACCCGTATGAGGTTACAATATGGAAGTTTTCCTTAGCAACGTGGCAAAAACAGCATGAATGCAGATTTTATAAAACAACGTAACCGCTTCAAATCCGCCACGATGAAGCGGATCGACGTCAGTGAAGAGTCTTACAACAACGTCACCAATATCCTGGCCACCATCGCCAAGCCTTTCCATGTGCGCAAGGGCGAATACCTGCAACGCGCCGGCGTGCTCGCCACGCAGGTGCACTGGCTGGCCAGCGGCGTGGCGCGTAGCGGCTTCTTTAACCGCGAAGGTCAGGAGGTGACCCTGCGCTTTTACCGCGAGGGCGAATCGGCCACCACCCTGACCGATCTCATCAACGGCGAAGACGGCCTGCCGGCGGTGCAGTTCCTGATCGCGGAAACGCCGGTCCACGGCTTTACGCTGGACTGGAAAATCGCCTCCGAACTGCGCTCGCAGAATGAAGGCATGCAGCAGTATCACCTGAATATCGCCATGCACGGCCTGCACGCGCTGGCCCAGCGCGCCTACAGCAGCGGCGAGACCTCGGCGCAGGAACGGCTGGCCGCCTTCCGCGAGGAGTATCCGGGACTGGAAGCGCGCATCTCGCAACGCGCGATTGCCTCCTACCTCGGCATCACGCCGCAGTACATGTCGCGCCTGCGCCGCGAGGCCGAGCTGGCGTCGGGCGAGCCGCGCCAGGCGTAACTGGATGCCGCCCGGCGCCGGAATGACTAAGGCCCCGTGAGGGGCCTTTGTTTATTTCGCTGCGTCTTTCTGGTAGTTGGCGACGCCGTCCAGGATTTCCTGTTTGGCTTCTTCAGGACCGTACCAGCCGTCGATCTTGACCCATTTGCCTTTTTCCAGATCTTTGTAGTGCTCGAAGAAGTGCTGGATCTGGCGCAGGCGCAGTTCGTTCAGGTCTTCCGGTTTCTGCCAGTGGCTGTAGATCGACAGTACTTTGTCGACCGGCACGGCCAGCACTTTGGCGTCTTCGCCGGATTCGTCGGTCATTTTCAGCACGCCGATCGGACGGCAGCGCACCACCACGCCCGGGATCAGCGGGAACGGGGTGATCACCAGCACGTCGACCGGATCACCGTCCAGCGACAGGGTGTTTGGCACGTAACCGTAGTTGCATGGGTAGTGCATGGCGGTGCCCATGAAGCGGTCAACAAAGATCGCGCCCGATTCCTTGTCCACTTCGTATTTGATCGGATCGGCGTTCATCGGAATTTCAATGATGACGTTGAAATCGTTCGGCAAGTCTTTGCCGGAAGATACTTTGTTCAAGCTCATGGGATTTCCTTATAGGCAGGCTGTGTTTAACCGCGACATTATAGCGAAGTACAGGCTGCTTGTGCGGCGCAACAGCCTTGAACATTTGTTATGATGAAGCTTGCCCTTATTTGGAATATGAATATGATCTTCCGCCAACTGTTCGATCCCATCTCGTCCACCTATACCTATTTGCTCGGCGACGGCGGTGAAGCGGTGCTGATCGATCCGGTGTACGAGCAGGTGCCGCGCGACCTGGCGCTGTTGCAGGAGCTCGGCCTCAAGCTGAGCGCCACGCTCGACACCCACGTCCACGCCGACCATGTGACGGGTGCCTGGCGCTTGCAACAGCGTTGCGGCAGCGCGATTGCCGTGTCCGAGATGGCCGGCGCCGAAGGCGTCGACCACCCCTTGCGCCATGGCGACCGCATCCAGTTCGGTGGCCGCCACCTGAGCGTGCGCGCCACGCCGGGCCACACCAGCGGCTGCCTGACCTATGTGCTGGACGATGAAAGCATGGCCTTCACCGGCGACAGCCTGCTGATCCGTGGCTGTGGCCGCACCGACTTCCAGCAAGGCAGCCCGCAGCAGTTGTTTAGTTCGGTGCACGATCAGATCCTGAGTTTGCCGCCGGCCTGCCTGCTCTACCCGGCGCATGATTATCGCGGCATCACGGTGACCAGCGTGGCGGAGGAGCGCCGCTACAATCCGCGTCTGGGCGGTGACGTGGACGTGGGCGATTTCACCGGCCACATGAACAACCTCAACCTGCCGCATCCCAAGCTGATCGCGGTGGCGGTGCCAGCCAACCTGCGCTGCGGCAAACCGGAAGGCGATGCGCCGACCGACACGCCGGACTGGGCGCCGCTGACCCTGCGCTTCAGCGGCGTGTGGGAAATCGAACCGATGGGCTTGCTGGAACACCAGAAACAAGTGCAGATCGTCGATGTGCGCGAGGCGCCGGAATTCATCGACCGCCTCGGCCATATTCATGGCGCCACGCTGGTGCCGCTGTCGCAGCTGACCGAGCGCATGGGCAAGTTCGACAAAGAGCAACCCATCGTCGCCGTGTGCCGCTCCGGCGTGCGCTCGGCGCAAGCCAGCGTCCTGCTGACCAAGGCCGGCTTCGGCAAAGTCGCCAACCTGGCCGGTGGCATGCTGCGCTGGAAAATTGAAGGTTACCCGGTCGAATCCGATCCCGCATAAAAAACAAAGGCCGGTTGGAAAACCGGCCTTTGTTTTAGAGGATGGTGGCCAGTGCGCACTGGCGGTAGTGGTTGGCGGCTTCTTCTTCCTGTCCCAGCGCTTCGTGCATCTGCGCCAGTTTGAGGTGGGATTCGCGCACCATGCGCGGATCGCCGGCATCCGACAGCGCCTGTTCCAGATAGCGCTGGGCTTTGCCCCACAGTTTTTGTTTCAGGCACAGCGAACCCAAGGTCAGCGCCAGTTCGGCGTCGGTCGGACGGGCGTTGGCCCAGTTCTCGCAATGCTCGATCTGCGTCAGCAGCGCTTGCGAGCCAGCCGGCGCGGCGGCTTCGCGGTAGGCGCGTACCACGCGCTCGTCCCAGTCGGCGGCCAGCGATTCTTCAGCCACCACGCGCGCTTCGTCATGCAGGCCGCGCGCATTCAGGGCGGTCGCGGCGCGGCAAGCGACGTAGGGTTTGATGCGGTCGGCATTCGGCACGGTCGACCACACGCGCAGCAGCGATTCCGCATCGTGGCTGGCGTCGGACAGCATGTCGTCATACGCCAGCTCGCGCAGACGCGAGGACAGGGCCGGATGCAGCGCGCGGTGCTTGTCCAGCGAGCGGACGAGGCGCAGCACTTCCGGCCAGTTCTTGGCCTGCTGCTGCGCTTTCAGCGACATCTGCAAGGCATGAATGTGGCGCGTGCCGCTGGCGTTCAGTTCGCGCACGGCTTCCAGCGCCTGCTCCGGCTGGTGATCGTCGACCAGCAGTTCGGTGGCCGTCATCAGGCGCGCGGTCTTCATGCTGTTGTCGCCGGCCAGCTTGTTCAGCCACTGGTCGCGGCGCGCCGACTGGCGCATGCGGTGCGCGGCGCGGGCGCCGATCAGCGCCGCCACGCCGGCGTTTTCCGGCAACTCGGAGGCGCGCAAGGCGGCCTTCTCGGCATGGCCGAAACGGCCTTCAAACAAGGCCTTCAGTGCTTCGCGCAGGCCCTTGTTGCCATCGCGCTCGCGCTTGTGCTGGCGGTAGGCCGCCACCTTGCCCGGCATCTTGACGGTCGCGCGGAAGGCGCGGATCAACACGTACAGGAAGGCGAACAGCGCCACTTCCAGCACCACGAAGAAGTTCAGCGACAGGTCGATGCGGTGCGGCGGATAGAACAGCACCACATTGCCCGGATTGAAGCGCGCCGTCACGGCAATGCCGATGGCGGCGGCCATCATGGCGACGAGCCAGAGGAATAAACGCATGGTTATGGCTTCGCTTTGTAGTTGCGCACAGCGTTCAGGCTGTCGGACAGGGTCGGCATCTCGATCGCGAGATTGCTGCTCTGCACCTGGCGCAGCAGCGCCTGCACGGTCTGGGTGGAACGGGCGCGGGTGTCGAAGTATTTGACCAGCGCCTCCTGCGCCGCGATCAGGTCGGCACGGAAGGCGCCTTCATTGCGCGACAGCAGCGCCATGCGCGCGTTCAGCAGGCGCAGTTTCAGATTCTCGCGCAGGAAATACGCCTGGGTTGGCGACAGCATCAGCGCGTCCGGCGTGTCGACATTGCGCACGCGGATCAGCTGGCGCACCTCGGTCCAGGTTTCGTTGCTCCAGCCGTTCCAGCCGTCTTGCAGCGCTTGCAGCCACGGGCTGGTGGTCTCTTCCACCTTGACCGGCTTGCCATCCTTGCCGTGCACGATCTTGGCCGCCCTGGCTTTCTTTTCCGGCGGCGCCGGCAGGGTGGGCTTTTCGTCGGCCAGCATCGGCAGCAGGTCGATCTGGGCGATGGCGTTGTCGAGGCGCAGGGCGACGCCGACCGAGTCCACGCTCGGCAGCGCCTTCAGCTTGTCGGTGTCGCGCGCGATGGCGCGGCGGATGGTGATGAATTGCGGCTTGTCGGAGCGCGACAGGCTGCGGTCGGCGTTTTGCAGCGCGATCAGCGCGCCCGGCACGTTGCCGGCCAGTTGCAGCTGCTGCGAGGCGGTCGACAGCACTTGTTCGATCTCGGTCAGCGCCCATTCGTCGCGGTTCTTGGACAGATCCTGGTACAGCTGTTCCAGCGCCAGTTGCTGGCTTTGCGCCTCCTGCTGCTTGCTTTCCAGCAGGGCCACCTTGGCTTGCAGTTCCTTGGTGCTCTCCTGCACGTTGCGCACCAGGTTGCCGGTGTCGGCATTGGAGGCATCGCCTTTTTGCAGGCGCAGCGCCATTTCCTCGCGCAGCTTGTTGACGCGCGCGTGCGACGACCAGGTCTGGCCGGCCAGCAGAATGGTCAGCACGACGATACCCACCAACAGCATTTGCGGCTGTTGCAGGGTTTCGAGCAGGCTCGGTTCGGGCTGCGCCGGCGGCGTGGCTGCGGGCGGCGGAGTCTCGGCGGCTTTCGCGGACGAGACCGCTGGATCAGGTAAGGTAGGCAAATCGTTCATAGGCGTGATTGTAACGCGGCCAGCAGGCGTTCGTCGCCTGATCCTGTGAGCGTCAGCTTGGAAAATCCTAAATTATTTGCCGTTTCGGCAATTCGGGCATGGGGCACAATCAGATGCTGTTGTTGCATCGCTACAACGCTATTGTGCTGCATCGCGTCAGGGTGGCGCAAGTCCATCTCATGCAGGAGGCCGATCAGGCCACGCAGGGCTTCGGAGCTGGTGATGATCCAGTCGTTTTGCTGCGCCAGCAAACGGCGCAGGATGGCGGCCAGTTCGGGCGTCAGCGCCGGGGTGGCGCGGCGGTAGGCCGGCACGATGTCGACCAGGGCGCCGGCTGCGCGCAGGCCGTCGCCCATCAGTTCGCGACCGCTTTCGCCGCGGATGATGAGGACCGGCTGGCCTTGCAGGGCTGGCAGGTCGAGGGTTTGCAGCAGGTGCTCGGAATCGCTGTGGGCGCTGTCGGCCGGGCTGACGATGTTGGGCACGCCGTGGGCGGCCAGCGCGGCGCGGCTGCCTTCGCCGACCACGGCGGCCGTTACGTGGGCCGGCCAGTCGCGGATGTGGGCGAAGGCGGCGTCGATGGCGTTGGGCGAGACGAAGGCGACCAGCGCGTACTGGTCGAGCCGCGCCAGGGCGGCTTTCAGGGCGGTCTGATCGGGCAGCGGGGAGATTTCCAGCAGTGGCAGGACTTCCACCGCGCGGCCCAGCGCGGTCACGCGGGCCGCCAGCGGCGCCGCTTGCGCCAGGGGACGGGTAATGACGACGGCGCCGGCCATCCTCGGATCAGGCGCCTGGCTTGGCGGACGCGCCCGGCGCCGCGGCGGCAGGTGCGCC
>NZ_WNKY01000139.1 GCF_009720825.1 Duganella radicis | reverse complement strand
GACCGCCTACCTGGGCATTCCATCGTTCATCGTCGGCCTGGGCGGCATGCTGGCGTATCGCGGCATTGTGCTGGGCGTGACCGGCGGCACCACCATGGCACCGGTATCGGACGACATGGTCTACATCGGCCAGGCTTACCTGTCGCCGACGCTGGGCATCGCGCTGGGGTTCCTGCTGTTCGTGGTGGCCATCTACCTGATCTTCGCGCAGCGCCGCAGCCGCGCCGCCCACGCGCTGGACGTGGCGCCGATGTGGCGCGACGCCGCCAAGCTGGCAGGCCTGGGCGTGG
>NZ_WNKY01000138.1 GCF_009720825.1 Duganella radicis | reverse complement strand
CCCTATAACCTTGACGGCTATAGTTCAAGCATTTACTACTATGTGATGATGAGTTTTACTACCCTAAGTGTGTAATTTCTTACACGCTTAATAAAACTTTACTTCTTCCAGATTGTTAAAGAACGGTACAGCAGATAAGTGTGAGCGCTTGAAATGTTCCGGAGAACCTGCAAACTCTAGAAAGGAGGTGATCCAGCCGCACCTTCCGATACGGCTACCTTGTTACGACTTCACCCCAGTCACGAATCCTACCGTGGTAAGCGCCCTCCTTGCGGTTAAGCTACCTACT
>NZ_WNKY01000137.1 GCF_009720825.1 Duganella radicis | reverse complement strand
ATTCGGCGACGCGGACCGGGAGCCGGAGAAAGTGAGTGGCACGGGGCAGCGCCGAGCAGCTGCGGAAGTGGAAACGGACACAGCTTAAATTAACCGGCTGAGTGTCTTGACTGACGGGTCCACTTTACAATTCATGGCGACAATTGAGGCAGCGGTGGCGCGACAAGTAAGCTGACAATTTTCAGAAGATACGACACGTGGGCTGAGAATTTTCGAAAGTTCAATATGTCATTCTCCCCGTACTGAGTCGCCCCTGAACAATCCCATACGGCCTGATTCTAAAGGCGAAACACGCGAAAAACACTGCTGAGATTTGCAAGGTATCGGTAAAATGGTGGCAATTCCTTGCAAATTTTCGAGGGTTGAATGGGA
>NZ_WNKY01000136.1 GCF_009720825.1 Duganella radicis | reverse complement strand
GACAACCGTGGCAACCGGGGCAACCGGGGCGGCAGTTCCGGCAAGTCCGGCAGCGCGGCCAGCGCATCGGCCGCCGCAGCCTTTCCGGCAGCCCCGGCCGCCCCGGTTGCCCCGGTTGCCACGGTTGTCCCGGTCGCCTCGGCCGCTCCGGCTGTTCCGGTTGCATCGATCGTCGTGGCCGCCGCGGCCGCCTCGGTAAAGCGCGGCGCCGGATTGCCCCACTGGGCCGCCAGCCGCGCGCGCGCCGTCGCCAGCGCGCTCTGGGCGCGGATCAACTCCAGCTTGACCGTGGACGCCGCCACTTGCGCGCGGGTCTGCTCCACCGGCGACACCTTGCCAGCCGCCACCCGCCGCCCGGTGGCCGACGCCGCGCGCTGG
>NZ_WNKY01000135.1 GCF_009720825.1 Duganella radicis | reverse complement strand
ACTAGCTTGACGATAACCTACTTTCACACTGGTTGCAGCACTATCATCGGCGTAGAGTCGTTTCACGGTCCTGTTCGGGATGGGAAGGGGTGGGACCGACTTACTATGGTCATCAAGCTTTGACTTGTACTAGCGTCGCGTCTTTCTCCGCGGCGCCATGAATCTGGAAGGCAGTATTATAAACGATTTATACCGTTTATCAAGTAATTGTTTCAGGTAATGAGCGTAATCAACGCAACAATTCTTAAAGCCATAACCTGCTAAGGTTATAGGGACAAGCCGTACGGGCAATTAGTATCAGTTAGCTTAATGCATTACTGCACTTCCACACCTGACCTATCAACGTCCTGGTCTCGAACGACCCTTCAAAGAGCTCAAGGCTCTGGGAA
>NZ_WNKY01000134.1 GCF_009720825.1 Duganella radicis | reverse complement strand
TCGGCAGCGGCTTGCCGGCTTGCGCGTTGGCGATGATCAGCGGGATCAGTTTTTCCGGGAAGTGGTATGGACCGTAGTTGTTGGAGCAGTTGGTGGTCAGCACCGGCAGGCCGTAGGTGTGGAAGTACGAACGCACCAGATGGTCCGACGCCGCCTTCGAGGCCGAATACGGGCTGTTGGGCGCGAACGCGGTGGTTTCGCTGAATGGCGCATCGTCCGGACCCAGCGTGCCGTACACCTCGTCGGTGGAAACGTGCAGGAAGCGGAAGGCGGCCTTCTCATCCTCCGGCAGGCCGGACCAGTAGGCGCGCGCCGCTTCCAGCAGGCTGAAGGTGCCGTTGATGTTGGTGTTGATGAATTCGCCCGGACCGAGGATGGAGCGGTCGACGTGGCTTTCAGCGGCGAAGT
>NZ_WNKY01000133.1 GCF_009720825.1 Duganella radicis | reverse complement strand
ATCTGGCAAAGCGTCCCAAGCGCTGTAAACTGGTGCTTCAACCAGAACTGGCTAACGTCGTTGCAGACAGGCTGCGGTTGCAGTGGTCACCAGAGCAAATTGCTGGATGGCTCAAGCACACTTACCCAGGCGATGAGGATCATCAGGTGTCACACGAGACAATTTATCGCAGCCTGTATATCCAAGCGCGCGGCGCTTTGAAGAAGGAGTTGCTTGAGCATTTGAGACGCACCCGAGCAATGCGCCGCTCGCGTCACCACACCCAGAAAACCGATGATCACGGCAGAATCAAGGACGCCGTATCTATCAGTGAACGGCCTGCATCAGCGGAAGACCGAGCGGTACCCGGCCATTGGGAAGGCGATCTCCTGTGCGGAAGTCACAACAGCCAGATCGTCACGCTGGTCGAGCGTCAAACACGCT
>NZ_WNKY01000132.1 GCF_009720825.1 Duganella radicis | reverse complement strand
ATCTGGCAAAGCGTCCCAAGCGCTGTAAACTGGTGCTTCAACCAGAACTGGCTAACGTCGTTGCAGACAGGCTGCGGTTGCAGTGGTCACCAGAGCAAATTGCTGGATGGCTCAAGCACACTTACCCGGGCGATGAGGATCATCAGGTGTCACACGAGACAATTTATCGCAGCCTGTATATCCAAGCGCGCGGCGCTTTGAAGAAGGAGTTGCTTGAGCATTTGAGGCGCACCCGAGCAATGCGCCGCTCGCGTCACCACACCCAGAAAACCGATGATCACGGCAGAATCAAGGATGCCGTATCTATCAGTGAACGGCCTGCATCAGCGGAAGACCGAGCGGTACCCGGCCATTGGGAAGGCGATCTCCTGTGCGGAAGTCACAACAGCCAGATCGTCACGCTGGTCGAGCGTCAAACACGCT
>NZ_WNKY01000131.1 GCF_009720825.1 Duganella radicis | reverse complement strand
GGGTAAGTGTGCTTGAGCCATCCAGCAATTTGCTCTGGTGACCACTGCAACCGCAGCCTGTCTGCAACGACGTTAGCCAGTTCTGGTTGAAGCACCAGTTTACAGCGCTTGGGACGCTTTGCCAGATCCCACGCATGCTGGTCAGCGTGGGTGGCACGGTAGCTGATCTGGCCTCCGTTGCGCTTGATTTCCCGGCTAATCGTGGATGGGGCTCGGCAAAGCGATGTGGCGATCATCCTGATCGACCTGCCGACCGCCAGCAAGCGCGAGATTTCTTCCCGCTCGGACAAGGTCAGCGCCAGCCTGGAGCGACAGCGCTGAGCGGGGCTGATGCCGCCTGTTTCGGCAAGAATCCGCTGAATCGACGAATGATTTCGGTCGAACAGCTGAGCAATGTGCTGAAGGGACTCGCCCTTACGCCAGCGCTCC
>NZ_WNKY01000130.1 GCF_009720825.1 Duganella radicis | reverse complement strand
GGCCTCCCCCGCCGCCACGCCGCCGCGCGCGGCCGGCGGCGGCCATTGGCACCTGTCGCTGCGCTTCAACGCGGACGTGCTGCGCCATGGCATGGACCCGCTCTCCTTCCTGCATTACCTGAGCACCTTCGGCCAGATCGTCCACTGCGCCGCCGTCACCGGCGCCCTGCCGCCGCTGCCCACGCTGGACCCGGAAAGCAGTTATTTCGGCTACGAGATCGGCTACCGCAGCGACGCCGACCACGCCACCATCGAGGGCGCCTTCGAGTTCGTGCGCGAGGACAGCAGCATCTGCCTGCTGCCGCCCGGCAGCGGCGGCGCTGAGTTCCGCCGCCTGATCGAGCTGCGCGCGGCGCAGGAGCACAGCTGCATTGACCAGTTGCTGATCCAGTGCGGCAGCCTGACGCCGGCCGCGCTGGAGGCGGCCATGGCGCCGGCCGAGCCGCCGGCGGCGCCAGCGGCGGCGG
>NZ_WNKY01000012.1 GCF_009720825.1 Duganella radicis | reverse complement strand
CCAAGCGGCTACATGCAGCTCTACAATACAAAACGCCCGATGAAGTTCATCGGGCGTCTTTGCTGGAGCTTAATTAACGGGTAACGAAAAAGGCGGTTACCCGTCAACTTATTCCAGGACTAGTCACTGCTTTTCATTTTCAATTCAGAAATGCGATGTAAGCTGATTGGCAATGAAAAATTCCTATCTTCACTTCCGCATCCGGCTGGCGCGGCACGCGCTGCTGCAATTTGCCCGCAGCCTCCAGAGTTCGCTTGAATATATTTTGCTGGGCTTCGGCACGGTGCTGGTGGGATTGCTGGCGGTGATCGCGCTGCCTGGCATGTTTGCCGCCACCCAGCCGTGGCCTGAGGCACTGGGCTTGTTTGGCGGCCAAACCTTGCTGGTCAGCGCACCGGTGTGGCTGCTGCGCAAGCGCTTGCTGCCATCCGATGTGCTGGCGTGGAGCAGGCCCTTGCCCATTGCGGCGCGCAGCCGTTGGGGCGCGGATGCCGTCGTCGCCGGCATGATCGTCGGGCCGCTGAGCGCGGCTTATGCTGTCTCCGCCGCGATCTGGCTGCACCAGTGGCCGGACTGGTTGCGTCCCGTCGACGTGCAAGCCGTGGCGCTGACCGTGGCCTCGCTGCTGCTGGCCTGGCTGCTCTCGACGCTGACGCTGGCCCACCGCAGCCGCACACCCGCAGCCCGCAAGCCGGCCCGCGCCCGCCCCGCCGCCACCGCCTATGCGCCCTCCGCCACGGCGCGCCGCATCGCCGCCACGACGCCCGGCCGCGGCCTTCTCGCGCTGGCTTACTATTGGCGGCAGCTGTTCTGGCTGCCGTTCTGGCGTTCCGAGAACGTCGTCGGTGTGCAGCAAACGCTGCTGCTGGCCGGGGCGCTGGCCAGCATCGCTGTCTGGCTGTGGCATCCGCCGCTGGTGCCGCCGGCGCTGTGGGGCGCCTGCGCCGCCCTGTTCACCATGCTGCTGACCGACCGCGGCGACAAGGCCGTGACTGAACAGATCGCCCTGCTGCGCCCGGTCTCCGCGCAATGGCCGCTGCGCGCCGAACACCTGTACCGCCTCGCCATCGGCTTCACCCTGCTGCCCGGCCTGTGCGTGCTCGGCTGGTTCGCCCTGCTGACGCTGGGCCGCGCCTCCGCCGGCTACAGCCACACCGTCGCCACCGTCTGGCTGTGCTTCGCCGCCACCGCCCAAGTCGCCGTGGTGGCCCTGCGCCGCCTGAGCGTGCGCGGCCGCGTCGGCCTGGTGATCGGCGCCATCGTCATCCTGACCGCCATTGGAAGCGAATTATGGAACTAAGAATCGAACAACTCACCTTCGAATACGCCAGCCACCCGCTGTTCAAGCAATTCAACCTCACGCTGGGCAACGGCATCACCTGGCTGCGCGGTGAAAACGGCGCCGGCAAGACCACCCTGCTGAAACTGGCCGGCGGCGCGCTCAGTCCGCACAGCGGCAAGATCTGGCTGGACGACATCGAAATCCACGCCCAGCCGCTGACCTACCGCCTGCACTGCTACTACTGCGGCGGCGACACGCCCCAACTGCCCTGGCTGACCGTGCGCGAAGTGCTGGACATGCACATCGCCCTGTACGCCGGCGCCGATGCCGAGCGCCTCAACGCCGAACTGGCCGCCTTCCACTTGCTGCCGACGCTGGACCAGCCAGTCACCACGCTCTCGCTCGGCCAGCACAAGAAAATGCAGCTGGCGCTGGCCCTGTCGCTGCCGGTCGGCCTGCTGCTGATCGACGAGCCCTTCAACGGGCTCGACGCCGACGCGGTAGCCTACCTGCGCCAGCAACTGTCGGCGCCGGAGCGGCTGGCGCGCCAGTGCATCCTGCTGACCAGCCACGTCGAGCCGGCCTTGCCGCTGCTAAGCACCGTGCAACTGTGATTTCTTAACAACAAACATGCAGCGGCGGGGCAAAACCGGCGACAATAACAGGCACTGTCCCTGTTTCCGTCCCTGGAGTTCCCTTGATTTTCGGTTTTCTCAAATCGCCCGAGCTGTCGCCGCGCCTGCTGCGCCTGAAAGATTCGGCCCTGTTCTCGTCGCTGACCCCGCTCGAACTGAAAATCGTCGACGGCCTGATGCACGAACGCCGCTACCTGACCGACGAAATCATCTTTGACGAAGGCGAGGAAGGCCAGGCCCTGTACCTGGTGATGTCGGGCCGCGTCATCATCAGCCGCCAGCTGGGCGCGGGACGCGAAGTGGTGGCCGAACTGTCGGCCGGTTCCTTCTTCGGCGACCTGGCGCTGCTGGACAATTCGCCGCGCAACGCGCAGACGCGCGCGCTGGAAAACTGCGAACTGGCGGTGTTCTTCCGCGCCGACTTCATGGGCCTGATGGAAACCGACCCCGTGATCGGCTACAAAATCTCGCTGGCCCTGGCGCGCCACATCGGCCGCCGCCTGCGCGACTGGATGACCGGCAAGCCGCAGATCGAGGCCCTATGAACCTGCTGCCCTCCCAACAGCGCGGCGGGCCGGTGGTGTGGAGCGGCATCATCGCCGCCACCTGCGTGCTGCTGTTCCTGCTCCAGCAGATGCTGTTCCTGGCCATCCCCTTCCTGCTGGGCATCGTGCTGTACTACATCCTGCAACCGCCGGCGCAGCGGCTGGTGCGCATGGGCTTCAGCCAGAACGGCGCCACGCTGCTGGTAGGCGCCGTGTTCGTGCTGATCGTCACGCTGGCGGTGGTGGCGGCCGTGTTCTGGAAAACCTCGCCCACCACCTCGTGGCAGGACATGCTGGGCATCTACCTGGCGGGCGGGCTGGAGTTCGTGCGTCACACGCTGGTGGCGCTGGAGGAACAGTTCCCCATCCTGCATCAGGTGCAGCTGGCCGACACCATCAATCAGCGCATGACCGAATACACCGGCGACTTCCTGCAATCGCACCTGACCGACATTCTGGTGTCGGTGGTGGAGTGGCTGCCGTCGCTGCTGCTGGCGCCATTCCTGACCTTCTTCTTTTTGCGCGACGGCCTGCGCTTCAAAAAATTCCTGGCGCGCGCCGTGCCGAACGCCTTCTTTGAACGCACCCTGTGCCTGCTGCACGAAGTCGACCAGACCGCGCACCGCTACTTCCAGGGCCTGATCCGCCTGACCATGCTCGACACCGTGGTGCTGGCGTTTGGCCTGTGGGCGATCGGCGTGTCCTCGCCGCTGGTGCTGGGCTTGATTTCGGCGGTGCTGGCGTGGGTGCCGTATGTGGGCTCCATAGTCGGCTGCGTGCTGGTGGTGATGGTGGCCTCGACCGATGCGCCGGCCGATCCCTCGGTGGCCTATCTGGCCATCGGCGTGTTCATCATGGTGCGCCTGCTGGACGACTTCGTCTTCATGCCATTGACCCTGGGCCGCAGCCTGCACATCCATCCGCTGATCACCGTGCTGATGATCTTCATCGGCGGCTCGGTGGCCGGCGTGGCGGGCCTGATGCTGGTGCTGCCGCTGCTGGGCGTGGTGATGGTCGTCGGCGAAACGCTGGGCCGCCTGATCACCGACCCGCGCCTGCGCGCGCGCCACCGCAACGCCATGGAACTACGCGCCAGGCAAGCCAGCTACGACCTGACGTCCTGGGAATAACTCAAGAGGGAGCGCAATGACAAGTGGAAGCCTGATCGGCATCGCCGCCATACTGATCGTTTTCGCAGGCCCCTTATCACTTGCCTTGGCGGGGCGGTCGCCAGCATCTGGCGCATCACCTGCCTCGGCCCGGATCAAGCCGTGGGAACTGACGCTGATGTCGGTGCTGATGTATGCGGTGGCTTTCAATCTCACGTTTTTCATCCAGGAGCTGTTTCTGGTATTGCCCAAGGCCTTTACGCCGGGGTTGCGGCCGACGCTGTTTCACAACAATCACAGCTGGGAGGGCGCCAACCCACTGGCCAGCCTGTTCCAGGGAAGCGGCGCGCTGGCAACCTTGCTGAGCGGTGGCCTTTGCGCGATGTTGCTCGGAAGAGGCGTTGGCCGGTCCGCGGCGCAACGCCTGTTTTTATTCTGGATGGCTTACAGCGGCGTGTTCATGGCGCTGCCTCAGATCGTGATTGGCGCCCTCAGCGACCAAAGCGATATCGGCATGGCGATGGCCTATTTCGGTCTCGGCACGACCAGCAAAACGCTCGCTGCCCAGGCCGCGCTGGCGCTCATTCCGCTGGCTGCCGCCCGGCTCGGTCGCCTGCTGCTTGACCAGTGCGGCGGCCCGGCCCTGGCCGCGAGCGCGACAGAACGGCAACGTTTTGTGTTCGGGTCGGCCACCTTGCCGGCATTGTTGGCGTTGCCGCTCATCGTCTTGTTCCGCATACCGCGTGAGTGGATCGAAGTGCTGCTGGTGCCGGTGGTGGTCAGCGTGGTCGGCGTGGTGTGGATCCAGGCTGGCGCCTGGCGCTCCTCCGGCAAGGCCGTCGGCAAGCGTGCCGTGGTTGGATCCCTCGCAGCGCCGCTGGTCGCGGTCCTGAGCTTGCTTCTCGTATTCCAGCTCTTGCTGAGGCCGGGAATACGCTTCTACTGAAGAACCCGCATCGGCTGCGGCGTCATGGGAAGGTCAAGTCCATGCCCAGCATCCTGACCAAGGCGAAGGTGACCAGTCCGAGGCCCAGCAACGATAGCACGAAGATCGCGGCCACCTGGCCGCTCGCGCGCAGCACCGCCCGCTGCGGCTTGCCCTTCTTCCCCTGGTCGTAATGCCACTTGACGGCATAGAACATGCCCGTGACCAGCACAAGCGCCTTGAACGCAACGAAGATTACCGGTATCCATTCGATCATTTTGAGTGCTTCCAGATTATTCCTTGATGCATACTACTTAAAAACAATTTCCATACATTGAGACAAAATGTCCCAGTTGAAATCCATACAAGGCTGGTCGCCGCGATTGGCCATGCAAGGCGGGCCGCGTTTCTTGCAGATCGCGGACGCCTTGCAGGCGGCGGTGGCGGACGGCTCGCTGAAACCGGGCGACCGCCTGCCGCCGCAGCGCCAGCTGGCGGCACAGCTGGACGTCGATCTGACAACGGTCACGCGCGCCTACGACGAAGCCCGGCGCCGCAACTTGCTGGAAGGGCGCGGTGCGCGAGGCACTTATGTCGCGGCGCCCAAAGTTGAATTGAACGCCATCCTTGATCTGAGCATGAATACCCCGCCACCGCCGGATGGCGTGGACTTCGACGACATGTTGAAACAAGGCCTGTCGCAAGTACTGATGAGGGCAGACAATGCATCGCTGATGACTTACCACCTGGCGGGCGGAAGCGATGCCGACCGCCAGGCCGGCGCCCTATGGCTGGCGCCGATGCTGGGGCAGCTGGAGGCATCGCAGGTACTGGTCTGCCCGGGCGCGCAGGCGGCAATCGCCGCCTTAATCCTGGCGCTGACGGAGCCTGGCGATGTCATCCTGGCAGAGCCAATGACCTATCCCGGCTTGCGTGCCGCCGCCACCCAATTCGGCCGGCGCCTGGTTGCGGTGGAAGCGGACCAGCACGGCATGATTCCCGAGATGCTTGCGCAAGCCTGCCGCCAGCACCAGCCCGGACTGGTCTACCTCAATCCGACCTTGCAGAACCCGACCGCCATCACCATGCCGGAAAGCCGGCGCAAGGAACTCGCCAGCATCGCCAGGCACTGCCAGGTACGCATCGTCGAGGACGATCCCTACTGGCTGCTGGCCGACGCCCCGCCGCCAACTATCGCCAGCCTGGCACCGGAACAGGTGATCTACCTCGCCACCCTGTCGAAATGCCTGACGCCCGGCTTGCGGGTGGCCTTCGTGCTGATCCGCGACCCGCAGGAACGCGAACGCTTCCTGGCCGCGCTCAGATCATTCGCGCTGATGGCGGCGCCGCTGTCGGCCGCGCTGGCCACGCAGTGGATACTGGACGGTTCGGCGAGCAGCTTGATGGCAGGCGTGCGCAAGGAGGCCCGGCTGCGCCACCGCATGGCCCGGGATATTCTGGCGGGCCGCTACAGCGGCGCCGGAGACGGCCTGCATGTATGGCTGGAGTTGCCGGCGTATTGGAAGTCCGCCCAGCTCGCACACGCGGCCGGCAGCGAAGGCATCGCCGTGACGCCGGCCGAAGCCTTCGCAACCGGCAGCGCCGCCATGAATGCCATCCGCATCTCCCTGGGCAGCATCCAGGACCGTGGCCGCTTGCAGGCGGGTCTGCAACGGCTATCCCATCTGCTTGCACAGCGGCCAGAATAACAAAGCCCCGGGGCTGTTTCCAGCGCCGGGGCTTTGATGACGGGAGGCGAGCTTAAGCGGTCAGCGCTTGCTTGGCGGCCGATTCGTCGACGGTTTCTTCATCGTCCGAGCGGATCAGGTGGTCGAAGGCGGACAGGGCCGCTTTCGCACCTTCGCCGGTGGCGATGATGATTTGCTTGTACGGCACCGTGGTGACGTCGCCGGCGGCAAACACGCCTGGCACCGAGGTCTGGCCACGGGCGTCGACTTCGATCTCGCCGTGACGCGACAGGGCCACCGTGCCTTTCAGCCACTCGGTGTTTGGCACCAGGCCGATCTGCACGAACACGCCTTCCAGCTCGACCTGGTGCGACACATTGGTGTTGCGGTCGGTGTAGCTCAGGCCGGTCACTTTCTTGCCGTCGCCGTGGATCTCGGTGGTTTGGGCCGAGGTGATCACGGTGACGTTCGGCAGGCTGCGCAGCTTGCGTTGCAGCACGGCGTCAGCGCGCAGTTCGGCGCCGAATTCGATCAGGGTCACGTGCTTGACCAGGCCGGCCAGGTCGATCGCCGCTTCCACGCCGGAGTTACCGCCGCCGATCACCGACACGCGCTTGCCCTTGAACAGCGGACCGTCGCAGTGCGGGCAGTAGGCCACGCCGTGGTTGCGGTATTCCTTCTCGCCCGGCACGTTGATCTCGCGCCAGCGGGCGCCGGTCGCCAGAATCACCGACTTGGCTTTCAGCACGGCGCCGGAGGCGGTCTGCACTTCCACCACTTTACCAAGCGGCACCAGCTTGCTGGCGCGCTGGGTGTTCATGATGTCGACTTCGTATTCCTTGACGTGCTGTTCCAGCGCGACAGCGAATTTCGGGCCTTCGGTCTCTTTCACCGAAATGAAGTTCTCGATCGCCAGGGTGTCCAGCACCTGGCCGCCGAAACGCTCGGCCAGCACGCCGGTGCGGATGCCTTTGCGGGCGGCGTAGATGGCGGCCGCCGCGCCGGCGGGACCGCCGCCGACCACCAGCACATCGAACACGTCTTTCTTGCTGATCTCCGCTGCCTGGCGCACGCCGGCGTTGGTGTCCAGCTTGGCGAGGATTTCCTCGACCGAGGTGCGGCCCTGGCCGAAGTGCTCACCGTTCAGGAACATCATCGGCACCGCCAGGATCTGGCGCTCTTCCACTTCCCTGGCGAACAGGCCGCCGTCGATGGTGGTGACTTTGATGCGCGGGTTAATCACCGACATGGCATTCAGCGCCTGCACCACGTCCGGGCAGTTATGGCAGGTCAGCGACATGAAGGTTTCGAACGCGTAATCGCCTTCCAGATTGCGGATCTGTTCGATAACGGCTTGGTCAAATTTGATGGTGTGGCCGCCGACTTGCAGCAGCGCCAGCACCAGCGAGGTGAATTCGTGGCCCATTGGAATGGCGGCGAAACGCACGCCAATCTCGGTGCCTGCACGGTTGATGCTGAACGACGGGGTACGCACGCCAGCTTCGGTGCGCTCCACCAGCGAGATCTTGTCGCTCAACTCGCTGATTTCGAGGAGCAGTTCTTTCATCTCACGGGCTTTGGCGCTGTCATCGAGAGAAACGACCAGCTCAAGTGGCTGAACCACTTTCTCCAGGTAGGCTTTCAACTGGGTTTTGAGGGTAGCGTCCAACATGATTTTCTTCCTTTTCACAAATATTTAGGCGTATGCCGGGCCGGACGCCCGGTCCGGCATCGCGGTAACTACTTGTTTGCTGCTTTGTTGCTCAAGCTAAGCCGAACTTAGATCTTGCCAACCAGGTCCAGCGATGGGGTCAGGGTGGCTGCACCCTCGGTCCATTTGGCTGGGCAGACTTGGCCTGGGTGCTCTGCAACGTACTTGGCGGCTTTTACTTTGCGCAGCAGTTCGGTGGCGTCGCGGCCGATGCCGTTGTCGTGCACTTCCAGCACTTTGATGAAGCCTTCCGGATTGATCACGAAGGTGCCGCGCAGGGCCAGGCCTTCTTCTTCGATCATCACCTGGAAGTTACGCGACAGGGTGCCGGTTGGGTCGCCGATCAGCGGGTAGTTCACTTTCTTGATGGCGTCCGAGGTGTCGTGCCATGCTTTGTGCGCGAAGTGGGTGTCGGTCGACACGCCGTACACTTCCACGCCCAGCTTGGCGAATTCAGGTTGTTGCTCGGCCAGGTCTTCCAGTTCGGTTGGGCACACGAAGGTGAAGTCGGCTGGGTAGAACATCAGAACGGACCACTTGCCTTTCAGGGACTCGTCGCTCACGTCGATGAATTTACCTGCGTGGTATGCGGTGGCCTTGAATGGTTTGATTTGGGTATTGATCAGGGACATTGTGGTTTCCTCGTTGGGTTGTGAATCATTGAGACGCCAGTTTAAGGGCTTTTACCCTATTTGCAAAATTGATTGTTCCAATAGTTTCAATTGGATTTGACTATCGATGCTGCAAACGGGATAGCATTATCTCGCAGGAAAGCATCGAACTGGGCGGCGGGCATGGGTTTGGCGAACAGGTAGCCCTGGCCGTAGTCGCAGCCGGCGGCGGCCAGCAAGTCGCGCTGTTCCGGCGTTTCCACCCCTTCGGCGATGACTTTCAGGTCCAGCTTGTGCGCCATGACGATGATGGCTTCCGACAGCGCCATGTCGCTGGAGTCGGGCGCCAGGTTGCGGGTGAAGGAGCGGTCGATTTTCAGGTAGTCGATGTCGAATTTTTTCAGGTAGGACAGCGAGGAATAGCCGGTGCCGAAGTCGTCCAGCGCCACCTGGATGCCGGCGTCGCGCAGTTGCAGCAGGCGGTTACTGACCGAATTGCTGGCGTCCAGCAGCAAGCCTTCAGTGATTTCCACCACCAGCGACTGGCCCGGCAACGCCAGCGATTGCAGGTGCGCCAGCCAGCATTCATAGGACAGGCCCTCGCGCTGGAATTCCAGCGGCGACTGGTTCAAGCTGACCTGGAAGTCCGGATGCACCTCCTGCCGCCAGCGCCGCACCCAGCGCGCCGATTCGCGGAACACCCAGGCGCCGATCTCGACGATCAGGCCGCTGGACTCGGCCAGCGGAATGAATTCCATCGGGCTCACCACGCCGCGCTGCGGATGGTTCCAGCGGATCAGCGCCTCGGCCTTGTGGATGGCGCCGCTGTCCAGATGCACGATGGGCTGGAAGTACAGCTCGAACTGCTCGCCCTTGAGCGCGTTGCGCAAGTCGTTGGTCAGGCGCATGCGGCTGAGCGCCGCCACCTGCAAGGTCGGGGTGAAATAACTGTAGCGGTTGCGGCCGGCGCCCTTGGCCGCGTACATGGCCTGGTCGGCGTGCTTGAGCAGGTTGTCGACGTCCAGCGCATCGTCCGGGTACAGGGTGATGCCGATGCTGGCCGACACGAAGGCCTGCTCCGCCCCCAGCTCGAACGGCTGCAACAGCCGGGTCAGGATGTCCTGGGCGATGCGCTCGACACGCTCGGTGCTCTCCAGCTCGCACAAAATCACGGTGAACTCGTCGCCGCCCAGCCGCGCCACCGTGTCCGACTTGCGCACGCAGGCGCTGATGCGGCGCGCCGCGTCCACCAGCAACACGTCGCCCTGCTGGTGGCCCAGCGTGTCGTTGACTTCCTTGAAGTGGTCGAGATCGATGAACAGCAGGGCGATGCGCGAGCGGTCGCGCTGGCTCTTGAGCATGTCGTGCGCCAGCCGGTCGAGGAACATGCGGCGGTTGGGCAGATGGGTCAGGGTGTCGAAATTGGCCTGCTGCCAGATCAGCGCCTCGCTCTGCTTCTTGGCGGTGACATCCTCGATCATGCACAAATGATGCGGATGGTTGCCGGCCTCGGCATCGATGGCGTTGACCGAGACCTCGATCCAGGCCACGCTGCCATCCGGCTTGAACAGCCGGCTGAGCGCCTTGAAGCTGCTGATCTGCCGTGTGGTCAGCAAGGCCATTTGCGCCCTGATCGGCACCACATCGTCCGGATGGCCGACCTCCAGCCAGCGGATGGCGCGCAATTCCTGCTGGGTGCGGCCCAGAATCTCCTGGTAGCGCGCATTGATATCGCTGTACTCGTAGGTCACCGAATCGATCAGGGCGATGCCCACCGGCGCCGCCTCGAACATGGTGCGGAAGCGCTGCTCGCCCTGACGGATGGCTTCCAGCGCGCGCTTGCGCTCGCGCGCCAGCAGACTGAAATGGATGGCCGCCCCCAGCACCAGCACCAGCGCGGCCGCGCCCAGCACACGGTACAGCCACAGGCGGTTGCCGCGGCTGTTGTCGACGCGGTACATGAAACCGTCGAAGCTGGCGCGCTTGGGCAGCATCCCCAAGCTGGCGTAGACGTCGGCGATATGTTGCCAGCGGTCCGGATTCATGTAGCCGATCTCCACCAGCACCGGCTGCACCAGCGGCACCATTTGCCGCGCCTCGTACAGCAGATGCTGGCGGTCGGCGCGGCGCGTATATTTGTTGAGGATGAGATCGGCCGCTTCCTCGTGGTGGCTCATGGCCCATTGCCAGCCGCGCATGCTGGCGGCACGGAAGGCTCGCACCCGCTCAGGATGGTTGGCAATCTCCTGCTCGCTGGTGAACAGGTTGTCGCCATAGAAATCGATGCCGACCGCGCGCGGGCTGTAGATATCGTAGGGGAAGCCCAGCCGGTCGAAGGTGTCCGGCTCGTTGGTGGTGTAGATCGCCATCGCGTCGACCTTGCCGCTGATCAGGTCTTGCGGGTTGAAGCTGTGGTCCACGCGCTGGAAGCTGCTGGCCGGCACGCCTTCCTTGGCCAGGTAGGCCAGCAATTCATCGGCGTTGCTGAGGCGGTCGGTCGACAGGCCGATCATGGCGCGCTTGCCGATCAGGCGGCGGATGTCCGGATCGCCGCCGGTCTGGCCCATCGCCAGCGCATACGGCGAATGCTGAAAGATCACCGCCAGCACCACCACCGGCTTGCCGGCTAGCCGCGCCAGCAGCAGGCTGCTGCTGCCGGTGGCGTATTGCGCCTTGCCGGCCACCACGTCGCGCTCGGGCGCATCGCCGTCCTGTCCCTCCAGGATGCGCACATCCAGCCCGGCTTCCTTGTAATAACCCAGCTCCTGCGCCGCATAGTAGCCGGCAAACTGGAACTGGTGCCCGTACTTGAGCTGCAAGGTGACTTTTTCCAGCGCCATGGCGGGGCCCGCGGCCAACCACAAGGCAGCGGCGGCGCACAAGCTGGCAAGGAGGAAGGAGCGGGAGCGCATGGCTCTAGTGTAACGTAAGCCATCCCGCCCGTACAAAAAGCAACGGACGGCCAGGCTGACGCCTGCCGTCCGTTGTTGCGGAAAAAAAACCGCTTAGTTTGGTGTCGGGTTAGGAATGTTCACCGGGATCGAGGAATTGAGGTTCTTGCCGTTGCCCAGCTGGCCGTCAGTATTGCGGCCCCAGGTCCACAGCGAGTTGTCGGCCTTCAGGCCGGTGCTGTGGCCGTCGCCAGCGCTGATCGCCACCCAGGTGCGGTCCAGGCCGATCTGGCGTGGCGAAATCGCGTCGTCGGTGCCGGTGCCGTCGCCCAGCTGGCCGTCGAGGTTGGCGCCCCAGGCCCACAGCGTGCCGTCCTTGCGCACCGCCAGGGTGTGCAGGCCGCCGGCCGAGACCAGGTTCCAGTCCGAGTCCGGGCTGATCTGGCGTGGCGCGGTCACGGTGCCGCCGGTGGTGTTGTTGCCCAGCTGGCCGTTGCTGTTGCCGCCCCAGCCCCACAGGGTGCCGGTGGTGGCGATCGCCATCGAGTGGCTGGCGCCGGCCGACACCAGGTTATAGGTGGCGGTGCCGATCTTGGCCGGGGTCGAGACCGGGGTCGAGCCGCTGGTGGCGTTGCCCAGCTGGCCGTTGGTGTTGTCGCCCCAGGTCCACAGCGTGCCATCCTTCTGGATGCCCATCGAGTGGGTGCCGCCGGCGGCAAACCCGATCCACACGGCGGTGTTGGTCTTGTCGGTGCCGCCCACCTTGACCGGTTCCTGGCGGCCCAGCAGGGTGGTGTCGCCCAGCTGGCCTTCGCTGTTGCGGCCCCAGGCCCACAGCGTGCCGTCGGCCTTCAGGGCCAGCACGTGGTACTTGCCGGCCGAGACCGATACCCAGGTGGCGTCGGTGCCGACCTGTTTCGGCACCGAGGAGTTGATCAGGTTTTTCTGGCCCAGCTGGCCGTTGTTGTTCAGGCCCCAGGCCCACATGGTGCCGCCGGTGGTGGTGCTGCCGGTGCCGGCGCGGATGCCGACCGCGAACTGGTCGCCCACCGCCACCTGTTTCCAGGCGGTGGTGCCGGCGCCGTTGTTGACCGCGACCGGAGCGTTGCGGGCCAGGTTGCTGTTATCGCCCAGCTGGCCCCAGTTGTTCTGGCCCCAGGCGTACAGCTTGCCGTCGGCGCGGCGGGCGATGGTCTGGAAGCCGCCGGCCGACACCTGGGTCCAGGGCGCCGTCACGGCGATGGTGACCGAGCCCACCACGCTGTCCTGGGTGGCGGTGATGGTTTCCGAGCCGACCGCGATGCCGGTCACGCGGCCGGTGGCGCTGGCCACGGTGGCCACGGCGCTGCCGCCGCTCTTGGTGGCCCAGGCCAGGCCGCCGGCCACGGTCAGGGTCTTGGTGCTGCCGTCCGAATACGTGCCAGTGGCGGTCGCGTCCTGGAAGGTGCTGACCGGGATGGTGGTCGAGCCGATGGTGATGGCGATGCTTTTCAGGGTCGGCGTGGTGTTGGTCGAGCCGCTGTTACTGCTGCCGCCACCGCCGCCGCACGCCGCCAGCACGGCAAACAGCGGGGCCAGCAACAAAGATGAGAATTTAAAGTTTTTCATGATCTTCCAGTTCACAGAATAAGGTCTGCTGAGCGGCTAGTGTAACCGCGCGCCGCCGCGGCGCATCGCCCAAGCAGACCTGAATTATCCACGCATTTGCGCGGATAAGGAAATTTACAACATTTCCCCTGAGAACGTCGATCTCAACTTCTTTACTTCCGGCCGCGTGGCGCCGCCGCCCGGCCCGGATTGCCGCCCTTGGCGGGCGCCGGCGCCTTCTTGATCTTGATGGTGTCCAGGATCGATGGCTTGGCCTTGGTTTCCACCGTCTGGCGCGCGGTCAGCGAGCCGGTCAGGGCGTTGGCCTTGCCCCGTCCGCCCGCCATCGGCAGGCCCTTGCCGCCGCGCCTGTCCGCGCCCGGCGCCAGCATCGGCATCGCGCGCTTGCCCTGTGAGGCCTTGAAGTTCTCCTCGCCCGGCGTGTACGGCGGAATCAGGTGACGCTCGCCGGTGCCGATCAGGTCGCCCCGGCCCATGTTGCGCAAGGCTTCGCGCAGGATAGGCCAGTTCTTCGGATCGTAGTAGCGCAGGAAGGCCTTGTGCGCCTGGCGCTGCTTGAGGCTGCGCGGCGTGAACACTTCCTCCGAATCCTCGGTGACCTTGTGCAGCGGATTGCGGCGCGAGTGGTACATGGCGCTGGCCATGGCCATCGGCGTCGGCATGAAGGTCTGCACTTGGTCGAGGCGGAAATTGTTCTTCTTCAGCCACAGCGCCAGATTCAGCATGTCCTCGTCGGTGGCGCCCGGGTGGGCGGCGATGAAGTACGGAATCAGGTACTGCTTCTTGCCCGCTTCCAGCGAATACTTCTCGAACAGGGCCTTGAACTCGTCGTAGGCGCCGATGCCCGGCTTCATCATCTTGCTCAGCACATTGGATTCGGTGTGCTCGGGCGCGATCTTCAGCAGGCCGCCGACGTGGTGGGTCACCAGCTCCTTGACGTATTCGGGCGAACGCACCGCCAGGTCGTAGCGCAGGCCGGACTGGATCAGGATTTTCTTCACGCCCGGGATTTCACGGGCGCGGCGGTACAGCTTGATCAGCGGATTGTGGTTGGTGCCCAGGTTGACGCAGATCGACGGATACACGCACGACAGGCGGCGGCAGGTCTGCTCGATTTCCTTGTCCTTGCAGGACAGGCGGTACATATTCGCGGTCGGGCCGCCCAGGTCGGAGATGATGCCGGTGAAGCCCTTGGTCTTGTCGCGGATGTGCTCGATCTCGCGCAGGATGGACGGCTCGGAACGGCTCTGGATGATGCGGCCTTCGTGCTCGGTGATCGAGCAGAAGGTGCAGCCGCCGAAGCAGCCGCGCATGATGTTGACCGAGAAACGGATCATTTCCCATGCCGGGATATTGGCGTCGCCATAGCTCGGGTGCGGGGCGCGGGCGTAATTCATGTCGTAGACGTTGTCCATCTCGTCCATGGCCAGCGGCAGCGGCGGCGGGTTCATCCACACGTCGCGGTCGCCATGGCCCTGCACCAGCGCGCGCGCGTTGCCGGGATTGGATTCCAGGTGGAACACGCGCGAGGCGTGCGCGTACATCACCGGATCGCTGGACACGGTTTCAAACGACGGCAGGCGCACCACGGTCTTGTGGTGTTTTTCCAGCTCCATGGCGCGGCGTTCCTCGCGGCTCATGATGCGGATCGGCTTGTACTCGGACGGCGCCGGAATCGGCTCGGGCTCGGGCGCGGAAACCGGCCCGGCGGCGGCCTTGGTCGGCTCGACCATGGCCGGGTTCACTTCATCGGCCGGCTTGCCGTTCGGGTCGCTGCTGGTGGCGCAGGTCGGCGAGTTCGGTTCGACCATCAGGTAAGGGTCGACGTGCTTGTCGATCTTGCCCGGCGTATCGACGCGGGTGGAATTGTGCACGCCCCAGTCCTCGCCCGGCATCCAGCCGGCCGGCACCAGGAAGGCGGTGCCGCGCAGGTCGCGGATGGTCTTGATGTTCTCGCCATCGGCCATGCGTTTGGTCAGGTCGACCAGCGCGCGTTCGGCGTTACCGAAGATCAGCATGTCGGCCTTGGACTCGAACAGCACCGAGCGGCGCACCTTGTCCGACCAGTAATCGTAGTGGGCGATGCGGCGCAGCGAGGCTTCGATCGAGCCGATCACCACCGGCGTGCCGGGGAAGGCTTCGCGGCAGCGCTGGGCGTACACCGACACCGCGCGGTCCGGGCGCTTGTTCGGCTCGCCGTTTGGCGTGTAGGCGTCGTCCGAGCGCGGCTTGCGGTCCGCCGTGTAGCGGTTGACCATGGAGTCCATATTGCCGGCGGTGACGCCGTAGTACAGGCGCGGCTTGCCGAGCGTGCGGAAAGCGTCGGCCGATTGCCAGTCCGGCTGGGCGATGATGCCGACGCGGTAGCCTTGCGCTTCCAGCAGGCGGCCGACCAGGGCCATGCCGAAGCTCGGATGGTCGATGTAGGCGTCGCCGGTCACCAGGATGACATCGCACTGATCCCAGCCGAGGGTGTCCATCTCTTGACGGGACATCGGCAGGAAAGGCGCAACGGGAGCGCGTGCAGACCGCTTCGGGACGGCCGCAAATAAATTGGTAGGGGGATTCATGGGGCGGTATTGTACCGGAAATGCGTGCGCTACGCTCACCGCCAAATAAATTTTCTTTTACTATTCAATCACTTGCAAGAAATGATGTCAGTCTCGCATTGAATTGGGGTGGATCTTTGCTATAACGGAGGAGCGGCAGGACACTTCTGCCAGCAATCGCCGGTGTTTAAGTAACACTGGCCGCCCGGGGACCTGGCTTCCCCGGGTTTTTTATTGCCTTTTAAATACCCATGTTCGACAGGATGGTGCCCAGTTCACGCAAGGCCGGCTCCAGCTGCGGATGCTTGACGGCGAACTTGGCCGACAGCTCCTGCGAGCGCTCGGCCAGGCCATAGGTGGAGGTCTCACCGGGCGGCGCCTCGGTGCCGCGCTCCAGCAGCGCCTTGATGTCGCTGTCCAGCTGGAGCAGCAGCTCCTGCAATTCCTCGTCCACCGGGCCGGCTTGCGCCAGCCGTGCGTGCAGAGTCTTGAGCGATGCTTTCAGGTTGCCGTCCATGGTGAGTCCCCTGTCGTTTTGGCCTTTCGAGTATATCTTACTCGGTCAGGCCACGGCGCTCCAGCAGCGGTTGGATCTTGGCATCGCGGCCACGGAAGTTGCGGTACATCTGCATCGCGTCCAGCGTGCCGCCCTTCGACAGCAGCATTTTGCGGAAGTAGTCGCCGTTCTTGCGCAGCATGCCGCCGTTTTCGATGAACCATTCGACCGCGTCGGCATCCAGCTTCTCGGCCCACACGTAGCCGTAGTAGCCGGCCGAATAGCCGCCGGCGAAGGTGTGCGAGAAGTAGGTGGTGCGGTAGCGCGGCGGCACCGGCGCGTAATCGACGCCGGCCTCTTTCAGCGCGGCGGCCTCGAAGCCCAGCACGTCGGTCGGGATCTGGTTCACGCCCAGCTGGTGCCATTTCTGGTCCAGGATGGAGGCGGCCAGGTACTCGGTGGTGCGGAAGCCTTCGTTGAATTTCTTCGAGGCGATCACCTTGTCCAGCAATTCCTTCGGCATCGGCGCGCCGGTCTGGTAGTGTTTGGCGTAATTGGCCAATACTTCCGGCCATACCGACCACATCTCGTTGACCTGCGACGGGAACTCGACGTAGTCACGCGGCACACGGGTGCCGGAGAAGCGTGGGTATTTCACGTTGGAGAACATGCCATGCAGCGCGTGGCCGAACTCGTGGAACATGGTGCGCAGTTCGTCGTAGGTCAGCAGGGTCGGCTCGCCGTCGTTCGGCTTGGGAATGTTGAGGTGGTTCGCCACCACCGGACGGGTACCCATCAGCGACGATTGCGACACGTAGGCATTCATCCAGGCGCCGCCGCGCTTGTTGGAGCGGGCGTAGAAGTCGGCGATGAAGATGGCCAGCTGTTTGCCATCGGCATCGAACACGTCGAACACGCGCACGTCCGGGTTGTACACCGGCAGGTCCTTGCGCTCCTTGAACGACAGGCCGTACACCTTGTTCGCCGCAAAGAACACGCCGTTGGTCAGCACATTGTTGAGTTCAAAGTACGGACGCAGTTCGTTGGCGTCGAAGTTGAAGCGCTCGGCCTTCACCTTGTCGCTGTAGAAGGACCAGTCCTGCGCGGCCAGCTGGAAGCCGCCGTTTTCCTTGTCGATCACCTTCTGGATTTCGGCGCCTTCCTTCCTGGCGTTGGCCACCGCGGGGCGGGTCAGCTCGGCGAGGATTTTGTTGACGGACCCGGTGTCGTGCGCGGTCTGGTCGGCCAGCGCGTAGGCGGCATAGTTAGGATAGCC
The DNA here is from genome assembly GCF_009720825.1 of Duganella radicis. Lineage (GTDB taxonomy): Bacteria > Pseudomonadota > Gammaproteobacteria > Burkholderiales > Burkholderiaceae_D > Rugamonas > Rugamonas radicis. Next base: position 144,829 of record NZ_WNKY01000012.1, on the reverse strand, counting down.
CATCAGCGCGGCCTTCTCGGCGCGCAGCTTGACCAGCGACAGCACCACTTGCGTGTTGTCGAATTTGCCGCCATGGCTGCCGCGCGCCAGCGACAGCGCCATCAGCTTTTCGCGCACGGCGCGGTTGGTCAGCACGGCCAGATTGGCCTGGCCGGTGGTGTTCACCACCGGGATCAGGAATTTGCCGTCCATGCCCTTGGCCTTGGCGGCGGCAGCGGCGGCGTCGATCGCCTTGTCCGACATGCCGGCCAGTTCCTCGCGGGTGTCGACCACCAGCGCCGAGGCGTTGGCCTCTTCCAGCACGTTCTGGGCAAAGGTGGTTTGCAGCTTGGCCAGTTCGCCGTTCATGGCTTTCAGTTTGGCCTTGTCGGCATCCGACAGCTGGGCGCCGGCGCGCACGAAGTCAGTGTGGTAGCGTTCCAGCAGGTACTTGGATTCGGCATCCAGGTGCAGCTTGTCGCGCTTGTCGTACAGCGACTTGATGCGGGCGTACAGCTTGCCGTTCAGGCGGATGGCGTCGTTGTGTGCCGCCAGCTTGGGCGACAGCTCGCGCTCCAGCGCCTTGAAGGTGTCATTGGTGTTGGCGCCGGACAGGCTGTAGAACACGGTCGATACGCGGTTCAGCAGCTGGCCGCCTTTTTCCATGGCGACGATGGTGTTGTCGAAGGTGGCCGGCTTCTTGTTGTTGGCGATGGCGTCGATTTCGGCGGCTTGCTGGCGCATGCCTTCTTCAAATGCCGGTGCGTAGTCTTCGTTCTTGATCTTGTCGAAAGCCGGATAGCCGAACGGCAGGGTGCTTGGCTTGGCGAACGGGTTCGATGCCGGCAGCAGCGAGGCCGGTTCCGCGTGGGCGAGGCTGAAAACAGCCGCCACGCTGGCGGCGATGATGAGGTTGGTGTGGTTCATGCGGTTATCCTTATAAACTGTTTATATTATTTCAGGCCACGACGGTCCAGCAGCGGCTCGATGACAGGATCGCGGCCACGGAAGTTGCGGAACAAATTCATCGCATCGTCGGTACCGCCGCGCGACAGCAACTTGGCGCGGAACCAGTCGCCGTTCTTGCGTTGCAGGCCGCCGTTTTCCTTGAACCATTCGACCGTGTCGGCATCCAGCTTCTCGGACCACAGGTAGGCGTAGTAGCCCGCCGAGTAGCCGCCGGAGAAGCTGTGCGAGAAGTAGGTGGTGCGGTAGCGCGGCGGCACCGGCGCGAAGTCCACGCCCATGTCCTTCAGCGACTGCGCTTCAAAGGCCAATACATCGGTCGGGATTTGCGCCGGCGTCAGCTGGTGCCAGCGCTGGTCCAGCAGCGAGGCCGCCAGGTATTCGGTGGTCATGAAGCCTTGGTTGAATTTCTTCGATGCGATCACCTTGTCCAGCAGCTCCTTCGGCATTGGCGCCCCGGTCTTGTAATGCTTCGCGTAATTGGCCAGTACTTCCGGCCATACCGCCCACATCTCGTTCACTTGCGATGGATATTCGACGAAGTCGCGCGGCACGCTGGTGCCGGAGAAGCGCGGGTACTTCACGTTGGAGAACATGCCGTGCAGCGCGTGGCCGAATTCGTGGAAGGCGGTCTTCACCTCATCGTAGGTCAGCAGCGTCGGCTCGCCGGCCGGTGGCTTCGGAATATTCAGGTGATTCGCCACCACCGAGTGATTGCCCAGCAGCGCCGACTGCGACACGTACTCGTTCATCCACGCGCCACCCTGCTTGTTGGAACGGGCGTACATATCGGCGATGAAGATGGCCAGCTGCTTGCCGTCGGCGTCGAACACATCGAACACGCGCACGTCGGGGTTGTAAACCGGCAGATCCTTGCGCTCCTTGAAGCTCAGGCCATACAGCTTGTTGGCTGCGTAGAACACGCCGTTGACCAGCACATTATCCAGCTCGAAATAGGGCTTGAGCTGGTTCTCGTCGAAGGCGAAGCGCTGCGCACGCACCTTGTCGGTGTAATAGGCCCAGTCGGCGGCGCCGATCTGGAAGCCGCCTTTTTCCGCATCCACCACGGCTTGCAGATCGGCCGCTTCCTTCCTGGCGTTGTTGACGGCCGGCTTGGCCAGTTCGCCCAGCAGCTTGTTGACCGAGGCGGTATCGTGCGCGGTCTGGTCTTCCAGCGAGTAGGCGGCGTAGTTGGCGTAGCCCAGCAGGGCGGCTTTCTCGGCGCGGGCCTTGGCGATTTTCAGCACCAGCTCGCGGCTGTCGAATTCGCCGCCATGGCTGCCGCGCGCCAGCGACAGCGCCATCAGCTTCTCGCGGGTGGCGCGGTTGGTCAGATCGGCCAATGGCGGCTGACCGGAGGTGTTGACCACCGCCACCAGGAACTTGCCGTCCAGGCCCTTGGCCTTGGCGGCAGCGGCTGCGGCGTCGATGGCGGCATCGCTCATGCCAGCCAGTTCGGCGCGGCTGTCCACCACCAGCGACGAGGCGTTGGTTTCCTTCAGTACGTTCTGGGTGAAGGCGGTTTGCAGCTTGGCGATGTCGCCGTTGATGGCTTTCAGCTTTTCCTTGTCGGCGGCGGACAGCTTGGCGCCGGCGCGCACGAAGTCGGTGTGATAGCGTTCCAGCAGGTGTTTGGATTCCGCATCCAGCTTGAGCGCATCGCGCTTTTCGTACAGCGCATTCACGCGCGCCCACAGTTTCGGATTCAGATAAATGGCGTCATTGTGCGCGGCCAGCTTGGGCGACATTTCGCTGTCGACGGCATCCAGCTTGTCGTTGGTGTTGGCGCCTTGCAGATTGTAGAACACGGTCTGCACGCGGATCAGCAGCGCGCCGGATTTTTCCATCGCCACGATGGTGTTGTCGAAGGTGGGGGCGGCCTTGTTATTGGCGATGGCCTCGATTTCCTTCAGCTGCTGGCGCATGCCTTCGTTGAAGGCCGGAATGAAGTGCTCGTCCTTGATCTTGTCGAACGCCGGATAGTGGAACGGCAGGCTGCTGGCGGTGGCCAGCGGATTGCCGGCCAAGGCGGCGGCCGGTGCCGCCAGGACGGTTTGCGAAAACGCCACGCCAAGCGCAGCGGCAATGACAAGCATGTAAGGACGGTTCATAAGGCTTCTTTCTCAATAGAAGCCGACGATCATAGCAGGGGAATTAAGCGGGAGTCACCCGCAAACCATGCTGCACTGCAATTGATCGGAAACCGCCGTGGTTTTCCAAACATTGCTTGGCGAAACTGGTATTTGAGCGTGAGATACTGGACGAGCCAGCAATTTCACCGTGGAAACGCACGCCCGGACAACACCGTCAGCTCACTCAGGATTTGTAACGTGATTCGATGCGGCGGTCTGGCAGGAACCAGATCACCGCCACCAGCACGTAGACGCCAAAGCCCAGCAGCGGATAAACGAAGGACAGGCAGACGCCGACCAGATACATCAGCATCGAGATCTTGCCCTTGCGGTCGCTGCCGAGCGCAGCCTTCACCGCCTCGTTATTAGCCTCCAGGCAGCGCACCAGCAGCAGGTAGGCAAAGCTCGACATGAACAGCACGAAGCCGTAGCACGCCAGCGGCACCGCCGCGAGATGATGTTCGCCGATCCAGCTGGTCACGAACGGAATCAGCGACAGCCAGAACAGCAAATGCAGGTTCGCCCACAGCACGCCGCCGGTGGTCTTGGTCACGGCATGAATCAAATGATGATGGTTGTTCCAGTAGATGCCGACATAAATAAAGCTGAGCACATAACTCAGGAACACCGGCAACAGCGGCGCCAGCGCCTCAAACTCCGCCCCATGCGGCACCTTCAACTCCAGTACCATAATCGTGATAATGATCGCGATCACGCCATCGCTGAACGCTTCCAACCTGCCTTTGCCCATACCTGCTCCCATCAAAATTTCCGCAAGCTTAACTGACCTGCCTCAATTGTGCGAGCTATGCGACCACGGATTTCCGCATTCTGTTCGGCGTCAATCTGACCGCTGCCATCGGCACCTTCCTCATCTTCGTCAAAATGCAGGGCTGGTTCTGATTACAGCAGGATGACAGGCACACCAAGCTTTGGGCCGGCAGCTGCCATTTTGCGGTCCAAAGTGTAGACGGTAGATCCGTGCGCCGAGGCTATGGCCAAATGAAGACTGTCGTCGGTCCAGCTGCTAACCACCAGCATTCCGCCAGCGCTTAGCATGAATGCCTCGGCGGTTTGGCTATGTGGTTCAGGCGTCAGATAAGAAACCAGTACGCTGGTGTCGACATAGCGCATCAGTATCGCTCGCTATCCCGTAATCTGCGTATAAAATCGCCTGCCGATTCGGTTTGCATCGGTAGCCTTGCCCTTAGATCGGCAAGGCTGGGCAACTGCTGCAAGAGGCGTGGAGCCGCCATCCTTGCGACAGGATGCCCATCCAATGTGATGGTCACTTCTTCGCCTGCCGCAATCAGATCGATCAGCTTGTCCAGCTGCTTTTGTGCTTGCTCTAGCGTGACTGTCTTCATGATGGCCTCCCCGGTCTTTTGAGCTTAGCACTCTGACGCAGGAAGGACATGAGATTTGTCTACTCGCGGATTTCCGGTTCCACCAGCTGGGCCAGCAGAGTCAGTGATTCCTGCCAGCCGAGGTAGCAGGCCTCGGCCGGGATGACGGCGGGGATGCCTTCCTGCACCACGTGCATCTCCACGCCGCAGAACACTTCGCGCAAGGTGACGGTGGTTTGCATCCGGCCCGGCAGGTTGGGGTCGTCGAATTGCGCGGTGTAGCGCAGCTTGCGGCCCGGCTCCAGTTCCAGGTATTCGCCGCCGAACGAATGGCTGCCGCCGGTGGTGAAGTTGGTAAAAGACATGCGGTACTTGCCACCCACTTTGGCGTCCATTTCATGCACAGTGCCGAAAAAGCCATGCGGCGGCAGCCATTTGGCCAGCGCGTCCGGATGCAGGAAGGCCCGGTACACGCGGTCGGCAGTGGATTTCAGCACGCGATGCAGTTGTATGGTGTTGGTCGTCATGATCGATTCCCTTCAAAGAAGTCAGAGGACAGCCCTCTACATCCTACGACGAACCAAGGTACCGCAAATCGACAATCGCGGACAAGATGGACAGATTACTATTTTCACAATAAGATCATCCGCTCCAACACTATACATGCCCCCAATGCGCCTGCTCGTCCCGCTTCTGCTGACAATTTCCGCCCTCAATGCCACTCACGCCGCCGAGGCGCCCGTCAAAACGCCTGCCACCGTCGACTTCAAAACCTGCGACAAACCGGAATGGCCGAAAGAAGCCTTGCGCAAGGAACAAACCGGCACCGTCATGCTCGGTTTCCTGATTGGTGAAGAGGGCAAGGTCATCGATGCCGTCCTGTATCAGTCGAGCGGCTTCCCTCTGCTGGACGAGGCTGCCCTCAACGGCATCAAGCGTTGCCAGTTCATTCCGCGCAAGATCAATGGCGTGGGCATCAGCAGCTGGACCCGGATGCAATATGTGTGGGTGCTGGACACTCCGGAAAAAGTCAAACGCACCCTGGCCGACGCCGAAACCTACCGCACGGCCGCGCTGGCCGGCGACACCACGGCGTTGTATAAACTGGCCCGCATTTTCCGCGATGGCGTCGGCATCCAGCATGACAACGAGCATTACTCGAAACTGTTGCGCGGTGCTGCCGACCGCGGCAACGCGGAAGCCGAAGCTGAGCTGGCCAGCAACTACTTCTACGGGCAGGCTGGCATCAAGAAAGACACGGCGCAGGCACTGGCCTGGTATCAGCGCGCCGCCACCCACGGTCATGCTTACGCCCAGCTGCGTATCGCCAATGTCTACAACGCGCCTAAGGCCACGCCGGCCGAGCTGGCGCAGGCGGCTGACTGGTATCGCAAGGCCGCCGAGCAAGGAAATCAGGACGCGGCGTACAAGCTGGGCCTGCTGTATGAAAACGGACGCGGTGTCGCACAGGATTATGCCGAAGCAGCCGCCTGGTACCGCAAGGGAGCGGAAGGCGGCGATGCCGCCGCCAGCTATGGCCTCGGCACGCTCTACCTGCGCGGCCTGGGCGTCGAGCGTGATCCGGTCCAGGCGGCCACCTGGTTCAGCAAGGCCGCGGGCAAGCGCATGCCGTCGGCCGAGGCGGCATTGGCCAATTTGTATTTCACCGGATCGGGCATGCCGCAAAACGATGAGGAAGGCGTGAAGTACCTGCGCCGCGCGGCCATCGCCAGCAATCTCGGCGCCATGCGGCAGTTGGGACAAATGCTGTCGCAAGGCGACCATATGCTGGCCGACCCGGCCGAAGGCGCAGTCTGGCTGGACAAAGTGGCGCGTTTGAGCGGCCCGCTGACCGAAACCGAAGGCGACTGGTGAAGCACAGCTACGCTACACTTCGGTCTGGCTACGATCAACCTCGGGAATACGGAATGGAAAACTACGCGGAACTGCTGCAAACGCTCACGCAGCAGGAACAGGAATTGCAATTTACCGCGTTCAGCAGCGACACCGCGCTGACGCTGGGCCTCAAATTGGTGGAACTGGCCAGGGCCGGCAATAAAATCATCACGATTAACATCACCATCAATGGCAAGGTGCTGTTCCATCACGCCATGCAGGGCGCCTCGGCCGACCAGGCCGACTGGATACGCCGCAAGAACAATGTGGTGGCGCGCTTTGGCCGCTGCTCGTTCTACGTCGGCATCGACCACAAGCATCGCGGCGTGGTGTTTGAAGAGATCAAGTATCTCGATCCGAAGGACCACGCGGCCAACGGCGGCGCCTTCCCGATTACGCTGAAAGGCACCGGCATCGTCGGCACCGTCACCGTCTCCGGCCTGCGCCAGGCCGAAGACCATGCGCTGGTGGTGGAAGCCCTGCGCGCCGTGCTGGCGTAATCAATAATGCGGCGGGCGCTCGTGCGGCAGCTGGGCGCCGCCGCCGTTGTTTTGCGCCAGGGTGCGCACGTGCTGGACCAGCGAGGCGCACATCTGCTCCAGCTTGTCGATCTGCTGTTGCTGCTGGTGGATGCGCTGGCTCAGCGAGTCCACCATGTCCTCGGCATACGCCAGCTTGATTTCAATGTCGATGAAGCGGTCTTCGGTATTGCTCACGGTCTTACTCCTGCCTGAAAGCAGGCATTGTACCGCCCTTACTTGAGGTAGACCCCGCCGCACACCACCATGTCGTCCTCGGGCACGCAATACATGGTCTTGGGCTCGATCTTGCCGCTGACCGGGTTGGTGAATTTGTAGTCCTGCCAGAACGGCTTGTTTTTCTTGGCCAGCTCGATCCGTTCCTTGATGAAGTACTTGCCGTCGACGTCCTTGATCTCCATCAGGTTCTTGCCGATCATCTTGCCGTTGGCGCCGTGCGCGCGCACCATGCCGTCCAGGCCGTACACCACCAGGTACAGGTCGCGGTCGGTAAATTGGCCGTCCTTCTTGCTGACTTCGGCATACAGCTTGTCCTTGCCATTGCCTTTCAGGTACTTGAGTGCCTTGCCCACCATGGCCTCGGCCTCGGGCTTGGTGACCACCTCCTCCGCCCGCGCCGCCGGCAGCAGGGCACAGGTCAACACGAAAGCAGCCAGAATTTGCACACGCATCATCATCTCCATCGGTAACGGGCAGGATCGCCCGCTTTGATGCTAGCACAGCCTAGGTCTTCGGTGTCGCTAAAAGTTCCTTCATCCGTGCCAGCCGCTCCTTGGGCGTCAGCACCTCGGACTCCATCGGCGGCGCCGTGCCCTCGTCCAGCTTCATCTCCTTGATGAAGCGCGACGGATCGCAGTGCACCTGCTCGCCGGCGCGCTTGCGCTTCTTGCACCAGGTGATGTGCAAGGTGCGCTGCGCGCGCGTGATGCCGACGTACATCAGGCGCCGCTCTTCCTGCACCCGCGCGGCGATCGATTCGGCCGGCGCATCGGCGTCGCCCTTGTGCGGCAGGATGCCTTCCTCGCAACCGACCAGGAACACGTGCGGATACTCCAGCCCCTTGGACGCGTGCAGGGTCGACATGCGCACCGCGTCGGGGTCCTCGTCCTGCCCTTCCAGCATGGACATCAGCGCCACCATCTGGGTCAGCTCCAGCACGTTCTTTTCCTCGCCGTCGCGGTCCTTGCCGCCACGCCCGCGGTCCTTCAGCCAGTTGACGAATTCCAGCACGTTCTGCCACTTGCTCTGGGCCGCGCGCTCGTCGAACATATCGTATAAAAAGTTTTCGTAGTTGATGGCTTCCAGCATGTCATCCAGCACCTGCGCCGCGTTGTCGCCGCTGCCCGACGGGCCAGGACGGCTGGCGCGCGATTCCAGGTTGTTGATGAAGTTGCAGAAGTCGCGCAGCGGATTGAGCTGGCGGTCTTGCAGCAAGCCTTCGATGCCGCCCTTGAACACCGCCTCGAACAGCGAGCAATTCCACTGGGCCGAGAAAGTGCCCAGCGTTTCCAGCGTCGACTGGCCGACGCCACGGCGCGGCGTGGTCACGGCGCGGATGAAGGCCGGATCGTCGTCGGTGTTGGCCAGCAGGCGCAGGTAGCTGATGATGTCCTTGATTTCCGCCTTGTCGAAGAAGGACTGGCCTCCGGAAATGGTGTACGGGATGCGCTCCTTGCGCAGCGCCTGCTCGATGATGCGCGCCTGATGGTTGCCGCGATACAGGATCGCGTAATCGGACCACTTGTTCTTGCGCGTGAAGTGGTCGACCGAGATCAGCATGGCCACCTGATCGGCCTCGGCGTCGTCGGTCGGCATCGAGGTCACCTGGATCGGCTCGCCCAGGCCGTGTTCCGACCACAGCGACTTCTCGAACAGCTTGGGATTGTTGCCGATCACCGCGTTGGCCGCTTGCAGGATGCGCGTGGTGGAGCGGTAGTTCTGCTCCAGCTTGATCACTTCCAGATCGGGGAAATCGGTTTGCAGGGTCTTCAGATTTTCCACCGAGGCGCCGCGCCAGGCGTAGATGGCCTGGTCGTCGTCGCCCACGGCGGTAAACATCGGCTTCTTGCCGATGCCGGTCACCATCAGCTTGACCAGTTCGTACTGGCAGGTGTTGGTGTCCTGGTACTCGTCCATCAGCAGGTAGCGCAGGCGGCGCTGCCACTTGTCGCGCACGTTCTCGTGGTTGCGGAACAATTCCACCGGCAGGCGGATCAAATCGTCAAAGTCCACCGCCTGATAGGCCGACAGGGTGGCGACGTAGCTGGCGTAGACGCGCGCCGATTGCGCCTGGTCCTCGTCCTTGGCCTGGTTGAGCGCCTGCACCGGATCGATCAGGCGGTTCTTCCACAGCGAGATATCGGTCTGGATGCGCCGCACCACCTGCTTGTCGGTGGTGATGGCCATGTCCTGGATCAGCGAGCCGCAGTCGTCGCTGTCCATGATGGAAAAACGGTCCTTGAGGCCCAGTTCGTTGCACTCCTGGCGCAAAATCTTCACGCCCAGCGAGTGGAAGGTGGACACGGTCAGCTGCTTGGCCTGTTTCGGCTGCTTGAGCAGCTTGCCGATCCGTTCCTGCATTTCCAGCGCTGCCTTGTTGGTGAAGGTCAGGGCGGCGATGGTGCGCGGATCGTAGCCGCGGTCCTCGATCAGGTGGGCGATTTTCTGCGTGATCACGCGGGTTTTGCCCGAGCCGGCGCCGGCCAGCACCAGGCATGGCCCGTCGAGATAGGTGACAGCCTGGCTCTGCGGCAAATTGAGGCCGAATACTGGAACTTTGGTGGACATAGCCCCACATTGTATCAGTCGCCGGGGCCGCTACTGACGTGCCGCATGAAGCGTCTGTGACATTTGCGTTACCATGCGGTGATCCAGGCCCCGGCCTAACCTTACATTGGTTGCAATCATGAAATTTGAACATTTAATCGAAGTCAACGACCCGCTCAATCCCCTGATTGACGCCCTCACCGTGCAGCAAGTCTGGCGCGGCCTGGTGCTGCGCGCCGAGTCGCCCAAGCTGTTCGTGCCGCACCTGGACGAGAGCACCATCGACCAGCGCACCGACAGCGGCTTCCGCCGCCGCCTGCGCTACGGCGAGCTGGTGGTGGAGGACACGGTGGAACTGGAACCGATGCGCAGCGTGCGCTACCGCGTGGCCGCGCAGCAGGACATCGCCGAATCCAGCCTGACCATGACCATCGAGACGCCGACCGAGGACACCCTGTTCGTGCGCTTCCAGTACGAGGACAGCCACGACGCCGCCACCGACGAGGCCAACGCCATGTACGACGAATTCCGCCGCTCGGCCTACGTGGAATCGGACATCGACACCATCGGCATGCTGCGCGAGCTGGCGCAGCAGGGCCGCCTGGACGCCCTGCTGAACTAAGTCACCGCCGCCCGCCCCCATACCTGCGCCATGCGCAGCGGCGGGACCTCCAGCGCCGCCACCTGGGCGTTGGTCAGCACTTCGCGGATGGCGTGCAGGGCGTGGCGGGTATCGCGTTGCAGGAACACCTCCAGCGGCGCGCCGCGCGGCCCGATCACCGACTCCACATGCGGCGTGGTCGATTGCAGGCCGCGCCGCGACACCACGCCCACCTCGCCATTCAGCATGCGCACGTAGGTGCCGATCGGGTAGATGCCCAGTTCCTTGATCACCAGCGACACCAGATTGGTGTCCAGCGTGGTGCGCGCCTCCAGCAGCATGTCGCGCAGGGCGCCGTGGGCCGCCATGGTGGGACGGTAGCCGCGCTCCGACACGCGGGCGCAATAGCGGTCGGCCAGCGCCACCAGCTTGGACAGCAGCGGAATCTGTGCCCCCACCTTGCCATGCGGGTAGCCGGTGCCGTCCTCGTTTTCGTGATGATGCAGCACGCAGTGCAGCCAGGCCTCGTCGTTGACGCCGGCCGCGCGCAGCAGGCGCACGCTGGCTTCCGGATGCGCCAGCTTGCGGGCGTGGTCGGCCGGGTCCAGCGCGGCGTGGCTGTCGTGCCAGCGCTGGTGGTGTTCCAGCATGCCGGCGTTCATGGTCAGCGCCGCCAGCGTCACCGTCATGACGTCGTTGCGCGAGCGCTGGCGGGCACGCGCCAGCAGCACCGCGATGATCGCCGTGTTGACGCTGTGGCGCGCCGCGTAGGGCGCCTGCGCCTGATTGTGCAGGATGCTGGCGGTGGCGATGTCGGCGTTGAGATCGACGGCGGCGTGCACCATCAGGGCGATCTCGTCCAGCTTGCGGCGGAAATCCGGCGGCGCGACACCCTGCGAGGCCGCTTGCAGCAGCGTATGCAGTTCCAGATAGGCGGCATTCAGCTTGCGCAGCACGGAGGGCGGGTCCGCCAGCACCGAGCGCGGCTCGCCATCCTCAAACACGCCGCGCTCGACCAGATACGCAATCTGGTTGGCGCTGGCGATCATATGTCCCTTGCGGACCAGCAAAGCACCGTTTTCACCATACACATCCCACGGTAGCAGCATACCCAACTCTAAATCTGCTGCTGTCACTTTGCGTATATTCATTTCCGCAGCATACTACGGCGCCGGCGTACAGTCCACGCAAGGGCAATCGTGTGCCGGCTCGTGCTGCAAATGGTGCGCCAGGTCGCGCAAGGCGGTGCGCACGCCTTCCTCCACCACCGGATGGTAGAACGGCATGTCCAGCATGGCGTCCACCGTCAGGCCGGCCTGCACCGCCCACGACAGCAGATGGCCGATGTTTTCCGCGCGCGGGCCGATCATCTCGGCGCCGAGGAAGCGGCCGGTCTGGTATTCGGCATAGACGCGCAGCAGGCCTTTGTTTTGCAGCATCACGCGGCTGCGTCCCTGGTTGTGGAACGAGACCTTGCCGACCGCGAAGCGGCCCGCATGCGAGACGCACAGCTCGCTGTAGCTGCTGCCCATGGTGGCGATCTGCGGCTCGGTGAAGGTGATGGCCAGCGGCGTGCGGCGCAGACCGGGCTGGACGTCCGGATAGCGCGCGGCGTTGTCGCCGGCGATGCGGCCATGGTCGGCCGCTTCCGGCAGCTGCGGGCGTTCGTCGTTGGCGTCGCCGGCGATGAAGATGGCGGACGTGCCGCACTGCATGGTGCGCTTGTCGTACAGCGGAATGCCGTGGTGGTCGCGTTGCAGGCCGGTGTTTTCCAGCCCCAGCTGATGCACATTCGGCCGTCGGCCAATGGCCGACAGCAGATAGCTGAAATGCTCGGTGTGCTGGTCGCCGTTGGTGTCTTCGCTGGTGACGGCCAGGCCGTCGCCCCGCGGCTCGACCTTGACCACGCGCGTTTTGAAGCGCACGTCCAGTTCATCGGTCATGGCGCTGCGGGCCACGTCCAGCACTTCGGGATCGCTCAGCTGCGCCACGCTGCCGCCGCGGCCGAAGATGGTCACACGCACGCCGAGGCGGTGCAGCGCCTGCCCCAGCTCCAGCCCGATCACGCCAGTGCCGGCCACCGCCACCGATTCCGGCAGGTCGTCCCAGTAAAACACCTCGTCGCTGGTGATCACGCGCGGACCGGCGGCACGCCACTCGTCCGGCACGATGGGCGTGGAGCCGGTGGCGATGACGAAGCGTTCCGCCTCCACCAGCGTGTGGTCGTCGACTTGCAACTGGGTCGGGCTGAGGAAGTGGGCATGGCCGTGCAGCTTGTCCTCGGCCGGGTAGCCCTCCACGCTTTCGACCACGAAGCCGACAAAACGGTCGCGCTCGCTGCGCACGCGCGCCATCACCGCCTTGCCGTCGATGCGCACCGCGCCCGCATGCACGCCGAAGCCGGACGCCGCGTGCAGCATGTGCGCCGCGTCGGCGGCGGAAATGAGAAGCTTGCTCGGCATGCAGCCCACGCGCGCGCAGGTGGTGCCGTAGACATTGCCCTCGATGAGCAGGGTTTGCCTGCCGCCGGCCTTGGCGGCGCGATAGCCGGTCATGCCGGCGGTGCCTGCGCCGATGACGGCGACTTCGGTGCGTAGAGTTTTCATGGTCAACAAGTCTACTCCGAACTGCCAATTACGTTTTACTTTGCAATAAAACGGTATTAGTATGACTTATTGTTTTCAAAATTTATAAGCTCAACTTATGGACAATCTGGATTACCGGGCGCTGGCGGTACTGGATGCGGTAGTCAGCCAGGGCAGTTTCGAGAAGGCGGCTTTGGCGCTGGGCATCAGCCAGTCCGCCGTCTCCCAGCGCATCAAGGCGCTGGAGGATGCGGCCGGCCGCCTGTTGATCGTGCGCGGCCAGCCGGCGGTGCCGACTGGATTGGGCCAGCGGCTGGTGTCGCATCACCGCAATGTGAAGCTGATGGAGGCCGCGCTCGATATCGATCTGGGCAACCAGGTCAGCATGCCGGAGATTTCGCTGGCGGTGGACGCGGCCAGCCTGGCGACGTGGTTTCCATTGAGCTTGCAACCGCTGCTGTCGCCGCCGCGCTGCCAGTTGCATGTGCAGCAGGCGGACACCGCGATGGCCTTGCATCTGGTGCGCGAGGGCAGCGTGTTCGGCTGCGTGGCGGCCGGATCGGCCGAGGGCCAGGCCAACGGCCCGCAAGTCACGCCGCTGGGCCGGATGCGCTACGTGTGCGTGGCCACCAAGGCGTTCGCGGGACATTGGTTTGGCGATGGCTTCTCGATCGAGGCGGCGCGGCTGGCGCCGGCCGTGGTCAGCGACCGTGACATGATGGCCGGCTTCCTGCATGCGGTGCTGGATCTGCGCGGGGCCTATCCGCATCACACGCTGCCGCTGTCGGCGGCCACCAGCGAATGCGTGTTCGGCGGCCTGGCGTATGGCCTGATGCCGTGGCGGCAAGTGGCGGCGGCGCTGGACGAGGAGCGGCTGGTCGACCTGGCGCCCGGCCATTTCGTCGACGTCGCGCTGAACTGGCATGCGTGGAATCTCGACACGCCATTCACGCGCGCGCTGAGCGAGCAGATCGTCGCCACCGCGCGCCGCTACCTGTTGCCTGCTTAAATATCGAGCGGATCGACTTCCAGCGACCACTTCACGCGGCTCTTCATCTCGCACAGCGCCTGCATCCACTCCTTGAGGAAGGCTTGCAGCGCCGGCCGCGAGGATGACTCCACCAGCAGCTGCGCGCGGTCGACGTTATGCACACGCGTCATGGTCATCGGAATCGGATCGTTGATGGTAATGCCCGGATGTTCGACGCAATCCTTGGCCAGGTTGAGGAATTCAATCGCCATCGCCAACTCGCGCGCTTCGGCGCGAAGCAAAGCCTGGAACAGATAGGGCGGTAAAGCGGCCTGCTCGCGCTCCTCCAGCAAGGCCGAGGCAAAGTGATCGTAATCGTGATGCACCACCGCGCCGTACAGCGGATGCTGCGGATAGCGCGTCTGAATCAGCACCTCGCTCGGAATACCCGCCCGTCCGGCGCGGCCGGCCACCTGCATCAGCTGCGCGAACAGACGCTCGCTGGCGCGGTAGTCCTGCGAGAACAGCGCCGTATCGGGATTGAGGATGCCCACCAGCGTCAACTTCTTGAAGTCGTGGCCCTTGGCGACCATCTGCGTGCCGATCAGGATATCCACCTCGCCCCGGTGCACGGTGTCGAAGGCCTCCTGCGCGCTGCCCTTCTTGCGGGTGGAGTCGGCGTCGATGCGCAGCACCCGCGCCTCCGGGAACAGCGCCTGCAAGCCTTCCTCCACGCGCTGGGTGCCGCGTCCCAGCGGTTGCAAGTCGACGTTGCCGCAGGTCGGGCAATGGCGCGGAATGCGCATCTCCAGGCTGCAATGGTGGCAGCGCAGCCGGTGCTCCGGACGATGCAAGACCATGAACGAGGTGCAGCGCGTGCATTCGCTGATCCAGCCGCAGGACTCGCAGCAAATCACCGGCGCATAACCGCGGCGGTTGAGGAACAACAGCGACTGCTCGCCGCGTTGCATGCGCTGTTTGATGGCCGCGATCAGCTGCGAGGTGAGGCCGTCCTGCGGCTTGTCGCGCTCCATGTCGATCAGCTTCACGGTCGGCAGCACGGCGTTCCGCACCGCGCGCTCGCGCAGCGGCAGCAGGCGATAGCGGCCCGACTGCGCGTGATGCCAGCTTTCCAGCGACGGCGTGGCGGAGCCCAGCACGATCGGAATCTGCAGCTGCCACGCGCGCCACACGGCCAAGTCGCGCGCCGAATAGCGCAAACCTTCCTGCTGCTTGTACGACGGATCGTGCTCCTCGTCGATGACGATCAACTTCAAATGCGGCAGCGAGGACAGGATGGCCAGCCGCGTGCCCAGCACGATGCGCGCCTTGCCCTCGTGCGCGGCCAGCCAGTGCAGCATGCGCTCGCCCTCGGACAGGCTGCTGTGCAAGGTGGCCAGCATCACGCCGGGGAAGCGCGCGCGGATATTGCCTTCCAGTTGGGGCGTGAGATTAATCTCGGGCACCAGGATCAGGATCTGACCATCCGGCTCGCGCGCCAGCACCTGGGCGCAGGCTTGCAGATAGACCTCGGTCTTGCCGCTGCCGGTCACGCCGTACAGCAAGGACGGCTTGAAGCCCTGCGCCCCGCCGATGGCGTCGGCCGCCGCCTGCTGCTGAGCGTTCAGGACCGGCATATTGGCCGGTGTGGGATCATGCGGC
This sequence comes from Duganella radicis, assembly GCF_009720825.1. Taxonomy (GTDB): domain Bacteria; phylum Pseudomonadota; class Gammaproteobacteria; order Burkholderiales; family Burkholderiaceae_D; genus Rugamonas; species Rugamonas radicis. The sequence continues at coordinate 129,387 of NZ_WNKY01000012.1, read as the reverse complement.
AGGTCCAGCTTGGCCAGCTTCTTGATGGCGCGGTCCAGCGCCACCGTGGTCAGCACGCGCAGATTCTTGGGCAGGCCCGGCAGCGCCACTTCGCCCAGCGGGCGCTGATAGTAGTCGGCGGCAAAGCCGGCCAGCGCCAGCCATTTGGCCGACAGCGGCGACAGCTGGCTGCGCACGGCCAGCGCATCTTTCAACTTATCCACCGGCACATCGGTCTCATCGGAAACACCGACGATCAGGCCGACCACCTCGCGCCGCGCGAAAGATACCAGCGCCAGCTGGCCGATTTGCGGGCGCTGATCGTCCTCGCATTGCCAGCGGTAATCAAAAACCGCATTCAGCGGCGTATCGATCGCGATTTGAAGGATGCAAGGGCGTGGATTATTCATGCTGCACCTTGCGAAATCCCGATGCTGTATGTATCCACAGTTTCTGTGGATAACTTTGTGGACAATGGAAACTTAATGCCCGGAAAGCATCGACATGCATGTGGATATCATCGGAAACCGGGCAAAAAATCAAAATTTTTTCTCTTTAAAATCAGTTACTTGAAAAATGCTTCCTAGGGGAGCCAAAAACGCCATCGCTCGCCTCCGGCTGTGCATAAGTGAAGTATTTAGGATATTTTTTTTGCCGAAATCAAGCACTTTTTGGGGTTTATCCACCATATTGCGCAGCACAAAAGCACCAAATTTTATACTTACGCTCAGACCAAGCTTTGTGCTTTGATAACTAGCTTGGCAAGCCTGCTATTTTTGCCTAAAAATCGTGCAACGCAACATGAATCTAAGGCGAAACAGCAATATTATGGCTAAGTCACGGTTTACTAAGTCATTTTATTTTTTATCCACAGTTTTTGTGGATAACTTTGTGGAAAATGAAGAAATAAACTACATGAAGCTTCGTCAGCGGGTTTACAGCTTGCCAAATGTTACACTATGAGTCACGAAATTTATCGTTATAAATCAGTTACTTGCGAAAGGCTCCCGGGCTAGCCAAAAGCAGCTGCCTATTATTTCCGCAGCAAAAAAATTTGTGCATAAGTCGCCATGACTAGTCCGTTCGCACCAATGAAAAAGGGCACGCCCCGACCAGAACGTGCCCCAATCAAAGCTGATGTCTCTTACGACGCGCGCTGCGCCTTGCTGTAGCTGTGAACGGCTTCCACCATCGCCGCCACGTTCTCCGGCGGCGTGAACTGCGAAATGCCGTGGCCAAGGTTGAACACGTGGCCATCGCCCTTGCCGAAGGCATCCAGCACCTTGTGGACTTCGGCGGCGATCTGCTCCGGGCTGGCGAACAGGATGGCCGGGTCCAGATTGCCTTGCAGGGCCACTTTATGGCCCACCAACTGGCGCGACTTGGCCAGATTGGCGGTCCAGTCCAGGCCCAGCGCATCGGCGCCGATGTCGGCGATCTGCTCGATCCAGTGGCCGCCGCCCTTGGTGAACACAATGGCCGGGATCTTCACGCCGTCTTTCTCGCGCTTGAGCAGGGACACCACCTGCTGCATGTATTTCAGCGAAAACTCCTGGTAAGCGCCATCGGCCAGCGCGCCGCCCCACGAGTCGAAGATCATCACCGCCTGGGCGCCGGCGTCGATCTGGGCGTTCAGGTAATCGGCCACCGATTTGGCGTTGACGTCGAGGATGCGGTGCATCAGGTCCGGGCGGTTGTACAGCATCTTCTTAATGGTGTGAAACTCGCGCGAGCCTTCGCCTTCCACCATGTAGCAGGCCAGGGTCCACGGGCTGCCCGAGAAACCGATCAGCGGCACACGGCCATTCAGCTCGGTGCGGATCTGGGTGACGGCGTTGAAGACATAGTCCAGCGAGCCGGGTTCCGGCGCGCGCAGAGCCAGCACATCGGCCTCGGTTTTGAGCGGACGCTCGAACTTCGGGCCTTCGCCTTCGACGAAGTGCAGGCCCAGGCCCATGGCGTCCGGCACCGTCAGAATGTCGGAGAACAGGATGGCGGCGTCCAGCGGGAAGCGGTCCAGCGGCTGGATGGTGACTTCGGTGGCGTAGTCCGGATTGGTGGCCAGGCCCATGAAAGAGCCGGCCTTGGCGCGGGTGGCGCGGTATTCCGGCAAATATCGCCCCGCCTGGCGCATCAGCCACACTGGGGTGTAGTCGGTAGGCTGGCGCAGCAACGCGCGCAGGAAGGTATCGTTCTTGAGCGGAGCAAATTGTGGCATGGAAGGCAATATAAGACGTTCAAAGGAGCTATTATCGCATCCCGCGCGGTTTTAAATCGTCTATTGGAAAACTTGCTTCAGCGATTGCGCCGTCGCCAGCGCATCGCTCCAGGCCTCCAGTTGCTCCAGACTGGCCTTGGCCAGCTTCTTCCGGACAGTTTGCGGCAGCGGCCCGAAACGCTGCTCAAGCAGCCGCGCCAACAGCGCCACAGCCCCCTCCTTACGGCCCTGCTCGATACCTTGCTCGATACCTCGCCCGATACCTTGTTCCAGGCCTTCCTGCCGACCACGCTCCCGCCCTATCCTGATGCCATCGTTGACGAGCATTTGCTCAAATGCGTTGTACAGTTTTTTCATTCCGCTCTCCGTTTGCAATCTACCTACGGCCTGTCTGTAGCGGTGTTCATAAGACTCAGGCAAGGCCATCATCCAATTAATCACACTGAATAAAACGATTATGCGCTTGCCGCTCCAGCGGTGCCGGAACAGTAGCTTGGTCAAGTGCAGCTTGGCCGCGTAAAGTTTGCCCGCATCATGATGAGCCTGCTGTGTACGCGAATGCGCCAGCGAAACCCAGGCAATTGGGTTGTGCGAGGCTTCCAGTGCATCCGCATTGGCTGCGTAATCAAGCAGCTTGGCCATACCAAAGGAGAACTCTGCCACCGTATCCCCCATTTGCTCGTGGAAGCGGCCCGGCCGCCAGTTGGGATGCTCGTCCGCCAGCAGCGCAAAACTGGCCACCGGCAATCCATATTCCTCGCCAATGCGGTAGTGGTAGTCGCGCATGCGGCGTGGCAAAGTGGCGTCGCGCTGCGACTGGATCTCGATGTGGATCAGCATCCTCTTGCCATCGTGCAGAGACACTTCGGCAAGCTTGTCGACCAACATCACATCCGGCTTGGCGCCGAAGCTGAGCCGCGCTAACTCCTTGTCCCGGAAACGGGGTCGCTGCCGCCAGTCGATGCGCGCGCTGAAATCGGGAAAGTAGAATTCCATGAAGGAGCGGAAGGCATGCGATAGCGCGGCTTTCCAGGGTAAATCGTAACGGGCGGATGGGGCGGCATTCGGCATCCGCCCAGTCTGCAACCAGCTGGTGCCGCGCCATATGACAAAATGCAAGGAGAAGCTTTTTTTTTCGCTGGCCTTTCTCTATCATGCCTAGTGGACTGTAACGCTCGAATCGGTAGTGCCTGCCGTGCCAGCAACGCGCATGGCGGCGTTGCAAATGCTCGCGATAGCCCGCTATCGCTGCGCTTTGCGCCTTGCCCTGCGCGCCGCTGGCGCGTCCTTCACTACCGATTCTTCCGTTACAGTCCACTAGCACCGCGTAAAAGACCCTTTCTGGAGCCGCCTCATGACCTCTCAAATATCCGCCGTCGCGCCGTTTGGCGCCTGGCCCTCGACCATCAGCGCCGCGCGCGTGGCGGCCGGGGCGACGCCGCTGTCTTCGCTGATGCTGGGCGGGGCCGATGGCAGCGATATTTTCTGGCTGGCCGGCCGCGCGGCCGAGGCGGGGCGCAATACGCTGTTGCGCTATCACGGCGTGACCACGCAGGAGTTGACGCCGGCGCCTTTCAATGTGCGCTCGCGCGTGCATGAGTATGGCGGCGGTGCGTTTGCGGTCGATGGCGAGACGGTGTATTTCACGCATTTCAAAGACAATTGCGTTTATAGCATGATCGCCGGCGAGCCGCCGGTGCAGGTGACGCAGGCCGGCAAGCAGCGGTTTGCCGATTTCGCCGTGGACCGCGCCCGCAATCGCCTGCTCGCCGTGCGCGAGCTGCATGGCGATGACGAACACGCGCAGCCGGGCAACACGATCTGCGCGATCAGCAGAGGAGCGTCGGGCGAAGGCTCGGCCGGCGATGCGGCGGGCGCTGAGACGGTGCTGGTACAGGGCGCGGACTTTTATTCCTCGCCGCGCGTGTCGCCGGATGGCCGTTCGCTGGCCTGGCTGAGCTGGGATCACCCACGCATGCCATGGCAGGGCACCACGCTCTGGCTGGCCGACTTCAACGACGACGGCACGCTCGCCGCACCAAAACGCATCGCCGGCGGCGCCGAGGAATCCATCTGCCAACCCGAATGGTCGCCCGACAATCTGCTGCACTTCGTCTCCGACCGCAGCGGCTGGTGGAATCTGTACCGACTGTGCCGCGATCGCCAGCGCACCGAAGGCCTGTGCCCTATGGAGGCCGAATTCGCCACCCCGCACTGGACCTTCGGCAACAGCATGTACGGCTTCCGCTCGGCCAGCGAAATCATCTGCACCTACATCGACAAGGGCGTCAGCCGCCTGGCGCGCCTGCTGCCGGCCAGCGGCAAGCTGGAATGCATCGCCAACCCCTACGAGGAAATCCGCGAACTGCGCGTCTCCAACGGCTATATCGCCATGCTGGCCGGCGGCCCGGCCATCCCGATGGAACTGGCCCGCATCGACTTCACCGAAGAAGGCGTGGAGATCCTCGCGCAATCGATTGAAGACCTGCCGGAGGAAGCCAACCTGTCCATCCCGGACAGCATCAGCTACACCAGCAACGGCCGCACCGCCCACGCTTTCTACTATCCGCCGCGCAACAAGGATGTGCAAGCACCGGAGGGCAGCAAGCCACCGGTGATCGTCATCGGCCACGGCGGCCCGACCGGCATGACGGTCAATACGCTCAATCTGAAAACCCAGTACTGGACCAGCCGCGGCTTCGGTGTGCTCGATGTGAACTACGGCGGCAGCACTGGCTTTGGCCGCGCCTACCGCGACCTGCTCAAAGGCCAGTGGGGCATCGTCGATGTGGAGGACTGCGTCAACGGCGCCAAGGCGCTGGTGGAGCGTGGCCTGGCCGATGCCGATCGCCTGATCATCCGCGGCAGCAGCGCCGGCGGCCTTACCACCCTGTGCGCCCTGACCTTCCACGATGTGTTCAAGGCTGGCGCCAGCTACTACGGCGTTTCCGACCTGAAGGGCCTGGACCAGGACTCGCACAAATTCGAATCGCACTACAACGAATACCTGATCGCGCCCAAAGCGCAGGCGGACGCGGTCTACGCCCAGCGCTCGCCAATCAACCACACCGACAAGCTGTCGCGCCCCATGATTTTCTTCCAGGGCCTGGACGACAAGGTGGTGCCGCCGCAGCAATCGGAAATGATGGTCGCCGCGTTGAAGAAGCGCGGCATTCCGGTCGAATACGTCGAGCTGGAAGGCGAAGGCCATGGCTTCCGCAAAGCCGAAAACATCATCCGCACGCTGGAAGCGGAGCTGGACTTCTATCAACGCATCTTTAGCCTCAACCACGCATGACCGATCCCAAGCTGCTCGCTGAATTCGACGCGCTGCCCTACAACGAAAAAGCGATCCTGGCGCTGCTCGCGCTGGTCGGCGAGCCTATGGGCCGCACCGCCATCCTCGATCACCTGCACCACGCGCGCATCGAATACAACGACGACGGCCAGCAGTACACGGTGGCGACGCTGGACGACGCTATCTCCAAACTGGAACGTCTGGCCTTCATCAGCGTGGTGACGGGACGCGGATTTGTCTGTAACGCCAAGTTGCGCTGGCCGGCGATCCGCTCCGCCATCGGCACCCACGCGATGGAAGACCTGTGCGCCGCCTACGCCGAACTGGTGCCGATGCGGCAGACCTGGAACAGCATGGAGCCGCGCAGCTACCGCGCCGGCATGGCGCGCCTGCGCATGGGGCTTTTGCGCGGCCACGGTCCGCAGCAGATCCAGCAAGTGCTGGCGTTCTGCCTTGGCAGCTACGAGGCGGCGCAGCTGCATCCTATCGTCGATATCTTTGGCCGCCCGTTCGAACCGGGCATGATCGCGCTGGTCAGCCCTTTGCTGCAAGACGATGTGCTGGCGGTGCTGATGCACCATTCGCAGCAGGAGCCGCAAACCGCGCCGGTGCTGCGTGAATACTGCGAGATGCACATGCAGCGCCGTCATGGCGACATCAACGCCGAGCTGCGCATGGCGATGGCGGAAGACGCGCTGCTGTGCGGCCGCCTCGATGACGCCAAGCGTTATCTGGAGCGCACCGCCGGCGCGCAAAGCCAGTACCTCGCCAGCATTGTGGTGCTGCTGCGCGGGGCCGGCAGCGCCGCCATCACCGGCTTTGACGTGGCGCTGAAAACACTGCGCCGCGACACCGGCAAACGCAAGCAGCTATTCACCGGCATGGGCGGCAATCTGTATCTGCTGTCGGCGCTGCGCAGCGGCGATCCGCGCCATTTGAAAGCGGCCGAGGCCTATCTCGACATCGCGGTCAAGCTGCCGAAGAATCACGACAGTTCGGTGCACCAGATGATTGACTTGCTGCGCCAGATCCGCGCCGGCGTGATGCAGGTCGATACCGTGTCCGCGCTGCCGTGGGAGCCGGGCCTGCAAACGCAGATGTTCCAGTTCCTGCTGTACTTCTGGCTCTCGCTGCCGCAGCTGCAAGAGCGCAAGGAGCAGTTGCAGGATCTGGTGAAAAACGCCGAACGCGCCGGTTATCTGTTCATTGCCGGCCAGGCCGCCGCGCTGCTGGGCCAGATGGGCGACAACGAGATGCAGATCCACGCGCAAGCCCTACGCTCGCGCCTCGGCTTCCCCGATATGACGACCTGGTTCGAGCGGCAGGAAGGCTGGCAGCGCCAGCTCACCGCGCTGATCAACCTTCAGCAGCCGGCGACCGCCGAAACAGCAGGCAGCACGCGGCTCGCGTGGTTGCTGACTTACGATAACCGCCACGGCCTGACCGACATCTCGCCGGTCGAGCAGAAGCGCGATGCGCGCGGGTTGTGGAGCAAGGGCCGCGCGGTCGGTCTGAAGCGCTTGCGCTTTGAAGCGGAGCAGTTCAGCTTCCTCACACCGCAGGACATCCGCGCGGCGGAAGCCATCACCGTGGCGCATCGCGGCTATCAGTCCACCGGCCTGACTTACGAGATCGATCCGCAGCGCGCGGCGCCGGCGCTGGTCGGCCATCCGCTGCTGTTCTGGTCCGATCTGCCGGACATGCGCGTGGAGATGCTGGCCGGTGAGCCGGAACTGCTGGTCAAGCGCAGTCCCGGCAACCTGGAACTGCGCCTGCAACCGCCCATTCCTGACGATAACGCCTCGGTGGTCATCACCAAGGAAACGCCGACGCGCCTGCGCGTGGTGAGCATCCTGGAAGAACACCGCAAGATCGCCGCCATCGTCGGCGATGCGCTCAATGTGCCGGCGCACGCGGAGCAGCAAGTACTGTCGGCCATCAGCGCCATTTCGTCGATGGTGACGGTGCAGTCGGACCTCGGCGGCGCCGCCCCGGACATGGAGCAGATGGAAGCCGATATGCGCCTGCATCTGCACCTGTTGCCTTACCAGCACGGCCTGAAGATGCAGATCCTGGTGCGCCCGCTGGTCAACGGCGCCTACTACAAACCGGGCGACGGCGCCGACAGCGTGATCGCCGACATCGGCGGCAAGCCGGTGCAGGCGCGCCGCAAACTGATCGACGAACGCGATGCGGAGCGCGATCTGATCGACCAATGCCCGGTGCTGGAATCGGCCGAGCAGGATCATGGCGAATGGCTGCTGGGGCAACCGGCCCTGTGTCTGCAACTGCTGGTGGAATTGCAGGCGCTGGACCCGGCCAGCATCGTCATCGCCTGGCCGGAGGGCGAGAGCTTCCGCGTGACGAACAAGGTGGAAACCAAGCAGCTGCGCCTCGCCATCAAGAGCAACAAGGACTGGTTCGCCGCCAGCGGTGAATTGCAGGTCGACGAAGGCAAGATCATCGACCTGCGTACGCTGCTGGAGATGATGGAAAAGAGCAATGGCCGTTTCGTCGAACTGGGCGAGAACCGCTACATGGCGTTGACCGAGGAACTGTACCGCCGCTTGCAGGAGGTGCAAGCCTACGGCGAAATCACCGCCGACGGCGTGCGCGTGCATCCGCTGGCGTCGTTCGCGCTGGAGGAACTGGCCGACGACGTCGGCGGCCTCAAATCCGACAAGCTGTGGAAAGCACATCTGGCACGCATGCAGGAGCAGGAAGCCTTCACGCCGGAACTGCCAAGCACCCTGCAAGCGGAGCTGCGCGATTATCAGCTGGAAGGCTACAACTGGCTGTCGCGCCTTGCGCATTGGGGCGTGGGCGCCTGCCTGGCCGACGATATGGGCCTCGGCAAAACGCTGCAAGCGCTGGCGTTGATCCTGTCGCGCGCGCCGAAAGGCCCGACACTGGTGGTCGCGCCAACCTCGGTCTGCATGAACTGGATGAGCGAAGCGGCGCGTTTTGCGCCGACGCTGAACATGCAGCTGTTCGGCCCCGGCGACCGCGCCGAAGTGCTGAACAATCTGCACGCCTATGATGTGGTGGTGACCAGCTACGGCCTGCTGCAACTGGAGTCCGCGCTGTTCGCCAGGGTCCAGTGGAATACCATCGTGCTGGATGAAGCGCAGGCCATCAAGAACGCCGCCACCAAGCGCTCGGCGGCGGTGATGGCCTTGAAGGGCGAGTTCCGCATCGCCGTCACCGGCACGCCGCTGGAGAATCATTTGGGCGAATTGTGGAACCTGTTCCGCTTCATCAATCCGGGCCTGCTGGGCAGCATCGAGCAATTCAACCTGCGCTTCGCCGCGCCGATCGAAAAGCCGCAGGACCACCGCGCCGAACTGGGCGCGCGCAAGCGCCTGCGGCGCTTGATCCAGCCTTTCATCCTGCGCCGCACCAAGTCGCAGGTGCTGACCGAGCTGCCGTCGCGCACCGAGATCACGCTGGAAGTCGACCTGTCGGCCGACGAAACGGCGCTGTACGAATCGCTGCGCCGCGCCGCGCTGGAGAATCTGGAAAAGGTGGAAGGACCGGCCGAGAAGAAATCGATCCAGATCCTGGCCGAGATCATGAAGCTGCGCCGCGCCTGCTGCAATCCGAACCTGATCGCGCCGGAGCTCAAGCTGGCCAGCAGCAAACTGTCGGCCTTCGCCCACTTGCTGGAGAACCTGCTGGACAACAAGCACAAGGTGCTGGTGTTCAGTCAGTTCGTCGACCATCTGGCGCTGATCCGCGCGCATCTGGATGAGCAGGGCGTGAGCTACCAGTACCTCGACGGCGCCACTTCCATGGCCGACCGCAAGAAGCGCGTGGACGCGTTCCAGGCCGGCGAGGGCGATGTGTTCCTGATCTCGCTGAAAGCCGGCGGCGTCGGCATCAACCTCACCGCCGCCGATTACGTGATCCACATGGACCCGTGGTGGAATCCGGCGGTGGAAGACCAGGCCTCGGACCGCGCCCACCGCATGGGCCAGCAGCGGCCGGTGACCATCTATCGTCTGGTGGCGCGCCACACCATCGAGGAGGGCATCGTCGACCTGCACCAGCACAAGCGCGACCTGGCCGACAGTCTGCTGGAGGGCAGCGACGTCAGCGGCCGCATGTCGTCGGCTGAAATGTTAGCGATGCTGCAAGAGGGCTTGAAAAAATAAAAGCAGAATGATTCGGCTTGTATCGAACGCTCTCAAGCGAGCAGATTAGTGATAATCTCCTCCGCTTCTGATACAAGGCTGCATATGATGATTAAGACAAAACTCGCACTGGCTGCGCTGATGGCGGCTTTGGCCGCCGCACCAGCCAGCGCCGCAACGCACCACCACAAAGCTTCGCCCACCAAGAAGAGCAGCGGCAAGGCCAGCTCCGGCAAAGCCAAGAGCAGCAAATCCTCCAAAAGCACTGGCAAGAGCAAAGCGTCCGGCAAGACCAAGGCCGTCGCCGCCGCGGCCGCCGTCCCGGCGCTGAAAGTGGCGTCCGAACGCTGGCAAGACCGCCAGTTCGACAACCTCGGCAACCAGTTCCTGAACGCGCTGTGGCGCATCGATTCGGAAAGCGCGATCTACGCCGGCAAGTACGACACCGCCGCCACCCTGACCGTGTTCGACAAGGCCGAGCAAGACAAGGAGCTGGCCTTCATCGACGACTGGAAGGCCAAGTTCACCGCCGTCAACGCCAGCAAGCTGTCGGCCAGGCAGCGCACCGACCTGGGCCTGCTGATCAACAAGCTCGATAGCGACCGCTTCCGCCTGACCACGCTGCGCGAATGGGAATGGAATCCGGCCAGCTACAACGTCGCCGGCCCGATCGACCTGATTCTGAACACCGAGTATGCGGCGCAGCCGCAGCGCCTGCGCACGCTGCTCAAGCGCATCGCCAGCATCCCGGCGTACTACGATGCGGCGCGCGCCAACATCGTCAATCCAACGCGCGAACACACGCGCCTGGCGATCAAGCAGGCGCCCGGCGTGCAGACCCTGCTGACCGAAGTGGACAAGGTGGCGCAAGCGTCCATCCTGACGCCGGTGGAGAAGCAGCTGTTCACCCAGCGCGTGAACGCGGCGCTGACGGCGGTGGATGGCTACGTGGCTTTCCTGACCGAGATGGACAAGCAGATGGACACCAGGGGCCGTCGTACCTTCCGTCTCGGCAAAGAGCTATATGAGCAGAAGTTCGCCTTCGATATCCAGTCGGCCAGCACCGCCGAGCAGACTTACCAGAAGGCGCTGGCCACGCGCGAGGAATTGCTGGCCAATATGGACAAGCTGTCCGACGAGCTGTGGGACAAGACCATGGGCGCCACCGCCAGGCCGAGCGACCGTTTCGCCAAGATCGGCATGGTGATCGACAAGCTGTCCGAACGCCATGTGGCGCGCGAGGATTTCGTCAGCGAGATCAAGCGCCAGATTCCGGTGTTGCAGGAGTGGGTGGTCAGCCACAACCTGTTGACGCTGGACCCGAACAAGCCGCTGGAAGTGCGCGCGACGCCGGCCTATGCCGCCGGTGTGGCGGGCGCCAGCATCGATGCGCCGGGGCCGTATCGTCCGCAGGACCGCACTTTCTACAACGTGACGCCGCTGGATGGCGCCACAGCCGAAGCCGCCGAGAGCAGCCTGCGCGAGTACAACCACTGGATCTTGCAGATCCTGAATATCCACGAGGCGATTCCCGGCCACTACGCGCAGCTGGTGTACGCCAACCGTTCGCCGTCCATCGTGAAGTCGATCTTCGGCAATGGCGCGATGGTGGAAGGCTGGGCGGTGTACGGCGAGCGCATGATGCTGGAGTCCGGCTATGGCGACAACGCGCCGGAGATGTGGCTGATGTATTCCAAGTGGAATCTGCGCAGCGTGACCAACACCATTCTCGATTACAGCGTGCACGTGCTGGGCATGACGGAAGAGCAGGCCATCGATCTGCTGACGCGCCAGGCCTTCCAGACACGCAGCGAAGCGGTGGAGAAGTGGCACCGCGTGCAGGTGTCGTCGGTACAGCTGACCAGCTATTTCAGCGGCTACAGCGAGATCATGGAACTGCGCGAGCAGCGCAAGCAGCAGCTGGGCGCGAAGTTCAACCTGAAGGAATTCCACGAGCAATTCCTCAGCTACGGCAGCGCGCCGGTGCGCGTGATCAAGGGCCTGATGACGCAATAACCCTGCGCTCGCTCAAACCGATGGGCATGTGATTCGATACGATGGAGAACGGCTGTAGTTCAGTCGTTTTCTGATAATCTCACATTGAGGAGGTATCATAATCATGGCCATCTTCGATACACTCAGCTACGTTAAGAAACTAACTGATGCGGGCGTGCCGTACGAGCATGCTGTTGCCCAAGCCCGGACCTTACATGAAGTGCTATCCCAAGCGTTAGTAGCGCCGGATGATGTGCTGATTCCCAAGACAGACTATATTGCCCGCTTAGAAAGCATCAAGCGCGACCTCGACATGCTGAGGCTCAAAGTGGAGGCGCTTCAGCAGGATCTAATCACTCCGGCGTAGGACCTAGCCCGTCAGGCTTTTTCTTCCGGGGCGGTGGAGATGCGGACGAACAGCGGCGCGACCAGCAGGCCCAGTTCGAACAGCAGGCACATCGGAATCGCCAGCGAGAACATCGACACGGCATCCGGCGGCGTGACAATCGCGGCGATCACGAAGGCGCCCACAATCGCGTAAGGACGAATCTCTTTCAGCTTGGCCACGCTCACCAGCCCCATGCGCACCAGGATCACCACCACCACCGGCACCTCAAAGGTCGCGCCAAACGCCAGGCACATCGACATCACGAAATCCAGATAGTTCTCGATGTCCGGCGTCACCGCAATCGAGGTCGGCGAGAATTCGGCAATGAACTGGAACACCCGGCCAAACACCAGGAAATAGCAGAACGCCACGCCGGCCATGAACAGCACCGACGAGGAAATCACCAGCGGTGCAATCAGGCGCTTCTCATGCGCGTACAAACCCGGCGCCACGAAGGCCCACAGCTGATACAGCACCCACGGCAAGGACAGGATAATCGCGATCACCAGGGTGACCTTCATCGGCACCAGAAACGGCGATATCACGCCGGTGGCAATCATCTTCGACCCTTCCGGCAGCGAACGGATCATCGGCTCGGCAATGATGTCGTAGATATGCGAAGGCCCCGGCCAGATCATCAGGCCGATACACACCAGCGCAATCCCGATCGATGCCTTGACCAGGCGGTCGCGCAGTTCGATCAGGTGAGAGATAAAGGTCTCTTCGCCCGGATTAGGTGTCGTCATTTAAAAGAAAGAGCTATTGGTAGGGCCGCGAGGACGGAAGCGGGCCACCCGCGCCGCGCCCGAGGTTACGTGCAGCTTGCCGCCATGGCGCTGCTTGTACCAGTTGGGAATGGCCGAGTTGCGCACCAACTTCTTGCGGCGGAACTCGCGCGCCTTGCGCGACAAATCTTCGGTGGTGACATGGCCGAACGAGACCGGCTCATACGACGGCGTGCCATCGTACGTGCTTTCGCTGAAGGCGTTTTCGACCTCGGACATGTTTTGCGCGATCGAATTTTCCACATCCGCCTTGATGTTCTGGGCAGCGTCCTGCACTTCCTTCTTCAGGTTGCGCAGTTCCTCCAGTTCGATTTCACGCGTGACTTCGGACTTCACTTCGTTCAGGTAACGCTGGGCGCGGCCGTACAGCGTCCCGGCCATGCGCGCCACCTTGGGCAACTTTTCAGGACCGATGACGACCAGCGCAACCACGCCGATGACAGCAAGTTTGGTAAGACCGAGATCGATCATAAGAAAAGGCTACTTACTTCTTCTCTTTCGTGTCGACGTCGATGGTGCCCGGTGCCGGAGCGGCCGGCTTGTCTTCGTCCGCGCCCTTCACGCCATCCTTGAAGCCCTTGACGGCCTTGCCGATGTCCGAACCCATGTTGCCCAGCTTCTTGGTGCCGAAGACCAGCATGACGATCACCAGTACGATCAGCCAGTGCCAAATACTAAAAGAACCCATCATATTCCCCTAAATTCGTTGATTCCAGGACTGCTGCCACAGTATAAGCGAAGCGCAGTGCCTGCGGTAAATGTAGTGATCCGGCGGCCGATTAACGCTGGCCGCGCCACGGATGCGCGCCGCCGATCACGTGCAGGTGTAAATGGTACACCTCCTGACCGCCATCCGGCCCACTGTTAATCAGCGTCTTGTAGCCGCGCTGCGGCGCGCCGCCGGCATCGTACCCTACCGCACAGCCGGCTTCCTCTGCCAGACGGGGGGCCAGCGCCAGCATCTTGCCCAGCAGTTCAGGCTCGGCGGCGGCGTCCTGCAAGGTCGAGAAATGTTTTTTTGGAATCACCAACAGGTGCACCGGGGCATGCGGGTTGATATCCTTGAACGCCAGCAGCTCGTCATCTTCGTACACCGTGGTCGAAGGGATTTTCTTTTCGGCTATTTTGCAAAAGATGCAGTTTTCCACGAAAGGCTCCGTTTATTCTTTGCGGGATGCTTTTTCCTCGATGCCGGACACGCCCTCGCGGCGCGCCAGTTCATCGAGCACCTGCTGCGGCTTGAGGTCGAACTGGGCCAGCAACACCATGGTATGGAACCACAAGTCGGCCACTTCGTACAGCACCTTGCCGCTGTCGCCGCCGGCGCGCGCGTCCTTGGCGGCCATCACAGTTTCGGTGGCCTCCTCGCCGATCTTTTTCAGGATGGCGTCGTCGCCCTTGGTGAACAGCTTGGAAGTGTAGGAGGTGGCGGGATCGCCGCCATTGGCCGGCTTGCGCGATTCGATCACGTCCGCCAGGCGGTCAAGAATGGTGCTCATTTGCCTGCCTTGTAAATATCGCTCGGGTCTTTCAGTACCGGCTCGGTGTTTTGCCAGTCGCCTTCCTGGGCGTCGCCCTCGAACTTCTGGAAGAAGCAGGAGTGGCGGCCGGTGTGGCAGGCGATGCCGCCGGCCTGCTCGATTTTCAGCAGGATCACGTCTTCATCGCAGTCGAGCCGCACCTCCAGCACTTTCTGCACGTGGCCGGACTCTTCGCCCTTGTGCCACAGCTTCTTGCGCGAACGGCTCCAATAGACCGCTTCGCCCAGCTCCACCGTCTTGGCCAAGGCCTCGCGGTTCATCCAGGCGAACATCAGCACGTCGTTGCTGCCGGCTTCCTGGGCGATCACCGGCACCAGGCCGTGCTCGTCCCACTTTACTTTTTTCAGCCAGGCTGCTTTTGGCTGGACAGGTGCATTCATCGCGCTGCTCCATCCAGGCGCATCGGAATGCCTTGCTGCGCCATGAAGCGCTTGGCTTCCTGCACCGTGTGCTGGCCATAGTGGAAGATGCTGGCCGCCAGCACCGCGTCGGCCTTGCCCAGCTTGACGCCGTCGGCCAGGTCTTGCAGGCCGCCCACGCCGCCGGAAGCGATCACCGGGATGCCGATCGCGTCGGACACGCCGCGCGTCAGGCCCAGGTCGAAGCCGGACTTGGTGCCATCCTTGTCCATGCTGGTCAGCAGGATTTCGCCGGCGCCCAGCTGTTCCATCTTTTTGGCCCATTCGATGGCGTCGATGCCGGTGGCCTTGCGGCCGCCGTGGGTGAACACTTCCCATTTGCCGGGCGAGGTCTGCTTGGCGTCGATCGCCACCACGATGCACTGCGAACCGTGCTTCTGCGAGGCTTCGTACACCAGTTGCGGATTCGATACCGCCGACGAGTTCATGCTGACCTTGTCGGCGCCGGCGTTCAGCAGGCGGCGCACATCGGCCACCTCGCGCACGCCGCCGCCCACGGTCAGCGGAATGAAGACTTGCGAAGCCACCGCTTCGATGATGTCGAGGATCAGGCCGCGGTTGTCGCTGGTGG
The DNA here is from genome assembly GCF_009720825.1 of Duganella radicis. Taxonomy (GTDB): domain Bacteria; phylum Pseudomonadota; class Gammaproteobacteria; order Burkholderiales; family Burkholderiaceae_D; genus Rugamonas; species Rugamonas radicis. The sequence goes on along the minus strand of NZ_WNKY01000012.1, from coordinate 114,060 downwards.
CGGTGATGTCGAGAAAGGTCAGCTCATCGGCGCCCTGCTCATCGTAGCGGCGCGCGATTTCCACCGGGTCGCCGGCATCGCGCAGCTCGGTGAAGTTGACGCCTTTGACGACGCGGCCATCGGTCACGTCGAGGCAAGGGATGATGCGTTTAGCCAGCATGATTATTCGTCTTCTTCCTCGATCAGGTCGCCGCTCAGCACGTCCGCGCGCTCCTGCGCCGACGCCAGATCGATGGTGCCTTCGTAGATCGAACGGCCGCAAATCACGCCTTCGATGCCTTCATCCTGCACCGCGCACAGGGCTTCCACGTCACTGATGTTGTGCAGGCCGCCGGAGGCGATCACCGGAATCTTCACGGCTTGCGCCAGCTTGACGGTGGCTTCGATGTTGACGCCGCCCATCATGCCGTCACGGCCGATGTCGGTGTAGATGATGGATTCCACGCCGTAGGCTTCGAACTTCTTGGCCAGGTCGATCACCTCGTGGCCGGACATCTTGCTCCAGCCGTCGGTGGCGACCTTGCCGTCCTTGGCGTCCAGGCCGACGATGATGTGGCCCGGGAAGGCGCCACAGGCATCGTGCAGGAAGCCCGGCTCTTTCACGGCGGCGGTGCCGATGATGACGTAGGTGATGCCGGCGTCCAGGTAGCGCTCGATGGTGTCGAGGTCGCGGATGCCGCCGCCCAGTTGCACCGGGATCTCTTCGAGGTCGTTTTCTTCCGCGAAATCCTGCACCGCTTTCAGGATGGACTTGATGGCGGCCTCGTTCTTCGGCTTGCCGGCGAAGGCGCCGTTCAGGTCAACCAGGTGCAGGCGGCGCGCGCCTTGCTTCAGCCAATGCAGGGCCATCTCGGCCGGATCTTCGGAGAATACGGTGGCGAGTTCCATATCGCCTTGTTTCAGGCGAACGCAGTGACCGTCTTTGAGGTCGATGGCAGGAATGAGCAGCATGATGGTTTCAGATAAATTAGAAAATAGAAATCAAGGGTTCCAGTGAACAAAGTTCTTGTACAGCTGTAGGCCGGTGGCGGCGCTTTTCTCCGGGTGGAACTGGGTCGCGAAAATATTATCACGGGCCACGGCGCAGCTGAACGGCGCACCGTAGACAGTTTGCCCAACGGTGTGCGCGGCCTGCTCCGGCTGGGCAAAATAGCTGTGCACGAAATAGAAATACGCGTTGTCCGGAATATCCTGCCACATCGGATGAGACGCCGTTTGCCGCACTTGGTTCCACCCCATTTGCGGTACCTTGAAGCGCGAACCGTCTTCCTGCACCTGGCCGTCCAGCTGGAAGCGCACCACCTTGCCGGGCAGCAGGCCCAGGCCGGCGGCATTGCCTTCCTCGCTGACATCAAACAACATTTGCTCGCCGATGCACACTCCCATTAGCGGGACCTGTTTCGACGCCGCCAGCAGGGCTTCCTGGACGCCGGATTCGCGCAGGCTGCGCATGCAGTCCGGCATGGCGCCCTGGCCGGGCAGCACGATGCGGTCGGCGCTTGCGATATCGGCCACTTCGCCGGAAATCAGCACATTGGCTTCCGGCGCCACGGCGCGCAGGGCTTGCGCAACCGAACGCAGATTACCCATGCCGTAATCAACTACTACGATTTTTTTCATGATGGATGGCTTACAGGGTGCCCTTGGTCGACGGGATGGTGCCGGCGGCGCGCGGGTCCAGCTCGGACGCCATGCGCAGCGCGCGGCCGAAGGCCTTGAACACGGTTTCGCACTGGTGGTGGGCGTTGGTGCCGCGCAGGTTGTCGATGTGCAGCGTCACCAGCGCGTGGTTGACGAAGCCGCGGAAGAATTCCAGCGTCAGGTCGACGTCAAAGGTGCCGATCATGGCGCGCGTGAACGGGATGTGGTACTCGATGCCCGGGCGACCGGAGAAGTCCAGCACGACGCGCGACAGCGCCTCGTCCAGCGGAACGTAGGAGTGGCCATAGCGCACAATGCCCTTGCGGTCGCCGATGGCCTTGGCCACCGCCATGCCCAGCGTGATGCCGACGTCTTCCACCGTGTGGTGGTTGTCGATATGGATATCGCCGGTGGCTTCGACTTCCAGGTCGAACAGGCCGTGGCGGGCGATCTGGTCCAGCATGTGATCGAGGAAGGGCACGCCGGTGTTCAGTTTCTGTTTGCCGGTGCCGTCCAGGTTGATCGAGACACGGACTTGCGTCTCGTTGGTGTTGCGGATGATTTCTGCGGTGCGGTTCATGAAAAGCTCGCGATGGTGTCAGGCTGCCTGCGATGCAGCGAAGGCATCGAGGAAGGTGGAATTTTCTTCCGGGGTGCTAACGGTAATACGTAAACAATTGGCCAGCACACTGTGCATTTTACTCACATTTTTAATTAATACCTTGTGAGACAGCAGTTTTGCGTTGATGGCGTCGGAATCGGGCACGCGAATCAAGATAAAATTCGCCGCCGACGGAAATACCTCCACGCCCGGCATGGCGGCCAATGCAGCCGTCAGATCGGCGCGTGCGGCGCGCAACGCGGCCGCCTGCTGGTTCAGCACCTCCAGGTGGTCGAGCGCGAATTCGGCCGCAACCTGGGTCAATACGTTGATGTTGTAAGGAGGCCGCACTTTGTCGAATTCCGCCAGCAATTGCGGCGCCGCCGACATGTAGCCGAGGCGGATGCCGGCCAGGCCCAGCTTGGACACGGTGCGCATCACCACCAGATTGTTAAATTCCGGCAGGCGGTGCATCAAGGTTTGCTGGGCGAAGGGCTCGTAGGCCTCGTCCACCACGGCCAGCCCGAAACCGTCCAGCGCCTCGATGATGGCGATGATGTCGTCTTCGGCGAACAGGTTGCCGGTCGGGTTGTTGGGGTAGGACAGGAACACCAGCGCCGGCTTGTGTTTTGCGATGGTGGCCAGCATGGCCGGCAGGTCGAGCGTCATGTCGGCTTTCAGCGGCACGCCGATATAGTCCATGCCGGCGAATTGCGCCGAGCGCTGGTACATCACGAACGACGGCGTCGGCGCGACCACGGTGGCGCGGCGGTCCTGCATGGCGCAGGCCATGCACAGGATCGAGATCAGCTCATCCGAGCCATTGCCGAGAATGACGTCGTAACCGGCCGGCACCCCCAGCTTATCCCTGATGCGCTGCTTGATGCTGCTGTAGGCCGGCGCCGGATAGCGGTTGAGCGCCACGTCGGCCAGCCGATGCGCCAGGTCCTCGCGCAGATGATGCGGCAGGTGGTAAGGGTTCTCCATCGCATCCAGTTTGATAAAACCACTCGCGTCAGCGACGTGGTAGCTGGCTACAGCTTGTACGTCGGGGCGGATGGTGCTGTTGACCAGCGTGGCGATGGGGGACATCTTACTCGGGCTCCTATGAGTTGACTAAACTTCGGGACTTCTTGATCGGCACCTCCGGCGCGGCAAGGCGCTCGGCGATGATGCTGCAATACTCGGGATTCAGTTCGAATCCGACAAAATTCCGGCCGCAGCGCCGGGCCGCCACCGCCGTCGTACCGCTGCCCATGAACAGGTCCAGCACCACGCCGTCCGGCGGGCACGAGGCCTTGACCATGCGCTCGATAATCTCCAGCGGCTTTTGCGTGGGATGATCGGCGCGCTCCGGATGCTCACGGTGCAGGCGCGAGACGCTCCACACATCTTTAGGGTTGTAGCCCACTTCCAGCCACTTGGCGCCGATGAAGATGGAGCGCGTGCGGGCTTTCTTGGTCTCGGCGTCGTACGGGATGCGCACGGCGTCGAGATCGAAGTAGTAATCCTTGCGGCGCACGAAGAAACCGACGGTGTCGTGCACCGACGAGAAGCTGCGCACGCTGCCGCCCATCGACGGCACGCGGCGGTCCCAGATAATTTCGTTCATCATCGTCATGCGCTTTTTCAGCATGACGAAAATCTCCGGCGAAAAACGCCAGGTCAGGAAAATGTACAAGCTGCCGTTGGGCTTGAGCTTGGGCAGGGCGGCGTCGATCCACTGTTCGGTCCAGCGCAGGTATTCGTCTACCGTTTGCTGGTCCGAGCCATTGCCGTAGTCCTTGCCGAGGTTGTACGGCGGGTCGGTCAGAATCAGGTCGATGGAACCATCCGGGATGCGCGCCAGTCCGGCCAGCGCATCCTCACAGAAAACCTGATTGAGCCAATCACTCATTTGAGGCGCAACTCCGCGCTGCGGGCGTGCGCCTGCAAGCCCTCGCCGTAGGCCAGTTCGGCCGCGACCTTGCCCAGCGTTTGGGCGCCGGCTTCGCTGACGTGAATGATGGATGAACGTTTCTGGAAATCGTACACGCCCAGCGGCGACGAGAAACGCGCGGTGCGCGAGGTCGGCAGCACGTGATTCGGACCGCAGCAGTAGTCGCCCAGCGACTCGGACGAGAAGCGGCCGAGGAACATGGCGCCTGCGTGGCGGATCTTGTCGGCCCATTGCCGCGGCTCGACGGCGGAGATCTCCAGGTGCTCGGCGGCGATGCTGTTGGCGATGGCGCACGCTTGGTCCATGTCGCGCACTTTGACCAGCGCGCCGCGGTCGCCCAGCGAGGTCTTGATGACTTCCTGGCGCGGCATCTGTGGCAGTAGCTTTTCTATGCTGGCTTCCACCTTGGCGATGTAGTCGGCGTCCGGGCACAGCAGGATGGCTTGCGCCAGCTCGTCGTGCTCCGCCTGCGAGAACAGGTCCATCGCGACCCAGTCAGGATCGGTGGTGCCGTCGGCGACGATCAGGATTTCCGACGGGCCGGCGATCATGTCGATGCCGACGGTGCCGAACACGCGGCGCTTGGCCGAGGCCACGTAGGCGTTGCCCGGGCCGACGATTTTGTCGACCGCCTGTATGGTTTCGGTGCCGTAGGCCAGCGCGGCCACGGCTTGGGCGCCGCCGATGGTGATCACGCGCGTCACGCCAGCGATGGCGGCGGCGGCGAACACCATCTGGTTTTTCACCCCGTCCGGCGTTGGCACCACCATGATGATTTCTTCCACGCCGGCGACGTGCGCCGGAATCGCGTTCATCAGTACCGACGATGGGTAGGCGGCTTTACCGCCAGGGACGTAGATACCGACGCGGTCCAGCGGCGTCACGCGCTGACCCAGCACCGTGCCATCAGGCTCGGTGTAGGTGAAGCCGTTCAGTTCCTGCTTCTGGCGTTCGTGGAACACGCGCACGCGCTGCGCTGCGACTTCCAATGCCTTGCGCTGCGCTTCAGGAATCGCGGCCAGCGCCGCTTGCAGTTCTTCCTGCGACACGTCCAGCGCCGCCATGCTGGTGGCGCCGCCGTTCGGCAGGCGGTCGAATTTGTTGGTGTATTCGAGGACGGCGGCATCGCCGCGTGCTTTCACATCGGCGAGGATCTTGCCGACGGCAGATTCGATGGCGTCGTCGGTGCTGGCTTCAAACGCCAGCAGGGTGTCCAGACGCTGTTTGAAATCGGCCTGGCTGGAATCGAGCTTGGTAATCATTTTTTGGATGCGCGTTCAAATGCTTCGATAATCGGTTGCAGGCGCTCGCGTTTCATCTTCAGCGCGGCTTGATTCACGATCAGGCGCGAGGAAATATCCATGATGGCCTCGACCTCTTTCAGGTCGTTGGCGCGCAGCGTACCGCCAGTGCTGACCACGTCGACAATCGCGTCCGACAGGCCGACCAGCGGTGCCAGCTCCATCGAGCCATACAGCTTGATCAGGTCCACGTGCACGCCCTTCTTGGCGAAGTGCGCGCGCGCGGTTTCGACGAACTTGGTGGCCACGCGCAGGCGCGCGCCCTGGCGCACGGCGGTGTCGTAATCGAAGCCGTTGCGCACCGCGACCGACATGCGGCACTCGGCGATATGCAGGTCGATCGGCTGGTACAAGCCTTCGCCGCCGTGCTCCAGCAGCACATCCTTGCCGGCCACGCCGAAGTCCGCCGCGCCATGCTGCACATAGGTCGGCACGTCGGTCGCGCGCACGATCAGCACGCGCACGTCAGGGTCGTTGGTCGGCAGGATCAGCTTGCGCGAGGTTTCCGGATTCTCGGTGACGGTGATGCCGGCCGCTTCCAGCAGCGGCAGGGTGTCTTCGAAAATGCGGCCCTTCGACAGCGCAAGAATCAGCTGCTGGGAGTCGGCTTGAAAGGTGCTCATGGTTTTACTTGATTCGCTTGATGTTGGCGCCTACGGCGGAGAGTTTGACTTCCATCTGATCGTAGCCGCGGTCCAGGTGATAGATGCGGTCGACCAGCGTTTCACCGCGCGCAGCCAGGCCGGCGATCACCAGCGAAGCGGATGCACGCAGGTCGGTCGCCATCACAGGCGCGCCAACCAGCTGTTCAACGCCTTTGATAAAGGCGGTGTTGCCATCGGTTTCAATTTGCGCGCCCAGACGGTTCATCTCCTGGACGTGCATGAAGCGGTTTTCAAAAATGGTTTCCGTCACGCGGCTGGCGCCGTTGGCGATGGTGTTCACCGCCATGAATTGCGCCTGCATATCGGTCGGGAAGCCCGGGTATTCGGTGGTGCGGAAGGTCACAGGCGACGGACGCTTGTCCATCTGCGCACGGATCCAGTTGTCGCCGATGGTCAGCGTCACACCGATCTCGCGCAGCTTGTCCAGCGCCGCATCCATGATGTCCACGCGCGTGTTGCGGATGGTGATATCGCCGCCGGTGGCCGCGACGGCGCACAGGAAGGTGGCCGCTTCGATGCGGTCCGAAATCACGGCGTGTCTGGCGCCACGCAGTTCGCTCACGCCCTGAATCACCAGACGGTTGGTGCCGATGCCTTCGATTTTCGCGCCCATGGCCACCAGCAGGTTGGCAAGGTCGGTCACTTCAGGTTCGCAGGCGGCGTTTTCCAGCACGGTTTCGCCTTCGGCCAGCGTTGCGGCCATCAGCAGGTTTTCGGTGCCGGTGACGGTGATCATGTCGGTGACGATGCGCGCGCCTTTCAGCTTGGCGCACTTGGCGTAGATATAGCCGCCTTCAACGGTGATGTCGGCGCCCAGCGCCTGCAAGCCCTTGATGTGCTGATCCACCGGACGTGAACCGATGGCGCAGCCGCCCGGCAGCGAGACCTTGGCTTCGCCGAAGCGCGCCAGCAGCGGACCCAGTACCAGGATCGAGGCGCGCATGGTTTTCACCAGATCGTACGGCGCTTCCAGCTTGGTGATGGCGCTGCCGTTCAGGGTGACCTTGTCGCCGTCCTGCGTGACTTTCAGGCCGGTCTCGCCCAGCAGTTTCAGGATGGTCGATACATCGTGCAGGTGCGGCACGTTGGACAGTTCGACATCGCCGGAAGTCAGCAAACCGGCGCACAGGATAGGCAACGCCGCGTTCTTGGCGCCGGAGATGGTGATGTCGCCTTGCAGGCGGTTACCGCCTTGAATCAGAAGCTTGTCCATGCTTATCCTTGGTATTCGTCAGGGGTGAGGGTTTTCATCGACAGCGCGTGGATTTCTTCACGCATGCGGTCGCCCAGCGCAGCGTACACCAGCTGGTGGCGCTGGATCAGGCGCTTGCCGGCAAACGCGGGCGACACAATCACGGCCTGGAAGTGCTGGCCGTCGCCCTCCACTTCGAGGTGGGTGCATTCGAGGCCGGCCTTGATGTAGCCGTGGATGAGTTCTGGAGTGGTGACCATGATGAATCCTATGAATTAGTGGCGCAGGCGGTAGCCCGAGCGCAGCAAACGAATCGCCAGGAACGCCAGCACCACCAGGAAGGCCGCAACAATGGCCACGCTCACCAGCGGATTGACGTCGGACTGGCCGAAGAAACCGTAACGGAAGCCGTCGATCATGTAGAAGAACGGATTCAAATGCGATACCGCCTGCCATACCGGCGGCAGCGAATGGATCGAGTAAAACACGCCGGCCAGGAAGGTCAGCGGCACGATCAGGAAGTTCTGGAAGGCGGCCAGCTGGTCGAACTTCTCGGCCCAGATGCCGGCGATCAGGCCCATGGTGCCGAGGATGGCGGCGCCCAGCAGCGCAAACACGATGATCCACAGCGGCGCCGCGAACGACAAGTGGGCGAACCACGCGGTCACGAAGAACACGCCGCAGCCGACCACGATGCCGCGCACCATGGCGGCGATCACGTAGGCCGAGAAAATCTCCCAGTGCGACAAAGGCGTCAGCAGCACGAACACCAGGTTGCCGGTGATCTTGGACTGGATCAGCGAGGACGAGGAGTTGGCGAAGGCGTTCTGCAAGACGCTCATCATCACCAGGCCCGGAATCAGGAAGGAGGTGTAGTTGACGCCATCGTAGACGTTGACGCGACCTTCCAGCACGTGACCGAAAATCAGCAGGTACAGCATGGCGGTCAGGATCGGCGCGGCGATGGTTTGCGTCGCTACCTTCCAGAAGCGCAAGGTCTCCTTGTAGACCAGGGTGCGGAAGCCGGCGGAGAGGAAGTTCATACGGTACCTTTTTCCATGATCTGGATGAAGATGTCTTCCAGATCCGCTTGTTGCAGTTGCATTTCGTCGATGATGGCGCCCGACTCGCGCAGGCGTTTCAAAATCTGCTCGACTTCAGCGTATTCATTGATGCGCAGGCTGTACTTCTTGCCGTGCTCCGAGGTTTCCGGGTGCGTGATCAGCGAGCGCAGGTCGTCCGGCAGGTCGCCATGCGTCATGTTGACGATCAGCTGCGAGCCGGAGATGCGGCGGATCAGCGAGGCCATGGAGTCCAGCGCCACCACCTTGCCCAGTTTGAGCATGGCCACGCGCTTGCACATGGCTTGCGCTTCTTCCAGATAGTGCGTGGTCAGCACCACGGTGTGGCCTTCGCGGTTGAGACGCGAGATGAACTTCCACAGCGTCTGGCGCAGTTCGACGTCGACGCCGGCGGTCGGCTCGTCGAGCACGATCACGGGCGGCTTGTGCACCAGCGCCTGCGCCACCAGCACGCGGCGCTTCATGCCGCCGGACAGCGCGCGCATATTGGTGTCGGCCTTGTTGGTCAGGTCGAGGTTGTGCATCACCTCGTCGATCCAGGCGTCGTTGTTCTTCAGGCCAAAGTAACCGGATTGCAGGCGCAGGGTTTCACGCACGGTGAAGAAGGGGTCGAACACCAGTTCCTGCGGCACCACGCCCAGCTTCTTGCGGGCCGCGCGGAAATCGCTGACCACGTCGTGGCCGTGGATCTTGACCGAGCCATTGTCCGGGCGGTTCAAGCCGGCGATGATGGAAATCAGGGTGGTTTTGCCGGCGCCATTCGGGCCGAGCAGGCCGAAAAATTCGCCTTCTTCAATGTTCAGTGAGACGCCGCCCAGCGCCTGGAGCGACTTGTAGCGCTTCTCGACATTGCTAATTTGGATCGCTGTCATTCTTGACTTATCTATAAGGTTGCGGCGGCAGAACCGGCGCGAAGGAAGATGCTGCGGGCGCCACGGCTCTTCGACTGCGGCAACGTTCAATTATATTGGAATTTTGATCCGGCTGAGCCGGACCGGGGATTTACAGCAGGCGGCGGGGGGAGGCGGGGGTCAATGGTGATGGTGGGCGGCCGAGTTGTCGGCCGAATCGTTGCCCACCTGGGTCTTCTTGCTGAAGACCGATTCCGGCGCTTTCACCGGGGAGAATTCGTCGTGCGCGGGGTTGCGCGGGATGTTGCCGTCCTGTTCCAGCTTGACGTCGGTCGGGAACAGCAGCGTGCACACGCCGTACAGCTTGGTCAGGCTTTGCAGCGCCGGCGGCAGGTTTTTCAGTTGCAGCTGGACGCCCGCGGCCTGCGCGGCGCGCTGCCACGACAGCATCACCGACACCGCCACCGAATCCACCGTCAACACATGACGCAGGTCGAACACGGTCTGGCCGGCGCGCAGGGCGGCATAGCCGCGCTCCAGCGCCGCGGTGGCGTTGAGCACGGTCAGGGACGTGAGCGACTGCAAATTGTCGATGGGTTCGGTAACGGCGTTCATGGCGTCAGCTTACTTGGGTGCGTTGGTTTTCAGTGGCTTGCTGGCGAGCTTCTTGTTTTTCTCGGTCAGCGCCTTGATCAGGCCGTCCATGCCGCCTTTCGAGATTTCCGAGGCAAAGGTGCCCTTGTAGGTCTCGACCAGCCACGCGCCCAGCACGTTGATGTCGTAGATCTTCCAGCCTTGCGGGCCCTTGGCGACGCGGTAGTTCAGCGGGATCGGTTCGCCGCGCGGCATGTTGACCTGCGAGCGCACTTCCACCTCGGTGTCGGCCGGATCGGCACGCAGGGGCTTGAATTCGATGGTCTGATCCTTGACCTGCGACAGCGCGCCCGAATAGGTGAACACCAACAGCGAACGGAACTGTTCGGTCAGGGCTTTCTGCTGTTCCGGGGTGGCGTCGCGCCAGAAGCGGCCGGCGGCCAGCGAGGTCATGCGCTGGAAGTCCACGTACGGCAGGATCTTGGTTTCCACCAGGTCGATCACCTTCTTGGTGTCGCCGGCCTGGATGGCCTTGTCGGCCTTGGCGGTGTCGATCACGTCCTGGCTGATGCGTTTCACCAGCGCGTCCGGCGCCTCGTTGGCAGGGGCGGCGGCGTGCGCGTTGAAGGCGACGGCAACAGTTGCTAAAGCGATAAATTGTTTAATGAATTTCATCTTTTCTATGCCTTATGAGTGGTTCTCGGGGTCACTGGCTGTCAGGTTTTGCAGCCGGTGTGCCGGAGTTTAACTCTTTTGGGGCCGATTCGGATGACACGGGTGTGGAAGTTTCTGCGCTGTCATCTTTTTTAGGCTTGCTGGAGGGGCCGTCGCCGTCCGGGTGGATCTGGCTTTCGCGGCGCTGCAAATAGCCGTCGCGCAGGAATTCGTAGCGGTCCAGGGCGGCGTCTTCCAGCAGGGTGGAGGCGTCCAGCAGGCCGGCGCGGGTATCGATCACGCGCAGCGCGGTGCCGATGTTGCGCACGTTGGTCGGGTCCTTGTAGCGCCAGATGTCGCCCGAGATATCGACCGGCAGGGCCACCGTGTCGCGCACGGTGGACGGGCCCAGCAGCGGCAGCACCAGGTAAGGGCCGGAATCCACGCCCCACACGCCCAGGGTCTGGCCGAAGTCTTCCTTGTGCTTCGGCAGGCCGGCCTCGGAGGCGATGTCGAACAGGCCGACGATGCCCAGGGTCGAGTTCAGCGCGAAGCGGCTCAGGTCGGACATGCCGGCCTGGCCATTACCTTGCAACAGCTGGTTGATAGCGGTCCAGGCGTCGCCCAGGTTGCCGAAGAAGTTGCTGACGCCGGTTTGCACGAAGCCGGGCGTCACGTTTTTATAGACCGTGGCGGCCGGTTTCAGGGCGTAGGTGTCGACCGTGTCGTTGAACTCGAACATGGCGCGGTTGTAGCTCTCGTACGGGTCGCGCGGGTTGGGACCGGCGCAGCCGGCCAGCATCAGGGTGACGCCCAGCGCCAGCGCGGCCTGGCGGAATTTCGTGGTGCGGATCATTTATCGTCCTTTCCTTCGGCGGCTTTGCTGTAGATGAACTGATTGATCAGGTCTTCCAGTACGGCAGCCGATTGGGTGCGGGCGATCTTGTCGCCGGCAGCCAGATTGTTGGTGTCGCCGCCGGCTTCGATGCCGACATATTGTTCGCCCAGCAGGCCGGCGGTGAGGATTTTGGCCGAGCTGTCCTTAGGGAATTTGTAACCTTCTTCCATGTTCAAGGTTACCAGCGCCTGGTAGCTCTTGTCATCAAACTTGATCTCTCCCACACGGCCGACCACCACGCCGGCGGCCTTGACCGCCGCCTGCGGGCGCAGGCTGCCGATGTTGTCGAACTTGGCGGTGACGGCGTAGGTCTTGCCGAAGGACAGCGAGCTCATGTTGCCGGCCTTGAGCGCCAGGAACATCAGCGCAGCCACGCCGACAACGATGAACAGACCGACCCAGACATCCAGAGATTTGCGTTGCATATTCTTCTTCCTCAGTTTCTTAATCTTTATTTGCTGAACATCAGCGCCGTCATCATGAAGTCCAGCCACCAGATCATCAGCGATGAGATCACGACGGTACGGGTGGTGGCGCGCGCCACGTCTTCCGGGGTCGGCTGGGCTTCGTAGCCTTGGTACAGGGCGATGAAGGTGATGGCGATGCCGAACACCACGCTCTTGGCGAAGCCGTTGTAAATATCTTTCCAGATGTCGACGCCGGCCTGCATCTGCGACCAGAAGGCGCCGTCGTCGACGCCGATCAGCTGCACGCCGACCAGCCAGCCGCCCAGCACGCCGACCGCGCTGAACACCGACGCCAGCAGCGGCACCGAGATCACGCCGGCCCAGAAACGCGGCGCCAGCACGCGCTGGATCGGGTTCACGGCCATCATTTCCATGGCCGACAGCTGCTCGCCGGCCTTCATCAGGCCGATCTCGGCGGTCAGCGAGGTGCCGGCGCGGCCGGCGAACAGCAGGGCGGTGATGACCGGGCCCAGCTCGCGGGTCAGGCCCAGCGCCACCAACAGGCCCAGCGATTGCTCGGCGCCGTATTTATTCAGCGTGTAATAGCCTTGCAGGCCCAGCACCATGCCGACGAACAGGCCGGACAGGGTGATGATCAGCATCGAGTAATTGCCGATGAAATGCAGCTGCTCGACCACCAGGCGCGGACGCTTGAGCAGGCCCGGCGACAGGCCCAGCATGGCGCCGAAGGTGCGGGCGCCGAAGCCGATGCTTTCAATATAGTCGCGCAGGGGCGCGCCCAGCTTGGACAACCAGTTCTTTACACTCATACTTGCACTCCCAGGCCCAGATCGTCGGCCAGGGACTTGCCTGGATAGTGGAACGGCACCGGGCCGTCCGCTTCCGCGTTGACGAACTGCTTCACATACGGGTCGGTGGACACCATCATCTCTTCCGGCGTGCCGCTGGCGACGATCTTGCCTTGCGACAGGAAATAAACATAGTCGGCGATGGCGAAGCTTTCCTTGACGTCGTGCGACACCAGCACCGTGGTCGAGCCCAGCGCCGTGTTCAGGTTGCGGATCAGGTTGGCGGTGACGCCCATCGAGATCGGGTCCAGGCCGGCGAACGGCTCGTCATACATAATCAGTTCCGGGTCCAGCGCGATCGAGCGCGCCAGCGCCACGCGGCGCGCCATGCCGCCCGAGATTTCGCCCGGTTTCAGCCTGGCGGCGTTGCGCAGGCCCACGGCTTGCAGCTTCATCAGCACCAGATTGCGGATCAGCTCTTCCGGCAGGTCGGTATGCTCGCGCAGCGGGAAGGCGACGTTTTCAAACACGCTGAGGTCGGTAAACAGAGCGCCATGCTGAAACAACATGCCCATTTTGCGACGCAACAGATACAGGCCGGCGGTATTCAGCTTGTGCACCACCTGCCCCTGGACCTTGACATGGCCCTTTTGCGGACGCAATTGGCCGCCGATCAGGCGCAGCACGGTGGTCTTGCCGGAACCGGAGCCGCCCATGATCGCCACCACTTTCCCGCGTGGAAAGTCCATGTTCAAGCCCGTCAGGATCGCGCGCTTGCCATAGGTGAAGTGTAAATCACGGATTTCGACTAGATTAGCCACGACTGAACTCATTTTTTGGAATGCCGTATTGTAGTGCAGAAAGGTCAATCTCTGCTTGGAGCGCATCTAAAGCGCAAGATTAAGTAGCAGATAATACAACACTACTGAACCCAAAGTCAGTAATTTACACTCGGCACTAAATGTTACATTCTTGCGGTGCAGCAGACGGTACTTTCAAAAAAAAACCGGATACGGCTGGGGATCGCCCATCCGTACCCGGCAGGGAGTCAGGCGGAGCCTGAGCGCTGCGCTAAGCTACAGGAGATTAGCGTGGCAACTCGGAACTGCCCATCAGGAACTCGTCGACCGCGCGCGCGCACTGGCGGCCTTCGCGGATCGCCCACACCACCAGCGATTGGCCGCGGCGCATGTCGCCGGCGGCAAATACTTTGGGGGAGGAAGTCTTGTAGCAGCCTTCGCCATCGGTGCTTGCCTTGGCATTGCCGCGCGCATCTTTTTCAACGCCGAACGCGTCCAGGATGTTGGCCACCGGCGAGACGAAGCCCATGGCCAGGAACACCAGGTCGGCCTTCATTTCGAATTCCGAGTTCGGCACTTCGCTCATCTTGCCGTCTTTCCATTCGACGCGGCAGGCCACCAGCTTCTCCAGCTTACCGCCCTTGCCTTCCAGGCGCTTGGTGGCCACGGCCCAGTCGCGCTCGCAACCTTCCTCGTGCGAGGACGAGGTGCGCAGCTTGGTCGGCCAGTATGGCCATACCAGCGGCTTGTTCTCCTGCTCCGGTGGCATAGGCATCAGTTCGAACTGGGTCACCGAGGCGGCGCCATGACGGTTGGAGGTGCCGACGCAGTCGGAACCGGTGTCGCCGCCGCCGATCACCACGACGTGCTTGCCGGTGGCCTTGATCTGGTCTTTCAGCTTGTCGCCGGCGTTGACTTTGTTCTGCTGCGGCAGGAAGTCCATGGCGAAGTGCACGCCTTTCAGCTCGCGGCCCGGCACAGGCAGGTCGCGCGGCTGCTCGGCGCCGCCGGCCAGCACCACGGCGTCGAATTCTTTTTGCAGGTCTTCCGGGAAGATGGTTTCCTTGGCCCAGTTGTTGACGTTGGCCGGGAAATCCTTGCCGATCAGGACCGAGGTGCGGAAGGTCACGCCTTCGGCTTCCATCTGCTTGACGCGGCGGTCGATGTGCGACTTTTCCATCTTGAAGTCTGGAATACCGTAGCGCAGCAGGCCGCCAACGCGGTCGGCTTTTTCAAACACGGTCACGGCGTGGCCGGCGCGCGCCAGCTGCTGGGCCGCCGCCAAGCCGGCAGGACCGGAACCGACCACGGCGACTTTCTTGCCGGTTTGTCTGGCCGCGGGTTGCGGCACCACCCAGCCGTGTTCCCAGCCTTCGTCGATGATCTTGTGTTCGATCGACTTGATGCCGACCGGATCTTCGTGAATGCCCAGGGTGCAGGCGGCCTCGCATGGCGCCGGGCAGATGCGGCCGGTGAATTCCGGGAAGTTATTGGTCGAGTGCAGGGTGTCCAGCGCCTCGCGGTAGTTACCGCGATAAACCAGATCGTTCCAGTCCGGGATGATGTTGTTGACCGGGCAGCCGTTGTTGCAGAACGGGATGCCGCAATCCATGCAGCGCGCGCCCTGGACTTTGGCTTGCTCGTTGGTCAGCGGAATAACGAATTCCGCATAGTTTTTAACGCGCGTCGCTGGCGGCAGATAGCCTTCTTCCTGACGCTGGAATTCCATGAAGCCGGTGATTTTACCCACGATATATCCTTTAATTCTTTACAGCAGCGATTAAGCAGCGATCGGTTGAGCGGAAGCGGCTTCGTTCGCCACGTCTTCGGCCATCTCGGCCAGCGCGCGTTTGTATTCGCTTGGGAATACCTTCACGAACTTGGCGCGGCTCTCGGCCCAGTTATCCAGCAACAGGCGGGCACGGGTGCTGCCGGTGTGCTTGAAGTGGCGCTCGATCAAACGCTTCAGGATCACCTCGTCCGACTCGCGGCCGATATCCTTGTGCTGGATGTGCCAGGTTTCGCTCTGCGCCGCCTGTTCCTTAGTGGTCAGCACCGGCTCCAGCGACACCATCGCGGTGTTGCAGCGCGATTCGAAATCACCATCCGGATCGTAGACGTAAGCGATACCGCCCGACATGCCCGCCGCGAAGTTACGGCCGGTGTTGCCCAGCACCACAACGGTGCCGCCGGTCATGTATTCGCAACCGTGGTCGCCGGTGCCTTCGACGATGGCGGTGGCGCCCGAGTTACGCACAGCGAAACGCTCGCCGGCCACGCCGTTGAAGAAGGCTTCACCGGAAATCGCGCCGTACAGCACGGTGTTGCCGATGATGATGTTGTTCACCGCCCAGCCACGGAACTCGGTGTTCGGACGCACGATGATGCGGCCGCCCGACAGGCCCTTGCCGACGTAGTCGTTGCCCTCGCCCACCAGATCGATGGTGATGCCGTGCGCCAGGAAGGCGCACGCCGACTGGCCGGCCGTGCCTTGCAGCTGGATGTGGATGGTGTCGTCCGGCAGACCGGCGTGACCGTAGCGCTTGGCCACTTCGCCCGACAGCATGGTGCCGACGGTGCGGTTCAGGTTCTTCACCGGCGAGATGAAGGACACGCGCTCGCCTTTTTCCAGCGCCGCCTTGGCCTGGGCGATCAGCTTGTGGTCCAGTGCCTTGTCCAGGCCGTGGTCCTGTTCCATGGTGTGGTAGATGGCGTCGCCGTTCGGCACTTCCGGCTGGTAGAAGATGTTGCTGAAGTCCAGGCCTTGCGCCTTCCAGTGCGAGATGGCTTTCGACTTGTCCAGCAGATCCACGCGGCCGATCAGCTCGTCGTAGGTACGGATGCCCAGTTGCGCCATCAGCTGACGCGCTTCCTCGGCGACGAAGAAGAAGTAGTTGACCACATACTCAGGCTTGCCCGAGAACTTGGCGCGCAGCACCGGATCTTGCGTCGCAACGCCGACCGGGCAGGTGTTCAGGTGGCATTTACGCATCATGATGCAGCCTTCCACCACCAGCGGCGCGGTGGCGAAGCCGATTTCGTCGGCGCCCAGCATGGCGGCGATCACCACGTCGCGGCCGGTACGCATCTGGCCGTCGGCCTGGACGCGGATACGGCTGCGCAGGCCATTCAGCACCAGCGTCTGCTGGGTTTCCGCCAGGCCCAGCTCCCACGGGGTGCCGGCGTGCTTGACCGAGGACAGCGGCGATGCGCCGGTGCCGCCGTCGTGGCCGGCGACCACCACGTGGTCGGCTTTCGCTTTGGTCACGCCAGCGGCCACGGTGCCGATACCCACTTCCGACACCAGCTTGACCGAGATCGAAGCGCGCGGGTTGGCGTTCTTCAGATCGTGGATCAGCTGCGCCAGATCTTCAATCGAGTAAATATCGTGGTGCGGCGGCGGCGAAATCAGACCCACTCCCGGCACCGAGAAGCGCAGGGTGGCGATGTATTCCGACACCTTGTGGCCCGGCAGCTGGCCGCCTTCGCCCGGCTTGGCGCCCTGGGCCATCTTGATCTGGATCTGGTCGGCCGAGTTCAGGTAAGCGGCGGTCACGCCGAAACGGCCCGACGCCACCTGCTTGATGCGCGAACGCAGCGAGTCGCCCTCTTGCAGAGGAATGTCGACCACCATCTGTTCCTTGCCCATGACCGACGCCATGGTCTCGCCCTGCTTGATCTTGATGCCTTTCAGCTCCATGGTGTAGCGCGATGGATCTTCGCCGCCTTCACCGGTGTTCGATTTGCCGCCGATGCGGTTCATCGCCACCGCCAGGGTGGCGTGGGCTTCGGTCGAGATCGAACCCATCGACATGGCGCCGGTGGCGAAGCGTTTGACGATTTCCTTGGCCGGCTCCACTTCATCCAGCGGAATCGCCTTGGCCGGATCGATCTTGAACTCGAACAGGCCGCGCAGGGTCAGGTGACGCTTGCTCTGGTCGTTGATGATCTGGGCGTACTCTTTATAGCTGGCGTAGTTGTTGGCACGGGTCGAGTGTTGCAGCTTGGCGATGGCGTCCGGGGTCCACAGGTGGTCTTCACCGCGGATACGGAAGGCGTATTCGCCGCCGGCGTCCAGGTGGTTGGCCAGCACCGGGTCGTTGCCGAAGGCCAGGTTGTGCAGGCGCAGCGCTTCTTCCGCCACTTCAAACACGCCGATGCCTTCCACGTTGGAGGCGGTGCCGCGGAAATACTTGTCGACCAGCGACTTGTTCAGGCCGACCGCTTCGAAGATCTGCGCGCCGCAGTAGGACATATAGGTCGAGATGCCCATCTTCGACATCACCTTCATCAGGCCTTTGCCGATGGCTTTGGTGAAGTTGTAGATGGCTTTTTCAGCCGACATATCGCCCGGCATGCCTTGCGCCATTTCGGCCAGGGTTTCCATCGCCAGGTACGGGTGGATCGCTTCCGCGCCGTAGCCGGCCAGCAGGGCGAAGTGGTGGGTCTCGCGGGCCGAGCCGGTTTCCACCACCAGGCCGGTCGAGGCGCGCAGGCCTTTGCTGACCAGGTGCTGGTGGATGGTCGAGGTGGCCAGCAGCGCAGGGATGGCCACGCGGTCAGGGCCAACCGAGCGGTCCGACACGATCAGGATGTTGTGGCCGGACTTGACGGCATCGACCGCTTCCGCGCACAGCGACGCCAGGCAGGCTTCCACACCTTCCTTGCCCCAGGCCAGCGGGTAGCAGATGCCCAGTTCGTACGATTTGAACTTGCCGCCGGTGTGCTGGCTGATGCTGCGCAGACGCTCCATATCGTCGAAGCCCAGCACCGGCTGCGCCACTTCCAGGCGCATCGGCGGGTTGACGTTGTTGGTGTCCAGCAGGTTAGGCTTGGGACCGATGAACGACACCAGCGACATCACCATCGCTTCGCGGATCGGGTCGATCGGCGGGTTGGTCACCTGGGCGAACAGCTGCTTGAAATAGGAATACAGCGGCTTCAGCTTGTTGGACATGACGGCCAGCGGCGAGTCGTTGCCCATCGAGCCGGTGGCTTCTTCGCCGGCGGCGGCCATCGGCGCCATCAGGAACTTCAGGTCTTCCTGGGTGTAGCCGAAGGCTTGCTGGCGGTCCAGCAGCGACGGCACGGCTTTTTCGCCGGCGGCCGGCTTGTCCTTGGCGCGGTTGTGCGCCAGCTGGCTTTCGCTCAGCTTGATTTCGTTCAGCTTGATGCGCACCGCGTTGATCCATGCCTTGTAGGGCTTGGCGTTGGCGTAGGTGTCTTTCAGCTCTTTGTCGTCGATGATGCGGCCGGCTTCCAGGTCGATCAGGAACATCTTGCCCGGTTGCAGACGCCATTTCTGGATGATCTTCGATTCCGGAATCGGCAGCACGCCGGATTCCGAGGCCATCACCACCAGGTCGTCGTCGGTGACGATATAACGCGCCGGCCGCAAACCGTTCCTGTCCAGGGTGCCGCCGATATAACGGCCGTCGGTGAACGCCAGCGCGGCCGGGCCGTCCCACGGTTCCATCATGGCGGCGTGGTATTCGTAGAAGGCGCGGCGGTTGTCGTCCATGGTGCCATGGTTTTCCCACGCTTCCGGCACCATCATCATCATCGCCTGGGCGATCGGGTAGCCGGCCATCAGCAGCAGTTCCAGCGCGTTGTCGAAGCAGGCGGTGTCCGACTGGCCTTCGTAGATCAGCGGGAACAGCTTGTGCAGGTCGTCGCCCAGCACGGCCGATTTCATCACGCCTTCGCGGGCGCGCATCCAGTTGAAGTTGCCGCGCACGGTGTTGATCTCGCCGTTGTGCGCCAGCAGGCGGTACGGGTGGGCCAGCGGCCACTCGGGGAAGGTGTTGGTCGAGAAGCGTTGGTGCACCAGCGCCAGCGCCGACACGCAGCGCGCGTCTTGCAGGTCTTTGTAGTACACGCCGACCTGGTCGGCCAGCAGCAGGCCCTTGTAGACCACGGTACGGGCCGACATCGAGGCCACGAAGAATTCTTTGCCGTGGATCAGCTTCAGCGCCTGGATGGCGTGGCCGGACGATTTGCGGATCACGTACAGCTTGCGTTCCAGCGCGTCGGTCACCATGATGTCGGCACCGCGGCCGATGAAGATCTGGCGGATCACCGGCTCTTTGGCGCGCACGGTCGGCGACATCGGCATGTCGAGGTCGACCGGCACATTGCGCCAGCCCAGCACGATCTGGCCCTCGGCGCGCGCGGCGCGCTCGATTTCCTGCTCGCAAGCGATGCGCGAAGCGTTTTCCTTCGGCAGGAACACCATGCCGACGCCGTATTCGCCTGGCGGCGGCAGTTCCACGCCTTGCTTGGCCATCTCATCGCGGTAGTACTGATCCGGGATCTGGATCAGGATACCGGCGCCGTCACCCATCAGAGGGTCGGCGCCCACCGCGCCCCGGTGATCGAGGTTTTTCAAGATCAGCAGACCCTGTTCCACAATCGAATGGCTCTTGTTGCCCTTGATGTGGGCGACGAAACCGACGCCGCAGGCATCGTGTTCATTGGACGGATCGTAAAGACCTTGCGCTTTCATGGCTAAACTCCAGACTAATTGGCTCGAAGGCTAAGATTAGTGCAATGCAGCGTAAACCTCAACAACAACAATTAGGGTCGGAGTCGAATTAAATTTTCCTCAGAAGCTTATTTTTTTAATTGGGGACGGAGTGAATCCGGGGTCAGGTCCTCCATTTCCACACGGGCACAACCGTATCGCGCTCTACAGTTGTGCCCGTGTGGAAATGGAGGACCTGACCCCGGAGTTATGGCTTTATTTTGAATGGCCGGCCGCGTTTTGCCGGCAATACCTGACGTTTTACCTTGTTCTGGAGGGCGGTCTGGAATTGCTGCGAACCCAGTGGCCAGCCCTTGAGCAGGGATTTGCCGATCAACGTGATTTCCTCTTCGCTCAGCGGCGGCTGGGATAGCGCGCTGTAGGCGGCCTCGCGCTGGAATGGCGTGTTGCCCAGTTCCCAGACTTTGGCGTGGTCGGTCACCAGCCCGTCCGGGCGGATGCCGGCGTGGTGGCAGTAGCTGGACCAAGGGTAATCCTCGGCCCGCGCCACCATGCCGTTGCGTACCGGGTTGAATTCGATATAACGGCTGCACAGCATGAAGTAGGCGTCGGCGTCGATCAGCGAGGTTTTGTAGCGTCCGTTCCACAACGTGCCGCTACGGGCATACTTTTGATTGAAATAGGGCACGTAATAGCGGCCTATCCACTGCATCATCTGGCCCAGGCCGGTGGCGTCGGCGGGCGTGACCAGCAAATGCAGGTGGTTGGGCATCAAAACATAGCAGTGCACCGCGACTTTGTAGGTTTTGGCGGCGCTGCGCAGCCAGCCGAGGAAGGTTTGGTAATCCTCGGTATCGAGGAAGACATTCTGGTTGTTGGCGCCGGTCTGGATGACGTGGTGCGGCTGGTCGGGGACGATTAAACGGGGCAGGCGTGCCATGGAGAGAACAAAAAGGGGAATCGGAAGCCCGATTCTACCCTTGTTGACTGACTCCGTCCCCGATTAATTTCGCAAAACGGAAAATCGCGTTTGCTCTGTCCCTGTTTATGACAAGTTGAAGCTGGCGGACAGGCTGTAACCCTCGCCGTAGGCGCTGCGCAGCGGCAGATCCTGGCCCAGGCCGGTGCGCGCCTTCTTGCGCAGGCGGTACACCAGCATGTCGACGCGGCGGCCGGCGTCGGGATCGTCACCGCCGATGCCAGCCACGATCACTTGGCGCGGCACGGGACGGGTGTTAATCGTCAACAGATGCAGGAAGTTGCACTCTTTCTCGGTCAGGGTAATGGCCATGCCCTGCAACTCCAGCTGGCGGGCGCTGACCTTGAGCGTCCACTTGCTCGGCGCCGGAATGGTTTCCTGCGGGCCGACCCGACGGTCCAGCGCTTCAATGTGCGCCGCCAGTTCCGGAAATTTGATAGGCTTGGTCAAATAATGGTCCGCGCCCAGGCGCAAACCAAGAATACGGTTGTCGAACGCCACGCGGCCGGTCAGCACCAGCAGTCCGATTTGCGGGTACAGCTGGCGCATGCGCGGGATGACGTTGAAGCCGTCTTCATCCGGCAGGCCGAGGTCCAGCACGACCACGCCGACATTGCCCTGGCTGAGGGCAGACCACATATCGCTGGCGTTATTGGTGATGTGCACTTCGTGTTCAAGTTCAGTCAGGAACTCCGCCATTTCTTCGGCGTAGTCCAGATTGTCTTCCACGATCAGTATTTGCGTCATTGATGCGCCATTCGTTCGATTGTTGAGCAATTGTGCCCAGACCTGGGACAATCAGCTTGCGTCCGAGGAATTATCACTGCTGGCATCGGCAGGCGCAAGGTTTTTCCCGGCATGGACCGCGATCGGCAACCAAATCCGAAATTCTGTGCCGCTTTCAGAAACATTCCGTGCACTCACCGTTCCACCGTGCACATCCGCAATCGCGCGCGCCATGTACAGGCCCAGTCCCGATCCCGCCACGCCGGCCGCGTTGCTGCCCCGGTAAGCTTTACCGAAGATGAAGGGGAGTTCCGCCTCGGCGATGCCGGCGCCATGGTCGCGCACCAGAAATTCGACGCCACCTTCCGTTGCAATTCTTCCTGTCAATTCTATCGGAATCTTATCGTTTGTGTACTTTATTGCATTATCCAGCAAGATTTCAAGACACAAACGCATGCCGGCGGGGTCGCAGCGCATCCATTGCGGCAGGCCGGAGGTGTGCACGGTGATGTGCGGCCGCCGCAGCCGGGCCTGCTCGGCGGCGGCCTGCAACAAGGTGGACGGGTTGATTTCATTCGGCTGGCGCGCGCGGCCGATGCTGGCCATGCGCTCCGGCGACAGGTATTCGTCCAGCATGGCCAGCATGCGGTCGACCGCGGTCTGGATCTTGCGGTAGCGCTTGCGTGTGCCTTCGTCGTGATGGGCGCCGGTCATTTCCAGCCGCTGCACCGCGCCGTCGATGGTCGACAGCGGCGTGCGGAATTCGTGCGACAGCATGGAGGCGAATTTTTTCTGTTGCTGCGCCAGCTGGCGCCGGCCGCTCAGGTCGCGCAGCACCCCCACCACCGTGGCCGGCACGCCGGCCTCATCGAGGATCAGGGTCGATTCGATTTCCACCGGCACCGCTCGGCCGTCGCGGTGGAGCAGCTCGGTTTCGCGCAGCAGGCGCCGTCGGCTGAGGTCGCCCTTGGCGTAGCGCGCCAGGCGCGGCGGCAAATCCTTGAGCAGGCCGGCCGCCAGCGCTTGCGCGGTCTCCAGGGTGTAGCCGAACTGGCGTTCGGCCGCCGGACTGAGCCAGGTCAGCTGGAGCGTGGCGCAGTCGGCCATCCAGCTGATCTCGCCGCTGTGTTCCAGCAGCAGCCGGTAACGGGCCTCGTTGGCTTGCGATTGTGCTAGCGCCGCCTGGAGTTCCGCTATCGTCCGGCCCATGGCTTACTCCACCAGCGGGGCGAAGATTTGTTGCAAGTCTTCCTGCGTGAGCGCCATCTTCTGCGACTCGCCTTCGGCCAGGATGGATTGCGCCAGATCGGATTTCTTCTGCTGCAAGAGCTGGATTTTCTCCTCCAGCGTGCCCTTGGCGATCAACTTGTAGACAAACACCGGCTTGTCCTGGCCGATACGCCAGGCACGGTCGGTGGCCTGGTTTTCCGCCGCCGGATTCCACCACGGATCGTAGTGGATCACGGTGTCGGCCGCCGTCAGGTTGAGGCCGACGCCGCCGGCCTTGAGCGAAATCAGGAAGATCGGCACCGCGCCTTGCTGGAAGGCCGCCACCTGGGCGCTGCGGTCCTTGGTGTCGCCGGTCAGCAGCGCGTACGGAATGTCGCGCGCTTCCAGTTCTTCCTCGATCAGTTCCAGCATGCTGGTGAATTGCGAGAACACCAGAATCTTGCGCTTCTCCTCCAGCAAGTCCTCGACCATCTGCATCAGGTCGGCCAGCTTGGCGGAACCGGCGGCCTGCTGTTTCTTGGTGGTGGTTTTCACCAGACGCGGGTCGCAGCACACCTGGCGCAGCTTGAGCAGCGCCTCCAGGATCACGATCTGGCTGCGCGCCACGCCCTTGCGGTCGATTTCCTCGCGCACTTTCTGGTCCATCGCCAGGCGCACGGTTTCGTACAGGTCGCGCTGGGCGCCGGTCAGTTCGACCTTGCGCACCATCTCGGTCTTCGGCGGCAGCTCTTTCGCCACGCTGTCCTTGGTCCGGCGCAGCAGGAAAGGCTTAATGCGGCGGTTCAGCAGCGCGCGCCGCAGCGGATCGTCCTGGCGTTCGATCGGATGGCGGAACACGCTGTTGAAGTTCTTCTCGTCGCCGAGCAGTCCCGGCAGCAGGAAGTGGAATTGCGACCACAGTTCGCCGAGGTGGTTTTCCAGCGGCGTGCCGGACAGGCACAGCCGATGGCGCGCGCGCAGCAGGCCGGCGCTCTGGGCCGCCTTGGAGCGGGTGTTCTTGATGTAGTGCGATTCGTCCAGGATCACCAGATGGAAATCGTGCTCGCGCAGTTTTTCCTCGTCGCGCGGCAGCAGGGCGTAGGTGGTCAGCACCAGGTCGGCCTCGTCGATCTGGTCGAACTGGCCCATGCGGTCCTTGCCTTGCAACAGCAGCACTTTCAGGCCGGGGGCGAAGCGCGCGGCTTCCTCCTGCCAGTTGCCCATCAGGCTGGTTGGGGCGATCACCAGCGCCGGCGCGGTCAGGCGGCCGGCTTCCTTCTCGATCAGGATGTGGGCCAGCGTTTGCACGGTCTTGCCCAGGCCCATGTCGTCGGCCAGGATGCCGGCAAAGCCGTATTCGCGCAGGAATTGCATCCACGACAAGCCGTCGGTCTGGTAGTCGCGCAGGGTGGCTTGCAGGCCGGCCGGGGTGGTCACGCGCTTGACCGAACCGAACTGGTTCAGGCGCGCACCCATGTCGCGCAGCTCGGCGCCGCCGGTCCATGCCATGTCCACGTTGCGGGCCAGCTCGTCCAGGCGGGCGGCGTCCAGCGTGGCCATGCGCAGCGACGTCTTGATCTTGTCGCTGAAATACAACTCGCCCAGCGTGCCGAGGATGGGGCGCACCCGGCCCCAGGGCAGGGCCACGCGGCTGCCATCCGGCAGCGTGGCCAGCATCTGGTCTTCCTCGCCGTGGTTGGCGATCACCTTCGGATTGAAGTCGTTGGGCGCGGTGCGGATCAGCTGCACCAGCACCGGCAGCAGCGGTACCCGCTCCTGGTTGACCATGATGCCCAGTTCCAGATCGAACCAGGCGCGGCCACCGTCGGCCTCGTCTTCCACCACCTCGGCGTACCAGTCGCCGACTTCCACCGTGTCGTAGCGGTATTTGACGGTTTTTTCGATTTTCCAGCCGGCTTCCTTCAGCGCGGCGATGCCGTCGCGGGCAAAGCGCAGCCATTCCGCCTGGCTCGGCAGCAGCAGGCCGCCCTTGACCGCGCTCAGTGGCAGGGTGGCCGGCGCCACGAAATGGCGCTCGGTCAGCAGGGCCAGCGCGTCGTCTTCGGCGCCGCTGTCGCGCTGGATGATCTCGGTGACCTCGCCCTTCTGGCGCACCACTCGCTGCGACGGGTCGAACGAGACGCGCTCGCCGTCGTAGTCGAAGGACAACACGGCAAAGTCGTTCCAGCGTTGCAGCGAGCCGTCGGCCAGCATGGCGGCGTCCAGCGTCAGCACCGGACGCGGCTTGACGTCGTCGCGGATGCGCTGCGGCAGCGGCTGCGGCAGCGGCATCAGCCCTTGCAGCCCGTGTGCCAGCAGCAGCTGCGAGACGCGCATCTTGTCGTTGTTGGTCAGCAGCGGCGCCTGCGCCACCAGCGCTTGCAGGTCGGCCAGCGGAATCTGGGTGCCGCCCTGGTTCAGTTGCAGCACGCCGCACGACAGGTTGTCGATGTACCACGGCGGATCGGTCGGCAGCATGTAGTCGACCTGGTCGGCGCCAACGTGCTTGGCGCCCGGCGGCGGCGCCACCTGCCAGCCCAGACGCAAGCCCTTGCCTTCTTCGCGCCAGGCCAGATTGGCTTCGCGCAGCACGCCGCCTTTCAGCGGATAGACCAGGCCGTTGCCGACGTCGGCCCAGGAGTTGGCCCACAACAGCTTATCTTGCTCGGCGAGCATATTCAGCAGCGCGGCGCCGATCTTGCCGCGCGGTTCGGTGGCCGAACCGGTCTGGGAGTTCTGGCCGCTGCGCATGGCGACGAAGAAGCGGATCAAATCCTCGTCGGCCGGGGTCATGAACGTCGGCGGCGTCGACAGCAGCGAAAACACTTCGCTGACCGGACTGGCGGCCGCCACGTCGCCGTTCGGGCGCAGGCGGGCTTTGTACAGGCACAGGGCCACGTGACGGCCGCCACTGGTCGGGGCCATCACATAAATCAGTTTGTAATTGGTTTGCTTGGGGTCGTTCTCGACCGGCGGCGGGGTGAGTTTTGCTTTGGGGTGCGCTGCCGCATCCACACGCTGTAGCCAGGTGGCAACAGCGTACGACAATTGATTCGCAGGCGGCGCAGGGCGCGCAGGAGCCGGTGCTGGTGCAGCAGGGGCGGCAGGGGCGTCGTCGCGGGTAAAATCCATAGGTCGCATTGTTGTTCAAAGATGGTTCAAAAACGGCAACAGGCAATATTATCCGCCATTGAAGCGTTCGTGTTCACGTAATTCTTTATAAAAGCTGTCTGTCAGCGTGGGCTTGCCCACCTTCGTGGCCTTTTAGCCTGCCGATGTCGTATTATTCCGGCCTTGTCTGTCTAGGAATCATCACCATGTTGCCTTCCATCGAACAACGTCTTGCCCTGGAACTTTCCGCCAAACCGGCCCAGGTTGCCGCCGCCATCGCCCTGTTGGACGAAGGCGCCACCGTTCCCTTCATCGCCCGCTATCGTAAAGAGGCGACCGGGGGCCTGGATGATACTCAACTGCGTCTGCTCGAAGAGCGCCTGCGCTATCTGCGCGAGCTGGAAGAACGCCGCGCCAGTATCGTGGCATCGATCACCGAGCAAAACAAGATGACACCAGAGCTGTTAGATGCTGTCATGCACGCGGAAGACAAGACCCGCCTGGAAGACTTATATCTTCCGTACAAGCAAAAACGCCGCACCAAGGCCCAGATCGCCATTGAAGCCGGCCTGGCGCCGCTGGCCGAGGGCCTGCTGGCCAATCCGGAACTGAACCCGGAAACCGAGGCCGCCAACTATCTGCGCGAAGCCTTCACCACCGCCGACGGCAACAATCCGGGCGTGGCCGACACCAAGGCGGCGCTGGACGGCGCGCGCCAGATCCTGATGGAACGCTTTGCCGAGGACGCCACCCTGCTGCAATCCTTGCGTGAATATGTGCAAGAGCATGGCATTGTTGAATCGAAAGTTATTGAAGGTAAGCAAGAAGAAGGCGAAAAGTTCGCCGATTACTTCGATTATTCCGAGCCGCTGTCGTCCGTGCCCTCGCACCGCGCCCTGGCGCTGATGCGCGGCCGCCGCGAAGGCATCCTCGACGTCGCCCTGCGCCTCGATACCGAACCGGAAAAACCAAAGTGGGACGCGCCGCACAATCCGTGCGAAAGCCGCATCGCCGCCCGGTTCGGCATCAGGCAGGCTGGCCGGCCGGCCGACAAATGGCTGGCCGACACCGCGCGCTGGACCTGGCGCGTGAAAAGCTTCATGCACCTGGACACCGAACTGATGGGCGCGCTGCGCGAGAAATCCGAGCTGGAAGCCATCAACGTCTTCGCTACCAATCTGAAAGCCTTGCTGCTGGCGGCCCCGGCCGGGCAGCGCGCCACCATGGGTCTGGACCCGGGCCTGCGCACCGGCGTCAAGGTGGCGGTGGTGGACGCCACCGGCAAGGTGGTCGATACCGCCGTGATTTATCCGCACCAGCCGAAGAACGACTGGGAAGGTTCGCTGCACACGCTGGGCAAGCTGGCCATGAAGCACAATGTGTCGCTGATTTCCATCGGCAACGGCACCGCCTCGCGCGAAACCGACAAGCTGGCGCAAGACCTGCTCAAGCGCTTCCCCGAGCAGAAAATGAACAAGATCGTGGTGTCCGAGGCCGGCGCCTCGGTGTATTCGGCCTCCGAATATGCGTCGAAAGAGCTGCCGGACATGGACGTGTCGCTGCGCGGCGCCGTCTCGATCGCGCGCCGTCTGCAAGACCCGCTGGCCGAGCTGGTGAAGATCGATCCGAAATCGATCGGCGTCGGCCAGTACCAGCACGACGTCTCGCAGACCCAGCTGGCGCGCACGCTGGACGCCGTGGTCGAGGATTGCGTGAACGCGGTGGGGGTGGACGTCAACACCGCCTCAGCGCCGCTGCTGGCGCGCGTGTCGGGCCTGTCGAGCTCGGTGGCGCAAGCCATCGTCACCTACCGCGACCTGAAAGGCGCGTTCACCTCGCGCGCCGCCCTGAAATCGGTGCCGCGCCTGGGCGACAAGACCTTCGAGCAGGCGGCCGGCTTCCTGCGCGTGACGAACGGCGACAACCCGCTGGACGCCTCGGCGGTCCACCCGGAATCCTACCCGGTGGTAGAAAAAATCCTGGCCGACATCCAGAAGGACATCAAGGGCGTGATCGGCGACAGCGCCCTGATCAAGCGTCTGCAACCGGCCAAGTACGCCGACGACAAGTTTGGCGTGCCGACCATCACCGACATCCTGAAAGAACTGGAAAAGCCGGGCCGCGACCCGCGTCCGGAATTCACCACCGCCACCTTCAAGGAAGGCGTGGAGGAAATCAAGGACTTGCGCCCGGACATGATCCTGGAAGGCGTGGTGACCAACGTGGCCGCCTTTGGCGCGTTTGTCGACATCGGCGTGCACCAGGACGGCCTGGTGCACATCTCGGCCCTGTCCAACACCTTCGTCAAAGATCCGCACACGGTGGTGAAAGCCGGCCAAGTGGTCAAGGTGAAGGTGCTGGAAGTGGACGAAAAGCGCAAACGCATTGCCCTCACCATGCGTCTGTCGGACAGCGCGCCGCAAGCCGGTTCGCAGCCGCAGCAGCGCGGCGACCGCAATGACCGCCGCGCCATGGGCCAACAGCAGAAGCAGCAACACCGTGAGCCGGCCATGGGCGGCAGCATGGCGGCGGCCTTCGCCAAGCTGCGGGGGTAAAATCACGGGCGCCGGCATTTTCTTATAAAATGCCGGTATTCCACATCTTTACACCCTAGAGGCAGCTATGAGCGACGTACAAACCTGGATCAAAGAAACCGTGACCTCCACCCCGGTGGTGCTGTTCATGAAGGGCACCGCCCAGTTCCCGCAATGCGGCTTTTCCGGCCGTGCCATCCAGATCCTGAAAGCGTGCGGCGTTGAAAACATTGCCACCGTCAACGTGCTGGAAGATCCGGAAGTGCGCCAGGGCATCAAGGACTACTCGAACTGGCCGACCATTCCTCAGCTGTACGTGCGCGGCGAATTCGTCGGCGGCTCGGACATCATGGGCGAAATGTTTGAATCCGGCGAGCTGAAGGCCCTGTTGGACAACAATGGCTAATCCGCGGCGGATGGTCATCGCCATCACCGGCGCCACCGGCGCCGTGTATGGGGTGCGTCTGCTACAGCATTTGCAACATATCGCGGGGATGGAGACCCATCTGGTGATCTCCGAGGCCGCGGTCCTCACCCTGCACCAGGAAACCGGCTTGCAGCGGCGTGAAGTGGAAGCATTGGCCCACGTGGTGCACAAGGTGCGCGATGTCGGCGCCGCGATTGCCAGCGGCTCGTTCCAGAGCGACGGCATGATCATCGCTCCCTGTTCGATGAAAACCCTGGCGTCGGTGGCCCATGGCCTGTCCGACAACCTGATCGCGCGCGCGGCCGACGTGGTGCTTAAGGAGCGCCGCCGGCTGGTGCTGATGGTGCGGGAGACGCCGTTCAACCTGGCGCACCTGCGCAATATGACGGCGGTCACGGAAATGGGCGGCATCATCTTCCCGCCGCTGCCGAGCTTCTATCACAACCCCCAAAGTATCGACGAGATGGTTGACCACACCGTGGCCCGGGTGCTCGACCTGTTTGGCGTCGAACACGCACTGGCGCCGCGCTGGGCTGGGCTTAAAGCGGCAAATTAACGCTTGTCGTAGTAAGAGCTGGCGGCGCGCTTCAGCTCGCGCGCTTCCTCCACCATGCGGCGCTGGGCAATGCGCTTGCGCATCACTTCAGCATGCTGGGCGGCGCTCATGGGCGGGGCGGTCATCAAATCTTTCAGCTGGGCGGCATTGCTGTAATTGCTTTTGATCAAACGGCTCAAAGCGTGACTCCCCAAAAAGTAGGTTCTACCCTATTGTGCCTGAAATCCGTGTCGACACCATGACATTTCACAAAGATAGAAAAAATAAAAAGGGCGCTGCCTGTGGCGCGCCCTGTTCCGAACAAAAACCGGTAAATCGTGAAACTAGTTTCATGAAAGTATGACCAAGGAGGGTGCCCAACTGGTCAATATCTCTCGGTAGTACTACGTAAAAATATCTACTTTTGGTAGTTGACACGCACCAGCATGCGGATAAATTCACGGGCGATCTGGCGGTGATGCTCGTCCAGGCGCTGCAAATCGGCAATCAGCTTGACGTCGGCCGATTCAAAACGCGACAGGCCATTGCCGTCGCCGCCGCTCGGCGCGCCTTCTTCCGGGCCGCCAAAGCGCAGCCATTCGGCCGGCACGCCCAGCCATTGAGCGATCATGCGCAGCTTCTCCTGGGTCGGAATTGCCTCGCCCACCAGCCATTTCCGGGCCGCGTGGACGGTAATGGGCCGTCCGTCGAACCGGATATTGAATTCGCGCGCCAGCCGGGTCGGGCTGTCGGGCGAGTAATGGGCGTTTTTTAACGCCTGCTGCAGGCGCTGGCTAAAGCTTTCGCGTTCATTAGAAGAATTCATAATTGAACTATTTCACGTTGCGTCATGAAAGTCAGTCTCTGCGGCGGATCGCAACTGTGACCTTATTGGATTTTATAATTAACATTTTATCCTCTGCTGGGACGGCCGTGAGCGAAAACGCGCGGCGAATTTTATTCGGCGCGCCATAGCGGATGACTATAATCCTGCCGCGCGCTGTTTCACGTCGCACGATACCATTTTGCACGCCCCGTGGTCATGAATTGCCACCGACTCTACGTCGGCCGGTGGGTTTCGCGCTACAATGATTTGACGTTGACGTAAACGGAAATTCATCAGGAACCATGTCCACCTATACCATTACCGAACTGGCGCGCGAATTTGACATCACGGCGCGCGCGATCCGCTTTTACGAAGATCAGGGCTTGCTGAGCCCGTCGCGCGAAGGCGCCGGCGGCCGCAACCGCGTGTACACCGGGCGCGACCGCACCCGCCTGAAACTGACCCTGCGCGGCAAGCGCCTGGGCCTGTCGCTGGCCGAGATCAAAAGCCTGGTCGACATGTACGAAACGCCCAAGGACTCGGTGGCGCAGATGCACCGCTTCCTGAGCGTGCTGGCGCAGCACCGCGAAACCCTGGAACAGCAGCGCGAAGACATCGAAATGTCGCTGGCCGAGATCCAGGCCCACGAGGACGAGTGCAAGCGCCTGTTGGCCGCCCAAACCTGACCCGGGGTCAGTTCTTGCAATCCCACACGGGCTCATGCATGAATGCAAGAACTGACCCCGGGTTGATGTACTTGACGTTTACGTTAACGTCACATCGGCGTATCATGGCCGCTTCAAACCCATAACGAATAGAGGAAGACATGCTCCATCTCCCAGGCCTGACCTTTGACCATGGCGAGGACATCGCCGCGCTGCGCGAGGCCGTGCAGCAGTTCGCCGCCGCCGAGATCGCCCCGCGCGCGGCTGAAATCGACCGCAGCGATCAGTTCCCCATGGACCTGTGGCGCAAGATGGGCGAACTGGGCGTGCTCGGCATCACCGTGCCGGAAGAATACGGCGGCGCCAACATGGGCTATCTGGCCCACATCGTGGCGATGGAGGAAATCTCGCGCGCCTCGGCCTCGGTCGGCCTGTCGTATGGCGCCCACTCCAACCTGTGCGTCAACCAGATCAAGCGCAACGGCACCGACGAACAGAAGAAAAAATACCTGCCCAAGCTGATCTCCGGCGAACACGTCGGCGCACTGGCCATGTCCGAGCCGAACGCCGGTTCCGACGTGGTCAGCATGAAGCTGCGCGCCGATTTCAAGGGCGACCGCTGGGTGCTGAACGGCACCAAGATGTGGATCACCAACGGCCCGGACGCCGATGTGCTGGTGGTGTACGCCAAGAACGACCTGGAGGCCGGCCCGCGCGGCATGACCGCCTTCCTGATCGAAAAAGGCTTCAAGGGCTTTTCCATCGCGCAAAAGCTGGACAAGCTGGGCATGCGCGGCTCCCACACCGGCGAGCTGGTGTTCGAAGATTGCGAAGTGCCGGCCGAGAACGTGCTGGGCGGCCTGGGCAAGGGCGTCAACGTGCTGATGTCGGGCCTGGACTTCGAGCGCACCGTGCTGTCGGGCGGCCCGCTGGGCATCATGCAGGCATGCATGGACGCGGTGGTGCCCTACATTCACGACCGCAAGCAGTTCGGCCAGCCGATCGGCGAATTCCAGCTGATGCAAGGCAAGCTCGCCGATATGTACTCGACCATGATGGCCTGCAAGGCCTACGTCTACGCGGTCGGCCAGGCCTGCGACCGCGCCACCACGCCGGAGCAGGTGCGCAACCTGCGCAAGGACGCCGCCGGCGCCATTCTGTACAGCGCCGAGAAGGCCACCTGGATGGCCGGCGAGGCGATTCAGACGCTGGGCGGCAATGGCTACATCAACGAGTATCCGGTCGGCCGCCTGTGGCGCGACGCCAAGCTGTACGAAATCGGCGCCGGCACCAGCGAAATCCGCCGCATGCTGATCGGCCGCGAACTGTTTGCCGAGACCAAATAAGATAGACGTCGCACCGGCGCACGCCGGTGCCCATGCTGAGCTTGCTATGGGTACCGGCCTTCGCCGGTACGACGCTGACGGAACCGACATGACCCAGGCCGCTTTTCCAAAACTGCTGCGCTCGCAGATTGCGTTCGACATCGCCCGCACCATCCGCGACGGTTTCGACAAGCACTACCGGCTGTTCCGCGCGACCAGCCAGCAAGCCAGACAGCACTTCGAACGCGGCGCCTGGGCCGAAGCGCAGCAATCCGCGCGCGCCCGCATCGATTTCTACGACCAGCGCGTGCAGGAATGCGTGCAGCAGCTGGAGGACGAATACGAACCATCCGACCTGACCGATGACGTGTGGCGCGAACTCAAGCTGCATTACATCGGCATGCTGTCCGACCACAAACAGCCGGAGCTGGCCGAGACCTTCTTCAACTCGGTCTGCTGCAACATCCTGCACCGCCGCTACTTCCACAACGAATTCATCTTCGTGCGGCCGGTGGTCTCCACCGAATACATCGAAACCGCCGAACCGCGCCCGACCTACCGCGTCTACTACCCGGCGGACGGCATGCACTACACGCTCAAGCGCATCGTCACCAACTTCCAGCTGGAGGCGACCTTTGCCCATCTCACGCGCGACGTCGAGCAGGTGGAGGCGCGCCTCAAAGAAGCCTACGGCGACGCTCGCATCGAGCCGAATCACCAGATCCAGGTGCTATCGAGCCTGTTCTTCCGCAACAAGGGCGCCTACATCGTCGGCCAGAGCATCAACGGCAACCGCGTCTATCCGTTTGTGGTGCCGATCCTGCACAACCGCCACGGCGAGCTGATACTCGATACCGTGCTGTGCGACCCCGAGCAGATCGCCGTGCTGTTCTCCTTCACGCGCGCCTACTTCATGGTCGACATGGAAGTGCCGTCGGCCTACGTGCAGTTTCTGCGCGCGTTGATGCCGCGCAAACCGCGCAGCGAGATCTACACCATCCTCGGTTTGCAGAAGCAGGGCAAGGCGCTGTTCTACCGCGACTACCTGCAACACCTCAAGCACTCTTCGGATTTGTTCGACATCGCGCCCGGTATCAAGGGACTGGTGATGCTGGTGTTCGCGCTGCCATCCTTCCCCTACGTGTTCAAGGTGATCAAGGACTTCTATCCGCCGCCAAAGGAAACCACGCGCGCGCTGGTCAAGCAGAAGTACCTGCTGGTGAAGCACCACGACCGCGTCGGCCGCATGGCCGACACGCTGGAATACTCCAACGTCGCCTTCCCGCGCAGCCGCTTCAAGGACGAGCTGCTGGCGGAGCTCAAGCAGCACGCGCCATCG
Organism: Duganella radicis; assembly: GCF_009720825.1. Classification (GTDB taxonomy): domain Bacteria; phylum Pseudomonadota; class Gammaproteobacteria; order Burkholderiales; family Burkholderiaceae_D; genus Rugamonas; species Rugamonas radicis. The sequence continues at coordinate 80,466 of NZ_WNKY01000012.1, read as the reverse complement.
ATGCTGGAGGAAGACGGCGACCAGATCGTCATCAAGCACCTGTACATCGAGCGCCGCATGGTGCCGCTGAATCTCTGGCTGAGCGAAAAAGAGCACGATGAAGCGCAACTGGAACACGGCGTGCTCGAATACGGCAACGCCATCAAGGAACTGGTGGCCGCCAACATCTTCCCCGGCGATATGCTGTACAAGAATTTTGGCGTCACGCGCCACCAGCGCGTGGTGTTCTACGATTACGACGAAATCGAATACATCACCGACTGCCACTTCCGCGCCATACCCGAGCCGCGCACCGAGGAAGAAGAAATGGCGTCGGAGCCGTGGTACCCGATCGGCAAACACGATGTCTTCCCCGAGCAGTTTGGCAGCTTCCTGCTGGGGAACCAGAAGATACGCAAGTACTTCCTCAAGCACCACGCCGACTTGCTCACGCCCGAGTACTGGCAGGCGCGCAAGCAGCGCATCGTGGATGGCGTGCTGGAAGACGTTTACCCGTATCCACAGCACATCCGCTTCTCGCACAAACACCTATTGAACATCCCTGCGGTGACACCACCGCCTTTTATGGAGACCTTTGAAAATGAATGATCCTATCGTCATCGTGGGCGCAGCCCGCACCCCCATGGGCGCCTTCCAGGGCGACTTCTCCGCCAAGTCCGCGCACGATCTGGGCGCCGTGGCGATCCAGGCCGCCGTTGAACGCTCCGGCATCGACGGCAAGCTGGTGGAACACGTCTACTTCGGCAACTGCCTGATGGCGGGCCAGGGCCAGGCGCCTGCACGCCAGGCGCTGTTGAAAGCCGGCCTGCCGACGTCCACCGGCGCCGTCACGCTGTCCAAGATGTGCGGTTCGGCCATGCAAGCCACCATCTTCGCGCACGACCAGCTGGTGGCCGGCAGCGCCGACGTGGTGATCGCCGGCGGCATGGAGTCCATGACCAACGCGCCTTATCTGATTCCAAAAGCTCGTGGCGGCTACCGCATCGGCCACGGCATGATGTTCGACCACATGATGTACGACGGCCTGGAAGACGCCTACTCGCGCAACGAGAAAACCGGCGAAGGCCGCTCCATGGGCACCTTCGCCGAAGAATGCTCGGCCAAGTACGCATTCACCCGCGAGGCACAGGACAACTTCGCCATCGAATCGGTGAAGCGCGCGCAAGTCGCCACCAACGAAGGCTGGTTCAAGTGGGAAATCGCGCCGGTCACCGTGACCTCGCGCGCCGGCGACACCGTTATCGACAAGGATGAAGGCCCGCTGAAAGCCAAAGTGGAGAAGATCCCGACCCTGCGCGCCGCCTTCAAGAAAGACGGCACCATCACCGCCGCCTCGTCGTCCTCCATCAACGACGGCGCCGCCGCGCTGGTGATGATGCGCGCATCGAAAGCCAAGGAGCTGGGCCTGACGCCGATCGCCCGCCTGCTCGGCCACGCCACCTTCGCGCAGGAGCCGAACTGGTTCACCACCGCGCCGATCGGCGCCATCGAAAAGCTGTACAAAAAAGTCGGCTGGGGCACCAAGGACGTCGACCTGTTCGAGATCAACGAAGCCTTCGCCGCCGTGCCGATGGCCGCCATGCGCGACCTCGACATCCCGCACGAGAAGGTCAACATCCACGGCGGCGCTTGCGCGCTGGGCCACCCTATCGGCGCATCGGGCGCGCGCATCATCGTCACCCTGCTGGGCGCACTGAAACGCACCGGCGGCAAGAAAGGCGTGGCCGCGCTGTGCATCGGCGGCGGCGAGGCGACCGCGGTGGCCGTGGAGCTGGTGTAATGGCGACGGCCTTGGTCATCGGCGCCTCGCGCGGCATCGGCCTCGAACTGGTGAAACAGTACCGGGCCGACGGCTGGCGCGTGATCGCCACCGCGCGCAAGCAGGAAGACTGCGACGCGCTGGCGGCGCTGGGCGCCGAGCCGCACAAGCTGGATGTGAACAACGTTGAAGCGGTGGCCGGCATCGGCTGGAAGCTGGATGGCGAAGAGCTGGACGTCGCCATCCTCAACGCCGGCGTGTACGGCCCGCGTCACGACGGCTTCCCGATGGAGACCGACTTCAACTCGGTCATGCACACCAATGTGCTGGCGGCCATGCGCCTGCTGCCCATCATCGCGCCGATGGTCAGCTCGGCCAAGGGCAAGCTGGCGGTGCTGTCCTCGCGCATGGGCTCACTGAGCGAGCGCAACTCGCCGGTGGGATCGCTGTACCGCGCCAGCAAGGCGGCCTTGAATTCAGTGCTGATCGATACGGCGCTGATACATGGCAAACAAGGTGCGACCTGCGTGGCCTTCCATCCAGGCTGGGTACGCACCGACATGGGTGGCGCAAGCGCGGATCTTTCGGTAGAACAGAGCGCGGCAGGCATCCGCAACACGCTGGCGACGCTACCCGCGTCCGACCAGGCGACTTATCGCAACTACGATGGCACAACCATCGGCTGGTAAAGAATAGAAGAGACATCATGATACTGACTCAGGAACACGAAATGATCCGCGACGCCCTGCGCGCTTTTGCGCAGGAACGTCTGGCCCCCAACGCAGCGCGCTGGGACAAGGAACACCACTTTCCGAAGGAGGAGCTGAAGGAGCTGGCGGCGCTGGGCGCCTTCGGCGTCGCCGTGCCCGAGGAACTGGGCGGGGCGGGCATGGATTACGTGTCCCTGGCTTTGGTATTGGAGGAGATAGCGGCGGGTGATGGCGGCACGTCCACCATCATCTCCGTCAACAACTGCCCGGTATGCAGCATCGGCATGATGTATGCGAACGCGCAGCAGAAAGAACAATGGCTGCGGCCACTGGCACAAGGCGAGATGCTGGGCGCCTTCTGCCTCACCGAACCGCACACCGGCAGCGACGCCGCCGCCCTGCGCACTACCGCCACGCGCGATGGCGACCACTATGTGCTGAACGGCGTGAAGCAATTCATCACCAGCGGCAAGCACGCCGACGTGGCGATCGTCATGGCGGTGACCGACAAAGCCGCTGGCAAGAAAGGCATCAGCGCGTTCTGGGTGCCGACGTCGACACCAGGCTACATCGTGGCCGGCATCGAACACAAAATGGGCCAGCACTCATCGGACACCGCGCAAATCGTGTTTGAAAACTGCCGCGTGCCGGCAGCGAACCTGATCGGCGAAGAAGGCCAGGGCTACAAGATCGCCCTGTCCGGGCTGGAGGGTGGGCGCATCGGCATCGCCTCGCAGTCGGTCGGCATGGCGCGCTCCGCATATGAAGCGGCGCTGAACTACGCGCGCGAACGCGAAAGCTTCGGCAAGCCGATTTTCGAACACCAGTCGGTGCAATTCAAACTGGCGGAAATGGCGATGCAGATTGAAGCCGCGCGCCAGCTGATCCTGCACGCCGCATCCATGAAAGACGCCGGCCTGCCCTGCCTGAAAGAAGCCGCCATGGCCAAGCTGTTCGCCTCCGAGATGGCGGAGAAGGTATGTTCTGACGCCATCCAGATCCACGGCGGCTACGGCTACGTGAGCGACTTCCCGGTAGAACGCATCTACCGCGACGCGCGCGTGTGCCAGATCTACGAAGGCACCAGCGACATCCAGAAAATCCTGATCGCCCGCGCGCTCTAAGTCTTCGCTACCACCGCCTCGCCGATGGCGTAGAAATTGCCGCCGGCGATATAGTGCAGGCTGCGCAGCGATGGATCGGCGGCCTCGAAATGCCAGTGGCCGTTGCTGAACACGCGGTCATCGGCATACGCTGCCACCACCTCGCCGATGAACAGGTCATACACCTGTTCATTGCGCGGCTCCGGCAGCACTTTGCACACCAACCAAGCCGACGATCCAGCCACCAGCGGCACCTCGTAACCATCCACGCGGAACAGCCGCACGCCGGCCTTGGCCAGCTTGTCCGGCGCATCGTTCGCGCTGACATGGCCGACGTCATAGGTGAGCTGCAACTGCCCCACGTTCGGCACCTGCAACACGAAATAGCCGCTCTTCTCCACCAGCGGTCGGGTGGCAGTCGCCTTGTCCAGCACCACCGTCACCTTGGGCGGCGCAAAATCCAGCGCGCACGACCATGCCGCCGACATCACGTTATCCACACCGCCATGCGAGGCCGACACCAGCACCGTCGGCCCATGATTCAACAGCCGATACGCCTTCGCCAGCTCCACCGGCTTGATATGCTGATCCAATCTTCACTCCTCAATGACGCGGCGCGGCGATGTAGACCACCTTGCCTATCACCGCCTTGGCCGGGACAAAACCCCAATAGCGGCTATCCAGACTATTGTCGCGATTATCGCCCATCACAAAATAGCTGTTGACCGGCACCACGCAGCTCAAGGTTTCACCATCATTCGTGCACTGCGGAGGCGTCGCGATTTCTCCTTGCGCCATGCGCGCCGGTGCGCTATCCGAGATCAGGATGTCATGTTCGATTTGACCCAGCTTTTCACGATAGCGCTTCATGTACGCCAGCCGTTCATCATCCAGATAATCGGCCAACTGCTTGCCACGCACATCCACGCCATTCACCAGTACATGCTTGTCGCGATAAACGATCTTGTCGCCAGGCAGGCCAACCACGCGCTTGAGGAAAGTCTGGCTCGGATCGCGTGGATAGTCGAACGCAATGATGTCGCCGCGCACCACCGACGCCGATAGCGCACCGTGGAACAGCTGGGCACCCATCGTGCCATAGTGCCCATATCCGTGCTTCTGCACCAGCACATTCGCGCCCACCGGCAAGGTCGGTTTCATCGCCGACGAAGGGACCTTAAACGGCTCATACAAGAATGCACGCAGCAGCACCGCGATCACGGCCCATGCAGCTGCGATCGCCACCAGTCCGTACCAGCGCGTATGCCATGGACGCCGCTCTTCGCCAGTGCGCTGGCCAATCAGGCGCAGCGCCAGCCAGATCCACAGCACCACCAGCGCCACCGATACCAGACCGAACACAATCTCGTGACCCGGCACGGCAAAGTTGAGCAAACCCAGTCCCGTCGACAGCACAAAACTGAGCAGCGCCCACTGCACCGAACCCAGATATAAAAACGCCAGCGGCGCGGTAAAAATACTCAACACGACTGCGATCCACTTTTTCGGCTTCAAATCATCTCCAGACCAGATAGAAAGATGCCAGCCTGACAAACAATTTAGACAAGGTCAAGTTTTAGCTCGGCTTGAAGTCGGAGCGGATGGCGATCAGTTCCGCTGTGGGGATGGCGCGCTCGACATCGGCGATCGCGCAGGACAACGCGGCGCCGGCGCTGTCGGCCTTGCGCAGGAAGTACAGCATGAGGTAGCCGGGCCGCGCCACGCCGGCCAGCGCATCGGCGCAATCGGAGGCCGCCAGCCGCAGGGCCAACTCGGCATAATTGCAATCTTGCTCCGCCAAACGGTATCTGAGAGTAAAAGCAAATTCCATCATCCACCTCCGTCAGCCTTCCAGAATAGGCTGACGCCGCCCACGCCATTTGGGCGAGCGCAAGCTGCGGACGAAAAAAAAGCCCGCATCGCTGCGGGCTTCGTTCCAATGTATTACCTATTCTTTAATCGTACCGGGCTCCCTGGCTATCTGCCAGGTGAGGCGGCGTCCCAGGCGCCCATGCTATCTGCGTGGTGCCCCTGACGTGTAAATCGACCAACGTATTCGGAATTACAACTCCAGCTTCCGCGTCACCTGCGCCATCGAACTTACACAACTCTGGGCGCGGCGCATCGGCCGGACGTGGGACTGTTTGCATGCAAACCTCAACCACAGACGTAGTCTATCACACTTTTTGTGCAATGCACAAATTATTTTATTTGTGTGGTTTCAGTGGTCATCGGCCGGGCGGCGCGCTTCGGCCGCTCGCGGCCCACGCGCTCGAATTCGGAAATCACCTGCGCACCAAACAGCAGCAGGGTGGCGCCGATTTCCAGGCTGAACATGACGATGATGGCGGTGGTCATCGAACCATACACCACGTTCACCTGCGACAGGGTGGTGAAGTACCACACCAGTATCCGCCGCGCCACCTCCCACAGCAACGCCGCCGTCACGCCGCCGATCAGCGCATGCGACAAGGAAAGCCGCCCGACCGGCATCACCAGGTAAATCGACGACAGCACCAGCACCTCGCCGCCCAGCCCCAGCAAGTACAGCAGCACGCCCGACACGCCATTCAGCGACCAGCTATAGCCAAACAGCTGCACGCTCTCCTGCCCCAGCACCTGCAAGCTGCCGGCCACCAACGTCACCAGCAGCATGCCCGCGCCCAGCGACAGGATGTAGCAGTAGGGCATGATGGCCGAGATCATGAAATGCCGCCGCCGTATCGCCACGCGGTGCTTGAAGATCACGCACATGGCGTTTTCCAGCACGGTGAACGCCAGCGAACTGAAAAACAGCATGCTGATCAGCAGCACGCCGCCCACCAGATCCCGATGCGCAAGAAACTGCGCCACCTCCGCCACAATCGGCTTGGACTGGCCCGGCACCAGCCAGTTCAGATAACGTCCGACGGTCAACAGTAATTCCTGCTGGTCGATCACATGCGAAAGCGCGACCACCACCAGCATCAACAGCGGCAGGATGGACAGCAGCGAGTAATACGCCACCGCGCCCGCCAGCAGCAGGCCTTGATTGGCGCGGAAGCCCTTCAGGCATTGCACCGTGAAATCCATGGGATGGCCGGCCACATAGGCCAGCGCCCTGCGGTTGAGTAGGTTCATGCTGTCATTCTAGGCACCGCTCAGTGTGCGGTATGTGCGTCTACGTCCAGATAGCGCCAGTTGGTGAGCTCCACCGGATGACGACGGTAATTTTTCAACCATGGCTGCTGCAAGTCGGCGGAAATGGGATGCGTCAACAGCACCCACGGCGTATAGGCGTGGATGATGTTCGCCAGCTCATCATACAGGGCCGTGCGCCGCGGCGACTCTCCCATCAAGCGGGCTTGCTCATAGCGCTGATTGTATGCCGGAAGGTTGAAGCGCGCATAATTGGCGCGGCCGGCGTTGGGGCCGTACAGCAATTGGTAGAAGTTATCGCCATCGGGGAAGTCGGCCACCCAGTTGGTTTCAAACATCATCACCGCGCCGAGGCGCGAGGCTTTGATGATCTCGGTTTTCTTGTCGCTCTTGAAGACGACTTTGAGGCCGATGGCGTTCAGGTTCTTGTGCCACAGCTCGTCGCGCAGACGGCCGACGGTCGAGGCTTCGCTGTGCATCACCAGCGTCAGCGGCTTGCCGTCCGGCTGGGTGCGGAAGCCATCCTTGCCCTTGCGATAGCCGTAGCGGTCCAGCAGGGCGTTGGCCAGTGCCGGATCGTAGGCGACCGGGCTGCGGTACTGCGGATCGTAGCCCAGCACATTGGGCGGCAGCGGCGTGATGGCCGGCAGGGCCAGGCCCTTTTTCATCATGCCGATGTCCTCGGCGCGGTCGTACCCCATCGCGATGGCGCGGCGCAGGGCGACTTTTTCCTTGCTGTAGCCGCCGATCAGCGGGTCATCCATATTCATCCACATGTAGTAGGTTTGCAGCACGGGGAAGGGCGCGAGGACCATGCCTTTGCGGGCCAGTTCGGGCTTGAGCCGGGCGTCGTCGGTGAGCACCATTTCCTTCATCGACTCCGGCAACTGTTCGAGGAAATCGAATTCGCCGTTCAGGAAGCCCAGCACGCGCGACTGGTATTCCTCGACGATTTTGATGTCGATGCGATCCAGTATCGGCAAGCGCTTCCCCTGGAATTCGGTCGGGCGGAACTCGCGGTTGGCCAACAGGACGATCTGGTCGCTGCGCTTCCAGCTGCCGATCCTGAACGGGCCGCTGCCCACCGGATGGTTGCCGGCTTGCGCGCCGTAGGCCTCCATCACCTCGCGCGCCACCACGCTGGTGGCCGGCATCGCCAGGTAGAACAGGAAGTTGGGATCGGGCGCATTCAGACGGATGCGCAGGGTGAGCTTGTCCACGGGCTGGATGTCGGCCACGCCGTCGAACAGGTACAGCCATGGCGACTTCAAGGCCGGGTCGTACAGGCGCTTGAGGCTGTAGACGTAGTCATCCGCCGTGACCTGGCGTTTCGTCCCCTTGAAGGCGGCGTCTGGCGTGAAATAGACGTCGTCGCGCAGGCGGAAGGTGTAGGTTTTGCCGTCGTCGCTCACCTCCGGCATGGCGGCCAGCGTGTTGGGGATCAGCTTGACCGGGCGGGCGAGATAGTCGTAGCGCAGCAGCGGATCGAACAGGTTTTCCAGCAGGCTGAGGGTGGCGATGTCCGACGCGACGGCAGGGTCGAGCGCGGTTTCGCCGGTGCTGAGGAAGGCATGCAGGACTTTTTGCTCATATTGGCCTCCGGCCTTCGCCGGAGCGACGGCGCAAGCGACGGCCGTTATCAGCATTGCTGCGCAAATTTTCAGCATCCGTTTCATGGCATCTCGCACGGTAAAGCGGCAGCTTATAACTTTTTGAGCTTGCTTACCCGCTATACTTTGCAAATCCATTACTGCACACAAGAAAAATGTCGCTCAATTACATCTGGTCCGGATTCTTCCTCGTGGGCTTTCTGGCCGCGCTGGCGCAATTCCTCTTCCTGGGCGACACGGAAATCTTCAAGCGCATCATCGACGGCACCTTCGACTCGGCGCGCACCGGCGTGATGGACATCGCCCTGCCGCTGGCCGGCGTGATGACGCTGTGGCTGGGCATCATGAACATCGGCGAGAAAGCCGGCGCCATCGACCTGCTGGCCAAGCTGATCGCACCGTTCTTCTCGCGCATCTTCCCGGGCGTGCCATCCAACCATCCGGCCACCGGCCACATGGTGATGAACTTCTCGGCCAACCTGCTGGGCTTGGACAACGCCGCCACGCCGTTCGGCCTGAAAGCCATGGAAAGCCTGCAAACGCTCAATCCCGACAAGGACCAGCCGACCGATGCGCAAATCATGTTCCTGGTGCTGCACACTTCGGGCCTGACGCTGATCCCGCTGGCCATCATGGCGCAGCGCTCCATCCTTGGCGCAGCCGATCCGTCCGACATCTTCATCCCCTGCATGGTGGCGACTTATGTGGCGACCATGACCGGCATCATCGCCGTGGCGATCCGTCAGCGCATCAACCTGTTTAACCGCGTGGTGGTGGGCTGGCTGGGCGGGATCACGGCTTTCATCGTGGCCGTGGTCTGGTACTTCACCCACTACCTGACCAAGGGCGAGATCGAAGTCGTCTCCAAGGTGTTCAGCAATTTTGTGCTGATGGCGGTGATCGGCGGCTTCATCATCGGCGCGTTGCGCAAGAAGGTGAATGTGTACGAAGCCTTCATCGAAGGCGCCAAGGGCGGCATCCAGACTTCGCTGACCGTGATTCCCTACCTGGTCGGCATGCTGGTGGCGATCAGCGTGATCCGCAATGCCGGCCTGCTGGGCTTTGTGGTGCAGGGCTTTCATTGGCTGTTCAGCGCCATCGGCATCAACACCGATTTCGTCGGCGCCTTGCCGACCGCGCTGATGAAGCCTTTGAGCGGCAGCGCCGCCAAGGCCATGATGATCGACACCATGCAAACCTATGGCGTGGATTCCTTTGTCGGCCGCCTGGCCTGCGTGTTCCAGGGCTCGGCCGATACCACCTTCTACATCGTCGCGCTGTATTTCGGCTCGGTCGGCATCCGCAAGACGCGTTATGCGATTTCGTGCGGGCTGATCGCCGATCTGGCGGGCGTGATTGCCGCGATTGCGATTTCCTATGTCTTCTTCCATTAAGTCCCTGCTGCTGGCGGCGCTGCTGGCCGCCGGCGTTGCCCATGCCGCCTTGCCGGAGCCGGTGGCGCAACTGATGCAGTCCTCGCAGATTCCGCAGGAAGCGGCCGGCATCATCGTGATGCGCGGCGATACCGTGCTGGTGTCGCACAACCCGACGCTGAGCATGCAGCCGGCATCCACCATGAAGCTGTTCACAACCATGACGGCGCTGGAGCAGCTTGGCCCGGTGTTCCGCGGCCGCACCGAATTCCGCAGCAATGCGGACGTGGTCAACGGCGTCTTGCAAGGCGACCTGATATTGCGCGGCGGCGCCGATGCGGATTTCAACGAGGACGCGCTGTCGCACATGCTGCAAGCGCTGCGCAACCAGGGCATCCGCCGGATCAAGGGCGACATCGTGGTGGACCGCCAGCTGTTCCAGCCATCGCGGCCGGACGCGGGGCAGCCGCCGTTCGATGAGTATCCATGGGCGTACTACAACGTCATCCCGAATGCGGCCCTGGTCAACACCAATCTGCTGAAAGTGGAAATGCGCTCCAGCGCCGACAAGCTGTCGCTGGTGATGATGCCGGAGCTGGACAAAGTCAGCATCCGCTCCGAGTTGAAACTCAGCGACGCCGCCTGCGCCGCATGGGAAAACGGCTGGCGCACGCCGGACTACGCGCGCAAGGGCGACCGCATCGAAGTCGTCCTGCACGGCAGCTTCCCGAAAGACTGCACCAAGTCCACCAGCATCAACGTGCTCGATAGCCAGGACTATCTCGCCCGCCTGCTGCTGGCCGAATGGCGCCAACAGGGCGGCAGCCTGACCGGCGAGGTGCGCGAGGCCGCAGCCCCGGCCGAGGTGCCCACCGGCTTGGCCGCACAGCCCTTGGCCGCGCCCGCGCCTGCCGGCCGCCTGCTGGCCGAACACGTCTCGCGCACGCTGCCGGAAATCCTGCGCGACACCAACAAGCAATCCGACAACACCCTGGCCCGCACCATCTTCCTCAGCCTGGGCAGCCTGGAAGCCGATCCGGCGCTGGGCAGCCGTCCGCTGGCCATGGATGCCGGCGGCGCCAGCACCGCCATGCGCGCCGAAACCGCGATCCGTGCCTGGCTCCAGCAGCACAACATCGACGGCAACGGCCTGGTACTGGACAACGGCTCCGGCCTGTCGCGCAGCGAGCGCGCCACAGCGGCGCAACTGGCCGGCGTCCTGCAAGCCGGCTTAAAAAGCCTGTGGATGCCCGAATTCCTGGCCAGCCTGCCGATCGCCGCCACCGACGGCACCATGAAGCGCCGCCTCAAGGAAAGTCCAGCCGCGCAGCGCGCGCGCCTGAAAACTGGTAGCCTGAAAGGCGTGATCGCAGTGGCAGGCTACGTCCCGGACGCCAGCAACCAGCCCTGCATCGTCGTCGCCATCCTCAACGACGACCACGTCGCCAACGGCGCCGGCCGCGCCGTGCTGGACGCGCTGGTCGACTGGGTGGCACGGCAAGGCGGCCCTACAGCGCAGGCGCCGCTTCCGCCACCAGATAATCGATAAAGGCACGCACCTTCAGCGCCAGGTGCGGTCCAGGCGGATACACCGCATATACGTTGCCGGCATAAGGCTCATCCAGCTCCCAGTCCGCCAGCACCTGCCGGACCCGCCCCTGTTCCAGCGCCGCCCGCGCCGTGAAGTTGGGCAGCAGGCCAATGCCGCTGCCAGCCTCCACCGCCGCCAGCAGCGCCACGCTGTTATTGATCGTCAGCCGCGACGGCACGCGCAGGGAGCTTGCCGTGCCGTCGCGGCGAAACGTCCATTCCTCGCCAAAGCGCGCATAACCCAGATAGCTGCAGGCATGCCGAGGCAGATCGTGCGGCGTGGCCGGCGTCCCATGCGCAGTCAGATACCGCGGCGACGCCACCAGCACATACCGCACCTTGCCCAGCGGACGGGCGGCCAGTCCCGGCGCCGGCTCGGTGGCGATACGGATCGCCAGGTCCACGCCTTCCTCGACCAGATCCACATTGCGGTCGACCAGGATCAGCCGCACCTGCACCTCGGGATAACGCTCCAGAAACACGGGCAGCCGCGGCGCCAGCCAGATCTGCCCTAGCGCGACCGGCGCCGTCACCGCGATCACGCCATTGGGACGGGCGCGATAACTCCCCGCCAGCGCGTGGATCTCGCGTGCGGTGCTCAGCATCCGCACGCAGCCGGCATGGACGTGCTGGCCCAGTTCCGTCAACGACAGGGCACGGGTGGTCCGGTGTAGCAGACGACCGCCCATATGCGTCTCCAGGCGCGACACATGACGGCTGACGGCGGAAGTGGTCAGGCCCAGTATCCGCGCCGCCGCCGAAAAGCCGCCGCTGTCGACCACCTGGGCAAACACCGCCATTTCTTTGAGCATTTCCATGATTCACCATTGCATCAGCTTCAACAATGTTTTGCATTTTAATGTAATTGTGTATTTTTTAGACGGGGTCCATACTCAACCCATCACATCGCAAGGAGCCATCATGAAACAACGCACATTGGGCAATCAGGGCTTGACCGTTTCCGCGCAGGGCTTGGGGTGCATGGGCATGACGCATGCCTACGGACCGTCCGACCAGCAGGAAGCCATCGCCACCCTGCATCGCGCGCTGGAGCTGGGCATCAATTTCTTCGATACGGCCGAGGTCTACGGCCCGTATAACAATGAGGAATTGCTGGGCCGCGCTTTTGCCGGCCGCCGCGGCGAGGCGATCATCGCCACCAAGTTCGGTTTCGACATCCGCGATGGCGCCACGGTGGGCGTCACCAGCGATCCGGCGCAGATCCGCGCGCACGTCGAGGGTTCGCTGCGCCGGCTGGGCACGGACTACATCGATCTGCTGTATCAGCACCGCATCGACCCCAAGGTGCCGATCGAGGAGGTGGTGGGCGTCATGGGCGATCTGGTGCGCGAAGGGAAGGTGCGCTATCTGGGGCTGTCCGAGGCTGGCGTGGCGAACATCCGGCGGGCGCACGCGGTGCATCCGATCAGCGCGCTGCAAAGCGAATATTCGCTGTGGGAACGCAATCTGGAAGACGACATCATTCCCGTGTTGCGCGAGCTGGGCATCGGACTGGTGCCGTTCAGCCCCTTGGGCCGCGGCTTCCTGGCCGGCACCGCCAAGCGCGCGGAGGAATATCCGCCGACCGACTTCCGCCATCAGGATCCCCGCATGCAGGGCACCAACTTCGACGCCAACATGGCCGCAGCACAAACGGTGCGCGACGTAGCGGCCGCCCGTGGCGTCGCGCCTGGCCAGATCGCGCTGGCATGGGTGATGCAGCAGGGCGCCGACATTGTCCCTATCCCCGGCACCCGCCGCCGCGCCAACCTGGAGCAGAACGCGGCGGCCGCCGCGATTCAGCTGGATGCGCAAGCAATCGCCACCCTCGAACGCGCGCTCCAACACATCGCCGGCCCGCGCTACAACCCGGAACGGATGGCCACCGTCGACCGCTAAACTCCGGGGTTGACCATTATGCGACACTTGTCGCATAATGGTGGCATCAGTCGCATGCGGAGTATTCGATGGCTCTCTCACACCTCTTTTCAGGCTTCGACCTGCTGACGCTCCAGTTCCTGCTGGCCAGTGGCTGCTGCGTGATCGCCGGCGGCGGCGTGTGGGCCGTGATGATGTTGTGCCGCCGCTGGCTGCCTGGCATCGCCGCCCAGCGCTCGGTGTGGCTGCTCGGCCAGTGCACCATCATCGCCGCATTCGTGCTGATCCTGCTGCCGCAAAGCGAGCGTCTGCGCCTGCTGCCGCCGATCGATATCGAAGAATTCGCGCCGCAACGCGTCGACGGCAGCACCCGTGATGCCGTCATCGCCAGCGCCACGCCTAGCGCCACCGCCGGCGCCGGTCCGCGCGCCTACCTGGCCCGGACCGCGCAGGGATGGCTGCTGCTCTACGCGGCCGGCCTGGCCTGCGCCATGGCCCGGCTGCTGCACACCCGCCGCGCGTTGCTGGCCCTGGCCGCCGCCGGCCGCAAGACCAGCGCGCAGCCGATGGATACCATCGAGGTCGACGCGCCGATCTCGCCCATGCTGTTTGGGCTGTTCCGTCCCCGCCTGCTGCTGCCACGCCACCTGCGCGACTTCGATGCCGACCAGCGCCAGTTGATCGTCGCCCACGAGCTTACCCACTGGCGCCGCCGCGACCTGCAATGGGCCAGCGCCGGCATCCTGCTGCAAACCCTGCTCTGGTTTAATCCCTTCATGCGCCTGCTGCGCCACCAGTTGTCCTGGGCGCAGGAGCTGGGCTGCGACCGCGATGTGCTGCGCGGCCGCCCTCAGGCCCAGCGCAAGGCCTATGCCGCGGCGCTGGTCGCGCAATTGAAGCTGCAGCAGGCGCCGATCGCCACCGCGCTCGCCTTCGGCAACGCCCCCCCGGACACGCTGGCCAGCCGCATCGCGCTGATACGCGATCCGCGCGGCGCCATGCAAAGCCGCTGGGCGCGCGCCGCCACCGTGATCGGCCTGGCCGGCGTGCTGGCCACGAGCCTGACATTGCAGCCGTCGCTGGCATCGCAGGCCGGCACGCAGCTCTCCTGCACCACGCTGATGGACGCCGCCAGCGGCCAGCGCCTGCGTCACGACGGCCAGTGCGATGCGCGCGCCACGCCCGCCTCCACCTTCAACATCGTGGTCAGCCTGATGGGCTACGACAGCGATATCCTGGTCGACGAGCACACGCCGGTCATGAAATACCAGCCTGGCCAGTCCGACTGGAACGCGTTGTGGCGCACCGATACCGATCCCACCAGCTGGATCATCAACTCCAACGTATGGTTCGCGCAGAACATCACCAAACAACTGGGCGAGGCGCGCTTCCAGCGTTACATCGACGGTTTCGATTACGGCAACCGCGATGTCTCCGGCGACGCGGGCAAGCGTAACGGCCTGACCATGTCGTGGATAGGCTCATCGCTGCAAATTTCTCCGGACGAGCAGATCGACTTCCTGCGCAAGATCGTCAACCGCCAGTTGCCGGTCTCGCCCAAGGCCTACGAGATGACCGCCCGCATCCTGCGGCCGCAAACGCTGGCCAACGGCTGGACCATCCGCGGCAAGACCGGCACCTCGTCGCCCGTGCTGGCGGACGGCCGCGACGACCACCAACGCCAGTACGGCTGGTACGTCGGCTGGGCCACCAAGGGCGCGCGCACCATCGTGTTCGCCCGCATGACGCTGGACCGCCGGCAGGAAGTCTACGCCGGCGCCCGCGCCAAGCAGGCCTTCCTCAGCGAAGTCGCGGCGCGGCTGGATACCCTTTAATCCCCCAACCCAAGGAGCTACCTTGTCTACTTTGAGCCGCATGGCATTTGCCATCGCCGCGTGCTGCTGCACGCCCATCGCCGGCGCCGCCGACCTGCAAACCGCGGTCGATCAGGCCATCCTGCCTATCATGAGGGAATATGATGTGCCGGGCATCGCGGTTGCCGTCACCGTCAACGGCAAGCCGTCCTATTTCAGCTACGGCCTGGCGTCGAAGGAAGACCACAAGCCCGTCTCCGAACATACCTTGTTCGAACTGGGTTCCGTCAGCAAGACCTTCACCGCCACGATGGTCACTTACGGTGTGGCGCAGGGCAAGCTGTCGCTGGACGATCACCCAAGCCGCCACATGCCGCAGCTGAAGGGCAGCGCCATCGACCAGGCCACCATGCTTAACTTCGGCACCTACACCGCCGGCGGCCTGCCGCTGCAAGTTCCGGACGAGGTAAAAAACACGGAAGCAAGCATGCTGGCCTTCCTGCGCGATTTCAAGCCGGTGGCGGCGCCGGATCAGGTGCGGAAGTATTCGAATCCGAGTCTCGGCGTGTTCGGCCACGCCGCCAGCCTGGCGATGAAGACCAGCCAGGCCGACATCCTCGAAAAGCGGCTCCTGCCGAAGCTGGGCATGCGCAACACCTACATCCGGGTGCCGCGCAGCGCGATGTCCAACTACGCATGGGGCTACAACAAGGATAACCAGCCGGTACGCATGCGAGACGAGCTGTTCTCGGTGGAAGCCTATGGCGTGCGCTCCAGCAGCGCGGACCTGATCCGCTACGTGCAGGCGAATATCGACCCAAGCCATCTGGATGACGCGGTGCGACGCGCGATTGAAGGCACGCACATCGGCTACTTCAAGACTGGCGTGAACACGCAGGGCCTGGGCTGGGAGCGGTATCCGTATCCGGTCTCGCTGGAGCATCTGCTGGAGGGTAACTCCAACACCATGAGCCGCGAGGTCAATCCGACCGTGCGCCTGTCGCCACCGCTGCCGGCGTCAAATAACACCTGGTACAACAAGACCGGCGCCACCGGCGGCTTCAGTTCCTACGTGGCCTTTGTGCCGGAAAAGAAGATCGGCATCGTCATTTTGGCCAACAGGAATTATCCGATCCCGGAGCGCATCAAGGCCGCCCACGCCATCCTGTCGTCGCTGGACAATTAGAGCACGCGGGTGTAGTGCTCGCGGACATGTTGACGGTCGCCGCAATCGAAGTGCCACCATTCGGTGTTGATGCCGTGCCAGCCGTTGTTCAGCATGGCGGCGCGCAGCCAGCGGCGGTTGTCGATATGCCGCTGTGAGAGCTCGCCGCGCGCGTGCAGCTGCTGTTCCAGCGCCGGATGGGAATGTTCACTCAAGTCGTCAAAGCCGGTGCCCATGTCGAGTTCACGGCCGTCGGCATCGCGTAGCGTCAGATCCAGCGCCATGCCGAAGGAGTGAATCGAGCCGCGCGTGGGCTCGGCGATGTAGGTCAGCAGATCGGTGCCTTGCAGCGCCGTCCACAGTTGTTCCTGCACGCGCTGCGGGCGCAAGGCGTCCAGCACCAGCAGCGTGTATTCCGGTTTGCGCGCGGCCAGCCAGGCCACCGCGCGTTCCAGCGCGGCGGCGGCGTCCTTGTGCAGCCAGTGGCAGTCCAGCGGGGAATACAGATCGCGGCCGACAAAATTGTCGGCCGTCGCATAGCGCAGGTCAACCGCGATGCCTGCGACGCTATCCAGCCGGCGGAAGTCGGGATGACCCGGGATCGCTTCGCAGGGAACGGGCGGCGCGGTCATGGCACGCTCAGTCCGATTCGGCCGGGACCGGCGGCGGGCTGTCGGCGGCCGGCTGCGGCGCACTGGCCGGCGCGGCCGGGATCAGCGGAACGGGTGTCGTCAAGACATCCATCATCGCCGCCGTTTCCGCGTCCGGCGTGCCGTCGAACAGCGATGGCCGGTACTTGGTCTGGAAGACCGAAATCACATTGCGCGTGGCCTGATCCAGTTCGCCGTTCTGCGGCACCGCGTAACCGATCTCCGCCAGCTTGCGCTGGAACCAGAACACGTCCGGCAACTGCTCCTGCAAGCCGGGGAGGCGCGCCGCCACGCGGCTCGGCTCCGGCCACGGGATCAAGCCGGCATCCGCCAGCTGCTTCCACGGAAACGCCGGCCCGGGGTCCTGCTTGCGCTGTGGCGCGATGTCGTTATGGCCGAGGATATTCCCCATCGGGATGTTGTGGCGCTTGACAATATCCTTCAACAGCAAAATCAGCTGGTCGATCTGCGCCTGCGAAAACGGCGCATACACACGTCCCTGCGCCGTCTCCTTGAAGCCCGGATTGACGATCTCGATGCCGATCGACGCCGAATTGAGCTGGTTGTAAATCTTCCAGCTGCTCAAACCCGCGTGATTCGACTGGCGCGGCTCATCCACCAGCGTGTAGAAAAACGGCTGCTCCGTATCCGTCAGCAGATAATGCGCGCTCACCTGCGTGCCATACGCCAGCGTGTTGATGGAACGCGGCAGGTCACTCACCGTGTAGTGCAGGATCACATACTTGATGCGGTCACTCTGCGCCTTCGCGGTCAGCGAGCGGTCGAAGCGCGGACCTTCCGGCGCCACCGTGGCGCAACCAGCCAGCAAAGCCGTCAAAGCGAGTAGCGGAACAATTTTCATAAGCGTGTCAGCATCAGTTCAATGATGGGAGTGTAGAGCAATCCGCGCCGCCGCGTGGTGCGCCAGTGTGTGCCGCTGCGTCATCGACAGTTCGGCAGGCAGCGCCGCCCGCATGCTTTGCGCGATCAGCGGATGCAGATGCGCCGCGCGTCCGCCCAGCGCGATCGGACGTACGCCGTAGCGGCCAACCAGCGCCAGCGCAATCCGCGCCAATTCGCTGCCGGCGCGCTCAAGGATGTTGCGCGCCACCGGATCGGTATCGGCGCTGGCGGCGACGGCCAGCGCCAGCCGCCCGATCGCACCGCGATCCTGGCCGTAAATGAACTGGCGCGACACCGACCAATCACTGCCGCCGATCTGCGCAAACACCGCGCGCGCCATGGCCGATTGCTGCCACACGCCGGGCTGCTCGTCCTCCAGCCGCCAGATGTGGCGCATGGCTTCGCGCGCGATCCAGAAACCACCGCCGCCGTCATCCAGCGTAACGCCACGGCCGCCGGCGCGGTGGAACTGGCCATCCGCATCGATGAACGCGGCGATCGAGCCGGTGCCGGCATAAATGAAGTAACCCTCGCCCGGCGCAAAGCTGTCCAGATACGCGATCTCCACGTCGTTGCGCATGCCGATGGACGATGGCGTCAGCTTCAGCACCTCCGCCAGCATCTGCGCGGCCTGCGTGCTAACGCCATCAAAGCCCGTCAGGCCGGCGCACACGCGTACCGGCTGGCCGGCCGCCAGCACCTGCGTCGCCAGCATGGCGAAGATGCCGCGCACCGCGTCGCGCCCGGCCGTGCTGCCCATCTGCGTGGCCGACAGGCCGGCCACGCTGCCCTCGGCCACAATGGCGCCTGCCGCATCGGCCAGCGCCCAGCGGGTTTGCGTGCCTCCTGCATCGATGCCCAGACCGAGATCGCTCATCATCAGCTCCGTGTATAAACGTTGATACGTTCACTCTCATTGCCAAGGCGGTCGACCGCGCTGACCACCACCGATTGCGCCACGCCACCCGCCGCGTCATCGGCCAGCAGCAGCACCGGACGCGATGCCGGCGCCACCGCAAAGCGCCACTCGCCGCCGTAGCGCGACCAGATGGCGTAGTGCGCCACCGGCTTGCCCACGCTGGCGGACAACTTCAAGGCCACGCCATTGCTCTCGCGGCGCGCGGCGGCCTGCGGCGCGGCCGGCGCTTCGGAGCCCAGCCACGGCGTGGCCGGCGTCAGCGCGGCGGTTTGATAAGCCTGCGATTTCAGTTGATCGGTGATGCCCTTGCGGTTCTCCATCAACGGCGCGATCGAGAAGTGCAGGTGGCCGCGCACGCCGTTGCGGCTGCGCGTGACGCCGATCTGCTTGACGATTTCCTCCGGCGCGAAGGCCTTGGCGCTGTTGTCGATGCGGCTGGTGTACAGGCCTGGCCACACATGGCGCGCGCGGGTGTTCTGCGCCAGCCAGTAATCGAGCAGCACATCGAACGCCTGCGGCGCCTGCGACACCGGCCAATACAGCTGCGGCGCGAGGTAATCGAGCCAGCCATTGGCCAGCCACAGTTCCGCGTCCGCATACAGCTTGTCGTACTGGCTGAAGCCGATGATGCCGGCCGGGCGCCGATCCGGGCGGCCGATGCCGAATGGGCTGATGCCAAAGCGTACCCACGACTTTTCCTTGCGGATGCCGAGGTACATGGCTTCGATCAGCGAATTGACGTTCTGGCGGCGCCAGTGGGCGCGGTCCAGCGTGCCGCCGCCCAGCAGGTAGCGCTGCCACGACGACTGGTCCGGAAACTCCAGCTCCTGTTTGGCGCCCACGCCGCCGTCCAGCGCCACACCTTCCGGCCCGGCCGCGTTCGGCGTATCGATCGGATAGGGATAGAAGTAATCGTCAATGTGGACGCCGTCGATATCGTAGCGGCGCACCACGTCCAGCACCACATCCAGCGTATGCTGCGAGGCGGCGGCTTCGCCAGGGTCCATCCACAGGTAGCGGCCATACGGCTTGACCACGTCCGGCTGCTTGCGGCCGATGTGGCCGGCCGCCAATGGCGATTTGGCGGTGGCATGACGCGCACGGTAGGGATTGAACCACGCGTGCAGTTCCAGTCCGCGCGCGTGCGCCTGCTCGATCCAGAACTGCAACGGGTCCCACGGCTGCGCCGGCGCGCGGCCCTGCTGGCCGGTGAGGAATTCCGACCACGGCTCCAGCTCGGACGGATAAATCGCGTCGGCGCTCGGACGCACTTGCAGCACGATGGCGTTCAGGTTCAGCGCCTTGGCGCGGTCGAGAATGGCGAGAGCCTCGGCCTGCTGCTTGCCGGTGCTCAGGTTGCCGCGGCTGGGCCAGTCGATATTGGCCACGGTGGACACCCAGGCGGCGCGGAACTCGCGCGGCGCCGGCGGCGGCATACTGGCGTTGACCACCGGCGGCACGGATGGCGTGCCCGCAGGCGCGGCCGGACTGCCCGGCGTGGTCCCGGCTTCCGGCATGGGCGCCATCGGCGTGCTGGAACATCCCTCAAGCAAGGCCGCGATGCCTGCCGCCACGCCGGCCGACAAGGTCAGCCGCTTCTTCGCATTAAAAACCAAAACCACTCTCCGAATCAGTCGAGATCGTATTGTAATAGCTATTTCCGGCCGAATTCGACCGGAATGCGCACCAGCGCGGCCATGGCAAACGCGGGCAGGGTGGAAATGCAAGCCCAGATGAAGAAATTCTGATAACCCAATTGCTGCTGTATCCAGCCGCTGACCATGCCCGGCAACATCATGCCGAGGGCCATGAAGCCGGTGCAGATGGCGTAGTGGGCGGTTTTATGCTCGCCGTCGGCCACCATCACCATGTACAGCAGGAAGGCGGCAAAGCCGAAGCCGTAGCCGAACTGCTCGACCGCCAGGCAGACCGACACCAGCGCCAGATTATCCGGCAGCGCCGTCGCCAGATAAACAAACACCAGATCCGGTACGTGCATGATGAACACCATCGGCAACAGCGCGCGCTTGAGGCCGAAGCGCGACACCGTCACGCCGCCGGCCAGGCCGCCGATCACCAGCGCGCAGACGCCGATGGTGCCGTACACCAGTCCGAAATCCGAGGTGCTGAGGCCCAGACCGCCCTTGTCGCGCGGATCGAGCAGGAAGGGCGCGGCCATTTTCAGCAACTGCGCCTCGCCGAGGCGATACAGCAGCAAAAAGCCGAGCGTGGTGAGGATGGCCGGCTTCTGGAAAAAACTGCGGAACGTGTGGACAACATCGCGCCACAGCGCGCCGCCGCTGGCATGGCTGCGGTCCGCATCGGGGCGCGGCAGCACGAACTGGTGCCAGGCGCACAGGGTAAAATACAACACCGCCATCAACGCGAATACCACCGACCACGCATGCGCCGGATCGCCGGACGACTTGATCAGCTCGCCGGCGATGTAGACCAGGCCGCCTTGGCCGCCGATCATCGCCAGCTTGTAAAACGCGCTGCGCACGCCGACAAATGCCGCCTGCTGATGCTGGGTCGGCAGGCCGAGCATGTAAAAACCATCGGAAGCGATATCGTGGGTGGCCGAGCTGAACGCCATCAGCCAGAAAATCACCAGCGTCCAGCGGAAGAAATCCGGCGCGTGCAAAGTCAGCGCGACCGCCGCCAGGCCGGCGCCGCCGACCAGCTGCATCAACACCGTCCAGCGCCGCTTGGTGCCCAACATCTCCACAATGGGCGACCACAGCGGCTTCACCACCCAGGGCAAATACAGCCACGCCGTATAAAACGCCAGATCGGCGTTGGAGATGCCGAGATTCTTGTACATCACGGTCGACAGCATCATCACCGCCACATACGGCACCCCCTGCCCGAACGACACACTTGGCACCCAAGCCCACGCACTGCGCTGCCTCATGCGGAGAGGGCGGCGCGGACGTTGCCGTTGGTTTGGTCGAGCAGGGACTGGGCCTGGTCGGCTGTCTGTTGTTTGAGCAGCATGATGATGGCGACTTTGACCTGGTATTGGCATTGTTCCAGCGCGGCGCGCGCGGCGGCGGCGTCCACGCCGGTGGCGTGCATGGTCAGGCGGATGGTGCGTTCGGTCAGTTTGGCGTTGGTGGCTTGCAGGTCGACCATCAGGTTGCCGTAGACTTTGTGCAGCCGCACCATTAACGCGCTCGACAGCGTATTCAGCACGATTTTCTGCGCGGTGCCGGCTTTCAGCCGCGTGCTGCCGGAGATGATTTCCGCGCCGGTGTCGAGGCAGACGCCGACATCGCAGCCGGCCAGCAAGGGCGTGCCGGCGTTGTTGGCGATGCCCACGGTCAGCGATCCCACCGTCCGCGCCGACTGCATCGCGCCCAGCACGTAAGGCGTGGTGCCGGACGCGGCCACCAACAGGATCACATCGTTGTAGGCGGGATAGAGCAGCCGCAGATCGGCGGCGCCCCGGCTGAGGTCATCCTCCGCGCCCTCGACCGCCTCGAACATCGCCCCCAGGCCGCCGGCCAGCAAGGCCACCGCCCGCTCATGCGGCCATGAAAAGGTCGGAAACAGCTCGGCGCTGTCCAGGATGCCCAGCCGGCCCGAGGTGCCGGCGCCCACGTAAATCAAGCGCCCGCCGGCCGCGATGCGCGGCGCCATGGCCGCCACCGCCGCGCTGATGCTGGCCGAGGCCGCCTTCACGGCGTGCACCGCCAGGGCCTGATCGTCGAGCAAGGCATCGACCAAGTCCTCTACCGGGTAGAGGTCCAGATCCGTATGCTGCGTGCTCGGCGTCTCGGTTTTCAGCATGGTTCAGTTTGCGCGGCGCATCTCCGCGACGAAATCATAGTGATCGCTATGGCAATACGAGTGCGTCAACTCCATCGCCTCGCCCGATTCCAGATAGGCGATACGGGTGATGTACAGCACCGCCTGCCCCTCCGGCACGCCCAGCTGCTTGGCCAGCTCGGCCGAGGCATTCATGGCGCGGATGTGCTGCAAGGCCCGCACCGGCGCCCTGTTGATGCTTTCCAGATACTGGTACAGCGAATTGCCGACCGCGTTCGGGTCGTTCAGCACGGTCTGCGGCAGCACCGACACCTCGTAGGCCATCACCACATCGTCGGCCAGGCGCAGGCGCTCCAGCCGCGCCACCTTGGAATACGGCGACAGGCCCAGGCTCAGCTGTTCCTCCGGCGTCGGCGTGACGATGGCGCGCTTGAGCCAGCGCGAACCGGGAATGTGGCCGCGCTGTTGCAATTGTTCCGAAAAACTGGTGAGGTTGGACAGCGGCTGCTCGATGCGCGGCGCAATATAGTTGCCCGATCCGCGACGGCGCACCACCAGCCCCTGGTCCACCAGCTGGTCGATCGCCTTGCGCGCGGTGACCCGCGACACGTTCAGCAACTCCGACAAGGTCCGCTCGGATGGCAGCGCCTGATCGACCTGGTAGCGGCCATTCAGCACATCGTCGCTTAATTTGCGGGCAATTTGCATGTACAACGGCGAACTGTCGTTGGCATCCGCCTTGAATTCAAAACTGGTCTGGCTCATTCATTTCTCCTCACGCCTCTAGTGTAATCCAAGGGCGGCGAAATGCCCGTATTTGGCGGATAATGCGGGGTTTGCACCATCTGCCCAGACTGTTCCGATCATGTCCAAGAAGTCCACCGCGCCCGCCGGCTGCCCCTGCGGCGGCCCCGCGCTTGCCACCTGCTGCGGCCCGTATATCGCCGGCACCGCCATCGCGCCGACCGCCGAGGCGCTGATGCGCTCGCGCTATACCGCCTACGGCCAGCGCAACGAGCCCTACCTGCTGGCCACCTGGCACGCCAGCACCCGCCCGAGCGAGCCCATCATGAGCGACGAGGAAAAGGTGCAATGGCTGGGACTTGAGGTAAAATCTGCTTTACGTTTACGTCAACGTAAAGCAGAAGATGCCGATCTGACCAAAGATACGGTGGAGTTTGTGGCCCGGTTCAAGATCAATGGCCGGGCCCAGCGCCTGCACGAGATTAGCAATTTTGTACGCGAACCGGCGGAAGGAGGAGACCTGCGCTGGTTTTACGTTGACGGTAGTTTTCCAGAATAAAGATTAAATTCAGGGTCAGCTCTGTCATTTGGACATTCGGGAACTAATTTGCATCAGTTTAGTTCCACAATGTCCAAATGACAGAGCTGACCCTCTGAAAGGAAAAGCAATGCCGCAGATTGAAAGCAAGCTCAACCCTCGTAGCGAGGATTTCAAGGCCAACGCCGCCGCCATGCAGGCCGTCGTCGACGATTTACGCGACAAGATCGCGAAAATCGCCCTCGGCGGCGGCGAGGCGGCGTCGGCCAGGCACGTCGCCCGCGGCAAGCTGCTGCCGCGCGACCGCGTGCAGATGCTGCTCGATCCCGGCACACCTTTCCTGGAACTGTCGCAGATGGCGGCCTACGACATGTACGACGATGCGGCGCCGGCCGCCGGCATCATCACCGGCATCGGCCGCGTGGCCGGGCAGGAGTGCGTGATCGTCTGTAACGACGCCACCGTCAAGGGCGGCACCTATTACCCGATAACGGTGAAGAAGCACTTGCGCGCGCAGGAAATCGCCGACCAGAATAATCTGCCGTGCATTTATCTGGTGGATTCGGGCGGCGCCAACCTGCCGAATCAGGATGACGTGTTCCCCGACCGCGACCACTTCGGCCGCATTTTCTACAATCAGGCCAACCTGTCGGCCAAGGGCATTCCGCAAATCGCGGTGGTGATGGGCTCCTGCACCGCCGGCGGCGCTTACGTGCCGGCCATGAGCGATGAATCCATCATCGTCAAGGAGCAGGGCACGATTTTCCTCGGCGGCCCGCCGCTGGTGAAGGCGGCCACCGGCGAGGTGGTGACGGCGGAAGATCTGGGCGGCGGCGATGTGCACACCCGCCTGTCCGGCGTGGCCGACCATCTGGCGCAGAACGATCTGCACGCGCTGTCGCTGGCGCGCACCATTGTCTCCAATCTGAACCGCACCAAGCCGCAGCAGGGCGCGTTGCGCGAGGCGGTGGAACCGAAGTACGCCGCGCAAGAGTTGTACGGCGTGATCCCGGTCGATACCCGCAAACCTTTCGATGTGCGCGAAGTGATCGCCCGCATCGTCGACGGCAGCGAGTTCGATGAATTCAAGGCCCGTTACGGCACCACGCTGGTATGCGGCTTCGCCCATATCTTCGGCATGAAGGTCGGCATCATCGCCAACAACGGCATTCTGTTCTCCGAGTCCGCACTGAAAGGCACGCACTTCATCGAGCTGTGCGCACAGCGCAAGATCCCGCTGGTGTTCCTGCAAAATATCACCGGCTTCATGGTCGGCCGCAAGTACGAAAACGAGGGCATCGCCCGCAATGGCGCCAAGATGGTGACCGCCGTCGCGACGGCCAAGGTGCCCAAGTTCACCGTCATCATCGGCGGCAGCTTCGGCGCCGGTAACTATGGCATGTGCGGCCGCGCCTTCTCGCCACGCTTCATGTGGATGTGGCCTAACGCCCGCATCTCGGTGATGGGCGGTGACCAGGCCGCGTCCGTGCTGGCCACCGTCAAGCGCGACGGCATTGAAGCCAAGGGCGGCGCGTGGTCGGCCGAAGAAGAAGCCGCGTTCAAGCAGCCGATCAAGGAGCAGTACGAGCATCAGGGCCACCCGTACTATGCCACCGCGCGCCTGTGGGACGACGGCGTGATCGATCCCGCCGATACGCGCATGGTGCTGGGCCTGGGGCTGTCCGCCGCGCTGAATGCGGAAATCGAAGACACCAGGTTCGGCGTCTTCCGCATGTAAGGAGCGATGAGATGACCTACACCACGCTCACGATTGAACGCGAAGGCCGCGTCGCCACTGTCACGCTGAACCGCCCGGACGTGCGCAACGCCTTCAACGAAACCACCATCGCCGAAATGAAGCAGGCCTTCAGTGAACTCGGCGATGATGCCGGCCTGCGCGCCATCGTGCTGGCGGCGAATGGCCCGGCCTTCTGCGCCGGCGCCGATTTGAACTGGATGAAAAAAATGGCGGGCTACACGCACGCCGAAAACCATGCCGACGCCCTGCAACTGGCGGAGATGCTGCGTACCATCTACCTCTGTCCCAAGCCCGTGGTGGCCAAGGTGCAGGGCGATTGCTACGCCGGCGGCATGGGCCTCGTGGCCGCGTGCGACATCATCGTCGCGGTGGAGGAGGCCAATTTCTGCCTGAGCGAAGTGAAACTGGGTCTGATCCCCGCGACCATTTCGCCTTACGTGATCAAGGCCATGGGCGAAAACGCCTCGCGCCGCTACTTCCTCACGGCCGAACGTTTCGGCGCGCAGGAAGCGCTGCGCATCGGTTTTGCGCACGAAGTGGTTTCCGCCGAGGCGCTCGACGCCAAGGTCGCGGAAATCGTCAAAGCGCTGGTCAACAACAGCCCGAACGCCGTGCAGCAAGCCAAAGTGCTGGTGCGCGAAGCGAGCGGGCAAGCTGTCAACGATGCGCTGCTGGCCGATACGGCCGAACGCATCGCGCAAATCCGCGCCTCCGACCAAGGGCGCGAAGGCGTGGCTTCCTTCCTGGAGAAGCGCAAGCCCGCCTGGTTGAATTAATGGAGCAGTTTTGGAATTGAACAAACAAAGCGACTGGGTCGCGCGCAGCCTGCGCAGCGTATGGCATCCGTGCACCCAGATGCAGCATCACGAAACCGTGCCTCTGATCCCGGTCAGCCGGGGCAAGGGCGCATGGCTGTACGACCATGAAGGCCGCCGCTACCTCGACGCGATCAGCTCGTGGTGGGTCAATCTGTTCGGCCATGCCAACCCGCGCATCAACGCGGCGCTGAAGGACCAGCTGGATACGCTGGAACACGCCATGCTGGCCGGCTTCACGCACGAGCCGGTGATTGAGTTGTCCGAGAAGCTGTCGGCGTTGACCGGCCATGTGCTGGGCCATAGTTTCTACGCTAGCGACGGCGCGTCGGCAGTGGAAATCGCGCTCAAGATGAGCTTTCACTCGTGGCGTAACAACGGCCATGAGGGCAAGCAGGAATTCGTTTGCCTCAAGGGCAGCTATCACGGCGAGACCATCGGCGCGCTGGCCGTGACCGATGTCGCGCTGTTCAAGGACGCTTACGGCCCGCTGCTGCGCGCCTCGCAAACCGTGATGTCGCCGGACTGGCGCCTCGCGCCTGAAGACGGCAGCGCCGAGGAGCGCGCGCAGGCGCAAGCGCGCCGCGCCGCCGCCGATGTCGAACGCCTGTTCATTGAACGCGGCGACAAGATCGCCGCCATCATCATCGAGCCGCTGGTGCAATGCGCCACCGGCATGGCGATGCACGATCCGCTCTACCTGCAACTGGTGCGCGCCCTGTGCGACCAATACAACGTCCATCTGATTCTTGACGAAATCGCCGTCGGCTGCGGCCGCACCGGCACCTTCTTCGCCTGCGAGCAGGCCGGCGTGTGGCCGGACTTCCTGTGCCTGTCGAAGGGAATCAGCGGTGGCTACCTGCCGCTGTCGCTGGTCATGACGCGCGACGAAATCTACCAGGCCTTCTACAGCAATGACGTCACCCGCGGCTTCCTGCACTCGCACTCGTACACCGGCAATCCGCTGGCCTGCCGCGCCGCGTTGGCAACGCTGCAAATCTTCGAGCAAGACGATGTGCTGAACGCCAACCGCGTAAAAGCCAAACGCTTGACGCAAGCGCTGCAACCGCTGGCCCAGCACGAACAAGTGCGCAACTTCCGCCAGCGCGGCATGATCTGGGCATTCGACGCCATCGATGCGCCGAAGGACTTCTCGCGCCGCTTCTTCGCCACCGCGACCGAGCACGAACTGCTGATGCGTCCTATCGGCGCCACCGTCTACATGATGCCGCCGTACATCCTCAGCGACGAGGAGATCGACGGCCTGGCCGCCAACACGCTGGCCGTGTTCAATAAAGTGATGGCGGGCTGACGATGGAACTGCTCAAGCGACTCAACCAGCAGCTGCAAGCGCTGGACGACCAACAGCTGATCCGCAAGCGCCGCACCGTCGATTCGCCGTGCGGCCCGCGCGTGAGCGTGGACGGCCGCGAACTGCTGGCCTTTTGCAGCAACGACTACCTCGGCCTGGCCAACCACCGCAAGATCAAGCTCGCGCTGCAAGAGGGCGCCGCCATCTACGGCGTTGGCAGCGGCGCCTCGCACCTCATCAGCGGCCATGCGCGCGCGCATGCGATGCTGGAAGAGCGCCTGGCACAATTCGTCGGCGCTCATCTGGAAGCGCCGCGCGCGATCAGCTTCTGCACCGGTTACATGGCGAATCTGGCCGTCGTCACCGGCCTGACCGCCGGCGACAAGGAAGCCGAAATCTTCTCGGAAGAGCTGAACCACGCCTCGCTGATCGACGGCGTGCGCCTCTCCCGGGTGAAGGCGCACGTCTACCCGCACGCCGACCTGCAAGCGCTGGAAGCCCTGCTGAAAGCCAGCAAGGCCGCCACCAAAGTCGTCGTGACCGACAGCGTGTTCAGCATGGACGGCCATTTGGCGCCGCTGCCGCGGCTGCTGGCCCTGTGCGAGCAGCACCACGCCTGGCTGGTGGTGGACGACGCCCACGGCTTCGGCACGCTGGGCGCCAACGGCCACGGCGCACTGGAACACTTCAACCTGCGCTCGCCGTACCTGGTCTACATGGGCACCCTCGGCAAGGCCGCCGGCGTGGGCGGGGCATTCGTCGCCGCGCATGAAACGGTGATCGAAACGCTGATCCAGAAAGCCCGTCCCTACATCTTCACCACCGCCGCGCCGCCGGCGCTGGCGCACGCCCTGCTGACCAGCCTCGACCTGCTGGAAGGTGAGGAAGGCCTCACGCGGCGCGCACATTTGCAGGCATTGGTGGCACAATTGGACGATGGCCTGCGCCTCCAGCGCTGGCAGCGCCTGCCCTCGAAGACTGCGATCCAGCCTGTCCTGATCGGCGATAATGCCGAAACCATGCGCGCCGGCGCAGCGTTGTACGAGCAAGGCCTGTGGGTTGGCGCGATCCGTCCGCCCACCGTGGCGCCCGGAACCGCGCGTCTGCGCGTCACGCTGTCGGCAGCACACAACAGCATGGAAGTCGCAAAATTGATAGGCGCGCTCAATGCACTGGAAAAGGAGCTGAAATGAGCCTGGACGATCCTGTGTTAGCAGTCGCTCCACAAACGCAAGCCACGGTAGCCGGCAGCGGCGTGCCGCCGCGCTTTAACTGCTTTGTCACCGGCACCGATACGGAGATCGGCAAGACGCTGATCTCGTCCGCCATGCTGCACGCACTGGTGCGGAGCGGCGTGCGCGCCTGCGGCATGAAACCGGTGGCCGCCGGCGCTGAGCTGGGCGCGGATGGCAAATGGCACAACGACGACTGCGACCGCCTGGCCGCCGCCGGCAAT
The DNA here is from genome assembly GCF_009720825.1 of Duganella radicis. Taxonomy (GTDB): domain Bacteria; phylum Pseudomonadota; class Gammaproteobacteria; order Burkholderiales; family Burkholderiaceae_D; genus Rugamonas; species Rugamonas radicis. The sequence continues at coordinate 51,459 of NZ_WNKY01000012.1, read as the reverse complement.
GTCCACTTGCTGCAATCGATCACGACGCCGTTCCTGCTGAAGGAAGCGGCCGCGCCGCACATCGCCGCCGGGCAGGAGGGCATCACCATTTCGCCGGTGCCGATTCTGGCGGCCTACGTGGAAATCAACGCCGCCTCGGATGCGGTGGTGGTGGAAGGCGTGGGCGGCTTCATCGTGCCGCTGAACGACGAATTCGACACCGCCGATCTGGCCGAACAACTGGCGCTGCCGGTGGTGCTGGTGGTCGGTCTGCGTCTCGGCTGCATCAGCCATGCGCTGCTGACGGTGGAGGCGATTTTGTCGCGCGGCCTGAAGCTGGTCGGCTGGGTGGCGAATGAAACCCAGGCCGACATGCCCTTCGCCGATGAAAACGTGCTGGCGCTGGAGCAGCGCATCCCGGCGCCATTCCTCGGCCGCGTGCCACGCCTTGAAGAGCCAACCGCCGAAGCGGCGGCCGATTATATCGATTTTACGCAGCTGCCCAACTGGCCGCTGCCAAACGCAATTTGAACGAAGAAGGAACCAAGATGTCCGAGAACACCCTGCAAGAACCAAAGGTCGTTTCCCTGCACCGCCCGACCGCGCCGATCAAACCTGCGGCGTCCACCTGGCCGCGTGAAGAAGTGCTGGCATTGTTTGACCTGCCGTTCAACGATCTGCTGTTCAAGGCCCAGCAAGTCCATCGCGCCAACTTCCCGGATGGCGATGTGGAACTGGCCACGCTGTTGTCGATCAAGACCGGCGGCTGCGAGGAAGATTGCGGCTACTGTCCGCAAGCGGCGCGCTACGACACCGGCGTGGAAGCCAAGAAGATCCTCGACATCGACACCGTGCTGGACGCGGCCAGGCAGGCCAAGGACAACGGCGCCACCCGCTTCTGCATGGGCGCCGCATGGCGCAGCCCGAAAGACCGCGACATGGACAAGGTCGAAGAGATGGTGCGTTCGGTGAAAGCGCTGGGTCTGGAAACCTGCGCCACGCTGGGCATGCTGGAGGAGCATCAGGCGCAGCGCCTGAAAGATGCAGGCCTGGACTACTACAACCACAATCTGGACACCGCGCCCGAGTTCTACGACAACGTGATCTCGACCCGCGAGTATCAGGACCGTCTGGACACGCTGGGCCACGTGCGCGAAGCGGGCCTGAAGGTTTGCTGCGGCGGCATCGTCGGCATGGGCGAATCACGCGACCAGCGCGCCGGCCTGATTGCGCAGCTGGCCAACCTGAATCCTTATCCGGAATCGGTGCCGATCAACCATCTGGTACAGGTGGAAGGCACGCCGCTGCACGGCCTGCCGCCACTGGACCCGTTTGAATTCGTGCGCACCATCGCCGTGGCGCGCATCACCATGCCGAAGGCGCGCGTGCGTCTGTCGGCAGGCCGCCGCGAGCTGGGTGAGGCGGTGCAAGCCATGTGCTTCATGGCCGGCGCCAATTCGATCTTCTACGGCGACAAACTGCTGACCACCGATAACCCGGAAGCCAACGACGACCGCGCGCTGCTGGAGAAACTGGGCTTGCGTACGCGCGGCGCGGTACTGGAATCGGTACAAAAAGAGAGCTGCGGCTGCTGATCGCAGGCCGCACCGAAGCATCACCATAAAAAAACTTCCGGCCACAAGCCGCAAAGAGAGAGACGATGTTTACAAAAATTCTGATCGCCAATCGTGGTGAAATCGCCTGCCGTGTGGCCGCTACCGCGCGCCGCCTGGGCATCAAGACCGTGGCCGTGTATTCGGAAGCGGATGCCAACGCCAGGCACGTCGCCGTGTGCGACGAGGCAGTGCTGATCGGCCCCGCCGCCGCCAAGGAGAGTTACCTGCGCGGCGACAAAATCATCGCCGTGGCCAAGGCCACCGGCGCGCAGGCCATCCATCCGGGCTACGGCTTCCTGTCGGAGAACGCGGAGTTTGCCGATGCCTGCGCGGAAGCGGGCCTGGTGTTCATTGGCCCGCCGGCATCGGCCATGCGCGCGATGGGCTCCAAGTCGGCCGCCAAGCAGCTGATGGAGAAGGCCAACGTGCCGCTGGTGCCGGGCTATCACGGCGAGCAGCAGGATGCGGATTTCCTGCATGGTCAGGCCGATCGCATCGGCTACCCGGTGCTGCTGAAAGCTTCGGCCGGCGGCGGCGGCAAGGGCATGCGGGTGGTGGAAAACTCGGCGCAGTTCAAGGATGCGCTGGCGTCCTGCAAGCGCGAGGCGATCAGTTCTTTTGGTGACGACAAGGTGCTGGCGGAGAAATACCTCCAGCGCCCGCGTCACATTGAAATTCAGGTGTTTGCCGATACGCTGGGCAATTGCATCTATCTGTTTGAGCGCGATTGCTCGGTGCAGCGGCGTCACCAGAAGGTGCTGGAAGAAGCGCCAGCGCCGGGCATGCCGGCCGAGCGACGCGTGGCGATGGGCGAAGCCGCCGTTGCCGCCGCGCGGGCGGTGGGCTACGTTGGCGCGGGCACGGTAGAGTTCATCGCCAATCAGGATGGCACGTTCTACTTCATGGAGATGAACACCCGTCTGCAAGTCGAACACCCCGTGACCGAGATGATCACCGGGACCGATCTGGTGGAATGGCAGCTGCGCGTGGCGGCCGGCGAGCCGCTGCCGAAGCAGCAGCATGAACTGGCCATCAACGGCCACGCGATCGAGGCGCGCGTCTACGCCGAGAATCCAGAGAAAGGATTCCTGCCATCGATCGGCACCCTGCGCCATCTCGGCACGCCGGATGCGGTGTCCTTCGAGTTGGGCGGCGTCGCCGCAGCGCCGGCGGCCGTGCGCATCGACTCCGGCGTACGCGAAGGCGACGCCATTTCACCGTTTTACGATCCGATGATCGCGAAGCTGATCGTGTGGGGCGTGGACCGCAAGCAAGCGCTTGCCCGCATGGCGCAGGCGCTGGCGCAGTACCAGATCGTCGGCCTGGCGACCAACATCGCCTTTCTGAAACGCCTGGTTGAAGGCCAGGCCTTCGCCAACGCCGATCTGGATACCGGCCTGATTGAGCGCAATCACGACAGCCTGTTCCCGGCCGCGCAGCCCGCGCCGGCAAGCGCACTGGCCTTGGCTGCCGCCGCGCTGCTGGCCAGCGAATCGCGTGCCGCCACAGCACCAGCCGCCAGCGCTACCAATGCCGCCGATCCGTGGAGCCACACCACCGGCTGGCGCCTGAACCAATCCTATGCCCGCAAACTCGCCTTCGCCGACGAGCACAAGGCCTACGACATCTTCGTAACGTATCGCGCCGAAGACTGGCTTTTCAGCACCAGCGCGGACGCGCCGCAAACCCTGTCGCTGGCCGCGCATGACGGCAACGACTACAGCATCAAACTGGGCGACACCGCCACCCACGGCACCGTCCTGCGCGACGGCGACATCTTCCACGTCTTCGCCAACGGCGCCCACCACCAACTGGCCTGGAACGACCCGATGGCCCACGCCGGCGAAACCGAATCCGAAGGCGGCCGCCTCACCGCGCCGATGCCGGGCAAAGTCGTCGCCGTCCTCGCCAGCAAAGGCCAGGAAGTGAAGAAGGGCGAAGCCCTCGTCATCATGGAAGCCATGAAAATGGAACATACCATCGCCGCTCCGCACGACGGCGTGGTCGACGACATTCTCTACGCGGTAGGCGACCAGGTGGCGGACGGCGCACCGCTGCTGGCCTTCAAGGCGGCGTAAGGAGACTTCATGCGCATCCTGCTACACCGCGCCGACGGCAAAACCGAACCATGGATCAAGGACTTCGGCAAATACCTGCCGGAGGCCGAAATCGAAATCTGGCACGCCGGCGAAAAGTGCCAGGCCTGCGACTACGCCGTGGTGTGGTCGCCGCCCGAGGCCATGCTGGCGGAACTGAGCACCGTCAAAGCCATCTTCGTCACCGGCGCCGGCGTCGACGCGCTGCTGAAATTCGGCGACGCGCTGCCGCACCACATCCCCATCATCCGCCTGGAAGATGCGGGCATGGCGCTGCAAATGGCCGAATACGTGACGCATTCCGTCCTGCGCTACTTCCGCCGCTTCGACGAATACGAAGCGCAGGCGCGGCAAGGCCTATGGGCGCCGCTGCCGCAACATCACAAGGAAGATTTCTCCATCGGCGTACTGGGCATGGGCGTGCTGGGCACCCGCGTGCTGGAGGCGCTGGCGCCGTTCGGCTTCCCGCTGCGCGGCTGGAGCCGCACCGAGAAAAGCATGGCGGGCGTGCAGTGCTTCACCGGCCCCGATGGCCTGGACACCTTCCTGCGCGGCACCCGCGTGCTGGTCTGCATGCTGCCGCTGACGCCGGACACCGGCAACATCATGGACCGCACCAACATGAACAAGCTGCCGGAAGGCGCATACGTCATCAACGTCGCGCGCGGTGCGCACATCGCCGAGCCGGATCTGCTCACGTTGATCAAATCCGGCCACATCGCCGCCGCCACGCTGGATGTGTTCCGCAACGAGCCGTTGCCGGCGCAGCATCCGTTCTGGCAGGAGCCGCGCATCACCATCACGCCGCACATCTCCGCGCTGACCTTGCGCCGTGAGAGCGTGCAGCAAATTGCCGCTAACATCCGCAAGACCGAGGCGGGCGAGCAAGTCGCCGGCCGGGTCGACCGCACACTGGGATATTGAAATGAGCAGCTTACCGAAACAAGTCAAAATCGTTGAAGTCGGCCCGCGCGACGGCCTGCAAAATGAAAGGGAAAACGTCCCGGCCGAGATCAAGATCGAGCTGGTGAACCGCCTGACCACGGCCGGCTTCCAGAACATTGAAGCGGCGGCTTTCGTGTCGCCGAAATGGGTGCCGCAGATGGCCACCAGCGCCGAAGTCATGGCCGCCATCAAGCGCAAGCCGGGCGTGATCTACTCCGCGCTGACGCCGAACATGCAGGGCTTTGAAGCCGCGCTGGCGGCGAAGGCCGACGAAGTGGTGATCTTCGGCTCGGCCTCGGAAGCCTTCTCGCAAAAGAACATCAACTGCTCGATCGCCGAATCGATTGCGCGCTTTGAGGGCGTGGCGAAGGCGGCAAAGGAAAACGGCATCCGCCTGCGCGGCAGCATCAGCTGCGCTTTTGGCTGCCCGTATCAGGGCGAAGTGCCGCTGGACGCGGTGGCGGACGTGGTGGGCCGCATGCGCGATCTGGGCTGCGATGAGATCGACATCGCCGACACCATCGGCGTGGCCACGCCGCGCAAGACGCAAGCGGTGATGGAGCGCGCCATCCGCGAATTCCGCGTGGACGGCTTGTCCGGCCACTTCCACGATACGTATGGACAGGCGCTGGCCAACATCTACGCCAGCCTGGAGGTGGGCATTGCGATCTACCACTCATCGGTGTCCGGCCTGGGCGGCTGCCCGTACGCCAAGGGCGCGACCGGCAACGTCGCCACCGAGGATGTGCTGTACATGATGCAAGGGCTGGGCATCGAGACCGGCATCGACCTCGATATCGTGGTGGATGCGGGCCAGTTCATCTCGCAGTTCCTCAACCGCAAGGGCGCCAGCCGCGCCGGCAACGCCATCGCCGCCAAACGCGCCGCCTAAACCCGGGGTCAGTTCTTGCAATCCGACACGGGCTCATGTATGAATGCAAGAACTGACCCCGGGTTTACATCTGCTTGAACTGGCGCGTGTAGGCTTCGCTGACGGTGAGTTTTTCGGCGCGGCCTTTGAGGCGCATTTCCATCGCCGTGCCGTCGCGGTCGATGCGGTCCACCGCTTCCAGGTTGACGATGGCGCCACGGTGGATTTGCGCGAACTGTGTCGGGTCCAGCTGCCCGATCAGGTTTTTCAACGGCAGGCGTATCAGCGCCTCGCCATCATGCGTGACCACACGCGTGTATTTGTCGTCCGAGCGGAAGTACAGCACGTCGCGTACCATCACCAGCCGCACGGTGTTGCCGGCCGAGGCTTTGATCCACTTGAGATGCTGCACCGGCGCCGGCCCGATCTGCTGCCACACGCCGGCCGGCACCGGCGCCGCGCTGCGGGTCTTCAAGCGCTTCACGGTTTGCAGCAGCCGCGCCGCCGTCACCGGCTTGACGATGTAGTCCACCGCGCCCGCTTCAAACGCTTGCACCGCATGCTCGGTGTAAGCTGTCACGAACACGATCTGTGTCGCTTCATCCGCATGCTGCGCCACTTCCATGCCGCTCAGGCCCGGGATCTGGATGTCGAGGAACACCACGTCCGGCCGCAGCGCTTCCAGCATCGATACCGCCTCCACGCCGTTGGCGGCGTGGCCGGCGATATCCAGTTCCGGCCACAGTGCTTGCAGCTGGTCGCGCAGTTCAGCCGCCAGCAACGGTTCGTCTTCTACGATCAAGGCGATCGGCATCCTTACTCCTTGTTGATGGCCAGCGTGGCGACCACGCCGCCGTGTTCCCCCGCCGTTACCGACAGCGCGGCGCGATCGCCATACAGCAGTTGCAAGCGCTCGTGGATGTTCGACAGGCCAAAGCCCTGTCCCATCTGCTCGGTCAGGCCGACGCCATCATCGCACACCTGCACACGCAGGGCGTCGCTGTGCAGCACGGCGGTGATGACGATCTCGCCATCGCGGCTGGCGCGCTCCAGTCCATGCTTGACGGCGTTTTCCACCAGCGAGATCAGCATCGCCGGCGGGAAGGGCTGGGCCTGCGCGATGGCGTCGGCCTGGATGTGGAAGCGCAGACGATGACCCATGCGGATCTGCATGATGGACAGGTAGTCGCGCACCAGCGCCAGCTCGCGTTCCAGCGTCGATGACACCGAGCGCATGTCGGGCAGCGCGTTTTGCAGGTAGCCCACCAGGTGATCAAGCATTTGCTGCGCGGTGTCGGTATCGGTGCGGATCAGGTATTTCAGGTTGGCCAGGGTGTTGAACAGGAAGTGCGGTTCGACCTGCGCCTGCAAGGCGGACAGCTTGGCGTTCAGCGCCGCGCGCTCCAGTTCCTCTTCGCGCTTGATGGCGCGCAGAACGCGGTCTTTTTGCTCGAACTGCGCCCGCAGATGCGCGGCCACGGTTTCCACCGCCTGCAAGGCGCCGCCGCGCTGCACGGTGAAGAAGTCATAGCCGAAGCGGCGCCGGATACGCACTTCCACCGGCCGGCCCGGCTCGCCGACCACCAGCACTTCGGTGCATTGCGTCAGCCATACCGGAGCGCGCGGACCGATCAGGATTTTCCCCTCGAACGGCGAGTAACGGAACGCTGGCGGCCCGCCATAGCCCAGCGCCATGCCGACCGCGAGGCCGGACAAGGTCTCGGTGCAGATGTTGTAGGTGGTCAGCGGATCAAGCGGCGACACCAGCACCCGGCTGGGCCGCGCGCTGATCATGTCTTCCGTCAGCGGCGTGCCGGCCTCGGACAGTTCCTTGAGGCGCGCCAGCATCAGGTTGTTGGCGATGATCAGTGGCACCAGCACCGGCCACACAAAGCCGAAGAACATATTCACCCACGTCCAGCCGCCGCTATGCAGGGAAGGCCGATGCGGCAGGGAATACAGCACGGCGATCAGCACCGCCGCGACCACCACGCTGGCCGTGACGGTGGCAGCCGACATGCGCAGCAGCGATTGCCGGCGGTAACGCCGCACCAGCCTGGGGTCGTGCTCGACGTCGGCGGGTTTGAGGTAGAAGGGTATCGTATTCATGCGGCCATTCTAGCGCCAGCGGCGCGCGGCGACGGCGCTTGCGACGAAAGGGCCAAAATCGGGAGCGGAAAGGAAAAAACCCTGTTTGACGTTGCCATCAAACAGGGTTTTTAGATTTTGGTCGGAGTACAAGGATTCGAACCTTGGACCCTCTGGTCCCAAACCAGATGCGCTACCGGGCTGCGCTACACTCCGAAGAAGCAAGATAATACATGCTGGCCGGCAGGCCGTCAAGTGCCCGTTCAAATCGGTGCTATTATCCAAAGATCATGCATGCCACAATTTCATTCGACAGGCCGGCCCGGTTGCGGCGCCCGGGCATCATCGCGGGGATTGCCATCTCGCTGGTGGTGCACGCCGTGCTGCTGTTCGGCTACCGGTTGTCCAGCCCGCCTGCACAGCAGGAGCCGGCGCGGGCCATGACGGTGTGGTTGCAGCCGCCAGCGCCGCCGAAAGTCGTGGCCCAGGTCGAGCCGCCGCCGGCCAGGCCGGGACCGCAGCGCAAGCGCGAGCCGCGCGAACCGGCCCGGGTCGCTCCACGCGAGCGCGCGCCAGCTGCGCAGCCAGCTGTCGAACCGCAGGCCATCACGGTGGTTCCGCGCGAACAAGACCCGCTGTACGCGGATCAGCAACAGAAAAAATTCGATATGGATGAGGCGCTGAAAACCGCGCGCAGCGTGGCCAAAGAGAAGGCCAAGCCCGGCACGCTGACGGCACAGCTGGAATCACATCCGCTGTACCCGGAGGACAATCAGACTCAGCTGCAAAAAGGCGTGGCCAGCGCCAAGAAGCATGATTGCCTGCAAGCCGGCGCCGGGGCAGGCCTGCTCGCCCCGCTGGTCTGGATGATGGACAAGAAATGCAAGTTTTAGCCTTTGAGCGCCAGCGCGCGGTCGTACAGGGCGTTTTTTTTGCGGCCGGTGATTTGCGCCGCCAGGCCGGCTGCCTGTTTGACCGGCAGTTCGGACAGCAGGATTTGCAGTAAGCGGTCGGCTTCGGCGTCGTTTTCGTCATCGGCCGGGGCCGCGCCTTCCAGCAGCACCACGAATTCGCCCTTTTCCCGATGCGCGTCGGCCTTGATCCACGCTTCCGCCTCGGACAGCGGGCAGCGGTAGATTTCCTCGAACATCTTGGTCAGCTCGCGCGCGAACACCACCTGGCGGGCAGGCTCGAACGCGGCGGCCAGCGCGGCGGCGCAGTCCAGGATGCGGTGCGGCGCCTCGTAGAACACCATGGTGGCCGTCACCGAACGCAGGGTAGCGAGGAAATTCTCGCGCTGCCTGGCCTTGGCCGGCAGGAAGCCGACAAAGTAGAATTGATCGTTCACCAGCCCGCTGGCCGACAAGGCCGTCACCGCCGCCGACGCGCCCGGCAGCGGCAGCACGCGCAAGCCAGCCGCCCGCACCGCATCGACAATCCGCGCGCCCGGATCGGACACCGCCGGCGTGCCGGCATCCGACACCAGCGCGAGGCGCTCGCCGGCTTGCAAGCGCGCAATCAAGGTTTCCGCCACCTCACGCTCATTGTGCTGATGCGCGGCAATCAGCGGCTTGTGCAGGCCGAAGCGGTTCATCAAGGTGGCGGTATTTCGCGTGTCCTCGCATGCAACAGCATTGACCAGGCTCAAAACGTGCAGCGCGCGCAGGCTAATATCGGTCACATTGCCAATGGGGGTCGCCACGACGTACAAGGTTGCGCTAGGATAGGTCTGGTGCGCCGTTTCGCCCAGGACGGGCAGGCTGGCGATGGAACTGGAATCGAGGTCGCTCATTGGGGGTAGGATGAAAAGTGTGAGGTTGACGCTGCTGTGCATGGCCGCCGCGGTGCTGAGTGCGTGCAGCACGCCGTTTTGCGACGCGCCGGGAGGATTGTGCTCGCCCCAGCCGGCAAAAACAAGTCTGCCGCCGCCGCCAGTCGTCGTCCAGCCCGCCGCGCCGCTGCCGCGCAAGGCGCCGCCCGGACCGGACTTGCCGCCGGCCGAGGTGTTTGCCGTCACCGCGCCCGGCGCCACGGTCGAGCCGGACACCGGCAATGGCGACAAGCAGGCGGCCCTCCGCCAGGCCGACACCGGCGCGCGCTTCGTCAATGAAAGCATGCCGCCGTCCGGCACGCCGGTCCGCATCGGCCTGCTGCTGCCGCTGCGCTCGGACACGCTGGGCGCGGCCGCCGAATCGTTGCGCGCCGGCTTCATGGCCGGCCTGGAGCGCGACCGCGACAACATCACCGTCACCGTGGTGGAAACCGGCGATGTGCCGCAGGACATCCTCGGCGCCTACGTGCGCGCCCTGCAAAGCGAAGACATCGTGGTCGGCCCGCTGTCGCGCACGGCGGTGGCGGCCGTGGCCGGCAGCGCGCTGGTCAGCAAGCCCACCATCGCCCTGAATACGCCCGAAGGCCACGGCCAGCAGGGCGCCACGCCGCTGCCGCCGCAGATGCTGGCGATCGGCCTGTCGATCGAGGAAGAGGCGCGCCAGGCCGCGCAATGGGCCGCCGCCGACCAGCCCGGCGGCAGCGCGCTGGTGCTGACCACCAGTTCGGCCTGGCAGCGCCGCGTGGCGGCCGCCTTCGCCAATCAGTGGGAAGGGCGCTTGGGCCGGCCGTTGCGCATCGTGGAATTGAGCGCGCCGGACGGCTACCTCAGCGATCCGGAACTGGTGCAACTGCGGGCCCGCCTGCGCCAGGACACGCCGGCCGTGCTGTTCTCGGCCATGGGCGCGGACCAGACCCGCCAGCTGCGCATCGCCCTCGGCAGCGTGCTGACCACCGAGCCGGACAACCCGATTTTCAGCACCGCCGACAAGCTGCCGCCGCCGCCCGCCGTGCCGACCGAGCAATTCGCCAGCCTGCCGATCTACGGCACCTCGGCGCTGAATCCGGGCGCCGGCGCCGGCTTCCCCGGCCGCGACCTGGAAGGCGTGCGCCTGCTGGACCTGCCATGGCAAGTGCAGCGCGATCATCCGGCGGTGATGGTCTACCCGCGTCCGCTGCAAAGCGGGGTCGGCAGCGCCGACATGGCGCGCCTGTACGCGCTCGGCATCGACGCCTTCCGCGTGGCGCGGGAAATTGCCCGCCATCCGGCCGGCCGCTTCCAGCTGGACGGCGTCACCGGCAAGCTGACGGTCGACTTCGGCCAGGGCCCGGCCAGCTTCGAGCGCATCGAGCAATCGGCCATCTACCAGAACGGCGCGCCGGCGCCCGCCCGCCCATGAGGATGCCATGCCGCGCACCCCACAGCAGCGGCTGGGCCGGCAGGGCGAGGACCGGGCGCTCAGCCACCTCCTCGCCCAGGGCCTGACGCTGCTGGAGCGCAATTTCCTGTGCAAGGCCGGTGAAATCGACCTCATCATGCTGGAGGGTCCGGTGCTGGTGTTCGTGGAAGTGCGCCAGCGCGCCGGCAGCCGCTTCGGCGGCGCGGTCTACAGCGTCACCCCGGCCAAGCAGCAGCGTCTGTTGCGGGCCGCGCAATATTATCTGTTACGCCACAAAATCCCCCCGCCGTGCCGCTTCGACCTGATTGCCATCGATGATGAAAAGTTGTCTTGGATACAAAACGTGCTGGAGATGTAAGCATTTTTAACAGCGCTTGTCCGGCCAGCGGGACGACTGCACTATAATCAGCACACTATGACTAATCAACGCATCCTCTCGCACTTCCACGAAAGTGCCGAACTCAAAATCCAATCCGCCACCGTCCTCGCCCCGCACATTGCGCAGGCGATCGAGATGATGTTCTCGGCGCTGTCCAACGGCAACAAGATTCTGGTGTGCGGCAATGGCGGTTCGGCCGCCGACGCGCAGCACTTCGCGGCCGAGCTGGTGGGCCGTTTCGAGCGCGAGCGCTTCCCGCTGCCGGCCATCGCCCTGACCACCGACACCTCCATCCTGACGGCGGTGGCCAACGATTACAGCTACCGCGAGATCTTCTCCAAGCAGGTGCAGGCGTTCGGCCAGGCCGGCGACATCCTGCTGGCGTTCTCCACCTCGGGCAACTCGGCCAACGTGATGGCGGCCATCGAGGCGGCGCTGGAGCGCGAGATGCGTGTGGTGGCCCTGACCGGCAAGGGCGGCGGCGCCATCGGCAAAATGCTGACCGACGCCGATGTGCATATCTGCGTGCCGCACGACCGCACCGCCCGTATCCAGGAAGTCCACCTGGTGACCATCCATTGCATTTGCGACGGCATCGACGTCGCCCTGTTCGGAGGAGATGTGAATGAGTAATTCCAGCGCTATCTGGAAAAAGGTACAACGTCCGCTGGCCATGAGCGTGCTGTGCGGCGCCATGCTGGCATCCCTGTCGGGCTGCGTCGCGCTGGTCGCGGGCGGCGCGATTTCCGGTACGCTGGCGGCCTCCGACCGCCGCACCTTCGGCGCGCAGACCGAAGACCGCGCGATTGAAGTCAAGGCGGCCATCAAGGTCAACAACGTGGCCGGCGACGCCGCGCACGTCAACATCAACAGCTTCAACCGCCGCGCCCTGCTGACCGGCGAGGTGCGCGATGAAGCCATGAAGGCGCAGCTCGAACGCGAAATCCGCGGCATCGAAGGCGTGATCGACGTCATCAACGAACTGGAAATCGCCGGCCCGTCGAGCTACACCTCGCGCTCCAGCGACACGCTGATCACCACCAAAGTGAAGGCTAGCCTGGTCGATGCGAAGGACATTTCGGCCAACTCCTATCAAGTCGTGACCGAACGCGGCGTGGTCTATCTGCAAGGCCGCGTGACCCAGCGCGAAGGCCAGATCGGCGCCGACATCGCACGCGGCGTCAGCGGCGTGACCAAGGTGGTGAAGGTGTTTGAATACATCACCGAGGAAGAGTGGAAAACTTATCAGCCCAAACCGGCAGGCAGCCAATAATGAGCAACTCCTCCCGCGCCTGGATCAAACCGGTGATCGCCGCCGTGGCGATTGCCGCCATCGGCTTTGGCGCCTACGCCACGGTGTCCAAGCGCGAGGTGGCGCCGGAGCTGGCCTTCCTCAGCATCAAGGGCGAGAAGATCACGCCCGAGAGCCTCAAGGGCAAGGTGGTGATGGTGAATTTCTGGGCCACCTCGTGCACCACCTGCGTGGCCGAGATGCCCAAGATGGTCGACACCTACAACAAGTTCAAAGGGCAGGGCCTGGAGTTCGTCGCCGTGGCGATGAGTTACGATCCCCCCAACTACGTGCTGAACTACGCCGAAACCCGCCAGCTGCCGTTCAAGGTGGCGCTGGATGCGGACGGCTCGGCCGCCAAGGCCTACGGCAGTGTCGCCATGACGCCGACCACTTTCGTGATCGGCAAGGACGGCAAGATCCTCAAGCGCTACCTCGGCGAGCCGGACTTCCCGGCCCTGCACAAGCTGCTGGCGGAGTCGCTCAAAGGCTGATTGGCACGCCGCTTGCATGACGTCTGGCTTCTCCAACCACCAAGGGAAGCCACCATGGACCGCCAGCAAGTCACGCAAAAAATCATCGCCACCAAGGTCGCCAACAAGCTGCGCTGGGCGGATCTCGCCACGCACTTCGGCCAGAGCAAGGAATGGACCACCGCCGCGCTGCTCGGCCAGATGACCTTCAACCGCGAACAGGCCGACAAGGCGCAGGCACTGTTCGGCCTCACCGACGAAGAAGCCGCCTGGCTGCAAATCGTGCCCTACAAAGGTTCGCTGCCAAGCGCCGTGCCGACCGATCCGCTGATCTACCGCTGGTATGAAATCGTCAGCGTGTACGGCACCACCATCAAGGAATTGATCCACGAAGAATTCGGCGACGGCATCATGAGCGCGATCGACTTCTCGATGGATATCCAGCGCGAAGCCGATCCCAAGGGCGACCGCGTGCAGGTGGTCCTGAGCGGCAAATTCCTGCCTTACAAAACCTACTAAAAGCCGGCCTGCAAGGACAAATACAAGCCCTTCTGCTTCTTCGGATTGAAGATGGTGATGTCGCCGAGATTGGCGTAGGCCGCCGTCACTGAAAAATTCTTGGTCGGGAACCAGGCGATGAAGGCGTCGTAATACGCCTTCTCGTCATCCACGCCGAGGTTGTGCGGCTTGAAACGGTACTCGGCGCCCAGCGCCAACTTGCGGTTGATGAGATAGGCGGCCGAGAACTCCGGCTTCAGGCGCGTGTCGTCATTCCTGTCGCCGCCAAATCCCAGGATGCCCATCTGGTTGGCGCGCGTGGCGCGCAGCGTGGCGTTCAGCAGCAGGCTGTATTCCAGATAAATCTTGGTGGCGGAGACGTAGTAGTCGTAGCCGCTGTCATCCCTGGCGCCAAGCTGCCTGACGTTGGTGACGCCCAGCGCCTCCAGGCCGTGGATGCCCTTGTTCTTCTTGTACATCAGGCCCACCGCCACCTGCGGCACCCACGTATCCTGCTCGTACACCGCATCGCCCAGCACTTTCAGCTTGAGGCCGATGATGTCCTGCTTGACGTTGAGCTTGTCCAGCGGCGCCAGGCTGCCCTTGAATTCCTGGTTGGCGAACGACAGTTCCAGCCGGTCCTGGATGCCGGCCGTGACGCCATAGGTATTCAGCTTGTAATCCTGGGTGCCGACGTAGGTGTAGTGTGCGTTGGCGCCCCAGCTGTCGCGCGTGCCGTAGCCGCTGATCAGCGCCCACGGCGTGATGCCGCCGCCGCCCGCGCCTTCCACTTGCGAGACGCCGCCGGTGGCCAGCAGCTTGCCCATGTCCTGCGCGCCCACGCCGGCGCACGCGCAGACAGCCAACAGCGTTGGAATGATTTTTTTCATGGCTCTGCTCCGGGCGGATTATTGGGTGACGATGTCGCGTTGCATCGGCGCCAGCCTGGCCACCAGCTTGAGCGCAACGCCGCTCGGCACATGGTGCTGTTCCATCGCGATCTGCAAATCCTCGGTCAGCGCGTTGAACATGGCGTTGGTGATCTTCAGATCCTGATGCACGGTCTTCATGTCGCGCACGGTGCCGACGCCGTCCATGGTCTTGTCGCGGTATTTGCCGGTGTACTTGCACGGGCCGCCGGCGAATTCGCAGAACTGCTCCTGCAAGCGCTGGTTGATTTGCGGGATATCGAAATCGGCGAAGTTATCCTTGATGCGCGGATCGGCCAGCACCAGGGTGAGGAAGGTATCGACAATCTTCTTGATACCTTCCTTGCCGCCCAGCCCCCGGTAGGTGGAGTCCTCGGGGTAGGGCGTTTGTGCCGCTGCCAGCGACGAAGCCAGCAGCAGGCCGATAGCGACCGTGCGGTAGCGTTGGATCATCATTCATCCTCATGAGTAATGCGGCATGAGGATGAATGTATCAGAAGTGATAACCCATTGCTACCCGGAAGCTGCGGCCCGGATCGAACCAGGAGCGCCCCGTGTTGCCGATGAATTGCTGATTGGTCTGCTTCGTCACCGTCCGGGTCAGGTTGCTGACCGCCGCGCTGGCCCACAGACTGGCGGTGAAGTTGTAGTTGAGACTGGCGTCCCACTGGCCCACGGCCTCCTGCCACACCGGCAGTCCCCAGCCAACGTCCGTCGGCGCCACGCCGTTGACCAGGCGTGCCGGATCGGCGCTGACCGCGTCGTTGCCGCCGGCGCCGAAGGCATTGGTCGCCAACAAAGTGCGCGAGCGCCAGCTATACGCCAGCCGTGCCGAAATCGGCCCGCGGTCGTACATCAAGCCGAAGTTGAAGGCATGCTTGGACATGTTGACCACTGGCAGATCCTTGAAGGGCAGGCCGTTGGTGTCGCAACCGTAGAGATTGTTCATGGTCGTGGCGGTACCGTTTTTCGGGCAATACGGCGCCGTGTACGGATGGTACAGGTCCTGCTTGCCGTCCAGGTAGGTCCAGTTGGCGGAAACGCCGAAGCCCTTCGCCCAGTCAGGTATGCCCTCCAGGCCGGGCAGTTTATCCAGGTAGGTCTGGCCGGCGATTTCAATGCCACCCTGCCACAGCTTGGCCGCGTTGGCCGGCCCGGTAATGACGAACTCCTGCGAATTGCCAGCCAGATCCTTGATGCTTCTGGTGTAGGTATCGTTCATGATGATGTCCTTGATCTTCTTATAGAACACCACTGCCGTGAGCGACTGGCCGGCGCGCGGATACCATTCCAGCGACAGATCGAAGTTGTTCGATTTAAGCGGCTTGAGGTTCGCGTTGCCCGAGTTGGTACCGACGTAGCTGACCGACTTGATGATGCTGACGCCGTTGACGGTGGCGTTTTCCACCTTCTGCTGCAGGTTGACGTACTCCTGCAACTGGTCGAAGCCAGGACGGGCGATGCCCTGCGACAGCGCAATGCGTGACTGTAGCTTGTCGGTCAGGCTTACCTTCAGGTTCAGGCTCGGGATCACGTCGGTATGACTGCCCTTGACATCCAGCGGCTCGTTGAACACCCCGAACCGTGGCAGGGACGGGTTGGTGGTGTTGCTGTATTGCGGATTGAATACCGTGTAGCCGTGCGACTGGGAGTTCGAGCGGATCACCCGCGCGCCCACATTGCCTTCCACCGGATACTTCCAGTTGTCAAAGCCGAAGCGCAGGGTGCCATACAGGGCCTGGGTGGTTTCGCTGGCCGTCGACAGCGCGCCCTGCTCGGGATTTTGCGGGTTGACGTCCTTGGGATCGTTCGAGAATATCATCGGGCGCCAGTCGCTGCCCTGGGTCGAGCAATCGTTGTTGGTGTTCCTGAGCTTGTTGGCGTCCTCGCATTGCAGGCGCTTCACCGCCAGCAGCGCCGCATCCTGGGCCGGGTAGTCGCGCACCGCGGCCATGGTCGGCACCACGATGGTTGGCGGCGTGCCGATCCTGCCGTTGAAGAAGTTGGGGAAGGTGTATTGCTGGACCGGGGCGAGCTTGGCATACCGCGGATCGCTCAGGTAGCCGAAATTGCCGCGCGGTTGCCAATTGCTCCCCCACTCGGCGGCAGTCGGCGGCCGGCCCGGCACCGGGCTCTGTAGCACCGACCACGGCTCGGACAGCGAATACCAGCCACTGCCGACGCCGATCGCATGCGACATCGAGCGCTTGCTCAGACGCACGCCAAAACGCAGATCGCGCAACACCTCGCTGTCGAAGACGAACTTGGCGTCGCCCTTCCAGGCATACATGTCGCCCTTGGCCTTGTTGAGGTAAGGCTGCAGGGTGTTGAAGTAGTAGTTGCCCGGATCGGCCAGGGCGGCGCGGGCGGCGGCGTCGAAACCGACGGTGGGCCGGGGCGTGGTCAGGTCGAAGCTCATGCTGGGCACGAACGTGCCCATATTGATCATGTTGCCATCGCCGCCATTGGTGGCGTGCACCCACTGCAGATCGCTCTGGAAGGTCCAGCGCTCATCCATCCGCCACTTCAGGTTCCAGGAGATATCGCGCGTGCGTCCATGCGCATTGTCATAGGAGCTGGTGGTGCCCGCGGACAAACCGCCGGCCGCGAACTGGTTCTGGCCGACGCCGCCCGGATAGCTCAACGTGCCTTTTTGCAGGACGCCGTTGGCGTCATACTGGGCGTTGGTGAGCTTGAGGTCATACGGATTCAAGCCGAGGTTGCCGTCCGACGCGGTGCTGAAGATGCCGCCGTTGACGCTCTCGGAACGGAAACCCGAATCGAAGTAAGTCAGCGACGACTCCTTGTCGTTCGTCTTCCATTGCAACGCGCCATAGATCCCTGCGCGTTCCGACTCGCCCTCGCTGGTCCCCCAGGAGACGCCGTTCGGTACCCACACCGTCTTGCCGGGCACCGGCTTGCTCAGCGGGTAGTAGGCGCCGAGGCTGTAGGAGTCGGAACGGAACGCGGATTTGCCGTAGGAGACATCGATCAGCGCGCCGATTTCGCCCATGTCGATCGACCAGCGGTTGGAGTACAGGCCGGAGAACGACGGCGTATTTTTCTTGCCAAACGGGGTATAGCTGTCCGAGAAGGAGAAGGCGCCCGATTGTCCCTTGGAATCGAACGGCAGCCGGGTGCGCAGATTGACCTGGCCGCTGATGCCGCCTTCAATCAGCTCGGACGAGGGATTCTTGTACACGTCCACGCCCGCCATCAGTTCCGGCGGGATGTCGCCCCAGCTCAATTCGCGTCCAGGCCAGCCGGCCGAGAAACCTTCGCGGCCGTTCAGGGTGGACGAGCCCCACGACAGGCCGCGGATCTGCACGCCCGAGCCCTCGACGTTGTAGGACAGCGGATTGCTGGCCGCGTTGGTGCGGGTGCGCGAGGTGTTGCGGTCCATGGTGACGCCCACCACCCGTTGCAGCACCTCGGTGATCGACTTGTCCGGCAGCTTGCCGGCCTCGTCGGCCACGACCGAGTCGACGATCAGCTCGGACTCCTGCTTGATTTTTTGCGAAGTCTCCAGCTGCTTGCGCTGGCCGGTCACCACCACGATCTTGTCCGGCGGCGTGTCCTTGGCGGCCGGCGCCGAGGTGTCGGTCTGCGCCAGCGCACCACCGCTGGACAGCAGCGCCAGCTGCGCCGCCGCCATCGCCAGCGCGGTCATCTTGAGCGGTTTCCTGTTGCTCATCGTCCCTGTGTTTTTCATTATATTGATCCTCTTGTCATTGGAAGCTGATGGCGCCGGTCAGCGTCAGCTTGCTGGTAAAGGTCGGCGCGGCCGTCCCCGTGCTCGACACCGTGGTGTTCACGTTCACCGCGGAAAACTCGATCTTCGCGATCGGGTAGTCCTGCAATTCATTCCACAGATCCAGCCCGGTCAGGCCGCATGACTCGTTGACCGTGAACTTGTCCCTGAGCCCGATGCTGTAGTCGGTAGCGGCCGCCTGGGTCGGCGTCACCACGGCGCGCAGCTTGACGTTGCAGTCCTTGCCGTCCTTGAGCGTGTAATGGCCAAGGTACAGATCGACGTTGATCGCGTTCTTGCCGGTGCTGAGCCACTCGCTGTTCTGCGCCAGATTGAACTTCAGCGCAGCCTGGGCGTCGATGCGCACGCCGAGCAGCGTATCGGTGCCCTTGTTCATCTCCTTCAGGGTGCCGGCCATCATGGTGAAGCCCCAGTAGCCGTTCAGGCCGACCGGATCCGCCGGCTGGATACTGTAGAAATACGAGAAGCTGCCGCCATCGGCGGAGACGGCGCTGCCGCACCAGCTGCCGCCGCACCAGTAGCCATCGGCGTTGCTGCCCGAGTAGGTGCCGATGCTGCCCTGCTCCTTGGTGGTCGAAGTATCCTGATAGCCGCTCAGGAAAGTCAGCGCAGGCGCCTTTTCCGTGCCGATAGGAATGCTCCGGTCCAGCTTCACGCTCTCAAAAATATCGTCGCCGCTCTGCGTGGCGGTGACCACGCACAGGCCATTGGCCAGCTTGGACAGCGCGTTGCCGCTGACCGAGCACACCGTCGGCGTGCTGGTCGAGAAGGCCACGGGCCGGCCCGTGTTGGCGGCCGCACTCAGCGTTGCCGGCTGCCCATCCAGCGCCTGCGAGCCTGGATTGCGGAACACAATCGTCTGCGGCCGCTTGGGTATGACGAACAACTGGCTCTGCGAGGCCGCGGCGTAGCCCTGATAGCCGGGCTGGGTGGCGGTCACCGAGCACTCGCCAGCGATCAGCAGTGACACGGTGCTGCCGCTGACGGTGCAAACGGTCGGCGTATTTGAGGTGAAGGTGATCGGTCCGCCGGAACTGGCCGTGGCCACCAACTGGGTGGTCGCCACGGCGGGCGGGACGGCCACGGTGGCGCCGCCCGGAAAGTCGAAGGCGATGGTCTGCACCGCGCCGCCGGACCCGCCACTGCCGCCCCCGCCGCCGCCGCAACCGGCCAGCAGGGCGATGGCGGCCAAGCCGATGGCCGGCAGTCGGAATCCTGTCACTCGTTTCATCATGATGGTTTGTCTCCTCGATTGTGCTTACAGAAATGTCCCGTCAAGGCTGGCAGCGATGACAGGGAAAACGCGTCGTCAGCGGGCCAGCACCCGGCGCAGATAGGCGTCATGGCTGGGCATGGCCGCCGCCACGGCGGCGAAGCGCGCGCGCCGCTGGCGCAGGGCCTGCGACGCCTCCGCGCGGGTGAGTTCTTCCAGCCCCGGATCGGCACGTTCCGGCCAGTGCCCCATGCCGGCATGGATCGCCAGCCAGCTGTGGGCGTCGAAGCCTTCCCACGCGTACTGATGCAGCACGCCGGCCTGGCGCCAGGCGTGCAGCTTGAAGGCCAGGGTCTCGGGCAATTCCATGCTGGCCACATCGCGCCACAAGGCGCTGTCGCGGCGCGCCGTCAGGCAGTAGTGCAGGATGATGAAATCGCGGATGCGCTCGAACTGGCGCGTCATGCCGGTGTTGTAGTGTTCGATCTCGGCCGCGCCCGGTGCCGGACTCTCCTGCAACACCGGAATCAGATGACCGAGGCCGCTCTGGATCAGGAAAATACTGGTGGATTCCAGCGGCTCCAGGAAGCCCGATGCCAGCCCCAGCCCGACCACGTTATGCACCCAGCAACGCTGGCGGTGGCCGGTGGTAAAACGCAGCAGGCGCGGTTCGGCCAGCGGCCGGCCGTCCAGTTGGCGCAGCAATTGTTCGCGCGCGCGCTCCTCGTCGAGGTAGCGGCTGGCGAACACGTGGCCATTGCCGATGCGCGAACTGAGCGAGATACGCCAGGCCCAGCCCGCCTCCAGCGCGGTGGCGCGCGTGTATGGCGTCATGTCCGTCCCGTCGGGTTCGCTGGGCACGGCCCAGGCCCGGTCCACCGGCAGCCAGTGGCTGAAGTCGATGAAGGGCTCGTTCAGGGTACGGCCCAGCAGCAGCGCGGAGAAACCGGAGCAGTCGATGAACAGATCGCCCGCCAGTTCGCGGCCGTCGGCCAGTTTGAGCCCGGCCACGCCGCCGTCGGCGCGGCGCCGCACGTCGACCACCCGGCCCTCGGTGCGGCGCACGCCGCGTTGCAACGCCAGCTTGCGCAGGAACACCGCATACAGCACGGCGTCGAAGTGGTAGGCGTAGTTGAAGGGTTTGTTCTCCTCCGAGGCCAGGCCCTGGAAGCGGCCCATGCTGGCCATCACGCTCGGCAGGCACTGCTCGCCCAGCGTACCCAGGCTGGCGTCGTCCAGGCGGCGGAAATGCCCCCACAGGCAGTCCGGTCCGCTCAGATCGCCAAGGTCGCCGAAGGTATGGAAATAGTGCTCGCCGCGCACGCGCCAGTCGCGAAATTCGATGCCCAGCTTGTACGTGCCCTGGGTGGCGCGCAAGAACTCCGCCTCGTCGATGCCGAGCAAGCGGTGCAAATTGCGGATCGCCGGAAAGGTCGCTTCGCCCACGCCGATGACGCCGATTTCCTCGGATTCCACCAGCTCCACGGTGTGGGCAGGCAGCGCGGTGGCCAGCGCCGTTGCGGCCATCCAGCCGGCCGTGCCACCGCCAACGACCACGATGCGTTTGTATGCGCTGCCCATCCCTGTCTCCGCTGATGTAACCAGCGCATCAAGGCTATAGCTTCAACCAGGGCGCAAGTTTTTTATATATTGGAAACACTATTTTGGGATGAAATACTTCAAGCAGACAATTGCTAAAACACTCAAAACAACAGAGAAAATTGCGTAACCTAGCGGCGCGGTGGATCGTGCGCGGGGGCTATTTCGGGTACAAAATCATTTGCGTGCAGCGGAACAAGGCGATGGTTTTGTCGGTGGCTTTGTCGGTCACGGTGGCGTCCCACACCTGGGTGGTGCGGCCGAGATGTACCGCGCTGGCAGTCGCCACCACCGTGCCCTGGCGCGCCGTGCCGAGGTGGTTCGATTTCAGTTCGATGGTGGTGAAGTTCTGCGCGCCGTCGGGCAGGTGCGAGAAGCAGGCGTAGCCGCAAGCGGTGTCGGCCAGCGTGACCACGCTGCCGGCGTGCAGGAAGCCGTTCGGCGCCAGGTGGTTTTGCGTGACGGCGAACTCGGCCACAATCTCGTTTTCCTTCACCGAGGTGATGACGATGCCGAGATGATCCGGCAGCGTGCCCTTGCCGAAGGTATTGAAATATTCGGGAGTGAATTTATTGGCGTCCATGCTCATGCCCACTGGATTGGCGCTTGGCCGTTGGCGGTTAAATAATCGTTCGCGCGCGAGAACGGTCTGCTGCCGAAGAAGCCCTTGTGCGCGGAGAACGGCGACGGATGCGGCGAGGTGATCACCAGATGCTTGCGGCTGTCGATCAGCGCGCGCTTGGCGATGGCGTAGCTGCCCCACAAAATGAAGACGATGTTCTCACGCTGCCGCGACAAGGCGCGGATGGCGCTGTCGGTGAAGGTTTCCCAGCCCTTGTTGGCGTGCGAGCCGGCCTCGCGTGCGCGCACGGTCAGCACGCTGTTCAGCAGGAACACGCCTTGCCGCGCCCAGTCGCTGAGATCGGTCTGGCGGCGGTCGAGGCCGAGATCATTGTGCAATTCCTGGAAGATGTTCTGCAAGCTCGGCTGTGGGCGGTTGCCGTCCGGGACCGAGAAGCAAAAGCCCATGGCGGCGCCGGGCGTGTGATACGGGTCTTGGCCGAGAATGACCACCTTCACGTCATGGAAGGGCGTCAGGTCGAAGGCGCGGAAGATATTCTTGCCGGCCGGGCAGCACTGCCCGGCGGCGTATTCGCCACGCACAAAGGAGGTCAGGGATGCCCAGTAAGGCTGCTCAAACTCGTGCTGCAATTGCTGCTTCCACGACGCCTCGATGCGTACGCTCATGCTTAAACCGGCTGCTTGGTCACGCGCAGGTAAGGCTTGATGGTGCGGAAGCCGGGGAACCTGGTTTCCGCTTCCTCGTTGCTGACGGCGGCGGTGATGATGACGTCGTCGCCGTTCTTCCAGTTCACCGGGGTGGCGACCTTGTGCTTGGCGGTCAGCTGCATCGAATCGAGCACGCGCAGGATTTCGTCGAAGTTGCGGCCGGTGGTCATCGGATAGGTGAGCATCAGCTTGATCTTCTTGTCCGGGCCGACGATGAACACCGAGCGCACGGTGGCGTTGGTGGCGGCGGTGCGGCCTTCCGAGGTGCCGGCTTCTTCGGCGGGCAGCATGTTGTACAGCTTGGCGACGGCCAGATCGGTATCGCCGATCATGGGATATTTGACGGCGGCGCCCTGGGTTTCCTCGATATCGGCGGCCCATTTCTCGTGGTTCTCGACCGGATCGATCGACAGGCCGATCAGCTTGGCGTTACGCTTGGTGAACTCCGGCTCGATCTTGGCCATGTAGCCCAGTTCGGTGGTGCAGACTGGCGTGAAGTCTTTCGGATGCGAGAACAGGATGGCCCATTGGTCGCCGATCCATTGATGGAACGCGATCTGGCCGTGGGTGGTATTGGCGGTGAAATCCGGAGCGGTGTCATTAATGCGCAGCGACATGTGGCGTTCCTATAATGTGGAGGTAAATTATAGAAATAATACTACCAAACCACTCACACCAGTTCCACCAATTCCGAGTAATCCGCCAAAACCCGGTCGGCCGTCAGCAAAGTCACCGACTCGCACATGGCTTGCGCCACCAGCATGCGGTCAAAAGGATCGCGGTGGATGTAAGGAAGCAGCCTCACTCTGGTAGCGTGTTCATGAGAAATCGGCAACTGCTTTAATTTGATTTGGGCAATTTGAAGTCGCAGCTCATTCAAATCGAGGTTGTACTTGCCCACACTGATCTTCAGCGCAATCTCCCAGATCGCTGCTGACATAGACCATAGGCGTGGTCAGAATCCTGCTACGTACAGGCTTGGATAACTTGGGGTTGTCTTGCAAGCACCAAAGCAAGATGTGAGTGTCCAACAATAGCGACACTATTTTCCCTCGAACGCGGCTTGTATATCATCGGGCAAGGGAGCATCGGCGTCATCGGCAATCCAAATCTTGCCTTTCATGGTGCCGAACTGACGGATGCCGGTCATAGATTGGATAGCAACCAATTCGGCGACGGGCTCACCATCTCGTGAAATGACGACGCTGTCCCCGCGACGGACCGCTTCTAACAGTTCAGGCAGTTGATGTTGCGCTGCATTGATGTCGATGGTTGGCATAAGACCTCCTGAAATTCAGTCTATCCTGCCCCGCCCCTAACGCAAGACGCTATACCTGATGCAAATCAAAAGAAGCTCATACTAAAAGGCAGCTATCGAGATTCTTGCGCTGAAGCTCCCGAAGGAGCTTTTTTTATCAGCCTGCGGCCAGGACGTTATGTGCCTGCTCGTCCGCGTGGTAGGAGGAGCGCACCATGGCGCCGACGGCGGCGTGCTTGAAGCCCATTTTGTAGGCTTCTTCCTCGAACATCTTGAACACGTCCGGGTGCACGTAGCGGCGCACCGGCAGGTGGCTGTTCGACGGCGCCAGGTATTGGCCGATGGTCAGCATGTCGATGTCGTGCTCGCGCATGTCGCGCATCACTTGCAGGATTTCTTCGTCGGTCTCGCCCAGGCCGACCATGATGCCCGACTTGGTCTTCACGTTCGGGTACAGGGCCTTGAAGTCTTTCAGCAGCTTCAGCGAGTGCATGTAGTCCGAACCCGGACGCGCTTCCTTGTACAGGCGCGGCACGGTTTCCAGGTTGTGGTTCATCACGTCCGGCAGGCCGTCGGCGAAGATGGCCAGCGCTTTTTCCAGACGGCCGCGGAAGTCCGGCACCAGCACTTCGATCTGGGTCTTCGGCGACAGCGCGCGGGTGTTGGAGATGCACTCGACAAAGTGCTGGGCGCCGCCGTCGCGCAGGTCGTCGCGGTCCACCGAGGTGATCACCACGTAGCTCAGGCGCAGCTTGGCGATGGTGTGCGACAGGTTGGTCGGCTCATCCTTGTCCAGCGGGTCCGGGCGGCCGTGGCCGACGTCGCAGAACGGGCAGCGGCGGGTGCACTTGTCGCCCATGATCATGAAGGTGGCCGTGCCCTTGCCGAAGCATTCGCCGATGTTCGGGCAGCTGGCTTCTTCGCACACCGTCACCAGCTTGTTCTCGCGCAGGGTTTCCTTGATTTCGTAGAAACGGGTGTTCGGCGAACCAGCCTTGACGCGAATCCAGTCCGGCTTCTTCAAGCGCTCGACCTGCTCGACCGGCACGATCTTGATCGGAATGCGCGAGGTCTTGCTGGCGCCTTTTTGCTTTTCGCTCGGGTTGTACGCTGGAGTAGTTTCGGTGGTCATAATCAGTTTATTCGTTTGTCGCCAGGACGCGGACTAATTCCTCGGCCAGCTGCTGTTGCACATCAGACAGGATTGCCTGCGCGCCAACGGTGCGCATATCGACTGTTTCCAGCCCGGCATAGCCGCAGGGATTAATCCAGGAAAACGGGGCCAGGTCCATCGCCACATTCAGCGACAGCCCGTGGTAGGTGCAGCCATTGCCGCGTACCTTCAAGCCCAGTGCGGCAATCTTGGCGCCTTTGTGGTCGCCGCCGGCCATGTAGATGCCCGGCGCGCCTTCAACGCGCTCACCGACGAGATTATACGCTTGTAAAACATGGATGATCGCCTGCTCGATTTTATGCACGAACTGGCGCGCGTACAGCTTGCCACCCGGCTTGTTGCGGCGCAGGTCCATCAGCAGGTAAATCACCACCTGGCCGGGGCCGTGGTAGGTGACTTCGCCGCCGCGATCGGTCTGCACCACCGGGATCTCGGCGGCGCCGGCCAGCAGGTGACCGCGATCGGCGCCCAGCCCAAGCGTGTAGACCGGCGGATGCTCGACGATCCACAGTTCGTCGCGCGTGTCCGGCGTGCGGGCGTCGGTGAAGGCCCGCATGGCGGCAAACGTGCTGTCGTAATCGGCTTTGCCGAGATGCTTGATCTCAGGAGAGGTTGGGGACGTCATCCCGGCATTATACCCCGGCTGCCGCGTTCAGCCCGGCTGGTGCCTCGCCAGCCAGGCCTGCACGGACGGCCGCTGCCACTGGAAATCCACGTATTCCTGCAACTTTGACGGTACCGGATCGCCATTGCGCACGAGGCGGCTCAGCATGATGGCGAGGTCGGTATCGGCGATCGACCACGCGCCGAACAGGTGCTGCGGCCCTTGCACGAAGCGCTCGGCCACATGCACCAGCTTGGCGGCGGCCTGCTGCGCGGTCTCGGTCAGCGGCGAGCAGGGTTTGCCGAAAAACACCGTCTCGGTGTCGCGCTCCACGCGCACCGGCACCAGGTCGCTGCGCACCCAGGCCTGGAGTTGACGTGCCCGCGCCCGCTGACGGCGGTCCTTGGGATACAGCGCCACGTATTCCGGCGCCGGGAACGTCTCGTCCAGATATTCGGTGATGGCGCTGGACTCGGTCAGCACGAAGTCGCCCTCGACCAGCGCCGGCACGCGGGCGGTCAGCGCGCGCTCGGCGTAAGCGGCTTGGCGCTGCGCACCGCTTTCCAGATCGACGGTCTTGACGGTGAACGGCAAGCCCTTCTCGGTCAGCGCCACGAAGGCGGACAGGGCGTAAGGACTGGTGTAAAGGTTATCGACGTATAGTTCAAAAGACATGGCAGCTCCGGCTTAGGTAGATTTATTCACATAGTAAACCTTGTTTAAGTACCTGTATAACGGTATATTTTCGCAATTCTTGTTAGTTTTACTCACATAGTTATCCACAGGATGACACGCCGCCTGCCCAATTTTTCCGCATTACGCGCCTTCGAGGCGGCGGCCCGCCACGAGAATTTCTCGCGCGCGGCGGAGGAGTTGCACCTGACGCACGGCGCCATCAGCCATCAGGTGCGCGGTCTGGAAGAGGAGTTGGGAAGGCCGCTGTTCGTGCGCCACGGCCGGCAGGTGAAAATAACTAACGACGGGCTGAAGTTCGCCCAGTTTCTTGGCAAGGCCTTTGCCGACATTGCCGCCGCCACCGACGCCATGCGCGCGGCCAGCATCAGCCAGCGGCTGACGATCACGTCGATTCCCTCGTTCGCAGCGCGCTGGCTGGCGCCGCGGCTTGGGCGTTTCATCGAACTGTATCCGGATATCGAGGTGGTGCTGCAATCGAGCGGCGCCCTGCAAGACCTGGCGCGCGAGGGGGTGGACGTGGGCATCCGCTTCGGGCGCGGCCACTATCCGGGCATGGTGGTATTGCGGCTGATGGGGGACGTGTACTACCCGGTGGTAAGTCCCCACTATCGCGGTGGGCAACTGCCTGTGGCGCCTGCCGACCTGGCACGGCACACGCTATTGCGCTCGGTCGAACACTGGACGCCGTGGTTCAACGCGGCCGGGCTGGACCTGCCGGAACCAGCGGGCGGGCTGCTGTTTGAGGATTTATCGATGCTGATCCGTTCCGCTGCCGACGGCAACGGCGTGGCGCTGGTGCGGCACGTGGTGGCGATGCAGGAGATCGCCTCCGGGCAGCTGCTGCGGCTGTTCGACATCGCCTCGCCCAGCCCGGATGAATACTACTTCGTCACGCCGCCCAACGCGGCCAGCAAGCCGCAGGTGCAGGCGTTCCGCGACTGGCTGCTGGAGGAGATTGCCACCTTCCAGCGCCAGCAAGCCTGAGAGAGGTTGCTTCAAAATGAGCGCAGCGAGGCGCGGCGACGAAGACAGTGCGCCTGCACGGCCAGGAGCCGCAACGAAGCTGCGCTCTTTTTTAAGCGACCTCTTACATCACGATCTTGACCATCGGGTGCGCCGACAGCTCAGTGTACAGCGCATCCAGCTGCTCGCGGCTGGTGGCGCGCACGGTGCAGGTCAGGCCGGTGTAATTGCCTTTGGCCGAAGGGCGAACTTCGAGCCGGCCTTCGTGGAACTCGGCGTCATGCTTTTGCACGACCAGAATGATGGTCGGGGCGAAATCCTCGTGAGTCGGCCCCATAACCTTGATCGGGAAGTCGCTCGGATATTCGATGAGGGACTCTGATGGTGGGATGGCGCGCATAATACTTTCCAATCTAATAATAGGTGACCGCCGCCACAATGACGGCAATCACCCTATATTGTAGCCCGATCAGGACTTTGCAAGCGCCAGCGGCTCCTGCGCAGGCTGGCCGGACAAGCGCTGCAAGCGCGCCAGCGCCGACTCATTGCCCAGCGCCGGCTGGCTGACCGATTTGCGGATCGCCTCCAGCTCGGCGGCCTGATCCAGCGGCTTCTGGCCGATGTCGGTGACGATGCGCAAGCCCTCGGCATCGTTGCGGATGCTTTCGGCGCGGCGGGTCAGGGCGCTCAGCGCGCTGGACTGGCCGCGCATGCCTTGCAGGCCGGCCAGCTGGGCCTGGCGCTCGGCGCGCAGCTGCTGCAAATCCTGCTGGGCGCGCGCCGAGGCCAGCGCCTGCATCGCCTTTTTCGCCTGCGCGTCGAACTCGGCCAGCT
This sequence comes from Duganella radicis, assembly GCF_009720825.1. Lineage (GTDB taxonomy): Bacteria > Pseudomonadota > Gammaproteobacteria > Burkholderiales > Burkholderiaceae_D > Rugamonas > Rugamonas radicis. The sequence goes on along the minus strand of NZ_WNKY01000012.1, from coordinate 23,661 downwards.
GTTTGGACAGGGCGTCGACAATGGTTTGCAGCTCGTCCATGTACTGCCTGGCGTCGGCTTCCTCTTGCAGCTCTTGCGGCAGGCGCGCCTTGTTGCCTTCCAGCTCGTCGCAGAACAGGGTGATGGTCGATTCCGAAATCTTGCCGGCGGCCAGACGCTCGGCCAGCGTGCCGGCGGCCTGTTCGTCGGTGGCGATCAGCTGGCGCAGCTTGACCACGTCCTCGGCCTCCTTGTTGAAGGCGGCGCGGGCGGCGGCCAGCTTCTGGGCGGCGCTGCGCAGATTGTCGGCCAGGCGGTCGCGGTCGGCCTCGGTGGCGGTTTCAGGATCGAAGTTGGCGATCGCCTCGGAAACGCGATTGCCCAGCGCGCCAAAATGCTTGGTGATCAGTCGCGCGGTCAAACCCCAGCCATTCAAGTTGCTCATGTCAGTCTTCCTCGTTTCAAAAGTTGCGCATCATTGGATAACGACGCGTTGCTGCTCCACCGGGATGCCAATGACGAAGTCGACATGGATCCCGCGTTTGCTCGGGTCGCCGTTCACGCTGTGGATGATTTCCGTCGTGATCAGCAGATACTCGTGGCCGCCGCCGCGCAGCTGGCGCACGTACGGCATGAAATACATTTCCTGACGCAAGCCGGTGCTGCCGCTGGCGTCGTCCAGCCGGGTTTCGGTGCCGGTGAAGGGCGGCATGTAGGGCGTTTCCGGATCGCCTGCGTCGCGCCAATAGTCCAGGCCGTCCTCGGCGCCGAAGATCAGTTCGAGATCCAGGTCCAGATCGGCCAGTTGCTCGCGCCACAGGGTGTAGCTGCGGTCGCCCAGGCCGGCGCCGGACTGGCCGGTGTAGGCGTCCTGGTCCTCGGCGGTTTCAGGGATCACGCGCGCCAGCTGGGTGCAGTACATGATCTCGCTGACCTGGCCGCTGGCGTTCTGGTAGACCTGCAAGAACTTCTCCTTGTCGTCGCGGTCGCCGGTTTCCAGGTAGTAGCGGTACAGGCCGCCGGATTGCTTGAGGCGGATTTGCGAGACCGCCACGATGCGGGTGTCGTCGGCGTCCGGCAGGACGATCAACGAGCCGTCGGCCACGGCGCGCAGCAGCGGCGATTGCTGGATGCCGACCACGCTGCCGATGCGCGCCCCCAGCGGCAGATCGGTGTCGGTGCGCGGGGCGTCGTTGCCGGCCAGCTTGGCCGCGCCGTTGCGCAGGTAGTTAACTGCATCGGTCCAGCCCATCTCAATTCCTTTCAAACGAATAATTCGGAGCGGCGCGCAGGCGGCGGAACTTGCGCACCGAGTACACGGCGGCCCAGCCCAACAGACTCAGCACCGACAGCCAGGCGAACCAGCGCAACACGCGGGCCAGGAACGATGGCTCGGGCGGCGGGGCTGGCGGCTGCGCTGCGGCCGGGGCCGGCTGGCCGAGGCCGGGCATGCCGCCCACCATGCCGGTATCCGGCGTCGTTGCCGCGCCGGTCGCGGCGCCGATCCCGACGGCGGTGGTCCCGGACGTGGCACCAGGGTTCGCCACTGCCGCGTCAGGCACGGTCGCCGCGGGATTGGGCGCCGGCTGGGGGCTGGTGGTCGGGTAGGCCACCGGCTGGTTGCTCTGGCTCATGGCGCGGCCCAACATGAAGCCCAGCAGGCCGTGCATCAGGCCGCTCGACTGCTGGGCCGGCGGGGCGTAGACCGGCGGCGGCCCGGCGTATGGCGGCGCGCCGTACGCCGGTGCCGGGCGCTGCGGTTGTGGTTGCGCCGGCGAGCGCAAGGTATCGTTCAGCGGCGGCAGCGCGGCGTTGGCGTTGCGGCGCTGGTCCAGCGTGTCGAGGGCGCGCTGGCGGGCGGCGCTCTGGTCGACATCGCGCGACATGGCCGAGGTGCCGCGCTGCGGCTGGGCCGGCGAACCGGCCTGCTTGCCGAACGCTCCCGGGCCGCTCTGGCGGTTGGCCGGCGGCGGCGCCGGACGGCTGTGCGCGGCGGAGTTGCTCTTTTGTGAAGAAAATCCGCTTTTAAACCCCGACGATGTGCCAGAATGTGAGGCCGGCCGCGCTTCCGCCGGCACGTTGCCCAGAAAGGCAAGGCAAACCATCAAAAGCAGCGCAGATCGAAATGACTTCATGATGTCGTTTCACAAAGAAGTTGAATGAAAAACAGCATAGCGCCGCGCGTTCGCGGTTGCATCGGTAATAAAAGGCACGCTTCACCATGACTCGCAAATACCTGGACATGAATCAGCACGACGCGCTTTACAAGGTGGCGCGCGCTTATCCCGGCGGCATCGACGCCCTGGCGCAGGCGATGGGGATCTCGGTCAACGTCCTGCGCAACAAGCTGGCGCCGACGATTGCGTCGCACTATCCCTCGTTTGAAGAGGTGTCGACGGTGGTGGACTTGTGCCACAAGGCGGGCGTCAACGACGCCCATCTGCCGCTGCACGCGCTGCTGACGCGGCATGGCATGGCGGCATTCATCGTGCCGGCGCCGGACACCATCGGCGATGACGATTTATCGCAGACGGTGTGCAAGGTGATGAGTCAGGTGGGGGCGGTGGCGGAAGCGGTGTCCAGCGCGCTGATGGATGGCAAGGTGACCGCGGCCGAGGCGGATCTGATCGAGCGCGAGTTCCAGGGCGCGCTGTCGGCGCTGGGCGAGTGGCGCGCGCGCTTGCGCCTCAAGGCCCAGCAATAACTTACTTGTCGTTCTGGCGGTTGCGGCGATCGCCTTTTTCCTCGCTGCGGCGCTCCGGTTCGTGACGTGGCTCGCTGCGGTGTTCGCGCTGAGGCTGTTGCGGTTGCGCTTGCTGCGGCAGCTGCTGTACCGGCGGCGGCGTGAACTGGCGCGGCTGTGGCTGTGGCTGCGCTTGCTGCGGCGGCTGCGCCGGCGGCGTGAACTGACGTGGCTGTGATTGCCCGGACTGGGTCTGCTGCATCGGCATTGGCGTCGGCTGCTGACGCTGCTGCGGCTGCTCCTCTCGCTGGCGGAAACGGCGGTTGTCGTCGCCACGGTCGTTGCGGTCATAACGATCATATCGATCATTGCGATCGTTCACCGGCGGCTGTTGCGGCGGCTGCGGCGCGACTTGTATCACCGGCGCCGCCGTCATCGGCGTGTGCGGCTGCGATGGCTGGTTGTAGCGCGGACGCACATCGATGCGCACATCGTTCGGATTGATGGTCTGCGGCGGCGTGTCCGGCTGGCCGAACTGGTTCGGCGCCAGCGTGCTGATATGGCCGCGCGGCTGCTGCGGCGACACCTGCACCGGCTGCGACGGCGCGGTGATCACCCGGCCCGGACGGTCGTTGCGGTCGTTGCGGTCGTTGCGATCAGTACGTCCATCATTGCGGTCATAGCGGTCCGGGATGCCATCATGGTCGCGGTCGCCCCAGCCGCCGCGGTTGCGGCCCGTCGGTTGCGGCGGCGTCACCTGCGTCGCGTTATGCACGAAATTGGTCGCCGGGATCACCGGCGTATTGCGATTGACCACCACATTGCGGCGTCCTTCAAACTGATCGCGCGGCAGCACCGTCAGGCCATCGCGGCGACCATTCCAATCGTTGCGCGGCGAGAATGGCTTGCCGTTATGCGTCCACGTCACCCGGCGCTCATAATCGGCCGACACGCGGTAGCCCGGCACAAAGCGGTCACGCGGCGACAGCGGATACCAGCCCAGCCCCGGCCCGCCATGATTGCCGCCACCATTGCCGCCCACCCAGCCCACCAGCGCCGGCGACCACGCCGGCCGGCCCACCGGACGCCCCGGCGCCCAGCACCAGCGGCGATTCACCAGCACCCAGCGCCCATAGTGCGACGGCGCATAGCCCCACGGCGCGTTATCGACCCAGGTCCAGCCCCACGGCGCCAGCCAGATCCAGCGGCCGTCGCGATACGGCGCCCAGTCGATCGCCACATTGCGCGGCGTCCACAACGGGCCGTACTCGACGCTCTCGGTCCAGCTGCCGTTGCGGTCCAGCTCCTCGTAGCCGGTCATGCCGTTGGAGACGAAGCGGGTGGTGCTGGTCACGCTGTCGAGCCGGTCGCGGTCCTCGGCCCAGATATCGAAGCCATCGCGCCGCGCCACACTGGTGCGCACGTCCTCCGCGCCGACATCCACATGGCGGCCATTGTTCACCACCACCGACGAGCCGGCGCCTTCCACCCGCGCCGCGCCGGCCAGCACGGTGATCTGGCTGGTGTCCGGCGTACGGTCCACGTCCACCCGCAGCACGCCCGGCTCGATCATGGTGATGCGCGCCTGCGGCGTGCTCAGTTCGAAATCGCGCAACAGCTCGGGGCTGCGCACGCGGATGCTGACGCTGCCGTAATTCAGGCGCAGGCGCAGCAAATCGTCGTCCATGCCGGTGATTTCCAGATCGGAATCGCCATCCACCCGCACCGCCGTCGAGCCGACGCGGAACTCGGTGCGCGCGCCGGACGCGGTATTGATGTGATTGAAAGCCGTCACCGGCCAGTTCAGCGACGCGCCGACCGGCTCGCCATCCCCCACCAGCGTGACCTGGCCCTGGACGCTGGAAATACGCCCGACCATGGCGGGCGGGTCTTCGGCGAGGGCCAACGCACTCCAGCCGGCCAAAGCGGCCAGCACGACGGTATGGATGATTTTGCGGCTCATGGCAGCGTCTCCTGTGGATATGATTGATTTAACGCCGCACGTTTCAATTCGACTACATGGGTTACACGGGGTTACAAATCAGGCGGTGGCGCCACCGCGCTTGACGAAGAACAGCGCCGCGCCGACCGCCATCAGCAGCCCGCCGAACACCCGGTTCTGCTTTTTCACCGCGCCCGCGTCGCGGAAGAAGCGCTGCATGGACGAGGCCAGGAAAGCGTAGCTGTGCATCACCACCAAGTCGATGCAGCACATGGTCACCGCCAGAATCAGCAACTGCGGCAGCAGCGGCGCGTCCTTGGTGATGAACTGCGGCAGCACCGCCACCATGAAAATGATGCCCTTGGGGTTGGTGGCATTGGTCAGGAAACCGGTCAGGAAGCGCTTTTTCACCGAAGGCACGGCCACTTCCGCGCGCTTCTGCTCGCCGATGCTGACCTTGGCGCGCCACTGGCTCAGTCCGAGGTAAATCAGGTACAGCGCGCCCACCGTCTTGACGATGTTAAACGCCACCTCCGACGCCAGCAGCAGCGAACCGACGCCCGCGCCGGCAATGAACAACACCACCAGCAAGCCGCTTTGCAGGCCGACGATGGTGGGCGTGGTGCGGCGCACGCCATACGACAGGCCGTGCGACATCGACAACACGGCGCCCGAGCCCGGCGAGATGGCGATGATGCAGGCGGCGACGAAAAAGGTGAACCAGGTGGCGAAGCTCATGACAATTCCTTCAAATAAGCGATCCCTATTGTAGCGGTATCGCCCGCCCTCGCGCTTGGGTTAATATTGCTGATCCAACCACACACGGAGTTTTCCCAAATGGCCGGTTCCAGCCTGTTAGCCCTGATCGACGATATCGCCACCATCCTCGACGACGTCGCCGCGATGAGCAAGGTGGCGGCCAAGAAAACCGCCGGCGTGCTGGGCGATGACCTGGCGCTGAACGCGCAGCAGGTGGCCGGCGTGCGCGCCGAGCGCGAGCTGCCGGTGGTGTGGGCGGTGGGCGTCGGCTCGCTCAAGAACAAGGCCATCCTGGTGCCGGCCGCGCTGGCGATCAGCGCCTTTGCGCCGTGGGCCATCACGCCGCTGCTGATGGTCGGCGGCCTGTACCTGTGCTTCGAGGGCTTCGAGAAAATCGCCCACAGCCTGCTGCACCGCGCCGACGACGCACACCACAAGAACGAACTGCACCAAGCGCTGACCAATCCGGACGTCGACCTGATGGCGCTGGAAAAGGACAAGATCAAGGGCGCGGTGCGCACCGACTTCATCCTCTCGGCCGAAATCATCGTCATCGCGCTGGGCACGGTGGCGAACGCGCCGTTCACCCAGCAGGTGACGGTGGTGGTCGGCATCGCCCTGCTGATGACGGTGGGCGTGTACGGCCTGGTGGCGGCCATCGTCAAAATGGACGATGCCGGCCTCTACCTGAGTCAGCGCGGCGGCGCGGCCGTGCGCGCGCTGGGCCGGGTGCTGCTGAGCGCCGCACCCAAGCTGATGAAATTGCTGGGCGTGGTCGGCACCGTCGCCATGTTCATGGTCGGCGGCGGCATCCTGACCCACGGCCTGCCGTTCGCCCACGATCTGATCCACCACGCCGCCGAAGCCGCCGGCCCGGCGCTGGGCACGGTCGTCCCCACCGTGCTGGACGCCGTCACCGGCGTCATCGCCGGCGCCTTGGCGCTGGTGGTGGTGACAGCCGGTAGCAAAATGTTAAGCCTATTCAAAAAAGGCGACTAACACGCCCAATCCGGGGGTTTTTGATCTACATCAATAAATTTGCGGGGTGGACTACGTAAACTGGCTATGCCTATTGCGATACAGCAATAAATCTCAGCCGGAGTTACGTCATGCGCAACAATCAACCTGTTACCAACCTCGAAGTGGAAGTCCTGGATGACCAGGCCATCGTTTCGAAAACTGATCTGAACGGCAATATCACCTACGTGAATCCGTATTTCACGGAGATCAGCGGTTTCAGTGAACCAGAGTTGATTGGCGCGCCGCAGAACATCGTGCGCCACCCGGACATGCCGGCCGAGGCGTTCGCCGACCTGTGGGCCTCGATCAAGTCCGGCACGCCGTGGACCGGCATCGTCAAGAACCGCTGCAAGAACGGCGATTTTTACTGGGTACGTGCGAACGTCACGCCGATCCGCGAAAACGGCCGCACCATCGGCTACATGTCGGTGCGCACGCGCCCGGAGCGCAACCAGGTCGCCAGGGCCGAACAGGCCTACAAAACCATCCGCACCGAATCCAGCCACCGCATCCGCATCAAGAACGGCCAGGTGATCCAGCCCGGCGTCGGCTCGCTGCTGTCGCGCCTGAGCCATGTGTCGCTCGGCATGCGCATCTGGCTAGCCACCAGCGTGGTCAACGTGCTGCAGGTGGTGGTGTGCGCCGCCGCGCTGCTGAACGGCACCAGCGCCCAGAACTACGGCATCTTTGCCGCCACCTTCTTCGGCCTGCTGATCAACGTCTTCCTGTGGTACACGCTGCGCGTCTCGGTGCTGCAACCGCTGGAGCGCGCACTGCATGGCGCGCGTGCCATCGCCGCCGGCGACCTGTCCTCCGGCTCGTTCGACACCGAAGCCACCGACGAAGTGGGCCAGCTGCTGCGCGCCCTCCAGCAAATGAACAGCAACCTGATCGCCACCATCCGCGATGTGCGCGTCAACGTCGAGACCATGGCCGTGGCCACCCGCCAGATCGCCGCCGGCAACGCCGACCTGTCCGGCCGCACCGAAGCGCAGGCGGCCAGCCTGGAGGAAACCGCGTCGAGCGTGGAGCAGTTCTCCTCCACCGTGAAGCAGAACGCCGACAACTCCGAACAGGCCAACAAGCTGGCGCAAAGCGCCTCCGAGGTGGCGGTGCAGGGCGGCGAGATCGTGGCCGACGTCATCGCCACCATGGACGAGATCAACAGCTCCTCGCGCAAGATCGTCGACATCATCGGCCTGATTGAAGGCATCGCCTTCCAGACCAACATCCTGGCGCTGAACGCCGCCGTGGAAGCGGCGCGCGCCGGCGAACAAGGCCGCGGCTTTGCGGTGGTGGCCGGCGAGGTGCGCAACCTGGCCCAGCGCAGCGCCACCGCCGCCAAGGACATCAAGAACCTGATCGACGTTTCGGTCGGCAAGGTCAGCGCCGGCATGGCGCAGGTCGACCGCGCCGGCGCCACCATGAAGGAAGTGGTGGCCTCGGTGCAGCAGGTGACCGCCATCATGAAAGAAATCTCGGTCGCCTCGCAAGAGCAAAGCATCGGCGTGGATCAGGTGAATTCGGCCATCGCCCACATGGACCAGGTCACGCAGCAGAACGCCGCGCTGGTGGAAGAAGCGGCGGCGGCCACCGCCAGCCTGGCGTTGGAGGCGGGCGGCCTGACGCAAGCGGTCAGCCTGTTCAAATTCGGCCCGCCGCGCGCGGCACGCCGCCCGGCCACGCACCTGAAACGTCTTGCGGCATAAACCATCATGAACACGCCATTTCCACCCGTTGAATTCGATGCAGGGATCATCGGCAAACTGAGCCAGTCCGGCCCGCGCTACACCTCGTACCCGACCGCGGACCGCTTCCAGAGCGACTTTGGCTACGGCCAGTTCCTGGAAGCGGTGGCCGGCCTGCGCATGCGCCGCAGTCGCCGGCCGCTGTCGCTTTACATCCACATCCCGTTCTGCGACACGGTGTGCTACTACTGCGGCTGCAACAAGATCGTCACCAAGGATCACAGCAAGGCCGCCGTGTATCTCGGCTACCTGAAACAGGAAATCGACATGCAGGGCCGCCTGTTCGACGGCATGGGCCAGATCGAGCAGCTGCACTTCGGCGGCGGCACGCCGACCTATCTGAGCGACAAGCAGATGGGCGACCTGATGGCGCATCTGCGCGCCAACTTCGATTTCGCCGACGATGCGCATGGCGAGTATTCGATCGAGATCGATCCGCGCACGGTCAGCGTGGAGCGCGTGCACAGCTTGCGCAAGCAGGGCTTCAACCGCATCAGCCTGGGCGTGCAGGACTTCGATCCGGAAGTGCAGAAGGCGGTCAACCGCATCCAGCCGGAAGCCGAAACGCGCGCCGTGATGGACGCCGCGCGCGCCGCCGGCTTCCGCTCGATCAGCATCGATCTGATTTACGGCCTGCCCAAGCAGACCAAGGACAGCATGGCGCAAACGCTGGACAAGGTGATCGCCGCCAATCCGGACCGCATCGCCTTGTACAACTACGCGCACCTGCCGCACATCTTCAAGCCGCAGCGGCGCATCTCGGAAGCGGACATGCCGTCGCCGGCGGTCAAGCTGGAATTGCTGGCGATGAGCATCGAGCGCCTGTGCGCGGCCGGCTACATCTACATCGGCATGGACCATTTCGCCAAGCCGGACGACGAGCTGGCGGTGGCGCAGCGGCAGGGCCGCTTGCAGCGCAACTTCCAGGGCTACTCCACGCGCTCGGAGTCGGAGCTGATTTCGTGCGGGGTGTCGGCCATCAGCGCGGTCGGCGCCACCTACAGCCAGAATGAGAAGACGCTGGATGCGTATTACGCAAAGTTGGAGAGCGGCGTGCTGCCGATCACGCGCGGCATCAAGCTGGATAACGATGATCTGCTGCGCCGGATCGTGATTCAAAAGTTGATGTGCAATTTCGAGTTGTCGATGTCGTCGATCGAGCAGGGTTTTCCGATCCGCTTCCGCCAGTATTTCATGACGGAGCTGGTGAAGCTGAAAGCGTTCGAGGACGACGGCCTGCTCACCATCGATGACGAATGGATTTCGGTGACGCCGAAAGGCCGTCTGCTGATCCGCAATATCTGCATGGTGTTCGACCGCTATCTGGGCATGGCGCAGGAGGTCGCGCCGCAACCGCTGCGTTATTCGAAAACGATTTGATATGAACGGCGCACAGCTATTGCCGGTGTTTGTGGTCGGCCTGGCCGGCAGCATCCACTGCGCAGGCATGTGCGGGGGGATCGTCACAGCGATTTCCGCCACCGCCCGGAAACCCGTAGCCGTCATTCCGGCGAACGCCGGAATCTATGCTGAGCGTGCAGGCACGCGTTCTATGGGTCCCGGCGTTCGCCGGGACGACTGGGTTTACGTCCTCGCTTATAACGCTGGCCGCATCGGCAGCTACATGATCGCCGGCGCACTGGCGGGCGGCGTGGCGGGCGGTGCGCGCAGCATGGCCGCGCTGGCGGGCGTGCAGCTGAGTTTTTACTGGCTGGCCAACGCCATGCTGATCGCCCTCGGCCTGTACCTGATGAACGCCTGGCGCGGACTCGCCGTGCTGGAGCAGGGCGGCCGCGTGCTGTGGCGCCACATCTCGCCCGCCATCAAGCCGCTCATGCCTGCCGACACGCCAGCCAAAGCCTTCACCCTTGGCGCGCTATGGGGCTGGCTCCCCTGCGGCATGGTCTACAGCGTGCTCACCACCGCGATGCTCAGCGGCTCGGCCGCCGACGGCGCCGCCGTGATGCTGGCCTTCGGCCTCGGCACCCTGCCGATGCTGACCGGCCTTGGCCTGCTGGGCGCGCGCGTACAGCAGGCCATGCGGCGCCGTCCCGTGCGCATCGCCGCCGGCCTGCTGGTGCTGGCGTTTGGCGTGATCGGCCTGGCCCGCGCCGCCGGTGGCATCACGCCTGAATGGATGAATATGTTATGCCTCACACCACACGCCTGAAAGACGCTCCGGCAGTCTGCTACCACTGCGGCCAGGCCTTGCCCGGCGACGCCACGTGGATGGTATCGATCGACCGCGTCGAACACGCCATGTGCTGTCCCGGCTGCGCGGCGGTGGCGCAAACCATCGTCGATCTGGGACAGGAAAGCTACTACCGCGACCGCACCGCCTACGCCAACAGCGCCGAGGGTGCGCAGCAGCTGCCGCCCGAACTGCAACTGTACGACAACACCGATCCGCGCTTCGCCCTCGATGAGGACAGCCGCGAATCCACCTTCACCGTGGAAGGCATCCGCTGCGCCGCCTGCGTGTGGCTGATCGAACAGCGCCTGACACGCCTGCCCGGCGTGGAAAGCGCACAGCTCAACGTCGCCACCGAAAAACTCTACGTGCGCTGGCGCAGCGACGATTGCAAACCCGGCGACATTCTCGGCGCGCTGCACACCATCGGTTACACCGCCTGGCCCTATGACGCCGGCCGCCACGCCGACCATCAGCAGCTCGCCGCGCGCACGCTGGGTCGCCAGCTGTTCGTGGCCGGCTTGTCGATGATGCAGGTGATGATGTACGTCGCTCCCGCCTACCTGGCCGAAGATGGCACGCTGGACGACAGCATGGCCGCCCTGATGCGCTGGGCCAGCCTGCTGCTGACGCTACCGGCCATCTGCTACTCGGCGCTGCCGTTCTGGCGCGGCGCGTGGGCCAGCCTGCGCGCACGCGCGCCGGGCATGGACGTGCCGGTGGCACTGGGCATCGCCGCCGCCTTTGGCGCCAGCGTGATCGCCACCGTCAGCGGCAAGGGCGAGGTGTGGTACGACTCAGTCACCATGTTCATCTTCCTGCTGCTGTGCAGCCGCTATCTGGAACTGCGCGCGCGCCGCAAGGCCGGCGCGGCGCTGGAGCGCCTGCAACACGCACTGCCGGCGTCGGCCTCGCTGCTGGAGCATTATCCAGCCAGCCACGCCGCCACCATCGTGCGCGCGGCGGCGCTGGCTGTGGATAACGTGATCGTGATCAAACCCGGCGAAGCGGTGGCCGCCGACAGCATCATCATCGACGGCCGCACCTCGCTCGACCTGTCGCTGCTGAGCGGCGAAAGCGCGCCGCAGCCGAAGCATGTGGGCGACGCCATTCCCGGCGGCGCCATCAACGCCGGCAGCGTGATCCTCGCCCGCGTCACCAGGCGCGCGCAGGACAGCACCTTGTCCGATCTGATTAAACTGATCCACCGCGCCGGCGGGGAGAAGCCGCGCATCGCGCAATGGGCCGACCACGTGGCCGCGTGGTTCGTGGCCGGCCTGCTCATGTTTGCGCTGGCCGCGTTCAGCTTCTGGTTCCTGCTCGATGGCAGCGCCGTGCGCGCATGGCCGATCGCCATCGCGGTACTGGTGGTTTCCTGTCCGTGTGCGCTGTCGCTGGCCACACCGACCGCACTGGCCGCCGCCACCGACCAGTTGTTGCGGCAGGGCGTGTTGATCACCGGCGCGCAAACGCTGGAGACCTTGCACCGCGCCACCCACATCGTGCTCGATAAAACCGGCACGCTGACCTGGGGCCGGCCGGTGCTGCAAACAGTACAGACGCTGGGCGCCATGCGCGCCGGCTTCTGCCTGCAAATCGCCGCCGCGCTGGAAGCCGGCAGCGCGCATCCGCTGGCGCGCGCCATCATCGCGGCCGCCGACGAGGCAGGACGCGAAAACTGGAATGCCTCCTCGCTGACCGAAACCGCGGGCAGCGGTCTGGAAGGGGTGGTGCACAACCGCCGTTACCGCCTGGGCAGCGCGCAATTCGTCGCCGGCATCACCGGCACAGCGCCGCTGCGCGACGTGCCCGAGGGTGTCACACCGGTCTATCTTGGCGTGGAAGACCAGTGGCTGGCCTGCTTTCACCTGCACGACGGCCTGCGTCCCGATGCGCAAGAGACCGTCGACTACTTCCGCAAACGCGGCAAGACCATGGTGCTGGTCAGCGGCGACGACGATGTGCTGGCACGCCGCGTTGGCGACCAGTTGGGCATTGAAACCACCGTCGGCGGCTATCTGCCGGCCGATAAACTCAACTTCGTGCAGCAGCTGCAACGGCGCGGCTGCGTGGTGGCGATGGTGGGCGACGGCATCAACGACGCCGCCGTGCTGGGCGCCGCCGACGTCTCCTTCGCCATGGGCGGCGGCGCCGCGCTGGCGCAGGCGCATGCGGACGCGGTACTGCTCAACGGCCGCCTGAGCGCGGTGGCCGACAGCGCCCGCACCGCCGCGCGCACCATGCGCATCATTCGCCAGAACCTGTGCTGGGCCACGGTGTACAACGTGGCGGCGATTCCCGCCGCCGCGTTCGGCCTGCTCAATCCCTGGCTGTCCGGCGTCGGCATGGCGGTCAGTTCCGCCGTGGTGGTGCTCAACGCTTTACGTCTCCGCAGGAGCTCATGATGGAAGCATTGTTCTTACTGATCCCCCTCAGCGTGGCGATGGTGTTTGCCGCGCTGTGGATTTTTTTCCGCGCCTCCGACGACGGTCAGTTCGACGATCTGGTCGGCCCGGCGTATCGCGTCCTCCAGGACGATGACAGCACATTTTGATCCACATCAAAGTTTTTTAAGGTGCTCCTAAGTAATCTTTGACCTACATCATCAAAGTGTTCTGGGGAGAACTCAATTGGATCAACACTACAACTACAAGGTCGTCAAACAGTTCGCTGTGGCGACGGTAGTCTGGGGCGTCATCGGGATGCTGGTGGGCGTGATTATCGCCGCCCAGCTGGCCTGGCCGGCGCTCAATCTCGACATACCGTGGCTGACCTACGGCCGCCTGCGCCCGCTGCACACCAACGCGGTGATTTTCGCGTTCGGCATCTGCGGTTTATTTGCCACTTCTTATTACGTGGTGCAGCGCACCTGCCAAGTGCGTTTATTCTCGGACAAGCTTGCCGCTTTTACCTTCTGGGGCTGGCAGGCGGTGATCGTGAGCGCCGTCATCACGCTGCCGATGGGCCTCACGCGCGGCAAGGAATACGCTGAACTGGAATGGCCGATCGCCATCCTGATCGCCGTGGTGTGGATCGCCTACGCCGTGGTGTTCTTCGGCACCCTGCTCAAGCGCCGCGTCAAGCACATCTACGTCGCCAACTGGTTCTTCGCCGGCTACATCCTGGCCGTGACCATCCTGCACGTGGTGAACGGCGCCGTCATGCCGGCCTCGCTGTTCAAGTCCTACCCGGTGTACGCCGGCGTGCAGGACGCCATGATTCAATGGTGGTATGGCCACAACGCGGTGGGCTTCATCCTGACCGCAGGCTACCTCGGCATGGTGTACTACTTCATTCCGAAACAGGCCGAGCGTCCGGTGTACTCCTACCGCCTGTCGATCGTGCACTTCTGGGCGCTGATCTTCACCTACATGTGGGCCGGCCCGCACCACCTGCACTACACCGCGCTGCCGGACTGGACGCAATCGATCGGCATGGTGTTCTCGCTGGTGCTGCTGGCGCCAAGCTGGGGCGGCATGATCAACGGCATGATGACCTTGTCGGGCGCCTGGCACAAGCTGCGCACCGATCCGATCCTGAAGTTCATGATCGTCTCGCTGTCGTTCTACGGCATCGCCACCTTCGAAGGCCCGATGATGTCGATCAAGACCATCAACGCGCTGTCGCACTATACCGACTGGACCATCGCCCACGTCCACGGCGGCGCGCTGGGCTGGGTGGGCTTCATCACCATGGGTTCGATCTACTACCTGCTGCCGCGCTTGGCCGGCGAGCAGAAGATGTACTCGACCAGGCTGATCGACCTGCACTTCTGGGTCGCCACCATCGGCATCGTGCTGTACATCGCCGCCATGTGGATCGCCGGCGTGATGCAGGGCCTGATGTGGCGCGCGGTCAATCCGGACGGCACCCTGACCTACACCTTTGCCGAAAGCGTGAAAGCCACTTATCCGTACTACGTGGTGCGCTTCACCGGCGGCTTCCTCTACCTGAGCGGCATGTGCGTGATGGCCTACAACACGTGGATGACCTTGCGTAACCGCGACACCGCTGTCGCCCGTATTCCCGGACTGGAGCTGGCATGAAATTCTCTCATGAATGGATCGAGAAAAACCCGTGGCTGCTGATCGCGCTGGTGACGCTGGTGGTCAGCGTCGGCGGCGCGGTGGAGATCGCGCCGCTGTTCTTCCAGAAATCGACCACCGAGCCGGTGGCCGGCCTCAAGCCGTACTCGCCGCTGCGCCTGGTCGGCCGCGACATCTATGTGCGTGAAGGCTGCTACAACTGCCACTCGCAGATGATCCGCCCGTTCCGCGCCGAGACCGAGCGCTATGGCCATTACTCGGTGGCGGGCGAGTTCGTCTACGACCACCCGTTCCAGTGGGGTTCCAAGCGCACCGGTCCCGACCTGGCGCGCGTGGGCGGCCGCTACAGCGATGAATGGCACCGCACCCACCTGAACAACCCGCGCGACGTGGTGCCGGAATCGAATATGCCGAACTATCCGTGGCTGGCCAAAACCTCGCTCGTGCCGGCGGAGGTGGTGCCGAAGATGAAGGCCTTGCGCCGCGTCGGCGTGCCCTATACCGACGCCGAGATCGCCGCCGCGCCGGACGAGCTCAAGGACAAGACCGAAGAAGACGCCCTGGTGGCCTACCTGCAAGGCCTGGGCACCCTGATCAAGACAAGGAATTAACATGGATACCCTGTTTAACCATGCCAGCAGCGTGATGACGGTCGTTTCCTTCATCACCTTCTCCGGCATCCTGTGGTGGGCCTATGTGCACCACAAGGAAACCGACTTTGCCGCCGCCGCGCAGCTGCCGTTCGCCGACGATGAGGAGGGAACGCGCCATGGCTGACTTCACCAACAGCTTCTGGGACTGGTACATCGTCGTGCTGACGCTGCTGGGCGTGATCGGCTGCGGCGTGCTGCTGTATTCGCAATCCAAGGTCAAGCTGCACAAGAACGCCGAGGGCAAGATCGACACCACCGGCCACGTGTGGGACGAAAATCTCACTGAACTGAACACGCCGATGCCGCGCTGGTGGATGTGGCTGTTCTACCTGACGATCGTGTTCGGCCTGGCCTACCTGTTCCTGTATCCGGGCCTCGGCACCTACGCCGGCAAGCTGGGCTGGACTTCCAGCGCCGAGTACAAGGACGAGCTGAAAAAAGCCGACGCCGATTTCAGCCCGCTGTTCGCCAAGTACCAGAAGCAGGATCTGAAAGCGGTGGCGGCCGATCCGCAAGCGCGCGCCATCGGCGAGCGCCTGTTCCTGACCTACTGCGCCCAGTGCCACGGCTCGGACGCGCGCGGCAACAAGGGCTTCCCCAACCTGACCGACAAGGACTGGCTGTTCGGCGGCGAGCCGGCCACCATCAAGGAAACCATCCTGCACGGCCGGATTGGCGCCATGCCGCCGATGGGCGCTGCCCTCGGCAGCGACAAGGATGTGGAAAACGTCGCCCACTACGTGCTGAGCCTGTCCGAATCGACCCACGACCCGATCAAGGCCGTGTTCGGCAAAGAGAAGTTCGGCGCCTGCATGGCCTGCCACAGCGCCGGCGGCAAGGGCAACCAGACGCTGGGCGCGCCCAATCTGAGCGACAAGATCTGGCTGTTTGGCGGCAGCCCGGAAACCATCATGGAAACCATCCGCAAGGGCCGCACCGCCACCATGCCGCCGTTCGAGGACTTCCTCGGCGACGCCAAGGTGCACGTGCTGGCCGCCTACGTGTGGGGCTTGTCCAACCATCCCAACGACCCGCCGCCTCCGGTAGCTGAAAAATGAACGCCCCGCAGCCCCAAGTCATCAAGATGTACGCCGCCCGCGAGGAAATCTATCCGCGCGAAACGGACGGCCGCTATGCCCGCCTGCGCTGGCTGTTTGTCTGGCTGACGCAGCTGGCGTTCTACTGCACGCCATGGCTGCAATGGAACGGCCGGCAAGCGCTGCTGTTCGATCTGGGCGCGCGCAAGTTCTACATCTTCGGACTGGTGCTGTGGCCGCAGGACTTCATCTACCTGGCGCTGCTGCTCATCATCAGCGCCTACCTGCTGTTCCTGGCGACGGCGGTGGCCGGGCGCGTGTGGTGCGGCTTCGCCTGTCCGCAAACGGTGTACACCGAAATCTTCCTGTGGATAGAACGCAAAATCGAAGGCAAGCGCAGTGCCCGCATCGCGCTGGACCGGCAGCCGGCCTCGTTGAAAAAGTTCGGCAAGAAGAGCGCCAAGCATCTGGCCTGGGGCGCGGTGGCGCTGTGGACCGGCTTTACCTTCGTCGGCTACTTCACGCCGATCACGCATTTGATGGGCGAGGTGGCGACGCTGAACTTCGGTCCGTGGGAATGGTTCTGGGTGCTGTTCTACGGCTTCGCCACCTACGGCAACGCCGGCTGGATGCGCGAGCAGGTGTGCAAATACATGTGTCCGTACGCCCGCTTCCAGAGCTCGATGTTCGACCGCGACACCCTGATCATCACCTACGACAGCAAGCGTGGCGAGCCGCGCGGCCCGCTGTCGAAGAACAGCCACGGCAACGGCGGTTCCTGCATCGATTGCTCGCTGTGCGTGCAGGTGTGCCCGACCGGCATCGATATCCGCAAGGGCTTGCAGTACGAATGCATCGGCTGCGCCGCCTGCGTGGACGCCTGCAACACGGTGATGGACAAGACCGGCCAGGCGCGCGGCCTGATCCGCTACAGCACCGAGCGCGCCATGGAGGATCATCTGACGCCGACCGAGATCCGCCGGCGCGCCTTGCGCCCGCGCGTGAAGATCTACAGCGCCGTGCTGGGCCTGATTGTGCTGGCCACCTGCGCCGCGCTGTACCTGCGCATGCCGCTCAAGCTGGACGTGATCCGCGACCGTGGTTCCATGGGGCGCGAGGTGGAGGACGGCATGATCGAGAACGTGTACCGCCTGCAAATCATGAACACGTCCGAGCAAGCGCATGTGTACAAGATCGCGGTGAGCGGGGTCGACACGCTGGCGCAGGTCACGTCCGACCGCGTGCAAGTGGACGCCACCGAGACCAAGGCGTACCCGATGCGGCTGCGTACCGCGCACGGCGCCGGCAAGCCGGGCTCGAACAAGATCGCCGTGACGCTGACCGCGGTCGACGACGCGTCGCTGCATGTGAAGGAATCCGCGGTGTTCATCGTGCCGCGCTGAGGAGAAAGATCATGAGTACCTTAACCATGCCGGTTACCCCATGGTGGAAGCAACGCTGGCCGTGGCTGCTGATGGCCGGCCCGGCCATCGTGGCGGTGGCCAGTATTTATACGGCTTACCTGGCCATGTCGGCGCCGGATGCGCTGGTGGTGGGCGATTATTACAAGCAGGGCAAGGCCATCAATCAGGATTTGCGGCGCGACCACGTGGCCGCGCAGATGGGCTTGTCGATGGCGCTCGGCTACGATGCCGCCACCGGCGTGCTGAGCGGACGCATCAACCGCAAGGAAACCGGCCCGCTGCTGCTGCACCTGTCGCACGCCACGCTGCCGGACAAGGACATCAAGCTGATGCTGGTGCCGGATGAGAATGGCACGTTCAGCGCATCGCTGCCGCTGCTGGAGCGCAGCCGCTGGATCGTGCTGGTGGAGGGGCCGAAGCGCGAGTGGCGCCTGGCCGGCAGCTGGAGCTGGCCGGCGCAGCGCGGCATCGCATTGCTGCCTGATTAACCGCAGGTTTCGGTGCCGGCGGTGATGGCTTTCAGCATGCGCGTATCGAGCAATTCGATTTCGCGGTTGCTGACGCGCACCAGGCCTTCCTTCTTGAACTTGGACAGCAGGCGGCTGATGCTCTCGATGGTCAGCCCGAGGTAATTGCCGATCTCCTCGCGCGACATGCGCAGCTGGAAGGTGTTCGGCGAATAGCCGCGTGCCTCGTAGCGCGACGACAGGTTGATCAGGAAGGCGGCAAAGCGCTGGGTGGCCTGCATATTCCCCAGCAACAGCATCACGCTTTGCTCGCGCGTGATCTCCTGGCTCATCATGCGGTGGAAGTGGCGCAGCAAGGTTGGCATTTCGGCCAGCAGCTGTTGCAACGTCGCGAAAGGAATCTCGCACACTTCGCTGTCCTCCAGCGCGACGGCGGTGCAATGGTGCTGGTCGGCGCTGATGGCGTCCATGCCCAGCAGCTCGCCGGCCATCTGGAAGCCGGTGATCTGTTCCGCGCCCTCGCGGTTGACCTGGTAGGTCTTGAAGTGACCGAGACGGATCGCATACAAATTCTGGAACGCGTCGCCGATGCGGAACAGCGTGGCGCCACGCGCGACCTTGCGGCGGCGGCCGATGATCTGGTCCAGCCGCTCCATGTCGTTGTTGTCCAGCCCCATCGGCAAGCACAGCTGGTGCATGCTGCACGAGGCACAGCTGGCCTTGAGGATTTCGATCGTCGCGCCGGGAATGACCAGCGAAGGAAGTTCTTTTATCATGCGGCTAGTGTAGCCGATCGGCCTCCGGTTGCGCGCCTATTTCGCAGTCATCCGATCAGGTATTCGCGCGCCATTTGCCTTGCACGATGCAAGCGGCTTTTCACGGCGGCCACCGAGTCGCCGGTCTCTTCGGCGATCTCGGCGATCGACAACTCGGCGAAGTCGCGCAGCAGCACCACCTTCAGATAATCGGCCGGCAGCGACTCCAGCGCGCGGATCAACTCGATGCGCAGGCAGGCCGTGTCCTGGCCGGCCAGCCATTGCTCGGCGCGCTCATCGTCCCACGGATCGTGGCCGAGCGCGGTGCGCGCCAGCCGGTGGCACTCGCGCTTGACCACCTGGAACAACCAGCCGGAAAACGCCGCCAGCATGCGCACCGACGACAGCTTGCGCGACAACACCAGCAACGCTTCCTGCACCGCATCGTCGACATCGCCGATCAGGCAATTGCGCTGGGCGTAGCGGCGGATGTCGGGCTGGCACAGCCGCAGCAATTGCGCCAGCGCGGCCGGATCGCCGCGATGGGCGGCGTCCAGCACCGGCATGTGTTGTTCCGCAAGACTCATGGTTTTCTTTGTTGGTCCAGACGGCGGCCCACCATGGCGCACATCGGGCAAAAACCGAACAGGCCGGACGCGACGATGCCGGCCGCCGACAACGCCACCACCGTGCCCCACAGGCCGCCCAGCAGCGCCAGCGCCGCCACCGCGACGATCAGGCCCAGCACCACGCGCAGCACGCGCTCCCAGCCTGGTACATTTTTAACGTAGAACATTGTGCACTCCAAAAGGTGATCGAGGAAGTCCCTCGCCAGCTAAGAGGGCGGTGGCGGAGATTCGGATTCGCGGCCGGAAAAATATTTTTTAAAACCTATTGCATGCGATTGAATTGCGAGCTATAGTTCACCCATCAACGCATCGAACGCGATTGAATCGCTAACTAATTCACTACATAACGTAAGGAGAACCACCATGAAACGCACCCTGATCGCTACCGCCCTGCTGGCCGCCACCGCTTTCGCCCACGCCGCCACGCCGCCACGCCGGCCAACGACACCACCATCGTGCTGGTCCACGGCGCCTTCGCCGACGGCTCCAGCTGGGACAAGGTGATTCCCATCCTGCAAGCCAAGGGTTATAAAGTCGTCGCCGTGCAGAACCCGCTGAGCTCGCTGGCGGACGACGTCGCCGCCACCCAGCGCGTGGTCGATGCGCAAACCGGCAAGGTGGTGCTGGTCGGCCACTCGTGGGGCGGCACCGTGATCACCCAGGCCGGCACCAGCGACAAGATCAAGGCACTGGTCTACGTGGCCGCGTTCGCCCCATCGGAAGGCGAGGCCACCGGCAACCTGGGCAAGGACTACGCCGTGCCCCCTGGCATCGCCACCCTGCAAGTGGACGCCGGCGGCTACGCCTGGCTGCCGGCCGACTCGGTGGCCAGGAACTTTGCCCAGGACGTGACGCCGGCACAGGCCGCGCTGATCGCCGCCACCCAAGGCCCGATCGCCGCCAAAGCCTTCGGTGAAACCACCACCGTGGCCGCGTGGAAGAACAAAGCCAACTACTACATCGTTGCCAGCAAGGACCGCATGATCGCGCCGGAACTGGAGCAGGCGTTCGCCAAAAAAATCAACGCCGTCACCACCACCCTGCCGACCAGCCACGTGCCGATGGTGTCGCAGCCGGCCAAGGTGGCGGAAGTGATCCTGGCCGCGGCCCAGCGTTAATCCCGTTTCATGCCTTGAAAAAAGCCAGCGCGCCCCGGGCACGCTGGCTTTTTCCTTCTTGCCAACGTCAGCCTTTGATAGGAGAATCGGTCCAGCCCCCCATACATCAAGGATGATATGCAGCCTCTCGGCATCAAGGCTAAAGTCGCGCTTGCCACCAGCATCACCTCGGTGCTGATGATCGGTCTGGTCACGCTGGTGCTGACCCGGCGCATGCAGGAAGATTACCAGCGGGTGTTGTTCACGCAACAGACCGCGCTGATCAACCATGCCGCGCAAGAGCTTGACGACAAGCTGACCATGCTGCTGGATATCATCGCGCTATCGGCCCGCAACCAGCCGGCTGCGCTTGGCACCTCGGCCGAAAAACTGCGCGAGTACTACCAGAACCGCGCCGTGCTGGCCCTGTTCGACGATTTGCTGGTGATGGACCCGCGGGGCAAGATCATTTCCGACCTGCCGCTGGTGCCGGGCCGGGTCGGCATCGACGCTGCCGACCGCGCCTACTTCAAGACCGTGATGCGCACCCGCAAGCCGCTGATCACCGAACCGCTGATCGGCCGCGCCAACAAGCAGCCCATCGTGCAGATGGTGGCGCCGGTGCTCAACGACAAAGGCGAAGTCACCAGCGTGCTGATCGGCGTGCTGCGCCTGTACAAGGACAACCTGCTGGGCCACCTGCGCACCGCCAAGGTCGGCCGCAGCGGCTACTACTTCGCGCTGACCCGCAGCGACAATCCGGTGTACGTGCTGCATCCCGACATCACGCGCCTGCTCAAGCCGCGCGCGGCCAACGCCAACCCGGCCACCACGCGCGCGCTGGAAGGCGATTTCGAGGGCACGGTGATGGGCCTGGGCGACGGCAAGCCCACCCTCAACAGCTACAAGCGGCTGAAGTCGGTCGACTGGCTGCTGGCCACCTCGTTGCCGGCCGAGGAAGCCTTCGAGCCCTTCGACGGCGTGCTGCGACGCGTGCTGATCTGGAGCGGGGTGGCCGCCGTGCTGACCGCACTGCTGATCAGCGCGCTGACCTTGCGCCTGATGGCGCCGCTGGTCAAGCTGCGCAACGCGATTGTCGGGCTGCGCGCCCACCCGGCCCGCTTCACGCCGCTGCCGGTGCACGCGCGCGACGAGGTCGGCCAGCTGACCTCGGCCTTCAACGATTTGATGCACGAACGGCTGGCGGCCGACGCCCGCCTGCAAAGCCTGGTCGAGTTCGCGCCGAACACGATCGTCGTGGTGGGGGTGGACGGCCGCATCGAAACCTTCAACCGCGAGGGCGAGCGCTGCTTCGGCTACGAGCGCGACGAGGTGCTCGGCCAGCCGCTGGAAATCCTGGTGCCGGAGCGCCTGCGCGAGCAGCACGCGGCGCACCGCAACCGCTTCTTCGCCGACCGCCTGAGCGCCGAGCCGGTGCGCATGGGGCAGGGCAAGGTGCTGTACGGCCGCCGCCGCGACGGCAGCGAGTTCCCGATCGAGGTCAACCTGAGCGCGGTGCGCACCGACCAGGGCACCAAGGTGCTGGCGGTGATTTCCGACATCACCGAGCGCCACCGCCTGCGCATCGAGGTCGAGGAGCGGGCGCTGGAGCTGGAGCGCGAACGCGACCGCGCCCAGGCCGCCAATCGCGCCAAGAGCGATTTCGTGGCCAATATGAGCCACGAGATCCGCACGCCGATGAACGCGGTGCTGGGCATGGTCTACCTGCTCGGCAATACCCAGCTGTCGCCGCAGCAGCGCAAGTACCTGAACATGGTGCGGGTGTCGGGCCAGTCGCTGCTGGGCATCCTCAACGACGTGCTGGACTTTTCCAAGATCGAGGCGCGCAAGCTGGAGCTGTCGCCGGTCGACTTCGCGCTCAACGATGTGATGGATTCGCTGGCCACCATGATGACCATGAGCGCCGGCGACAAGGAACTGGAGCTGGCCATCAGCGTCGACCCGGCCGTGCCCAACCGCCTGCGCGGCGACTCGATGCGGCTGCAACAGATCCTGGTCAACCTGGCCGGCAACGCCATCAAGTTCACCGAGCAGGGCGAGGTGGTGGTGAGCGTGCAATTGACCGCGCGCGACGATCGCAACGCGCTGCTGCGCTTCGATGTGCGCGACACCGGCATGGGCATGACCGAGGCCCAGCTGGGCCAGCTGTTCAACGCCTTCTCGCAGGGCGACCAGAGCATCACCCGACGCTTTGGCGGCACCGGCCTGGGCCTGGCCATCACCAAGCGCCTGATCGAGCTGATGGGCGGCCAGATCGCCGTCAGCAGCAAGCCGGCGCAGGGCTCGACCTTCTGGTTCAGCCTGCCGTTTGACATCCAGGCCGACCAGACCGACGAACGGCGCAAGCCGGCGCTGGGCCAGCTGCGCCTGCTGGTGGCGGACGACAACCGCACCAGCCGCGAGCTGGTGGCGCGCCTGATCCGTGCCTGGGGCTGGCAGGCGGACGAGGTCGATTCCGGCGAGGCCGCGCTGCGGCGTTACCGCCAAAGCCTGGAACAAACCCAGCCGTACGACGTGGTGCTGGCCGACTGGCACATGCCCGGCATGGACGGGCTGGCCACCGCCAAGAGCATCCGCGCGGCGGCGAGCGCGAGCGCGCCGGCCGGGCGGCCGCAACCGATCGTGGTGATGCTGAACGCCTTCGCCCGCGACCGCATCGAGGAAATCTCCAGCGCGCACGAGGCGGACGTGGTGCTGGTCAAGCCGATCACCAGCTCCAGCCTGTTCGACGCGCTGCACCAGGCGCTGGCCACCCAGGGCGAGGCCGACCAGCAGGCGGCGGCCGAGCAGGGCGTCGTCGGCAGCCTGGCCGACATCCATTTCCTGCTGGTGGAAGACAATCTGCTGAACCAGGCGGTGGCGCGCGGCATCCTGGAACACGCCGGCGCCACGCTGGACATCGCCGGCGACGGCCGCCAGGCGGTCGAGATCCTGCGCGCCCGCCCGGCCGAGTACGACATGGTGCTGATGGACATGCAGATGCCGGTGATGGATGGCTTCACCGCCACCCGCATCCTGCGCCAGGAACTCAAGCTGAGCTTGCCGATCATCGCCATGACGGCCGGCGTGCTGGAGTCCGAGCGCGAGCGCAGCCGCGAGGCCGGCATCACCGACTTCATTCCCAAGCCGATCGAGGTGGACGAGATGCTGGCGGTGCTGCGGCGCCATCTGCCGCGGCCGGCCCAGCCGGCGGTCGCCGCGCCGGTGGCG
>NZ_WNKY01000129.1 GCF_009720825.1 Duganella radicis | reverse complement strand
GGCTGTGGATTCAACCGGTCGACGCAACACATCGTTCAAATCGTTGAGCCGGCGTATCGTAGTCTAGCGTCTTTCTTGGTCGACCGTTTAACCGAATTGCCACCGCGTCCAGTTCTCCCTGAGATACATTCGATAGGTCAAGCCCCTTGGGGAAATACTGCCTCAGCAGTCCATTCGTGTTCTCATTTGAGCCGCGCTGCCAAGGCGTGCGCGGGTCGCAGAAGTAGACCTGGATATCGGTCGCCAACTTGAAGCGCTTGTGCTCGGCCAGTTCCGAACCCCTGTCCCATGTGAGAGACTTGTAGAGTTCCTGCGGCAACCGGAAAAGAGCATGCTGGATCAAGGCATTGACGACAGTTTCACTGTCCTTGTGCGCCACCTTCACCAGCATGACATAGCGTGTTTGACGCTCGACCAGCGTGACGATCTGGCTGTTGTGACTTCCGCACAGGAGATCGCCTTCCCAATGGCCGGGTACCGCTCGGTCTTCCGCTGATGCAGGCCGTTCACTGATAGATACGGC
>NZ_WNKY01000128.1 GCF_009720825.1 Duganella radicis | reverse complement strand
ATATCCGCAGCTTCGGTGACTGGCTTAGCCCCGTTACATCTTCCGCGCAGGACGACTCGATCAGTGAGCTATTACGCTTTCTTTAAATGATGGCTGCTTCTAAGCCAACATCCTGACTGTTTTAGCCTTCCCACTTCGTTTTCCACTTAGCCAATCTTTGGGACCTTAGCTGGCGGTCTGGGTTGTTTCCCTCTTGACGCCGGACGTTAGCACCCGACGTCTGTCTCCCAAGCTCGCACTCACCGGTATTCGGAGTTTGCAATGGTTTGGTAAGTCGCGATGACCCCCTAGCCATAACAGTGCTCTACCCCCGGTGGTGATACTTGAGGCACTACCTAAATAGTTTTCGGAGAGAACCAGCTATTTCCAAGTTTGTTTAGCCTTTCACCCCTACCCACAGCTCATCCCCTAATTTTTCAACATTAGTGGGTTCGGACCTCCAGTGCGTGTTACCGCACCTTCATCCTGGCCATGAGTAGATCACTTGGTTTCGGGTCTACACCCAGCGACTATCGCCCTGTTC
>NZ_WNKY01000127.1 GCF_009720825.1 Duganella radicis | reverse complement strand
CCGCCGCGGGCGCGCGCCGTTACCGCGACATCGCCGCCGCTGCTGCTGCCGCGTGCGATGCTGCTGGCCAGCCCGCCCTGGGTGGTGGCGGCGCTGTTGGTGTTGCCGCTGTCGCCGCCGCTGGCGTAGCTGTAGACATTGACCGTGCCGCTACCCTGGCCGTCGGCCAGCGCGCTGGCCTGGCCGGCGGCGCCGACGAGGTTGCTGGCGGAGCCGCCATAATTGGCGCCGCCCGCGCCGCCATTGGCGCCGGCGTACAGGCTCAGGCTGGACGCCACGCTGTCGCTCAGGACCAGCGACGAGCTGGCGTTGCCGCCCGAACCGGACTGGGCGTTGTAAGCGTAGCCGCCGGCGCCGCCGTAAGCCTGTTGCGACAGGCTCAGCGCGCCGGTGGTGCTGCCCTCGACCGCGTTGCCGAGGACCACGCTGGCGCCGTTGCCGGCGCTGGCGCCGCTGGCCGCGCCATCGTAGCTGGAGATGCCGCCGGCGCCGCCGCTCAGCGTCAGGTTGACGCTGACCGTGCCGCTGCCGGAGCTGGCGCGGCCGCTGGCGTCGC
>NZ_WNKY01000126.1 GCF_009720825.1 Duganella radicis | reverse complement strand
TTTCTGCTGCGCGCGGCAGGTGTCGGCCAGTATCCATTGCTGGTTGCCCGGGAAGCGCAGCCAGACGGCTTTCCAGGCGTTGCGGTTGCCGCTGCCCTTCAGGTTGGCGAAGGCGGACGGCGACAGCGATTGGTCGCCGCAGCGGATTTCGCTGCCCTGGACCACCGCGAAATACGGCGCGCGGCCAAAGCTGGCGCGCAGCCGGGTGCCCTCCGGCAGAAAGACTTGCTTCCATTGATAGCCGGTGTCGGCGGCGGCCAACTGCTGCGATTGCGATTGCGCCGCGGGCTGAGGTTGCATGTAGGCGCGGATGGCGTCGCAAATAACCGGCTCGATCTCCCAGCCGCACCAGTGCAGGCCGGTGAAAGCACCAAATTCCTCCATCAGTTCATTCGGCAGGCGGTAGGGGAAGGTGACAGCACCCATGATGGGTCTCCGAAAAAAGGCGTTTTACTAAGCGCTACTAGTTCCGGCTAAGCGTTACTACAGCGCGCTATGGGTTACTAAAATATCTGTGGTGCATAGTTATTAGAGCGATGACGCGCGCTTTTAGTTCCGTTTATTCCTGCGCTAGCGTGAAATATCAGCGATTAG
>NZ_WNKY01000125.1 GCF_009720825.1 Duganella radicis | reverse complement strand
CCGCCAGCGCAGCAGCGCCAGCAAGGCCGCCACCAGCGCCGCGCCAGCCGCGCCGCGCCAGTTGCCCAGCGCCGCGCCTAGTTCCTCAAGGAAACTTCGCTGCCTATCGGGATTGTAATCCAGGACCCATTGATTCCAAGAATTATTCAGCGCCGCGTAGTGGTAACGCAGCCGCGCCAGCCACGAGGATGGATCGTCTTGCAGCGCCAGCAGCGGCGCCAGGCCGAAGGCGGCCGGGCGCGGCAGGGCCCGCGCCAGATTGCGCTCGACCCGCGCGGGCGCCACGGCGGCGGTGGGATCGACCCGCCGCCAGCCGGCCTCGGCGCTCCAGAACTCGGCCCAGGCGTGGGCGTCGGACTGGCGCACGGTGAGATAGCCGTCGACCGGATTCAGCTCGCCGCCCTGATAGCCGGTGACCACGCGCGCCGCCACCCCCATGGCGCGCATCAGCACCACATAGGCGCCGGCGTAGTGCTCGCAGAAACCGGCCTGGCTGTCGAACAGAAAGTCGTCCACCGCGTCGCGCCCCAGCAGCGGCGGCGCCAGCGTGTAGCGGAAGCGGCCGCCGCGAAAGCGCGCCAGCACCGCCTCGCTCAGCCGCTGCGCCAGCGCCGCCGGCACCCCGCCCGCCGGGCCGCC
>NZ_WNKY01000124.1 GCF_009720825.1 Duganella radicis | reverse complement strand
ACAAGGGCCAGCTCAACGTCGAAGTGATGGGGCGCGGCATGGCCTGGCTCGACACCGGCACCCACGAGTCGCTGCTGGAGGCGGGCCAGTTCATCGCCACCATTGAAAAACGCCAGGGCCTGAAAGTGGCTTGCCCGGAAGAGATCGCTTACCGCAAGGGTTACATCAACGCCGAGCAGCTGCGCAAGCTGGCCGAGCCGTTGAAGAAAAACCAGTACGGCCAATATCTGCTGCAAATCCTCGAAGATAAGGTAGTCCAACGATGAACGTCATTCAAACGCCGCTGGCAGGCTTGCTGGTACTGGAGCCGCGCGTGTTCGGCGACGATCGCGGTTTTTTCTTTGAAAGCTTCAACGCCAAACGCTTTGCCGAACTGACCGGGGTTACCACCGAATTCGTGCAAGACAATCACTCGCGCTCGTCCAGGGGCGTGCTGCGCGGCCTGCACTACCAGATCCAGCAGGCGCAGGGCAAGCTGGTGCGCGCCACCGCCGGCGCCGTGTTCGACGTGGCGGTCGATATCCGCAAGAGCTCGCCGACCTTCGGCCAGTGGTATGGCATCGAGCTGTCGGCCGAGAACAAGCGCCAGATGTGGATACCGCCGGGCTTCGCGCACGGCTTCGTGGTCACCTCCGATTCGGCCGAATTCCTGTACAAGACCACCGACTACTGGGCGCCGGAGCACGAGCGCGCCATCCTGTGGAACGATCCGGCGGTCGGCATTCAATGGCCGGCGCTGGCGGCGGCGCCGCTGCTGTCCGGCAAGGATCAGGCGGCAGC
>NZ_WNKY01000123.1 GCF_009720825.1 Duganella radicis | reverse complement strand
GCTTGCACCCCATCATTTAATCTTCCAGCACCGGGCAGGCGTCACACCCTATACGTCCACTTTCGTGTTTGCAGAGTGCTGTGTTTTTATTAAACAGTCGCAGCCACCAGTTTATTGCAACCTTTTCGCCCTCATGCAGTAAAGCATTCAAGCTACCGAGGCGTACCTTTTCCCGAAGTTACGGTACCAATTTGCCGAGTTCCTTCTCCCGAGTTCTCTCAAGCGCCTTAGAATACTCATCTCGCCCACCTGTGTCGGTTTGCGGTACGGTCTCGTATGACTGAAGCTTAGAGGCTTTTCTTGGAACCACTTCCGATTGCTACAGGACCTAAGTCCTTCGTCCCGTCCCCTTGAATTACGTGCCCGGATTTGCCTAAGCACCTTCTATGAAACAGAAACTGACTATTCCAACAGTCAGACAACCTTCCGCGATCCGTCCCCCCATCGCATCATACGACGGTGCAGGAATATTAACCTGCTTCCCATCAGCTACGCATCTCTGCCTCGCCTTAGGGGCCGACTCACCCTGCTCCGATGAACGTTGAACAGGAAACCTTGGGCTTACGGCGTGGGGGCTTTTCACCCCCATTATCGCTACTCATGTCAGCATTCGCACTTCTGATACCTCCAGCATCCTTTACAAGACACCTTCGCAGGCTTACAGAACGCTCTCCTACCATATGCTTACGCATATCCGCAGCTTCGGTGACTGGCTTAGCCCCGTTACATCTTCCGCGCAGGACGACTCGATCAGTGAGCTATTACGCTTTCTTTAAATGATGGCTGCTTCTAAGCCAACATCCTGACTGTTTTAGCC
>NZ_WNKY01000122.1 GCF_009720825.1 Duganella radicis | reverse complement strand
GGCCAGGCCGCGCAGGGCGTGGGCGTGGCGCAGCGCGGCCGCGTGGTCGCCGCGTTCCAGCGCCGCCCGGATGCGCGCGGCGCAGTCCTGCTCGTCGCGGCGGAACCAGCGCAGCACCTTGAGCAGCAGCGCCTCGTTGCCGTTGACGCTGGCGCGCGCCTGCGCCAGGTCCAGGCCGGGCACGGTATCGGGCAGGGCCATCGCCACGCTGGCGGCGCGCGCGCCGGCGACGGCGTGGCCGCTGGCCGGCAGATACTGTTGCAGCAGGCGGTGCAGCGCGGCCGGGATCAGCGGCTTGCTGATGCGGTCGTTGAAGCCTTCGCGCTTGCAGCGCTGCCACTCCTCCGGCAGGGCGTTGGCGGTCATGGCGATGATCGGCAGCGCCGCCAGGCGCGGGTCCTGGCGCAGTTGCAGCGTGGCCGCGTGGCCGTCCAGCTCGGGCATGTGCAGGTCCATGAACACCAGCTGGTAGCGCCGCGCGGCGTCGTCCGCCCGCAGGCAGTCGATGGCGTCGCGGCCGTTGACGGCCAGCTCGACCTCGATGGCGCAGGCCTGCAACAGGGCCACGGCGATTTCCTGGTTGATCGGGTGGTCCTCCACCAGCAGGATGCGCACGCCGGGGAACTGCGGCGCCGCCGGCCGCTGGCCGCCGCCCGGACGCTCGGGCGCGAACAACTGCAACAGCAGCGCCGCCATGCCGGCGCGGGTGGCCGGCTTGACCAGCACGGCGTCGGCGCCGGCCGGCGTCAGCGAGGGATCGCTTTCGGTCAGGTTGGTCAGCAGCGCCAGCCTGCAGGCCGGCAGCGCGCGCGCGGCGGCCAGCACGCCGTCCAATCCGGCCAGCCCGGCGTCGGCCAGCAGCAGGTCGCAGCGGACCCCGGGCGCGGCCAGGC
>NZ_WNKY01000121.1 GCF_009720825.1 Duganella radicis | reverse complement strand
GTACGGAAGTAGAACTGTGGACGGTAGTTGTTGAAGAACGGGGTGTGACGGCCGCCTTCATCTTTCGACAGAACGTAGATCTCGCCGGTGAAGTGGTTGTGCGGCTTGATCGAACCTGGCTTGGCCAGAACCTGACCACGCTGAACGTCTTCACGCTTGGTGCCGCGCAGCAGCAGACCAACGTTGTCGCCGGCCTGACCCTGGTCCAGCAGCTTGCGGAACATTTCCACGCCGGTGCAGGTGGTCTTCACGGTGTCGGTGATACCAACGATTTCGATCTCTTCGCCGACCTTGATGATGCCGCGCTCAACACGACCGGTCACCACGGTGCCGCGGCCCGAGATCGAGAACACGTCTTCCACTGGCATCAGGAAGGTGCCGTCCACAGCGCGCTCCGGGGTTGGGATGTAGCTGTCCAGCGCGTCGGCCAGTTGCATGATCGCCTGTTCGCCCAGCGGGCCGGTGTCGCCGTCCAGCGCCATACGTGCCGAACCTTTGACGATCGGCAGGTCGTCGCCTGGGAACTCGTACTTCGACAGCAGTTCGCGCACTTCCATTTCCACCAGTTCCAGCAGTTCGGCGTCGTCAACCAGGTCGCACTTGTTCAGGAACACGATGATGTATGGAACGCCAACCTGACGGGCCAGCAGGATGTGCTCGCGGGTCTGTGGCATTGGGCCGTCGGCGGCCGAGCAAACCAGGATCGCGCCGTCCATCTGCGCGGCACCGGTAATCATGTTCTTGATGTAGTCGGCGTGGCCTGGGCAGTCAACGTGAGCGTAGTGACGGCCGGCGGTTTCGTACTCGACGTGCGCGGTGTTGATGGTGATGCCGCGTGCTTTTTCTTCTGGAGCAGCGTCGATCTGGTCGTAAGCTTTGGCTTCGCCGCCGAATTTTTTCGACAGAACGGT
>NZ_WNKY01000120.1 GCF_009720825.1 Duganella radicis | reverse complement strand
GCCCACTAGTGTCCGGAATAATTTGCTTGAATAAGCCAGGAGGTGTTGCAGGTATTGGTTAACGGGCGTATACCCGTAGTCGCCAAACTCAAAAACCAAAACCCGCAACATGTTCAGGATATCGACTTTTCATCAAATAATGAAGGGGTTGCCGCGCAGCTCCTTCGATCAACTGGTCAAAAAGCACAAGGCGGACAAGTATTGCAAGGGGTTCGGTCCCTGGCAGCACTTAATCGCGATGGTCTACGCGCAGTTGACTAACGCCGAGGGGTTGCGTCCGCTGGAGGCCGGGTTCAACCAGCATATGGCCCAGCACTATCATCTCAACGCCCGCTGTATCCGGCGCGCCACGCTGGCCGATGCCAATGAGACGCGCTCGATCACGGTGTTTAACGAGACGGCCAACTGGCTGATCTCTAAGGTCGCCGGCACGCTGGGCAAGCAGGCCAGGGATCTGGTCTACCTGCTTGATTCGACGTCGATTACCCTCAAGGGACGCGAATTTGACCGCTGGACCATGGATCATGCCACCCGCCACACCCAGGGCCTCAAATTGCATCTGCTGCTTGATGCGAAAACCCAAACACCGTCATGGCAAACGATAACGGCACCGAACATCAATGACGTTCTGCCAGCGCGCGCCGTCCCTCTGCGGGCAGGCGCCCTCTACGTCTTTGACAAGGGCTATTGCGACTACAACTGGTGGCGCCTTATCGATCAAGCACAGGCCACCTTTGTCACGCGCTTCAAGCGTAATGCCAATGTCGTGGCGGAGGACGTGCTTGAGATCCCGGCGGAGGCGGCTGGCACGATCCTGAGCGATGAGCTGGTGCGTTTTAAAAACAAGACACCCGGCGGCCGGCGGCGCAATCACTACGACAAACAACTGCGGCGAGTCACCGTGGCGCGCCCTGGCGCTGCGCCGCTCGTCTTTGCCACCAACGATTTGCAAAGCACGGCACTCGAAATT
>NZ_WNKY01000011.1 GCF_009720825.1 Duganella radicis | reverse complement strand
CCGCAACCGCGCGCCAGGCGCGCCGGCTCGCCGCCGCAGCGGCAGCGGCAGGGCGGCATCGCGCTGCTGGAGGTGATGCTGGCCATCGTCATCCTCGGCATCGGCCTGCTGGGCACGGTGGGCTTGCAGGCGCGCGCCTACTCGGCGCTGTCGGACGCCGGCATGCGCGCCGAGGCCACGCTGGCGGCCGAGAAACTGATCGGCGTGATCAACGCCGACCTGCCCAACATCGCCCTGTACAACCTGGCCGAAGGCGCCACCGCCAACGACCAGCTGAGCGCCTGGGTCACCGAAACCCGTGGGAACATCCCCGGCGCCATCCTGTCGGTGGCGGTGCAGGACCAGCCGGCGCAGAACCGCTATCAGGTCGACATCTCCATCCGCTGGCAGCGCAAGGCCAGGAGCGAGACCAACCGCCACCGTGTCACTTCCTACATCGCGCGCTGACATGAATACCTTGATCCCGCGCCGCCAGGGCGGCTTCTCGCTGGTAGAGCTGATGGTCAGCGTGGTGATCGGCCTGCTGGCGCTGCTGTTCGCCACCCGGCTGGTGATCAGCGGCGAGGCCAACAAGGACGCCGCCGTTGGCGGTTCCGATTCCATGCAAAACGGCATGCTGGCCATGTTCTCCCTGAGCGGCGACGCCGCCACCGCCGGCTGGGGCCTGAACGACCGCACCGTGGCCGGCTGCAACACCACCTTCAGCGACCAGCGCGGCTACCAGCTGCTGGGCGCCAAGCAAGACGGCGTCGACATCACGCCGCTGGCGGGGGTGGTGATCCAGTCCAACGGCGCCGCGCCCGACGTGATCTCCTTCAACAGCGGCAGTTCCAACGCCGGCGTCGGTTCCATCAAGATGACGGCCGACTATGGCGGCGAGAGCTTCGTGGTGGGCGCGCAGATCGGTCCCTACGGCTACAACCCGGGCGATGTGCTGGTGGTGTCGGCGCAAGCGTCGGACCGGCCCTGCACCATCATGCAGATGGCCGGCTTCAACCCGGCCGCCGGCCGTGGCGCCGAGATGCTGCTGGCTGGCGGCAGCCAGTACCGCTACAATCCGGCGCCCGCCATGGCGCAGGCCTACGCCAAGAACGTCACCTTCATGTACAACCTGGGCCAGCCGGACCTGCTGCATTTCCACACCTGGTCGGTGCGGAACGGCATCCTGCTGCTGCGCGCCACCGACCTGGCGGGCGCCGAGGGCGCCGGCTCCTCGGTGGCCGACAACATCGTCTCGATCAAGGCGCAATACGGCTTCGACAACCGCGCGCTGGCCAATTACGATCCCAACCCGGCCGGCAACGGCACGCAGATGGTGGCCACCAGCACCGGCATGCAGACCACGGTCTGGAGCGGCACCATGATCGATGCCGACAACGACGGCGTCAACGGCGGTCCCGGCGACTACCAGCGCATCGCCGCCGTGCGCATCGCCGTGGTGGCGCGCAGCAAGACCGTCGAGAAACCGCGCCCCGGCGCCGCATGCAGCGCCACCACGGCGCAGCCGACCGTGTTTGCCAACGCCGTGCCGCGGGGCGTGGCGGCGGTGCCGGTCACGGTCAACGTGGCCGTGGCGGGCGATGCCACCGACTGGAAGTGCTATCGCTATCGCGTGTTCGAAACCATCGTCCCGATTCTCAATTCACAGTTCCGGCCATGAGACAGCTTAATTCCCAGCGCGGCATCGCCTTGCCGATCATGCTCATCATGCTGGCGGTGATGATGGTCAGCAGCATTTACCTGCTCAAGTCCAGCAACTCCAGCACGCTGACCACCTCCAACCTGGCGTACGAGGCGGCGCTGGCCAAGGCGGCCGACGCCGGCCTGCACGCCGGCTTCACCTACCTGCGCAATGTGCCCAACAAGAACCTGCTGCTGGCCGACCAGGCGGCGGTCGGCTACGTGGCGACCCTGCCGCAGCTGTGGACGGTCAGCAACCCGAATTTCTGGACCGGCGCCATCACGCTGCCGGCCGACGCCGACGGCAACCGGGTGCAGTACGTGATCCACCGCATGTGCACGCTGCCGGGCGCCTACGACGACAACGCCAACCGCTGCCAGATCACCGCGCCGCGCAGCGGCACCACCGGCCCGCGCGCGCTGGGCGAAACGCTGAAGATCGACGCTTCCAACCTGGCTGTCGCGGCCCAGATCCACTATGTGGTGACGGCGCGCGTGTTCGGCCCGCGCGGCGGCAATGTGGTGACGCAGGCCGTCATCATGAAAGGCCCTTGAGGAACTCATCATGAAGAAGCTACTTGCCCTGCTGGCGCTGCTGATCGCGCTGCCCGCGATGGCCGCCCAGACCCAGATCGCCCAGGTGCCGCTGCTGAACATCACCGGCACCGGCACGGTCAAGCCCAACCTGATGCTGCTGTTCGATAACTCCGGCTCGATGGACCAGACCTACACGCCGGACTACGTCAACGACAGCCTGTGCCGCAGCAATGCCACGCTGGCGGCCGGCATCATGGCCTGCAACGTCGGCCATCCGCCGTTCATGAGCCCGGATTTCAACAAGCAGTACTACAACCCGGCCATCCACTACCAGGTGCCGATCAAGGCCGACGGCACCTACTATCCCGAGCAAACCGCCGCCAACACCAGCAACTGGACCTCGGTCAGCGGCGACGGCTTCGGCGCCCGCAAGGCCGACCTGTTTGGCAACACCGTCACCTCCAACATCAATCTGGTGTCCAGCTTCCCGGACCTGAAATGGTGCACCACCAGCAGCAGCGGCGTGTGCCAGTTCAATACCTCCAGCTACACCTATCCGGACGCGACCTACAAATCGCCGGTGGACATCGTCACCGGCCCGTACTACTACACCATCGGCGTCGGCCAGTACTGCACCGACGACACCATGAAGACCTGCAAATCGACCGCGATCGGGGCGGCGGCGCCGTCCGGCTATCCGGTGCCGGTCAAGGTGCGCTGGTGCAGCGACCGGCTGCTGACCGCTTGCCAGGGCAAGCGGGTGGGCGCCTTTGTTTATCCGAGCTATTCGACGCCGTCCGGCGCGGTGGCGTCGTACGGCACCATCGCCATCGGCGCCTCGTCCACCGCCAATTCGCTCAACATCACCAACATCGCGATCGCCGAAAGCGGCGGCAGCGTCAACATCACCAGCGGCACCATGACCGCCAGCACCGGCACCAACACCGCCATCAAGCAGCAGACCATGGCCAGCACGGTGGCGGCCAACATCATCGCCCGCAGCACCACCAACCAGTACTACGCCTGCGTGAAAACGCCGACCGGGCAGCCGACCGTGCCGGCGTGCAGCGTGTTCGGCATCACGCTGGCGGCGGAGAACGTGGTGGCGGTGGTGCCGGTGACCTGCACCGGCAGCAAGAGCCTGACCAACTGCATGACCGTCAGCGACAGCTCGCGCGCCGGCTGGGGCTTCACCGTCACCGCCAACTCGGTGCGCGTGGCGCCGGCCTACGTCACCTTCAGCGGCACCACCGCGAACAGCGGCACGCCGGCCATGGGGGCCACCAGCTACAACGCCACCAGCCTGTTCAGCAGCATGGCGATCGGCCGCAACCAGACGGCGGCGCAGGTGGCGGCGCTGTTCATCGCCAAGATCGGCACCAGCGGCACCTACAAGGCCTACGCCGGCAGCAACGCCGCCTGCGTCAACGCGCTGCCGACCAACAGCGTGTGCGTGGTGGACAGCGGCTCGACCGCCAACACCGGCGCGCTGACCATCGGCGCGGTGAGCAATCCCGGCACGCTGGTCAGCACCGTGGTGTCGGCCGGCATGGACACCATCCCGACCACCACGGCGGCGCTGTCGGCCGGTTCCGGCGCGCCGAATCCTTTCGTGCGGGTCAACATCGTCAGCGGCCAGACCTATCCGAAATCGGCCGACCGCGTCGACTGCGCCGGCGCCACCTGCACCTACGCCGAAGAGATGACCAACTTCGCCAACTGGTACGTCTACTACAAGAGCCGCCTGCAAATGATGAAGACCTCGGTGGGCATCGCCTTCTCGCCGATTACCGCCAACTACAAGGTGGGCTACGTCAAGCTGTCCAACGCCGGCGCCGGCTCGGCCATGGACCTGAAACCGGCCGACTTCACCGGCAGCGCGCGCACCACTTGGTACAGCACCCTGTACAACACCACCACCTCCGGCTCGACGCCGATCCGCACCGCGATGGACAACGTCGGCCGCATGTTCGCCAACCTCACGCCGTACAACTACGCGGCCGGGCAGGAAGTGGTGCAGTACCCGTGCCAGCCCAACTTCATGATCCTGACCACCGACGGCTACTGGAACGGCAGCAGCACCGCCAACGTGGTCAACAACGACAACGTGGAGAACAGCGCGCGCTTCTGCACCATTTCCTCCGGCTGCGTCGACAAGCGGGCGCAGACGCAGCCATCCATCGCCGACGTCGCGCTGCACTGGTACAACGGCGGTTCCAGCACCAGCACCGTGTCCCTGCGGCCGTCGCTGGAGCCGGACATGACCAAGCCCGGCTCGGTGCCCGCCGCCAACGGCGAGAACACCCATTTGCACATGAACACCTACACGCTGGGCCTGGGCGTGGACGGCGTGATGACCTATGAAGCCAGCTACGACACCGCGCCCAAACCGGGCGGCGACTTCTACAACCTGATCACGCAGGCGCCAAGCGGCTGCCCGTGGAACGGCGGCGGCGCCTACGTGTGGCCGGACCCGGACACCACCAACACCGCCAGCACCGTGCAGGAACGGGTGGACGACTTGTGGCACGCCGCCATCAACGGCCACGGCAAATACTTCAGCGCGCAAGATCCCAAGGACGTGGTGAGCGGCCTGCGCGAAGCGCTGTCCAACATGCAGGTGCGTACCGGCGCGGCGGCGGCGGCGGCCACCTCCACGCCGAACATCACGCTGACCGACAACGACATCTTCTCGGCCACCTTCACCACCGTGCGCTGGTACGGCGAACTGACCGACCGCAAGATCGACACCACCACCGGCGACGTGATCAAGACCCCAAGCTGGAGCACCAGCACCACGGTCGGCAAATCGATCGCCACGCGCCGCATCAAGATGATGCAGGCCAGCCAGTTGCCGGGCAGCGATCCGGTCGACTTCACCTACGATAATATGGATGGTGCCACCAAGGCCTGGTTCGCCAACAAGTGCGCCATCCTGGCCCAGTGCACGCTGCTGTCGGCGACCGACAAGGCCACGGTCAACAGCGGCACCAACATGGTCAACTGGCTGCGCGGCGTGCAGGACTACGCCGACGACAACCTGTTCCGTGCCTACAGCACCACCACCGACGCCGCCGGCGCCACCGTGCCGATCGTGATCGGCGACATCGCCTCGTCCAAGCCGGCCTACCTGCGCGAACCGCACAACAACTATCCGGACGTGGCCTACGCCGACTACAAGAACACTTACGCCGGCCGTCCCGGCACCGTGTTCGTGGCCGCCAACGACGGCATGCTGCACGCCTTCGACGCCGCCAACGGCAACGAACGCTGGGCTTACGTGCCGCGCATCGTCATGAGCAAGATGGCGGCGCTGGCCAGCACCACCTACGGCACCAACCACCAGTTCACCGCCGACGGCTCGCCGGAGGTGGCGGACGTGAAGATCGGCGGCGCCTGGCGCACCATGCTGGTCGGCGGCCTGAACGCGGGCGGGCGCGGTTACTACGCGCTGGACGTGACCGATCCCACCGCGCCCAAGGTGATGTGGGAACTGTGCGCCGACGCCGCCGTGTGCCCGCAGCATAACGATCCCGACCTGGGCCTGAGCTTCGGCAATCCGCAGTTCGGCATCTGGCAGGACAAGTGGGTGGTGTTCCTGACTTCCGGCTACAACAACATCCCCGGCAGCGATGGCGTGGCGGGCGGCACCGGCAACGGCGTGCTGTTCATCGTCGACGCGGCCACCGGCAACATCCTGGCGCGCGCCAGGACCGGTTCGGGCGACACCACCACGCCATCCGGCCTGGCCAAGATCACCGCCATCAGCAGCGACCCGCTGGCCGACGCCGGGGTCACCTATGTGTACGGCGGCGACGTGCTGGGCGCCATGTGGCGCTTCGACCTGACCGCCGCCAGCGGCGCCATCGGCGTGATCAAGATGGGCGATGCCGGCGTCACCAAGCCGATCACCACCCGCCCGGACGTGACCCAATGCGGCGTACCGGTCACCAGCACCGACCCCAGCGGCCTGACCACCACCAGAACCACCGCCGTGCGCATGGTGCTGTTCGGCACCGGCCGTCTGCTGGATGTGCCGGACACCAGCAACACCGACGTCCAGACCCTGTTCGCGTTGAAAGACAGCGGCACGGCGCTGGGCACCATCCCGACCTCCAGCCTGGTGCAGCAAACCCTGAGCGTGCTGGGTTCGTCCAGCAACAGCACCACCTACGCCGTGACCAACAACCCGGTCGACCTGAACAGCAAAAACGGCTGGTACTTCAACTGGAACCTGAACGCCGGCGAACGCATGAACCTCGATCCGCAAATCGTCAGCGGCGTGGCCAATGTGATCACCAATATTCCATCGTCGTCGTCGGCCTGCTCGGTGGGCGGCACCAGTAATCTGTACCAGGTGGACGTGTGCACCGGGCAGGGCGTGAACGGCGACCCGGCCGGCACCACGCTGTCCAACACCTCGGCGGCGGTCGGCTTCATCATCGTGCGGCTGCCGAGCGGGCAGCTGAAACTGATCACCACCTTCGCCGACGGCAGCAACGCCACCAGCCGCACCAAGGAGCTGGATACGGCCGAGGCGCACCGGGTCGGATGGCGTCGTATTAAAGGAGAATAAAGGGTATAATCGAGGGTTTGCAGAACCGCCTTAGCTCGCCCACACATGGTCAACGATACCGAAAACACAATCCCCGAGAATAACGACGACGCCCCGGCCGCGGCCAGCGCCAGAACGCCGGCCCTGATCGCGCGCGAAGTACAGCGCCGCCGCACCTTCGGCATCATCTCCCACCCGGATGCGGGTAAAACCACGCTGACCGAAAAGCTGCTGCTGTTCTCGGGCGCGATCCAGATGGCGGGTACCGTCAAGGCCCGTAAATCGGGCCGCCACGCGACCTCGGACTGGATGGAAATCGAGAAGCAGCGCGGCATTTCGGTGGCATCGTCGGTGATGCAGTTTGAATTCCGCGACCACGTGGTCAACCTGCTGGACACCCCGGGCCACCAGGACTTCTCGGAAGACACCTACCGCGTGCTGACCGCCGTCGACTCGGCGCTGATGGTGATCGACGCCGCCAAGGGTGTGGAAGCGCAGACCATCAAGCTGCTGGACGTGTGCCGCATGCGCAACACGCCGATCGTCACCTTCATGAACAAGATGGACCGCGAAACCCGCGATCCGCTGGAACTGCTGGACGAGCTGGAGTCGGTGCTGAAGATCAAATGCGCGCCGGTGACCTGGCCGATCGGCATGGGCAAGAACTTCCGCGGCGTGTACCACCTGCTGAACGACACCATCATGCTGTTCAAGGCCGGTGAGGAGCGTGCCGACGGTGCGTTTGAAATCATCGAAGGCATCGACAACCCGCGCTTGCAGGAGATGTTCCCGCTGGAGATGGACCAGCTGCGCATGGAAGTGGAACTGGTCAGCGGCGCTTCGACTCCGTTCGACCTGGAGCAATTCCTGTCGGGCGTGCAGACGCCGGTGTTCTTTGGCTCCGCGATCAACAACTTCGGCGTGCGCGAGATCCTGTCGGCGCTGGTGGACTGGGCGCCGGCGCCGCGCGAGCGCGACGCCAGTGTACGCGCGGTCGATCCGAAGGAAGAGCCGTTCACCGGCTTCGTATTCAAGATCCAGGCCAATATGGACCCGGCGCACCGCGACCGCATCGCCTTCCTGCGCGTGTGCTCGGGCCGTTTCGAGCGCGGCATGAAGGTCAAGCATTTGCGTCTGGGGCGCGAGGTGAAGGTATCCTCGGTGGTGACCTTCATGGCATCGACCCGCGAGCAGGTGGAAGAGGCGTACGCCGGCGACATCATCGGCCTGCCCAACCACGGCAATATGCAGATCGGCGACTCCTTCTCCGAAGGCGAGATGCTGACCTTTACCGGCATTCCATTCTTCGCCCCGGACTTTTTCCGCCAGGTGCGCATCCGCAACCCGCTGAAAATCAAGCAGCTGCACAAAGGCTTGCAGCAGCTGGGCGAGGAGGGTGCGGTGCAGGTGTTCAAGCCGGTGCAGGGGGGCGAGCTGGTGCTGGGTGCGGTTGGCGTGCTTCAGTTCGAGGTGGTCGCAAGCCGCCTGATGAACGAGTACGGCGTCGACGCGGTGTTTGAAAGCACCAGCATCAGCAGCGCACGCTGGGTGTCGAGCGACGACAAAAAAGCGCTGGCCGACTTCGAAGACCAGCTGGGTCATAACGTGGCTTACGATGCGGCGGGCAACCTGGCGTATCTGGCAACGTCGAGCGTCAACCTGCGCCTGACGCAGGAGCGCTGGCCGAAACTGCAATTCCACGCCACCCGCGAACACTCCGCCAAGCTTTAATCTTTCGGGGCCAGAGCAGACAGTCGGGCTTTCGCGCAAAACCCGGGGTCAGTTCTTGAATTCATGCATGAGGCCGTGTGCGATTGCAAGAACTGACCCCGGGCTAAGAACTGACCCCGGGCTAAATGGCACGGAGGAGGGCGGGGACTTCGGCGCTGATTTCGCGCGCGAGGTAGCCTAGCGGTCCGTGTTTCAGGGCCAGCTGTTCTCCCGCCATCGCGTGAAGGGCCACGCCCCAGGCTGCGGCCTGTTCCAAGGGCGCGCCGCGCGCCGCCAGGCCGGTGATGATGCCGGCCAGTACGTCTCCCGATCCCGATATCGCCAGCCCGGTGTTGCCGCCTTCGTGACGCCATTGCTGCGTGTGGACATCGGCTATCACGGTGAGCGCGCCTTTCAGCGCCACTGTCGCCTGCCAGCGCTGCGCCGCCAGCCGGGCCGCGGCTTCGGGCTGGGCCAGGATGTCGTCCTTGTCGGCCCCGGTCAGACTGGCCAGCTCGCCTGCGTGGGGCGTCAGCAGCACCGGGCTGGTGAAGCGGAAACCGCCCACAGCCGGCTCCTGCCCATGAGCGGCCGCGTGCCCGCCGTCTGACGCTACGGCCAGGTCGCCGGCGCAGGTCGAGGCCGGCGCTTCGCTGTGGTTGCCGGCATCGGCCGTCGCAGCGGGGGCGCAGTCGGCATCGCGGCTGACGATGCTCATGCCGGCGGCGTCGAGGATCAGCGGTGCATGGCCGCATTCAGACAGCAGCGCCCGCACAAGATGGCAGCAGGCCGTCTCGTCCTGCATGCCGGGACCGATCAGTACCGCGCTGGCTTGCCGGCATACGCCCAGCAAATCCGCACGTTGCTCTGTCAACAAACCGCCCTCCGGCGTTTCCTCCAGCCCGATCACGCGCGCCTCGGGCACGGCCACGCCGATGTGCGGGGCCACGCTGGCCGCCGTGGCGATCGCCAGCTTGCCAGCCCCGGCGCGCAGGGCAGCCGTGGCGGCCAGCAGCACTGCTCCCGGCATCTCCCGCGATCCTGCGATGATCAGCGCATAACCACGCTCATTTTTATCCGCGTCCGGTCCCGGCATGGGCAGCGGCCAGTCGCGCAGCAAGCGGGCGGTGATGTCCTGATTCATGATTTTGGCGCTGCCGGCTGGTCTTTCTGATGCGTGACCGGCGTGCCGCTCTGCTCCAGCGGCGCCACAAAATTAGCCTGCACCAGCATCAATTTGCCATGCTTGCCAGCCGCCGGATCGAAACGGTACTCGGTAATCCCGCAGTTGGGCACGTCCCCGGCCCGGTCGATGGCGAGGATAGCATCCTCATCCAGCCGCTCCAGCAGGTAACGGAAGCAATTCACGATCACCTGATGCGCCACGATCAGCACCCGCTCGCCATGATATTCGCGCGTCATGGTGTCGATCACGCTGCGCAGCCGCAGGATGACGTCGCACCAGCTTTCGCCGCCGGGTGGCCGGAAATAGAACTTGCCGACATGGGCACGTTGTTCCGCCAACTCCGGGTATTTGTCGTGAATTCCGAGCGGCGTGAGACGGTCCAGTATGCCGAATTCCTTTTCCCGCAGGCGCTCGTCGGTGGCCACCGCCAGCAAGCCGTCGCGGTCGAGGTGGTCGAGCACCACCTTGGCCGTCGAGCGCGCACGCACGTAGGGCGAAAACAACACCACGTTGGGCTGCGCGTCTGGCGGCAGCGCCCGGAACCAGCCGCTCATCGCCTGCGCCTGGCGCTGCCCCAGTTCCGACAACGGCACGTCGACATCGCGGTCGGCCAGATCGATCAGCAGCTTCTTGCCGGCTTCCGCCTCGTCCCGGGCGACATTGCCGGCGCTTTGCCCATGCCGGACCAGCCAGAGTTGCTGCGGCCATTTTTGCTCCATCAGCGGTCTCCCAGATCCAGCTCGACCCACACCGGCGCATGGTCGCTGGGCTTCTCGCGCCCACGTACTTCACGGTCCACGCCGGCCGCTTTCAGGGCGGGCGTGAGGGCAGGGCTGAGCAAAATGTGGTCGATGCGCAAGCCCGCATTGCGCTGGTAGGCATTGCGGAAATAATCCCAGAAGGTATAAATTACTTCGTCCGGATGAGTAACCCGCAGCGTATCGCACCAGCCTTGGTCGATTAATCGATGAAACGCCGCCCGAACTTCCGGACGGAATAGGGCGTCATCCAGCCAGCGCTCCGGCTTATACACATCCAATTCAGTTGGCATGACATTGAAATCGCCTGCCAACACGGCCGGCGCGCCGCCTTCAATTAATTGCGAAGCGTGCAGAATAAACCGTTCAAACCATTTTAATTTGTAGTCGAATTTCGGGCCTGGCGCCGGATTACCGTTTGGCAGATATAAACCGCCAATAATAATGCCGTTGACCACCGCCTCGATATATCGGCTTTGCGCATCCTCGGGATCGCCAGGCAATCCACGCCCGGTTTCCACCGGTTGCTGGCCGCGCGCCAGAATCGCCACGCCATTCCAGCTTTTTTGCCCGTGCCAGATGGCTTGATATCCGGCTTCATTCATCGCGGCTTCCGGGAATTTTTCCTGCGGCGCCTTCAATTCTTGCAGGCAAACGGCGTCCGGCCGGGTTTCTTCCAGCCATTGAAGCAGGGCAGGCAGGCGGGCGCCGATGCCGTTGACGTTGAAGGTGGCGATACGCATTTGACCAGCATAGCTGGCAAAACGGCCCGTGCCGGTGCGCCAGCGCACGCAAAAGGCCTGCTTTTAAGCCAGAGATTGGCACGATCCAGCCAAGTTCTGGCGACGTTTGCTGAATGTGCTTGACAAGCCTGACGGTGTCGTCTACTGTATTAATCAACTAATACACCAATACGACTGCCATGACTACCCATACAGCGTCCCTGTTCACGATAGCGACCGGCTCGTCCGATCCGATTTACCGGCAACTGATCGAGCAGGTGCGGCGATTGATTGCCGCCACCGTTTTAAAACCCGGCGATGTTTTACCCTCGGTGCGGGATGTGGCGGTGACATTAGCCGTCAATCCCATGACGGTTTCCAAGGCTTATAACATGATGGAAACCGAAGGTTTATTAAGCCGTGCCCGCGGCGTCGGCATGCTGGTGGCCGAGAGCAAAGCGCTGCAAGGCCCGGACCATCTTATAAGGCCGACACTGGAGCGGGCCGCCGCCGAAGCACGTCAATTGGAATTGGATGATGAAACTGTCCTGAATCTGTTTAAAAAAATTCTCGGAGAAAGTAAATGAAACCTAGCATCATTGAAATATCGAATCTGCGTAAAGCCTTTGGTCAGCAACAGGTTTTACAAGGGATTAACTGGAATATTGAACAGGGCAAGGTGATTGGTTTATTGGGCCGCAATGGCGCCGGTAAATCGACTTTGTTGGAATGCCTGCTGGGATTGCGTGAAGCCGATGCCGGCGGCAGCAAGTTGTTCGGCCAGCCGGCCGGTGCGCTGAACGACGAGGCGCGCGCCAACATTGGCTATGTGCCGCAGAAATCCGAGCTGTTTGAATGGTTGACGCCTGTGCAACTGTTGGACTATTTCAAGGCCCTGTACCCGCGCTGGAACCAGACCAAGGTGGACGGCTTGATGCAGCGCTGGGGCTTGGCGGGCGAAGCGGCCACCAAGCAAATCAGCAAGCTTTCCGGCGGCGAGAAACAACGCCTGTCGCTGATCCGCGCGCTGGCCCACGACCCCAAATTGCTGGTACTGGACGAACCGGTCGCCAGCCTGGACCCGGTCGGCCGCCGCGATTTCTTGCAGGAACTGATCAGCGATGTCATC
Organism: Duganella radicis; assembly: GCF_009720825.1. Taxonomy (GTDB): domain Bacteria; phylum Pseudomonadota; class Gammaproteobacteria; order Burkholderiales; family Burkholderiaceae_D; genus Rugamonas; species Rugamonas radicis. The sequence continues at coordinate 153,166 of NZ_WNKY01000011.1, read as the reverse complement.
GAACGCGACACCACGGTGATCTTTTCCACCCACATCCTGTCCGATCTGGAGCGGGTGGCGCTGGACGTGGCGTTCCTGCAAGGCGGCAAGATCGTGCTGCAAGGCGCGCTCGATGAATTACTGGAAGGTAAGAATCTCAGCCTGGAAGACTTGTTTGTCGAGGTGACCAAATGAATGCCGCGAATCGCCAGTTGTTGCTTCAAGTGATATATGACGGCGCCAGCTGCCGCTTGCTGGTGCGTCTGAGCTGGATCGTCGGCGCCTTCGCCCTGATCCAGTTGGCCGTGAATTACCATTTCGATAAGTTGGCGTTTGGCGAGATATTGCTGCTGTGCCTGGCCAGCGGCATGGTTTTTTTATGGTGCGGCGCCTTCCTGAAAAATGCCGTACAGCAAAACACCCCAACCAATGCCGTGCTGGTGCCCGGCTTGCGGCTCAACCTTAAGCGCTTGACGGCCGAACTATACGTCGGCGCGACCGTGTTGACGGCAGTGCTCAGCTGGTTGCTGGCTGGCCATCCCGGATATGGTTTGCTGCTGGGCGCGCTGTTCAGCGTGTATGTGCTGTACGCCCAGCGCTACAGCTGGATGAATCTGCTGCCCTCGGTGGTTATTGTCTCTTCGACCATGGTCCACAAGCATCCGCTGGACCAACTGGCCGCAGTGGCGGACTCGATTGGCGAACCGCTGGTGACGGTGATCGGCACGGCGCTGCTGGCGCTGCTGGGCCGTCCCGCCTTGCGCGCCTTGTTCCCCCAAGGCGGCGACCGTCATTGGATTTGGTACCAGCGCTTCACCCGCCAGCAGGCCATCGCCAGCGGCAAAGTGCTGAACACCGAACCGGGCAGCGGCATTCGCTGGCTGGCGTGGCTGCGCAAGCCCTACAACGCCGCCTTGCGTGCCGACAGCCGCCGCGGCGCCGGTCAGGGCCGGCAGATGCTGCACACGCTGGGCACCTGTGCCCACGACGGCGGCACTGTCATCTATGCCGCGATCTCGGCCGTGATCATGGCCCTGATCGGCCACCATCTTGCCACCAAGGGCGATCCGGTGCTCACCATGGTCACCAGCACCATGATGCAAGCCATGCTGATGATGAGCGTGGTGGTGTACGTCTCGACCCTGGCGGCGAACGCGGTGCGCTTCAGCGGCGAGCAAGGGCTGTATCGCCTGGCGCCCGCCGCGCCGGCGTCGGCGCAATTCAACCAGGTGCTGATGGGCGCGTTGCTATTCCGTAGCCTGCGCTTGTGGCTGATGTGCACGGTGGCGGTCGTGGGCATCGATGCCGTCATTCTTGGGCAACCGCAAGTGCGCGGCATTACGTTTGCACTGGCGGCGCTGGTGCTGCCGTTTGTCCCCGTGCTGATGCGCGACTACGCCGCTGCGCCGCCGCGTCCGAACATGCTGTTGAACATCGTGGTGATCACGCTGGTCGTGGTGGCCGACATCGCGCTGGCGATAGTGGACCAGATGCACCCCGACTTGCCGCTGTTCTGGTTCGGCGCCGGCGTGGCGCTGGTGACGGCGATCGTCATGCGCCTGCGCTGGCAGCAGCTGGTTGCGCTGCCGCCGATGTTGCCGGCCTGCCGCGCGGCGGTCTGACTCATTTGGCGGCAGTGGCCAGCGGCTTGCCTTTCTCGACCACGTAGACGCCCACCAGCTTCATGGTGCTTTTGCCGGTGTTGATGGCATCGTGAACCGTGCCGGCCGGGATCACGAAGGATTCGCCGGCCTTGACGCGGCGCGGATCTTCGCCGTCGATCAGCAGCTCGCCTTCGCCTTCCAGCACATAGCTGATTTCATCGCCGGGGTGGGAGTGACGGCCGGCCGCCACACCGGCGTCCAGCTCGACCCTGGCGACCACCGCCTCGCGTCCGGGGACGGACACGTCGGCTTTCTGAACCACGGTGCGGCGGATGCCCCCGCTTTGCGCCAGCGCTGTGCCGGCGATGAACAATCCAATCAGGATAAGCTTGGCTGATTTCATGGCGCGTCCCTTTATGTTGTTGGAACGCTAATTCTACGCTGCTTAATCGCCGTTGCGGCGGCCCAGCCACAAGGCGTCGGCAATTGCGCCCACCCAGCACAACATACCAAGCAGCACCATCCAGTTGTCGGCCGGGCTGCCGGCGGCGTCCAGCCGCGCCATGATGGCGCCCGGATCGGCGGCCAATGCGCCACTGTTCAAGTCCCCCAGCACTTGCAGCGACACCGACAGCACCTGGCGCACGATGTACGACGCCACCAGCGCCGCCGGCGCCATGAACAGCAGCCCGCGCAAGGCACGTGCCGGCCGCAGGAACAGATGGCCCAGTCCGGGGAAAATCAAAGCCGAGATCAGGGCCGCCTTGGTCGATGCTTTCATGTCGCTCCTGTTGTTACTTTGTGTCCATTGATCCAGCGCAAGAATGCGGGGTGACAGCCAGCGTAGATTACAACATCTTGGCTGTCAGGGGGAATCATGCGCGCGTTGATCGGAATGGCTTGGATGGTGTGCTGTGTGGCGCAGGCTGCGCCCAATGAAAAGGATGCGATGGCGCTGGCCGAGAAGGGCGCGCGCTTCGTGCGCGCGCACGGCAAGGCGGAGATGGTGGCGCGCATCAATAGCAAGGACCCCGAATTCAACCAGGGCGCGCTGTATCTGGCCATGCGCGACCTGAACGGGATTACCGTGGCCCATCCCACCAACGCCCTGATCGGCAAGAATCTGCTGGATGTGCCGGACGCGGACGGCAAGCTGTTCCGGCAAGAGATGGTGGCGCTGGCGCGCGGCGCCGGCCGTGGCTGGGTCGACTACAAATTCCGCAATCCCGAAACCGGCAAGGTCGAGGCCAAGCGCACCTTTGTGCTGCGGGTGGGCGACGTGGCGCTGGAAGCCGGCATCTACAAGCACTGAACCATCGTGCAAACCATGCTGAGCAAACTCAAGCTAGGGCCCAAGCTGCTGCTGGCACCGGGCGTCGTGCTGATCCTGCTGATCGCGTTGTCGGCCGGGGCTTATCTCGGGCTGGTGCGGCAGAACCAGTCGCTGGACAACATGATGCAGCAGCGCGCCGTGCGGTTGAAGGCCGCGGCCGACCTGGTGGCCAACGCCCACAAGGCGCATACCGAAATCTACCAACTGCTGACCTGGATCAACGCCAGCTTCTCGACCCCGCGCGTGGATGCGCTGGTGCGCGACATCCACCTGCGCCACGCCGCGCTGGACCGCCAGTTCGCGCAGCTGGAAATGGCCACGCTGGCCGACCCGGCCGAGCGCCGCTTCGTGGTGCAGTCGCAGGCGGCGCACACGGTGTACGTCAAGACTATGGAGGATGTGATCGAGCTGGCCATGGCGGACCAGTCGATGGCGGCCAACGCCATGTCCAAGGCCGAGCGGGCGTTTGATGTGGTGGCGCAGCGGCTGGAAGAGCTGTCGCGGCTGGAGCAGTCGCTGAGCGAGCGCGCCTATGCCGATGCGGAGGCCGATTTCAGCGTGCTGTCGACCTGGATGCCGATCGTGGTGGCCTTGTCGATTGCCTTGTCGCTGCTGGTGACCATGGCGGTGCGTCAGGCGATGCTGAAAGAAGTGCGCGAGATCGGCGCGGCGGCGGTGGATCTGGCCGAAGGCAATCTCACCGTGCGCCAGCGCGTGTACGGCCGCGATGAAATCGCCGAGACCTCGCGTGCGCTGGACACCAGCATCCGCAATCTGAACACCACGCTGAAAACCATTCTGGCCTCGGCGCAGTCGATCGACAATGCCTCGCGCGAGATCGCCCAGGGCAACGCGGTGCTGACGCGGCGCACGCACGCGCAGGCGGGCACGCTGGAGGAGGCGGACGGCGCGATGCAGGAACTCGGCGCGCAGCTGGCGCAGACGGCCACGCATGCAGAGCTGGCCGGCCAGCTGGCGCAGTGCGCCAACAGCTTCGCGGCGCGCGGCGGCGGCGTGGTGCAGCGGCTGGTGGTGACCATGGCGTCGATCCGCGGCAGCTCGCGGCGGGTGGTGGAAATCGTCGGTGTGATCGACGGGCTGGCGGTGCAGACCCACATGCTGGCCCTGAGCGCGGCGGTGGAAGCGGCGCGCGCGGGCGCGAACGGCGAGGGCTTTGCGGTGGTGGCGGGCGAGGTGCGGTTGCTGGCGCAGCGCTCGGCGTCGGCGGCGCAGGAAATCAAACTGCTGATCGCCGATTCAGTGGCCGATATCGACCAAGGCACGCGCACGGTGGAAGAGGCGGGCGCCAGCATGGCGGAAATCGTCGATTCGATGCGCCAGGTGGGCGACATCATCGGCCAGATCGGCGAGGGCAATAGCGAGCAGGCGCAGGGCGTGGCGGGCATGCGGCAGGCGATCGTCAGCATGGACCAGATCACCCAGCAGAACCTGGCGCTGGTCCAGCAAGCCGCCGCTGCGGCCAGCACCTTGCAGCGGCAGGCGGTCTACCTGTCGGAAGCGGTGGCCATCTTCAAGCTGGACGAAAACGCCGACCCGCCCGACGCCACCCGGCCCGCCGGCAGCGCCCGCATCGTGCGCCTGCGTCTGGCCTCGGTGCGCAACTGAGTCAGGCGGCGACCGGGGCGGCGCGCCAGCGGTCGCTGTCTTTCTTGACGTAGTGGGCGAACACGTAGCGCCACGGCATGGCCAGCGGGATGATGATGACCACCGCGCATTCGATGGCGGTGCCGATGATGTCGTCGTTCAGCGTGCCGTTCTGCCAGGCGGGCAGGAACACGATCAGCATCCAGATGGTCTTCCAGGTCAGCTCCCAGAACAGCACCGGCAGCATTTGCAGCGGATAGCGGATACCGGCCACGCACAGCAAACTGAATGCGGCCAGCATGCACTTCACCACGCCCTGCGACAGGCCCCACGGTTCGGCGTGATGAATAATGCTCGGCCACACCACCAGCGCCAGTCCCAGCGCGATAATCAGATACACAGCCCTCAGCGAATACAAGCGAAACAGCGATACTGGTTGCATGGTGACGCTCCTTTAAAGTTTATTCGACTTGTTTCAGAACTTTCTCAATCACGATGATGCGGGTTTGCAGATCGGCCAGCGCCGCTGCGGTTTGCTCCTGCGCGACGACAGCGCGCTCGGCGATCTGACGATAAGCCTCTTCGCCCTCGGCCTGCAACTTGGCCTTCTTGATGGCGACGATGAAGCGCATGCCGAACACCAGCACAATGGTCGCCAGCGGCATGAAGAGAGTCAGCAGGTAAATCGGTTCAGACATATATGCCTCTATTTTTCAGGATTGTTTGTCAAGGTTTGCACTGCCTGGGCAATCGTGGCCGGCGTCAGGTCGATGGCGAAAGGCGCGGTCTCGAAATAATTCAGCGCCTTGCCGTCATCGGACAACTCCAGCTGACTGGTGACCAGACCGGCTTCCTCCAGCTTCTGCAAATGCAGATGCAGCAGGGGGCGGCTGATATTCAACTCACGGGCCAGCTGGCTGACGTAATTCCGTCCTCCCGTCGCCAGCGCCGCCACCACCCGCAAACGATGCGGATTCGACAGCGCGGAAAGCGCGGTCAGTAGCTGGTCACCGGTGAGATGTTTTGATTTCATGTGTAAAGAATATCTGACAGGTGTCAGCAAGTCAAAGCTTTTTTTGAGGCCTTCGGTATCCATCTCTCCCAAGCGTGTTTTTACTCCAGGAAAATGCTTGCTCGTCGCATGCGCAAACTTGAAAACAAGTCAACGGCTAAGCTAAGGGCTCTTTATCTTTATGGAGCCCAAGTCCCATGCGACAATTCCTTTCCGCAGCAGTCATGACTCTCTGCGCCATCGCCGTCACCACCGCCCACGCACAACAACCCGAGCCGTTGAGCGCGGCAGACAAGGCCGCCACCATCGACCTGTTAGCCCAACGTCTGTCCGGCAAATATATCTACGCAGAAGAAGGCAACAAAATGGCCGCCGCCGTCCGCGATCATCTGCTCAAGGGGGACTACGAAAAGGTGGCGACGGATGCGGAATTTGCCGACTTGCTGACGGCCCATATCCAGGCCGCCCATCCGGACAAGCACCTGAGCATCCGCCACGTCCCGAACGCGCAACCTGATCGGCCGCGTCCCTCAGCGAGCCAAGGCCTGCCGCCCGAGGTCCGGCAGCACATGACCGAAGTGGGGAAATACCTCAACTTCTCGTTTGAAAAAGTGGAGCGCCTGCCGGGAAATATCATGTACCTCAAGTTCAACGGCTTCTTTGAAGCGAGTGTCGCCGGGGCCGCTGCGACAGCCGCCATGAACCTGGCAGCCAATGGCAGCGCGATGATCATCGATCTGCGCGACAACCATGGCGGCGACCCGCGCATGGTCGCGCATGTGGCAAGCTACCTGCTTGGCGATAAAAAGATCCATCTCTCGGACATCTACTACCGTGCGGATAATGAAACCAACTCCTTCTGGAGCGATCCCGCCGTTCCGGGAGCGCACTTTGGCGCGGACAAGCCGGTCTACGTGTTGACCAGCGGCGGAACATTCTCCGCAGCCGAAGACTTCACGTACAACCTCCAGGCGATCAAACGCATCACCGTAGTGGGGGAAACCACCGGCGGCGGCGCGCACCCGATCCAGCCGTTCCGCATCAATCCGAACCTCATCGCCGTCATCCCGGTGGGGCGCTCAATCAACCCGATCACAAAAGGCGATTGGGAAGGTAGCGGCGTCAAACCCGATATCGCCATCGCCGCCGACAAAGCCCTGACCAAAGCAAACGCATTAGCCCTGCGTCAACTGCTACCAACGATCAATTATCCCGAGGAACGGTCGATCCTTGAGAAAAAACTCGCCGAGCTGGAAACAGCTTTATAAATCGCTACTGGCCAGCCAGCACCTGAAGGCCGTCGACGTTTTGCGGCGCAAAATGAGACGGCCGGATAGAAAACTCAGGAGCGAGCAATGCATAAGCAAAAAAAGCGAGTAATGCCCGGCCGCCACAGATGAAGTGAAGCGGCAGGCCATTCTCCGGCTGCGGAACGAGAACTACGTCGCCAGCCTGAAGCTAGGGGGCTTAAGCGTCCCAGAGGAGGGGACTTTGAGCACTCTGGCACTGCTCAAGCAAAAATATGCCCGATAAGTATGGCGAACGTCACGATCCCTGGCAGAGTAACTGGCGTTTGCTATCACGTATTCAATGCTGAAATTGTAAGTTTCTTTAGGCCGTTATCGCCCCTAAGCCGCCGGTCGCCAAGAGTCATTTTTTAATTCAGTGGTAGGGGCATTTCGATTTTTTCAAATTTGAACAAATCGTTCAGTTCGAGTGGGTCCACTTTTCTGCAAATCTCTGAAATGTCGCCAAGTTCGAGTTGAAGATGGTCGTCGCCTTCGGTCTTAGTGTTGACGACAAATCTGTACTCGTTCTGAAAGCTAAACCTCTTACGCTTTGAAAACGGTATGCGGTCCACTTTGATTTCGCCATTAAACGTTTCGTCGTCGTAATACTCGACTAGGTTGCTCGCGAATCCAACACCACGGGTCCTCAATGCCGTCTTCATTTTTTCTATAAACGTCGCAGCGTCAATCAGCACGCCGTGTCTGCCAAACTTTGCAACTTTCTCGCTGACGAATAACTGCTCGCGAACTCGGTCGGCGTCTTCCTCGCTTATCGAAAATGTCTCACCTTGTATTGAGATTCCAAACGTGCGAATAGCGTACAGACAAAACACATGGAGATTTTCATGGTGCGAATACGAGGTGATTACGGGTCCCGCAAGGTCGTCGGTTATATCAAGCTCGCCGACACCATGAATATTTAGCTTAAGTCGCACTTTGTCGGGCTGCCACCAATGCGAAGCGGCTTCATGTTCATCTGGCCGGGCATCGTCAGCGTATTCCTTCTCCTCGATTTTCTTAAAGTGCCGCAGTCGGTTTAGGCGCAACTCGCCACGCATGAACGCATCTGCCCATCGTTCGTCATCGAAAATTTTTAGTAAGTACCAGACCGTCGCATCCATTATTTCTCCATTAGCTCAGCTCCAGCAGGAAGCCATCATCGATATCATCGGCCCAAGTGTTCATTGAGTTACACACTTCCCGCCACTTGTCACGCAGGTCCGGAATGAGGGCGCTCGATATCCAAGGTGCGTCTAGATTAGCGAGTACATCATACTGAGGTGTCGGTACCACGCTGCCAAACGCCGCATCGTAGAAGACTGACGCGGATAGAAAATTCGTTACCCGCACTATTATTCTGAGCGCCTCTTCGACATCATCAAACGTTGTCACAGGCACAGGAGAGTCCGGGCTTATTCTCTCCGCATGTGCAATGCTGCGGTCGGCAAGGGTCCGCACTCGCTCAATCGCAGGTGCACGAAGCTGGTCCTTGAGTTTTGCAAATAGCTCCGCTGGGATTTTATCCGTCCGCTTTTTTAAGCCGTGTGCTCCGGCTAATCTGTCGAACGCCTTGTGCAACAACTGCGATGTGTCCCAGGCATCTGGGCCACCGGCGGGCAACCAAGTTCCACTGTCGCCACTTTCATCAGACACTTCCAGCATGGCGACATACGCTGAAAATGCTTTAGCGTGGTCGAACGGCACGCCGTCGTAACAAACGTAGTTCTCCCGCGTTAGCAACTCCGGATGCTTTTCAAGATGCTCTAGCACGTTCCAAATAGAGTCTGTCTTTGCGTGATGGTCGACAAGACGACGCACGCCGAGAGTGACCATTGTGAAGTACCCGGCAGATATCAAGTTCCACATCCCAGCGTTCACTTTTTGCTCAGGCTCAATGCGTCTTGCCTCATTCAGCGTCTTGAAGACGGCCGTGTGCCACGCAAGGTTATGAATCTGTGTTGCTACGGAAGTTCTGCTATCGGCACGTATGTAATCGAGGCATTTACGTCGGAACGTGCGGTACGCAGTAAGTCGGCCACGGTTTTGCTGCGAGACGTCGCACTGCTCAACTGTGTACTCGTAGTCTGCAACCGCCATATTATTCACCCTTTAGTTCTATCACTGGTAAGGCAGGATTTAGCGGCACATGTGTGCCAAGCGAAGTACGATTTTAGATGAATAAGGCCCGCAGGGTTGGCGGGCCTTATGCGTAACTTCTGCCATTTTAAACGTAAAGATTTTCTTATCTTCCCAGCCGCCGGTTATGGCCGAACTCGGTCACGTTGGTTCTAAGTCTGTAGGAAACTGACTGTCACGCTGCCAATTTTCCTTATCTGTGTCACCAGAAGCATCTCGCCGGTTCCAAGCTCTATTCAGATGTGAAAACACATGCCCAAGGTCGATACGTAGATTCACCTCGTCGTATTCGGTATCGCTATTCATCTTGGATATGAGCGAGGTCAAGTGCTCCTGAGCGTCTTCCAGCTCGTACATGAGCGTAGCCCAAGCCTCCGGGGCAGTTTCTTTACTAATCATAGGGTGGCCTTAAATTGCACTGCAACGACATCGTGAACTTCCGCTTCTGGCCGAATCAAGTCTTTCAAGCTGCACCTATCGCGATTTCTTTGTCAGGTCAGCGAGATAGCGCCCAAACTCCGGTCTGTCAGTTGCGATGTAAAGCGATCCGTAGCGTGGCAATCTGTAGGTCAGTCCGCTCCCATTGAGCATCAGCAAATATGTCTTCCCAGACTCCAAAGAAATTGGGCAGCGAGCATGAGCTTCTTCATCGCTGGTGGTGGCTGCGCGAATGGCGTCGCCTGCAACCTTCGTTCCTTTAATTACACGAACGACTTTTCCTTCGAAGCTGAAAGGCTTGGAATATCGGCTATCTTCCGACGAAGCAGCATACATCAATTGGTCCACTCGAATCACATATACATGCTCAAAAGCTTGAAGCTCTACGGTTGGAAATGTCGGGGGATAGATTCGATCTTTGCACGCTAGCGCAATCGATGGACATAGTATCGATGTCAATGCGAGCGAGAGCAAAATAAGCAAGGGAAATTGACGCGAGCCGACAGGCATTTTATCTCCGACGTTTCATGAAATTATGCGACTCCACTCTTTAGGTCCGCTAGTGGCCGAGTTCGGCCGTTGGGTGTAAGAGTAACATCTTGCTTGTCTGAAAAACACGCCGAATTTCACATCGGAGGTAAGGGACGAAAAAAGCTTGGCGCTGGAGCGACCCTGAGGTGGCTTAGTTAGCTTATTCGTGTCGCTGATCGGAGCGCAGTCGCAGCAGAGGTTGCGGTTGCTGTAGACGTGTCGGCACGGCCGGCTGGCCAGTATTTCTGCTTGCGTAGCGATGGTACCGGGTATGCCGCCACTTCACGCGAATGCTTGCGGTCCTACACGTCGGCCTTCAGCACCTCGGCGGTGTGCAGTGCGGATTTTAGCGAGTTGTTCAGCTTGTCGAACTCGCTGTCTGCATGGGAACGAAATGCCATATTGCGACAGCTTAATCTCGTCGCTTGGTCTGATTTGGCGTCGGCTTCGTTTTTTTTGTGTCCACAATGAGGACGTGTTTGTCGACGGCGCCGGATTGGTGTTGCTTTACGATTTGGACGGCGACAGGTTTGCTGTCGTGTACGGAACGTGGCGGCTTCGGTGCGAGCATGGGTTTTGTCCGGTGATGGCAGAGCCGTCTACATGGTCGCATTTGTCGTTTTATCAAGTGCGGGGCGAAAAAAAAGCCCGACACTAGGCCGGGCTTGGGGTTAGCTCAGGGAGCTTATTCGTAGTCGCTGATCGGGGCGCAGCCACAGAACAGGTTGCGGTCGCCGTAGACGTTGTCGGCGCGGCCGACCGGTGGCCAGTATTTCTGCTTGCGCAGCGATGGCACCGGATACGCTGCCACTTCACGCGAGTATTTGCGGTCCCACACGTCGGCCGTCAGCACTTCGGCGGTGTGCGGGGCGAATTTCAGCGGGTTGTTCAGCTTGTCGAATTCGCCGCTTTCCACTTTGGCGATTTCGCCGCGAATCGCGATCATGGCGTCGATGAAGCGGTCCATCTCGGCTTTCGATTCCGATTCGGTCGGCTCGATCATCAGTGTGCCCGGTACCGGGAACGACATGGTCGGCGCGTGGAAGCCGAAGTCCATCAGGCGCTTGGCCACGTCTTCGTTGGAGATGCCGGTGGCGTCTTGCAGCGGACGCAGGTCGATGATGCATTCGTGCGCCACCAGGCCGTCGTGGCCCGAGTACAGCACGGGGAAGTGCGGCGCCAGGCGGCGGGCGATGTAGTTGGCGTTCAGGATCGCGGTTTCGGTCGCGGCGGTCAGGCCTTCCGCGCCCATCATGGCGATGTACATCCACGAAATCGGCAGGATCGACGCCGAGCCATACGGCGCGGCCGACACGGAACCGATGCCGGCGTTGTCGCGGATGTAGCCGTTCGAACGCTGGTTAGGCAGGAATTTGGCCAGGTGCGCGCCGACGCCGATAGGTCCGACGCCCGGGCCGCCACCGCCGTGCGGGATGCAGAAGGTTTTGTGCAGGTTCAGGTGCGAGACGTCGCCGCCGAACGCGCCCGGTGCGGCCACGCCCACCAGTGCGTTCATGTTGGCGCCGTCGACGTACACTTGGCCGCCGTGGCTATGCACGATGTCGCACAGTTCGCGGATGCCTTCTTCGAACACGCCGTGGGTCGAAGGGTAGGTGACCATGACGCAGGCCAGGTTCTTCGAGTGCTGTTCGGCTTTCGCTTTCAGGTCGGCCAGGTCGACGTTGCCGTTGGCGTCGCAGGCGGTCACCACCACTTGCATGCCGACCATCGATGCCGATGCCGGGTTGGTGCCGTGCGCCGACGATGGAATCAGGCAGATGTTGCGGTGGCCTTCGCCACGCGACTGGTGGTAGGCCTGGATCACCAGCAGGCCGGCGTATTCGCCCTGCGAGCCGGCGTTGGGTTGCAGCGAGACGGCGGCGTAGCCGGTCACCGCGCACAGCATTTCTTCCAGCGAGGCGATCATCTCGCGGTAGCCCACGGTTTGCGCTTCCGGCGCGAACGGGTGGATGGTGGAGAATTCCGGCCAGGTCACCGGGATCATTTCGCTGGTGGCGTTCAGCTTCATGGTGCAGGAGCCCAGCGGGATCATGGTGCGATCCAGCGCCAGATCCTTGTCGGCCAGCGAACGCAGGTAGCGCAGCATCTCGGTTTCCGAGTGATAGCGGTTGAACACCGGGTGCGACAGGTAGGCCGAGCTACGCGCCAGCGATTCCGGGAACGAACGCTCGACGGCGGCTTCCACGCTGTCGAAGTCCGGGCCGTGGGCAGGGCCGCCCACCGGATGCGAGAACACGGTCCACAGCAGGGCGATGTCTTCGCGGGTGGTGGTTTCGTCCAGCGATACGCCGACGTGGGTGGCGTCGATCACGCGCAGGTTGACGCCGTGCGAATGCGCCGATGCGTGCAGCTGTTCGGCGTTCTTGACCTGCACGGTCAGGGTGTCGAACCAGCTGTCGTTGGTGATGGTGTAGCCCAGGGTCTTCAGGTTCGAAGCCAGCACGCCGGTCAGGCGGTGCACGCGCTTGGCGATTTGCAGCAGGCCTTGCGGGCCGTGGTAGACGGCGTACATCGACGCCATCACTGCCAGCAGCACTTGCGCGGTGCAGATGTTGGAGGTGGCTTTTTCGCGGCGGATGTGCTGCTCGCGGGTTTGCAGGGCCAGGCGGTAGGCCTTGTTGCCTTGCGCGTCGATGGTCACGCCCACCAGGCGGCCCGGCATCGAGCGCTTGAATTCATCGCGGGTGGCCATGTAGCCGGCGTGCGGGCCGCCAAAGCCCAGCGGTACGCCAAAGCGCTGCGAGTTACCAACGGCCACGTCGGCGCCCCATTCGCCCGGTGGCGTCAGCATGGTCAGCGCCAGCAGGTCGGCGGCGGCGACCACCATCGCGCCTTTGGCTTTGATGGCTTCGACGTCGGCTTTGTAATCGCGCACGTTGCCGTTCACACCCGGGTATTGCAGCAGCACGCCGAAGCATTCGCCGATGCCGGCCAGTTCGGCCGGGTGGAATACTTTCACGGTGATGTCGAGCGGCTTGGCGCGGGTCTGCACCACTTCCAGCGTTTGCGGCAGCACGTCGTCGGCCACGTAGAACACGTTGGATTTCGATTTGCTCACGCGCTGGATCAGCGTCATGGCCTCGGCGGCGGCGGTGCCTTCGTCCAGCATGGACGCGTTGGCGATGCCCATGCCGGTCAGGTCGGTGATGGTTTGCTGGAAGTTCAGGATGGCTTCCAGGCGGCCTTGCGAGATCTCAGGCTGGTATGGGGTGTAGGCGGTGTACCAAGCCGGGTTTTCAAAGATGTTGCGCAGGATGACGTTGGGCGTCAGCGTGTTGTAGTAGCCCTGGCCGATCAGCGACTTGAGCACCTTGTTTTTCGACGCGATTTTTTTCAGCTTGTTCAGCGCTTCGTTTTCCGGCATCGGCTGGGTGTAGGCGCCCAGCGGCAGGGCGGCCTGGTTGCGGATGTTGGCCGGGACGATCGCGTCTATCAGGGCGGCGCGCGAGGCGTAGCCGAGGACCGACAGCATTTCCTGCTGTTCGTTGGCGTCTGGGCCGATGTGACGGGCGATGAAGGCGTCGCGCGCTTCGAGTTGGGTCAGGCTGGTGCGGGTCATGATTTGTCAGGGCTAGAGGAGGGGAATACAAAAAGGCCAGCACAGGGCTGGCCTTGTGGCGCTAATTAAGCACCAATGTTTTTGCCGTAGGCGGCGGCGTCCAGCAGGCCGTTGATCGCGCCGGCGTCGGCTGGCTTGATCTTGAACAGCCAGTTGGCGTAGGCGTCGGCGTTGATCGATTCTGGCGCGTTCACCACTTCTTCGTTCACGGCCACGACTTCACCCGATACCGGAGCGTAGATGTCCGAAGCGGCTTTCACCGATTCCACCACGGCGGCGTCGTCGCCGGCGGTGTAGCTGTTGCCGACTTTCGGCAGCTCGACGAAAACGATATCGCCCAGTGCGTCCTGCGCGTACTCGGTGATGCCGACGGTGACGGTGCCGTCGGCTTCGGCGCGTACCCATTCGTGGGATTCGGTGTACTTCAGGTCAGCAGGAATGTTCATGTTGTAATGCTCCAGAGGGTGAAGGGTATTAAATTAAACGGCCAGGATCTTGCCGTTGCGGACGAACGGCAATTTAACCACAGATGCGGCCAGCTTCTTGTCGCGGATTTCCACGTGCACGGTGTCGCCGACGTTCACGCCCATCGGCACGCGCGCCAGCGCAATCGCCTGCTGCATGGTCGGGCTGAAGGTGCCGCTGGTGATTTCGCCGGTGGCGTCGGTGCCTGCCACGATGACTTTCTGATGCGCGCGCAGCACGCCGCCTTTTTCGCGCAGGATCAGGCCGACGAATTGGGCGTTCTGGCCCTTGGCTTGCAACGCGGCTTTGCCGATGAAGTCACGCTCGGAGACCAGGTCGATGGTCCATGCCAGGCCGGCGTCCAGCGGGTTCACGGTTTCGTCCATATCCTGGCCGTACAGGTTCATGCCGGCTTCCAGGCGCAGGGTGTCGCGCGCGCCCAGGCCTGCCGGCTTGACGCCGGCGGCGGTGAGCGCGTTCCACAGCTGCTCGGCCTTGTCGGCCGCAACGCCAATTTCGAAACCATCTTCACCGGTGTAGCCGGTGCGGGCGATCATCGCTTCGCCGAAGGCGGCGCTCTGCGCGAAGGCCACGTTGAACGGCTTCATTTCAGCGGTGGCTTCCTTCGATTCAGGAATCACTTCCCATACCTTGGCGCGCGCGTTCGGGCCCTGCACGGCGATCAGCGCCATGGCGTTGCCGCCATCGCGGCGCTGGGTGATGGTCAGGCCGGTGCTGTTCTGCTGCTGCATCCACGCCACGTCCTTCTCGGCGGTGCCGGCGTTGACCACCAGGCGGAACCAGTTTTCGTTGATGAAGTAGACGATCAAGTCGTCAATGACGGTGCCCTCTGGGTTGAGCATGCAGGAGTAGAGCGCCTTGCCCGACACTTGCAGCTTGTCGACGTTGTTGGCCAACAGATGGCGCAGGAAGCCGCGCACATTCTCGCCCTTGATATCGACCACGCACATGTGGGCGACGTCGAACATGCCGACGTCGGTGCGCACCGCGTTGTGCTCTTCGATTTGCGAACCGTAGTTGACCGGCATGTCCCAGCCGCCGAAATCGACCATGCGGGCGCCGGCTGCGCGGTGTGCGTTATTGAGTGGGGTAGCTTTGAGCGTCATGGTACGGTCCAAACGAAAAGAGGTTAACGGGAATAGCAAATATTCCAAAACCCCTCTGTCCTTGGTACCTGAGAGATAGCGGAAGAAGATTCCGCACGCCCCTTCGGTGGATCGCCGCTGCGATCTCTCTCCAGAGTTTGAGCTAAGTCGATAGCCCCTTGACCGGTCCTTTTGCCTGAGAGTTTTTGGGTAGTGCCCCTTCGGCGGCTGCGCTGGCGAATCGCCCGGCAACCCTCTCCCGATCAAGACTCGGGAATATATGCCAGAAGGGCCTCATTGTCAATCTTGCCCGGCTGCGCACGAATGGGCAACGGGAAAGCTGCCAAGGCAACAATTTGCTAGAATAAATCACACTATTTCGAGAGCCCAACGATGAGCCAAGATCAAAACTACGATGGACATGCATGGTTCACGCTGTCCGGCGACGTCAACAGCGACATGGTGCGCCGCGTGTTCGACGCGGTTGCCGACATGACCGAAGACCGCATCACCACTGCCCACATCCTGATCCAGTCGAACGGCGGCTACGTCAGCGACGGCATCTGTCTGTACAACTACCTGAGCAAGCTGCCGATCAAGATCGTCACCTACAACGCCGGCGCGGTGGCGTCGATCGCCGTGATCCTGTACCTGGCCGGTGCCGAGCGGTATGCCAGCGACACGGCGCGCTTCATGGTGCACAAGTCGCACGCCAGCGCGCCACATGGCGCCCGGCCGGACGCGCTGCGCATCATCGTCGAAGGCTTGCAGGCCGACGACGCCCGTACCGAGCAGATTCTGCGCAATCACGTGGAGCTGACCGAGGACCATTGGCGCACGCATGAGTATTCGGACCTGCACCTCACCGCCTCCGAGGCCCTGAAAGTAGGGCTGGTCGACGGCGTGGCGGACTTTGTACCGCCGAGCGGCCAGCGGGTCACCAACATCTGAAGCACAATGCGGCGCACTTGGCGCCGCATCTTCCGCTGCGGTGTGCTTAGCGGTTGCCCGACTTCTTGCCGTCGTTTTTGTGGCTTTGACGGCCGGCTTCAACGTGCTGCTCGTGGGTGCCGCCTTGCGTGCCGCTGCCACGCGATCCGCTGGACGAGCCCTGGTTGCCCGACTGCTTGCTGCTGCCCTGGTTGGAGCCTTGCTTGCTGCTGCCACCTTTTTGGTTCGTGCTCATTTTGATTCCTTTACAAAGTGAAAGAATGCCAGAGGCGCGGAAGCGTTTCTGGTTGAGCAATGATGCGTTTTCAGCCGGGTGCTCGCTATCGGAGTTCCGCTAGCGGGCATGTAGGAGCATGCCTTGCTGCCTTAGCTTAAAACTCTTCCCATTCCACTTCCTTGCGCTCGGCGCGCGTGGGGCGCGGCAGGGCCGGCGGCGTCCCGCGTCCAGCCGTGCGCTCGCCGGCCGCGAGACCGCCACCATCACCGCCGCGATTACTGCGACCGCCGCCGTGCTTGCCGCGAACGCCATCGCGGCCGTCGTCCCCGCCATGCCCGTTCTTGCCGCGACCACTTCGACCGCCGTCGCTGCCGCGCGCCTCGCCGCCATCTGCTGCGACGGCTGCCGCGTTGACCCGCGTGGCGGCATCGGCCGCGAATACGCTGATGGCCGCATTCAGCTTGCCGGTTTCGCCGCGCATGGCGTCGGCCGCCGCAGCCGCCTGCTCAACCAGGGCCGCGTTCTGCTGCGTGGCCTGATCCATCGCGGAAATGGCGTGGTTGACCTGCTCCAGCCCGGCCGTCTGCTCGGCACTGGCGTCGGCAATCTCGCCGATCAAGCCGGTCACCTGCTTGACGCTGCCGACCACCTCATCCATGGTTTTGCGCGCCTGATCGGCCAGTTGCGTGCCGCGCGCCACTTTGTCGACCGAATCGTCGATTAGTTCCTTGATCTCCCTGGCCGCCGCCGCGCTGCGCTGCGCCAGACTGCGCACCTCGGACGCCACCACGGCAAAACCCCGCCCTTGCTCGCCGGCGCGCGCCGCCTCCACCGCCGCGTTCAAGGCCAGAATATTGGTCTGGAACGCAATCCCGTCGATCACGCCGATGATCTCGGCAATCTTCTTCGAGCTGTCGTTGATGGAGGCCATGGTGCCCACCACCTGCGCCACATCGCCGCCGCCGCGCTCGGCAATCGCGGAGGCCGACAAGGCCAGCTTGTTGGCTTCCACCGCATGCTCGGCATTTTGCCGCACGGTGACCGTCAGCTGCTCCATGGAAGACGCGGTCTCCTCCAGCGCCGAGGCCTGCTGTTCGGTCCGGCCGGACAAATCCTGATTGCCCTCCGCAATCTCGGCCGCCGCACCGCCGATGGCGCGCGCGCCGCTCTGCACCTGCGCGACGATGCCAAGCAGGCTGTCGTTCATGTGCTGCATGGCTTGCAGCAGCTTGCCGGTCTGGTTGCGCGGCTGCGGCGCTATGCGTGTGCTGAGGTCGCCGCCGGCGATGCGCTCCGCCATCAGCATGGCCTGTTGCAAGGGAGAGGAAATCGAGCGCGCCACCCACAAGGCCAGCAGTGCGCCGCCACTGATCAACGCCGCCAGCAGGCTGTAGGTCAGCACTTGAGCGCCGCTGTAGAGTTGCCCGGTCCGCTCTGCGGCTTCCTGATTCGACTGCATCGCCGCCACCAGCAGTTTGCTCATTTGCAGATTCAACGCCTTGAGGCGCTCGGCCTCGTCGCCGGCCTGCGTGTCGTTACGCTGAGACAGGATGGTGCTAGCCTGCGGCAGCCATTTGCCGGACAATTCAGATGTCACCTCGTTAATCGCATGCATGCGCGACAGCGCGCTCAGGCCGAGCAGGGCGGTCAGGCATAGTACAAGGGCAAAGGCGGCCAGCAGCTTGCTGGAGGTTTCCAGATTGTGCAGGATTTTCATAGGTTTCCTTGGGGCGGGAGATGGAGTTTTTTATCTTAAGGAAACCTCAAGCTTGTCATTTGCGCCGCATCAAAGTTGCAGGAATTCAGCAAAATACGCGAAATATTGCATATTCTTGGTTTCATGATATTGCTTTGTGGAAATGCCGTGTAACAATACAGGATAGAGATGATTTAACTGAGCAGGTCCGCCCATGATTGCAACTTCCACAATGCCAGCCACGCCGAAGAAGACGGTGTCGCCGCGGCATGCCTTGCTGGAAGAGCTGATCGGCATTGCCGTCAAGCAGGCGGGCGACCAGTATCTGGATTTGGCCAACAAGCTGGCCGGTGCGCTGATCGACGCCACCGATGGCGACACGCGCCAGATCCAGCAGCGTCTGCGGGCGGGCAATCAGCTGCGCAACCGCAATTTCGCCTTTTTGCATCTGGCCACCAGCACGCTGGAGAAGGCGCTGCGGCGCGAGATCGCCGAGCTGGCGCCGGTCGCCAAGCCGGCTGTGCGGGCCGAGGGATTGGCCTTGTCGCTGGTGCCTTTCGAGGAAATGGACAACAAGGTGGCGCTGAGCGGCGTCAGCAAGCCGTTCGAGAGCTTGTATGCGGATCAGTTGCAAACCTTGAATGTGCGACTGGCCTTCCTGCTGGATCGCGATATCCTGCGCGTGAATCAGAATCCGTTCCGGCCGGAGGTGTTTCTGGTGGCCTTGCAGCAGGCGTGGACGGAGTTCGATCCGGAGGAAGAATCGGCGGGGCTGTTGCAGCCGCTGCTCAAGCCGGGCATGTTTATCGAAATGGGGCCGATGCTGGAGGCGCTGAGTCTGGCCTTGCAGAGCAAGGGCGTGCTGCCGGGCTCGGTGGATAGTTACAAGCGGCGTCGCACCGATGCCGGCAAAGACAGTGCGGCCGGCAAGGCGCGCACCAACCAGGCGGCGCTGGCGCAGCAGTTGCGGCAGTTCTTCGCGTCCAGCGATGTGGCGGGCTCGGCTGCGGGGCAGATTGTGGATGGCATCGCCAGCGGCATGATGCAGGGCGTGGATCTGACGATTCCCGATTTACCGGCGGCCGCGCTGTCGGCCGGCAGCACCTGGGCGCCCAACGCCGATCGCGCCCGCGCCGTCGGCGCTGCCGTCGGCGCTGCCGCCGGTGCTGTCGCTGGCGGCGGCTTCATGTCCGCTGGCCTCCCTGGCGCTGTCGCCGGCGGGGCTGCTGTTGGTGGGCAAACAGCTGTTGGCGGCATGGTGACGCCGGCTGGCGGCTTCATCGTGGGCGCGCCCGGCGCGGTGGCGGCTGGCGGGGCGTGGGTGCAGGGGCCGGCGCAGGGTTTCCATGTCGGCGCCATGACCAACGAGGAAGCGCAACGTCTCGCGCAAATCGGCGCCAAGCAGCCCTTGCTGTCCTACCTCGCCGAGCTGCAAAAGAACATGCCAAGCCAGCCGTCCGCCGAACCGGCCGCCGCGCCGGCCAACGTCTTCTACCTGCCCAACCTCAAACAGAGCATGCCGCAAGGCAGCCTGTCGCGCGCCGATGAATCCACCATCGACCTGCTGTCCGCCGTGTTCGACACCGTGTTCCGCGACCAGAGCATCTCGCCGGAAATCCGCGAACTGATCCGCTTCCTGCAAATCCCGGTCCTGAAAGCCGCGCTGGTCGACAAAAACTTCTTCTTCCAGGAAGCCCACCCGGCGCGCCGCCTGCTGGAACTGCTGTCGCGCATGGGCTGGGAGCAGCGCAAAGGCCCGGACGATCCGCTGTTCCAGGCCATGCAGCGCAGCGTCGACCGTGTCGGCCGCGACTACGAACAGGAACTGTCCGTCTTCACCGAAGCCGTCAACGAACTGGAAGCGTCCATCCTGGCCGAAGAAAAGGCCGCTGCGGCCGCCATCGCCGCGCCAATCGCCGCCGCGCTCAAGCAGGAAAAAATGGCCGAATCGCAGAAGCTGGCCAAAAACTCCGTCGCCCTGCGCATCGGCACCGGTGAAGTGATCGCGGTGGTGGAAGCCTTCCTTGAGCAGCGCTGGGTCTCGGTGCTGACCATCGCCTACAGCATCGAAGACGAAAAGCCAGGCGCCGTCAACAACGCCACCAAAACCATGGACGACCTGATCTGGAGCGTGCGCCCCAAGGTCAAGCCGGACGAACGCAAGCAACTGATCGCCAAGCTGCCGGGCCTGCTGTCGGCGCTGAACAAGTGGCTGGACGTCATCAAGTGGCAAGATGCCGACCGTCTGCAATTCTTTGCCGAACTGGCCGAATGCCACGCCTCCATCGTACGCGCGCCGCTGGAAATGTCGCCCGAGCGCCAGCTGGAAATCTCGATGCAGGTGGCGCAGCAGGCCGCCGAACGCCGGCTGCAACTGCAAGCCAAGGCTGAAGCCGAAGAAAAAGCCCGCGCCGAACAGACGCCGCCCGGCGAGGATGACGAAGACGCCATCATCGAAGTCGACAGCCTTACGCGCGGCATGTGGCTGGAATTCGCGGACGAGCAGGGCGGTCGCCGCAAAGTCAAACTGGCGTGGATCAGTCCGCGCCGCACGCTCTACATCTTCTCGACCGCCGCGCGGCAGGAAGCCTTCTCCATGTCCGGCGAAGAACTGGCCAAGCGCTTCCGCGAAGGCAGCGCCGAAGTCGTGCGCGCCGAAGGCGTGGTCACCGTCGCCCTCAGCGAAGCCCTGTCCCGCAGCGCCGACAACGACCCCTCCATCACCGCCCCCGCTGCGGTCGGCTGATTACCTGCGCTTTTTCCAGTATCCGGGCCGTCGCCGGTTGTGGGCAACGGCAAGGATGACTAATTCATCTGCGCGGATTTGATAGACGAGGGTGAATGGGAATTTGCTCAGGAAATAACGATGCCATTTACGCTGATATGTCGCTCCCAGTAGGGGATTCGATTGCACGAGGTTGGCGACGCGCTCAAATTCGGTGATAAACGCTTGAGCCAGGTTTAATCCTCCATGGGCGGCATAAAAATCTGCGGCATCTTGCAACTCCGCGAGTGCTGCGGGCGCAATAATCAGATTCATTTTAGCCGGGAGCGGATTTGGTCCAGGGCGTCAGTTAGCGGGATGGCTTGCACAGCTCCGCATTCCAGCTCTGCGGCGCGGCGTTCAATTTCGGTTGCCCACGCGGCCTCCACGCCATCTTCTTCGCTCACGCTGGCGATCAAGACCTGCACCAAAGCCTCGCGCTCGTCCGGGCGTAGTTTCAGTGCCTCTTCGGCCAGTGTTTTGAGATGAGCGTTCATGGCTTGATTGTAGCGCTAATCAGGGCACGCCGTTCGCGGCGTGAGTCAGGTAGCCGGCGCGGGTGGCCAGGCGGGCGGCCCAGGCTTGCATTGCTGGCAGCGTGGGGTGCTCGATCGGCGTCGACAGCCAGCGGTTGTGCGACAGGCCCAGCACGATGTCAGCCAGGCTGAACTGGTCGCCCGCGACGTAGGCCCCGGTGGCGGCAAGCCGGGCGTCCAGCAGCGTCATCAGGCGGTTCCATTCGGCCGCGCTGGCGGCGATGGCTTTGGCGTCCGCGTACGCTGGACTGCCGCGCACCAGTCCCATGAAGGCGTAGCGCCACGCCGTGTTCAGCTCCGTGGCCTGCCAGTCCATCCATTTTTCCACCTGCGCGCGTGCCATCGGCTCGGCGGGCAGCAGATCCGTGCGGCCGTGCTTGCCAGCCAGGTAGCGGCAGATGGTGTTGGACTCCCACAGCGCCTGCCCCTCATCGACGATCACCGGCACCAGTCCATTGGGATTCAGCGCCAGATGGCCGTCGCCATGCGGCTCGTGCTCGTAGGGCTGGCCAATTTCCGCGCACGTCCACAATACTTTGCGCACATTGATGGAAGTGGGTTTTCCAAGGATTTTTAACATGGCATCGGCATATTGCATTTGGGTAATAGTTCGCCATAATACACATGCATGTGTTTTAATGCGTGCTGCAATGCAAAATACAAGGAGCAAGCAGGCAGATGATGTGGTGGCATTGGTTGAGTGTAATTGGAAGTCTGGCAGTAACCGGGCCCATCGGCGTGGCGATCATGGTATGGCTGATGGCCGGTAAATCCTGGCGCCTGACCGCCATCTGGCTGGTGCTGTTTGGCGCCGGCATGGCGCTGGTGGTGGCCACCAAGATGGCGTTTGTCGGCTGGGGCGTGGGCGTGGAATCGATCGATTTTGCCGGTTTCAGCGGCCATGCCATGCGCGCCGCCGCCGTGTTTCCCGTCGCCGGCTACCTGGCGACCCGCTCCTCCCCATGGTGGGTGCGCCAGCTAGGCATCGCCGCCGGCGTGCTGCTGGCGGTGCTGATTTCCATGTCGCGCGTGTATGTGCGCGCCCATCCATCGTCCGAAGCGGTCACCGGCTGCCTGCTGGGCTTGGGCGTGGCCGCCATCTTCATCTGGTACGCCAGCACCGAGAATCACATGGCCCTGAGCCGCATCCTGGTGCTGCTGTGCATCCCGGTGCTGCTGGTGGCGCCGCAGGTCGAGCCTATCCCGGCCGAACAGTGGATTACCAAGGCCGCGCTCCAGTTGTCCGGCCGTGATAAGCCCTACACCCGCGAGATGTGGCGCAAGCAGCGCTTCCCGCTGGACTGACGGCGTCGCAACGGTGCGCGTTTTCCGGCCTTATTCGATGCGCAAAATGGTATTATTGTGAACTTTTCCAGCCCACACACCAGATAACAACGTGCGTCTATCTTCCATTAAATTGTCGGGATTTAAGTCTTTCGTTGATCCCACCAATTTCCAGGTACCGGGTCAGTTGGTTGGCGTGGTGGGGCCCAACGGTTGCGGCAAGTCGAACATCATCGACGCCGTGCGCTGGGTGCTGGGCGAGTCCAAGGCCTCCGAACTGCGCGGCGAGTCCATGCAGGACGTGATTTTCAACGGCTCCACCCACCGCAAGCCGGCCGGCCGCTCGTCGGTTGAACTGGTGTTCGACAACAATGCCGGCAAGGCCGCCGGCCAGTGGGGCCAGTACGCCGAAATCGCCGTCAAGCGCACGCTGACGCGCGACGGCACCTCGACCTACTACATCAACGGCCAGCCGGTGCGCCGGCGCGATATCCAGGACATCTTCCTCGGCACCGGCCTCGGTCCGCGCGCCTACGCGATTATCGGCCAGGGCATGATCTCGCGGATTATCGAGTCGCGCCCGGAAGAGCTGCGCGTGTTCCTGGAGGAAGCCGCCGGCGTCTCGAAGTACAAGGAGCGCCGCCGCGAAACCGAAAACCGCCTGCACGATACGCGTGAAAACCTGCTGCGTGTGGAAGACATCCTGCGCGAACTGAACTCCAATCTGGAAAAGCTGGAAGGCCAGGCCGCCGTCGCCACCAGGTTCCACCAGTTGCAAGCGGACCAGGAAGAGAAGCAAAAACTGCTTTGGCTGCTGCGCAAAGTGGAAGCCGAGAACGAGCAGAAAAAATACTTCCGCGAAGTCGAACAGGCGCAGAACGATCTGGAAGAACAAACCGCCAAGCTGCGCAACGTGGAGCTGTCGCTGGAGCAGATGCGCCAGTCGCACTTCGCCGCCGGCGACCGCCTGCATACCGCGCAGGGATCGCTGTACCAGACCAACGCCGAAATCGGCAGCCTGGAAGCGCAAATCAAGTTCGTGGTCGAATCGCGCAGCCGCCTGCAAGCGCAGCTGGCCGCGCTGACCGCGCAGCGCGACCAGTGGCAGCGCCAGGCCACCGAAGGCGGCGAGCAAATCTCCGAGGCCGAGTTCACGCTGGAAGAGCTGAGCGCCAAGGTGGAAGAGTCGCAGGTGATGGCCGAGCAAAAAGCCGAGTCCTTGCCGATGCTGGAACAGGCCTGGAAAGAAGCCCAGACCAAGAGCACCGAATCGCGCGCCCGCATCATGCAGGCGCAGCAGCAGCTGGAGCTGGAATCGGCGCACCAGCGCAACGCCAACAACATCCTCAACGGCCTGGCCGTGCGGCGCGAGCGCCTGCAACAGGAGAAGAGCGGCTTGATCCTGCCGGATAGCGCGCATCTGGCCAACCTGCGCATGCAGCTGGAAGAAAAGCAGCAGGCGCTGGAAGAGCAGAGCTTCCTGCTGGAGGAGGCGCATGAGCAGCAGCCCAAGCTGGAGCAGGAACGCCAGGAGGCGCAGCAGCAGGTCAACGCCGAAACCGCCGCCAACGCCCAGCTGGAAGCGCGCCTGAATGCGCTGCGCCAGTTGCAGGAGCGCGTGCAAACGCAGGGCAAGGTGACGCCCTGGCTGCAAAAGCACGAGCTGGAATCACTGCCGCGCCTGTGGCAAAAACTGAATATCGAAAGCGGCTGGGAGCCGGCGCTGGAATCGGTGCTGCGCGAGCGCACCTCGGCGCTGCAAATGTCGAACATCGAATGGGCCAAGGCTTTCTTCAGCGATGCGCCGCCGGCCAAGCTGGCGCTGTATGCGCCGTCTGCCGCGGTGCCGCCGGCGCCGGTGGAAGCGCCGGGCCTCAAGCCTTTCCTGAATCTGTTGAAGATCAACGATCCGGGCCTGCGCGGCTTGCTGCAAGACTGGCTGCACAACGTCTACGTAGCCGACGACACGGCCGAAGCCTTTGCCGACCGCGCCAAGCTGCCGGCCGGTGCCAGCATCGTCACCCGCCAGGGCCACGTGATTACCCAGCACAGTGTGCGTTTCTATGCGGCCGACTCCGAGCAGGACGGCATGCTGGGACGCCAGCAGGAAATCGACAACATCACCAAGCAGCTGCGCGCGCAGCAGATGCTGGCCGACGAAGCGCGTGCCCGTTCGGTGCGCGCCGAAGCCGCCGTGACGGAACTGACGCGCCGCCTGACCGAGTACCGCGCCAAGCTGCAAAGCCTGCAATCGTCGGTGCATACGCTGCAACTGGAGGTGGTCAAGCTGTCCGAGATCGAGGCGCGCTTCAACCAGCGCAGCACGCAGATCGAAACCGATCTGGCCGAAATCGCCGCGCAGGAAGAAGAGCAAACCCAGATCAAGCTGGAATCGGAAGAGAAGTTCGAACAGCTGGATATGGAGCTCGGCAACCTGCAAGGAGAGCATGAAGACGGCCAGACCGATTTCATGGCCAAGGAACAGCGCCTGGCCGATGCGCGCGAAGCCTTGCGCGATCTGGAGCGCGCCGCGCAGGAAGTGCAGTTTGCCGAGAAGACCCAGCGCAGCAAGATCGAGGAACTGCGCCGCAATATCGCCACCGCCTCGGCGCAGGTGGCGCAGGTTAACGAGAGCATCGAATCCGGCCGCATGGAGCTGGAAGGCCTGGAGCAGGGCACGGCCAACGAAGGCTTGCAGGAACTGCTTGACCGCCGCACCACGCAGGAGAAAGCGCTGTCCGACGCGCGCCACGAACTCGATCAGATCGCGCAGCAGCTGCGCATGTTCGAGGAAGGCCGCATGTCCACCGAGCGCGCGCTGCAACCGCAGCGTGACAAGATCATGGAGCTGCAACTGAAAGAGCAGGCGGCGCGCCTGAATCAGGAGCAGTTTGCCGCGCAGCTGGCCGAGGTGCAGGCCGACGAGGCGGCGCTGTCCGAGAAGCTGCACCCGGACATGAAGGCGTCGTATCTGCAAGGTGAAGTCACGCGCCTGACCAACGCCATCTCGGCGCTGGGCGCGGTCAACCTGGCGGCGCTGGACGAACTGGCTACCGCTTCCGAGCGCAAGAACTTCCTCGATTCGCAGAACGCGGATTTGCAGGAGGCCATCACCACGCTGGAAGACGCCATCACCAAGATCGACAAGGAAACGCGCGATCTGCTGCAAGACACGTTCGACCGCGTCAACGGCCACTTCTCCGAACTGTTCCCGATCCTGTTCGGCGGCGGCCAGGCCAAGCTGATTATGACCGGCGACGAAATCCTGGACTCCGGCGTGCAGGTCATGGCCCAGCCGCCGGGCAAAAAGAACGCCACCATCCACCTGCTGTCCGGCGGCGAGAAAGCGCTGACGGCGACCGCGCTGGTGTTCTCCATGTTCCGGCTGAATCCCGCGCCATTCTGCCTGCTCGACGAAGTCGACGCGCCGCTGGATGACGCCAATACCGAGCGATTCTGCCGGATGGTCAAGCGCATGTCTGACCAGACCCAATTCCTCTTCATCTCGCACAACAAGATTGCGATGGAGATGGCCAATCAACTGATCGGTGTGACGATGCAGGAACAAGGTGTATCGCGCATCGTGGCGGTGGATATGGAATCCGCCGCAAACTTCGCTTCCGAGGCTCAAGCAGCATGACAGATCTTCAACTCAGTTTAATCGCAGCCGCCGGCGTGTTTGTCGCCGGCGTCTTCACGTACAACAAAATACAGGAATACAAGGCCAAGAAAAGCGTGGAACGCGCTTTCTCGTCCGACCATGACGATGTGCTGATGCGCAGCGGCGATGACGCCCCGTCGGTCGTGGCCCGTCAGGAACCCAGCTTCTCGCTCGACAGCGCCACTCCCGGCGTGGCCGGCGGCGAAGCTGCCGCAGCGGCGGCCGCACTGAGCGAGGTGGCGGCGGAATTCAGCACCGACGATATCGGCGGCCAGCCCGCCAGCGTGGACGAACTGGCCGCGCGCGCCAATGCCGCCACGGCTGCCGCGGCCGAACAGGCCACGGCGCTGGTCGATCCGCTGATCGACTGCCTGCTGCCGCTGGCGCTGGAAGCCCCGGCGCGCGGCGACAAGCTGCTGCCGGTGCTGCAAACCCTGCGCATGGTCGGCAACAAGCCGGTGCATTTCATCGGCAAGGCCGTCAGCGGCGACTGGGAGCCGATCGTCCACGGCGGCGTCTACACCGAACTGCAAGGCGGCGTGCAACTGGCCAGCCGCAGCACCGCGCTGAATGAACTGGAATACTCGGAACTGGTGACGCGCTTGCGTGCCGTGGCCGACGAAATCGGCGCCGAACCTGCCGTGCCGGACATGATCGAAGTGATGGCCGAGGCACGCAATCTGCACCGCTTCGTCGCCGGTCACGACGCGCAACTGGGCGTCAACCTGCAAAGCAATGGTGCGCCATGGTCGGTGACCACGCTGATTGGCGCGCTGGAGAAGCAAGGCTTCGACGTGCGCCCGGACGGTCGTTTCGTCATGCCGGACGGTGATGGCGGTTTCCTGTTCTCGCTGTCGACCAATGTCACGCCGGCCGAGGAAACCACCTCGCGTCTGACGCTGCTGCTGGACGTGCCTTGCGTGGCGCCGGCGCGCGACGGCTTCGGCGCCATGGTCGCCTGCGCCAAATCGCTGGTGGCGCGTCTGGACGCGACCATCGTCGACGATTACAACCAGCCGCTGTCCGACGCCGCGCTGACCGAAATCGCCGGCCAAGTGAAGGACTTCTACGACGAAATGAATGACGCCGACATCCCGGCCGGTTCGACCCGCGCACTGCGTCTGTTCAGCTAAGGTTTGTACATGGAAGTGGATTTCAAAACGCGCATCGCACAACTCAGCGCGGAGCTGCAACGGCATTTGCACGCCTATCACGTTGAAGACGCGCCCACCATTCCGGACGCGGAATACGACAAGCTGTTCATCGAGCTGCAAAAGCTGGAAGAAGCGCATCCGGAGCTGGCGCTGCCGGACTCGCCGACCAAACGCGTGGGCGCGGCGCCATTGCCGCAGTTCGAGCAGGTGACGCACTCGGTGCCGATGCTGTCGCTGAATAACGGTTTTACCGATGAAGACATCGAGAACTTCGATCGCCGCGTGCGCGAAGGCCTCGATACGGCGGCGCTGATCGAATACGCGGCCGAAGTGAAATACGACGGCCTGGCCATCAACCTGCGCTACGTCGACGGCCTGCTGGTGCAGGCGGCCACGCGCGGTGATGGCTATACCGGCGAGGATGTCACCGCCAATATCCGCACCATCCACAGCATTCCGCTGCGCCTGAATACCGATCATCCGCCAGCCATCCTCGATGTGCGCGGTGAGGTGCTGATGTTTAAAAAAGATTTCGAAGCCATGAACGCGCGCCAGCGCGAAGCGGGCCAGAAGGAATTCGTCAATCCGCGTAACGCGGCGGCGGGCAGCCTGCGCCAGCTCGATTCGCGCATCACCGCATCGCGCAAGCTGAGTTTCTTCGCTTACGGCGTCGGTGCGCTGGAAGGCGCCGAGATGCCGGCCTCGCACTCGGCGCTGCTGGCGTGGTACCGCCAGCTTGGCCTGCCGGTGGCGAAGGAAGCCACCGTGGTAAACGGCTACGATGGTTTGATGGACTACTACAAACAGATCGGTAGGGCCCGCCCGACTATGCCATACGAAATCGACGGCGTGGTCTACAAAGCCAACCGGCTGGAAGACCAGCGCACGCTGGGCTTCGTTTCGCGCGCGCCGCGCTTCGCGCTGGCGCACAAATTCCCGGCCGAGGAAGCGCTGACCGTGGTGCAGGCGATTGAAGTGCAGGTTGGCCGCACCGGGGCGATTACGCCGGTGGCGCGGCTGGCTTCCGTGTTCGTCGGCGGCGTCAACGTCACCAACGCCACGCTGCACAACGAAGACGAAGTGCGCCGCAAGGACGTGCGCGTGGGCGACACCGTGATCGTGCGCCGCGCCGGCGACGTCATTCCGGAAGTGCTGGCCGTGGTGCTGGAGCGCCGTCCGGAATCGACGGTGGCTTACGAGCTGCCGAAAGCCTGCCTGGTGTGCGGCTCGCACGTGGTGCGGGAAGAGGGCGAGGCGATTGCGCGCTGCTCCGGCGGCTTGTTCTGCTCCGCGCAGCGCAAGGAAGCCATCCGTCACTTCGCCGGCCGTCGCATGATGGACATCGAAGGCCTGGGCGACCGCTATATCGACAATCTGGTCGAGCATGGGCTGGTGAAGCGCGTGGCCGACCTGTACGCGCTCAAGTTGGAAGACCTGCTTGAGATGAAGCGCCTCGCGGATGAACGTGACGGCACCACGCCGGAGACGGTCGCGCAAGGCAAGATCGCCACCAAGTGGGCCGACAATCTGCTGGAAGCCATTGCCGCCAGCAAGAACCCGCCGCTGGAGCGCCTGCTGTTCGCGCTTGGCATCCGCCACGTCGGCGAATCGACCGCCAAGACGCTGGCCGAGTGGCTGGGCCGCTTTGACCTGATCCGCCGTGTGCCGGCCGCGCTGCTGCGCGTGCTGCCCGATATCGGCGGCGTGGTGGCCGACTCCATCGCCGACTTCTTCGCCGAACCGAAGAACCAGGAAGCCATCGACGCGCTGCTGGCGGCCGGCGTGGCGCCGCAAGGCGAACACCCGCCGAGCGCCAAGCTGCGCGAAAAGCTGGACCCGGTCAAGCTGATGGCCGCGCTGGCGATTCCAAAACTGACGGAACCGCGCAGCAAGCAGCTGGTCGAAGAAGGCGTGACGCTGGAAGCGCTGGCTTACCTACAGGTGTTCAACGTCTTCGGCTTGCCGGCGACGGTGTCGGAATCGCTGGACAGCTGGATGGCGCAGCCGGGCAACCGCGAGCAAGTCAAGGCGTTGCATCTGCTGCGCGAAGACCTGCTGGCGCAGTTGCCGCAAACCGCGGCGGCCGAAGGCCACCTGACCGGCAAGACCTTTGTACTGACCGGCACCTTGCCGACCATGGGCCGCGACCAGGCCGCCGCGCTGATTGAAGCGAAGGGCGGCAAGGTCTCCGGTTCCGTTTCGAAGAAAACCCATTACCTTGTCGCTGGCGCGGATGCGGGCAGCAAGCTGGCCAAGGCGCAGGAGCTGGAAGTCACCATTCTGGACGAGGCAGGACTGCTCGCACTACTCGAAGAAAAATAAATCATGCCAAAAATTCAAAAAGCCGTATTCCCCGTCGCAGGCCTGGGCAGCCGTTTTCTCCCCGCGACCAAGGCGCAGCCGAAAGAGATGCTGCCTATCGTTGACAAGCCATTGATCCAGTACGCGGTGGAAGAGGCGGTGGCCGCCGGCATCACCGAGATGGTGTTCATCACCGGCCGTAACAAGCGTGCCATCGAGGACCACTTCGACAAAGCCTATGAGCTGGAGTCCGAGCTGGAAGCCGCCGACAAGCAGCAGTTGCTGGAACTGGTGCGCAATGTGATTCCGAAAAGCGTCAACTGCATCTACATCCGCCAGTCGGAGCCGCTGGGCCTCGGCCATGCGGTGCTGTGCGCGCGCCCGGTGATCGGCGACGAGCCGTTCGCCGTGCTGCTGGCCGACGACTTCATGGATACCGACACCGGCGTCAAACCGGTGCTGGCGCAGATGACCGACCTGTATGGTTACGAGCGCTCCAGCATCCTGGCGGTACAGGAAGTGCCGCGTGCGGCGACGCGCCAGTATGGCATTGTCAGCGCCAGCGGCTACCAGCCAAAGCTGGAGCTGGTGCACGGCATCGTCGAGAAACCGAAGCCGGAAGACGCCCCATCGACGCTGGCGGTGGTGGGCCGCTATGTGCTGTCCGGCCGCATCTTCGACTATCTGGAAAACCTGGGCAGTGGCGCCGGTGGTGAAATTCAGCTGACCGACGGCATCGCGGCGCTGATGAAGGACGAGCGCGTGCTGGCCTACCGCTACGACGGCACCCGCTACGATTGCGGCTCCAAGCTGGGCTACCTGAAAGCCACCACCGCGATGGGCCTCAAGCATCTGGAAACCGGCGCGGAATACTGCGAATTCCTGCGCGATATCCAGTGCGACATCGGCGTGCCAGCCAAATGACGGTCCGCGAAATCCTGAAGATGGGCGATCCGCGCCTGCTGCGCGTGGCCGAACCGGTGACCGAGTTCGACACGCCGGCCATGCGCGCACTGATCGCCGACATGTTCGACACCATGCATGCGGCCAATGGCGCGGGCCTGGCGGCGCCACAGATCGGCGTCAACCTGCAACTGGTGATCTACGGCTTCAAAAGCAATCCGCGCTATCCGGATGCGCCGCAGGTGCCGGAGACGGTGCTGATCAATCCTGTGCTCACGCCGCTGTCGGAGGAGATGGAAGAAGCGTTTGAGGGTTGCCTGTCGGTGCCCGGCATGCGCGGCAGCGTGCCGCGCTACACGCGCCTGCGCTACGAGGGCGTGGACCAGTATAACCAGCCGATCAAGCGTGATGTCGACGGCTTCCACGCGCGCGTGGTGCAGCACGAGGTGGATCATTTGCTGGGCAAGCTGTACCCCATGCGCATCAAGGACTTTTCCAAATTCGGCTTCACCGAGGTGATGTTCCCCGGCCTCGATCCCAACGACGACGATTGACTTTATGAAGCCACAGTCGCCGCAGCAACCGATACGTCCGCGCGTGGGACAGGTGCGCGGCGAGTTTCAGCTCGGGACCTCGCGCATCAAGCGCGTGGGCATCAATCGCTGGCACTGGGGCGACATCTACCACTGGATGCTGACGGTAAGCTGGCCGCGCTTCTTTCTGCTGGTGGGGGCGCTGTACTTCTTGACCAATCTTGTTTTTGCGCTGGCCTTCTACCTGGTGCCTGGCTCCATCTCCAACGCGCGTCCCGGTTACTTCCCCGATTGCGTGTTCTTCTCGATCGAGACGCTGGCGACGGTGGGCTATGGCTATATGAATCCCGCGACGACCTACGGCCACATTGTCGCCTCCACCGAGATTTTGCTGGGCATGGTGGAAGTGGCGGCGGTGACCGGGCTGCTGTTCGCACGCTTCTCGCGTCCGACCTCGCGCATCATGTTTTCCAACGTGGCGGTGATCACGCCATTCAACGGCGTGCCGACCCTGATGCTGCGCGCCGGGAACGAGCGCGCCAACCTGATACTGGAAGCCTCGGTGCGCGCCTCGCTGGTGCGGCGCGAGACCACGCTGGAAGGGCAGGTGTTCACGCGCTTCTACGATCTGGCTCTGGAACGCGAACATTCCGGCGTGTTCGCGCTGACCTGGACCATCCTGCACAAGATCGACGAATCGAGTCCCTTGTTCGGCAAGACGCAGCAAGACTTGCAGGCCGAAGGCACCACGCTGGCGGTGGCCATCTCCGGCACCGACGACACCCTCAACGATTTCGTGCACGCGCGCCAGACTTACGCGGCGGAGCACATCTACTACAACCACCATTTTGCCGACATCCTGTCCGACAAAATGGAAGGCAATGTGCGGGTGCTGGACTACAGCAAGTTCCACGACATCTATCCCGATGGCAGCCGCGAGGGCAGCATGCCCGGCGCCGCGCTGGCGCATCCCGGTTAATTGCCCAGCAGGTCGCGCGCGTTCAGCAGGGCGTAGACGATTTCGGGATGCTCGCGGAAGCAGCGGCGCACGGCGGCGGGCAGAGCCTCGTGCGTGCGGCGGCACAGGCCTGGCTGCTCGGCCAGTTTGATGCTCAGGCCCATGACGGTGCTGACGCCACGGTCGCTGGGTGTGATGGTCAGCCGGATGCCGAGCAATTCCTGCAAGCGCTGCTTGATGCGGCCCAGATCTTCGTAGCTGGTCATGGCCTCGATGCGTTCGATCAGGCGTTTTTCCTCTTCACGCGTCAGGCGCAGCACGCGGATATCGGCGCCGTCGCGCTCCCAGGCGTCGAGCAAGTCCTCGCGCCCGCACACGCAAGCGCCGGGCGGGCACTCTTTGCGGATCGGGAAAGGCAGGACTGGTGGCATGGTCAGGCTCGTGTTTTACGAACCTGAATTCTACTCCAATCGCTGTTGTAAAAGCGCGAGGACGGCGGCTTCTTCGGGATGGTAGCGGCTCAGGGTTTCAACCATGGTGCCGTCGAGGTAGGCCTCCAGCACCGCCGGGTGGACGTAGCATTTGCGGCAGATCGTCGGCGTGTTGCCGAGTTTTTTCGCCACCGATTCAATCGCTTGCACGATGTTTTTCCGGGCTTGCGTCTCGGAGTCGTATTTTTCATAGGCTTTCAGCGCCATCGCCGCCAGCACGGTGCCGGCCCAGGTGCGGAAGTCCTTGGCGGTGTAATCGGCGCCGGTGATCGCTTGCAGGTAGTCGTTGACGTCGGACGAATCGATGGCGTGCGGATTGCCATCGTCGTCTTCGTACTGGAACAGTTCCTGGCCGGGCAGGTCGCGCATGCGGTTGATGATGCGCGCCAGCCGGCGGTCGTGTACTTCCACCGCGTGATGCACGCCGCTCTTGCCGCGGAAGCGGAAGGTCACCGTGCTGCCGTCCAGCCGTACGTGGCGCTCGCGCAGCGTGGTCAGGCCGAAGGATTTGTTCTCGCGCGCGTACTCCTCGTTCCCGATGCGCATCAGGGTCGCTTCCAGCAGGTAGACAATGGTGGCCAGCACCTTCTGGCGCGGCAGGCCGGGGAGCCGTAGCGCTTCATCGACGGCGCCGCGGATGCCGGGCAGGGCCTGGCCGAAGCTGAGCATGCGGCTATATTTGGCTTCGTCGCGGTGGGTGCGCCAGCGGGCGTGGTAGCGATACTGTTTGCGGCCGCGCGCGTCGCGCCCCGTGGCTTGCAGGTGGCCCAGCGCGTGCTTGCAGATCCAGACGTCGGTCCATGCCGGCGGAATCACCAGCGCTTTGATGCGCGCCAGTGTGTCTTCGTCCGTGACCACGCTGCCGTCGGCGTCCAGGTATTGGAACTGCTTGCCGCGCAAGCGGCGGGCGATGCCCGGCTGGTCGTCATGGACGTAGCGCAAACCGGCCAGCTTCGCCGCCACCGGCGGCGGTATGGACGCCGATGCCGACGCCCCCGCTGCGGCGGATGGCGCGCGCGCGGGTTTGGCTGCCGCCGGGCGGGCGGCGGCGGGCAGGGGGGCGTGCTGGTCGCGCTTCATGGGCATCCTCGCTGAACGGGTCTGCTGGGATGCTACGCCCGGGAGCACCCGGGTGATGTGCGCTAGCGCACGCTTTGTTCAGTCCATGCGCTTGAGGCGCTGGCCGACGATGCTCCATTTGCAAGCCTCGCCGTCCACGGTGCCGGTCAGCACCCAGCCGGTGCCGATCTTCTCGACGCCGATCTCGCATTCCAGCTCCTTGCCCAGCTTTTCGGCCCAGCCCTTGGCGGCGCCCTGGCCCTTGAACAGCTCATGGCCGTCGTAGATCACGGTGGCGTCGAAAACAGGGGCGGCAAATACGGTCATGATGGTTTTCCTCGCAAAGCCCGTATTGTGCCACCTTTACCACTACGTCATTCAACGTATGTCCAGCAGGTTGCCGGCTGGTTAATCTTGTTTCATCCAAAACCAAGACGGGAGAGCAAGATGGCGTTGAAGAAGGTGGTACTGGCGGTGGCTGTGGCGGCAATGGGCAACGCGTTTGCCGGCGCGACGGTCAACTTCGGCGAGGACAAGTCGGTCAGCGTCGGCTTCGGCCTGCGCGAGAGCTACACCAGCGCGGAGAAGGGCGCGCCGGACGGCGGCCGCTCCAGCGATTTTAATCTCGACAGCGGACGCCTGTTCTTCGGCGCTTCGCTCAACAAGAACATCAAGGGCATGTTCAACACCGAGTGGGACGGCGAGCAAATCCGCGTGCTGGACGCCGCCGGCCAGTTCGCCATCTCGCCGGAACTGAATATCTGGGCCGGCCGCCTGCTGTCGCCGTCCGACCGCGCCAACATGGCCGGTCCTTACTACTCGCTGGGCGGCGGCTACTGGGCCGGCGTGGCGTCGCGCTACGGCTACAACGGCGGCATCTTCCGCGGCCGCGACGACGGCGTGGTCGTATGGGGCAATGTGGGCGATGGCGGCCGTCTCGGTTACTCTTTCGGCGCGTTTGAAGGCCACACCTTCGGCATCGGTTCGCTGACGCAGAACCAGGCCAAGGCCGCGGGCATCAAGGCCGACGACGCGCTGATGTACGCGGGCCGCATCCAGTACGACTTCTGGGACGCGGAACCGGGCTACTACGGCACCGGCAACTACCTCGGCGGCGCCGACATCCTCGCCATCGGCGTGGCCGGCCGCACGCAGAAGGACGGCATCCTCACGGTCGGCAAGGTGGGCGACTACAGCTCGTACAACGTCGATTTCCTGCTGGAGAAGCGCATCAAGGGCGCCGGCGCGTTCGCGGTGGAAGCGGCCTGGTACAAGTACGACACCGATGACGTCATCAAGTCCGAACAGGGCAAGGCCTATTCGGCCGGCGCTTCCTACATCTTCGAAGACAAGGCCGGATGGGGCAAGTTCCAGCCCTTCGTGCGCTGGCAGAAGTTCGCCGCCGACACCAACATCGACACCAAACAATTCGACGTCGGCACCAACTACATCATCGACGGTTACAACGCGCAGATCAGCGCCGTGTACTCGAAAACCAAAATCACTGGCGTAGCGGACAACGACAAGTTCTCGATCGCCCTGCAACTTCAATACTGATTAACCACCACGGAGCTCACCCATGCAAAATCGTCGTAACTTTATCGGCACCCTGAGCCGCATCGCCGCCGCTACCGCACTGATGGCCGCCGGTGCGCAGGCCCACGCCGCGGACACCATCAAGGTCGGCATCCTGCATTCGCTGTCCGGCACCATGGCGATCTCGGAAACGTCGCTGAAAGACGTGGCCTTGATGACCATCGATGAAATCAACGCCAAGGGCGGCGTGTTGGGCAAGAAGCTGGAGCCGGTGGTGGTGGACCCTGCCTCCAACTGGCCGCTGTTTGCCGAAAAGGCGCGTGGCCTGATCGCACAGGACAAAGTATCGGTGGTGTTTGGCTGCTGGACGTCGGTGTCGCGCAAATCGGTGCTGCCGGTGTTTAAGGAATTGAATTCGCTGCTGTTCTATCCAGTGCAGTACGAAGGCGAAGAACTGGAAAAGAACGTGTTCTACACCGGCGCCGCGCCTAACCAGCAGGCCATTCCCGCAGTCGAATACCTGATGAGCAAAGAGGGCGGCAGCGCCAAGCGCTTCGTCCTGCTGGGCACCGACTACGTTTATCCTCGCACCACCAACAAGATCCTGCGCGCCTTCCTGAAGAGCAAAGGCGTGAAGGAAAGCGATATCGACGAGGTCTACACCCCGTTCGGCCATTCGGACTACCAGACCATCGTCGCCAATATCAAGAAGTTCGCGGCGGGCGGCAAGACGGCGGTGATCTCGACCATCAACGGCGACTCCAACGTGCCGTTCTATAAAGAGCTGGGCAACGCCGGCCTGAAGGCGACCGATGTGCCGGTGGTGGCGTTTTCGGTGGGCGAGGAAGAACTGCGCGGCGTGGACACCAAGCCACTGCTGGGCCACCTGGCTGCATGGAACTACTTCGAGTCGGTGAAAAATCCGGTGAACTCGGACTTCATCAAGAAGTGGAAAGCCTACGCCGCCGCCAAGAAGCTGCCGAACGCGAACACGGTCGTGACCAACGATCCGATGGAAGCCACCTACGTCGGCATCCACATGTGGGCGCAAGCGGTGGAGAAGGCCAAGTCGACCGACACCGACAAAGTGATCGCGGCAATGGGCGGCCAGACCTTCAAGGCGCCATCGGGCTTCACCCTGACCATGGATGCGACCAACCACCACCTGCACAAGCCGGTGTTCATTGGCGAAATTCGTCCGGACGGCCAGTTCAACGTGGTGTGGAAAACTCCAGGCCCGGTGCGCGCCAACCCATGGAGCCCGTTCATCCCGGGTAACGAGGGCAAGCAAAAGCTGTAATTTCCCCGCCCCGCGCGGCAGCTGGGCGCGGGGCAGCTTCACCTAAGGAATCCGCATCTTGAAAAAACTCCTGCTCCTTGCATGCCTGCTGTTCGCAGGCGTTGCGCGTGCGGCGATCGATCCCGCCGTGCTGGCGCCCCTGGCTGGCGATGACCCGGACGCGCGCGTTGCGGCCATCGCCAACATCGGCGCACTCGCCACCGACGATGCCACGCGCCTGCTGACCGCGCTGCAAAACGGCGATGTCTACGCCACGCCCGAAGGCAAGCTATACATCGTTGCCGACGACAAGGCCACCGACGCCGCCACCGGCGCCACCGGCCCGCTGCCGGAAGGCCTGGACGGCGTGATGATCAACAACCGTCTGCGCGGCGCCATCGAAGAGGCGCTGTCCGCGCTGAAGATGTTCTCGCCCGAACGTTCCCAGCGCCTGGCGGCGGCCATCGAATTGCAGAAATCCGCCACGCTGTCGCAAGCGCCGTTGATCGAAAAAGCGCTTGGCAAGGAGACCGACGCCGAAGTACGCGACCTGTTGCGCCTCGTCGCCGCCACCGCCAACCTGCAATCGCCGGACGCCGCCAAGCGCCGTGGCGCGGTGGAAGCGCTGGCTGGCAGCAGCAACGCCAGTCTGCGTCCGACGCTGCAAGCCATGGTGTCCGGCGACGCCGACCCGAGCGTGCGCATCGCCGCCACGCAAACGTTGCAAGCGCTGGACAGCCGCCTCGCGCGCACGGAATTCATCGGCAATGTCTTCTACGGCATCTCGCTGGCCAGCGTGCTGCTGCTGGCGGCGCTGGGCCTGGCCATCACCTTTGGCCTGATGGGCATCATCAACATGGCGCACGGCGAACTGCTGATGATCGGCGCCTACACCACCTATCTGTGCCAGCTTGCCTTCCGCCGTTGGGCACCGGATGCGCTGGACTGGTATCTGGCCGCCGCGCTGCCGGCAGCCTTTGTGGTCACCGCCGCCGTCGGCATCGCGCTGGAGCGCACCGTGATCCGCTGGCTCTACGGCCGCCCGCTGGAAACCCTGCTGGCCACCTGGGGCATCAGCCTGATTCTGATGCAAGCCGTGCGCACCATCTTCGGCGCGCAGAACGTGGAAGTCGCCAATCCGTCGTGGATGTCCGGTGGCGTGACCGTGCTTGGCTCGCTGGTGCTGGCCTACAACCGCATCGTCATCATCGTTTTCGCGTTGCTGGTGGTGGCGGGCGTGTGGCTGATCCTGAACAAAACCCGTCTCGGCCTGTTCGTGCGCGCCGTGATGCAGAACCGCCGCATGGCTGGCTGCGTGGGCGTCTCCAGCGCCAAAATCGACATGATGACCTTCGGCCTCGGTTCCGGCATCGCCGGCCTGGGCGGCGTGGCGCTGTCGCAGTTGGGTAACGTGGGACCGGACCTCGGCCAGGGCTACATCGTCGATTCGTTCATGGTGGTGGTGCTGGGCGGCGTCGGCCAACTGGCGGGCACCGTGATTGCCGCGTTGGGACTCGGCGAGGCGAACAAATTCCTGGAACCGGTGGCGGGCGCGGTACTGGCCAAGATCGCCATCCTGATCTTCATCATCATCTTTATCCAGAAACGTCCGCAAGGCCTGTTCGCCATGAAAGGCAGGAGCGCAGAATGAATCATCCATCCCTGTTTTCGCGCCGCGCGTGGACTGGCATCGTTGCCG
This sequence comes from Duganella radicis, assembly GCF_009720825.1. Lineage (GTDB taxonomy): Bacteria > Pseudomonadota > Gammaproteobacteria > Burkholderiales > Burkholderiaceae_D > Rugamonas > Rugamonas radicis. The sequence continues at coordinate 115,066 of NZ_WNKY01000011.1, read as the reverse complement.
CCACCGTGCTGCTGGCGGCGCTGCCGCTGCTGAATCTCTTCTTTGCCGACGGCCATCCGCTGCACGTGCCGAGCTACATGGTGAGCCTGATCGGCAAATTCATGTGCTACGCGCTGGCCGCGCTGGCGCTCGATATGGTGTGGGGCTACGCCGGCATCCTGTCGCTGGGCCACGGCGTGTTCTTCGCGCTGGGCGCTTACGCGCACGGCATGTACCTGATGCGCTCCATCGGCCGCGAAGGCGTGTACCAGAGCGACCTGCCGGACTTCATGGTGTTCCTCGACTGGAAGGCCTACCCATGGTACTGGAGCGGCACCGACAGCTTCTGGGTGGCGTTGGCGCTGGTGGTGCTGGTGCCGGGCGTGCTGGCCTTTGTGTTTGGCTTCTTCGCCTTCCGCTCGCGCATCAAGGGCGTGTACTTCTCCATCATCACGCAAGCCATGACGTACGCCTTCATGCTGCTGTTCTTCCGGAATAACACCGGCTTTGGCGGCAATAACGGCTTCACCGACTTCAAGCGGATTCTGGGTTTCCCAATCAGTGCGCCAGGTACCAAGGCCACGCTGTATCTGGTGACGCTGGCCGTGCTGGTGGGCGCACTGCTGCTGTGCCGCTGGATCGTCAAGTCCAAGCTGGGACGCGTGCTGCAAGCGGTGCGCGATTCGGAGTCGCGCCTGATGTTCATCGGTTACAACCCGCTGTGGTTCAAGCTCTTTGTGTGGACGCTGTCGGCGGTGCTGTGCGGGATTGCGGGCGCACTGTATGTGCCGCAGGTGGGCATCATCAATCCGTCCGAAATGTCGCCGGCCAATTCGATTGAAATGGTGATCTGGGCGGCGGTGGGCGGCCGCGGCACGCTGCTGGGGCCTGTGATTGGCGCATTCTCGGTGAATGGGCTGAAAAGCTGGTTCACCGGCGCCTTCCCCAACCTGTGGCTGTTCGCCCTCGGTTTAATCTTCATCCTGGTGACGCGCTACCTGCCGCGCGGCCTCGCAGGACTGGTACGCAAGGAGCAGGCATGAGTTCAATGAACGACGGGCGAATTGCGCTGCAAGGGCTGGACACCACCCACGGCGCCATTCTGTACCTGGAAGAGATCAGCGTGGTGTTCGACGGCTTCCGCGCCCTGAACAAGCTGAGTCTCGATATCTCGGTCGGTGAGCTGCGCTGCATTATCGGCCCGAATGGCGCCGGCAAGACCACCATGATGGACGTCATCACCGGTAAGACGCGGCCGACCTCCGGCACGGCCTTCTTCGGCCAGACCATGGACCTGAGCCGCATGAGTGAGCATGAAATCGCCCACGCCGGCATCGGCCGCAAGTTCCAGCGGCCGACGGTGTTCGAACAGCACACGGTGTTTGAAAATCTCGAACTGGCGATGAAGATGGACAAGCGCGTGCGGCCGACATTGTTCGCGCGCCTGTCGTCCGAACAGCGCGGCAAGATCGACGAGATCCTCAAACTGATACGCCTGAACGGCAGCGAGCAGCGTCTGGCCGGTCTGCTGTCGCACGGCCAGAAGCAGTGGCTGGAGATCGGCATGCTGTTGATGCAGGAGCCGCAGCTGATTCTGCTGGACGAACCGGTGGCCGGCATGTCGGACGCTGAAACGGCGCGCACGGCGGAGCTGCTGAACGAATTGCGCGGCAAGCATTCCATCATGGTGGTGGAGCACGACATGGGCTTCGTCGCCGAGATCGCGCAACAGGGCGTGGTGACGGTGCTGCATGAAGGCTCGGTGCTGGCGCAAGGCCGCATGGACGAAGTGCAGGCCGATGATCGGGTGATTGAAGTTTATCTGGGACGCTAAGCATATGCTGCAAGTAGAAAAAATCAACCAATACTACGGTGCCGCCCACACCCTGCGCGGTGTGTCGATGGAACTGGAGAAGGGCAAGTGCATGGCGCTGCTGGGCCGCAATGGCGTCGGCAAGACCACGCTGCTGAAATGCCTGATGGGTGTACTGCCGGTATCTGCGGGCAGCGTCAAACTGGAAGGGCGCGACATCACCAGGCTGCCGCCGCACCAGCGTGCGCGGGCCGGCATCGCCTACGTGCCGCAGGGACGCGAAATCTTCGCCCGCTTGACGGTGGAAGAGAATCTGCTGATGGGCCTTGCCACACATAGCGGCAAGAAGGCCTCCACCATCAAGGGCGAAGTGTACGAACTGTTCCCGGTGCTGAAAGAGATGCTGCACCGGCGTGGCGGCGACCTGTCCGGCGGCCAGCAGCAACAGCTGGCGATCGCGCGCGCACTGCTGGCGGAGCCCAAGCTGATTATTCTTGATGAACCGACCGAAGGCATCCAGCCCTCCATCATCAAGGACATCGGCAACGTCATCCGCCTGCTGCGCCAGCGCGGCGACATGGCCATCCTGCTGTGCGAACAATACTTCGACTTCGCCCACGAACTGGCCGACCAGTTCATCGTGCTGTCGCGCGGCGAAGTGGTGGCGTCCGGTCAGCAGGCGTCAATGAACGATCCGGAGGTCAAGCGCCATCTGGCGGTTTAGGCGGCGCGTCGCCAAGCACGTCTTCGACGTAGAGCATGGCGGTCAGCACAGACAGCACCGCCGCCAGCGGCGTCGCCAGCGCGATGCCGGCCAGACCAAACAGGGCGCCGAACAGCATCTGCATGGCGATGGTCAGCGCTGGCGGCAGCGATACGCTGCGCGCCTCGATCAGCGGCGACAGCAGATAGCCTTCGGCCAGCTGGATGGCGAGGAACAGCAGCATTGTGTACAGACCCAGCTCAGGGCTGTGCGAAAACGCGATCAGCACCGCCGGAACCCCCGCCATCAAGGGACCAATGTAGGGGATGAAGTCGAGCAAGCCTGCGATCAATCCCAGCACCATGGCCAGCGGCACGTCCAGTGCCCACAGTCCGGCGGCGGTGGCCACGCCCACCACAATCATCGATACCGCTTTGCCGACCAGCCAGCGCGCCAGCGTGTCGCCGATGGCGTCCAGCACTTCACGCGCGCGTGCGCGGCGCGGTTGTGGAATCAGCTTGATGAAACCCTCGATGTACAGCGTGGGCTGGGCGGCGAAGTAGAGGCCCACGCACAGGATGATGACGGCGTTGCCCAGTGCCCCGAACACGCCACTGAATACCAGCCCGGCGTTGGGCACCATGGCGGTCAGCTGCTTGCGTATCTGTTCGGCGCTGGGCAGGTCGGACAGGATGCTGTGCAGGAAGGGGTTTTGCGCCACCGCCGCGCGCAGGCGTTCGATGGCGTCCGGCACCACCGAGCCCAGTTCCGCCGCCTGCTCGGCGATCTGCGGCGCCAGCGCCCAGCCGCCGCCGCCCATCAATGCCGCCAGCACCACGGCGACGATGGCCAGGGCGACACCGCGCCGCATCGGCAGGCGCCTGGCCATGCGGCGGCTTAGCTCATACAGCAGGATGGCAAACAGCGCGCAGGCGAACAGCAGCAACAGCACTTCCGCGCCATACCATAGCGCGGCCAGCACCAGAATGAACAGCATGCCGATGCCGTAGGCCAGCACCACGCGGTGCAGGAAGCTGCGTTCACTGCCGGGCGGTGGAGTAGCGGGCGGCATGGCGGTGTTCTCCTATGGTTGCAGCAGGTAGGCGGCGATGTCGCGCGCGTCGGACTCGGTCACCCCCATCGCCGGCATGGCGCTGTGCGGGCGTATGCGTTGCGGATCGCGCACCCATTGCGCAAGATTGTCCGCGTTGTTGGGCAGGCCGCCGGCGATGTACTGGCGTTTGGACAGATCGCGCAGCGGCGGCCCGACCAGGGTGTCGGGACCGGTCACGCCGGGAATGCGGTGGCAGGCGTTGCAGGCGTACTGGCTTAGCGCCAGATGGCCGCGCCGGGCGTCGGCTTGCGCGTGCGCTGGCCTGGCGCCGCGCTGCGGGTGGCCGGCTTGTTCCAGCAGGGCGGCATAGGCTTGCGGCGACAGGGCGGGCAGCGCTGCGAGGAAGGCCACCACTGCCCAGATATCGTCGTCCGACAGATGGTATTCCCAGGCCGGCATGCCGCTCATTTTGATGCCGTGGCGGGTGATCCAATACAGTTCGTTGGGATGCCAGCGGCGCGCGGCGTCGGCCAGCGGGCCGGGCACGGGCTGCATGCTTTGGCCGATATCGCTTTGCGCCACCCCGGGGGCGCCGTGGCAGGTCACGCAGTTGTCGCGATACAGGCCGGCGCCGCGCGCGGCCAGTTGCGGATTGGCCGGCGGCGGCACGATGTCGCGTGCATGGTGGCGCACCGATCGCTGCATGCCGAGTTCCAGCAGGCTGTGAACCCACTGGAAATGGGAGCGCGTGGAGGCGACGTTGTAAAAGCCGCCATACAACACCAGCACGCCGCCCGCCGCGCCAAGCGTCGCCAGCCCCGCCAATGTGGCGGCGGCCGTGATGGCAACGAGTCTGCGGCGGGAAGTGGTCATCACCTGCGTCCTATTGAAGCGACAATCATATTGTGATTCTTATAGTATATCGAGACCACAGGCTAAGGCGGGTTCCAATCGTGCGCATCCTTTTCCTCCTACCGTTGGCATGGCTGGTCGCGTGCGACAGCGGCGGCCCTGCGCCTGCGCGCGTGGCGGGCGGTGACGCGCAGCGCGGACAATCGTTGCTGGCGCAGTACCAGTGCGGATCGTGCCACCAGATCGCCGGTGTGGCGTCGGCGCGCGGCCAGGCCGGGCCGCCGCTAGACAGCTTTGGCCGGCGCAGCTACATCGCCGGCAACCTGCCGAATACGCCGGAAACGCTGGAGCGCTGGCTGGTCGATCCGCCGGCCATGAGGCCCGGCACCGCGATGCCGGCGATGGGCGTGTCGGCGCAAGATGCGCGCGACATCGCGGCTTATCTGTACGCGCTGCCATGACGGACCATCAGCAATCGGTGCTGCACCCCGCCGGGCCGGACGCGGAAACGATCGCGCAACTGGCGTGGGTGATGGCCGGCGGCGCGGTGCTGATTTTTGCCGGGGTGATGGTGTTGTGCGTGATGGGGTTGCGTGGCCGGCGCGTGGTGCATGCGCGCTGGTGGCTGTGGGGCGGCGGCATTGCCTTGCCAGTGCTGGTGCTGTCCGCGCTGCTGGCGTTTTCGACCCTGCGCGGCGCGCAACTGAGCATGCCATCGTCGCGGCATGCGGTGAAGATCGCGGTGGTGGCACGGATGTGGTGGTGGGAGGTGCGTTACACCGATCCGGCAGGGGGGCCGGATATCGTGTTGGCCAACGAGGTACGGATTCCGGTGGGACAGCCGGTGTACCTGGGCTTGAGCAGCGCGGACGTGATCCACAGCTTCTGGGTGCCGGCGCTGGCGGGCAAGGTGGACATGGTGCCGGGCCGCTTGCATGGCATGACCCTACAGGCCGATCGCGCCGGCGTGTATCGGGCGCAATGCGCGGAGTATTGCGGCCAGCAGCATGCGCAGATGGCGTTGCACGTTGTGGCGCAGAGCGGGCCGGAATTCGCGGCCTGGCTGGCGCTGCAAGCCAGGCCGGCCAGCCCGCCGCCTGCGTCGGACAGCCTGGCCGCGACGGGCCGGCGGGTGTTCGAGCAACAGCGTTGCGCCGCCTGTCACACCATCCGTGGAAGCGCCGGTGTGCAAGGCGGGTTGGGACCGGACCTGACGCATGTGGGCAGCCGCCTGTATCTCGCCGCCGGCGCGCGGCGCAATGAGCGTGGCGCGCTGGAGGCATGGATCGCCGATCCGCACGCCATCAAGCCCGGCGTGCGCATGCCGGCCAGCGCCGACCTTTCACGCGCGGACCTGCATGCGCTGGCGGCTTATCTGGAGCAATTGAAATGACCACACCCAGCTCCCTGCCACGCCCGGACGGCGAACTGGAAGAACTGGCCCGCGTCTGGCGCACGCCGCGCGGATGGCGCTTTCTCACCACCGTCAACAATTCCACCATCGGCCTGCTGTACATCGGCACGGCGCTGCTGTTCTTTGTATTGGCCGGCATACTTGGCCTGCTGATCCGCGTGCAGCTGGCCGTGCCGGACAACGGCTTCCTCAGCGCAGGCGTCTACAACCAGGTGTTCACCATGCACGGCACGGTGATGATGTTCCTGTTCGCGATACCCATCGTGGAAGCCATCTCCGTGTTCCTGCTGCCGGCCATGCTCGGCGCGCGCGACTTGCCGTTCCCGCGTCTGTCCGCCTATGCCTACTGGGCCTATGCGGCCGGCGGGATCGGCTTCTTCCTCAGCATATTCGCCGGACTGGCGCCAGACGGCGGTTGGTTCATGTATCCGCCGTTGACCGGCAAGGAGCATTCGCCTGGCATCAACGCCGACTTCTGGCTGCTGGGCATAGGCTTTATCGAAATCTCCGCGATTGCCGGCGCGATTGAACTGATCGTCGGCATCCTGTTCACGCGCGCGCCGGGCATGACGCTGAGCCGGATGCCGGTGTACGCGTGGGCCATGCTGGTGATCGCGTTGATGATCGTATTCGCCTTCCCGGCCATTATCGCCGGCACCACGCTGCTGGAGCTGGAAAGGGCCTACGACTGGCCGTTCTTCATTCCGGCGCGCGGCGGTGATCCAGTCTTGTGGCAGCACCTGTTCTGGTTCTTCGGCCACCCCGAGGTCTACATCATCTTCCTGCCGGCGGCCGGCATGGTATCGATGATGCTGCCGGCGCTGGTCGGCGCGCGGCTGGTCGGTTACCGTGCCGTGGTGATCGCACTGGGCGCGGTGGGCGTCATCAGCTTTGCCCTGTGGGCGCACCACATGTTCACCGCGGGCCTCAGCCTGTGGTCGTCCACGCTGGTGTCGGCCGCCAGCATGATCGTGGCGATACCGACCGCGCTGCAAGTGTTCGCCTGGATAGCGACCTTGTGGCGCGGCCGGGCGCGCCTCAACGCGCCGACGCTGTTCGTGCTGGGCTTCCTGTTCATCTTCGTGCTGGGTGGACTGACCGGCGTGATGGTGGCCGTGCTGCCGTTCGACTGGCAGGCACATGACAGCTATTTCATCGTCGCCCACCTGCATTATGTGCTGATTGGCGGACTGGTATTTCCCATGTTCGGCGCCCTGTATTACTGGCTGCCGCTGGTGAATGGGCACCGGCTCTCGGAAGCGCTGGCGCGCTGGGTGTTTGGCCTGATGTTCATCGGCATGAACCTGGCCTTTTTCCCGATGCACATCAGCGGCTTGCTCGGCATGCCGCGCCGCGTCTACACCTACGCGCCGGAGATGGGCTGGAATGCGTTTAATCTGGCGTCCAGCATTGGCGCGCTGATATTCGCGCTTGGCGTGCTGCTGTTCATCTGCGACGCCGCGCGCACGCTGCGCAGGCCGCAGCGCGATCATGGCAATCCGTGGCAGGCCGGCACGCTGGAATGGATACCGGCCGAGGACCATGCGACGCGTAGCATTCCCGACGTGCGGTCGCTGGAACCGCTGTGGGACAATCCGCGCCTGGTGGAAGAGGTGCATGCCGGTGCGCACTGGCTGCCCGGCACCGCCACCGGCCGGCGCGAGACCATCGTCACCAGCCCGGTGCGGGCCAGGCCGCTGTATCTGCAAGTGCTGCCCGGCGACAGTTGGTGGCCACTGGCGGCCGCATTGGGCACGGCAGGCTTCTTCCTGCTGCTGACGGTGCAGCTGACAGTGATCGCCTGGGTATGCGGGATGATCGCGATCGCTTCCGTGCTGGCATGGATGTGGCAATCGGACAGCCTGCCGGGACTGCCCGAAATGCGCAGCGCGCAGGTGGCGGACGGCGTGACGCTGCTAGTCGGCGCCACCGGACTGGCCTCGCATTCGCTGTGGGCGACCGTCATCATGCTGGTGGTGGACGGCACCGTGTTTGCCTCCTTCGTTTTTACGCATATTCACACCGCGATGCGGCTGGACATTTGTCCGCCGCCCGGTGCGGCCTTGCCGGCGGCCGGGTGGAGCTGGTCGGCCTGCGGCCTGCTGCTGGCGGGATCACTGCTGATGGCATGGGCGCGGCGGCAAGCGGCGCATGGGCGGCAGCGGCTGGCCTTCCTGCTGGCACTGTGCTGCATGCTGGCGGGCGTGGCGCTGGATATCGGTAGCTGGATCGCGACCCGCCTTGATCCCGCCAGCACGGCCTGGGCGGCGTCGGTGGCGGTGATGCTGTCCTATCAAGGCCTGCATGCGGTGCTGCTGGCGATACTCGCGGCCTACCTGTGGATGCGCTCCTGGTGCGGCCGGCTAACTGCCGTGAACCGCGCCACGCTGGACAACTGCACGCTGATATGGCACTACACCACGCTGCAAGCCTGGTGCCTGGCAGCCGCCATCCGCATTACAGCAGGCTGACCGCAGTGCTGAGCAGATACAACAGCAGGCCTATCATGGCCCCCACCAGCGTGCCGTTGACGCGGATGAATTGCAGGTCCTTGCCGATATTGAGTTCGATCTGGCGCGACATGTCTTTGTTGTCCCAGGCTTTGACGGTGTCGCTGATGTGGCGCGTCAGGAAGCTGGAGAAGGCTGGCGCCAGTGTGCGGGCCATGCCGGCCAGATGCTGGTTGAGGGAGGCGCGCATGTCGGGGTGGGACAGCAGTTCCTCGCTCAGCCACGCGCCGGCTTGCATCACGCCTGCATTCAGGCGAGAGTCTTCGGCTGCGATGTCGGCGCGTATCCAGTCGCGCACGCTGGTCCATATGTCTTGCGTGTAGCGGTTGAAGGTTGCGCTGTCGCGCAGGTAGCGCTTGAAGTCCTCGCCCTTGGCGATGAAGGCGGGATCGGTTTGCAGCCGCACCACGAAGCGCTGCACCATGTCGTCGAAGCGCACGCGCAGTTTGTGGTCTTTGTCGGCGGCGACGTTTTCCATGATGTTGTTGAGCGTATTGGCGATCATCACGGCGCCGTTTTCGCTGATCCATTCGGTCGGCAGCACCAGTTCCATGGCCGCGTGTTCGCGCTTGAGCCAGGAGGTAATCAGTTCGGCCATCAACTGGCGCGTGGTGGGGCGGTTCAGGATGCCGATCAGTGCGCGCATGCCGTCGTCCAGCAGTTCCTGATGGCGGCCTTCGCGCGTCAGGCTGGCGATCACGGTGCCCAGCGACGGCGCCATATCCAGTTTGCCGATGGCGGCGTGCAGCGCGTCTTTCAACAGTTGCTGGATGCGGGCGTCATCGGCGGTGGCAAGAATTTCGGGGACCAGTTTGGCCAGATGCGTGGCGAGGTAGGCGCGGTTGGCCGGCTCCTTCAGCCATTCGGCCACGTTGGTGGCGGGATCGGTTTTCAGGATGACGGCGGCCAGCGATTCCGGCTTGAGGAATTTCTCTTCCACGAAGCCGGCCAGGTTGTCGGCGATGCGGTCCTTATTGTTCGGGATGATGGCGGTGTGGCGCGAGACGAACGGTATCGGCACTTTGCGGAACAGCGCCACCACGGCAAACCAGTCGGCCAGCGCGCCGACCATGGCAGCCTCCGACACGGCGCGCAGGCCGTCGGTCCAGAAGCCGCGCTGCATGAAGGAGGTGGCCAGAAAAACCGCGCAGGCGCCGGCCAGCAGCGACAGTGCCAGCAGCTTCGAGCGTTTCAGTTCATCTTCTTTGGTCATATTTGCCATATGACCCAGTGTATGACAAATCGCTCAGGAACGCTCCATTTTGGCCAACGCGACGGAGGCTGCCGAGGTGCGCGTCTCCACGCCCAACTTCACGAACACGTGTTCCAGGTGCTTGTTGACGGTGCGCGGGCTGGTGCCGAGGATGTCGCCGATGTCGCGGTTGGTCTTGCCCTTGATGACCCAGTTCAGCACCTCGGATTCGCGCTGCGTCAGTTTGAAGGAGGCCATCAGCTTTTCGATCTGGGCGGCGTCCGATTCCTCGCGCAGCACGATCATCCATTGTTCGTTCTCGCTGAATTCCGCCGCAGAGAAGATCAGCCGGCGGGCGCCGCGCACCAGCGTCAGTGGCGGATGCGACTGGCCCTTGCCGTGCGCTTCCTGCGTCGCTTGCAACCACGAAGGCAGTTCGGCGTCGGCCGCGTAGCCTTGCATCAGCGTGCGTGCCAATGGCGTTTGCCAGACGATTTTGCCGTCGCGTGGCGTCATGGCGATGACGGCGTTGCCGAAGGCGTCGAGCGCGGTGCGGGCCTGGTCCATCAGGCGCGCGGTTTGCATGTGCGAGGCGATGCGGGCCAGCACTTCGCTGGTGCGCAGCGGCTTGGTGACGTAGTCGTTGCCGCCGGCGTCGAAGGCCGCCACCACGTGTTCGGCTTCGGTCAGGCCGGTCATGAAGACCACCGGGATGTGGCGTGTGGCGAGGTTGGCTTTCAGATGGCGGCAGGTGTCAAAGCCGTCCATGCCGGGCATGATGGCGTCCAGCAGGATGATGTGCGGCTGCGCTTCGGCGGCGCGGATCAGCGCCGCCTCGCCATTGTTCGCCACCAGCACGGTGTAGCCGGATTCGTCGAGCGCGTCGTGCAGCACGGCGAGGTTTTCCGGCACGTCGTCCACCACCAGCACAATGCTGGATTCACTGTTGAAGTTCATTGTTATCTTTCACAAAGTCGGCCATCGCGTCCAACTGGAAGCGGGCGGCAAAGTTGCGCATGGTGTGGCTGAATTGCGGGTAGTGCGGTTCGATCTCGTCCAGCTTTTTCTGGATGCCGCGCACGTAACCGACGCGTATCAGTTCGCGCAGCGCATCCATGATGTCGTCCGGCGGGAACACCATGGCCGGCGGCGCGGCGGCGGCTGGCGCGGGCGGCGTGGCCTGGGCGATCCATTCCAGCGACAGGCGCGCGCCTATCCAGTCCAGCAGCTCGTTCACGTTCACCGGCTTGATGAAGAAGTCTTCGGCGCGGATGGCGGCCGGGTTTTCCATGCCTTTGTCGAATGCGTTGGCGGAGACGATGGCGATCGGCGTCACCGACATTTCGCGGCGGCGCAGGATGTAGCTGGCTTCCCAGCCGTCCATGCCGGGCATGGCGAGGTCCATCAGGATCAGGTCCGGCTTGAAGGTGGCGTAGAGGTCCAGGCACTCAAGGCCGGATTCGGCCTGCGCCACTTCAAAGCCCAGCGGCGACAGGATGTTGAGCAGCAGCTCGCGGTCCACACGCTCGTTGTCGACCACCAGGATGCGGCGGCGCGGGCCGCGATAGCCGGTGCGTTGCGGCGGCGCTTCGCCGCGGCGCCCGCCCGCGTGTGCGGCGCCTGCCGCGCCGCCGCCACCACGCCCATCGCGCGCGTGCACGCTGGGCAGGAACAGCCGCACCTGAAACACGCTGCCGCGCGGTGTGCTGCGGACTTTGAGTTCGCCGCCCATCAGTTGCGTCAGCATGCGCGCGATCGGCAGGCCAAGGCCGGTGCCGCTGGCGTTGGCGTGCGCGCTGGCGCTGCCGCGCGAGAAGGGTTCGAAGATGTGGTCTATCTCTTCCTGCAAGATACCGGGACCGGTGTCCTCGATCTCGAACGACGCCATCTCGCGCGCGTACTGCAAGCGCATGACGATGCCGCCATGGCTGGTGAACTTGACCGCGTTGCCCAGGATGTTGATCAGGATTTGCCCCAGCCGCTTGCGGTCCGCGCGCACGCAATGGGGCAGGGCGCCGGTCAGTTCGTAGCGGAAGCTGAGGCCCTTGTTGGCCGCCTGGAGTTCGAACATGCGCACCACCTGGCCGATGAAGTCGGGGAAGTCCAGCTCCTTCATGTCGAAGTGCAGCTTGCCGCTTTCGATGCGGGCGATATCGAGCGTGCCTTCGATCAGCGACAGCAAATGCTCGCCGCTGTTGCGGATCACGCGCACGGCCTGCTGGCGATGCGCGGGAATCGCCGGGTCGTTATCCAGCAGCTGCGCGTAGCCGAGGATGGAATTCAGCGGTGTCCGGATCTCGTGGCTGATGCCGGCGATATAGCGGCTCTTGGCCTGATTCGCCAGGTCGGCGGCCTGCTTGGCCTGCTGGAGCTGGGCGTCGGTTTGCTGGTGCAGTTCGATCTCGCGCGTCAGCAGGCCGGTCTGGCGATTGGATTCTTCCTGTGCCACGCGCCGGCTTTCGCTGGTCAGCACCAGCCACCACGCGACGATGCCGCTCAACAGCAGCAGCGCCGCGAAGATTTTGAAGAACACCAGTTGCAGCTGCGGCAGCAGCGCCGCATCCGGCAGCACCGATTGCTCGTGGTAGTAGATCAGCCCAAGCAGCGCGCCCAGCGACAGCACGGTGACGATCATCAGCAACAGGTAGTGTCCCAGCCCGCCGCTCAGGTAGCGCCACAGCGATTGCGGCAGGATCGCGCGCATGGCTTCCTGCCATTGCACGGCCACGCGCGCGTGCGGCTTGCAGGTGTCGTTGCAGCGGGCGTCGAGGCAGCAGCACAGGGAACAGATCGAGCCCTGGTAGGCCGGGCAGTGCGCCATGTCTTCCGACTCGTATTCCTTCTCGCAGATGACGCAGGTCTTGCTGTGGACCGCGGCGGCCGGGCGGGCGATGTAGTAGCGCCCGCGCGTCGCCAGCGCGATCAGCGGCGAGGCCACCAGCGCCGTCGCCAGCGCGATGAAGGCGGAGAAGGCCTGCGCCTGCGCGCCGAACATGCCCATGAACGCGGCCACCGATAGCGCGGACGCCAGCAGCATGGCGCCCACGCCGACCGGGTTGATGTCGTACAGGTAGGCGCGGCGGAACTCGATGCCCTTGGGGCTCAGGCCCAGCGGCTTGTTGATCACGAGGTCCGCCACCACCGCCGTAATCCAGGAGATGGCGATGTTGGAGTACAGGCCCAGCACCTGATCCAGCGCCTGAAACACATCGAGTTCCATCAGCAGCACCGCGATCAGCGCGTTGAACACGGCCCACACCACGCGGCCCGGATGGCTGTGGGTCAGGCGCGCGAAGAAGTTGGACCACGCCAGCGAGCCGGCGTAGGCGTTGGTCATGTTGATCTTCACCTGCGACACCACCACCAGCAGCGCGGTCGCCGCCAGCGCCATCTGCGGATGGCCGAACACCAGGCCGAAACCGGCCAGGTACATATGGGTCGGATTCACCGCCTGCGCCAGCGGCATGGCACTGCTGATGGCCAGCCACGCCAGCAGCGCGCCACCCAGCATCTTGGCGATGCCAAGCAAAATCCATCCGGGACCGGCGGCCAGCACGCCGAAGTGCCAGCGCAGGCGATTGGCGCGCGTCCGCTGCGGCATGAAGCGCAGGAAGTCGACCTGCTCGCCGATCTGCGTGATCAGGGCCACGCCCACCGCCGTCGCCGCGCCGAACATCAGCACGTTGAAGTGGCCGTGGCTGCCGTCCTTGCCGGCGTAGTCCAGCAGCTGCGCCGGCAGTTCCGGGCGCTTGATGAAAATCGCGATGAAGGGCAGGGCCATCAGCACCAGCCAGACCGGCTGCGTCACCATCTGGATGCGCGAGATCAGCGTCACGCCGTGCGTCACCAGCGGCACCACGATCAGGGCGCTCACCATGTAGCCCAGCCATAGCGGCAGGCCGAAATACAGCTCCAGCGCATAGGCCATGATGGCCGCTTCCAGCGCAAACAGAATGAAGGTGAACGAGGCGTACACGAACGACGAGATGGTCGAGCCGATGTAGCCGAAGCCGGCGCCGCGCGTCAGCAGATCCATGTCGACGCCGTAGCGCGCGGCGTAGTAGCTGATCGGCAGGCCGGTGAGGAAGATGATCAGTCCCACCGCCATGATGGCCCACAGCGCGTTGATGAAGCCGTAGTTGACGGTGATGGTGCCGCCGATGGCTTCCAGCACCAGGAAGGAAATCGCCCCGAACGCCGTGTTCGATACGCGGAACACCGACCAGCGGCGGAACGCGCGCGGCGTGTAGCGCAGCGCGTAATCCTCGATGGTTTCGTTGGCGACCCAGGTGTTGTAATCGCGCCGTATTTTGACGATGCGCTGTGGTGTGGTCATAAAAAAAGCAGCTAGTGAACTAGCTGCTTTTTAAGCAAGGAATATGCCTGTCTTTAACCGTAGCGCTTGCCGGCGTTGAGCTTGTCGAGCAGGCGCTTGAGTTCCTCTTCCATGGCCGGCGACAGGTTGGCGAACTGGCAACCGATCTGCACCTGTTCGCCCAGCAGGAAGGAGCGGAAGGTGCGCGACAGGCGCACTTCCAGGTCGGCGATCATGACTGTCTCCGGGCCCAGCTCCAGCCGCACGCGTTGCAGCTTGCGTCCCACGTGCAGGCCGACCGCATCGCGCGGGGCCGCGCGCATGCCGACGCCGCCGGCGGAAAAGTCGTACAGCTGCAATTCATAGGGCTTGCCGTTGAGGACGAAGGAGGCCATGTAGTACACGCCCAGCGGTGTTTCCAGCCGCGTCGACGCGCGGCGGTTCAGCACCTGGCATTTGAGCGGGAACTCCAGGTTCAGCAGGGTCGGCTGCTCCGGCAAGGCCGGCCAGGTGTCCGAGCTCAGCTTGAACTGGAGCTTGGACGAGCGCAGCCAGGCGACAAAGGTGGCGTCGCCGGGCGGCAGGAACTCGCCTTCGTTCAGCTCCAGCACAAAATAGGGATTCTTCGGGTCGACCGACTTGATTCGCGCCATCACCACATTGGTGGCGCCGGCCGGGTAAATCGACACCGGCTCGCCGCTATCGGCCAGCAAGGACAGGGCATCACCGATGTCATTTTCATCGGTCATGTCGTGGGGCTTCGAACCCGTCGCGATTGGCTCCACAGCGTCTTTTAGGGTGGGGGGCCCGCGGCGAAATTCATTTGGTATTGGATCGTTCACGACGGCATATCTCTTTGATAATGACTTCTATGATGCGAGGTCGATCTGCGCAGTTTACAGCGGTTTCAGTCTTTTGGCTTGCAAAATAGCAAGAAATTTGATTTCCTGTGGTTCAGAAGCGCTCGTCCGGGCGCAAATAGCGCCATTGGCCGACCGGCAGGTCGCCCAGTTTCACTTTGCCGATGCGCACCCGTTTCAATCCAACAACTTTCAAGCCCACCATTTCGCACATGCGGCGGATCTGGCGTTTCTTGCCTTCCTTCAGCGTAAAGCTGAGCTGGTCGTCGTTTTGCCAGCGCACCTTGGCCGGCAGCAGCGGCTTGCCGTCCATCCACAGGCCGTGGTTGAGTTTTTTCAGGTCGCTGTCCGGCAGCTTGCCCGGCTTGGTGTACTCGACCCGCACCAGATACTCTTTGTCGACCTCGGTGGTCTCGCCGATCAGGTGCTTGGCCACGCGGCCGTCCTGGGTCAGCACCAGCAGGCCGACCGAGTCGATGTCCAGGCGGCCGGCCGGCACCAGCGAACGCAGCTGCGTCGGGTGGAACTGCTCCGGCGACGGATCGTCCGGCCAGCGGTTTTCCGGCTTGATCAGGGCCACGGCCGGCTGGTAGCCGTCCTCGGCCTGGCCGGACACGTAGCCCATCGGCTTGTTGATCAGGATGGTCACGCGCTTGGATTGCTCGGCGGCGGCCTGACGCTCGACCGTGACTTTCTGGCTCGGGTAAATCTTGGTGCCCAGTTCGCTGACGACCTTGCCGTCAACCCGGACCCAGCCGCGCGCGATCCATTCGTCGGCCTCGCGGCGCGAGCACAGGCCCAGTTCGGACATGCGTTTGGACAGGCGGAGTAATTCTTCAGACATTGCGAAACTCTTTTAAAACGGGGGTTAAACCTTCATTGCTTCCAGCAGGTCGGTTTCCAGCTGGATCTGGTTGCGGGCGTTGGACAGGGCGGCGCCATCGATCAGGAACACGTCCTCCACGCGCTCGCCCAGGGTCATCACCTTGGCCGTGTGCAGGTTGATCTTGTACTTGGTCAGCACGTTGGCGATCGAGTACAGCAGGCCGGTGCGGTCGTTGGCGGCCACCGACAGCAGGTAGTATTGGCCGCGCTCGTCCGGGCGCAGGTCCACGGTCGGCTGGATCGGGAAGGTGCGCGACAGGCGCGACAAGCGGCCCTTGCCCGGCGGCGGCAGCGGCTCGGGCGAGGTCAGCAGGCCGCACAACTCGTGCTCGATCAGGCTGATGATGTCGCGGTAGCTCTTGGCGAAGTTCTGCTCGGTGACCAGGAAGGTGTCCAGCGCGTAGCCGTGGCGCGTGGTGTGGATCTTGGCGTCGAGGATGGAGAAATTCTTGCGGTCGAAATAGCTGCAAATGCGCGCGAACAGGTCGGGCTGGTCCTTGATGTAGACGGCGATCTGCAAGCCCTCGCCGATCGGCGCCAGGCGGCACTTGACCACCGGCTGTTCGCTGTTGAAGCGCTCGTACAGGGCGCGCGTCTGCCAGGCGATGTCGGAGGCGTCGTGGCGCAGGAAGTAGGCCATGTCCAGCTGCTTCCAGAACGCCTCGTGCGCGTCCGGCGCCAGGCCGTACAGGCGCAGCGTGGCCAGCGCCTCCTGCTGGCGGTTGCGCAGTTCGTTGTCGGCGCTGTGCTCCTCGCCGCCCAGCACGCGCAGGGTGATCTTGTACAGGTCTTCCAGCAGCTTGGCTTTCCAGGCGTTCCAGACTTTCGGGCTGGTGCCGCGGATGTCGGCCACGGTCAGCAGGTACAGGCCGGTCAGGTGGCGCTCGTCGCCCACCACCCTGGCGAAGGCCTGGATCACGTCCGGGTCGGACAAGTCCTGTTTCTGCGCCACTTGCGACATGGTCAGGTGGTTGCCGACCAGGAACACCACCAGTTCGGTGTCCTCGTCGCTCATGCCGTGATCGCGGCAGAACTGCTCGGCGTCGGCCATGCCCAGCTCGGAATGGTCGCCGCCGCGGCCCTTGGCGATGTCGTGGAACAGCGCCGCCAGGAACAGCACCCACGGTTGCGGGAAGTTGGCCATCAGCTGGCTACAGAACGGGTACTCGTGCGCGTGCTCGGCCATGGTGAAGCGGCGCATATTGCGCACCACCATCAGGATGTGCTGGTCCACCGTGTAGACGTGGAACAGGTCGTGCTGCATCTGGCCGACGATCTTGCGGAAGTTGGGCAGGTAGCGGCCCAGGATCGACAGGTCGTTCATGCGGCGCAGCGCGTGGATGACGCCCACCGGCGCCTGCATGATGCGCAGGAACAGCGCGCGGTTGACCGGATCGGCGCGGAACGCCGCATCGATCTTGAAGCGCTCGTGCCACAGCGCGCGGGTGGCGCGCGCCGTCATGCCTTTGAGCGAAGGGCGCTCGGTCATCAGCAGGAAGATTTCCAGCATGGCCGACGGCGTCTTCTCGAAGGTGTCGTCCTCGACGATGTCGATCAGGCCGTTCACATCGTTGAAGCGCTCGTTGATGCGCACCGCCTCGCCCGATTGCGGGAACAGCCGCTCCTCGATGTTTTGCAGCAGGATGGTGTTGAGCTGGGTGACCGTCTTGGCGGCCCAGTAGTAACGCTGCATCAGGTATTCGCTGGCGCGGCGCATGTGGACGCCGCTGCCGGTGGCGGTCAGGCCCAGCGATTCGGCGATCGCGGTCTGGACGTCGAACACCAGCCGGTCCTCGCGGCGGCCGGCGTGCAGGTGCAGGCGCACGCGGATGTCCTTGAAGGCGCGTTCCTTTTCCATCAGCTGCTTGGCTTCGGTCTGCGTGATCAGGCCGCTGGTGGCCAGGGTGCGCCAGGAGTTGGCCAGGCCGGCGGCCTTCACCAGCCACAGGATCACTTGCAGGTCGCGCAGGCCGCCCGGACTTTCCTTGCAGTTGGGCTCCAGGCTGAAGGCGGTGTCCTCATATTTCGCGTGCCGCTGCTTCATTTCCAGCACCTTGGCGTGGAAGAAGGCGCGCGGGTCCATGGCGGCCGCGTAGCGGGTTTCCAGCTGCTGGAACAGCTGCTCGTCGCCGCAGATGATGCGCGCTTCAAGCAGGCTGGTCTGCACGGTGATGTCGGCCGCCGATTCGCTCAGGCACTCGTCCACGGTGCGGATGCTGTGGCCGATTTCCAGGCCCAGATCCCACAGCAGTTGCACCAGTTCCTCCAGCTTGGCCGTGGTGTCGGCGTCCGGCGCCCGCTCCAGCAGGATCAGCAGGTCGACGTCGGAATAGGGGAACAGCTCGCCGCGGCCGTAGCCGCCGACGCCGATCAGCGCCGTGTTGTCCGGCAGATCGGCCGCGTGCCAGGCGGTGCACAGCACCGCATCGACCGTCTGGCGCAGGCTGCGCAGCAGTTTTTCCGGCTTGCCGTCTTCCTTGAAGGCGGCAATGACGACCTGGCGGTCGGCCTTCAGCTGGCGCTTGAGCTGTTCGCGCAGTTCCTTCTTCATCACGGCCGCGTTCACGGTTTACGCTGCCTTGGCGGCGGCGCCGGTGACGAACGCCGGCGGCGGCGGGCTGCCGGCCGACAGGGTCAGCACTTCGTAGCCGGTCTCGGTCACCAGGATCATGTGTTCCCACTGGGCCGACAGGCTGCGGTCCTTGGTTTTGATGGTCCAGCCGTCGCCCATTTCGCGGATTTCGCGGCGGCCGGCGTTGATCATCGGCTCGATGGTGAAGATCATGCCGGCTTCCAGCCTGACGCCGGTGCCGGGGCGGCCGTAGTGCAGCACCTGCGGCTCTTCGTGGAACACCTTGCCGATGCCGTGGCCGCAGAATTCGCGCACCACGCTGTAGCCGGCTTTTTCGGCGTGCTGCTGGATGGCGTGGCCGATGTCGCCCAGGAAGGCGCCCGGCTTGACTTGCTCGATGCCCAGCCACATGCACTCATAAGTCACTTCCGACAGGCGCCGGGCCAGGATCGACGGCTCGCCGATGAAGAACATGCGGCTGTTGTCGCCGTGGTAGCCATCCTTGATGACGGTGATGTCGAGGTTGACGACGTCGCCATTTTTCAACACCTTGTCGCCCGGGATGCCGTGGCAGATCACGTCGTTGACCGAGGTGCAGATGGCCTTGGGGTAGGGCGTGTAGCCCGGCGGGCAGTAGTTCAGCGGCGCCGGGACGGTGCCCTGCACGTTGACCATGTATTCGTGGCACAGGCGATCCAGTTCGCCGGTGGTGACGCCCGGCTTGACGAACGGGGTGATGTAGTCCAGCACTTCGGAACCGAGGCGGCCGGCAAGGCGCATGCCTTCGATATCTTCGGCGGTTTTGATGGAGATAGACATATTGGATCGCAATCTGCAAAGTAAACGGTGAACACGCCCGGCGCGCTGCTCGTTGAAGAGCGTGGCGGCGTGGCGTGCAATATGTCGAAATTATAAACGACGGCGGGGCTGTCGTGCGGCTGTCGCCGCCGGGCCTTATTTGGCGGCCTTGCGGGCGCGGCGGCGGGCCTGCCAGCCCAGCAGGCCCAGGCCGGCCAGCAGCATGGCCCAGGTGTCGGCTTCCGGCACCGGCTGGGCCAGGCCGTACTCGTCGTCGCCCAAGGCGCTGTTGCGGCCGAACAGGCCGTAGCGGCTCAGGTCGGCCGCGTCGGCCAGTTCCTCTTCGGTCAGCAGGTCGCCGGCGTGGCCCAGCGCGCGCAGGGCGCGGTTGTTGGCGTTGCGGCGCTCGATTTCGGTCGGATCGTCGAGGTCGACCGGTTCGCGCTCCGGGGCGTCAACCAGGCCCAGGTCGGCGAATTCGACCGGGGCGCCGGCTTCGCGCCGGGCTTCCGCCGGCGGTGCTTTCGGCCCCGCCGCCACGGCGGGCGCGCTGCGGGTGATGCGGCTGACGTTGCCGCAAATGCGCGGCACCAGGATGCAGTGCTGCTCGACGCAGTACACGGCACCCGGCTCGTTGCGGGCAGGCGCCCATTTGCCGCGGGTGACGGTGGCGCACATCGAGGCGCGGCCGAAGTGCATGTCGCGGATGGCGCTGTCGTACTGGTATTTGCCGGCGATGTTGTCGCGGGTGATGTTGACCTGGTCGTCGGACTGGCCTTCTTCCATGCGGCGCTTGAGCGTGCTGCGCACGGCTTCAGGAATGTCGGTGTAACGGTCGATGGCGGCCGCGGCGCCACCGGTGTAGGGATTGTGCCCCGGATTATCCCACGAGCAAGTCGGTTGGATGGCGGCGGCAAGGCTAACGGCGAGCAGTAAAGGCATAAAAATCTCTCAGGCTGGACGCTATCGCAGGGGTTAGGCGCGGCGAGGGTTAATGTAGCGTAACTTTAATGTCTCCCATGATATTACATTTTATGCAGCTATTGTGATGCTTTCGCGTATTTATTTTTTCTATGATTCACATTGGTGCGGGCCGCACCGTCGTGGGGCATTGCACCATGGAGGGAAGGCTTGCCGTAGCCCCTGTTTTCAGGGTAGAATCTCGGGTTGCTTGAATTTGGTTTAGGCAATGTTGTAAATTTCATTAATTTAAACACGCGAATCCGGTCGACAAGGGTGCCTTTTCATGGGTGACTGATCGGATTCCAGAACTAACCCTGGAGTAAATTATGTCCGTAACTATGCGCGAAATGCTGGAAGCCGGTGTCCACTTCGGTCACCAAACCCGTTTCTGGAACCCAAAGATGGCACCGTTCATCTTCGGTCACCGCAACAAGATCCATATCATCAATCTGGAAAAGACGATGGGTATGTATCAGGAAGCGATGAAGCACGTGAAACAGGTTGCCGCTAGCCGTGGCACCATCCTGATGGTTGGCACCAAGCGTCAGGCCCGCGATATCATCGCCGCCGAAGCCCAGCGCGCAGGCGTTCCTTATGTTGACCAGCGTTGGCTGGGCGGCATGCTGACCAACTTCAAGACCATCAAGACCTCGATCAAGCGCCTGAAAGACATGGAAGCCGCTCTGGAAGACGGTTCGGTTGAGAAGCTGTCGAAAAAAGAAGCGCTGATGTTCCAACGCGAAATCGTCAAGCTGCAAAAATCGATCGGCGGCATCAAAGACATGGGCGGCGTTCCTGACGCCATCTTCGTCGTTGACGTTGGCTACCACAAGGGCGCCATCACCGAAGCCGCTAAGCTGGGTATCCCAGTGATCGGCGTGGTCGATACCAACCACTCGCCAGAAGGCGTGCAGTACGTCATTCCAGGCAACGACGACTCGTCGAAAGCCATCACGCTGTACGCCCGCGGCGTGGCAGACGCGATCCTGGAAGGCCGTTCGGCCGCTGGCGCGGAAGTTGTTGAGCTGGTGAAAGCCGCAGCCGGCGACGAATTCGTCGAAGTCAACGAACAGGCTTAATCGTTCCTGACAGGCTGTAAGAAAAAAAGGGGTGGCCAACAGCTCCCCCTTTTTTTTGACATAAAGCACCCCCACCGAATACTGAATACCGAATACAGGAGAAACACATGGCAGCTATTACCGCAGCAATGGTAGGCGAACTGCGCGCGAAAACCGACGCGCCGATGATGGAATGCAAAAAAGCACTGACCGAAGCCGACGGCGACATGGGTCGTGCGGAAGAGATCCTGCGCGTCAAGCTGGGCGGCAAGGCTGGTAAGGCAGCAAGCCGCATCACCGCCGAAGGCGTGGTGGCGACCTACATCGCCGGCGGCGTGGGCGCCTTGGTGGAAGTGAACTCGGAAACCGACTTCGTGGCCAAAAACGACGACTTCCTGGCCCTGGCGAACACCGCCGCCCGTCTGGTTGCGGAAAAGAACCCGGCCGACGTGGCTGCCCTGCTGGCCCTGCCGGCCGCCGACGGCAAAACCCTGGACGAAGTGCGTTCGGCCCTGATCGGCAAGATCGGCGAAAACATGTCGATCCGTCGTTTCCAGCGTTTCGAAACCACCGCCAAGCTGGCTTCGTACCTGCACGGCACCCGCATCGGCGTGATGGTCGAGTTCGACGGCGCCGACGAGCAAGTCGGTAAAGACGTGGCGATGCACATCGCCGCGATGAAACCGGTCGCCCTGTCGTCGGAGCAAGTTCCAGCGGAACTGATCGAGAAAGAGCGTTCGGTCGCCAAGCTGAAGGCCGACGAAGACGCGGCTGCCGCCGTGGCCGCCGGCAAGCCAGTACAGCCTGCCGACATCGTCGCCAAGCGTCTGGAAGGCTCGGTACAGAAGTACCTGAAGGAAGTGTCGCTGCTGAACCAGGCTTTCGTGAAGAACGACAAGCAATCGATCGAGCAGATGCTGAAAGAGAAATCGACCACCGTGAAAGCCTTCACCATGTACGTGGTGGGCGAAGGTATCGAGAAGAAAGTAGACGACTTCGCAGCGGAAGTGGCCGCACAGATGGCCGCTTCCAAAGGAGCGTAATAAAGAAAACGGGCCGAGAGGCCCGTTTTTTTAAGCCCGCAGCAGTGCCCGGCGTCGGGCGAGGTATCATAGGCGCCGGCAGACTTACCCCGTACAACCCAATCAATAGGAGCCCCGTCTCATGTCCAAACCAGCCTATAAGCGCGTCCTCCTCAAACTGTCCGGCGAAGCCCTGATGGGCGATGATCCTTACGGCATCAACCGCGCCACGATCGAACGGACGGTGGCCGATGTGGCCGAGGTCGCGAAACTGGGCGTGGAACTGGCGATCGTCATTGGCGGCGGCAATATCTTCCGTGGTGTGGCGCCCGGCGCGCAAGGCATGGACCGCGCCACCGCCGACTACATGGGCATGCTGGCCACCGTGATGAACGCGCTGGCCCTGGCGGACGCCATGCGCCATGTCGGCATCACCGCACGCGTGATGTCGGCCATCGGCATCGAGCAGGTGGTCGAGCCCTACGTGCGCCCGAAAGCGCTGCAATACCTGGAAGAAGGCAAGGTCGTGGTGTTCGCGGCCGGCACCGGCAACCCGTTCTTCACCACCGACACCGCCGCCTCGCTGCGCGGTTCGGAAGTGAGCGCGGAAATCGTGCTGAAAGCCACCAAGGTGGACGGCGTGTACACCGCCGATCCGAAGAAAGACCCGAACGCCACGCTGTACAGCTCGATCAGCTTCGATGAAGCGATCGCCAAGCACTTGCAGGTGATGGACGCCACCGCGTTCGCGCTGTGCCGCGACCAGAAACTGCCGATCAAAGTGTTCTCCATCACCAAGCCGGGCGCGCTGATGCGCGTGATCATGGGCGAGGATGAGGGTACACTGGTTCACGTTTAATTTAGATACAACAGGAGAGCAGCAATGTCCGTAGCTGACGTTAAAAAGAGTGCGCAAGAACGCATGGTCAAATCGCTGGAAACCCTGCGCGGCGACCTGGCCAAGGTTCGTACCGGCCGTGCCCACGCCGGCATCCTCGACAGCGTGATGGTGGATTACTACGGTAACCCGACCCCGATCAACCAGGTGGCCAACCTGACCCTGGTCGACGCCCGTACCATCGGCGTGCAGCCGTTCGAGAAAAAGATGGCGGCCGCCATCGAGAAGGCGATCCGCGATTCCGACCTGGGCCTGAACCCGGCGGCGCAGGGCGACATGATCCGCGTGCCGACCCCGCCGCTGACCGAAGAGCGCCGCAAGGAAATGGTCAAGCTGGTCAAGAGCGAAGGCGAGGACGCCAAAGTGGCGGTGCGCAACATCCGCCGCGATGCCAACGAAGGCCTGAAAAAACTGGTCAAGGACAAGGCCATTTCGGAAGACGACGAGCGCCGCGGCACCGACGACATCCAGAAACTGACCGACAAGGCCATCGCCGACATCGACAAGATGCTGGCCGAGAAAGAAAAAGAAGTTCTGACGGTGTAACACCCCAGGACGCCAGCCGGCGGCCCGCTATGCGGCGTCCGTTTGCTGGCGTCTTGTCTTTTTGTCTCACACCTGCAATACTTTATACTTTGGCACCAACGTTTTCATGAAATATACGAGTTCGACTACCGAGGTTCCAGACGCGCCCGCCGTGCCACGCCACGTGGCCATCATCATGGACGGCAACGGCCGCTGGGCCACCAAGCGCTTCCTGCCGCGCGTGGCCGGGCACGTCAAGGGCGTGGAAGCGGTGCGCACCGTGGTCGAGTCGTGCGCCCGCCGCGGCGTCGAATACCTCACCCTGTTTGCCTTCAGCTCGGAAAACTGGCGCCGCCCGGAGGAGGAAGTGTCCCTCCTGATGCGCCTGTTCGTGACGGCGCTGGAGCGCGAAGTCTCCAAACTGCACGCCAATAACATCCGCCTGCGGGTGGTCGGCGACCTGTCGCGCGCCGACGAAAAACTGCAAGGCATGATCGCCGCCGCCGAGCGCAAGACCGCCGCCAACACCCGCATGACCCTGACCGTGTGCTTCAACTACGGCGGCCGCTGGGACGTGATGCAGGCGGTCGGCCAGATGGTCAAGGCCCATCCGGGCGCCACCGATTTCACCGAAGAGCAGCTGGCGCCGCACCTGGCCATGGCCTACGCGCCCGAGCCCGACCTGTTCATCCGCACCGGCGGCGAACAGCGCATCTCCAATTTCCTGCTGTGGCAGCTCGCGTACACCGAGCTGTTCTTCACCGACACCTACTGGCCGGACTTTTCCGCCGAGTGTCTCGACGAGGCCATCGCCTCTTACCAGCACCGCGAGCGGCGATTCGGCCGCACCGGCGCGCAACTGGCTGAAAAGACAAGCTGATGCTGAAAACGAGGATTATTACCGCTGTGGCGTTACTGGCGGTGCTGCTGCCGGTCCTGTTCTTCAACTATTTCCCCGCGTTTGCCCTGGTGGTGACGCTGTTTGTCGGCGCCGCCGTGTGGGAGGGCGCGCGCCTGTTCGGCCTGGGCGAGGGCAAGGCCCGCGTGGCCGGCTTCGCCGGCGGCCTGCTGTTCGTGGCGCTGATGTATTCGGCCAAGCCGGGCTCGGTCAACGCCCTGTACGGCGTGGCCGCGCTGCTGTGGATCATCCGCTATGCGCCGACGCTGGGCCTGGGCCTGCCGCAAATGGGCGGGGCGGCCAACTGGTCGCTGGCCATCACCTTTAGCTTTGCCGTGTTCGCGGCCTTCTTCGCCATCGTCGGGCTGTACCTGCATTCGCCGCTGTACCTGCTGTCGGTGATGGCGCTGGTGTGGATCGCCGATATCGGCGCCTACTTCTCCGGCAAGGCCTTCGGCAAGCGCAAGCTGGCGCCGACCATCTCGCCGGGCAAGTCGTGGGAAGGCGCGATCGGCGGCGCGATCGCCGTGCTGGCGATCGCCGCGATCTCGGTGGTGCTGGCCGACGGCGCCGCGCCATGGCTGCAAGACACCTTCTCGTACAAGCTGCACGCCCGCTTCGGCTGGGGCCTGACCCTGTTGATCCTGCTGGTGATCGTGATGTTCTCGGTCATCGGCGACCTGTTTGAATCCGCGCTCAAGCGCCGCGCAGGCATGAAGGACAGCAGCAACCTGCTGCCCGGCCACGGCGGCGTGCTGGACCGTGTGGACGCGCTGATCCCGGTGCTGCCGATGGCCGCGCTGGTCACGTCCTGGATCTGAAAGAATCATCATGCAACGTATTACCGTCTTAGGCGCCACCGGTTCGATTGGCGTATCCACGCTGGACGTGGTGGCGCGCCATCCGGACCGCTACACCGTTTATGCCCTGTCGGCCCACAGCCGCGTCGATGAACTGGCCGCGCAGTGCATCCAGTTCCGTCCCGCGCGCGCGGTGGTCGGCAGCGCCGCCGCCGCCGACCGTCTGGCCGCGCTGCTGCGCGCGGCCGGCGTCAAGACCGAAGTGGAGTGGGGCGAGCAAGCCCTGTGCGGCATCGCCAGCGCGCCGGAGGTCGACAGCGTGATGGCCGCCATCGTTGGCGCGGCCGGCCTGGCGCCGACGCTGGCCGCCGCCCGCGCCGGCAAGAAGGTCCTGCTGGCCAACAAGGAAGCGCTGGTCATGTCCGGCCAGCTGTTCATGGACGCCGTGCGCGCATCGGGCGCCGTGCTGCTGCCGATTGACTCCGAGCATAACGCCATCTTCCAGTCCATGCCGCAGTTTGGCGGCAAGGTACCGGCGGTGCGCGACGCGGCGGCCGGCGTGGCCAAGATCCTGCTGACCGCTTCCGGCGGCCCGTTCCTGACGCGCGACGTCGCCACGCTGGACGCGGTGACGCCGGAGCAGGCTTGCAAGCATCCGAATTGGTCGATGGGCCGCAAGATCTCGGTCGATTCGGCCACCATGATGAACAAGGGCCTGGAAGTGATCGAGGCGCACTGGCTGTTCGGCGCCCCGGCCGGGCAGATCGAGGTGGTGATCCACCCGCAGTCGGTGATCCACTCAATGGTGTCCTACGTCGACGGTTCGGTGCTGGCGCAGTTGGGCAACCCGGACATGCGCACGCCGATCGCCCACGCGCTGGCCTACCCGGAACGCATCGCTTCCGGCGTGGCGCAGCTGGACCTGACCCAGATCGCCACCCTGCAATTCGAGAAGCCGGACTTCAACCGCTTCCCATGCCTGGCGCTGGCCTTCGACGCGCTGCGCGCAGGCGGCACCGCGCCGGCCCTGCTGAACGCGGCCAACGAGGTGGCGGTGCAAGCCTTCCTCGATCTGAAGATCGGCTTCCGCCAGATCGACCGCGTGATCGGCCATGTGGTGGACACGCTGCCGCACGGCGCCGCCCACAGCATCGAAGCGGTGATGGCGCAGGACGCCGCCGCCCGCGCCGCCGCTGAAACCTGTATCGCCGGACTGGCAAAATGAACTTCCTGCAAACCGCGCTGGCGTTCATCGTCTGCCTCGGCTCCCTGATCGTCTTCCACGAACTGGGACATTATCTGGTGGCGCGCTGGTGCGGCGTGAAAGTACTGCGCTTCTCGGTCGGCATGGGCAAGGTGGTGTGGTCGCGCCGCTTCGGGCCGGACCAGACCGAGTGGGCCATCTCGGCGCTGCCGCTGGGCGGCTACGTCAAGATGCTGGACGCGCGCGAAGGCGAGCTTGCCGGCCTGCCGGAAGCGGACCTGAAGCGCGAGTTCACGCGCCAGAACGTGTGGAAGCGCATCGCCATCGTGGCCGCCGGCCCGGCGGCCAACTTCCTGATCGCCATCGTGCTGTTCGCCGGCCTGTTCATGCACGGCATCGAAGAGCCGAGCAGCAAGGTCAGCGTGCACGCCGGCGACAACGCCGCCGCGCAAGCCGGCCTGCGAAGCGGCGACGTGATCACCGCCGTCAACGAGCAACCGGTGCAGGTCTGGTCCGATCTGCGCTGGCAGTTCATCCAGTCCGCCATCGACAAGCACGAGCTGCGTCTCGCCGTCGAGCGCGCGGGGCAGGGCCGCGTGTCCGTCACCGTGCCGGCGTCCGCGCTGGCCGCCCTCGATCTGGAAGGCGACGTGCCGGGCCAGCTGGGCGTGGGCGTCTCGCGTCCGGCGCCGGTGGTGCAGCAAGTGATGCCGGGCAGCCCGGCCGAACGCGCCGGCCTGCGCGAGGGCGACCTGCTGACCGCCGTTGACGGCGTGGCGGTGGCCGACGGCATCGCCTTCATCGACATCATCCGCGCCTCGGCCGGCAAGACCGTGCAGGTGGCCTTGCTGCGCGGCGGCCAGCCGCTGATCCTGGATGTGGCGCCGCAAGCCGAGCAGGCAAAAACCGGCAAAGGAACTGTAACAGTCGGTAAGATCGGCGCGTACGTCGCGCTGCTGCCGGATATGATCAACGTGCCATCGTCCCCGATTGCGGCCGTGGGCAAGGCGGTCGCCAAGGTCTGGGAGACTTGTACGATGACGCTGAAGATGATCGGCAAGATGATCACCGGCGAGGCTTCGCTCAAGAACGTCACCGGCCCGATCACCATCGCCGATTATGCCGGCCAGACCGCCCGCATGGGCGCGGCCAGCTATTTGAGCTTTATCGCCTTCATCAGCATTAGTTTAGGCGTAATGAATTTGCTGCCAATTCCCGTTCTAGACGGGGGGCATTTGCTGTATTATTCGCTGGAAGTTTTAACTGGGCGTTCTGTGCCGGAGCGCGTAGGCGAGATTGCGCAGCGTCTAGGCATGGGTTTGTTACTGACCTTGATGCTGCTTGCGGTCTTTAACGACGTCGCCCGGCTGTTGTAGCAGTTCTCGTTGATTTAGCCATTGAACCCGATGAAATTATATTCTGACCGTATTACTTCAACTTCCTTGCGCCGTAGCCTGATCGGCGCCGCTGTCCTGGCCCTGTGCAGCGGCAGCGCCATGGCGATCGATCCATTCGTCATCAAAGATATCCGCGTCGAAGGGATCCAGCGTACGGAAGCCGGTACGGTCTTCAGCTATCTGCCGGTTCGCGTCGGCGAGACCTTCAACGACGACAAATCCGTCACCGCCATCAAGGCGCTGTACGCCACCGGTTTCTTCAAGGATGTGAAGCTGGAGAAGGACGGCCAGGTGCTGGTGGTGCTGGTCGAGGAACGTCCGGCCATCGCCAAGGTGGAATTCACCGGCACCAAGGAATTTGAGAAGGACACGCTGGTCAAGGCGCTGAAAGACATCGGCGTGGGCGAGACCAAGATTTTCGACAAGGCGTCGGTCGACCGCGCCGAGCAAGAACTCAAGCGCCAGTATCTGTCGCACGGCCTGTATGGCGTGAAGGTGGTCACCACCGTCACCCCGATCGAGCGTAACCGCGTCAACATCACCTTCGCGGTGGACGAGGGCGATGTCGCCAAGATCAAAGAGATCAACATCGTCGGCAACAAGGTATTCTCGGACAAGGAACTGAAGGACAACCTGGCGCTGAACACCGGCGGCTGGTTCTCGTGGTACACCAAGGCCAACCAGTACTCCAAGACCAAGCTGACCGGCGACATCGAGTCGCTCAAGTCCTTCTACCTGAATCGCGGCTACATCGAGATGAACATCGATTCGACCCAGGTGTCGATCACGCCCGACAAGAAGGACATTTACATCACCATCAATATCACCGAGGGTGAGAAGTACAACGTCAAGGACATCAAGTTCGAGGGCGAGACCTTCGGCCGCGAGGAAGAATTGCGCTCGCTGGTGTTGCTGCGAAAAGGCGAGGTCTATTCGGGCGAGCGCCTGACCGCCACCAACAAGCTGATCTCGGACCGCCTGGGCACCTTCGGCTACGCCTTCGCCAACGTCAACGCCAACCCGGACATCGACCGCGACAAGCGCGAAGTGTCGTTCACCTTCTTCATCGATCCGGGCAAGCGCGCCTACGTGCGTCACATGAACATCGCCGGCAACACCTCGACCCGCGATGAGGTGATCCGCCGCGAATTCCGCCAGTTCGAGTCGAGCTGGTACGACGCCAACAAGATCAAGCTGTCGCGCGACCGCGTCGACCGCCTCGGCTACTTCAAGGACGTGACCATCGACACGCCGGAAGCGCAGGGCACTTCCGACCAGGTGGACGTCAACCTGACCGTGACCGAAAAACCGACCGGCAACTTCCAGATCGGCGGCGCCTTCTCGCAGTCGGAGAAGTTCTCGTTCCAGGCGGCGATCCAGCAGGCCAACTTCGCCGGTTCGGGCACCACCGTGGGCCTGGAGCTGAACACCTCCAAGTACAGCCGCACGATCTCGTTCTCGCAGACCGACCCTTATTACACCGACGATGGCGTCTCGCGCGGCTACGAGCTGTATCTGCGCACGCAGCAGCCGCCGGCGGTCAACATCGGTTACTACACCATCAAGCAGGTGGGTGGCCGCATCAGCTACGGCGTGCCGTTCTCGGAAGTCGACACGGTGTTCTTCGGTATCGGTCTGGAAAGCTCGAAGATCACCACCGACGCCACCTCGCCGATCCGCTTCCAGGAATACGTCAACACCATCAATGGCACCACCAGCGGTATCGGCACCGCTTCCACCAAGGCCGTGCCGCTGACCATGGCGTGGGCGCGCGACAGCCGCGACTCGGCGCTGACGCCGACCGTCGGCCGCTACCAGCGCGCCAACCTGGAGCTGGACCTGATCGGCGAACAGAAATACTACCGCGCGGTGTACGAGCACCAGTGGTACAAACCGCTGTTCTCGAAAGTCACGCTGGCTCTGAAGGGCGAGATCGACTACGGCCATGGCCTGGGCAACAGCGCCTACCCGGTGTTCAAGAACTTCTACGGCGGCGGCATCGGTTCGGTGCGCGGCTACTACAGCTCCTCGCTGGGCGCGGTCGATACCCGCTACGGCGACGCGCTGGGCGGCGCCTCGCGCCTGATCGGCAATGCCGAACTCCAGCTGCCGTTCCCGGGCTCCGGCCAGGACCGCAGCCTGCGCTGGTTCGGCTTTGTCGATGGCGGCCAGGTGTACCAGGAAGGCGAGAAGATGCGCCTGTCGCAGCTGCGTTATTCGTCCGGCCTGGGTATCAGCTGGATTTCGCCGGTCGGCCCGCTGAAACTGAGTTATGCTAAACCCCTCAACGCCAAGACCGGCGACCGCCTGGAACGTTTCCAGTTCCAGATGGGCAGCGGTTTCTGATGATTTTGGGCACTAATTTTTATCTCGGAGAAATAAGTTGAAGACTGCATCCGCTACCATGACCAAATATCTCGCCGCGCTTGCACTGGGCTGGTGTTCATTGGCGCCGGTGCAGGCTCAGACCTCGGTGTCGCGCATTGCGTGGATCAGCCCTGAGCGCATCTACAATGAATCCAAGCTGGCCAAGCTGGCCGAGGAAAAGCTGAAGGAAGAATTCAAGTCGCGCGAAAAAGCCATGACCGACATGGCCGGCCGCCTGAAGTCCGCGTCGGAAAAACTGGAGAAAGACGCGCCGTCGCTGAGCGAAGCGGACCGCGTCAAGCGCCAGCGCGACGTGTTCGAGCTGGATAAGGAATACCAGCGCCGCCAGCGCGAGTTTCGCGAGGACGTAAGCCAGCGCACCAATGAGGAGCGCCAGGCGATTTCGGAAAAAGCCACCAAGATCATCAAGCAGCTGGCCAGCGTTGAAGGTTTCGACATCGTGCTGCAAGACGCGGTCTGGGCCAGCAACCGTATCGACATCACCGACAAGGTGCTGGCGGCGCTGGATAAAGACAAATAAAGATTGGATCACCCGATGGGCACTCGACTAGGAGCATTGGTCGAACGCTTGGGCGGACAGTTGGTGGGCGACGCAAACCTGGAAGTGACCGGGATCGCGCCCCTGACTGATGCCGGCGTTTCGCACATCAGCTTTCTCAGCAATAGCAAACTGCGCGCGCAGGCGGCGCAGAGCAAGGCGGCGGCGCTGATTGTGTCGGCCGCCGATGACGCATTCATCGCGGCCGGCTACGGCGGCGCGCGCATCGTCGTTCCGAATCCCTATGTGTACTTCGCCCGCGCGGCACAGTACTTCGCTTCGCTGACGGCCATCGTGCCGGCGGCCGGTGTGCATGCCACGGCGGTGGTGGCGGAGAGCGCGCAAGTCGCCGCTTCGGCCCACATCGGCCCGCGTGTGGTGATCGAGGACGGCGCCGTGATCGAAGAGGGCGTGGTGATCGGCGCCGGCTGCTTCATCGGCCACGAGGCGGTGATCGGCGCGGAAACGCAGCTGTTCGCCAACGTGACTTTCCACGCTTACTGCCAGATCGGCAAGCGCGGCATCATCCACTCCGGCGCGGTGATCGGCACCGACGGCTTTGGCTTTGCCAACGAGGGCGGCGTCTACATCAAGATTCCGCAAACCGGCCGCGTGATGATCGGCGACGACGTGGATATCGGCGCCAACACCACCATCGACCGTGGCGCATTGGCCGATACGATTATTGAAGACGGCGTGAAGCTGGATAACCAGATCCAGATCGGCCATAACTGCCATATCGGCGCGCACACGGCGATGGCCGGCTGCGTCGGCGTGGCCGGCAGCGCGAAGATCGGCAAGTACTGCACCTTTGGCGGCGCGGCCATGGTGCTGGGCCATCTGACCATTGTCGACAAGGTGCATGTGGGTTCGGGCAGCATGGTGTCGCGCTCGATCCTGGAGCCGGGGCAGTACACCGGCTTCTACCCGCTGGCCAAGAACGCCGACTGGGAAAAGTCGGCGGTCATTGTGCGCAACCTGCCGGCCATGCGCGATAAAATCCGCGCGCTTGAAAAAATCATTAAGACGAAATCAGAAGAAGACGAATCATGACCACTACCGAAACTTCCAAAACCATGGATATCTGCGAAATCAAATCCTACCTGCCGCACCGCTACCCGCTGCTGCTGGTGGACCGCGTGATTTCGTACGAAGAGGGCAAGACCATCACCGCCATCAAGAACGTGACCGTAAACGAAGAGTTCTTCAACGGCCACTTCCCGCACAAGCCGGTCATGCCGGGCGTGCTGATGATCGAGGCGATGGCGCAGACCGCGGCCCTGCTGTCGTTCAAGACCATGGGCATCAAGCCTGACGAGAATTCGGTGGTGTACTTCGTCGGCATCGACGGCGCGCGCTTCAAGCGCCCGGTCGGTCCTGGCGACCAGCTGAAAATGGACGTCGAGATCCTGCGCAACGCGCGCGGCATCTGGAAGTACAAGGCGGTTGGTTCGGTCGACGGCCAGGTGGCCGTGGAAGCGGAACTGATGTGCACCATCCGTAGCGCCACTGACGCTTCGCAGCCGGCAGGTTAAGCATCATGGCAAAAATTCATGCCACCGCCATCGTCGACAGCAAGGCCGAGCTGCACGACAGCGTGGAAATCGGCCCGTACTCGGTGATCGGTCCGAATGTGACCATCGGCTCCGGCACGGTGGTCGGCCCGCACGTGGTGATCGAAGGCCACACCACCATCGGCAGCGACAACAAGTTCTTCCAGTTCTCGTCGATCGGCGCCGCGCCGCAGGACAAGAAGTGGAAGGGCGAGCCTACCCGCCTGACCATTGGCGACCGCAACACCATCCGCGAATTCTGCACCTTCAACACTGGCACGGTGCAGGACAAGGGCGTGACCTCGCTGGGCAACGACAACTGGATTTCAGCTTATGTGCACCTGGCGCATGACTGCCAGGTGGGCAGCAATACCATCTTCTCGAACAATGCGCAGATCGCCGGCCACGTTGAAATCGGCGACCACGTGATCATGAGCGGCTTCGCCAATGTGCACCAGTTCTGCAAGATCGGCGCGCACGCGTTTGTCGGCATGAGCACCTCGCTGACGCAGGATGTGCCGCCGTTCGTGCTGTTGAACGGTAATCCGGCGGCGGCGCACGGCGTCAATATCGAAGGTCTGAAACGCCGTGGCTTCACGCGCGAGCAGATCAACGGCATCCGCGCGGCCTACAAAATCATCTACCGCTCCGGCCTCACGCTGGAAGAAGCCAAGGCGGCGCTGATCGTCGAAGAGGCGGCGGTGCCGGCCGACGTGGCGCTGCACATGCGCGCCATGCGCGAATTCCTGGATACCGCGACCCGTGGCATCGTCCGCTAATTTGCCGCCGCAGGGCGCCGATGCCGGCGTGGGCCGGCCGGCGACAGGGCGCGGCCCATCCATCGCACTGGTAGCAGGCGAGCCGTCCGGCGACATGCTGGCGGCTCGTTTGCTTTCCGGCCTGCGTCCGCATCTGCCGGACGCGCGCTTCCACGGCATCGGCGGTCCGGCGATGATGGCGCATGGTTTCGAGTCGCACTGGCCGATGGACCAGCTGACCGTGCGCGGCCTGCTGCCGGTGCTGATGCGCTACCGCGAACTGAAAGGCATCCAGACCGCGCTGCGCGACCAACTGCTGGCCGAGCGCCCGGCCGCCTTCATCGGCGCCGACTACCCGGGCTTCAACCTCGGGCTGGAAGAGCAGCTGAAGGCGGCCGGCATCCCGACCGTGCACTACATCGGCCCGCAGATCTGGGCCTGGCGCGGTGGCCGCATCAAGAAAATCATCCGGGCCGTGTCGCACATGCTGGTGGTGTTCCCGTTCGAGGAAGCGATCTACAAGCAGGCCGGCGTGCCGGTCAGCTATGTCGGCCATCCGCTGGCGGAACTGATCCCGATGACCCCGGACGAAAACGCCGCCAAACGTGCGCTGGGATTGCCGGAAGACGCCAGCGTGGTCACCATCATGCCGGGCAGCCGCATGTCGGAGATCAAGTACAACACCGTGGCCTTCATGCAGGCGGCCAGGCTGCTCAAGGCGCGCGACCGCACGCTGCGCTTCGTGGCGCCGATGGCGGGCGAGCGCCAACGGCAGTATTTCCTGCAACTGGTGGCGCAGGCGGGCTTGCAGGACGTTGAGATCCGGCTGCTGGACGGCCAGTCGCACACCGCGATCGCGGCCGCCGACGCGGTGCTGGTGGCTTCCGGCACGGCTTCGCTGGAGGTGGCGCTGTTCAAGAAGCCGATGGTGATCGCGTACCGCATGATGGAGCTGGAGTGGCAAATCCTGCGCCACTTCGGCTATCAGCCGTGGATCGGAATGCCGAACATCCTGGCGCGCGAATTCCTGGTGCCGGAACTGCTGCAACACGCGGCCAATCCGGAAGCGCTGGCGGAAGCCATGTGGAAGCAGTTGAGCGATGCGCCACACCGTTTGCGGCTGGCGCAGCGCTTCACCGATATGCATCACAGCCTGCTGCGCAACAGCGCGGCGGAGAGCGCGGCCGCTGTGCTGCGTGTTATTGAAGGACGAAAGTGAAGAACCAAAATCTTGGCTTGTTCGACGACTTGCCCGAATCGCCGGACGAAATCATCTGTGGTGTGGACGAAGCGGGCCGCGGGCCGCTGGCCGGCCCGGTGTTCGCGGCCGCCGTCATCCTCGACCCATCGCGGCCGATTGATGGCCTGCGCGATTCGAAAAAACTCAACGAAGCCAAGCGCGACATGCTGGCGCCGCTGATCAAGGCGCAGGCCATCGCATGGGCCATCGCCGAAGCGTCGGAAGCGGAAATCGACAAGCTGAATATCTTGCAGGCCTCCATGCTGGCCATGCGCCGCGCGGTGGAAGCGCTGAAGACGGTGCCGACGCTGGCCCTGATCGACGGCAACCGCTGCCCGGTAATGAAAATCCAGAGCATCGCCATCGTCGGTGGCGACGACAAGGTGGAAGCCATTTCGGCCGCCTCCATCCTCGCCAAGACCGCGCGCGACGCCGCGCTGGTGGCGCTGCACACGCAGTATCCGCAATACTGCTTCGACCAGCACAAAGGCTACGGCACCGCGCTGCACCTGGAGCGCTTGCGCGAGCACGGCGCTTCGCCGGTGCATCGCCGCTCGTTCGCGCCGGTGCGCGAAGTGATCGAAGTATTCTCGCTGCGCGCCGGAGGCCTGGCGTGAAGACCATCACCTCGCGTGACAATGCGCAGTACAAGGAACTGGTCAAGCTGGCCGGTAGCCAGCAGGCGCGCCGCAAGGCCGGCCGCACGCTGCTGGATGGCGTGCATCTGTGCCAATCGTATCTGCAACTGCGCGGCATGCCGGAGCAGTGCGTGGTCAGCGAAGGCTCGCTGCAAAACCCGGAAGTGATGGATATCGTCGGCCAGCTGGAAGCGCAGCGCGCCCACGTGCTGGCCTTGCCGGATGCGCTGTACAACGCCGTCAGCCAGGTCGAACATGGCATCGGCGTGATGTTCCTGGTCGACACGCCGGAACGCAGCGTGACCGAAGCACTGAGCGTATCGGCGGTGCTGCTGGATGGCGTGCAGGACCCGGGCAACATGGGCTCCATCCTGCGCAGCGCGGCGGCGGCGGGCATCCAACAAGTGTATTGCAGCGCCGGTTCGGCGGTTTGCTGGTCGCCCAAAGTGCTGCGCGCGGCCATGGGCGCGCACTTCGTGCTCGATATCTTTGAAAACGTCGATCTGGCGGAACTGGTTCGGAACGCGCGCGTGCCGACGCTGGCCACCAGCGGCTACGCGGCGCAGCGCCTGTACGACATCGACCTGCGCCAGCCGGTGGCCTGGATCTTCGGCCACGAAGGGCAGGGCGTGGCGGACGACCTGCTGTCGCTGGCCACCCACAAGGTGGTGATCCCGCACCTCGGACAGGTGGAGTCGCTCAACGTCGCCGCTTGCGCGGCAGTTTGCTTTTTCGAGCAAGTAAGGCAGAATCAGACGTAAGAACACACTGGAGCCGTCATGGATATCGCGCAGTTGCACTTTCTGGTAGCCGAAGGGGATCAGGTACAACGCCATGCGCTGGCCGATATCCTGGTTCATCTCGGCGTCGGACGTATCACGCAGGCGCCGGACGGCCACACCGCGCTGCGCCATTTCAACGCCGGCATTACGCCGGCGGTGGACATCGCCATCATCGACCTGGCCTTGCCGGGCATGGATGCGCTGGAACTGATACGCCGCCTCGGTGAGGCACGCTGCACGGCCGGCGTGATCGTGGTGGGCGCGCAAACCAACGCGGTGCTGTTCTCGGTGGAGACCATGGCGCTGGCCTACGGCGTCAACGTGCTGGGCGCGATCGGCAAGCCGGTGATCGGCAGCCGCCTGGTCGCGCTGATCAACAACTACCTGCAACCGGGCGAGTCACACACGGCGGGCGACGGCGCGCAGGCCATGTCGTTCGCCGAAGTGGGGCAGGGCTTGCAGAACCGCGAGTTCGATCCCTTCTTCCAGCCCAAGATCGAACTGGAGACCGGACAGGTAAAAGGGCTGGAAATGTTCGCCCGCTGGCGCCATCCCTTGCGCGGCGTATTGGGGCCGGCGGCCTTCATTCCGGCGCTGGAGGCGGCGCGGCGGGTCGACTTCCTCGACTGGACCATGATCGAAAAATCGGTGGCGGCCTGCCGCAAGCTGCACGATCAGGGCGTGCCGATCTCGGTCTCGATCAATGTCGACCAGACCACGCTGGCGCATCCGCAATTCATGGAGCAGATCGCGGCCTGCCTTGCGCGGCACCACATCATGGCCGACTACATCACCTTCGAGATGACTGAATCGGCGGTGCTGAGCACCGATCCGCACTTCCTCGAACGCCTGCTGCGGTTGCGCATGCAAGGTTTCGGCCTCGCCATCGACGACTACGGCACCGGGCGCAGCAACCTGCAACTGCTGGCGCGCATCCCGTTCTCCGAACTGAAGATCGACCGCAGCTTCGTGGACGGCGCCTCCAAGCGCGCCGCCATCGGCACCGTGCTGCGCTCCTGTCTCGGCCTGGCGCGCAGCCTTGACCGCAAGTCGGTGGCGGTGGGCGTCGAGACCAAGCAGGATTGGGACTTCCTGCAAGGCCTGGGTTGCACCTACGCCCAAGGCTACTACATCGCCAAGCCGATGCCGGTGGAAGACTTCCCCGCCTGGCTGGCCGACTGGCAGCACTTCTTCTGAGCCGGATCAAATACAGCCAGCCATAACAATCGCACACTCGATTTCTGCGCTCCCGTCGGGAGGGCGTCAAATGCGAGGTGTGAGATGGCTAAACGTAAGAACAACGGCGGCGCGGTGGATGGCGCCGGATCGGTACTCAGCACGGTGGCCGGGCCGGCCGCGCCGCCGCATCCGACTCGGCTTGGACCGCCCAATCCCATCGCCGGGCAGCTGCTGGAAAAGGTCACCGGCGACGAGACATTGGCGGCCGAAATGCCGTTCAATTCCACCAAGCCGCTGGAATACGGCGAAGCTGCCTACACGCCGCACAAGGGCGAAACGCACACGCCGCCCACGCCCATCGCCACCGCCAGCACCTGCACCGAAACCGTCGCCTCGGAAAAGGTCGGCGACGGCCAGCCGGACATCGGCGATAACGCCATCAACCGCCCGCTGGACCGCGTGCGCGTGGACGACACTGGCCGCGAGCTGACCACCAATCAGGGCGTGCCGGTGGCCGACAACCAGAACTCCCTGAAAGCCGGCCTGCGCGGCCCGACGCTGATGGAAGACTTCATCCTGCGCGAGAAGCTGACGCACTTCGACCACGAACGCATTCCCGAACGCGCGGTGCACGCGCGCGGTTCGGCCGC
Organism: Duganella radicis; assembly: GCF_009720825.1. Taxonomy (GTDB): domain Bacteria; phylum Pseudomonadota; class Gammaproteobacteria; order Burkholderiales; family Burkholderiaceae_D; genus Rugamonas; species Rugamonas radicis. The sequence goes on along the minus strand of NZ_WNKY01000011.1, from coordinate 77,628 downwards.
CCACGGTTATTTTGAAAGTTACGAAGACCTGCGCGCCATCACCCGCGCCGCGCCGTTCGCGGCGGCCGGCAAGCGCACGCCGGTGTTTGTGCGCTTCTCCACGGTGGCCGGCGAGCGCGGTTCGGCCGACACAGTGCGCGATGTACGCGGCTTTGCCGTCAAGTTTTACACCGATGACGGCAACTGGGATTTGGTCGGCAATAACATTCCGGTGTTCTTCATCCAGGATGCGATGAAATTCCCCGATCTGGTCCACGCGGTCAAACCGGAGCCGCATCACGCCATGCCGCAAGCCTCCAGCGCGCACGACACCTTTTGGGACTTCGCCTCGCTCAGTCCCGAGATCGCGCATATGCTGATGTGGCAAACCTCGGACCGCGCTATCCCGCGCAGCTACCGCATGATGCAAGGCTTTGGCGTGCACACCTTCCGGCTGGTGAACGACAAGGGCGCGTCACTGTTCTGTAAATTCCACTGGACGCCAATGGCCGGCACGCATTCGCTGGTGTGGGACGAGGCGGTACGCATCGCCGGCGCCGATCCCGATTATCACCGCCGCGATTTGTGGGAAGCCATCGACAGCGGCCAGTTTCCCGAGTGGGAGCTGGGCCTGCAACTGTTCACCGAGGAGCAGGCGGCGCAATTCCCCTTCGATATTCTCGATCCGACCAAGATCGTGCCTGAAGAACTGGTGCCGGTGCGTCCGGTCGGCAAGATGGTCCTGGACCGCAATCCGGATAACTTCTTCGCCGAGACCGAGCAGGCGGCGTTCTGCGCTGCCCAGGTGGTGCCAGGCATCGACTTCACCAACGACCCGTTGCTGCAAGGGCGGCTGCATTCCTACATCGACACGCAGATCACGCGCCTGGGCGGCCCGAACTTCCATGAAATCCCGATCAATACGCCGGTGGCGCAGATTCACAACAACCAGCGCGAGGGATTCCATCGCCAGCAGATCAACCGTGGCCGCGTGAATTACGAGCCGAATTCGCTGGCCGGAGGCTGCCCGTTCCAGGCGGGGGCGCGCGGTTTTGTCAGCGTGCCTGAACCTTCGCAGGGCAATGAGGTGCGCGGCAAGCCGGAACTGTTTGCCGACCACTATTCGCAGGCGCGCCTGTTCTGGGTCAGTCAGAGCGCGGTGGAGCAGCGCCACATCATCGATGCCTTCCGCTTTGAGTTGACGCGAGTGCAGACGCCGGCCGTGCGCAGCCGCGTGCTGGCGCTGCTGCTGAATATCGATGAGCGCCTGGCCGGCGCGGTGGCCGACGGCCTGGGCATGGTGTTGCCGCCGCCGCTGCCACTGTCCTCGGACAACCCGCCGCATGACTATCAGCCGTCGCCGGCGCTGTCGCTGTTTGCGCGTCCCGGCGCGCTGGGCGTGCGCACGCGGCGTGTGGCGTGGATGGTCGGGCAGGGTGCGGAAGGAGGGCAGGTGCGCAAGCTGTACGCGGCGCTGCTGGATGCGGGCGCTGTGCCGCGTTTGATTTCGGCGCGTATCGGGCCGCTCGCCACCAGCGACGACGCGCCGCTGGACGTGGAAATCAGCTTCGAGACCGGGCCCTCGGTGTTGTGGGATGGCGTGATCGTGGCCGACAGCCCGGTGTTCGTGGGCGACGCGCAGGCGCTGGAATTCCTCAGGCTACAGTATCAGCACGACAAGCCGATACTGGCGCTGGGGAACGGCGCCGAATTGCTGAAGGCCGCCAAAATCCCGCGCAAGCCTGATCCCGGCGTGATTGTGGCGGAGAGCGCGGATGCGGAGGCGGCGTTGGCCAGCTTCAAGGAGATGCTGGCGCGTCACCGTGTGTATGCGCGCGAACGCGCCTAGCGCTTAGTACTCGCGGCGATCCGGCTTGATCTCTTGCAGGATCGTCGTCGAGATTTCCTCGATCGATTTGGTGGTGGACGACAGCCAGCGTATGCCTTCGCGCTTCATCATCAGCTCCGCTTCGTTGACTTCGTAGCGGCAGTTTTCCAGCGACGCGTACTTGCTGCCGGCGCGGCGCTCGTTGCGGATTTCGCTCAGGCGCTCCGGCGTGATGGTCAGGCCGAAGATCTTCGACTTGAATTCATACAGCGACGACGGCAGCTTGCCGCGCTCGAAATCGTCCGGAATCAGCGGGTAGTTGGCGGCCTTGATCCCGTACTGCATCGCCAGGTACAAACTGGTCGGCGTTTTGCCCGAGCGCGACACGCCCACCAGGATCACATCCGCCGACGACAGATTCTTGTGCGACTGGCCGTCATCATGCGCCAGCGAGAAGTTGATCGCCTCGATGCGGTTCTTGTACTCCTCGCTGTCGACGATGTTGTGCGAGCGGCCTATCGTATGGGTCGACTTCACGCCCAACTCTTGTTCCAGCGGGGCGACAAATGTCTGGAACATGTCCATGTACATGCCCTTGCATAGACGAATGACGTCGGACAACTCCGTCTTCACCAGCGTCGAAAAGATGATCGGGCGCTGACCGTCGGTCGCAAACGCCTCGTTGATCTTGCGCACCGCGTCGTGCGCCTTGTCCAGCGTATCGATGAAGGGCAGCCGCACCTGGCGGAAGCGCAGCTCGAACTGGGTCAGCACGGAGTGACCAAAGGTTTCAGCGGTGATACCGGTACCATCGGAAACAAAAAACACGGTGCGGGCGGCGGAGGGCAGGGGTGGTCGTTGTTCTTGTGTCATGTAGGGGATGCGATGTTGTATTGTGGTTCGTCAATTCTGGCCACAGGCTGTAGAATAAAAGGCTATGGTTAGATTGTGCTGCACGACGAACAGAATAACAAGAAACAAGTCTGCGCCTCGCTGGAAGATTTCTATCATCAAAAAGGTGTAATTATGTCCAACGCAGCATTGAAGGAGCAAAACAACGAAGCAGTCTACGTTGCCTCGTTTGAACACTTGCGAATGACGGATGTCGAATCCGTCGGCGGCAAGAACGCATCTCTCGGCGAGATGATCAGCCAGCTGGCGGGAGCCGGCGTGCGCGTGCCTGGGGGCTTTGCCACCACGGCACAGGCTTTCCGCGACTTCCTGTCCTACAGCGAAGCCGGCGGCAAGTCGCTGGCCGATCGCATCGCCGATCGTCTGTCCGACCTGAACATCGACGACGTGCGCTCGCTGGCGCAAGCCGGCGCCGAGATTCGCCAGTGGATCATCGATACGCCGTTCCAGCCTCGGCTGGAAGCGGAAATCAAGACCTTCTACGATAAACTGGTGGCCGACTCGTCGACCGAGGTATCGTTCGCCGTGCGTTCTTCCGCTACCGCCGAAGACTTGCCGGATGCGTCCTTCGCCGGCCAGCAGGAGACCTTCCTGAACGTGGTCGGCATCGACAACGTGCTGGACGCGATGAAACACGTGTTCGCCTCCCTGTACAACGACCGCGCGATCTCGTACCGCGTGCACAAGGGCTTCACCCACGCCGAAGTGGCGTTGTCGGCCGGCGTGCAGCGCATGGTGCGTTCCGACCTGGGCGCGGCGGGTGTGATGTTCACCATCGACACCGAGTCCGGCTTCAAGGACGTGGTGTTCGTGACCTCCAGCTACGGCCTCGGCGAGACCGTGGTGCAGGGCGCGGTCAATCCGGACGAGTTCTACGTCCACAAGCCGATGCTGGAGAAGGGCAAATCGCCCGTCATCCGCCGCAACATCGGTTCGAAACTGATCAAGATGGAATTCACCTCGGAAGCCAAGGCCGGCCGTTCGGTGAAGACCGTTGACGTGCCGGTCGAGCTGCGCAACCGCTACTCGCTGAACGATGCGGAAGTGGTGGAGCTGGCCAAGTACGCGGTCATCATCGAGAACCACTACGGTCGTCCGATGGACATCGAGTGGGGCAAGGACGGCCGCGACGGCAAGCTGTACATCCTGCAAGCGCGTCCGGAAACCGTGAAGTCGCAGCAGAAATCGACCGACGTGCAGCAGCGCTTCAAGCTGAAATCGTCCGGCACCGTGCTGGCTTCGGGCCGCGCGATTGGCCAGAAGATCGGCGCCGGCCCGGTGCGCGTGATTACCGATCCGTCGGAAATGGAACGCGTGCAGCCGGGCGACGTGCTGGTGGCCGACATGACCGACCCTAACTGGGAACCGGTGATGAAGCGCGCATCGGCCATCGTCACCAACCGTGGCGGCCGTACCTGCCACGCGGCGATCATCGCGCGCGAACTGGGCGTGCCTGCCGTTGTGGGCTGCGGCGATGCGACCGATGTGCTGAAGGACGGCACTTTCGTCACCGTGTCCTGCGCCGAAGGCGATGAAGGCAAGATCTACGACGGCCTGCTGGAAACCGAAGTGTCGGAAGTGTCGCGCGGCGAGCTGCCCAAGCTGCCGACCAAGATCATGCTGAACGTGGGTAACCCGCAGCTGGCGTTCGACTTCCAGGCCGTGCCGAACGGCGGCGTGGGTCTGGCCCGTCTGGAGTTCATCATCAACAACAATATCGGCGTGCACCCGAAGGCGATTCTGGAGTACCCGAACATCGACGCCGACCTGAAGAAAGCGGTGGAGTCGGTCGCGCGCGGCCACGCTTCGCCGAAAGCCTTCTACGTCGACAAGCTGGCCGAAGGTGTGGCCACCATCGCCGCCGCGTTCTGGCCGAAACCGGTGATCGTGCGCCTGTCGGACTTCAAGTCCAACGAGTACAAGAAGCTGATCGGCGGCTCGCGTTACGAGCCGGACGAGGAAAACCCGATGCTGGGCTTCCGCGGCGCCGCACGGTATCTGGCCGACGACTTCGCCGGTGCGTTCGAAATGGAATGCGCGGCCATGAAGCGTGTGCGCAACGACATGGGGTTGACCAACGTCGAGATCATGGTGCCGTTCGTGCGCACCCTGGGCCAGGCTGAGAAAGTCGTGGGCCTGCTGGGCAAGAACGGCCTGGTGCGCGGCGAGAACGGCCTGCGCCTGATCATGATGTGCGAAGTGCCATCGAACGCGATTCTGGCGGAGCGCTTCCTGGAGCACTTCGACGGCTTCTCCATCGGTTCCAACGACCTGACTCAGCTGACCCTGGGCCTGGACCGCGATTCCGGCATGGCGCTGCTGGCGGCCGATTTCGACGAGCGCGACGACGCGGTGAAAGCCCTGCTGTCGCAAGCGATCAAGGCCTGCCGCGCGCAGGGCAAGTACATCGGCATTTGCGGCCAGGGCCCATCCGACCACCCGGACTTCGCGGCGTGGCTGATGGAGCAGGGCATCGAATCGATGTCGCTGAATCCGGACTCGGTGATCGACACATGGCAGAAACTGGCGTCGCTCCAGAAATGATTGACGTAAGCTGAAAATGGTATAGACTGGAGTTATCGAATTTAGTGGCAAAACACTCTATCAATACCATCTGTCAGCAGCAAAAGACCCTCGCAGCCCATCCCGGGACGCGGGGGTTTTTTCATTTGAAAGGAGTGCATCATGGCTGATTGGAGCTACTGGCTGGCCGCGGCGGGCCTGACAGTGATACTGGAACTGTTCAGCGGAACGTTCTACCTGCTGATGATCGCCATCGGTCTGGCGGCAGGCAGCGCGGCGGCCCTGCTCGGCTTTGGCGAAGCGGTGCAATTGCTGGTGGCGGCGCTGGTCGGCGCCGGCGCCACCGTGGCGCTGCGCCGCAGCCGCTACGGCAAGCAGCAGGAACGCGTCGACGCGGCGCGCGACCCGAACGTCAACCTGGATATCGGCCAGACCGTGCATGTGCCGGAATGGCAGGATAACGCGGCGCGCGTGATGTATCGCGGCGCGCTGTGGGATGTGGAATTGGACACCAGCGTGGCGCCAGGCGTGGTGGCCACGCCTGGCCAGTACACCATCCGCGAAGTACGCGGCAGCCGCCTGATTGTGGCGGCTTAAGATTAATCAACGGAGATTTACATGGACATCAGCATAGGTAACGTCACCTTCATTCTGTTTATTCTGGCTTTGGTATTCGTCATTAAAACCATCAACGTGGTGCCGCAGCAGCACGCGTGGGTGGTGGAGCGACTCGGCAAGTATCACGCGACGCTGGGGCCGGGCCTCAACATCGTGATTCCGTTTGTCGACCGCATCGCTTACAAGCATGTGCTGAAAGAGATTCCGCTGGACGTGCCGCCGCAGGTCTGCATCACGCGCGACAACACCCAACTGCAAGTGGACGGCATCCTGTACTTCCAGGTGACGGATGCGATGCGCGCTTCGTACGGTTCGTCCAACTATATCGCCGCGATTACCCAGCTGGCGCAAACCACGCTGCGCTCGGTGATCGGCCGCATGGAGCTGGACAAGACGTTTGAAGAGCGTGAACACATCAACACCACCATCGTGAACGCGATCGACGAATCGGCCGCCAACTGGGGCGTGAAGGTGCTGCGCTACGAGATCAAGGACCTGACGCCGCCGAAGGAAATCCTGCACGCCATGCAGGCGCAGATCACCGCCGAGCGCGAGAAGCGCGCGCTGATCGCCGCCTCGGAAGGCCGCAAGCAGGAGCAGATCAACATCGCCAGCGGCGAACGCGAAGCGCAGATCGCGCGCTCGGAGGGCGACAAGCAAGCCGCCATCAACCGCGCGCAGGGCCAGGCGGCGGCGATTGTGGCGCTGGCGGAAGCGAATGCCTCGGCCTTGCGCCAGGTCGGCGCCGCGCTGCGCGAACCGGGCGGCGACGAGGCCATGAACCTGAAAGTGGCCGAGCAGTACGTCAACGCCTTCGGCCAACTGGCCAAGACCAATAATTCGATTATCATACCGGCCAATTTGGGTGACATGAGCGGGCTGATTGCTACCGCCATGCAGGTCGTCAAGACACAAGGCAAGATCATCAAGGAGTAACTATGGGGACCTGGGCAGTGGACGCCTTCGGCAACGATTACGCGCAGGACTGGGCGGAGGATCTGCACGAGACCGGCAACCTGGATGCGGTGGAAGACACGCTGAACACCGTGCTGGACAGCGGCGCCGAACTGGAGGCGCCGTTCGCGGCGGAAGCGCTGGTGGCGGCTGAAGTGCTGGCGCGTCTGCAAGGCAAGGGCGGCGCGCGTACCGAAGACAGCGCGGCGGTCGATGAATGGGTGGATGCGCGCAAGGCGAAGCCGGTGAAGCCGCGCGCCGATCTGGCCGAGAAAGCCGCGCGCGCCATCGAACGCGTCCTCGCGCCTGATAGCGAGCTACGCCAGCTGTGGGAAGACAGCGAACATTACGCCGACTGGCGCGCCGCCGTCGAAGACCTGCGCAGCCGCCTGAATTCATGACCATGAAGCACGAGATCGACCAGCTGCAAGCCTTTTTGCGGCGCCACCAGCGCGTGCTGGTGCTGACCGGGGCGGGCCTGAGCACCGCCTCCGGCATTCCCGATTACCGCGACAAGGATGGCGTGCGGCGCGGCCGCAATCCGATTCAGGGACCGGATTTCCGCAAGTCCGAGGCGGTGCGCCGCCGCTATTGGGCGCGCAGCATGGCCGGCTATCCGACCCTGGCGGGCGCCGCGCCGAACGCGGGCCACCATGCGCTGGCCGCGCTGGAGGAGGCCGGGCGGATTCACGGCATCGTTACGCAGAATGTGGATGGCCTGCACACGCGGGCCGGCAGCCGCAAACTGATCGAGCTGCATGGGAATATTCATGGCGTGGTCTGCCTCGACTGCCGCCGGGTGCATCCGCGTGCCGGGATTCAGGAATGGCTGGCACAGGCCAATCCGGAGCTGGTGCCAACCGGCCCGGCCGGCGAAGTGGTGCCGGAAGCGCGTCCCGACGGCGATGCGGAAGTCGAACTGGACGAGTTCCAGCATTTCCAGCTGCCTTACTGCGCCGCCTGCGGCGGCACCTTGCAGCCGGACGTGATTTTCTTCGGCGATAACATCCCGCCGCAGCGCACGACCGATGCCTTGCAGATGGCCGAGGAGGCCGACGCCGTGCTGGTGGTCGGCTCGTCGCTGATGGTGTTTTCCGGCTACCGCTTCGCCAAGTTGGCGGCGCAAGCGAACAAGCCGATCGCGGCCATCAATCTCGGGAAAACCCGGGCGGACGACCTGATCGGCTTGAAGGTGGCGGCGTCGGCAGTCGATATTCTGCCGCTGCTGCTTTAGTTCCGCTGCAACATGGAGCGGACGATGGCTTCCTTGGCCAGCACGTAGTCATGGCCGGCCAGCACGAAGTTGGTGTTGGGCTGGATCACCTTGACGTTGATGAACACCATGTCGCTGGTCTCGGCGTACGAGCCGACCACGATGGCTTGCGCGTTGTGGCTGTTGGCCACTTCGCCGATCTCGCGCGTGAGCATCAGCTCGCCCTGATTGCGTTTCAGGTAGACGCTGTTACGCAGCTTCATCTCCAGCATGCTCAGGCCGCCTTGCGCCATGCGCGTGGACAGCTGCTCGGAAACCAGGCGGCCCAGCGTGGTGGTCTGCTCCAGCGCGTCGATATTCACCACCGTGGCCATGATCAGCGGCTTGTCGGCCACCAGCTTGCCGCTCAGTTGCTGGAGCAGGGCGTCGGCGGCCTTGTAGTTGGCGTTGATGAACTGGTTGGAGGAAATGGTGGCGTAATTGCCTTCTTCCTGTTTCGGCGTGGAGGAGCAGGCGGCCAGCAGCAGCGGCGCGGCCAGCAGGGCGGTGCGCAATACGGTTTTCAGCATTACATGTCTCCGCGTACCTGGAAGGTACGGGTCAGTTTGGGTTCTTCGGGCTTGGGATCGACGATGCCGTACAGCACGCGGTCGGTATCGGCCACGTAGTAGGCCGAGGTGCTGCGCGCCAGATAGCGGTACTGGTCGGACACCGACACGGTGACGATGATCTCGGTCTTGGGCGTGGCGCCCGGCGCGAACTGGGCGTTGAACCAGTCGTAGGCGTCCCACGCGCCGGCGCCGGCCGCCGCGTAGGCCAGTGCCGGGGCTTCGATCTCGCTCAGCAGCCAGACGCCGGCGCCCAGAATGGCGCGCTCGCCGTGGTAGCGGTATTGCGGACGGTTGGCGCTGAAGGTGACAGCCTGCACGTCGAGGTCGACCTTGAGCGAGCCGGCCGGCGAACGCGACACCACATGGCCGTCGTTCACCAGCGAGGTGGTCAGCTGGGTCGCCAGCGCGCGCTGGAACGGCGTCGGGTCTTTCGACTCGTTGATGTAGACCGGGCGCGGCGGATTCTTCTTGAGCTCGGCGGCCACGTTCTTTTCGATATTGTCGGAGATGACGCCCCAGTGGTAAGCCGCTTGCAGCTTGGCTTGCTTGGTGGTGGGGAAGTTGGCGGCCAGCGGGGTGGGCGTGTAGCGCGCCGCACATCCTGCCAGCAAAATTCCGGCTGCCAGAGCCATTGCAGTTTTCAGCGCCATGATTGCCTCATCGTCAAAGGTGCGAATGTAAAATCGGTCACCCCCAAGTTTAGCATGGATGTTTCTAGTTAGAAATTCTATAAACAATAAAAAACCCGGTGCGGGACCGGGTTTTGTACAGAGGGCGCAACAGTTTTAGCGGCGGTGGGTTTTCATCGCCTGCGCCACCTCGCGCTTGCCGTCGCGATCTTTCTCGGTGGCACGTTTGTCGTGCATTTTCTTGCCCTTGGCGAGGCCGATTTCACATTTGATGCGGCCGCCCTTGTAGTGCAGGTTGAGCGGCACCAGGGTGTAGCCGGCGCGCGTGACCTTGCCGATCAGCTTGTCGATCTCCTGACGGTGCAGCAGCAGCTTGCGGGTGCGCACCATGTCGGGGGTGATGTGGGTGGAGGCGGTCGGCAGGGCGCTGATGTGGGCGCCAAACAGGTACAGCTCGTCGCCCTTGATGGTGACGTAGGCTTCCTTGATCTGCACCTTGTTGTCGCGGATGGCCTTGACTTCCCAGCCTTCCAGCACGATGCCCGCTTCGAAGCGGTCTTCGATGAAGTAGTCAAAAAAGGCTTTTTTGTTATCGGCTATGGTCATGAGATGGTATCGGTTAAACTACTGCTGCGCGCCGAAAAGCGCGAATAATTCAACATCATAGCAAATGGTTAGCACATGGCAGTAGTACACAAATCAGTTTTACTCGGTTATAGCGCCCGGCAAATGTTCGATCTGGTGGCCGCGATCGAGGACTATCCCAAATTCCTGCCATGGTGCGGTGGTGTTGAAATCAAGGAGCGCAATGGCGATACGGTGGTGGCCAGCGTTGGCATCAATTATCACGGTGTCAAGCAAAGCTTCACCACCGCCAATGAAAACACGGCGCCGACGACCATCAAGATGAAGCTGGTGGACGGTCCTTTCAAGTGCCTGGACGGCACCTGGACCTTCAAGGAGCTGCGCGCCGACGCCTGCAAGATCGATCTGGACCTGCACTACGAATTTTCCAGCGCCTTGCTGGCCAAGCTGGTGGGACCGGTGTTCGGCATGATCGCCAACAGCATGGTGGACTCCTTCTGCAAACGGGCGGAAACGGTGTATGGCGGCTGAGACCATCAACATTCAGGTGTGCTACGCCAGCGACGCGGTGCAATTCCTGCGCGCCTTGCAAGTGCCGGTGGACACCACGCTGGAACAAGCCATCGCCCTGAGCGGGCTGGCCGCCGAACTGCCCGGGGTGGACCTGAACGCGCTGGAAACCGGCATCTACGCCAAGAAAAAGCCGCGCGACACCGTGCTGCGCGAGCACGACCGCGTCGAACTCTACCGCCCCCTGATCGCCGATCCCAAACACGCCCGTCGCCGCCGCAAAACCCCCGCGCCCGTTTGATCCAGATCAGATGGGGCGGTACGCCCGGCAGGACAATGGAGCATCTACCGCTTCTGGAGGTCGAGATGGCGCCTCAATCCGAATCGCCGGTGCAGTTTGCGTTTGGCGCCAGATTTTCAAAGAATTTATACGTGAGTCTTAGCGCCGTCGAGTTTCGCGCTCTGAAGCTGCTGGTTGCGGAGGAGCCGGAAATCGGCGCGAAATTGCAGGGCTCCCGCAATTCTCGCTCTCTGGATTTTGCCGGTTGCGTGGTCTATTACTCCTACGAGCCTCTATTTCGAGCAATCTGCTTTATGGATGTTGAAAAAGTGGAATGGCATGGTTTGCGCCCGCCAAGTTGCCTACTACGTTTGCGGAACTTTTTCGGCGTATAGATCTCTGAAAGCATTGGAGGTGCATTATGAATACCAAGGCTATTTTGGAAGGCATCGAAGAGTTTCGCAGGTACTTGTCAGGTGAGGCGCCGATGTTGGTTGGCGGGGTGGATGACGATATTGCCGATCTGGTGCCGACGTATTTCAAGGGGACTCCCAATCCCAACGCGGAGATATGGAAGTTCTTCGAGTATGTGCAGGAAAATCCCAAGCGCTTTGAAGCGGAGTTGCGTGAGCATCACGCGGAGATGGTGCGCGCGCACTGGGCGCGGCTGAGGCGCTAGTGCAGGTTCGCCAGCAGGAAGTTCCGGGTGGCGGGCTGGGTGAAAAATTCGGTGTGCCATACTTCGTTTTGCTTTTGTTCTGCGCTGCCAAAGCTCAGCATGTGGGCATTGTCTGGCGCCGCTTGCGGCAGCAACACGCCGTCGTAGGGCACGACCAGGTCGTTTGCGCTGTCCAGCAGCACGCGCGAGAGCAGGGCGCCGGTGTGCTCCAGCATGGAGTCGCCGTAATCGAAGTTGGCGCGGACGTAGTAGCTGTTGGCGCCGGTCAGCAGGCTGGCGTCACGGTCCAGCTTGGCAATGAAGGCCGAACTGCTGGCCAGCGCTTGCACGCTGGGCCGGCCGAAGCCCATCGATACCACCAGCCGCGCCAGCCCGATCACCACATCCAGCGCCATGCCGCCGCTGAACGAGGCCAGCAGCGCCGCCGCGTTCAGGAAATGCTGGATTTCGTCCGGCGAGGCCAGCGCCGAGCCCCGGTTGGCCGCCGCCACGAACATCACCTTGCCCACCTTGGCGATGCGGCCATCGCGCGTGCGGCGGATGTCGGCCATGGCTTCGCTCAATAACGCGCGCACCACCAGGCCGCCACGGCTGTGGCAGAGGATGTCGACCTCCCAGCCGGCCTCGGCCGGCAGCAGCGACAGCAGGTCGAGCGCGTTGCGCTGAGGCGTCTTGGCGATGGTCCAGTGGTCGTAGCCGAATACCCGGCCTTCATAGCGCTCCAGCAACGGCTGCAAGTCCAGTGCGCCAAATGCGCCGTGGCACGAACTGAACACGCCATGCACCAGCAACAGCACCCGGCGTCCGTGGGCCGCCGCCAGTTCGTCGGCTGTGGCCGCCACGCCGTAGCCATGGCGCAACGACAGCAGGCGCTCCGGCTTGCTGTGCGCCTCGATGCGTTCGATCATGGCCTGCGTCATGCGCTCCTTGCTGCGCAGGGTGGCTTGCACAATCCAGTCCCAGCCCTGCGGCAGCAGCCCCTGCGTCGCCGACGGCACCACAAACTGCACGCAGCCGCTGTCCTTGTGGCGCACGATGTGCAGCTCGCTGTCGGCGATGTGTTCGGCCGGCAGCGGCGGTGTTCCGGCCAGCAGTTGCAAGTCCGGCGGCGCCGCCAGCAAGGCGTGATCGTCCGCCGCGTCTTGCAGGGCGCGATGCAGTTCGGCTTGCTTGGCTGGAGTGAGTGTCATGTTGCCAGTGTACCGCCGCTGGCCAGGCGCCCTTTGCACTGTTGCAAACAAGCTTTGCGGCGATGGGCCTTCCTCGCGCTCAGGCGCCAACCTAAGATACACTCATTGTTACCTCCAGCTAAGAGCCCATGATGAGACGCAACCGGTTGCTATTGATCGCCGTACTGTATTGCAGCCTGCCTGTTGCCCAGGCCGGCGGCGCCTGCCCGTCGGTCACGCGGGTCGGCCTGAGCGACCTGGGTTATGCCGCCTACCGCGAACAGGGGCGCATCGCCGGCATCGCGGTCGAGATCGCCAATGAGATGGGGCGCCGCACCGGCTGCAAGTTTGAATTCCACTGGTATCCGCGCCAGCGCCTGTTCATTGAGATGGAGGCCGGCCACATCGACATGACCATGGGCTCGGTCCGCACGCCGGAACGCGATGCGTACGCGCGCCATCTGCCGTACGCCTACCTGCAATACGATCTGGTCCTGGCGGCCGCGCCTTCACGCCAGTATCACAGCCTGGCCGATTTCGTCGAGCATGGCAGCGGGCGGCTCAACGTGACGCGTGGCGTGACCTATGGCGCGGCGGTCGACGCACAGCTGGCGCTGCTGGCCGCCGCCGGCCGGCTGGAGGTGGTGAACGATTATGAGACCGTGTTCGGCAAGCTGGAGATGGGGCGCGCCGACGGCACGCTCGCCACGCCGCCCATCTACAGCAAGTACCTGAAGCAAAGCAGCCTGCATCGCCGCGCCGCGGTTATTCCGATAGCGGAAGCGACGGCGCGTTTTACCGGCATCTATCTATCGAAGAAGACCATGGAGGAGCAGGTCCGCCAGCGTTACGCCCTCACGCTGAAGACGATGGTGGCGGACCTGTATGTGCACGGCATTTATACGCGCTATTTTGACGAAGCCATCGTCAAGCGCACTTTCCGACAAGGCCAGGGGCCGTTGCTCACGGCCTTGTCGGCGCCCGAGGATTAACGGCCGTTGACGTCCACGGTGCGGGCGTCCAGCTTGACCTTGACGCTGGCGGCTGGCTTGGCGCCGGCCGAGTCGGCCAGCGTGACCAGGTATTCACCGGCGGCGATCTTCCAGGTCTTGCTGGCGCTGTCGTACACGCCCAGCAGGCGCGGATCGATCTGCACGGTGGCCTTGCCGCTGGCGCCTGCTTTCAACTCCAGCTTGTCCCAGCCGCCCAGACGCTTGGGTGCTTCCCAGCCGCCCGCGACCGGCGACACGTAGACCTGGCCGACGGCCTTGCCATCGCGCTTGCCGGTGTTCTTGATGCTAAAGCTGACCTCGATGCCGCTGCCGGCTGGCTTGGCGCTCAGGCCTTCATACGCGAAGTTGGTGTACGACAGGCCGTAACCGAACGGGAACAGCGGCTTGTGGCCTTTCAGGTCGAACCATTTATAGCCAACCGCCGCGCCTTCGATGTTGTAGTCGGTGGCGACCTTCTCGATGATGTTCTCATCCTTGGTTTTGGCGTCGCCATCCAGCACCGGACGCGGCAATTGCGCCAGCGAGGCCGGGAAGGTGGCAGGCAGGCGGCCGGATGGATTGACTTCGCCGGCCAGCACGCGCGCGATCGCGGCGCCGCCGCTGGTGCCCGGATACCAGGCCTCCAGCACCGCGCCCACCTTGTTCAGCCACGGCATGACCACCGGGCCGCCGGTTTGCAGCACCACCACGGTCTTGGCGTTGGCCTTGGCCACGGCCTCGATCAGGGCGTCCTGCTTGTTCGGCAGGTTTAGGTCGTCGGCGTCGAAGCTTTCGGCCAGCCACTGGTTGGCGAACACGATCACCACCTCGCTGCTGGCGGCCAGCCTGGCGGCGGCGGCGACGTCCTTGCCGTCGTGGTAGGTCAGCTTTGCCTTGCTCAGCTTGGCCAGTTCGCCCATTGGCGACGAGCGGTGGTAGACGATAGGGCCGGGGAAGGAGGTCGGACCTTCGTTCGGCACGGCCGAGCCGCCGATCGGGTATACCTGCGCCGAGCCGCCGCCCGACAGCACGCCGACGTTGGCGTGGCCGCCGATGATGGCGATGCTGCGCACGCCGGAAGACAGTGGCAGCAGGTCGTGCTGGTTCTTCAGCAGGACGATGGCTTCTTCCGCATCGGCTTGCGTGATCTTGCCGTGGGCAACGAAGTCGATGCCGGCGTCGGCCGAGGTCGGCGCGGTGACCGGATGCTCGACCAGACCGTTGGCGAACATGGCGCGCGTGATGCGCTTGACCATGTCGTCCAGGCGCGCTTCCGGCACGTGGCGGTTGACCACCGCTTCCTTCAGGGCGCCGTTGAAGTAGTCCGATTTATCGAACGGGAAGCCGGACTGCTGGTCCAGGCCGCGCAGCGCGGCAGGAATGGTGGAGTGGGTCGCGCCCCAGTCGGACATCACGTAGCCCGGATATTTCCAGTCCTGTTTCAGCACCTGGTTCAGCAGGTAGTCGTTTTCGCAGGCGTAGTCGCCGTTGACGCGGTTGTAGGCGCACATCACCGAGCCAGGCTGGCCGCGCTCGATGGCGAACTGCATCGCCAGCAGGTCCGACATGCGGCCGGCCTGGTCGTCGATCTTGACGTTGACGTGGTTGCGGTTGGTTTCCTGGTCGTTGAAGGCGTAGTGCTTGACGGTCGAAATCATGTGGTTCGACTGGATGCCGCGAATCTGCTCGCCGACCATGATGCCGGCCAGCAGCGGATCTTCGCCGCCGTATTCGAAGTTGCGGCCATTGCGCGGTTCGCGCATCAGGTTGACGCCGCCCGCCAGCTGGATGTTGAAGCCGGTGCTGCGCGCCTCGCTGCCGATCATGGCGCCGCCGGCGAAGGCGACTTTCGGGTTCCAGGTGGCGGCGGTGGCGATGCCCGACGGCAGGGAGGTGCGCTCGTATGGTTTCTTCGACACGGCCTGCGTGGCGACGCCGACGCCGGCGTCCGACTGCCACTGCGAGGGCAGACCCAGGCGCGGAATGCCGGGCACCCAGCCGGCGGAATCCGGACGGCCTTCCTTCGGCTGCTCGAATTTCTTCGGCGTGAACTCGGTCGAGAAGTAGGCGAACACGGTCTGGATCTTTTCATCCAGCGTCATCGCCTTGACCAGCTGTTCGGCGCGCGCGTCCGGCGACAGCGCCGGATTCAGCCAGGGCTGGTTGGCGTCCGCGGCGTGCGCGGCACCGGTTAACATGAGTGGATAAGCCAGTGCCAGAGACAGCCAGAGACGCTTTTTCATACGATTACGTTGTCCTTGTAGTTTTATGTTGATTGATCAGCGCGGAATCAAAACTTCCAGCGCGTAAGCTCCGCCCGCAACGATACCGGTGAAAACGTTTTCAGTCAAACACCTGCCTTCATGCCAGACCTGAATTTCTTTAACGTCGGCACGTTGTATAGACACGTTGAAAGTCGCGTGGCGGAACTGGCGCACCACCTTGATGCCATCCCAGTGCGACGGCAGTTGCGGCTTGATGACCAGGCCGTCGGCATTGCCTTTCAGCCCGCACAGGCCTTCGATGAAGCACTGGTAAGCCCAGGACACCGTGCCGGTGTTGAACAGCTGGCTGGAACGGCCGGCCGTGCGCGGGTACTCGTGCCAGGCGCCGCGATAGTAGTTGGGGATGAACACCGGCAGCTGGCCGCGCTGGAGGTAATCGGCCTCGCCCGGGCCGGGCAGCATGCGGCGCAGCAGGTCGTAGGCGCGGTCGCTTTCGCCGATGCTGTACAGGCTGTAGATGTAGAACACGGCGGCGTGGTTGTACACCGCGCCGTTCTCGGCCGAGCCCGGATGCTTCTGCGTCACGCGGCCGACGTCGTCGCGCATGGCGCTGAATGGCGGCGCGAACATCTGCACGCCGTAAGGCGTCACCAACTGCTGGTCGACCTGTTGCAGCATGGCGGCGCGCTGGCCCGGGTTGGCCGCGCCGCCGAGAATCGCCCACGCTTGCGGATTGAGCCAGATGCGGCCTTCTTTGTCCTTGCTGGTGCCGAACACCACGTCATCATCGGTGATGCCGCGCGCGAACCAGTCGCCGTCCCACAGGTGTTCGTTGGCGGCGCGATTGACGGTGCGCGCGCCGGCGCGGAAGTGCTTGGCGCTTTCGGCCAGCGAGGAACTGGCGCCGGTGGTTTCGCAAATCTCGGCCCACAGATTGAGGGCGTAGGCGGTGGCCACGGTCAGCCAGCCGGACACGCCGCGGCCTTTGTAGCCAACCATGTTCATCGGGTCGCACCAGTCGCCCTGGGCGATGTAGCTGAGGCCGCGCTTGTCGCGCGCTTGCAACAGCCAGTCCATGGCGCTGCTGACGCGCTCGGACACGGTGAGGGCAACGCCGCTTTCCACGCCGACCACGTCTTCGTTGAGGATGTCGTAGTCGCCGGTTTCGTCGAGGTAGACTTTCAGCGCCACCGGCAGCCACACGCAGTGGTCGGTGTGCGGCACCTGGTTGATGTATTTGAGCTCGGCGCCTTCGGCCACCAGAATCCC
Source organism: Duganella radicis (assembly GCF_009720825.1). Classification (GTDB taxonomy): domain Bacteria; phylum Pseudomonadota; class Gammaproteobacteria; order Burkholderiales; family Burkholderiaceae_D; genus Rugamonas; species Rugamonas radicis. The sequence continues at coordinate 60,652 of NZ_WNKY01000011.1, read as the reverse complement.
GTCCGGCATGGCGCCGCTGGCCTCCTGCTGCGACAGCGCGTGCAGGAAGGCCTTGCGCATCACGCTGGGCTTGATGAAGCTCATGCCCATGTTGTCCTGCAGGTAGTTGCGGGTTTGCGGATCGGTGCTCAGGCGGTTGACGTCGCCGTGATAGAACACCTGGCGCGGCAGCCAGTGGTTGACGAAGTTGTCGAGATCGGCGTCCGGCGTTTCGATGCGCAGGCAGCCCTGGCCGCCGGCGATGTAGGCCGCGTATTGTTTTTGCGTGGCGGCGAAGGCCTCGGCGCTCAGGTACCTGGCGCGCACGGCCTTGATCTCGGCGTCGTCAAACGCCGGGCCGAACAGGAAGCGGTAGTCGCGCGCCTCGCCATCGGCCAGCGACAGGCGGTACTGCACGGCGGCGGTCGGCGTTTCGTAGCGGGCGTCGCTGCCGCCCAGCTGTTCGGCCTCGATGGCGGCCGGGCGGTTTAGCGTGCCTTCGCCTTCGAAGGCGGACTGGCGCACTTCCCACGCGTCCGGCGCCTGCTCGCACAGGAAGTAGGTCTTGTCCTTGAAGTCCTTCTGCTTGAAGTAGTCGGCCACCTTCTGGTACGGCGTGACGCTGCTGGCCACCACGCCGCCCAGATCCGCGCGGTATTCGCCGGACTGGTTCATCCACGACATGTAGCCGATCGGGAAGTAGGGGTAGACGCTGAGCTTGCGGACGCGGCCCGAGATGTTCGTCACGCGCAGCGACCACAGTTCCACCACGTCCGCCACCGGCAGGCTGAGGGTCAGTTCGACGCGCACGCCCAGATGCTCGACGGTCCACGCCAGATTGCTTTTGCCGACCGAGAAATTGAAGCGGTCGACCTTGGTGCGCACCGGCTCGTACGGCGCCGAGAACAGCTCGCCCGTCTCTTCGTCCTTGATGTAGAAGAAGCGGCCCGGGTGGTGCGCGTAGTAGTTTTGCTCCGGCTGCATGAAGGTCTTGGCCTCCAGATTCGGCGCGTGCGCATACTTGGCCGGTTCCGGCTGCATGAACTGGGCGGTGGCGTAGCCGCGGCAGGTGATCTGTATCATCATCTTCTGATTCCACAGGAAACCGGCTGCCTGCGGCATGGCCGTGGGGCTGGTCAGTTCATAGCGGTCGCCGTTGTGGGTGGGGCGTAACATAGACATCTCTCCGTCAGGATTTGCGCGCTTCGAGATCGTGCTGGATCTGGAGCAGTTTTTGATTATCGAGGTTGTAGAAGAACATGACCGCCACCGCCAGCAGCGCGAAGGCGGCCGGAATGAAGGACATCAGCCACACGATGCCGGCCTGCGACACGGCGCTCTGGGCGGCGTTGGCCACGTAGCCCAGCTGGGTGAAGATGGCGCCGATCACCGCCACCGCGACGGCGGTGCCCAGCTTCTGCGAGAAGGTGGCGGCGGCGAAGGTCATGGCGGTGGCGCGGCGGCCGGTGCGCCATTCGTTGTAGTCGGCGGTGTCGGCGTACATGGAGAAGGCCAGCGGCGACTTCGGCCCCAGCGCCAGCCCCATGCCGATTTGCAGCGCGAACATCAGCCACACCTGGTCCTTCGGCACGAAGAAGAAGGCCGAGGAGAGCAGGGCGGTGATGGTCATCAGGACCATCATCAGCTTTTTCTTGTCGACGAAGCGCGTCATCAGCGGCGTCAGCGAGGCGCCGGCGGCGGCCGCCATCATGTAGGCCGGCACGAAGCCCGCCATCAAATCCGGCCGCTCCACCACGTACTTGAAGTAGTAGGCCGCGCTGCTGGTGCGCAGCGTGATGGTGATCATGATGATCAGCGCCAGGAAGAACAGCGCCACCCACGGGCGGTTCTGCGACAGGTCACGCAGGTCTTGCCAGACGTTGGTCTTTTGCTCGGCCGGCGGCGCGATCCGTTCGCGCGTGTTGAGGAAGGTGAGCACGAACAGCACCGAGGCAAACGCGCTCCACGCCAACATGGTCAGCTGCCAGCCCAGCTTGTCGTTGCCGCCGCCCAGATGACGCACCAGCCACGGCGTGGCCGCCGTCACCAGCGTGCCGCCGGCAAAGGCGAAGATGAAGCGCAGGCCGTTGACGGTGGAGCGCTCCTGCGCATCGGCCGACAGCACGCCGGACAGCGCGTTGTACGGAATGTTGATGCAGGTGTAGCACACCATCATCGCCAGGTAGGTGCCGTAGGCCCAGATAATCTTGCCGTCCTCCGACAGGTCGGGCGTGGTGTAGGTGAGGAAGGCGGCGCAGGCCAGCGGCAGCGGCACCCAGATCAGGTAAGGCCGGAACTTGCCCCAGCGGGTGCTGGTGCGGTCGGCCGCCGCGCCGATCATGGGGTCGGTGAATGCGTTGATGAGCTTGATCGTGAACATCATGGAGGCGGCCGCCGCGGCTGAGATGCCGAAGGTGTCGGTGTAGTAAATCAGCAGGAAGGTGGCGACGTTGGTCCAGTAAAAATTGAAACCCATGTCGGCCACGCCGTAGCTGATTTTTTCGCGCCAGGTCAGTTGTTTGTTCACGGTGGTCTTCAAACGCTTGTAAAAGCAGGCAGCGTAACACTGCCTGAACGGAACTTGCTACAGTTCCGGGGAGAGCTCTTTGATAGCGGTAACTATGTTCTTAAAATCTGCCGCACCAAGTCCACCGGCTGGCGGGCGATGTCCAGCACGATGCCGGCCTCGTCGTCCTCCAGCGGCTCCAGCGTGGCCAGTTGGCTGTCCAGCAGGGTGGTGGGCATGTAATGGTCCTTGCGCGCCGCCATGCGCTCGGCGATCAGCTCGCGCGGGCCGGCCAGGTGGGCGAAGCGCAACTCGGGATCGGCGCTGCGCAGCAGATCGCGGTAGCGCCGCTTCAACGACGAGCAGGACAGCACCAGGCCGCTGTGCCTGAGGCGGGCTTCGCGGATCTCGCGGTGCAGGGCCCACAGCCAGTCGGCGCGGTCGGCATCGGTGAGCGGCACGCCGGCCGTCATCTTGGCCACGTTCTCGAAGGAGTGATAGGTGTCGCCTTCGAGGAAGGGCACGTCCAGCGCCCCGGCCAGTTGCAATCCCACCGAACTTTTGCCGCAGCCGCTGACGCCCATGACGACCCAGCGTGCGGGTTTGAGGTTGACACTTTTGAGCATATGAATGATAGCGCTAACAGGTGCTGCGAGTTTAGACGGATTGCGAAATTTGTAAAGCACTATCGATGGTGCGGCGCAGCAGACGGGGTTTTATGCGCTTTCGCGCGCCATCAGCGTGAAGCCAAGGTCGATCTGGCGCGTGGCCGGCTGCTCGCCCTTAATGACCGAGCGCAGCAGGGTGGCCGCCTCGAAACCGATGCGGTAGCGCGGCGTGCCGATGGTGGTCAGGGACGGATTCATCCAGGCCGAGGCCGGCAGGTCGTTGAAGCCGCAGATGGCCAGTTGCGACGGCACGGCGATGCCGCGCCGCTGGCACTGGTAGATGGCGCCGTGGGCGAGGTCGTCGTTGCAGCAGAAGATGGCGTCGCAATCGGGCGCCTGCGCCAGCATCCGGCCCAGCAGCTCGGCGCCCAGCGCGATGGTGGACGGCTCGCCGACCATCACCTCCAGCTTGGCGTCGGCGCGGCCGGCTTCCTGCATGGCCTTGCGGTAGCCTTCGGCGCGGCGCAGGGTACGCTCGTCCAGCTGGGCGCCGATGAAGCCGATGCGCTTGTGGCCCTTGTCCAGCAGGTAGCGGGTCATGGCGTGGCCGGCCTGGAATTGCGAGAAGCCCACGGTGTACTGCTCGGGGTCGGTGGACATGTCCATCATCGACACCACAGGCATGCGCAGGGTCGACAGGATTTGCTGCACGCGCGGGCTGTGGGTCAGGCCGGACAGCAGCATGCCGTCCGGATTCGATTGCAGATAGGTGTTGATCAGCTTTTCCTCTTCCTTGTCGGAATAGCGGGTGTTGCCGATCAAGATCTGGTAATCGTCGGCGTCCAGCGCGTCCTGGATGCCGGCCAGCACCTCGGTGAACACGGCGTTCGACAGCGACGGCACCAGCACCGCGATCACCTTGGACTGCGAGGAGGCGAGGGCGCGGGCGGCGCGGTTCGGCACATAGCCGAGCTCGGCCACGGCCGCATCGACGCGGTCGCGCAAGGCCTGTGACACCATCTCCGGCTGGGTGATGGCGCGCGAGGCGGTCATGGTGGCCACGCCGGCCTTTTCCGCCACCATGGCGAGGGTGATGCGTCCGCTGGCGCGGCTCTTGCCCGCTTGAGTCTTGGTCATTGCTGCGCTGTGTATGATGGTGATAGCGATATCATACGGCAGCTACGCCGAAAGTAAGAGCCTCTATTTGCATTCGGCCAACACTTTTTGCGTGTTTTTGCGCAATTCTTCGCGTTGTTCGTCGTTCATATAGCCGCGTTCGCCGTTTTTATCGTAGGTGCTGAGGCGCAGGCCCTGGTCGAGCGCTTGCTGGTTCTGGCGGGCGGCGTTGCAATTGGCGGCCTCGTCGGCCTTGCGCTGGGCAGTGGCGGCGGCCTGTTTCGCCGTCTCGGCGGCTTCGGCCTTGCGCTTGTTGAAGTCGGCGTTGCGCTCGGCCAGGGTGGGCGCCGGCTTGGCGGCCGGGGTGTCGGCGGCGGCAGACTCGGGCTCGGTGGCGTTGGGATTGAACAGCGGCTTGCCGGGCGCCTTCAGGATGCGTTTTTCCGGCACATTGGGTGGCGGCGGGCGGTCGGACAGCTGTTTGACGCCTTTTTCATCGATCCACATGTATTGGGCCAGCGCCAGTGGTGTGGTGACGAGCAGCAGGACGGCTAGCAGGGTGTTGCGGGGATTCATAAAAGCGCTCCAGATGACATACAACGATTTCGCCATGATTCATGGCAACTGTCAACCGGAGCGCCACTGCTGCTTTACGACTGCTTCTTGCGGCGCGCCGCCATGCCCAGCAGGCCCAGGCCGCCCAGCAGCATGCCGTAGGTGGCAGGCTCAGGTACGGCGGTGACCGTGATGGCGCCCTGGTATTGCGCGAACGCGGAGGTCGACTCGTCGCCGGTCAGCACCAGCGTGAATGGCGAATTGGCGCCGATGGTCAGGCCGCCAACGCTGAAATAGCCGGTTGGGCCGCCCAGCACCAGCGAGGTGCCCAGGTTGTTGTTCAAGGCGACCGAGGCGATATTCAGGAAGTTGCCCTGATACGAAACGGTTACGTTGTACAGGCCGGTTGCCAGACCGTCGAAGGTGATGGTATCCGAGCCGCCTTCCAGCAGCGTTGGAATACCCGAGAACTCCGTGGTGCCGAGACCGATGTTGACGATCTGGTCGGCGGCGCTGGCGGAGAATGCGGCGCCAGCGAGTAATGCAGCAGCGAGTAGCTTCAGTTTCATCGTAGAACCCCTAAACATAACGTTATAGTGACCGGCAGATGCAGCTGCCGGGCTGTTTTTGCCACTTGTCAGGTGGCCAGCCAAGATAGCGTTTTTCTTAGATTGGCGTTAAAACAACACCAATTCCGCGCGGCAAAATTTAACAATTGGCGGTGCCCGCGCAAGCTCCTGACAAAGAACCACTGCAGCAGAACCAAAAGTTCAGCAAGAGTTGAGCATCGCTGCTACGGATCAATGGCGTCATGTTGGTCGCCGTCTAAGTATGGCGAGATTTCGGCTACCGGTATTTCGGCAATGCTGCGGTGTTCTTGCTGGTGAGGACTGAATAAAGAGGGTGTGCTTGCACAAGTTGTTCACTCTACCGGCCGGCCTAGCGAATCGGATGGTGGCGAATCGCAAGCTGATGAGTTCAGCGGCAGCGTTTGTGATCATGTTATCTGCACGGTTGCAAGAAACATCATTTGCCCGCCCATATGCCTCGGGATGAACTCCGCTGGCGATAATTGATGATAGTGGCCGAGCAACTGGAGTTCGTGCCGGCCAGCTTCCGCGTGATCCGCCATGTGCGCCCGAAACTGGCGTGCGCCTGCTGCGACGCCATCGTCCAGGCGCCGGCGCCGAGCCGTCCGATTGAGCGCGGCATTGCCGGCCCCGGCTTGCTGGCGCATGTGCTGGTGGCGAAGTTCGCCGACCATCTGCCGCTGTACCGGCAGTCCGTTATCTACCCCCGCGAAGGCGTCGACCTCGATCGCGCGCTGCTGGCGTGCTGCAAGCGGACGCGTACGCCGGCTTCAACGCCTTGTTCGAGAGTGGTACGATCCGTGAAGCCGCCTGCTGGGCGCACGCCCGGCGCAAATTCCATGATCTGCACGCGGCGCGAACCACGCCGTTGACCACCGAAGCGCTGCGCCAGATCGCCGAGCTCTATGTGATCGAGGCCGAGATGCGGGGCAAGCCGCCCGACGAGCGAAGGCAAGTTCGGCAAGCCTGCTCGCGCCCGCTGCTCGACGACCTGGAACGCTGGCTGCGCACCACACTCGAAACGTTATCGCGCAAGTCCGACACAGCGGCGGCGATCCTGTACGCGCTCAAGCTCTGGCCGGCGCTGCTGCGCTACTGCGACGACGGCGCCATCGAGATTGACAACTCGGCGGCCGAACGCGCCCTGCGTGGTGTCGCCATTGGTCGGCGCAACTATCTGTTCGCCGGCGCCGACAGCGGCGGCGAACGGGCCGCTGCGGTCTGCTCGTTGATCGGCACGGCCAAGCTGAACGGTGTCGATCCCGAAGCCTGGTTTTCGGAACCAGTAGTATCTACATTGAAGCAATTGAACGACTCAACAATAGCATGTCTTTTGCTATTTGATGGCATTATTAATGCCAATTTAGCGCAGCCTCGGGATCGACGATTTCGACCGAAACGCATCTATTTCCGTTCATGCAGGCTTTTCGCACTGCCCCCTCAGGGACCTGGATGACGCGGCTGTGCGAACCACGTACGCCGCCGCGTGAACGGTTACCACAGGCTGATGAGGCGACGTAACGCAGCTGGCGTTACCCGGCTGTTACTTCCGAATGGGGGACGAGCACGCTAGTCTACGACCCATGAAGTCTGTGCGTTCCTTGCATTTCGAGAAAGCGAGTTCACCATGAAGACACGTTTGACCGGCCAGCGAGACCAAAAAAACGCGACCGGCCAGGAAAATGCGCAATCAGGGCACGCGCCTGCTGTCATTGATGACGTGCGCGCCTCGTCGATCGCGCAGCGGCGCCTTCAATCGATGGCCAACAATTCCAGCCAGGCCGCCCAGCTAAAAGCCCGCACCGACATGATTGCCGCCCAGGGCGAGGCAGCGCCAGCGCAGCGGGTCATGGACGAGGACATGTTGCAAGGGAAGTTCGTGCCCGCGCAACGCGTGCCCGATGAGGAACTTCTGCAGGGAAAGTTCGACGTCTTCCAGAAGCAGCAAGCCGGCGCGCCTTTCCAAGCACAGCAAAACCAGACCGGCTTGCCCAATCAGCTGAAGTCGGGGATCGAATCGCTGTCGGGCATGAGCATGGATCACGTCCGTGTCCACTACAACTCGGACAAACCAGCCCAGCTGAACGCGCACGCTTACGCTCAGGGCCGCGACATCCACATGGCGCCCGGACAGGAGCAGCATCTGCCTCACGAAGCCTGGCACGTGGTGCAGCAGGCGCGGGGCATCGTGAAGCCGACCGTGCAAATGAAAAATGGGGTGCCGGTAAATGATGATGCCGGACTCGAACATGAGGCCGACGTCATGGGCAGCAAGGCTTTGCAGTTACATGGCGATCAAGCACCAATGACGGGCGTGGCTAACCATACGACGTCGAACGCTTCCGGCATTGGCGTTACTCAAAAAAAACTCTCCAAGGAAGACGATATTCACCAGGTCAGTGAATACTTCCAGGAGATGTTGAGTAAGTTTAAGGTTGAAGCAAGCGCTTACCTGAACGCCTTCTTTGCCTATACGATTAATAAATGCAATTCAGTACTTGAGGCAAAAATTGACTTGTTCGGTGAGGTTTTTGAGCATTCTCTAAATAACCTTTCGATGAAGTTGGGAAAACCAAAAGAATTCGAAACGGCGGCAGAAATGCGCTTGAACGAATTCAAAGGGTTTGCGCGTCAAAATAGCATTCCCGACGAGCTTGCAATGCAATTATTCAAGAAAGCAAGAAGCGATGTCACGGCAGACACTGTAACGGGGTTCGACCTTGCAGGAGATCGCACTCCGACGGTGCAAAACGCCATAAGACATGTCACCGAGAATAAACTCGACCGTGCCTTTTATGTTGAAGTTGACATTAAAAACCTGGGAGGCTTAAACGCAGTAAAAGGTCATAGCGGCGCCGATGCAGTTTTTGGCGGAATGGCAAGGATTGCAGAACAAACAATGATGATGATGGAATCGATGGGCATCAAAGTTGGCCGCTTTCGCCATGGTGGCGATGAGTTCAGTTTTGTCGTTGTCGGTCGTTTTGCAACGAGAAATATGGTTGAAATGCATATGCAACTCGCCCAAGACAAAGTTTCTGAATATATTGTAGGTGAGAAATTGCATGAAATTGAACACCCGAAACACAAGGACAATTTGAGCAAACGAGGCACTGGTATCGTGTTTGGGGTTAGTAGTATATTGGCAGGCGAGTCCCCTGCAGACGCGTTTGGACGGGCAGACCTCCAGGTCGAGGCAAGAAAACATTAGGAGTATGAAATCATGTCAAGCGAAGATAGATTGAAACGATTGGGATTGTGGCATCTCAAGGACGATCCGGAGGCCTTGAAAGCTGCTATCGACAAGAAGTTGAAAGAATCCGAAGCGCTTGAAAAAGGGGCGCAGGACAAGCACTTGAAGCAACTTCAAAGCTTGCTGAAGGATCAAATGAATGCTGCGGATATTGCGCCCCCACCAGAGAATCCTGGAGCAGCGCCGAAACGATGAATGAGTGTTGCAAGGCGCGTTCGTCCTGGCGCCCTTGCCACTCCAGCAGCCGGCACAGCCATGGCGTCGCCGCAACGGTTTCGTTGGCGTTTCAGGCCAGCTGCCGATTACGAGGCCTAAGAAAATTCGGGTCACGCCGTAACACCGTGCAAGCTTTGTCAGGTCCGAAAAACGCGACGATCGGCCCGTACGGTACTGTGTTGGCTAAACGACCTTGCGATCGCCTTCGTCGAAGCCGCCGCGCTGGAAATCCATCGCGGTTTTAGACCGCGAGATCTCGGTACCGCGCGTGCCTCGATAGATCAGGTCTTAGAGCCGCTCTCTCGTAAGGAATTGGTCGGGGGGGGCGAACCCTCGCCGGGTTACCTTTTCTCTCGTCTAGCGCTGCTGGACCGTTGCCGCTGGCCGTGCGTTGGCGGTGTTTTTACTCTTTTCGTGCCTAGGAAAGGGGCTTCACTTGTGCGAAGGCATAGCCGAGCAACCAATCGTTATAGCAGTGCAGCAACCGCGCGATGCGCCTCCTGCGCAAGTGCGGCATGTCACGTCGATCAAAGATTTTGTAAAGCTCGCGCTGCCTATCGTCGCGATTGATAAAGCGGTCAACCGGGGTCACTTTGCTCTCCTTGGTGTTGAAGTTTTTATCGTAGCATTCCGCTTCAAGCACGAAAAAATTTAGAATGGTCCAAATAATTTTGGACATAGACGTTCACTTTTGCGCCGATTGTGATGTTTCATTCCAATAACGGTGACATCACGTTTCCTGACGGTGAGCCAGTAGATCTATGGCAGCCCGATAATCCTGATGCCAACGCAATAGGTCGGGCTGTTTCATTCCAACTACTCAAGGCAGTGCAGGGCATTTTGCCGCGAGTCGACTAGTCAAAGACGGCTGTATCGATCGGCCTATTGCTGTTGCGAGGTCGAAAATGCAAAGACTTGCATACATCTAATAACAATGTGCTGGGTGCGTCAGCCGGCTGGAACAAAGGTGAACTGAGGTGCGCGGCGTTGCCGATCACCCACACGAAGCTCGACGATGTGGAGGCTGCCCTCCTACTGGCGCTCAAGAGTCGAGGAGCCGGCTGTACTGAACGCTGGTCGCCCAGTTTCAATCACCTATTGCGTGCTCCAAAAAACGTGGGCGAAATTTGGGCGAAAACTCAAACTTTCCCAAACCAAAGCATACTTCGAGATATCAAAGAAACCCTTATAAGCGCTGCGCGCGCAGTGGTTTCTAGAAGTTAATGACAAGCATGGGCAATTTCTGTATAATCTGCTTTTGCGCCTATAGGAAATGCTATGCGTCTACTCCAAAAAGCACTCACATTCGATGACGTGCTGCTCGTTCCAGCGTACTCCAACGTTCTTCCTGCGGATACGTCCCTCAAAACCCGTCTGACTCGCAATATCAGCCTGAACATCCCACTGCTGTCGGCAGCCATGGATACGGTCACCGAGGCCCGCCTGGCGATCGCCATGGCGCAAGAAGGCGGCATTGGCATCATCCACAAAAACCTGGCGCCGAAGGACCAGGCGCGTGAAGTGGCGCGCGTCAAGCGCTTCGAGGCCGGCGTGCTGCGTGACCCGATCACCATCCCGCCGACCATGAAAATCCGCGACGTCATCAAGCTGACCGAGCAATATGGCATTTCCGGTTTCCCGGTGGTGGAAGGCAAGGAAGTGGTCGGCATCATCACCAACCGCGACCTGCGTTTCGAGCAGGAGCTGGACGCCGAAGTGCGCGCCAAGATGACCCCGCGCGAAAAGCTGGTGTACGTGAAGGAAGACGCCGACACCACCGAAGCCAAGCGCCTGATGAACAAGCACCGCCTGGAGCGCGTGCTGGTGGTGAACGATGCATTCGAACTGCGCGGCCTGATCACCGTGAAGGACATCCAGAAATCCACCGAGCACCCGCTGGCGTCGAAAGACTCGCAAGGCAAGCTGCTGGTGGGCGCCGCTGTCGGCGTGGGCGCGAAAGATGAGGAGCGTATCGATCTGCTGGTCGCCGCCGGCGTCGACGTGCTGGTGGTCGACACCGCCCACGGCCACTCGCAAGGCATCCTCGACCGCGTGAAATGGATCAAGACCAAGTACCCGCAAGTGGACGTCATCGGCGGCAACATCGCCACCGCCGCCGCCGCCAAGGCGCTGGTCGAATACGGCGCGGACGCGGTCAAGGTCGGCATCGGCCCGGGCTCGATCTGCACCACCCGTATCGTCGCTGGCGTGGGCGTGCCGCAAATTACCGCCATCTCCAACGTGGCCGAAGCGCTGGAAGGCACCGGCGTGCCATGCATCGCCGACGGCGGCATCCGCTTCTCGGGCGATATCTCGAAAGCGCTGGCGGCCGGCGCCTCGACCGTGATGATGGGCTCGATGTTTGCCGGTACCGAAGAGGCGCCGGGCGAAGTGATCCTGTACCAGGGCCGTTCCTACAAATCGTATCGCGGCATGGGCTCGCTGGGCGCGATGTCGGACGGCTCGGCCGACCGCTACTTCCAGGACGCCGCCATGAAGCAGGACAAGTTCGTCCCCGAAGGCATTGAAGGCCGCGTGGCCTACAAAGGCTCGGTGCTGGCGATCATCTTCCAGCTGGTGGGCGGCGTGCGCCAATCCATGGGTTACTGCGGCTGCGCCACCATCGACGAGCTGCGCCAGAAGGCCGAGTTCGTCGAGATCACCTCGGCCGGCATGCGCGAATCGCACGTGCACGACGTACAAATCACCAAGGAAGCGCCGAACTACCGTTCCGGCGACTAAGACCTTGCAAACGCCGGCCGCCCGCCGGCGTTTTTCTATATCCAAACTGGTTTACATCATTCCATGCATTCTAAAATCCTCATCCTCGATTTCGGCTCCCAGGTTACCCAGCTGATCGCGCGCCGCGTGCGCGATTCCGGCGTGTTCTCGGAAGTGTATCCGTATGACGTCAGCGACGAATTCGTGCGCAACTACGGCGCCGCCGGCGTGATCCTGTCGGGCAGCCACAGCTCGACGCTGGAAGGCGACGCGCCGCGCGCGCCGGACGCCGTGTTCGAACTGGGCGTGCCGGTGCTGGGTATCTGCTACGGCATGCAGACCATGGCCGCGCAGCTGGGCGGTAAAGTGGAGAACGGCAAAGTGCGCGAATTCGGGTACGCCGAAGTGCGCGCGCGCAATCACACCAAGCTGCTGGACGGCATCGTCGACTTCGTCACCGGCGAAGGCCACGGCATGCAGAAGGTGTGGATGAGCCACGGCGACAAAGTGCTGGAAATGCCGCCGGGCTTCGTGCTGATGGGCGACACCCCGTCGTGCCCGATCGCCGCCATGGCCAACGAAGAGAAATCGTTCTACGGTGTGCAGTGGCACCCGGAAGTGACCCACACCGTGCAGGGCAAGGTCATGCTGAGCCGTTTCGTGCACGAAATCTGCGGCTGCAAGTCGGACTGGAACATGCCGGATTACATCTCGGAAGCGGTCGAGAAAATCCGCGCGCAGGTGGGCAAGGACGAAGTCATCCTGGGCCTGTCGGGCGGCGTCGATTCGTCGGTGGCGGCGGCGCTGATCCACCGCGCGATTGGCGACCAGCTGACCTGCGTGTTCGTCGACCACGGCCTGCTGCGCCTGAACGAAGGCAAGATGGTCATGGACATGTTCGCCAACAACCTGGGCGTGAAAGTGATCCGCGTCGACGCGGAAGACCAGTTCATGGGTCACCTGGCCGGCGTCACCGATCCCGAGCAGAAGCGCAAGATCATCGGCCGCGAGTTCGTCGAAGTGTTCGACCAGGAATCAGGCAAGCTGGTCAACGCCAAATGGCTGGCGCAGGGCACCATCTATCCGGACGTGATCGAGTCGGCCGGCAAAGGCAAGAAAGGCCAGACCATCAAGTCGCACCACAACGTGGGCGGCCTGCCGGAGCACATGAAACTGCAACTGCTGGAACCGCTGCGCGAACTGTTCAAGGACGAAGTGCGCAAGCTGGGCGTGGCGCTGGGCCTGCCGCATGACATGGTCTACCGTCACCCATTCCCGGGCCCGGGCCTGGGCGTGCGCATCCTGGGCGAAGTGAAGAAGGAATACGCCGACCTGCTGCGCCAGGCCGACGCCATCTTCATCGAAGAACTGCGCAACACGCCGTACGAGGCGACCGTGGTGCCGGGCTTCGACCAGGACGCGGTGCCGCGCAACTGGTACGACGCCACCTCGCAGGCGTTTGCCGTGTTCCTGCCGGTGAAATCGGTGGGCGTGATGGGCGACGGCCGCACCTACGAATACGTGGTGGCGCTGCGCGCCGTGCAGACCCAGGACTTCATGACCGCGCACTGGGCGCACCTGCCGCACGCGCTGCTGGGCAAGGTGTCGAACCGCATCATCAACGAAGTCCGTGGCATCAACCGCGTGGTCTACGATATCTCGGGCAAGCCGCCTGCGACCATCGAGTGGGAGTGATCAGTCTGCTATAAGGTACTGATTTAAAGGGGAAATGGCGAAATTTATCTGGGTGCTGTTAGAATTATCGACAGCGCTTACGGATTGGATCAAGACATTGTTTTGGTGGTGCGCGGCATTTGGGCGGTTATATGCAGCGGCCTGCAAAGCCGTGTGGACGGGTTCGACTCCCGTCCTCGCCTCCAAAGCTCCTAAGCGGGAGTAGCTCAGTTGGTAGAGCGCAACCTTGCCAAGGTTGAGGTCGAGAGTTCGAGACTCTTCTCCCGCTCCAAAAATGCGAAAGGGCAGCCCAATAGGCTGCCCTTTTTGTATTACTTGCGGCAGGAAGCGAGCGAAGGCCCAGGGCGCGCTACGATTCGGCCATATTTATTGTTGAGTTTAAAGTTCGGCTAGCGGCGTATTCGCGCTGTCCTTATCGGCTGCCAGGATGGCGATGAGAGTTCCCAGGTCCTGCTCCATTCGTGCCAGCGTCTGCTCATCCATAGAGGACAGCGCGTTAGGGAGGACGCCAGCAAATGGTAGCGGTGCTTTCTTCAGGCGCTGCTGGCCCTCGACGGAAAGCTGCATGGTGACAGCGCGTCTGTCAGTTTCACTTTTTCCTTGCTTGACTAAGTTTTGAGCCATAAGAACCTTGACCAGATTACTCGCGGTCGTCTGATGAACATCCAATTCTTTGGCAAGATCACCTATGCCAATGCCAGGATTTTTTCCAATGACGCTCAGCGCCCATACCTGCGCGCCGCCAATGCCAGCCGCTTTTTCGACAGTGCGGAAGTGTGTTTTGACGGCGTTAAATACAATACGGAATTGCCTGAGGACTCGCGTCGATGGCGGAAGCGCATCCGTGTATTTGACGGTGGGCAAATCAGAGGGGATTTTTTGAGACGGGTGATTCGGTGGCATCACTACATATATCCTGAATAGAAAGATCTTTGTCTGGTCATTCTACATCCCGCTGGAGCACGCCGTCTTTGCCGGCCCTTTTTATTTCGTACATCAGTTCATCGCCACGTTGCAAGACCTCCTCGAAATGGGCAGGTACTGCGCGAAAAGTCGCCACGCCGACGCTCGCGCTAACATCAAATCCGGCGATTTCAAAAAGCCTATTCAGGCATATGTGCACGATCTCGGCCAAAGAGCGGCCGCCAGCACCGTCGGTTCCCGGCAAAATAGTCGCAAATTCGTCGCCACCAAGGCGAACCGCAAAATCGCTATGGCGCAAAACCCGCCGCAATTCAGCGGCTGTCATACGCAGTAGTCGATCACCGGCCTTATGCCCGAACTGGTCGTTGACGGTTTTGAAATTGTCCAAGTCGATAAACATCAGGCTGAGCTGCTCGCCGGTACGGTGCATCCGTGCAAACTCAGCCTGTCCACGTAACAGGCATGCTCTGCGGTTCTGAAGACCTGTCAGCGAGTCCACCATACTTAGCTCGCCAAGTAAGCAGCTGACTTCATGAAATCTTCCCCAGCTCATTACCACCAAGATCAGTCCCAGCAGTCTGGCAAAACCCGTGACCCAATGTCCGGAACTGAGGTCGCCGACGTACCACATCGCTGCAAGATTAACCGCGACGCAAAGTCAGCATGCTGCAACACCGGTTTGCCGCCCCAGATACAAAGTGATGCCTAACACCGGAAGCAAATAAAAGACGAAGAGCTGAATCTCCGGGCCCGCCAAGATATTGATCCATGCGATGAGACCGACGAGGAGGAGCGAGCCGGCACTTGCGGCAATGGTGCACGCGGGCGTGGGTTTGGCCAGATATTTTTGCCATCGATACAGTACGCTATCGTCCTGCGCATTGTCGGCATTCACGTGACGCACCGCCATGCACCTCCAGCAGAATTTGAATGATCGGAGCGAACCTTGCTATCAAGAGTCAGGCGACCGGGGGCGCAAATTTTTTTCCACGACTGCCCACAGGATCAAGCCGTACGACAGCAGCCGGATCAAATAATGATACGGTGAATCTTCGTGGCTGGCGCCGTCCCATGCCGAGTACGCCCGATGGAGCGCTTCGACGAAAAACGATAAGGAAAAGTACAGGAAGAACCGTTGACCGGTGCTGCGCCAGAAACGCAGAAAGAAAAGCGCAATGACCGCCGAAGCCATGACAATTGCGCCCGTCAGAAACAGAATCATCTCCGCCTCACTTGGTTTCATAAATCAGGCCAAACAACAGGAGCATCAATGCGGCCAAGGCGCTAATCAAGCGGACCGGCAGCAGATCAATTTCGGGGAACACCAGCTTATCGAGCACGAGTAATATGTTGTTGACGGACATGCCGATGAAGCACAGGCCGCTCCAGAACAACAGACGTACGCGATTACGCCGGTATGTCGTCAGTAACATCCAGGCGCAGGCCAGCGAGGTCAGTGTGCAAAGTCCGTAGATCAATTGCGCCATATCAGGTGTCCTTCTTCCAGGTGAACGCATCGGCGAACTGCTGCGCGTGCCGATCCAGTTGCGAGTGTATCAGCCTGGTAATCCCAACCAGGTTGGTCGAATAGGCTGCAGCGAGTCGGTCGATCAACTGCCCCAGCTCGTTCGAGTTGGGGCCATACCGATAGCAGACGCCTTGCGCGAGTTCGGTGGCGTGCAGGGCGCCGATAGCGGTTAAATCGTCCAGGACTTTGCGCGCGATGCGGTTCGGGATGTAGAGGCGACGGGCCACGGCGTCGTTGTCCCAATCTTTTTCCGAAGCGGCGCGCAACAACAGCAGCGCCTCAAGATGAGGGACCGACGCGATACTGCTGAGGATAAACCGCCGCAGATCGTCCGGCACAGGTAAGGGCGACATCACTTTACTCCGGCATATCCTGGTAGTTGCGACGACTTTTGACCGAACAGTTCGCTCGCATGGCGGGCCAGATCGTTCATGCCGTAGCCCGCGTCCAACTGGGCCGTGAGCCACTTCGCCTGCCCTCCGTTACGCAACAGCTCTTCAATTTGCGCGCGCGCCGTCTTAAAGCCCGGGTCATCGGATTTCGGCGCCAACCGGGACATATCCGCGGTCACGACATCGACGATCGAGCGGCGCTGTCCAGTCTCGGGGTCGATCCACATGCCTGCCACGCCGTCGCGGGCCGCATTGAAGCGGTTCCAGGTGTAAAGCTCCGGCCCATCATTGGTCGGCCAGCGGCCAGGCTGACGGCTCGCCTCGACACACAAAGCACGGGCATAGCATGCCAATGCTGCGGCGTAAGATGGATGCAAGGGCGTGTCAAGCACGCGCAATTCGATCGTTCCGTATTCCGGCTTGGGGCGTACATCCCAGTAGAAATCCTTGATGCTGCTGACGATGCCCAATTTGGCCAGTCGATCGAAATGCTGCTGGAACTGCTCCCATGATCGGATGTGCGATGGCATGGTGCCGCTCATCGGGAAAGCGCCCACTACATTGCTCCGGGCACTGCAAAAGCCGGAGTTCTCTCCCTGCCAGCAAGGTGAATTGGCGGACAATGCGATAAATAGCGGCGCCCTTTGGGTCAACCAGGCGCATAGCCGAACGGCCTCATCCCCGCTGGGAACGCCAATGTGCACGTGCATGCCGAACACGGTGAAAAGCTTCGCCAGGTAGCCAAACTTGCGTGCCGACTCGCGATACCGTTCCTTGGGGTAGATGCGCTGATCGCTCCATTGCTGGAATGGGTGGGCGCCACCGCCTGAAATAACAGCGCCCACTTCAAATGCGGCGCGTTCAACACTGTGGCGAATTTCCTCAAGCTCTGCGGCGGCCTGTTGATGGTTTTCCAATATCGACGTCGCAACCTCCAACATCGACGTCGTGATTTCCGGCGTGGCCACCCATCGCTTCTCTTGTAGATCGAGCAGGCGCAAGATATCCGGCGCCGCCGGCAACAGGTCGTGGGTGAGCCGGTCCAACACCATCAATTCGAGTTCGATGCCCATTGTGCCGAGCCGAGCGTGCGCGAACGGCGGCAGGTAAGCCGGCCCCTGGCCTGATGCGGCCAATGTATGGGCATCGGGCGCGGTTGCAGATGATTCAAGCATGACGCTCCTCTTCGTGGTTCTCTCCGGCCAAGTGCAATCCATACCACGTCAGGCCGGGTGCAAGCAGCACATTTAATGCGAGCAATGCCGCCATGATCTGCTGGGCAGGCTCACTTAACCCTGGATAGCCGGTCATCGAGTTGTCAACCATGAGCGCGCCAAAACTCACGAGCGAGCACGTCGACAGTGCCAGGGCATTTTTTTTCTGGCTATCCCATGCCGTCGCGAACGTCAGGGCCAGCCGCGTCATCAGAATGCGCGCGGCGAACAATAGTAGTGCGACCAGCAGCGTCTGCCAGTGTAAAAGCTGCTCGATGCGCACCAGCGAGGCGGACATCATGAACAACAAGGCGTACCCGATATCCTGCCCCGTGCGCAGCTCTGCCTGAAAGACGTTGTCCCGTTTTTCCGCGTTCCGCAGCAATAGCCCCATCAGCAATAACGATAACAGAGCGCTGGCCGCGCTGACGGAGCATAGTCCCAGATCCATCAGCAGCGCCGCCAGCAACATGCCTGGGCGCAAACGCGCACGGGCGCGGGTCAGTCGCGTGGCGAGGAAATAAAAACCATAGCTGAGCAAAGCGATCGCCACACCCAGCCCGAGCCGGCTCAACTGCTTAATCAATTCTGTCGCGTAGCTCGCCAGTTCGCCTTCGGCGCGCATCCGCAGCCAGGCGACCGTCGGAAACAGCACCAGCAATGCCATCACGTTGCCAAGACCGACAAAATTGGCGCCAGCAAAAACGGTGACGCCACTCGCTTGCGAGTCGGAGACCATGGACGCGTAAATGATCGGACTTGAGGCGATGAGCAGGGCGGCCATAAAACCAGCCTCAGCCCAGCCAAAACCCCAGGCAGCCAGCAGGCCCCAAATGACGGTCACACGCAACAGGCAGGCGAGCAGCAAGCTTGCTCCCTGGCGCCGGCTGCGCCAAAGCCAGGCGATATCCATCTTGCGCCCAACTTCAAACAGCACCAGCGCGGTTGCGGCATTGAACAGTTCTTGAAATTGCGTGGTGACAGCGGCATCGATCATTCCAAGACCGCTCACGCCGAGCAGCAGGCCTGCCGCAACTGCGCCATATAGCTTGGGCAGCCGTCGTGCTTCGAGTACAAGGCCCAACATCTGCGCAAGCAACAAGCCTGCGCCTAATAGGGCCAGCGGGGAAGACAGCCACAACGGCCACGAGAGGATTTCAGCGTTCATGATCGGCCACCCACAGGGCCGCGATAGCGGCCATTTCGCGGTTCAGCACCGAGACGATTTGCGTCTCTTCAGGCGAGCCTTGCTTGGCAATCAGCGTTGTATCAATGTGAAGATGGACCGCTTTCTCTGTCGGCGCTGGCAGCCATAAGTGGCCGGTAATATGTAGATTGCTTCGTGCCACCGCGGCGTAAGTGGCGCTGCGTTGATGGGGAAGTATAGGCAGCATCAAATGAAATGCCGCCGGCCAGGCCAACGACGCATCGCCACGCGCCATTTTCACTTGGATGGCCGCGCGTTGCTCAAGCCGGCTGTCCTCGCGCGCGTAGGGGAGCGGAATGTCCGGCTCCGCCGACTTGTCAGCCGCCATGATACGCATGCACAGTTTGCCCTCCTGCCAAATCAGCGCGTTACCCGACTGTTCGGCGGTGCGATTGCGAAGGTTGCGGTACCCCAAGCCAAGCGCCGATTGCGAACTTATGGCGTCCTCGTTGCCAGTCATTTCCTGAAGCGCCTGCTTCAATCGATCCCAGCGGTTTTGTTCCCAGGCACGTGTGCCAGGCCGATTGGACGGTGTCCAGCCCCACGTCATTGCAGTCCAGGCCCCATCGGCGGTTTGCGCAATGAGCGTCATTTTCTTCGTGCCGGCGCTCTCATTGCCTTCCTGGAAAATGGCTTGACGACGCCAGCGAGCGTTCCAGACAGGCGAACTAGCAGTCGCCGAGCCGGCTAGTTGTTGCCAGTGCCACCAATCGGCCTGGGGGCTGACGCAGCCCGAGTTGCGCTTCAAATCCAGCGTCCAGCGCTGCAGGGTCAACCGTTTTCGCCAAGCGCATTGTACTGGCGCGCTGACCCAACCCGCCGGCGCAAGCGCCGATGGCGCATCGCAAAAGACAGGGCGATTTCCACTCAACGCAGCGAAGGACTTCACAATGGCTGGCAAATCGTTGTTGACCGGCGTGGGCGTCGGCGCAGCAGTGGCCGAGGAGGCCATTCCGCACAACGCCAGCGCTGAGACGGTGTTGCGTCGCCATGCTGCGACGCTTGCAAGTTTGTGTCGGTACATTTGACAAATTATATGGCAGCAAAGTATATTTGTACAAATGTATTGATCGGCTCAAGTGTCACAGCAGGCCCGCTGAAGGCTTTAATCCTCGCGTCCTTGATCCGCGAGGATTTTTTTTGCTAATCCATCGCCATGAAAATAAAGCACAATACTTCAGCTGCGTTTGACAGCGAGTTTCGTAATTGGCGAGTCTGGGCCACCCGAGCAGTGGTCATGGCGGCAGCCTGCGCCGCAGGACTAGTCGTGGTGGCATTTACCTGGCTGGGAGAAAAAGCGCTTGACCTGTTCATGACGCTGTTTCACTACGAGCCGATGGCGGCGCTGGCATGGACGCCCATGTGCGCAGGCTGCATCGTTTGGATCACGCGGCGCTATGTCGGGGCAGCGGCCGGCTCTGGTATTCCACAAGTCATGGCGACGCTCGATCCTGCTGCGACGCCCGCTGCCACGCGCAAACTGGTGTCGTTCAAAATCAGCATCGCCAAAGTCGGGTTGACCACCTGGGGTTTGCTTGGCGGCCTGTCGCTGGGCCGTGAAGGCCCATCAGTACAGGTGGCCGCCGGCATCATGCTCGCCGCTGGGAAATGGTTGCCTGAGCGCGTGGCGGTAAGTACGCATGGTCTGCTGGTGGCAGGTGGCGCGGCGGGCATCGCCGCAGCCTTTAATACGCCATTGGCGGGGGTCATGTTCGCCATCGAAGAACTGTCCCGCAGACCGGAACAGCGTAGCAGTGGTCTGTTGCTGTCGGCCATTGTGTTGGCCGGTCTGATCGCGGTATCGATTTACGGCAATGCGACATACTTTGGCATCATACGCGCCACCGGCATCGATGTGTCGCTGGTACTTCCCGGCTTGTTGGTTGCGGTGCTGAGCGGCCTAGCGGGCGGCCTCTTCTCGCGCCTGCTGCAGGCCTCATTGTTGGGTCAAGGAAAAGACATTCTCTCCAGATGGCGGGCCAGACAGCCCATGCGATTCGCCGTGCTGTGCGGACTGCTCGTTGCAGTGATCGGGCTCGCATCAGCTGGCGCCACCTTCGGCAGCGGCTACGGACACACACGAGATATGGTCGCCGGTAGGGAAGCGGTGCCCGCGTTGTTCTTCTTGTTGAAATTTGTCGCCACATGGCTGACGACCTGGTCGGGCGTCCCCGCCGGCATCTTCGCGCCGTCGCTGGCGATCGGCGCGGCGCTGGGTAACGATGTCGCACAATTTCTTCACATGCCCAACGCTACCGCTCTGATTGCATTGGGAATGGTCGGGTTCTTGGCAGCAGCCACCCAAGCGCCCCTTACGTCGTTCATTATCGTCATGGAGATGGTGGATGGCCATTCGATGGTCTTGAGTCTGATGGCATGCGCGATGATTGCGCGCACGATCTCCAAGGTGATCAGCGCACCCCTGTATGCAGTGTTGGCTCAACAGCACCTTATCAATGCATCACCGACTACGCTCCAGCCTGCGCCACCAGCGGTCGCACACTGAGGCCACCTAACTGGCTGGGTCGTGTCGCGTCGTCAACGCCGGCGGATCGCTATCGAAAGACACGTCGCTCTGGTTCTCCTGCATCTTCTCTTGGACCAAGCATGACGCCGATTCGGACGATCGCCTTGCCATAGCCGATGGATGCTTCAAGCTGCCTGGCGCATATCTTGACCAGGTATAATGACTATCAGGGTGTTTCTGCCATCGGGGCGAAGCAGGTATTGCGTTGGTCGGGCCGCCGCGCGATAAGGCCGCGCCTATGCAAATCGACACCTTCATTTCCCGTAGTTTCACTGAATTTTCCAACTCCGAAAAAACTGGCGGCATTGTCCTCATCTTCTGCACAATCCTATCGCTCGCTTTAGCCAACTCGTCAATTGGCAAGGAATATCTTCATTTTTGGCACGCTGATCTCGCTGGGTTAAGCGTCGAACTGTGGATCAATGACGCCCTGATGGCGATATTTTTTCTGCTCATCGGATTGGAGCTAGAGCGCGAACTGTATAGCGGCGAGCTCTCAGACCTGAAACGTGCGTTGCTGCCCGCGTTGGCCGCAGCTGGCGGAATAGCTGTCCCGGCGCTCATCCACCTGACCCTCAATTACGGTACCCCCACTCAAGCAGGACTTGGTATTCCAATGGCCACAGACATCGCTTTTGCGCTGGGCGTTCTGGCCCTGTTGGGGAGTCGTGTTCCCACCACTCTCAAGGTTTTTCTGGCGGCGCTCGCTGTAATGGATGACTTGGGCGCCATAGTGGTCATAGCCCTCTTTTACACTGCCAAGGTGTCGCTGGTGTATCTGGCTGCGGCATTGGCCGTGTGGACGGCGCTACTGATGCTCAATCGACTGTTCCATGTAAAGGCGCTTGCACCCTATCTGCTTGGCGGCATCCTGATGTGGTTCCTCATGTTCAAGTCGGGTGTGCATGCAACCATTTCTGGCGTGCTGTTGGCATTCGCGATTCCGTATTCATCCATCTGCGACGACGAGTCCTCGGCCTCGCATCGACTCGAGCACGCGTTGCACAAACCCGTGGCACTGCTGATTCTTCCTCTATTTGCGCTGGCGAATACCGGGATCGAACTGTCTGCTCAATGGATGGACGGCTTGATGACATCGAACAGCCTCGGCGTCATGCTCGGGCTGTGCGTTGGCAAGCCCATAGGAATTGGTCTGGCCTGTCTGCTGGCCGTGGGCACCGGGCTGTGCAGGCTTCCACAGGGATTGTCGTGGCGGCATATCGCTGGCGCTGCGATGCTTGGCGGAATCGGTTTCACTATGTCCATCTTCATCGCCAACCTGGCATTCCCAAATTCGCCGGGCGTAGTTATTAGCGCAAAACTTGCCATCCTTTGTGCTTCTGTCACTTCCGGAGTCCTGGGATACCTATGGCTAAGAAATAAAGCTGAGTGATTTACCAAGATGGGCCTCATCACCACCGAATCGGATCAAACAAAAGGGAGTCGCTAGCACTTGTAGCTGTGCAACAAATGCTGATCATTTACTGCCGAGGTTTGGCGGCTATCAAAACGTCCGGAAATGGCGGGCTGGTGTGGCGAAAAGTGTGGCGAATCTCTAAGTCATTGATTTTTATAGGTGGAAAACGGCCTGCAAAGCCGTATTGTCGAAAACACTGCCGCCCATTTACTGCACTCTGCCAGTTGATGGTACTTTGGATGGTATAGTCAGACGCCTGCTCGGATTTTCCTACAGATTCAAGACCTTGGCGCATGCTCAGATAATTGAGTGGGAGTAATGAGCCCGTTATACCTAGCTGATTCTTAAGAAAAAATAGAAGGCCGTTGATGATTTGCTGGGTATCGTCATCGGCCTTTATTCTTGTCACCGTGGAGCCTCGCTTCGTGCGGCAATCGCCGCGCCATGCCGAACGGCGGTCATTTCCGCGATGATCGCGACCGCGATTTCCGGCGGCGTATGGCTGCCGATGGGGAGGCCGATAGGACCGTGCAGCCGCCGTAACTCGGCCGCCGAGAAATCGAAATGGCGTGACAGGCGTTCACGCCGCTTGCTGTCGTTGAGTCGGGAGCCGACGGCGCCGACGTAGAAGACGGGTGAGCGCAAGGCTTCCAACAGCAGCATGTCGTCCAGCTTCGGATCGTGGGTCAAGGCGACGACGGCGCAACGCGTATCGGCCTGCATGGCAAGGAAGGCGTCGTCCGGCATGGCGTTGACCAGCTTTGTGCCCGGCACTTGCCATTCGGCGCCATATTCTCCGCGTGGTTCGCAGATGGTGATGTCGTAGTCCAGGGCCTGCGCCATTTGGGCAAGGTAATAGGAAATCTGTCCGGCGCCGACGATGAACAGCCGCCATTGCGGACCGTGGATGGTACGCAACCGCTGGCCATCCCAGCTCAACGTATCGCCGCGTTGCGCCGGGCCCAGGGCCGCGATGCCGCGCGTCAGATCCACCTCCCGCAATGCGAGCTCGCCTTGTTCGAGGCGCATGGCGAGTTCATTCAGCTGCGCGGCATCGGGCCGCGGTTCCACCACCAGTTGCAGCGCGCCGCCGCAAGGCAGGCCAAGGCGCGCTGCCTCGTCCTGGGTGACCCCATAATTCAGGCTGAATGGCAGCCGGTCGCCGAGGCTGCCTTCGCGCATGCGGGCGATGATGTCGTCTTCGACGCAACCGCCCGACACCGAACCCACGGCCACGCCGTCTTCCCGTATCACCAGCCATGAGCCGGCAGGGCGGGGCGCGGAGCCCCAGGTATGCGCTACCGTCACCAGCGCATAGCGCCGCCCTTCGGCCGCCCAGCGGCGGGCGGCCTCCAGTACCTGCAAGTCGACACTTTCCATCAGGCCTTCAGCTCCTCCGTGCGGATCGGCAGGCTGCGCACGCGTTTGCCGGTCGCGGCCGCCAGCGCGTTTGCCAGCGCCGGCGCCAGCGGGGGAACGCCGGGCTCGCCTATGCCGGTGGGCTTCTCGGCCGACGGCATGATGTGCACCTCCACCCTGGGCATTTCGGTGATGCGGATCGGGGCGTAGTCATGGAAGTTGGATTGTTCAACAGCGCCGTCCTTCAAGGTGATGGCGCCGTGCAGCGCCGCCGACAGCGCAAAACCAACCCCGCCTTCGACCTGCGCGCGCACCACGTCCGGATTGACGACGATGCCGCAGTCCACCGCGCACACCACGCGGTCGACGCTGAAGCTGCCATCGGCGCTCACGGTGACCTCGGCCACCTCGGCGACATAGCTGCCGAAGGCTTCATGCACCGCGACGCCGCGTCCGCGCCGCGCGCCGTTCGCTCCGACCGCCAGCGGCTGGCCCCAGCCGGCTTTCTCCGCCGCCAGCTTCAGCACACCGGCGTGGCGTGGATGCTGGTCGAGCAAGGCCAGGCGATAGGCCACCGGGTCTTGTCCCGCGCTGTTGGCCAGTTCGTCGATAAAGGTCTCGGTGGAATAGGCGGTATGGGTGGACCCGACCGAACGCCACCAGTGAACCGGGACTGGAATATCGCTTGGCGAGTGCAATTCAACACGCATGGCGGGAATCCCATACGGAAGGTTGGCCGCGCCCTCGACGGAGACCGCGTCAATGCCATCCTTGATCATGCCGCCGAATACGGTGCCGGCCAGGATGGATTGGCCTGCGAGGCGGTGGCGCCAGGCGGTCGGGCGGCCGTCTTCGCCCAGCGAGGCCTCCAGCGCGTGGTGGAAGGCGGGGCGGTAGTAGGCGCCCTTCATGTCGTCTTCGCGCAGCCAGACCATCTTGACCGGCGCGCGGGACTTGCTGGCTTTGGCGATGTGCACCGCTTCCAGCACGTAGTCGGCGTCCTTGCTGGCGCGCCGGCCGAAGCTGCCGCCAGCGTACAGCATATTGATCTTCACTTTTTCCGGCGGCAAGCCCAACAGCGCGGCGACCGACGACTGGTCGATGGACTGGAATTGCGCGCCGTACCAAAGCTCGCATTCGTTGTCGCCGATGCGCACGACGCAGTTCAAGGGTTCCATGGCGGCGTGCGCCAGGTAGGGGAAGTCGTAGGAAGCGCGCAGCACGCGGCCGGATCGCGCGAGGGCGGCATCGGCATCGCCCGAATTATGGGCGACCAGGCCCGGTTGTCGCGCCAGCGTGCGGTACCGCGCGAGGATTTCTTCGCTGCCCAGCTTGAAGGCTTTGGATTCATCCCAGACGATCTTGAGCGCGTCGCGGCCTTTCTTGGCGCTCCAGGTATCCTGCGCCAGGACCGCCACGCCGGTTGGTATCCGCACCACGTTCACCACGCCCTTGACGGCTTTGGCCTTGGTGGCGTCGAACGACTTTACGGTGGCGCCAAAGCGCGGCGGGTGGGCGACGACGGCCGTCAGCATTCCCGGCAGATGCAAGTCCTGGGTAAATTGGGCGCGGCCATTGACCTTGTCGGCGCTGTCCTTGCGCGGCGCCTGCTTGCCGATCAGCTTGAAGTCCTGGGCTGATTTCAACGGCACGCCCGCCGGCACCGGCAGCAATGCCGCCGCCGGCGCCAGCTCGCCGAAGCTGGCCTTGCGCGCGCCGTGCGAGACCACGCCTTCGCTGACGCCGATCTCGCCGGCCGGGACCTGCCATTGCGCCGCGGCGGCGGATACCAGCATGGCGCGCGCGCTGGCGCCGGCCTTGCGCAACTGCTCCCAGGAGTTGGCGATGGCGGTGCTGCCGCCAGTCCCCTGGAAGGGACCGAACGCCAGGTTGTTGTAGCGGCCGGCGTCCGCCGGCGCGCCTTCCACGCGCACCTGCGCCCAGGCTGCGTCAAGTTCTTCCGCCACCAGCGTGGCGAGGCCGGTGTAGGCGCCCTGGCCCATTTCCACGTGCTTGGCGATGACGGTGACCACACCGTCCGCTCCGATGCGGACAAAGGCGTTGGGCTCGAACTCCGGCGCGGCTGCCGGCGGTTCGGCCGCCTGCG
The DNA here is from genome assembly GCF_009720825.1 of Duganella radicis. Taxonomy (GTDB): domain Bacteria; phylum Pseudomonadota; class Gammaproteobacteria; order Burkholderiales; family Burkholderiaceae_D; genus Rugamonas; species Rugamonas radicis. The sequence continues at coordinate 34,738 of NZ_WNKY01000011.1, read as the reverse complement.
TGCCCGGCAGGTAAATCGCCAGCGTGAGGCCGCCGGCCGCTTGCACGGCGCCACGCAGGAAGTCGCGGCGGCTACCGTTTTCAATACGGGGAAGACTCATGTTCATGCCAGCTCCTGTGCGGCTTGATGGATGGCGGCGCGGATGCGCACATAGGTGGCGCAGCGGCAGATATTGCCGGCCATGGCGGCGTCAATGTCGGTGTCGGATGGTTTGCGATTGCCTTCCAGCAGGGCGACTGCGCTCATGATCTGGCCGGACTGGCAGTAGCCGCACTGCACCACGTCCAGCTTTTTCCAGGCTTCCTGCACCACTTGGCCTGTGCGCGCGCGGTCGACGCCTTCGATCGTGACGATCTTCTTGCCGACCGCCGCCGACACCGGCGTGCTGCACGAACGAATCGGCGTGCCATCCAGGTGCGCGGTGCAGGCGCCGCACAAGCCCATGCCGCAGCCATATTTGGTGCCGGTCAGGTGCAATTGGTCGCGCAGCACCCACAGCAATGGGGTGTCGGCGGCGACGTCGACACGTGTGGTCGAGCCGTTGATATTCAGTGTGATCATTCCTTACTCTCCGCTCATGTGGAAATGCAAGCTTGCATTCTATTGAACGGATTTGCGCCGCGCATAGCACAATCCCATGGAATTCTTGCCTGATCCTCTTTGGCGCCTCAGGCGACAGCGGCCTCGCGCCGCATGGTGTCGATGTCGCGCTTGGGTGGCGCGCGGAACAGGCGGCTGTATTCCCGGCTGAACTGGGACGGGCTTTCATAGCCGACCTTGAACGCCGCGCTGGCGGCATCGAGCTGTTCATTCAGCATCAGGCGCCGTGCCTCGTTCAGGCGCAGCCATTTCTGGTATTGCAAAGGGCTCATCGCGGTCAGTTGCCGGAAGTGCAGGTGCAGGTTGGACGTGCTCATGTTGACGCGCGCCGTCAGTTCGTCGACCCGCAACGGCAGGGCATAGTGCTCGCGCAGCCAGTCCAGCGCGCGTGCGACGCGGAAGCTTTGGCTGCCGGCGGACGCGATCTGCCGCAGGCGTGCGGACTGGTCGCTGAGCAGCAAGCGGTAGTGGATCTCGCGTTCGATCAAGGGCGCCAGCACGGGCAGGGATTCAGGCTCGTCCAGCAGGGCGATCAGGCGCTGGAAGGGATGGGCCAGCGCGGGCGTCATGCTGCCGATGGCGGCCGCGCCCTGGCTGGCAATCTCGGCTGGCGCCGCCAGCTTGCTGTGCGCCGACAGTTCGGCGATGGCACGCAGGTCCAGCTTGTACACCAGGCCGAGGCATGGCCGGTCCGGCTGCGCCTCCAGCACCTGCGTGCTGCCGGGGAGGTTGAGCGCCGCCACCATGAAACGCCGGGCATCGTAGCGGTAGGATTGTTCGCCGATGACCAGTTGTTTCGCGCCTTGAGCGACGCACACGATGCTGGGCTCCACCAGGCATACTTGCGGCGGCGTCGGCTGGTTGCGCCGGTACAGGAACAAATTGGCGATGGGGGTGGGGTAATCCTCCCGCCCCTGGGTCCAGTGGGCGATGGCGTCAGCCAGTGTTTGCATGCGGTGCTCGCTGTGAAATCAGTTCTTGAGACGGATCGCCTCGATCACGAGCTCCAGCGCGCGCGATGCGTGCCGGCGGCTCGGATAGTAGGCGTGCAGGCCGGGAAAGCCCGGGCACCAGTGCTCCATGACGCTGACCAGGCGTCCGCTACGCACGTAGCCGCCGGCCAGGTCGTCGGTCAGGAAAGCCAGTCCGCAGCCGCTGAGAGCCGCCTGCAACATCTGGTAGCCGCCATTGAACACCAGTTGTCCGCGCGGATGCAGCTCGACGCTGCGTCCCTCATGCTGTAGCTCCCAGCCATAAATGCCGCCCCGCGAGGCCAGGCGCAGGCCGATGCAATTGTGTTTCATCAGGTCCTGGAGCGAGGCCGGGGCGCGGCGATGCGCGAAGTATGCCGGCGAGCCGACGATCATGGTGCGGGTGTCCGGTGTGAGGCGCACCGCGATCATGTCCTGTTCCAGCATGTCGCCCCAGCGCACCCCGATGTCATAGCGCTCTGCGGCGATATCGACCATCCGGTATTCGGCGCTGATCTCGACATGGATGTCCGGGTAGCGCAGCAGCAGCGGCGCCAGCCGGGGCCACAGCACATTGTCGATCACGTGGTCGGTGGCGGTGATGCGCACGGTGCCGGCCGGCGCGTCCCCCATATTGCTGACGGCGAGGATCTCGGCGTCGATCTCTTCCAGCCGTGGCGCGACATTCTGCAACAGACGCTCGCCGGCCTCGGTCGGCGACACGCTGCGGGTGGTGCGCGTCAGCAGGCGCACCCCGAGGCGCGCCTCCAGCGAACGGATGGTGTGGCTCAGTGCCGATTGCGTCATGCCCAGCTTGGAGGCGGCGCGGGTGAAGCTGCGCTCCCGCGCCACCGCCAGGAACACGAGGATGTCGCTGATGTTGTCGCGTGCCATAAACCCGGTGTCTTGTTGAAGTTGACCCGATTCTACTATGCGCCGCGGACTGCGCGTCCGGCCATGACCGCCACGATGGCGGCGGCGACCAGCACCGCCGCGCTGGCGCCGAACGTGGCCTGGTAACCGTTGGCGTCAAACAGCACGCCGCCCACCGTGGCGCCGGAGGCGATCGCCAGCTGGATCACCGCCACCATCAGGCCGCCACCGGTTTCGGCGTCGTCGGGCAGGGTCTGCGCCAGCCAGGTGAACCAGGCCACCGGGGCGGACGTGCCCACCAGCCCCCAGACGGCCAGCAGCAGCGCGGTCACCATGGCCGACGCGCCGAACGCCGGGAGCGCCACCGCGATGGCCGCCATGATCAGGGGAATGGCCACCAGGATGCGGAACAGGCCGCTCTTCAGCAAGGCGCCGATCAGGGTGGTGCCGATGAAGCCGGCCACGCCAATCACCAGCAGCAGCAGGGACAGCAGCGCGGCGTCCGCCCGGGTCTCCAATTCGAGGAAGGGGCGCAGGTAGGTGAACAGCGCAAACTGGCCCATGAAGAACAGGCTGACCGCCAGCATGCCCAGCGCGACGGCGGGGCGCCGCAACAGTGCGAACGCGCGGCCGGCGCCTGCCTCCGCGCTGGCAGGCATCGAAGGCAGGCTGGCCAGTTTCCATCCGAGCGCAAGCGCCGCCACGGGAACCAGGCAGAAGAACGCCCCGCGCCAGCCGACCATCGCACCCAGGTAGCTGCCGAGCGGCGCCGCCACCACCGTCGCCAGCGCGTTGCCGCCATTGACGATCGCCAGCGCCCGTGGGACGTGGCGATCGGGCACCAGGCGCATCGCCGTTGCCGCTGACATGGACCAGAATCCGCCGATCGCGACGCCGACAAAGGCGCGGCCGATCATGAAGACGGTGAAGTTGGGGGCGAATGCGGCGATCGAGCCGGAGGCGATCATCAACAGCGACATGCCCAGCAACAGCAGCTTGCGGTCCAGCTTTCCCGCCAGCGAGGAGATGAACAGGCTGGTCATCACGGCGAAGGCGCCGGAGACCGAGATGGCCTGGCCGGCCTGGCCTTCGGTGATGTGGAGGTCGGCGGCGACCGGGGTCAGCAAGCTGACCGGCATGAATTCCGACGCGACCAGGGCGAATGCGCCCAGCGACATGGCAAGCACGCCGCCCCAAGCCGCTGGCGTATCGTGGCTGGTGCCTGCCGCCGGCCTGGAGCACGCCTCGCGGTCGTTCGCGTAAGCGCCATTTGCCTTTACAGTCATGGGGATGCCTTTTAGATAGGTGGTTGGAAGACCAGCATGGTAGGGGCGAGCGCAGCTGAAAGGACGGTCCCGCATTGATTGGGCTTATGAACGCGATTCATCAATTAATGGATTCGGACGTGTAGATTGATGATCACAATTTATAAACCAGCTGCAAAGGACGATCATGAAGTACGCAAACCTGGGCCGGACAGGCCTGAAAGTCAGCCGCCTGGGACTCGGCACGATGAACTTTGGCTACGTGAGCGATGAAAAGGCCAGCTTCGGGATCATGGACGCGGCGCTCGACGCGGGCATCAACTTCATCGATACGGCGGACGTCTATGGCGGGCCGCAGAAGCCGGACATGGAAAAAGGTTATGGCCACTCGGAAGAGATCATTGGCCGCTGGATGCACGAGCGCCAGGCGCGCGACCGGATCGTCCTCGCGACCAAGCTTTATCAGCCCATGGGCTACGGCCCCAACGACCGGCGCCTGTCGGCCTACCATATCCGCAAGGCTTGCGAGGACAGCCTGCGGCGCCTGAAGACCGACCGCATCGACCTGTACCAGATGCACCATATCGACCGCCACACCCCGTGGGAAGAGATCTGGCAGGCGTTCGAGCTACTGGTTCAGCAGGGCAAGGTGCTGTACGTCGGCAGCAGCAATTTCGCGGCCTGGCACATCGCCATGGCGCAAGGTGCGGCGAACTCCCGCCATTTCCTTGGATTGGTCTCGGAGCAAAGCCTGTACAACCTGGCGAATCGCACCGTCGAGCTGGAGCTCGTGCCGGCGTGTCGTCATCTCGGTATCGGCGTGATCCCGTGGAGCCCGCTGGCCGGCGGCTTGCTGGGCGGGACCCTGGGCAAGGCCGCGTCAGGCCGCCGAGGTGCGCTCGGTGACGTCATCGAACGGCACCGCGCGCAGCTGGAGGCTTACGAAGCGCTGTGCCGTGAACTGGGCGAACAGCCATCGGACGTCGCGCTGGGGGGGCTGCTGCACAATCCCGCCGTCAGCGCGCCCATCATCGGTCCACGCACCAGGGAGCAGCTTGCCGCTAACCTGCGCGCGGTCGACATCTGCTTGTCCCCCGAGGTGTTGCGCCGTCTGGACCAGATCTGGCCCGGCCCCGGAGGCGAAGCGCCTAAAGCCTGTGCGTGGTGACGCGCCGGCCGCCGAGGCATGTCCGGCAGCCGCGCAACGCCGCCAGCGCGCGCTCAGAAGAAGGTGTAGCGCAGCGAGAACTGGTAGGTGCGGCCATCGTAGTCCGCACGGCGCAGCTTGGCCGCCGTTCCTTCATATTCCTGGCGGAAGGTGTCGGTCAGGTTGAAGGCGTCCACCGCCAGCGTCAGGTCCGGCGTCAGCTTGTACGAGGCCGAGAGGTCGAACTGGCCGCGCGCCTTCACCGCGCGCGCGGCGCCGCTGAACGTGCCGCCGCTTGGCAGGTTGTACTCGTCGCGGTAGTTGTACACCCCGCGCACGCCCCAGACCGGCGTTTCGTAGTACAGGATGAGGTTGGCCGAGCGCGGCGACACATTGTTCAGGAAGGCGGGCGTGCCGTCCGGCGCCAGGCCTTTGGTGCGGGTGTAGGAGTAGTTGAAGACGCCACCCATGCCGTTGAACGGCGCCGGCAGGAAGTCGAACGCCTGCTGCACGGTCAGCTCCGCGCCCTGTGCCACCAGATCGTTCGGCGAGTTGACCGCGCCGTTCACGTCGATCGTGTATTTGCCGTTCAGGCCCTTGCCGGCGGGCGCCGCCAGGTCGCTGACGCAGCGGTCGCTGACCACGCTCCAGTTGCCCAGGCCCAGGTTGTAGCCGTTGGCCGGGCACAGCAGGGCGTCGCGGTTTTCGCCGACGATCATGCCACTGATTTTTTTCTGGTAGAAGGCCATGCCGATCATGCTGTTGGGCCGGTTGTAATACTCCAGCGACAAATCCTGCGACTTCGAGGTGTACGGCTCGATGTTCACGCGGCCCAGGCTGACGGTGAAGCCGCCGTTGACCGGGTCCTCCACCACCGTGGTGGAGATCGGCGAAATGTCGCGCGGGTTGGGGCGCACAAAGGTCTTGTAGTTGCCATAGCGGACCACCAGTTTATCGGTCACGTCCGCCGCCAGCAGCATCGACGGCAGGTTGTTGGTGTACCGGCTTTCCTTGGTGTTGGTCTTGAAGGTCGCGGCCGCCCCGGTGCCGGTGCGGTCCATGGAAATGACGGTCTGCCGGGTCTCCTCGCGGCGCAGCCCGACGTGGCCGCGAATGCGGATGCCGGCGAGCTTGCCATCCAGCTTGCCCATCAGGTACAGCGCCCTGATATCGTCGTCCATGCTGAAGTTATTACTGGTGAAGCCGCCGTCCGCCGGGTCGTTGACCCAGCCGCTGGCGGTGCGCAGCAGATTGCCGGCGATGGTCGGCTGCAAGGTTGAGCTGACCAGGTTGTAGTTGACGGTCTGCCAGTTGCGCAGGTAATTGCCGGCGTTGCCGCCGAAAAAATCGCCGGCAAACGCGCTTTGCGTCACGAAACCGGTGCTGATCTTGCTGTAGTCGACGCCGGCGGCGCTGGAACGGTAGGCCCGTGAGTTGTAGTCGTTCTTGTTGTACTGGGCGCCGCCCTGGATCGCTTCCAGCCACGGCAGCTCGACGAAGCGCTCGACATCGAGCTTGAGGGACTTGACCTTGTTGTCGGCGTAGTTGTCGGAGCCGGCAATGATGAACACGTCGCCGGTCGCGTTGGTGACGGTCGGCGTGTTGCCGGTGCCGCCCCAGGTCCAGGGGCCGGTCAACTGGGCTGCGCCCAGCGCCGGCGTGCTCTGGTTGAAATTCATGAGGAAGTTGCTGAGCCCGCCCGACAGGCCGACGCGCCCGGTGACGCCGTTCCCCAGTCCGCTGGTGCCCAGTGGCTTGGCCGTGTTGCGCACGTCCAGCTGGCCCTGGTAGCCATAGTTGGTGGCGCTGGACAGCACGCCGGTGCCCTCGACGCGCCAGTCGCTGTCGGTGTAGGCGCCTTTCAGGTTGAGGCCATTGGACTTTTGCACAAATGGCTGGGCCCGCATCGAGCCGTATACGCGCGGATTGGTGAAGTTGTAGTCCATCACATAGTAACGGCCGTCCGAATGCAGGAACGGCGCGGCGCTCGGATCGATCACGGTATTGGCGTCGCGGTAATCGATGTCGAGGATGTCGAGCGCGGTGCCCTTCATTTCACGGTTGCTGAAGAAGTACTGGGCGCCGAGCTTGAATTGCGGCGACACCTTGTACTCGGCGCCGAACGCGCCCGAGGTCAGCGAGCCATCGTTGACCATGGCGGCCTGGCGGATATCGGACGGGATGGTGACGCCGGACTTGGAAATGGCGCCGGTGCCGCCGGGCGCGGCCACGCAGCCGGACGGCTGGCCGGTGCAGTCGGCCGCGTAGTAGTCCTTGTAGCGGGCCAGGAAGTTGGGCGTGGTGGTTGGGTTCAGCTGGGTGAATTGATTGATGTAGAGCGAGTCGCGGCGGAACTTTTCTTCCTTGCGGGTCAGGATGCCGAACACCCCGAGCTGGCCATCCACGTATTTCTTGGCCACGTTGATGGACAGCTTGGGCGAGTTATAGCCGCCCAGGGTATCGTGCTCGCCCGAGAGCTTCACGAACGCGCCTTCCTTGCGCGACAGCGCCGGCGCGATGACCATGTCGATATTGCCGGCGATGCCGCCGCTCTGGTCGGCGGCGGAGACCGACTTGACCACGGTGAAGGCGCTGAAGATGTCGGAGTCGAACGCGCCCATCGGCGTCGCGCCGCCCAGCACCGGCGCGGCGAAGTCCATGCCGTTCAGGGTGACTTTGGCGAACGCGCTGGGCAGCCCGCGCAGATTGACCGAGGCGCTGCGGCCGTCTTCCTCGCGGTTGACCTGGATGCCCGAAATGCGTTGCAGGGCCTCGCCCACGTTCAGGTCGGGGAAGCGGCCGTCGCCGGCCGTGATGCTGTCGGTGACACCGATATTCTGCCGCTTCATGACCAGCGCATCCGTATAGCTCTTGCGGAAACCGCTCACCTGGACCACGCTGGACGAGGCCACCGGGTCGGCCGCCGGCGATTCCTGCGCGTGTGCCGCCGGCAGCATGCCCAGCATGGCCACGGCGTAACTGACCTGGCGTGCGCCGAGTTTCTTGACTAACTTGCTCATCTCCCCACTCCTTTTTATTTTTGGACCAGAACAAACTGTAGAGCGTGCGCCGCATGGTTGGCAGCGCACGTTTTTTTAGAATAACGAGTTGAAAACGCGCTGCCAACGTTGTCATATTTCGACAGGCCGGCGCCGGCGCGGGCAGGCGGGCGGTAAATCGGCGGCGGATGGTTGCATTCGGCATCAACCTTGTGTTATGCAAGGGGCGTCCGCGCGGCCGGCGACAATTCAGGTTAGCGCAACCATTGCGCCGGTCGCGGCGCCTTCAGGCGATGGCGGCCGAGGTTTTACTAAAAAGTCACGCGGATGACTATTTGAATTGGCGTCGAAAGAAATTGGATGACGTTGTCATTTGACCTCGGTGGGCGCCGGCCGCCGCGATCAATCACGGCGATGAGCACCCGGGCCGCGCGGCGCGTGTTACGGTGGGCCGCACCCCATCAACCATTTCGCCCCATCGCTCATGATCATGCCCACGCGTACCATTTTTTGCGCTTGTCTCTTTGTGTCCAGCCTGCTGCTGGCCGCCTGCCAACATCTGCCGGCGGCGCCCCAGGGCAGTGTGAGCGCGGTCGGCCCGGGCTGGGCCAACAACTCGGTGAACACGGTGATCTTCCGCCAGAATTCGCTGGTGAGCCACGCGGGCGTCCAGTACATCGCCTATTATGATCAGGAGCGCTTTGTGGTGCTTGGAAAGCGGCAGGCCGGCAGCCAGGCGTGGACCTTGCGGCGCACGCCGTACCAGGGCCACGCCGACGACGCGCATAACGCCATCAGCATCATGGTTGATGGCGCCGGTTATTTGCACATGGCCTGGGATCATCACAACCATCCGCTGCATTACGCGCGCAGTGTGCGGCCGGGCAGCCTTGAATTGTCGCAGCCCATGGCCATGACCGGCATGGACGAGGCCTCGGTGTCGTATCCGCAATTCTTCAGCATGCCGGACGGCGGCCTGCTGTTCTTCTATCGCAACGGCGCCTCGGGCAAGGGCAACCTGGTCCTGAACCGCTACGATCCGGCGAGCGGCGCCTGGCGCCGCCTGGCCGACAACCTGATCGGCGGGGAGGGGCGGCGCAGCGCCTACTGGCAAGCCTGCGTCGACCACCACGGCACGATTCACGTCTCGTGGGTATGGCGCGAGTCGCCCGACGTCGGCAGCAATCACGACCTGGCCTACGCCCGCTCACGCGACGGCGGCCGCAGCTGGGAGCGCTCCAGCGGACAAGCGTACACGCTGCCGATCACGGCCGCCAGCGCGGAGTACGCGGCACGCATCCCGCAGCATAGCGATCTGATCAACCAGACCTCGATGGCGGCCGACCGGCAGGGCCGGCCCTACATCGCCGGCTACTGGCGCGACGCCGACAGCGCGGTGCCGCAATACCGCATCGTTCACCTCACCGGGCAAGGCTGGCGGACACTCAGCCTGAATTTCCGCAAAACGCCGTTTTCACTGGCAGGGGGCGGCACCAAGGCGATTCCGATCTCGCGGCCGCAGCTGGTGCTCGACGGCGGCGCGCAGCCGGCCGGATGGATGCTGTTCCGCGACGCCGAACGCGGCGACCGGGTGTCGGTGGCGGCCATCACCGATTTCGCGGCGGGGCGCTACACGCTGGCCGATCTGACCACCGACGCCTACGGTGCCTGGGAGCCCGGCTACGACACCGAACTATGGCGCGACAGCGGCATGCTGCATGTGTTCCTGCAGCGGGTGAGCCAGGTGGATGGGGAGGGGCTGGCGCGGCAGCCGCCCAGCCAGGTGCAAGTGCTGGCGTGGCAGCCCGGCGCGGGCAGATAAATGCCGCGCGGCGCCCATGATAAGATATCGTTGTCAGAGAAATTTCAATAACAATCTCGATATCGGTTCGCCCCGCCCGAAGGCGCTTGAAGCATGTCCAAAAGTAAAACCATCAAGGAAGTCGCGGCGCTGGCCGGCGTGTCCGTGATCACCGCCTCGCGCGCCATCCGTGGCGACAAGTACGTCAAGCAGGAGACGCGTCAGAAAGTGCTGGCGGCGGCGGCCCAGGTCGAGTACACGCCCAATGTGCTGGCGCAACGCATACGCGGCGGCAGCTCCAGGCTGATCGGGGTATTCGTGCACGGCTTCGGCTCCTCCGTGTTGCAGGATCTGATCACCAGCATCAATGCCGCCGCGCTGGAGCTGGGTTATGCGCTGCTGGTGTTCAACTCGCCGAGCTTTGACGCGCCCGACCGGGCGCCCACCAGCGAGGTGATGCGAACCTTGTGCGACGGCCTGTTGATTGTGATGCCGAACTCCCAGGACGCGTTGTTAAGCAAGCTGGAGCGTGGCAGCACCCCCTGCGTGCTGATCAATTTTTCCGCCCGCGACATCGATCTGCCGGTGGTGGTCGGCGCCAACCGCGCCGGCGCCAGGCAGGCGGTGGAGTATCTGATCGGCCTGGGCCATCGCCGCGTGGGGTTCATCGGCGGCACCGCCAATACCGGACAAAGCCCGGAGCGCCGGCGCGGCTACGAGCAGGCGCTGGCGGCGGCCGGGATCGACATCCTGGCCAGGTACATCGGCCAAGGCGACTTCACCCACCCGAGCGGCTACCGCGAGGCAAAGCGGATGCTGGCGATGGCGCCGCCCCCCACGGCGATTTTTGCCGCCAATGACGACATGGCTTTCGGCGTGCTCGATGCCGCGCAGGAGGCCGGGCTGGTGGTGCCGCGCGATTTGTCGGTGATCGGCTACGACGACGTGGTGCAAGCCAGTTTCGTGTTCCCCAAGCTGACCACGCTGCGCCAGCCGCTGGCCGACATCGCGACGCGCGCGGTGGCGGAGCTGGTCGCCATCATCAACGGCAATGAAAAGATCGCCATGCGGATCGAATTGCCGACCAAGTTCATCGTGCGCGACTCCACCGGCCCGGCGCCCGCCGCCTGATCCATTCCAGCGGACTTAATGGCGATAGGCGCACATGCAAGCCATCGCGGCGAGGAAATACGGAAACGCTATCCGTTGTGTTAAAAAAATTATATGACAACGTCGTCATGCCATGCAATATTGCTTGGGCGCGAATGCGCAGCCAATCACGACAACACAAAGCGAGAAGGAGGGGACATCAATGAAGAACCATACATGCCATCCGCTGTTGCGGCGACTGCCGGTCTTGCTGGCGACCGTCTGCGTCTTTGCCGGCGGACCCGCCATGGCCGCCACTTACACGGCGGTGCCGAACGGCCAGCCCTACCTGGACGCATCGGGCACCCATATCCAGGCGCATGGCGGCTTCGTTCTCAAGCACGAGGGCGTCTACTACTGGGTGGGCGAGGACAAGTCGCACAACGCGGCAAGCTTCAAGGCGGTGGCCATGTACAAATCCACCGACCTGGAGAATTGGGAGCGGGTCGGCGCCGTGCTGACGCCGGACACGGTCGACGTGTATGGCAACCACATCCTCTCGCACTGCAAGATTGAACGGCCCAAGCTGCTGTTCAACCAGGCCACCAACAAGTTTGTCCTGTGGGGACACTGGGAGAATTACAGCAGCTACGGACCGTCGCGCGTGATCGTGGCCACCGCGGACCGGCCCGAGGGGCCGTACACCATCACCGCCAAGGGCCACTTCCGCCCGGGCGAAGGCAATAGCGCCGGTGTCGGTTACCTGATGGGCATCCCGACGCCGAATCTGGCCAAACCGCCCGATGCCGATGGCAACTATCCCACCTTTATTCCCGGCTACCCATCTTACCCGATGACGGTGGCCAGCGGCGCGGCCAATGCCGAGCTCGCCAACTTCGGCTACAGCACCACGCTGAAAGCGGTTGCCGTCAAGCTGGACGGCGAAGGCTATCCGACACCGAGCCGTTCCGCCGTTGCGCAGGCCGACTACGTCATCGGCACGGCGGCCGGCGCCGCGCTGGCGCCGCCGGCGATCTACCCGCAAGCGGGCGGCGCCACCGTGGTGGTGAACAACAATCTCAAGGACAACGCCTATATCGTCGCCGGCAGCCCGGGCGCGACGCTGTACTACACCACCGACGGCAGCACGCCGGTGGCCGGCGCCGGCACCACCAAGGTGTATGCCGAGGGCACCGCCATTCCGCTGAACGCCGCCAAGGTGATCAAGGCGGTCAGCGTGAAAGACGGTGTGATCAGCGCGGTCGGTACGGTGAGCTACCGCCCGGCCGACGCCGGCGTGGCGGCGCCCATGTATCCGCCGGTGATTTCGCTGCCCGGCGGCACGTATGCCGGGTCGATCGCCGCGGTCAAGCTGTACACGGTGAGCGACGGCACCAGCATTTACTTCACGGCGGACGGACGCGACCCGGCGCCGCCGGTGAAGGGCGACAACACAGGCTACGGTTCGCGCGACTACACGCTGTTCCAGGACCCGCAGACCGGCAAGGCGTATCTGGTCACGGCCCAGGACAATGTCTATCTGCGCGTGTGGCAACTTACCGATGATTACACCGACGTGGTGCCGTCCACGCAGTATCCGATGTTCATCAACCAGTCGCGCGAGGCGCCGGCGCTGGTGCGCAAGGGCGATTATGTGTACATGATGACGTCCAGGCAGTCCGGCTGGTATCCGAATCAGCTGCTGTACACCCGGACCGCCGACATCGGCAACAAGGATGGCTGGGAAGTGCAGAAATCGATCGGCGACAACACGGGCTGGCACAGCCAGCCGACCCAGGTGCTGGACATCGGCACGGCCGCGGCGCCGGAATACCTGTATCTGGGCGACCGCTGGAATCCCTCGCTGCTGGGCAGCTCCACCTATGTCTGGCTGCCGCTGGACATCGACGGCGCCGGCAATATGGAGATGCGCTGGACGCCGGAAACCGACATCGATCTGGCCAAGGGCAAGGCCAGCGGCGTCGGCGGCCAGATCGTCTCCAACGGCAAGCCGGTGGCTGCGACCGCCAACGTGGCCTCGACCGCCGCCGCGCCGCGCACGCCGGACCAGGCCAACGATGGTGTCTTCAACCTGGCCACGGCCTACTATCAACCGACCGGCACGCCGTTCTACTGGCAGGTCGATCTGGGCAAGAATGTCGACCTGGGCCGGCTGGACCTGTCGCTGCGCTCGGTCGGCGGCTCCGACGCCGCCCATCGCTACACCGTCGCGGTCAGCCAGGACGGGACCACCTGGACCAGCCAGGTCGATAACTCCGCCAATACCCGGGTCGGCTTCCAGAGCCACAACCTGAACGGCAGCTACCGCTACGTGCGCGTCAACGTCAGCCAGGTGTGGGATATGGTGCATAACGCCTCGGCCAGCTGGTCCGCCGGGATTTTCGAGGCCTCGGTCTACTCCCGGCCGGCCGCGTGGAATTCCACCACGGCCGATTTCGGCTTTGAGAAGCCGCTCACCGGCAGCCAGCTGGAGCAGCCTGCCGGCAGCGAATGGACGTTCGGCGCCGGCGCCGGCATCGCCTCCAACGGCAGCGGCATGAGCGCGGGCAATCCGGTGGCGCCGGACGGCACGCAGGTGGCTTTCATCCAGCGCCAGGGCAGCATCGCGCGCGACATCACCGGCCTGGTGCCAGGCAAGACCTACCGGGTAAGCCTGAAGGCGGCGCAGCGCGCCAACACGCCGGGCGGCCAACTGGGACAAACCTTCGATCTGCTGGTGAGCGACGCCAGCATCGGCAGCTTTGCGCCGGCACAGTGGGCCACCAGCTACCGCCCGTACAGCGCGACCTTTGTGGCCACCGCGGCCTTTGCGTCGGTGAAGTTACAGGGGACGAACTTGCGCGGCGGCGACAACACCATCCTGCTGGATCAGGTCCACATCGACCAGGTCGACTGATTGATCGCGCGCGGCATGTCCCGCCGCGCGCTTACCCAAACCCATGAGGTGAAATGTCATGCAAAAAATCACGCGTATTTGCCGGATGTTGGCGGCCGCCGCCGCTGTACTGTGCGCGCATGCCGGCGCGTCCGTCCTGACCTTTGAGAACGGCCAGCCGAGCGGCCTGCCGCTGAAGAACGCCACCCCCTATGTCGAGGACGGCTATTCCTTCACCAGCTCGCTTGGCGACGCCATGTATCACAACGATTTTTTCCAGCCGCTGTCCGGCGTCAATACCAACGGGACCACGGTGCTGGGCTGGTGCGCGGCGGAATGCGGCGGCGGCAAAACCATCAGCGTGTCCGCCGCGCACGCGTTCACCTTGAGCGCGATCGACTTTGCCGCGCTGTTCCGGGGCGGCGGCACGGGCGCGCTGGTGGTCACCGGCGTGCGGCAGGATGGCACCAGCGTGTCGCAAGCGGTGAGTTACGGCGATAGCTGGATCACCACGCGGTTCACCGGCTTCAACAACCTGAAACAGCTCGATATCCTCAGCGGTGACGCGCTGGATGTCGGGATGGACAATCTGGTGCTCACCGCGGTGCCGGAGCCGTCGCCGCCGGTCCTGCTGGGCGCCGGGCTGTTGCTGGTCGGCGCGCTGGCGCGCCGGCGCCGCGTCGCGCTTAATCGATGACGATCAGCGAGACACCCTGGCGCGGCAGCACAAAACGCAGCGTCCCGGCGCCGCCCTTCAAGGCGATATCGGACAGGCGCACCGGCGTCATCCGCGACGCCAGCTCCAGCTGTGCCGCCTGTTTCTCGTTGGGCGCTTGCGGTGCGCCCATGGCTTGCCAGGCCGTGAAGGCATTGGCGTGTTGCCGATCGACGCGGTATTGCGTGACCGTGCGTGCGGCGGATTTTCCGAGTCCCGACAATTGCAGTTCGACCGCTGCATCGGCGCCGCTGGTGTCGTCGTCGTGGTAATGCCAGGTCAGCACCGTCAGCTGGCCGTTCGCGCCGCGCGCGGCCAGCACGCCGACATCCGGGTGGCCGCGCACGCCGTTTTGCATGATATCGTCCAGCGCCACCTCGGCGTCGCTGTCGGCGGCGACACGCTGCGCGCCCAGCTTCGCCATCATGCGGAACACATTCATCACCGGCAGGTCGATGCCGTTGCTGGCCAGTTGCCGGTAGCCGGCGAACCATGGCTGATCCTCAAACGTGAAGGCCCAGGTCAGGGCACCCTCCAGATTGACCTTGTCGCGCCGCGCCAGCTGCCAGATGCGCTTGTAGCTGGCGGCGGTATAGCTTGAATACATGGTGCCGTTGCGATAGGCGTTCTGCGGGCCGGGGCAGGCGGCGCAACCTTCCGGGTCGTTCTCGCCGATGACAATCGGCTTGTCCCTGAGCTCGGGCACGGCCGCGATTTTGCGGAAACCTTCGTCGACGCCCGCCAACTGGGTGGCGATCCCCATGCGCACGTGGCCGTCCACGAATCGCGGACTTCCCTTGGCGTGGAAGGACAGGAAATCGGTGGGCGTGCCGGTGTCGCCGGTCGCGTGGTTCTTGCCGCGCGCGACGTGCGCCAGGAAGGCATCCATGAAGGCGCCGCCGGCGCCGGCCACGTCCGGCCCGCCGACGCGGGCCTGCGGCAATGCGCGCCGCACGCCGGCGATCGCATAGTCGTGCAACTTGTTGAACTCCTCCTGGGTGCCGCTCCAGTAGGCCGGCCCGTTGGGTTCGTTCCAGACCTCGAAGTACCATTGCAGGACTTCTTCCTTGCCGTAGCGCTGCACGCAGTGCCTGACCCACTGGTACACCAGCTCGCTCCATTTTGCGTAGTCCTTGGGCGGCGCGTTCCAGGCGCCGGCGATCAGATCGTAGGAATAGCCCGGGCGCCAGCCGTGCTGGTAGGGCGTGCCGGGCGGGGCGCTCGACAAGGCTTGCGGCATGAAGCCGATTTGCAGGTAGGGGCGGACACCGCGCGCAAGATAGGTGTCGATGATATGGTCGGCGATGGTCCAGTCATACACCGGCTTGCCCTGGCTGTCTTCGGTATAGGCATTGGTGCTGCCCCACTTGAAGGCGGCGGTGCCGTCGCCGGTGTTGAGCAGGTTGTGGGTGCGGAAGTACACCGCGCCGGGCCGCAGTTCGCCCAGGTGGGCCATCAGCTTGCGGCCGTCCTTCATGGTGGCGTAATTCGGCTCGTCGGCGCCGAAGAAGCGCCACATGGGCGGAAGCGCGCCGTCGTCCTGGCCGGCGTTCACGCGCATGTGGACGGGGAAGGTGGTTGCCGGGGTGGTGCTCACCGGCTGGATGTCGCCGTTGCCATCGTAGTAGAGCGGGGCGATGGCGATCGAGCGGCGCCAGTCGCCGCCGCCAGGCAGCAGGTTATCGTGGTAGAACAGATAGCTTTTTCCCTCGTGTTCGAGAATGGCCTGGTGATTGGTCGAAATCTTCAGGTAGTCGAGGATGACGCCACGGTAGGTGAAGGGCCCCAGCGGCGAGTCCGCCGTGGCGTAGACGATTTGTCCCGGCCAGCCGGTGGAAAAGCTGAAGTAGTACTTGCCGTTGTGCCGGTGCAGGAAGGGCGCCTCGCCGTATTGTTTCTTCGGATCGGCGGCCGGCCAGCCTTGCACCACCACGTTCCGGATGGCGCCGTCGACGCTGATCATGTCGGCCTTGAGCTTGACCACCTTGGGCACGCGCGTGCCGAAGTACATATAGGCCTGGCCATCCTGGTCGACGAACACGGCGGGGTCGATCGGCTCGTCGCCGGCATTGGCGTCGCGGGCCTTGTCGATCAGGGCGTCGCCGCGCGCGTCGGTGAACGGGCCTTCGGGGCGGTCGGCCACGGCCACGCCGATCTTGTCGCCGCCGACCGGTGCGTAGAAATAGTATTCGCCATTGCGGTAGGCCGCCTCCGGCGCCCAGGCCTTGGCGTCCGGCCGCGCCCACTTGAACACGGCCACGCCCAGGAAGGCGCCGTCATCGCGCCAGTGCTTCATGTCCTGCGAGCTGTACAGGCGCCAGCTGGTCGAGTCCCAGTACTTGCCGGAGTTGGAGGCGTCATCGGTGGCGTAGAGGTAGAAGCGGCCGCCATCCTGGGTCTGGAAGTAGTGCGGCGAGGGATCGGCGTTAAAGCGCGTGGCGATGGGCTGACCCACCTCGGCCGCGGCCGGCAGGGCCGCCATCAGCAATAACAGCAAACCGTTCCGGATGGCCTTGGCGGCAGAGGTGCGGAAATCCAATCGTTGTCTCCTTAATTTTGGGTGAACTCACCTGCGTCCATTTCGGTATCGCGGCATGGATACTGTAATCGATTTCGGTGCCGCCAACGATTTTACGGCGCGGAGAGGTGCAGAGGCAGGCGGCGGTTCAGGTTGAGGGCCTTGATGTCGGCCCCGAAGGCTTCGTCGATCAGGCGCGCCTTGAGGCCGTTGGATTCCGCTTCCTTCAAGGCGCGCTCGATGATGGGGCGGTAGCCGGCGGCGGACGGGCTCAGATAGAAACGGAAGTCGGGTCGGCGCGTCCGTCGGACACCATTGCGATACGTAATTCAAGCGGCGCGACGCCCGGCGTGGAGGCGGGTGTCGCGATCGAAGAAAACAAGGCGCAAGCGAAAAAGCAAAGAGATCGCAGCTTGAAAATCACTTTCGCGGCTCCGGCGAAAAGTGGTGATTGTAGCCTACCTCGGCAACCACGACGCAGGTAACTGATATCGAAAACGATATCAATCACGACAAAAAAAGTAATTGGTACATTGCTAATTGCGCGACTACATTGGTAGCGCTAACGTAGTATGTTAGCGCAAACATAAAAACAGGAGACTCTATGCAAAAACCACTTCAACGGACCATGATCAACCTTGCCGTGGCCAGCGCCTGCGGCATGCTGGCGATGCCGGGCCATGCCCAGCAAGCACCGGCCGAACAGCCACAGGAGGAAGTCAAGACGGTGACGGTGTCCGGCTCGCGCATTGCCGCGCGCGGCTTCACCCAGCCGACGCCGACCACCACGCTGTCGTCCGCCGATCTCGACAAATCCGCCAAGCCGAATATTTTCGAATCGCTGATCGAACTGCCGGCGTTGCAGGGCAGTACCGGCCGCACCACCAACACCTTCAGTACCTCCAGCGGCATCCAGGGCTTGTCTTCGCTGTCGCTGCGCGGTCTCGGCACGTTGCGCACGCTGACCCTGCTGGACGGCCAGCGCGTGGTGGGCGCCAACGTCACCGGCGTCACCGACGTCAGCCAGTTCCCGCAACTGCTGGTCAAGCGCGTGGACGTGGTGACCGGCGGCGCCTCGGCGTCCTACGGTTCGGACGCCATCGGCGGCGTGGTCAACTTCATCACCGACAAGAAGTTCACCGGCTTCAAGGCCAACGTCGCCGGCGGCGAAACCAAATACCACGACGACAAGAGCGGCACCTTGCAGGCCGCCTGGGGCAAGGGCTTTGTCGATGACCGCCTGCATGTCACCCTCAGCGGCGAATTCACCAAGCAAAACGGCATCGACTCGCCCGGCTTCGGCCAGGTAGGAGCGGGCGGCCGCACCTGGTACAACAATCCGGCCTTGCAGGAGTCGACCAAGGATATGCAGGCGGCCGGCCTGCCGCGCTATCGCAGCATTGTGAATGCCCAGCACATCCAGTACGCCAAATACGGCCTGATCACCAACGGCCCGCTGAAAGGCACCGCCTTCGGTCCGGGCGGCACGCCATACCCGTTCCAGTACGGTACCGATTGCGTCGGCAACTTCTGCATCGGCGGCGACCGCTCCGGCAGCGTGGGCGCGGGCACCAATCTGGCGATGAACTTCAAGCGCCAGGTGGCGTACACCCGCGTGTCGTGGGATCTGGACGCCGATAATGAAATCTACGTCACCGGCAACTGGGCGCAGGTCACCTCGGCATTCTCGCCCAACCCGGGGGCGGCCAAGCAGGGCAATCTGTCTATCCGTTGCGACAATGCCTACCTGCCGGCATCGGTGGCGGCGGGCTGCGCGTCCGGTTACCCGAGCGGCGTGATGTCGGTCGGCACCGCCAATGCCGAGTTCCCGGCCAACATCAATGTCCACCCGACCCGCACCCAGCGCCGCCTGGTGGCCGGCGCCAACGGCAAGTTCAAGCTGTTCGACAAGGAATGGTCTTACGACGCCTACGCCGAGCATGGCGAAAACAAGACCATCATCCGCGTCAACGACATCACGCTCAACCCGCGCTACAACTTTGCCATCGACGCCATCAAGGACCCGGCCACCGGCCAGATCGTCTGCCGCAGCGCCGCCGCCCGCGCCGCCGGCTGCCAGCCGATCAATATCTTCGGCGATGTGCCGATCAACATGCCCGGCTGGAACTACATCGCGCCGAGCAACGGCCCCTTGCAACACACGGACTCGACGCAAAATGTTGTTAGCGCTAACATTAATGGTGACGTAGCGCAAGGCTGGGCCGGTCCGATTTCGGTGGCGTTTGGCGCCGAATGGCGGCGCGAGGATTACTCCGTGTTTGGCGATCCTTACGGCGCCGGCGTGGCGCTGGAATCGCCCTACACCGCAGCGCATCCGGCCGATCCGACCCTGTCGACCACCGGCGACAACTGGTTCGCGGGCAACTACCACAATGGCAAGGGCGCGTTCAACGTCAAGGAAGCCTATGTGGAATTCAATATCCCGTTCCTGAAGTCGGCCACCTTCGGCGAAGCCAACCTGAACATCGCCGACCGCGAGGAGAAGTACAGCACGGCCGGCAAGGCGCGCGCCTGGAAGCTGGGCGCCACCTGGCAGACCCCGGTCGATGGCCTGCGCGTGCGGGCGGTCAGCTCCAAGGACGTGCGCGCACCGAACCTGTCCGAGCTGTTTGCCGCCATGACGGTGACCAATCAGGCGGTCAACAACAATCAGGGCCAGTCGATCCAGATCCAGCAGCGCAACGTCGGCAATCCGTCGCTCAAGCCTGAGGAGGCGCGCAATAATTCCTTCGGCCTGGTGCTGAGTCAGCCGAGCTGGGCGCGCAACTTCAACTTCTCGGTCGATTACTACGACATCAAGGTCAAGAACGTGATCAGCTCGCTGAATCCGCAGCAGGAAGTCGACCTGTGCTACGGCGGCAACCAGCAGGTGTGCTCGGCGGTCTCGATCAATGGTCCCGCCGGCACCAACTATGTGCTGGCGCAGAGCTTCAACTTCGCCTCGCTGCATACGCGCGGCGTCGATTTTGAGCTGGCCTACCGCAAGAACATGGGCGACTTCGGTTTGCCGGGCAGCGTCACCCTGCGTGGTCTGGCGTCGCGCATGATCCATTCGATCTCGGATCCCGGCGTGCCGGGCACCACGCCGATCGAAGGCGCGGGCGCGATGACCGGCGCCACGCCGAAGTGGAAGGCCATGGTGTCGCAGTCGTGGGATGGCTTGCTGGGCGGCAGGCTGGGACTGAGCCTGACCGAACGCTGGATCAGCGCCGGCAAGTTCAACAACGAGTACATCGAGTGCCAGACCAACTGCCCGCTGCCGACCGCGGCGCACCCGACCATCTACGACAACCATATGCCGGGCGCGGTGTACTTCGACCTGGGCGGCAACTACAATGTCAACCAACAGGTGACGGCCTACTTCAAGGTCGACAACCTGGCCGACCGCGCGCCGGTGCTGGTGCCGCAGACCAACCTGAGCCTGGCGTTGAATCCTGCCGTGTATGACTCGGTGGGACGTACCTACCGGGTTGGCCTGCGTGTGAACTTCTAGTTGATGTGACGAAGACCGGCGGCGGCAACGCCGCCGCTTTGCTCGAAGAACCAGTTGCGGAAGCGGTTAACGGCGTTGTCGTCGGCCTTGTCTTCGCGGTAGGCGAGGTAGTGGCGGGTGTCTTCGAGCACCAATTCCTGTCCGACCGGTTTGGTCAGCAGGCCTTTTGCAATCAGCGGCGCCACCAGATGGTCGAAGCCCAGCGCCACGCCCTGGTTGTTCAGCACCATCTGGATCAGCAGGTTGTAGTCGTTGGCATTGAAGAAGTGGGCGCCGGTTTTCAGGCGCTCTTCAATATCCAGATGGTGGATCGCCAGCCACACACTCCAGTCCACATGCTCGGCCACCTGCGACCGTCCGTAGGGACTCAGGTTGAGCAGCACGCCATTCCGTAATCCCTCCAGCGTGTGGATCTCCGGATGCTCGCGCAAATACTCCGGCGTGCAGATCGGGTAGATCCGGTCATGAAACAGCGGCAGGCTGACATAGCCTTCGCGCACGCGCGCCATCTTGGTGATGAAGATGTCCGGATGCAGGCCCGGTTCCAGCGATAAAAAATTCTGCGTGGTCACCAGATCCAGATCGATATCCGGATTGGCGCTGAAAAAGCTCGGCAGCCGGTGCGACATCCACAGCGCCGAGAAAGCGGGGGAGCAGCACACCGTCACGGTATGCCGCGCATTGCTGCCGTAATCCTTGCGTACCCGCGTCGCCGCCTGCGCGATGGCGATGAACGAAAGCTGCGCCGCTTCAAAGAAGATCGCACCCGCCGTGGTCAGCTTGACCGAGCGTCCGACCCGCTCGAACAGATTGGTGCCGAGATGTTCCTCCAGCTCGCGTATCTGCCGGCTGATGGCCGCCTGCGTCACACACAGCGCCTCGGCGGCGCGGGTGAAGCTCTGGTAGCGCGCCGCCACGACAAAGCATTTGACCGCCCGCAGCGACGGCATCTTGAGCAGCAGCTGGTCGGTGGATGGGTTCTTATTCATAACGCCCGGTTATCAATTTCCTGCATGAAAAGTCGATTGTGCCCGACTCCCGAATAAAAGATTATATCCAGACTAATTCGAATAAGTCGAAATAAAAATAATGGGTTTTATTGGAGGCCACATGTTTAAAATATCCGCCACGCCGAAAGACGACGCGATGTGCGGCTGGTATCACACCGCCCCGGCCCGTCAGGCCAAACCCGCCCACGCCGGCGAAAAACATACCCGCTGGACCGTGCTTGGCGCCGGCTTCACCGGCCTGGCCGCCGCGCGCCAGCTGGCGCTGAATTTTCCCAACGATGAAGTGGTGCTGATCGACGCGCAGGAGGTTGGCTTCGGCACCTCGGGCCGCAACGCCGGCTTCGCCATCGACCTGCCGCACGACATCGGCGCCGACGATTACATCGGCGACATCGATATCGCCAGGACCACCCTCAAGCTCAACCGCCTCGGTCAGACCATGCTGCATACGCTGGTCAAGGAACACGGCATCGATTGCCATATGCGCCCCAGCGGCAAATACCAGGCGGCGATCGAAGATCGCGGCATCGCCGTGCTGGAGGCCTACCGTCGCGGACTGGACAAGCTGGGCGAGCCGTACGAGGTCATCGCCGGCAAGGACCTGCCGCGGCACATCGGCACCGCGTTCTACCGCCAGGCCCTGTTCACGCCCGGCACCATGCTGCTGCAACCGTCGGCGCTGGTGAAAGGGCTGGCCGACAGCCTGCCGTCCAACGTCAAGCTGTACGAAAACACCGCGATCACCGAGGTGGAGTATGGCGACAAGGTGGTGCTCAAGCACAAACAAGGCCGCATCGTCACCGACAAGCTGATCCTCGCTAACAATGCCTTTGGCGCGCGCTTCGGCTTCCTCAGGCACACCGTGCTGCCGATGTATCTGTACGCCAGCTTGAGCCGTCCGTTGACCGGGGCCGAGCAGGCGCAACTGGGTGGCAAGGATTTCTGGGGCGTGATCCCGGCCGATCCCTACGGCTCCACCGTACGCCGCACACACGACAACCGCATCCTGATGCGCAACAGTTTCAGCTTCAATCCCAGGCAGCAGTCCAGGCCGGACTGCCTGGAACGCTTCGCCCACAACCACCGCCAGTCTTTCGAGCGCCGCTTCCCCATGCTGCCGGAAGTCGGGTTCGACTACACCTGGAGCGGCTCGCTGGCGCTGACGCAAAATCACAAAGGCTTCTTCGGCCAGCTGGCGCCGAATGTGTATGGCGCGCTGTTCTGCAACGGCCTGGGCGTCACGCGCGGCACCGTCACCGGCGCGCTGCTGGCCGACCTGATCGCCGGCAAGCGCAATGAGCTGATCGATTTCCTGGTGGCCGATTCCGGCCCCAACACACTGCCGCCGGAGCCGTTCCTGTCCATCGGCGTGAACGCCACGCTGTGGTGGGGCCAGCGCAAGGCAGGTCTGGAAAGCTGAATGTTTTAAATACGGCGAATAAATAAATATTAAAGGAGATAACCTGCCATGAATAAAAGCGATATATCCATCGAGGATGTGCCATTAAATAAATTTCACCAGCTGATGACGGTACGCGCCGGCGGCGGATGGATTTTGGATGGTTATATCTTGAGTATTATCGGCGTTGCCATCGTCCAGTTCTCTGATTACCTGAGGTTGGACTCGTTCTGGCAGGGGCTGGTCGCCGCCTCGGCCATGCTCGGCACGTTTTGCAGCGGCTTCCTCGGCGGCTGGCTGACCGACAAGCTGGGACGACGCCGCCTGTTCTTCGTCGGGCCGATACTGTTTATCGTCGGCTCGGTCGGCACCTTTTGGGTGGAATCGGGTGTCTCGTTGTTCGTGCTGCGCTTTTTGGTGGGCATGGGCGTGGGGCTGGAATATCCGGTGGCGGGCTCGCTGCTGACCGAATTCCTGCCGCAAAAGAATCGCGGCCCACGTCTGGCCGGGTTGACCATCCTGTGGTTTGTCGGCGCCGCGCTGTCCTACATCGTCGGCAACTTCATCCTGGCCCATGGCGGCGCCGATGGCTGGCGTCTGGTGCTGGCCAGTTCCGCCGTGCTGGGCGTGCTGCTGTTCCTGCTGCGTCTGGGCACGCCGGAGTCGCCGCGCTGGCTGGTGAGCAAGGGGCGTCTCGACGAAGCCGGCCGCATCATCAAGCAAGTCTACGGCCCGTCGTTCTCGCTGGCGAACATGCCGGCGGAAACCTCCGAAAAGAAAGTCTCGCTGGGCAACCTGCTGACCTCGGGCTATGGCACGCGCATGCTGTTCGTGATCGTGTTCTGGACCGCCGCCGTGGTGCCGATGTTTGCCGTCTACTCGTTCGCCCCGGTGGTGCTGCAAGCGCTCAACCTGAAAGGCGACTGGGCCGCCTACGGCTCGGTGCTGATCACCATGCTGTTCGTGGTTGGCTGCATTGTCGCCACCCGTCTGATTGACACCATGGGCCGCCGCCCGCTGATCATCCACAGCTTCCTGTGGTCCAGCCTGGCGTTGCTGGGACTGGGCGCGTTCTCGCACAGCGCCGAAGCGCTGGTGCTGCTGATGTTTGGCGCTTACGCCTTGTTCATCGGTGGCGCGCAAGTGCTGGAACTGGTTTATCCGAACGAATTGTTCCCGACCGAGATCCGCGCCTTTGCCGTCGGCGTTGGTTCGTCCATGACCCGTGTTGGTTCGGCCATCGGCACCTGGCTGGTGCCGATGTCGCTGGCCAGCTTCGGCATCGGCAACACCATGTACGTGGCCGCCGCCGTCTCGTTCATCGGTTTGATTGTATCCGTCTGGCTGGCGCCTGAGACGCGTGGCATGAGCCTGGAACAGGCCTCCTCGCTCAAACGCTGATTCTTCATCCCCCAATTTTTAAGAGAGATCATCATGAAATTCGAAGGCATCTACACCCCGGCCATCACGCCGCTGACCGCCACCGGCGCAATCGACAAAGCCGCATTCACCGAAGTGCTGGAATACTTGATCGCCGAAGGCATCCACGGCATAGTACTCGCCGGCTCCACCGGCGAGTACTATGCCCACACCGCGCAAGAGCGCGTGGAACTGGCGACGCTGGCCAAACAGGTCATCGGCAATCGCGCCCAGTTAATTATCGGCACCGGCGCCATCCGCACCGAGGAATCGGTGGAGTACGCCAAGCTGGCCAGGGAAATCAAGGCCGACGCCATCCTGGTCGGCACGCCGCCATACGCGCTGCCGACCGAGCAGGAAAACGCCGCCCACGCGCTGGCCATCGACAAGGCCGCCGGCCTGCCGGTGATGCTGTACAACTACCCGGGCCGCATGGGCATGTCCATGGGCCGCGAGTTCTTCAACATCGTCACGCAGTCGTCGAAGAATTTTGTCGCCATCAAGGAAAGCTCGGGCCAGACCGGCCAACTGCACATGCTGGCGCGTGAGTATCCCGGCATCAGCCTGTCCTGCGGCTGGGACGATCAGGCGCTGGAGTTCTTCGCCTGGGGCGCGCGCAGCTGGGTGTGCGCCGGTTCCAACTTCCTGCCGAAAGAGCACATCGCCCTGTACCAGGCCTGCGCCGTCGAGAAGGATTTCGACAAGGGCCGCCGCATCATGTCGGCCATGATGCCGCTGATGGATTATCTGGAAGGCGGCAAATTCGTCCAGTCCATCAAGCATGGCACCGCGCTGGTGGGCCTGCGTCCGGGCGGCGTGCGCGCGCCGCTGCAAGACCTGACGGAAGCCGATAAAGCCGCGCTGCAAGCCGTCGTGGCCCAGCTCAAGAGCGAGGTGGCCGCCGCCGTTGGAGACCAGGCCTGATGGCCGCGCAACTGCTGACCGGCGCCGAATACGCGGCGCTGGCCGAGACCATCACGTTGCCGACGCAGGCGTTTGTGGACGGCGCCTTCCGTCCGGCGCTGTCGGGCGAGACCTTCGAGACCACCAATCCGGCCACCGGCAAGCTGCTGGCGCGCATCGCCGCCTGCAATGCCGAGGACGTGGACGTGGCGGTGGCCAACGCCAAGGCCGCCTACGAAGACGGCCGCTGGAGCCGCCTGTCGCCCAACCAGCGCAAGCACACGCTGCTGCGCTTCGCCGATCTGCTGGAACAGCATGCCCACGAACTGGTCGTGATGGAAAGCCTGGACAGCGGCAAGCCGATCCGCGAATGCCAGAACACCGACATCCCGGAAGCCATCCACACCATCCGCTGGCACGCGGAATTGATCGACAAGATCTACGAACACACCGCGCCGGTTGGCGGCAATGCGCTGGCGCTGGTGGTGCGCGAAGCCATCGGCGTGGTCGGCCTGGTCCTGCCGTGGAACTTCCCTTTGCTGATGCTGGCCTGGAAGATCGGCCCGTCCCTGGCGGCGGGCTGCTCGATCGTGGTCAAGCCGGCCAAGGAAACCACGCTGACCGCGCTGCGTGTGGCCGAGCTGGCGCATCAGGCCGGTGTGCCGGCGGGCGTGTTCAACGTGCTGCCGGGCGGCGGCCGCGAAGTGGGCGAGCCGCTGGGCCGCCATCGCGATGTGAGCATGGTCAGCTTCACCGGCTCGACCACCACCGGCCGCCTGTTCCTGCATTACGCGGCCGAGTCCAACCTCAAGCGCGTGGTGCTGGAGTGCGGCGGCAAGAATCCGGCCGTGGTGCTGAACGACGTCAAGGATCTGGACAGCGTGGCACAGCACATCGTCAACGGCGCGTTCTGGAACATGGGCGAGAACTGCTCGGCCTCGTCGCGCCTGATCGTGCATGCCGACATCAAGTGCCAGCTGCTGGAGCGCATGGATGTGCATATGCGCGAATGGAAGATGGGCAATCCGCTCGACCCGGACAACCGCCTTGGCGCCATGGTCAGTAAAGCGCACTTCGAGAAAGTGCGTTCCTACCTGGAACAGGCGGACAAGGAAAAACTGACCGTGGTCTACGGTGGCGAGACGGAGAAGGGCATTTACGTGCAGCCGACCGTGGTGGACGGCGTCGGCCCGGACAGCCTGCTGTTCCAGGAAGAGATCTTCGGCCCGGTGTTGTCTGTCACCACCTTCAATACGCTGGAGGAAGCCATCACCTTGGCGAACGACTCGGTGTACGGGTTGGCGGCCTCGGTCTACACCGACGATCTGCGCAACGCCATCAAGCTATCGCGCGAGATTCGTGCCGGCGTGGTCACGGTCAATTGTTTCGGCGAGGGCGACATCACCACGCCGTTCGGCGGCTACAAGGAGTCCGGCTTTGGCGGCCGCGATAAATCCGTGTGGGCGCACGACCAGTACACCGAAATCAAAACCATCTGGATCGACGCATGATGGACACCAAAAAGGCCACCATGATCGGCCTGGTCGCGGTCGTGCTGTGGAGTTCGATTGTGGGCCTGATTCGCAGCGTCAGCGAGCACCTCGGCGCCACCGGTGGCGCGGCCATGATGTACAGCGTGGCCTCGGTGTTCCTGCTGCTGTCGGTGGGGCGCGTCAAGCTGAGCGAGTTCCCGCGCCGTTATCTGGTGTGGGGCAGCGTACTGTTCGTGACCTACGAGCTGTGCCTGGCGCTGTCGATCGGCTATGCCAACAACGCCCGGCAGGCGATCGAGGTCGGCATGGTCAACTACCTGTGGCCGACCTTCACCATCGTCGCCGCCATCCTGTTCAACCGGCAGAAGACCAACTGGCTGATCGTGCCTGGCTTTCTGGTGTCGATCGTCGGCATCTGCTGGGTGCTGGGCGGCGAGCAGGGCTTCGATCCGGCCGGCATGCTGGACAACGTGCGCGACAACCCGCTCAGCTACGGCCTGGCTTTCGCGGGCGCGGTGATCTGGGCCGGCTACTGCACGGTGACGGCGCGCATCGCCGGCGGCAAGAATGGCGTGACGCTGTTCTTCATGCTGGTGGCGATCACGCTGTGGATCGAGTACGCCTTGCAGGGCGGCGGCCATATGGACTTTAGCGGCAGCGCCATCGTCTATTTGCTGCTGGCGGCTGCGGCCATGGGCTTCGGCTACGGCGCCTGGAACGTCGGCATCCTGCACGGCAACGTGACGGTGCTGGCCGGCGCGTCCTACTTCATCCCGGTGCTGTCGGCGGCCTTGTCGACCATGCTGCTGCGCGCGCCGCTGTCGCTGGCTTTCTGGCAAGGCGCGGCCATGGTCTGCGGCGGCGCGATTCTCTGCTGGCTGGCGACCCGCGCCAAAAAATAAAAACGGCGCCCAAGAGCGCTCTGATAAAAACTACAGGAGACAAAATTATGCGCAGTCATCAAACTGT
Source organism: Duganella radicis (assembly GCF_009720825.1). GTDB lineage: Bacteria > Pseudomonadota > Gammaproteobacteria > Burkholderiales > Burkholderiaceae_D > Rugamonas > Rugamonas radicis. Next base: position 7,157 of record NZ_WNKY01000011.1, on the reverse strand, counting down.
GCTGCTGGCCTGCGCCGTTCTCGGCGCACTGGCCATGGCGGCGCCTGCCCGGGCGCAATCCTCGGTGTCGGTCAATGGCATGCTCGATCTGGGCCTGTATCGCGGCTTCGACGGCGTGACGCAGATCGGCACCGTCCAGCGCAGCAATCTCGCCATCTCGGGCGTCGAGGATCTGGGCGGCGGCGTGAAGGCGGTGTTCCGTCTCAGCACCCGCTTTGAAATGGACACCGGCGCCAGCGAAGGCGCCGGCTATAAACCATTCTGGCACGATGAATCCACTATCGGCCTGAAAGGCGCATGGGGCACGGTGCGGGCAGGGCGCGCCATGACGGCGATGTGGGCCAACGACTGGAAGTTCGATCCATGGTGCAACTACAACCGCATCGCCTCGCCGGCCTGGCAACACTGGCACTATCTGACGCCCAGCGATCCCTTTGCCAACAACGGCACGGCCGAATACGGCCGCCTGAATAACGGCGTGTTTTACGACTCGCCGACCGTCGGCGACTTCACCGTGCGCCTGAGCGGCACGCCGGAACGCGATCCGCGCGGCGCCACGCGGCCGGTGTCCGCCGTGCTGGAGTACGGGCAGGGCGCCTGGGCCGGCATGGCCGCTTACGAACGCAACAGCATCGGCGACAAGGACTACTTCGCCGCCGGCAAATACAGCTTCGGCGATGCCGCCATCATGGCCGCGTACGACGACAGCCGTGAGCTGGCCACCAACGGCCGCTCGCGCGCCTATACGGTGTCGGCCAGCTACAAGATGGACCAGCGCGTCACGCTGAAAACCGGCTACAGCCTCCAGCGCCTGAACGGCGTCGACAACCGCTACCTGTCGTTCGGCGCGGACTACGCCTTGTCGCGCCGCTCCACGTTGTATTTCAGCGTCGGACACCAGCACACGACGTCCACAGGCTTCGGCATGGCGCACATCTTTTAGCCGTCCGGTGGCGCCAGCGAAGGCGCGCGAATCGGTTAATGCAGTTCGCTATCGACACGGCGTTCCACGAGCACCACGTCGCGCCAGGCGCCATGTAGCTGCCCCATCTTTTCCCGCCTTCCGACCTGGCGGAATCCGACGCGGGCATGCAGTGCCAGGCTCGCCGCGTTTTCCGGGAATATGCCCGCTTGCAAAGTCCAGAACCCCTGGCGTTCGGAGGCCGATACCAGTTCGCGCATCAGAGCACTGCCGACCCCCTGTCCATGGACCGATGAGGCCACGTAGACACTGACCTCCGCGACCCCGCGATAAATGGGACGGGCCGAGATTGCCGCCAGAACGGCCCAGCCTACAACTGAGTTGTCTTTGACGGCAACCAGGCGACAGGTTTGCAGATGGTTTGCGTCCCACTGCTCCCAGGACGGGGCCTCGGTCTGGAACGTGGAGTTGCCGCTGGCAATACCTTCAAGATAAATGCGGCGAACGCCTGTCCAATCCTCTGGAAGCATGGCGCGTAATTTTATTTCTGACATGGGGTCCTCGTGGCTTTGTCAGGGGTGTTCAGGGCGGACTTCAAGGAGCGCAGTGCGCTGTGCAAGGCGGCTAGCTGTTCGGGCGGAACGTGGGTCAGCAGGGTCGTCGCGTGCTCATTTAATTGGCTGTTTAAAGAAACGGCGCGGTCTGTTCCCCGCGCGGTGAGCGTCAACATCACGCTCCGCTTGTCCAGTTCGTTGGGTTGCCTGGTTAAACTGCCTTCCGCACTCAGGGCTTCAACCGCTCGACTGATCCATCCCTTGTCCAGTCCGAGTCGTTCGACAAGGGCTTGTTGAGGAAGGGAACCGCTACGCAGCAATTCGTTCAATATGTGGCAGCGAACAGTTTGTCCGCCGTCCATGCATGCCGCGCTCTCACGCTGGTCGCGTATGAACAGGCGCACGACTTCACGGAGAAGTTGTGCTGTGGTTTCGTTGCTGATCATAATGGCTTGGTTGAGATTGACAACCAATTCTATTGCCTGTTTATTTGGTTGTCAATAGCAACCAAAGGCCTTGGGGAAGCACGCCGGCGCACTCATCAAGGCGGGCTCCTGTGGCGGCGTGCTGCCCTGTCGCGCAATAGTGGTAGGGATTTCCCTACTGTCATGTCAGGTCTTGCTGATGTCTTGCATGCCAGAGAGGTGGTAGCCTGTGCAACAGGACACATCTAGCGGGAGCGTCAGTTGGCGGGTTGGATAAATAATGGACGGTTGATGCGGGCCTGGCCAGGCTTGCTGATCGCGCTCGTCCTCTGCACGCCGGCGCTGGCCGGATCAGCGATGGACCAGCGCATCATGGATCTGCGCGACCAGGGCCGGCTGTTCCCCGACAAGATCCTGGTGCAATTGCTCGCGCTGCAAGCGCAGGTGCGGGCCGAACCGCCGCGCACCCAGGCCGAGCTGCTGGCGCAGATCAGCGCCGCCCGCATGTTGCTGAATCAGTACGAGGCGGCGCTGGCGACCGCCGATCAGGTCGTCGCCTACGGCAAATCCCTGGGGGACGACGTCATCGTCGCCAAGGGGCTGCTGGCCAAGGCGCGCGTGTCCATCGCGCGCGAGGACAGCGAGACGGGGTACCGGCAAGCGCTGGAGGCGGAGCAACTGGCGTTGCGCGGCGACGACAGGTCGGCGCTGGCGCAGGCCGAGATCGCGGTCGGCGCCGCCAGCACCGGGCAGGGCTTGTTTACCACTGCGCTGGAACGGTTGCAGCGGGCGGTCGACCGCGCGCGCCAGGTGGACGACGACCCGATGCTGTTGTTTAACGCGCTGAGATCGATATGCCGCCTGTATGTCCAGATCAAGGAGCGCGACAAGGCCTACGCCACGCTGGACGAACTGACGGCGATCGCGGAGAAACAACGTCTGCCGACGCAGATGGCATTGCAGAAGATTAGCGAACACACGGTGGCGAGCGCGTTTGGCCACCCCGAACGCGCCCTGCGCGCGCAGCTCGACAGCCTGGCCTTGCAGCGCAAGCTGGGTGCCCGCCGCATGCTGGGCTCGACGCTGAACAACCTGGCCGACGCTTATCTGAAGCGGCGCGATTACCCGCAGGCGGCGGCTTACGCCGGCGAGGCGTTGCAGACGACGCAGGGGCTGGACGAAACCGACAGCGACGCCACCGCGCGCGTGAATCTGGGACACGCCTATCTGGGCATGGGGCGCATCGCCGAAGGCAGGAAAAACTTCGAGGCGGGGCTGAAGTGGTTCGAGGACGCAGGCAACAAGCCCGGCTTGCAGGAGGTCCTGCTGGAGTACGGACAGGCGCTGGAGGCGGCGGGCGACATGGCCGGCGCGGTGCGCGCCTATCACCGCGAGCGCGCCATTTACAACGAACTGTTCGAGACCAAGCGCCAGAAGGCCTTGCTGGAACTACAGGAACGCAACGAGACCGACAAGAAACAGCGGCAGATCGCGCTGCTGGAGAGCGAGAATCACAACCATCTCCTGATGCAGCGCATCTGGTGGTTGCTGGCGGCGGTGCTGGCGCTGGTGTCGGTGGTGGTCGGCCTGCTGTACCGCAAGATACGGCTGGCGAACGCGCGGCTGGCCAGCAAGAACCTGGAGCTCAAGGCGCTGTCCACCCTCGATCCGCTGACGGGCCTGTACAACCGCCGCCACTTCCAGGACTGCATGGCGGGTCTGGCGCCGGGCGAGCGGCGCGGCCAGGCCGGCGGCGCGCCGGATGGCGACATGGTCGGCGCCCTGTTCCTGCTGGACGTGGACCACTTCAAGCATGTCAACGACACCTATGGCCACGCCGCCGGCGACGTGGTGCTCAAGATGGTCGCCCGGCAGCTGCGCGCCGTGATGCGCGAGAGCGACCTGGTGGTGCGCTGGGGCGGCGAGGAGTTCCTCGCCTACGTGCCGGCCCTGCCGCGCCAGCGCATCGACGAGGTCGCGCGCAGCATCCTGCTCGGCATCTCGTCACAGGCGGTGTGCCATCAGGACCGCCAGCTCTCGGTGCGGGTGTCGATCGGCTACGCGCCGTTCCCGCTGGCGCCGGCGGGCGAGCCGCTGGGCTGGGAGCGCGTGATCAACCTGGCCGACATGGCGCTGTATCTGGCCAAGACGCAGGGCCGCAACCGCGCCTACGGCGTGCGCGGCTTCGCCCAGCGCCAGCCGATCCCGGTGGAGGAGGTCGAGCAGGACCTGGAACGCGCCTGGCGCGCGGGGCAGGTGGACTTGCAGCTGGTGCTTGGCGACAGCGCGTATGCGCAAGAATGTGCGTAACAATATCAGGCATGAACAGCGCGTGCCGGGGCGCCGGCTCACCGGAGTGTGGCGACAGATGAATACCGTCCTGCGACAGTGGCAGTTCGAAGGGGGGCGTACCCGGCGCTTGCTGGCGGCGATCGCCGCCGCGCTGAGCGCGCTGGGCCTGCTGGGCGCACCGGCCGCCGCCCGGGCCGAGGCCGACGCCTGGTCACGGCTGGTGCAGCCGGTGTTCCAGAACTATGGCGCGCAGAACGGCCTGTCCAACCCGGTCACCACCGACATCGCCCAGGACCAGACCGGCTTCCTGTGGGTCGGCACCCAGGGCGGCTTGTCGCGCTGGGATGGCTACCGTTTCCGCAACTACACCAACATCGCCGGCGATAGCCATTCGCTGCCCGACAACTTCATCGCGGCGGTGCATGTGGACCGCCGCGGCCTGCTGTGGGTGGGGACGGTGAACGGCGGCCTGGCGCGCTACCGGCCGGAGTCGGACGACTTTGTCACCTACAACAGCAAGAACTCGGCGCTGTCCCCGGGCGGCGTGCGCGCGATCGCCGGCGACGACGCCGGCGGCCTGTGGATCGGCACCGACAAGGGCCTGGACTACATGGCGGGCATGGCCGAGCCGGCGCGCGCCAGCATCACGCATTATCGTCACGACGACGCCAATCCCGGCAGTCCGCCGGCCGATGCCGTCAAGGCCCTGTATGTCGATCCGCACGGCACGCTGTGGGCGGCGTCGCTCAAGGGGCTGGTGCGGCGCGCGCCCGGCGCGTCCGACTTCGTGCCGCTGCCGCTGCCGGAGGGCGCCGTGGTCAACGCCTTGTTGATGGACAGCGCCGGACGGCTGTGGATAGGCACGCGCAAGCGCGGCCTGTTCGTGCTGCCGCCCGGCGGCGCGCAGGCCCGGCGCTACGCGGACACCGCCGAGGCCGCCGAGTTGATGAAGGATGAAATCATCACCGGCCTCGCCGAGGCGGCAGGCGGCGAGATCTGGATCAGTTCCTTCGCCGGCGGCGTCGCGATCCTGGACCCGGCCAGCGGTGGCCTGCGGCGCGCCACCTTCGACGGCCCGGCGCCCGGCGGCCTGGCCAGCGGCATGGTGCGCGCGCTGCTGACCGACCGCGCCGGCTCGATCTGGCTGGCTACCGATAGCGGGCTGAGCCGGACCCAGCCGCTGCCGGCCGTCCTGTCGCTGGGCAAGCGGCACGACGACCGCCCGGGCCTGTCCGATATTTATTACAACGCCATGGCGGTGACGCCCGGGGGCGAGATCTGGGCCGCCTCGGTGCGCCATGGCGCCGACCTGATCGATCCGCGCCGCGGGACGGCGGCCGGCTGGCGGCCGCGCCGCCTGCGCGACGACGATCCGACCCCGGCCACCCAGGTCTCGGCGCTGCTGGCCGACGCCGACGGCGTGGTGTGGGTGGCCACCGGCGGCGGGCTGTACCGCTCGGGGCCGGGCGGCGGCGGCGCCACCCGGGTCGCGGCGCCGTGGCTGGACCGGCTGCACCTGCGCACCCTGACCCGGGCCGGCGACCTGCTGTGGATCGGCACCGCGACCGAGGGCGTGTACCAGGCGCGCGACGATGGCCGCGGCGGGCTGCGGCAAGTGCGCCACGTGGACGGGCTGAGCGGCATGGACGTGACCGTCATCCACCCGGGGCCGGACGGCTCGATGTGGGTCGGCACCCGCACCGGCTTGAACCGGGTGGACGCCGCCAGCGGCGCGGTGCTCGAGCGCATCCTCGGCGATCCGCTCGATCCCGCCGCGCTCAGCAACGCCTACGTCAACACGCTGCTCACCGACCGCCGCGGGCGGCTGTGGGTGGGCAGCAATGGCGGCATCGACGTGATGGAACCGGGCGCGGGCGCCGGCCGGCGGCGCTTCCACCGGCTCGGCATCGCCCAGGGCATGCCCAACATCAACACCGGCAGCCTGCTGGCGGACCGCTGGGGCCGGGTCTGGTGCAGCACCGACGACGGCATCGTGGTGATCGATCCGGACACCCTCGCCATCGGCGTGCTGGGCCGCGCGGACGGGGTGCAGTACTCGCCCTACTGGTCGCACGCGGGCGTGGCCACCGCCAGCGGCGAGCTGGTGTTCGGCGGCTCGGGCGGGATCACCATCGTGCGCCCCGAGCGCTACCGGCCCTGGAATCTCGACGCGCCGGTGGTAGTCACGGAGCTGCGGCTGGGCGGCGTGTCGGTGCCTGCCAGCGGCTATAACGGCAACGGCGGCGCGCCGCTGGTGGTGCGCAGCGACGCCAACAGCTTCGCGGTGGAATTTGCAGCGCTCGACTTCAGCGCGCCCGAGCTCAATCGCTACGCCTACCGGCTGGAGGGCTTCGACCGCGAGTGGATCATGGCCGACGCCGCGCACCGGGTGGCGTCCTACACCAACCTGCCGCCCGGCCAGTATCAGCTGGCGATACGCGGCGCGAACCGCAGCGGCGCCTGGAGCGCGCGGACGCTGCATATGGCGGTCACCGTGCAGCCGTGGTGGTACCAGACCTGGTGGTTCCGCGCGCTCATGAGCATGCTGATCGCCGGCGCCCTGTACGGCGCCTACCGGTTGCGCACCTGGCGGCTGGCGGCCCAGCGCGGCGCGCTGGAACGCGAGGTGGCGCTGCGCACCGTCGAGGTATTGCAACAGAAGGCACTGGCCGAGCAGCAGCGCGGCGAGGCCGAGCGCGAGCACCGGCTGGCCAGCGAACGCAACGCGGAACTGGAGGAGGTCAACCGCATGGCGCAGATGCTGGCCGGCAAACTGGACCTGGACAAGCTGATCGCGTTGGTCGGCGACCAGGTGCACCGCATGTTCACCGCCGCCAGCACCCAGATCACCTTGCTGGAGCACGACAGCGGCGTCCTGCACGTGCCGTACGCCGCCGGCGCGGCCGCGCGGCCGGGCTGGCAGGACGCCGGCGTCGGCGCGCGCGTGATCGGCAGCGGGCAGGG
>NZ_WNKY01000119.1 GCF_009720825.1 Duganella radicis | reverse complement strand
CGCTGCCGGCCTCCTGGACCATGCGCACGGCGCGCTCCATCACTTCGGGGGAATATCGGACTGATTTTTTCATGGTGGCTCCATTTTCTCAAATGTTGGAGCCTCCTTCAAACCCGGGGCGATTCAATTCAATGGGCAACTATCAATGGTCATACTCCCGTCAATATTCACCGCGAACGTAATCGAAAGCCATCGGATAGGCATGGCCAGTTCAGGGCGCCATAAAAGGCTGTTGCCCGTACCGCAAGAGTAAACTCTTGCGGCGGTTCAATAGAAGAATGCCCCGCATAAGTCGGGGCATTTTTTAGGACGGGTATTTGCCAGCTGATCGGCATGGCCGGCACGAGCGCATGTCCGGTGCTTTTACGACGTTGGAGCTTCCCTGCCAGGTCTAATATCATTTCTCAGTGATAATTCGATATCCGCCCCATTGGTCTGAGAATTGACGGTCAAGCTTTGCGCACAAACGCACAGTATTGTTTTTGAGTCTGCAAGTGGTCAAGTCGCTATGGGCTGCCTGTTTCAGCCACTCCACTTGGTTTTCTAGGTTGTCGCGTTCTGCTCGTCTTGCGCGAATTTCATCCATGCTGGGTGTAAAGCACCACGCCAGGGTGGCGAGCGCAGTAATGGCCACGAATGTAACTCCAATCCCTAGCAGTACAAAACGACGCGGTGCTTCTCTTGACGCTTTTTGATAGGCGGCCGCTGCGCGATCTGCCTCTGTTGTCGCATGATTAAATCGCTCTAATAAGGTATTGGCCGCGTCGTCAATGGCCACCTTCAATGATGCGCTTACTCGGGATGCGACGGTGCTGGGCAGGGTATCTGATGCATCGTCCATCTTTCTCCGCGATCCCTTCATTTCCTTAATCGCGTCGTTAATGGCATGCTGATCTCGAACGGCTGCCTCAAGCAAAGCCCCGATCACATCGTTTAGGTTAGTTTTTTTCGAATCAGTCACAGTGACATGCTATAGTGGCCCCCGAATTTGAGACGGTGGTTTAAGCTGTCGTCCGTGAAAGGATGATAGCGCATGAGTGAAGGCAAAAAACGCAGGGTACACACGGCGGAGTTCAAGGCCAAGGTTGCTCTGGAG
>NZ_WNKY01000118.1 GCF_009720825.1 Duganella radicis | reverse complement strand
AAGGTTATAGGGACAAGCCGTACGGGCAATTAGTATCAGTTAGCTTAATGCATTACTGCACTTCCACACCTGACCTATCAACGTCCTGGTCTCGAACGACCCTTCAAAGAGCTCAAGGCTCTGGGAAATCTCATCTTAAGGCAAGTTTCCCGCTTAGATGCTTTCAGCGGTTATCTCTTCCAGACTTAGCTACCCGGCAATGCCACTGGCGTGACAACCGGTACACCAGAGGTCTGTCCACTCCGGTCCTCTCGTACTAGGAGCAGCCCCCTTCAAATTTCCAACGCCCACGGCAGATAGGGACCAAACTGTCTCACGACGTTTTAAACCCAGCTCACGTACCACTTTAAATGGCGAACAGCCATACCCTTGGGACCGGCTACAGCCCCAGGATGTGATGAGCCGACATCGAGGTGCCAAACTCCCCCGTCGATATGAACTCTTGGGAGGAATCAGCCTGTTATCCCCAGAGTACCTTTTATCCGTTGAGCGATGGCCCTTCCATACAGAACCACCGGATCACTATGTCCTACTTTCGTACCTGCTCGACTTGTCGGTCTCGCAGTTAAGCACGCTTATGCCATTGCACTATTAGCACGATGTCCGACCGTACCTAGCGTACCTTCGAACTCCTCCGTTACACTTTAGGAGGAGACCGCCCCAGTCAAACTGCCTACCATGCACTGTCCCCGACCCGGATAACGGGCCAAGGTTAGAACCTCAAATGAACCAGGGTGGTATTTCAAGGATGGCTCCACGGGAACTGGCGTCCCCGCTTCAAAGCCTCCCACCTATCCTACACAGATTGATTCAAAGTCCAATGCAAAGCTACAGTAAAGGTTCATGGGGTCTTTCCGTCTAGCCGCGGGTAGATTGCATCATCACAAACACTTCAACTTCGCTGAGTCTCGGGAGGAGACAGTGTGGCCATCGTTACGCCATTCGTGCAGGTCGGAACTTACCCGACAAGGAATTTCGCTACCTTAGGACCGTTATAGTTACGGCCGCCGTTTACTGGGACTTCAATCAAGAGCTTGCACCCCATCATTTAATCTTCCAGCACCGGGCAGGCGTCACACCCTATACGTCCACTTTCGTGTTTGCAGAGTGCTGTGTTTTTATTAAACAGTCGCAGCCACCAGTTTATTGCAACCTTTTC
>NZ_WNKY01000117.1 GCF_009720825.1 Duganella radicis | reverse complement strand
TACTTCCACACCTACGGCCTGCCGGTGCTGACCACCAACTGCTCCAACAACTACGGTCCATACCACTTCCCGGAAAAACTGATCCCGCTGATCATCGCCAACGCGCAAGCCGGCAAGCCGCTGCCGATCTACGGCGACGGCCAGCAAGTGCGCGACTGGCTGTACGTCAGCGACCACTGCGCCGCCATCCGCCGCGTGCTGGAAGCGGGCCGCCTGGGCGAGACCTACAACGTCGGCGGCTGGAACGAAATGGCCAATCTGGACGTGGTCCACACCCTGTGCGACATGCTGGACAAGCTCAAGCCGAAGGCCAGCGGCAGCTACCGCGACCAGATCACGTTTGTGAAGGACCGTCCGGGCCACGACCGCCGCTACGCCATCGACGCGCGCAAGCTGGAGCGCGAACTGGGCTGGAAGCCGGCCGAGACCTTCCAGACCGGCATCGCCAAGACCGTGCAGTGGTATCTGGATCACCAGGCCTGGGTGGCCGACGTGCAGTCGGGCGGCTACACCAAGTGGATCGAAACCAATTACTTCAATCGCGAGGGCCAGCAATGAGCAACCAGCGCAAAGGCATCATCCTGGCCGGCGGTTCCGGCACCCGCCTGTATCCGGTGACGATGAGCGTCTCCAAGCAGCTGCTGCCGATCTACGACAAGCCGATGATCTATCACCCGCTGACGGTGCTGATGCTGGCCGGCATGACCGACATCCTGCTGATCTCGACGCCGCAGGACACGCCGCGCTTCCAGGATCTGCTGGGCGACGGCAGCCAGTGGGGCATCAACATCAGCTACGCGGTGCAGCCTTCGCCGGACGGCCTGGCGCAAGCCTTCATCATCGGCAAGGACTTCGTCGGCGACGCACCGTCGGCGCTGATTTTGGGTGACAACATCTACTACGGTAACGACCTGGACGCCTTGCTGCGCCACGCCACCGAGCAGACCGACGGCGCCACCGTGTTCGCCTACCACGTGCAGGACCCCGAACGTTACGGCGTGGTGGAATTCAACGACCAGCGTACCGCCGTGTCGATCGAGGAAAAGCCGAAGCAGCCGAAATCGAACTACGCCGTCACCGGCCTGTACTTCTACGACAACCAGGTGTGCGACATCGCCGCCAGCATCAAGCCGTCCGCGCGCGGCGAGCTGGAAATCACCGACGTCAACAAGGTGTATCTG
>NZ_WNKY01000116.1 GCF_009720825.1 Duganella radicis | reverse complement strand
CTGCTCGAACCGCTTGGCTATATACCGCCGGCCGAAGCTGAGGCAAACTATTACCGACAACTTTCCGAGCAGGCTAAGTCGCCTGACTCACACCAAACGGCCTCCTAAATTTCCGGGGCGATTCAATCTGACCGCGATATTGACTATGCCTTAAACCGTATAACGTATTTCTCAAATCAACATGCAAGACCAGCCTATTTTTGTGCCGCATGCGCAAGTGAAGATTTTCAACAGCTCGGGGTGACCTATTGGAGGAGATCACATCAACTGCCAGGCATGTATTCGTGCCTTACGCACCAAGAGGGGCTACATTACGTTTTAACAAAAAATGCATTCCTTCAAGCGCCGCCTGCGACACTTGAAGACTGTTATGCGGTCGAGACAAACTGGACTATTGAAGGCAGCACGAACGAATACGTTCAAAGCTTCCTACATCTTTCGTTATCTCTTCCCAATGCCAAATATCCCGTTAGCCTCGCCAAAGTAAGAGCAGTAACGAGCCAACGTGCAGAGGATCTGGATATCGCTCTATTTCCCGAGCAGGCCGACCGGCATAGTCTCACCGACGGAATCCTGGATCGCTATCCAATTGAATGGCTTGAGCTACTGTTCCCGAACATTTCAGACAAATTACCTCGCGGTGTTCGGGAGCGAATTAATGGAATGCTCCGTTGCTCGACATCGTCGTCATCCATCGTGGCCTATCTTTTAGGACTGTGCATACTCTACGATAATGCTGATGATGTGATTCAAGCACTTCATCAGTAAATTTCGAACAAGGGTCACATTGCTGAAGGCGGCAACATTCAGCTATGTGGCTGCAGTCGTACGATGGTAGTAGTCAATCCAGAAGCTGGAGTTCGAAATCATTGCACCAGCATCGAAAACTGTTCAAGAAGACTAGGATTGGTTGTATATCGGCGGCCCTCGACGATATCGTCCGCAGGATCTTGACGTAGCGCGATCTTCACTTTGGCACGCTGTAGAAGGAAACTGCTGCGGTATTTTTCGTTCACGCCAATCGCCCCGGTAACGGACTCATTAACAAGATTGAGAGCATCGTTGGATTGTGTCCCCAGGCGTGGTGTATGAGATGTGATTCTCAAGGGGCTGGGTCCCCGGTCAGTTAATCACGGCGGAGAGCCGTGCGGCCTGATTGTCGCTCAAGCTTTGCAATCCTTCAAGCTGCA
>NZ_WNKY01000115.1 GCF_009720825.1 Duganella radicis | reverse complement strand
ACAGCTCATCCCCTAATTTTTCAACATTAGTGGGTTCGGACCTCCAGTGCGTGTTACCGCACCTTCATCCTGGCCATGAGTAGATCACTTGGTTTCGGGTCTACACCCAGCGACTATCGCCCTGTTCGGACTCGATTTCTCTACGGCTTCCCTATTCGGTTAACCTTGCCACTGAATGTAAGTCGCTGACCCATTATACAAAAGGTACGCAGTCACCCCACAAGGAGGCTCCTACTGTTTGTATGCACACGGTTTCAGGATCTATTTCACTCCCCTCCCGGGGTTCTTTTCGCCTTTCCCTCACGGTACTGGTTCACTATCGGTCGATTACGAGTATTTAGCCTTGGAGGATGGTCCCCCCATATTCAGACAGGATTTCTCGTGTCCCGCCCTACTTGTCGTACGCTTAGTACCACCGCTTGAATTTCGTGTACGGGGCTATCACCCGCTATGGCTGCCATTTCCAGAGCATTCCACTATCCAAACGACTATCACGTACAGGCTCTTCCCATTTCGCTCGCCACTACTTTGGGAATCTCGGTTGATTTCTTTTCCTGCAGCTACTTAGATGTTTCAGTTCGCCGCGTTCGCTTCACACACCTATGTATTCAGTGAGTGATGACCCTAAGGGCCGGGTTTCCCCATTCGGAAATCTGCGGATCAAAGCTTGTTTGCTAGCTCCCCGCAGCTTATCGCAAGCTACTACGTCCTTCATCGCCTGTAATCGCCAAGGCATCCGCCATGTGCACTTATTCACTTGTCCCTATAACCTTGACGGCTATAGTTCAAGCATTTACTACTATGTGATGATGAGTTTTACTACCCTAAGTGTGTAATTTCTTACACGCTTAATAAAACTTTACTTCTTCCAGATTGTTAAAGAACGGAACAACATTTACGAATAAGCCTGCTCATTCGTAAAGGCAGTGGTGGAGGATGACGGGATCGAACCGACGACCCCCTGCTTGCAAAGCAGGTGCTCTCCCAGCTGAGCTAATCCCCCAATGTCTTGGTGGGTCTGGTTGGGCTCGAACCAACGACCCCCGCGTTATCAACACGGTGCTCTAACCAGCTGAGCTACAGACCCTATGCTGTTCTCTATCTCGTTACAGTCGATAAGTGTGAGCGCTTGAAGTGTTCCGAAGAACCTGCAAACTCTAGAAAGGAGGTGATCCAGCCGCACCTTCCGATACGGCTACCTTGTTACGACTTCACCCCAGTCACGAATCCTACCGTGGTAAGCGCCCTCCTTGCGGTTAAGCTACCTACT
>NZ_WNKY01000114.1 GCF_009720825.1 Duganella radicis | reverse complement strand
TGAATCGCCCCGGGTTTGAAGGAGGCTCCAACATTTGAGAAAATGGAGCCACCATGAAAAAATCAGTCCGATATTCCCCCGAAGTGATGGAGCGCGCCGTGCGCATGGTCCAGGAGGCCGGCAGCGAGTACGAGTCGCAGTGGGCGGCCATCACGTCCATCGCAGCCAAGATAGGCTGTACCTCCGAAACTCTGCGCCGTTGGGTGCGCCAGCGTGAGCGTGACACAGGCCAGCGTGAAGGCACCACAACGGCTGAAAGCGAGCGCCTCAAGGCGCTGGAACGTGAGAACAAGGAGCTGCGTAAGGCGAATGAAATCCTGCGTCTGGCGAGCGCGTTTTTCGCCCAGGCGGAGCTCGACCGTCGCTTCAAATCGTGAGAACGTTCATCGACCAATACCGCCAAGCGTATGGGGTCGAGTCGATTTGCAAAGTCTTGCAGGTCGCCCCGTCCGGCTACTGGCGTTACGCCGCGCAGCGGCGCAATCCTGCTTTGCGCTGCGCGCGCGCCAAGAGCGACGATGTGCTGGCCCCGCAAATTGAGCGCATCTGGCAGGCCAATATGCAGGTTTATGGTGCAGAAAAAGTCTGGCGCCAGCTGCGCCGCGAAGGCATCGAGGCCGCCCGCTGCACCGTCGAACGCTTGATGCGCCGTGCCGGCCTGCGTGGTGTGATGCGGGGTAAAATCGTGAAGACCACCGTCGCCAATGCTGCCGCGCCGTGCCCGTTGGACCGGGTCCATCGTCAGTTCAATGCACAGCGTCCCAATCAACTCTGGGTGTCCGACTTCACCTACGTCTCGACCTGGCAAGGCTTTGTCTATGTGGCCTTTGTGATTGATGTGTTTGCCCGGCGCATCGTAGGTTGGCGCGTCAGCAGTTCGATGCGCACCGATTTCGTCTTGGATGCCTTGGAACAGGCGCTGTACGCCCGCCAACCTGAGCGTGACGACGCCTTGATTCATCACAGCGACAGGGGCTCGCAATACGTCTCCATTCGCTACAGTGAGCGCTTGGCCGAAGCCGGAGTTGAGCCTTCCGTGGGTAGTAAGGGCGACAGCTACGACAATGCGTTGGCCGAGACCATCAATGGCCTGTACAAGGCAGAATTGATACACCGCCGTGCTCCCTGGAAGACGCGCGAGGCCGTCGAACTGGCGACGCTGGAATGGGTGACTTGGTTCAATCATCATCGACTGCTCGAACCGCTTGGCTATATACCGCCGGCCGAAGCTGAGGCAAACTATTACCGACAACTTTCCGAGCAGGCTAAGTCGCCTGACTCACACCAAACGGCCTCCTAAATTTCCGGGGCGATTCA
>NZ_WNKY01000113.1 GCF_009720825.1 Duganella radicis | reverse complement strand
GTGACTAGTCCTGGAATAAGTTGACGGGTAACCGCCTTTTTCGTTACCCGTTAATTAAGCTCCAGCAAAGACGCCCGATGAACTTCATCGGGCGTTTTGTATTGTAGAGCTGCATGTAGCCGCTTGGTATTGTAGATTGCGATTGATTGGCGAATCATGACCTCTGCCTGCTCCAAGTTCGCCGGTTTACTGACAAGGAACTCGGTCTTGAGTATTCCATTGACCCGCTCGGCCAAGGCATTTTGGTAGCAGTCGTATCCATCGGTCATTGAGCATACGATGCCATAACGTTGATGAATTTGTTGGTAGGCTGTAGCGCAGTATTGAATGCCCCGGTCTGAGTGATGGATGAGACGGCGATGGCTTTTGCGACACCGAAGGGCGTTCAGCAAGGCCGCAGCCACACCATCGGTATGCAGGCTGGGATGCAAGTGATAGCCGACAATCTTGCGCGAATACGCATCCGTGACCAGGCTGAGGTAGCCGGTGGCTGTGGCTGTATCAATGTAGGTGATATCGGCCACCCAGAGCTGCTCGGCACAGGTCGGAGCGGGAGCTCCCTTGATCAGATTGGGGTGCTTGTGTAGATGATGCTTGGAGTCGGTCGTCTTGGTATAGCTACGCCGCCTCGGGACTAATAACCGGGTGTGCCGCAACGTGTCGAACAAGCCATCTCGGCCTAACTTCACCCCGGCGGTGGCGAACCGGTCCTTGAGCATAAGGTGCAGCTTGCGCCCGCCTACCCGAGGTTGCAAAAGCCGTACATCACGCACCATTTCCGCCACCACGGCCGCCTTGCTTGCCCGCCCGATTTCAGCATGTAGGCGCTTGTAGTAGCTTTGGCGACTAATCCCGAACAACGCGCATATCCGGCTCAGGCTCAGGCCCTGCCTTTCTTTGAGGATTTGCGTTGTTCGGGCAAAGGCTTTTTTACGATGCCCACCCCATGCTCTTTGGCCAACACGTCCAACATAGTTTTGTAGACCAGCGACTCGTCCTTGGCCCGCGCCAGTTCCGCCTCAAGTTGTTTGATTCGCTGTTCCGGAGTCATAGGTGTAGCGCCGATCTCGGCTGGTTGATGACGTGCCAAAGCCATTGCCAGCGTACTCCAATCCTGCCGGCCAAGCTTACGTAGCCATACTAGCACCGTCGATCGGCCTTGGATGCCATACATGCGCTGCGCCTGCTTGTACGTCATTTCGCCTTTTTCCACTGCATCGACCACCCCCTGCTTAAAAGTCAGGGTGTAGTCGCCTTGAGTCCGCTTTCGTCCAGTTCCCATCTCGCTCTCCTAAGAAAAGGCGGGAAATGACAACTTAACCCAGGACGGGTCAC
>NZ_WNKY01000111.1 GCF_009720825.1 Duganella radicis | reverse complement strand
TAAAGTGGACCCGTCAGTCAAGACACTCAGCCGGTTAATTTAAGCTGTGTCCGTTTCCACTTCCGCAGCTGCTCGGCGCTGCCCCGTGCCACTCACTTTCTCCGGCTCCCGGTCCGCGTCGCCGAATTTGTCGACGATCAGCGCTCCGCCACCTGTGCCTTCACTGTAGACGCGGGTTGGCGTCTCGTAGCCCAATGCCTGATGAGGACGCTCGGCGTTGTAGAACGCGAAGTATTGCGCCAGCCCCACTGTCAATTCGGCCATGTTGGCGTAGCCCTTCAAATACACATCCTCGTACTTCACGTTGCGCCACAGGCGCTCCACGAAGATGTTGTCCAGTGCCCGGCCGCGCCCGTCCATGCTGATCGCCACGCCTTCACGCTTGAGCACGCCGGTGAAGGCGCTGCTGGTGAATTGCGAACCCTGGTCGCTGTTGAACACCTCCGGCTTGCCATGATGGCGCAAGGCATCCTCCAGGCAGTCCACGCAGAATGCGGCGTCCATGCTGTTGCTGAGGCGCCAGGACAGCACTTTGCGACTGTACCAGTCGATGATCGCCACCAGATAGGCAAACCCCTTTGCCAGCCGGATATAGGTGATATCGGTCGACCACACTTGGTTTGGCCGCGTCACCGCCACGCCGCGCAACAGGTAAGGATAGACCTTGTGCCCGGGCTGCGGCTTGCTCGTCGCCGGTCCCGGCGCCATGCCAGCCAAACCCATCTCGCGCATCAG
Source organism: Duganella radicis (assembly GCF_009720825.1). GTDB lineage: Bacteria > Pseudomonadota > Gammaproteobacteria > Burkholderiales > Burkholderiaceae_D > Rugamonas > Rugamonas radicis. The sequence continues at coordinate 616 of NZ_WNKY01000111.1, read as the reverse complement.
GCGCTGCACGCGCTTGCGGTTGATGCAGTAACCCCGGCCACGCAGAAACACCACCATGCGACGGCTGCCGTAGAACGGTCGGTTGGTGTACTCACCGTCAATCAAGGCGCGTAGCTGCAGGTCTTCCTCGTCCTCGGACTGCGCACGGCCCGCCGCCCCCAACCGGCGGTAGACCGTCGAGCGGGGAACGCCTGCCAGTTCGCACTGCATCGCTAGCGGCACCTTGTCGCCTTGCTCGATCCATCGCGTCCGTTCGGCCGCGCTCATTCCCCGAGCTTTTTTTTGAGCCAGTCCACCTGCATCTTCAGCCGGCCGATCTCGCCATACAGCTTGTCCTCCGGGCTGCTTTCATCGACTGGCTTCGGGCCGCGCTTGACGTCGAACAGCGCACCGGCGTTTTCCAGGATTTCCTTTTTCCACTGTCCGACCAGCACCGGATGCACGCCATACTCCTGCGCGATCTCCGTCACCGTCTTCACTCCACGCACCGCCTCCAGAGCAACCTTGGCCTTGAACTCCGCCGTGTGTACCCTGCGTTTTTTGCCTTCACTCATGCGCTATCATCCTTTCACGGACGACAGCTTAAACCACCGTCTCAAATTCGGGGGCCACTATA
>NZ_WNKY01000110.1 GCF_009720825.1 Duganella radicis | reverse complement strand
ACGACGTGGTGTATGAAGACTTCGCCGGAATCGGCGTTTAGGAAGGCAGCTTGAGGGCGGCCATTGTGATTCTTAAGGTAAATTTGGGTTTGCGAAGACTCAACTCAACCAGAGGAAAACACAATGACCAACGCCACTATCGCATTATCCGAGTTCGCCGAAAAGGGGGCGGACGCAGATTTCATCCGCCAGACGCTGCAGCACGCGCTGCAAAGGCTGATGGAAATGGATGTTGAATCGCTTTGCCAGGCTGCGTACGGCGAGCGCAGCGATGAACGTATCAACAGTCGTAACGGCTACCGCGACCGCAGCTATGATACCCGCGCCGGCAAGGTTGACCTCAAAATCCCCAAGCTACGCAGCGGCAGCTACTTCCCTGGTTTTCTGGAACCTCGCCGCACCGCCGAGAAGGCGCTAACGGCCGTCATCCAAGAAGCTTACATCCAAGGCATTTCGACTCGTTCAGTCGATGAACTGGTCAAGGCGATGGGCATGACAGGTGTTTCCAAGAGCCAGGTCTCACGACTGTGCCAGGAGATCGATGAACGCGTTCACGCTTTCCTGAACCGCCCAATCGAAGGCGATTGGCCCTACTTGTGGATCGATGCCACGTACGTCAAATCCCGCGAGGCCGGACGGGTGGTATCGACGGCCGTGATAATCGCCATGGCCGTCAACACGGATGGTGTGCGCGAGATCCTGGGCGTGGCCACCGGGCCATCGGAAGCCGAGACATTTTGGAGCGAGTTCCTGCGTGGCTTGAGCCGTCGTGGCCTACGGGGCGTCAAGCTAGTCATCTCCGATGCCCACGAGGGCCTCAAGGCTGCCGCCAGCAAGGTATTTAAGACCACTTGGCAGCGCTGCCGGGTGCACTTCATCCGCAACGCCTTGGCCCATGCTGGCAAGGGCCAGCGTCAGGCCGTGCTAGCTGTGATCAATACCATTTTCGTGCAGGAGAGCGCCGAAGCGGCTAGCGCGCAATGGCGCTCGGTTACGGACCAGCTGAGGCCGAAGTTTCCCAAACTGGCTGACATGATGGACGCGGCGGAAAATGAGGTGCTGGCCTTCATGAGCTTCCCGCGCGCCCATCGCACTCAGATTCACAGCACCAATCCGCTTGAGCGGCTTAACGCCGAGGTCAAGCGGCGCACCAACGTGGTAGGTATATTCCCCAACGACAAAGCCGTCATTCGCCTCGTCGGCGCCATGATGCTTGAGCAAAATGACGAGTGGTCGCTGCAGCGACGTTACATGCAGCTTGAAGGATTGCAAAGCTTGAGCGACAATCAGGCCGCACGGCTCTCCGCCGTGATTAACTGACCGGGGACCCAGCCCCTTGAGAATCACATCTCATACACCACGCCTGGGGACACAATC
>NZ_WNKY01000010.1 GCF_009720825.1 Duganella radicis | reverse complement strand
CGCGCCACCCGCCGTGCTGCCAGCGCCGGCGCGCGCCAAGGCCACAACGGCGCCGCGCCCGGTGCCCGCCAAAACGGCGGCCAGGCCTGCGCACAAGCCGCCGGCCGGCGAGGATGACTGGGAAGAATTCTAGACAGGCTCGCTTGCAGAAACTAAGTCAGCGTTCGTTTTTTGCAAGTGTGTATTTCCAGCCACGGAATCAGACGAACACTCGTGCTAATTCCAGCCCACTGCTATAGAGTCGAGCTACAACACAACAACGGAGACACACCCTATGAAGAGAACTGCCGCCTACGCAGCCTGCCTGTCCGCGCTGGCCCTGCTGTCGGGCCACGCCGCCGCGCAATCTTCCGTCACCATTTACGGCACGCTCGATGTAGGCCTCGACCGCATTGACAAGGGCGAAGGCAATGTCCAGGGCACCCTGTTCGGTGTCAGCGGCACCACCCCGGTGCCGAACCGCCTCGCGGCGCCCGCCACCATCACCACCCGCCTCACCCCGTCGCACACGCGCCAGAGCAATATCGGCTTCCGTGGCGTGGAAGACCTGGGCGGCGGCTATCGCGGCCTGTTCGTGCTGGAAGGCGGCGTGACCATCGACAACGGCGGCATGGCCAACGACAACCGCCTGTTCGGGCGCCAGGCCTACGTCGGCCTGACCACGCCGGTGGGCGAGGTCAAGCTCGGCCGCCAGGCCAGTCCGATGCTGATCTCCTATTACCTGGTGACGCCGGAAGCCATCGGCAGCACCGACCTGCTGGCCGCCGGCCTGGTGGTCAACACCGTGCAAACCTGGCAGGACAACCAGATCAGCTACGCCATCAAGCAAGGCCCGTGGACCGCGATCGCCTCCTACGCCACCAACTCCGGCATCGGCAGCGGCATCAGCGCGGCGCGCTCGGTGGCCACCTCGTCGACCCCGGTCGCCACCGGCACCACCGGCCAGATCGTCGGCGGCCTGACGGCCGGCGCCGAAACCGCCAGCGGCCGCGGCAAGACGGCCGGCGCCATGATCGCTTACCGCACCGATCAACTGGTCGCGCTGGCGTCCTACCACCGCAACAACTTCGACGGCGTGCCGATCGGCGTGGTGTCGGGCACCACGCTGGTGCCGCTGTTCTTTGGCGAACGCTTCACCTCCTTCATGGCGGCGGCCAAGTACACCTTCCCTGGCGCCGGCACCTCGATCGCGGTGGCCGGCCACAACGCCCAGTTCTCGTTGCGCGGCAATACCGATCCGGAAGTGCGCACCTGGACCGCCACCATCAAGCAGCCGGTGGGCGCGTTCGACCTGACCGCGACCTTCCTCAACACCTACTTCACCAACTACACCAAGGGCAAGGATCGCGGCCTGATGCTGGGCGTGGACTACAACTTCTCCAAGCGCACCGCCCTGTACACGCGCTTTGGCGGCATCAAGGACAAGCGCGGCAACGTGGTGGTCAGCAGCGCCACCCCGCTGCCGCTGGCCGGCGGCCCCGGCTCCATCCTGATCCCGCTGGGCACCCAGGAAGTGCCGCTGTTCTCCGGCGCCGGCCAGAACATCGACGCCCGCACCACCATGCTCAGCCTGGGCATCCGTCACTCGTTCTGACGAAAAAAAAGGCGGGGCACTGCCGGTACAGTGCTCCGCCAAAACACACAGCGCGAAACTTGTTTTACAGGTGAGTGGCTATCTGCGGCAGCAGATCGTCAAAGGTACGGCCGTTGCCGTTCTCACCGATTGCATGCATCTTCCACTCGCCATTGTGGCGATAGACCTTGGCCATGATCTGTGCCGAGTGCGGCCCTTGCACCGACAGGTTGAAGCGCGCCACTTCCCTGCCGTTGGCCGCGTCGAGCAGACGGCAATACGCATTCTCCACCTGGGCGAAGGTCTGGCCGGTGAAGCTGTTCACCGTGAACACCAGGCTCTTGATGTTGGAGGGCACGGCGTTCAGGTCGACGTTGATCTGCTCGTCGTCGCCGTCGCCGGCGCCGGTGCGGTTGTCGCCGGTGTGGACCACGCTGCCGTCCTTGCTCTTCAGCTGGCGGAAGAAAATCACATCCACCGGACGGTGGCCTTCATCGAACAGCACGCACGAGGCGTCCAGATCGACCGCCTCGGTCTTGCTGCCAAAGCCGAGGAAGCCCTTGCTCTTGATGGCGTCCCAGCCCAGGCCCATGGTCACGCGGCCAAGCGCGCCGCCGGCTTCCTTCTCCAGCGAGATCTTCTGGCCCTTGCTTAAATTGACTGACATAGTTACTCCTTATTGCGCGGATTGACGCAGCAGCCAGGCCTGGAACGAGGTGCTGTTGCGCGAGCAGATCAGGACTTTGCCCTTGCCCGAGAAACGCAGCACCATGCCCTCGCCGCTGGTCTGGCTGTTCACCAGATTGCTGAGGAATCCGCTGTTGCCGCCGGTGGTGACCGAGATTTCGTAGCGCAGCGCGCTATCCCATGCCACCACGTGCGAGTTATCGATAATGATGTCGCGGCCCGGCTCCACTTCCAGCTGCGAGATGCCGCCGAAGCCGGACACCGCCACCTGGCCCACACCGCTGGTTTCGGTGATGAAGAAGCCGCCGCTTTGCGCGAACAAGGCGTTGCCGAGGCTTTGCGTGCGCACCTTCAGCTCGACGCCGGAGGTGGCGGCGACAAAGGCGCCGTCGCTCAGCATGTACTGCTGCTGGCCGACGTCGAGCAGCTGCATCGCACCGGGCAGGGTCGGCGCCAGCAGGCAATCGCCGTCGCCGCGCACCGCCTCGATGTGCTGCTGGAAGAAGGACTCGCCGTTGGCAAAGCGGCGCATGATGGCCGCGCCGATGCCGCCGGTGACCTTGCCCTTCAAATCGAGCGCGGCTTCCATCATCACCATCGCGTCCGATTCGCAGTAGATTTTTTCTCCCTGCCGCATCGAGACATGCAGGAATGGATCGACATCACCAGTGATCGAAAATACAGGCATGATTGCGAGTCCTTTCCCGTGAATTAAACGCCGACGCCGAACGAGCCGGCCAGCGGACCGAGGCCGCCCTTGAAGCCCTGGCCGACGGCCTTGAACTTCCAGTCGCCGTTGTTGCGGTACACCTCGCCGAAGATCATGGCCGACTCGGTCGAGCTGTCCTCCGACAGGTCGTAGCGGGCGATCTCGGCGTTGCTGCCGGCGTTGACCGTGCGGATGAAGGCCTTCTGCACCATGCCGAAATTCTGGCGGCGGGCGTCGCCCTCGTGGATGGTGGCGCAGATGGCGATACGCTCCACGTCGGACGGCACCTTGGTCAGGTCGATGGTGACGGTTTCGTCGTCGCCATCGCCGGCGCCGGTGCGGTTGTCGCCCGAGTGGGCCACCGACTGGTCGGACGATTTCAGGTTGTTGTAGAAGATGAAGTCGCTGTCGTTGCGCACCTTGCCATCCACCTTCAGCAGGAAGGCCGAGCCGTCCAGGTCGAACGGGCTGCCGTCGGTGCTGCGCACATCCCAACCCAGACCGACCACGATTTTGGTCAGGCCGGGAGCTTCCTTGCTCAGATTAACGTTGCCACCTTTTTGCAGACTGATTGCCATTTGTAATGCTCCTTAAATGAAAACCGGACTTGGGTACTACCAGGCGGCGGGCCGTTGTCCGTAATGAACGGCCCGCCGAATTCTTTACGCCGTGACGGCGAGGGTTTCCTGCTGGCGGCGGTGGCGCACGGAGGACCACACCGAGGCCGCGATGAACGCCACGCCAATCAGGCCGGTGAAGATCTCGGGCACATGGAACTTCATGCTTGCCAACATAATCGCGGCCAGGATACCGATCGCGTAGTGGGCGCCGTGCTCCAGGTACAGGAACTTGTCCAGCGTGCCTTTCTTCACCAGGTAAATCGTCATCGAGCGGACAAACATCGCGCCAATCGCCAGGCCCAGCATGATGATCACAACGTCGGTGGTGATCGCGAAGGCGCCAATCACGCCATCGAAGCTGAACGAGGCATCGAGCACTTCGAGGTACAGGAAGCCGCCGATACCGCCGCGCTTGACCATGTCGCCCACATTGCCGCCACCTTCCTCTTCCTTCTCCAGCAGGCTGCTGATGCCGTCGACACCGACGTAGATCAGGATGCCCCACAGGCCGCTAATCAGCACCACCAGCTTCTGGCCTTCCTCCACCAGGCCCATGCAGCCCAGCAGCACGCCGATGGCGATCATCACCGAGATCGAAGACATCTTGCCCAGCGAGCCGAGCTTCTTCTCGAAGTTACCCAGCCAGTGGGTTTCCTTTTCCGCATCCAGCAGGAAGTTCAGGAACACCAGCAGCAGGAACATGCCGCCAAATGCCGCCACCTCGGCGTGGTGATTGGTCAGGTGCGTCGAATACGTCTTCGGATCGTTCAGCGCCAGGGTCCACACATCCAACACATTCATGTCGGCGGCCACCGCCACAATCACCAGCGGGAACACCAGGCGCATACCAAACACCGCGATGATGATGCCGACGCCGAGGAACAGCTTCTGCCAGTACTCATCCCAGCCCTTGAGCACCGAGGCGTTCACCACCGCGTTGTCGAAGGACAGCGACACTTCCATGGCGGCCAGGATCAGCGCCACGCCAAAGGCGGACAAAGCGCCGCCCCACCCTGCCAGCTCATAGCCCCACCAGCCCGCCAACCCAAGGCAGATAAGGCTGACGAGGAAAGATATTCTGAAATGCTGCATCGTATTCTCTCGTGGTTATCAATCGATGGAACGCAGTGTAAAGAAAACCGACATTTTGAAAAATAGAAGATAATTGAAGTATTACTTCGTAAAAATAGAACAATGAAAAACAGCGGATTGAATTTCAGGCACTTGTATTTCTTCTGGATGGTGGCGAAAGAAGGCGGCGTCACGCGGGCGGCGGAGAAGCTGGGACTCGCTGTGCAGACCATCAGCATGCAACTGGCCTCGCTGGAACAATCGATCGGCAAGCAACTGCTTGAACCGCAGGGACGGCGGCTGGTGCCGACCGAAGCGGGCCGCCTGGCGCTCAGCTATTGCGACCAGATCTTCGCGCTTGGCGACCAGTTGCAGGATGCGCTGGAAGAAGCGGAAACCGGCAAAATGCGGCTGACGGTAGGCATCTCCGACTCGCTGCCCAAACTGATCGCCTACCGCCTGCTGCAAGCGACCCAGCGCATGGGCACGCAAGTGCGGCTGGTGTGCATGGAGGATGAATTTGAAAACCTGCTGGCCGACTTGGCGCTGGGCAAGCTGGACGTGGTGCTGACCGACCGCACCGTGCGCGCCGGTGGCAGCCTGAAAGTATTCAGCCACTTGCTGGGCGAAAGCGACATGAAACTGTTCGGCGTGCCGCGCCTGGCGCGCAAATACCGGCGCAACTTCCCGGCCAGCCTGGACGGCGCGCCACTGCTGGTCCCGACCCGCAACAACGCCCTGCGCGGCCGCATCGACGCCTGGCTGGTGCAACATGAGGTGCGGCCGGAGATCGTCGGCGAGTTCGAGGACAACGCCATGCTCAACACCTTCGGCCGCAATGGCCTCGGCTTATTCTTCGCGCCCTCGGCGCTGGCGCAGGACATCGAAGACCAGTTCGGTGCCGTGCTGGTAGGCAACGCACCTGAACTACGTGAACACTTCTACGCCATCTCCAACGCCCGCAAGATCACCCACCCGGCGATCGAGGCCATTCTCAACGAAGTGCACTCCGGCCTGTTCGCCTGACTCGGGGTCAAACTCCGGGCTCAGAACTCCGGGGTCAGGTCCTCCATTTCTACACGTGCTCTGCCGTGGGCTGTCTACGGCAGAGCACGTGTAGAAATGGAGGACCTGACCCCGGATTATCGTTTAAGATGCAGCTTTCAACTACGTAAAGTGCCGCTCGGCCCCTATGCAAAACTTCCTGCTTGTCGTTCTCGCCATCTTCCTGGTTGCTTTGAACGGTTTCTTCGTGGCGGCCGAATTCGGCATCGTCACGCTGCGAAAAACGCGCGTACGCGCCATCGCCAAGACACAGGGACTCAAGGGGCGGATACTCGGCAAGGTGCACGGCGAGCTGGATGCCTATCTGTCGGCCTGTCAGTTGGGCATCACGCTGGCCTCGCTGGGCCTGGGCTGGGTCGGCGAACCGGCTTTCGCCAGCCTGCTGGAGCCGCTGCTGACCTTTATCGGCATCACCTCGCCCGAGCTGGTGCACGGCATCGCCTTCGTGTTCGCGTTTGGCGTGATCTCCTTCCTGCACATCGTGGTGGGCGAACTGGCGCCCAAATCGATGGCGATCCGCATGCCGGAAGTGGTCGGCCTGTGGAGCGCGATTCCGCTGTACGGCTTTTACTGGGCGATGTACCCATTCATTTATTTGCTGAACGCCAGCGCCAATATGGTGCTGGGCCTAGCCGGCCTGGCGGGCAAGGGCAGCCATGACAGCCACTACTCGGTGGAAGAACTCAAGCTGATCCTGCGCACCAGCCAGCCGGGCGAGAAATTCAATCAGGACGAGCGCAATATCCTGGCCCACTCGCTGGATTTCAGCGACCTGTCGGTGTCCGACCTGATGCGCCCGATTAACGAGGTGATCAGCCTGCACGCCACCCGTCCGCTCAACGACAATCTCGACACCATGCTGCGCAACCGCTTCAGCCGCTATCCCTACTACGACAAGGATGGCGAAACCGTGCTGGGCGTGGTGCACCTGAAGGACTTGTTCTTTGCCATGCAGTCCGGCAAACCGATCACCGACCTGGTGCCCTTCCTGCGTCCGGTCGAAACGATTTCCGCCCGCACGCCCGCGCTGGAACAGTTCCGCCGCTTCCGCGACGGCGCACCGCACTTCGCTCTGATCGGCGAAAAAGGCAAACGCCCGGTCGGCTTCATCACGCTGGACAATCTGCTGGGCGCCATGGTGGGCGAGATCCACGACGAATTCCGCCTCAACGAAAACGACTGGCTCAAGCAGCCGGACGGCACCCTGATCGGCAAGGCCAGCCTGCCGATCTTCTCGCTGGAACGCACCCTCGGCATCGATATCGAAAATGAAGAGCTGGGCCTGGAAGAGGTAGAATCCGTAGGCGGCTTGATCATGCTGAAACTGGGCGATATCCCGAAACAGGGCCAACGCATCAGCTTCCGCGGCTTTGATATCGTCGCCAAGAAAATGAACGGTCCGCGTATCCTGCTGGTCAAGGTCATCCCGAAGGACGATACCGAGGATAACGCCGACCAGGACTGACCGGCGTCCCGGGACGCCAGGGAGGAGACATGTTACCCCGATTGATCCTGTGCGGCGCCCTGCTCGCCCTGAGCGGCACGGCCGCCGCCGAGCACCACGCCTGCGGCCACCTGCGCAGCGCTTTCTACGAATACGGCGCGCTCTACTACAAGGCCGCCGACGGCCGCTGGACCGGCATCGACAAGGACGTGGTCGACGAGGTGGCGCGCCGCATGGGCTGCACCATCGAGCCCAGCACCGATTCGCGGGTGCGCATCTGGGCCGGGCTGAGCGGCGGCACCATCGATATGTCGGTGTCGGCGGTGTCGACGCCGGAGCGGGAGAAGTTTGGCCGCGTGGTGCCCTATCTGTCCGAACGCAACTACGTGCTGCTGCAAAAGGATGTGAATCCGAATATCCGCAGCATGGAAGACTTCATCGCCGATCCCGGCATCAAGATCGGCGTCATCAAATCCTTCAAGCATGGCAAGGTGTACGATGCGTGGCTGGAGCGCCTGCGCGCCAAGGGCCGCGTGTATGAAGCGCCCGACTACGAGGCCATGCTGCGCCTGTTCAAGGTGGGCCGGGTGCAGGCGGTGATGGCGATCAGCTCGGGCTGGTATCCGCTGCTCAAGCAGGAGCACATGGCCGGCAATTACCGCATCATGGACTGGGCGCCGCCCAAGGATGCGGTGGTGGGCGGGCTGATTTTGTCGCGCCAGCATGTGGACGAGGCGCTGGCGGTGCGCTTCGCCCAGACCATCCGCGCCATGCGCGAGGACGGCACGCTCAAGCGCATCTTCGAACGCCATCTCGATCCCGAGCTGGCGGCCAAACTGCTGAATTTTTAAAGCGCGTTGCCGGTCCAGTTGCGCAGCAGGCCGAGGCCAACCGCCAGCAGGGTCGGGCCGATGAACAGGCCGACAAAGCCGAACGCCAGCACGCCACCCATCACGCCCAGCAGCACCAGGATGAACGGCAGGCTGCTGCCGCGCGAGATCAGCATCGGCTTGACCACGTTGTCGACCCCGCTGATCACGAACATGCCCCACACGAACATGAAGATGGCCCAGCCGGTGCGGCCCTCATTGAACAGCCAGATGGTGGCGCCGCCCCAGATCAGCGGCGGGCCGACCGGGATCAGCGAGAACAGGAAGGTGGCCACCGACAGCAGCGCCACCGCCGGCACGCCGGCGATCAGGAAGCCGATGGCTGCCACCACCGCTTGCGCCAGCGCGGTGCCAAGCAGGCCGTACATCACGCCGCGCACGGTGCGGCTGACGGTGTCGGCCACCGTGACGGCTTGTTCGCCGATCAGCTTGTCCATGCCGTTGGCCAGTGCTTGCAGGATGGCCCGGCCGTCGCGGTACAGGAAGAAACTGACGAACACGGCCAGGCTGACCTGCGCCACGCCGCTGCCCAGCACCATGCCGCCGCCGAGCAGGATGCGGCGGCCCGGCTCCAGCATGTTCTTGGCGACGTTGAGCAGTTCCTCGCGGCTGTGCAGCAGCTTGCCGAGGTAGGTATAGGCGGCCTCTCCCACCACCGGGATATCTTTCAGCCAGGCGGGCGGATCGAGCGTGCCGCTGCCCAGGCCGGCCTTGATCTGGTCGTAGAAATCGGAGGCGTTGTCGGCGATGTTCCAGGTCACCAGCGTCAGCGGCACGATGATCAGCAGTGTCAGGCCGATGCTCATCACCAGCGCGGCCATGGTGCGGCGCTGCTTGAGGCGCGCCAGCAGGCGCAGATACAGCGGCCAGCTGGAGATGGTGATGGCGGCGGCGAACAGGATGGCGGCCAGGAAAGGCCGCAGCACGATCAGGCAGCCGATCACCAGCAGGATGATGGCGGCCAGGCGGGTAAAGGGCTGGAAGCGCTGCTGCATGGATCAGCCCAGCAACAGCTTGATGTCATGCACGGCCGGCGCCACGCCCTGGCCGGAGCGCAGCAGCAGACGCAGCTTGCCCTGCTTGTCGAACACGTAGCTGGCGGCGGTGTGGTCCACGGTGTAGCTATCCTTGCTGCTGCCCGGCACCTTGTTGTACATCACCTTGAACTCCTTGGCGACGGCGGCGGTCTGCTCCGGTGTGCCGTACAGGCCGAGGAAACGTTTGTCGAACACCGGCACGTACTCGGCCAGCAGCTTTTGCGTATCGCGCTCAGGGTCGACGGTGACGAACAGCACCTGCACCTGATCGGCTTGCGGACCGAGCTGCTTCATCACCTCCGACATTTCCGCCATGGTGGTGGGGCAAACGTCAGGGCACTGGGTGTAGCCGAAGAACATGACCACCACCTTGCCCCTGAAATCGGCCATGGTGCGCGGCTTGCCGTGATGGTCGGTGAGCGCAAAATCCCTGGCAAAGGCCGCGCCGGTCAGGTCGGTACTCTGAAACGCCAGCTTGGGCGCCTCCGCCTTCTTCTCGCCGCAGCCGGTCAGCAAGGAAACAGCGATCAAAGCAAATGCGAGAACTTTTTTCATCGACAGGAGTCTTTCGGTTGAACTTGTTGGGCTTGAACTTAGTCTAAGCAGCATGATACCGCCAGAGGAGGCCATCATGGACGAACGCGAAGCGAAAGAAAAGATCCGCGCCGCCATCCGCGAATCCAAATACGTATGGCGCACGGTACGAGGAATCTCGGCTGATACAGGAATCACCGAAGAAACAGTCTTGCAAATTCTTGAGACGGCCGATGGATTCTTACGGGCCTATCGCCGCAATCCACTGGGACAAACGCTTTATTCGACCACAGAAAAATATCGCAGAGATGCCACATGGAAGCAAAAGATATTGGACGCAATCACAAACAAAGTCGGGGTATAACATGCCTCCCATCGATTCCAATGCAACCACTCAGCTTGTCTTAATTGCTGGGGCAGGAGGTCTGGTTTTAGACATGATGACTCTATGGGAAGACAGTAAGAAAAAGAAAGCAGACCAGACGCAGAAAAATTTGGTCTTCTGGGTTTTCTTTATCTTCTGGCCATTCGCTGGCGCAGGCCTGGCTTGGCTCTACATTGTGGACGGCTCAACGCTGCGCCCGCTTTTGGCTTTTTCAGTCGGCCTTAGCGCACCAGCCACCTTGCAAGCGATGATTTCAAGGTCTGCAACCGCTCCGGCCCCGCAGCCGCAATCACCATCGGAGTAATCAGAGTTTAAAGTTCTGGCGAGGACTGAGATGGAGCAGCGCAATATAGGGTGGGTAGGCCTTGAGGTCGGGATAGCTTGTGCGGTAGTAGCAGGACCAGTAGCTGATGACTCGACGTTGCGTGGTGGCGAGGTAGCGCGGGTTGTCGGCCAGAAAGCGGCGGTAGGGCTCGACGTTGATGTTGGGGAGTGCGTCGTTGATGACCTGGGCGATCTCGACCACGTATTCGCCCAGCAGTTGCACGATATAGGGCACCGCGAATTCGTCGCCGCGCTCCAGTAATTGCGTCACGCATTTCTGGCGCAGGTAGCCGTTGTGGTGGCGGGTGCCCAGGCAGAGCAGCAAGGTGTCGTCGTCCGGCCCGGCCAGGAGCTCGGGCGGGAAGTAGAGGCGGAGCGGGATTTCCAGTTGCTCGCCGTTCAGCAGCACATCGTATCCCCATAGACGATATGGATAGTCAGGGATCAGGCGGGCTATGTCCGCCGCGTGCAGCGACTGTGCGGCCGGAAAGGCTCGCGGGACGTAGATCGGGGCGGCGGTATCGATAGCGTGGTTAGCCGGCATACCGCCTCCCGCGTCAGATTTTGAAGTAGTGGTCGACCAGCAGGGCCAGGAACAGCAGGCCGAGGTAGATGATCGACCAGGCGAAGGCTTTGCGGGCGATCTGGTCGCTGTAGTGGCGGTAGATTTTCCAGGCGTGGCGCAGGAACACGGCGTTCAGCACGATCGCGCTCAGCAGGTAGATCAGACCGCTCATTTTTACCGCGTACGGCAGCAGCGTGGTGGCCGCCAGCGCGATCGAGTACAGCCAGACGTGGAACTGGGTGAATTGCATGCCGTGCGTGACCGGCAGCATCGGCAGGCCCGATTTGGCGTAATCGTCGCGGCGGTACAAGGCCAGCGCCCAGAAGTGCGGCGGCGTCCAGACGAAGATAATCAGCACCAGCAGCCAGGCTTCCATCGGCACATCGTTGGCCACGGCCGCCCAGCCCAGCGCCGGCGGCATCGCGCCCGACAGGCCGCCGATGACGATGTTCTGCGGCGTGGCCGGTTTCAGAATCATGGTGTAGATGATCGCGTAGCCAAGGAAGGTGACAAAGGTCAGCCACATGGTCAACGGGTTGACCAGCGTGTACAACACCCACATGCCGGCGCCGCCGATCACCAGCGCAAACACCACGGTCTGCGGCACGGAAATGTCGCCCAGCGCCATCGGACGGCGCGCGGTACGCGCCATGCGCGCGTCGATCTCACGCTCGGCCAGGCAATTGACGGCAAACGCCGCCCCGGTCAACAGCCAGATGCCCACGGTCGCGTACAGCACCAGACGCCAGTCCGGCAGGCCATCCGGCGTGCCGAGGAACATGCCGATGACGGCGCAGAACACGGCCAGCTGGGTGACGCGCGGTTTGGTCAGCGCCCAAAATTGCGCGGCGCGGCTCTGGTGTTTGGTGGTTACGGTTTGCGTGGTCATGAGGGAAACTTAGTCAATGCCGTACCGTCGACGTGGGAGGATGCGAAGCGCTTGAAGCTGCTTTTTTTGCAATGTCGTACTGGTACTTAGCCTTGTAGTTTAACATGGTCAGCAAAAGTACCAGCATCGCCGCCCCGGCATTGTGCAGCACCGCGATGGTCAGCGGGAAGCTCAGGTAGATGGTGGCCACCCCGGTCAGGATCTGCGCCGCCAGCGTCAGGGCGATGTAACGCGCGGTTTTATGCAGGGCGTCATGGCCCCACGCGCGCCACGCCGCATAGCCCGCCACCAACGCCACGATGAAGCCGAAATTGCGGTGTACCCAGTGGATCGCCGTCAGCGCCGAGAACGGCAGATAATGGCCGGCCGCCGTCTTGCCCAGCTCGCGCCACAGGGTGAAGCCGTGCTCGAAGTCCATCTCCGGGATCGCCTTGCCGCCGCACAGCGGGAAATCGGTGCACGCCAGGGTTGCGTAGTTGGTGCTGGTCCAGCCACCCAAGGCCAGTTGCACCAGCAGCAAGGTTGCCGCCACGCCCGCCAGAATGCGGATGTTGCGCATGGCCGGCGGCGAGGCGCTCACCAGCGTGCGCGGCGCGCTCAGGTGGTTCTGGCGGCCGCCATACCACACCAGCATGGACAGCAAGCCCATGCCCAGCAGCAGGTGGATGGTGACGATCACCGGTTGCAGTTTCAAGGTCACGGTCCAGGCGCCAAACGCGCCCTGCAGACACACCGCCAGGAACAGCGCGGTCGGCATCCATGGCGCGTATTCGGCACGGCGGCTTTTCAGCCATTGATTCCACGATTGCGCCATCATCGCCACGATCAGCACGCCGATGGTCATGGCCAGGTAGCGGTGGATCATCTCGATCCACGCCTTCACCACCGTCACCGGGCCGGTCGGCATCAGCGTTTCGGCGGCGACGATCTGCTCGTGCGCAATGAAGGGATTGGCGGCGCCATAGCAGCCCGGCCAGTCCGGGCAGCCGAGGCCGGAATCGGTCAGGCGCGTGAAGGCGCCGAACACGATCAGGTCAAACGTCAGGAATACGCTCACCCACACCAGCTTGCGGTATTTATTGGCGTCCGAGGACGTCCAGACGATGGCGGCCGGCAGCAGCGCGATCAGCAGCGCTGTGATGGCCATTTGAGCAAGTGTGAGATGCATAAAACTAACCTATTGCGGATGCTTTCAACAATTTGGCGATGTCCTTGTGGACCCGCTTGACCTTCTCGATATCGCTGGACACCGCCCCTTTCGGGAAACGCATCATCAGATTGCCCAGCGGATCGATCAAGTACACATGATCGGACGCCCGGTCCGGCACACCGCTTTCCAGCGGCAGCCATTTCTCCAGCACCGCCGCCGGCGCGCGCAGCATGCGGGTGCCGTCGTTCACGCGCAGCAGCATGGTGTCCAGCGGCTGGTCGTCGGTGATCATCCAGACCCGTTCGATGCGCTCCATCTCCTTGCCCTGCATGGTGCGCAGCTGGCGCATGGCGAACAGCTGGTCCTGGCACGCCTGCTGGCAATCGGACGGCCCCACCTTCAGCATAATCCACTTGCCCCTGTAATCCTCCAGCCGCGCCGGCTTGCCGTCCAGCGTGGTGCTGGCCATGGCCGGGATCGGATACTGGCGCGGATCGATCAGGGCGCCGTAATTGGTGACGCCGCCTTTCGGCTTGATCACGTAATAGGTGAAGTATGACGCAATCAGCGGCGCCGCGCACACGGCCAGCACCGCAAACAGTTTCCAGCGGCCCAGGCCCTTGTTATTTGGTTTTTCCACGTCTGAATCCGTTCGCTACAAAAAAGATAACGGCCATCGCCGACAGTGCATACCACTGGAAGGCGTAACCTTGATGTTTTTCCACGCCCAGCGCCGGCGCCGGCCAGTCGCGCACCATGCGCGCGTCGTCGCCGGCCGGGACTGGCGCGCCCTGCTCCACCACGAAAGGCTGCATGGTCAGGCCGCTGTCCTTGGCCAGCTGCAAGGGATCGGCGTTCTGCACGATGGCGTTGGGCGTCAGCGGCGGCGCGCTGCCCAGCTCCATCACATGGCCGGCGTTCAGGCGCGCCACGCCTTGCAGCGTGACCTCGCCCTCGGGCGTGGCGTAAGCCGGCAGCTTGTCGCGCACCGCCGGATCGCGCGGCAGCCAGCCACGCGCCACCAGCACATGCATGTTCGAGCCCGATATTTTAAACGGCATCAACAGGTAGAAACCGGCCTTGCCCTGATACGGACGGTTGTCGAGATAGACCGGCCAGCCGCGCACGAACGTGCCGCGCATGGTGACGCGGCGCCAGGCGGCGGCATCGGCCGCCACCGGCGCGCCGTCCAGCGCCAGCGGCGCCGCCTGGGCACCCAGCGCCAGCTTTTGCTGTAGCGAGATTTTCTGTTCGGCCCGGCGCGTTTGCCAGTTGCCGAGTTGTACGCCGAGGACCACCACCAGCACCGTGGCCACGAAAGGAATCAATTTAAAGCGGAACGCCATTACAATGGAACCTCGATCAAATCACCGCTCCTCAATGCCATGAAAATTGCCGTTGCCATCGCGTTCATCCTGATCATCGGCAGCCTGGGATCAGCGCTGTTCTTCCTGATGCGCGACAAGGGCCGCAGCAACAACACCGTGCGCGCGCTGGCGGTGCGCGTGGCGCTGTCGATCACCCTGTTCCTGCTGATCCTGCTGGCTTACCGGCTCGGCTACATCCACCCGACCGGCATCCGCGCGGGATAAAAAAAAGCCGCACCGGAGTGCGGCTTTTATGACGCTGGAGTTTACAACCAGTAGACCACGACGTACAAGCCCAGCCAGACCACGTCCACAAAGTGCCAGTACCAGGCCGCGCCTTCGAACGCGAAGTGGTTGTCTGGCGTAAAGTGGCCGCGCAGCACGCGGTACAACACCACCGACAGCATGATCGCGCCCATGGTCACGTGGAAGCCGTGGAAGCCGGTCAGCATGAAGAAGGTGGAGCCATAGATGCCCGAGGTCAGCTTCAGGTTCAGTTCGGTGTAAGCGTGGTGGTATTCATACGCCTGGAAGCCCATGAAGACCGCGCCCAGCAGAATGGTGGCGAACAGCCAGATCGCGGTTTGCGCGCGGTGGCCGGCACGCAGCGCGTGGTGGGCGATGGTCAGGGTCACGCCCGAGGTCAGCAGCAGCGCGGTGTTGATGGTCGGGATAGGGAACGGCCCCATGGTCTTGAACTCTTCCACCGTGCCCGCCGGGCCGACACCGCCCCAGTGCGCGGCAAAGTCCGGCCAGATGAACTTGTGGTCCAGATCGGCCAGCCAAGGCATGGAGATGGTGCGCGCATAGAACAGCGCGCCGAAGAAGGCGCCGAAGAACATCACCTCCGAGAAGATGAACCAGCTCATCGACCAGCGATACGAATGGTCGATGCGCTGGCTGTACAAGCCGCCTTCGGATTCCTTGATGGCGTCGCCAAACCAGAAATACAGCACAATCAGCGTGGCCACGATGCCAAGCAGGTTGGCCACCGGTCCCCACGATGCGTCGTTGACCCAGCCGGACGCGCCGGCCATGGTCACCAGCAGGGATATGCCCGCCAGCAGCGGCCAGCGCGATGGGCCGGGCACGAAGTAGTACGGTGCGGTGCCGCCGTGCGTATGTGTGGAACTCATCTTCATCTCCCTAATCAACTTTTATTTAGCTACTACGAGTTTGACGATAGTTATCAGTAAACCTATGAACACAGCCACCGCCAGCAAGGCCGCGACGATGATGTGGAGCGGGTTCAAGCCCTGCTGGTCCTCATCAAAATCGCGCTTGCGGCGCAGGCCGACAAACGACCACAGCACGGCTTTGACCGAATACAGGAAGCCGGGCTTTTTGCTCATCTCAGTTGGCCGCCGTCTTGACCAGGCCGCCGCCCACCTCGAAGAAGGTGTACGACAGCGTGATCGTCTTGACGTCCTTCGGCAGCTTCGGGTCGATGTAAAACACCACCGGCATCTGCCGCGCTTCATTCGCTTTCAAGGTCTGCTGCTTGAAGCAGAAACACTCCACTTTCAGGAAATACGGCGTGGCGCTTTGCGGCGCGTAGCTCGGTATCGCCTGCGCATTCATCTCGCGCTTTTGCGTGTTGACCACTTCATACATCACCGTGGTCAGCTCGCCCGGATGCACACTCATGCTGTTGACCGTGGGGCGGAAGCGCCACGGTCCCTGGGCATTGCCGTCGAACTCGATCGTCACGCTGCGGTTCAAATCCACCTGCGTGTTGGCCGGGCGCTCGACCGTGCCATCCTTCTGCGTCAACACGTTCAGCCCCAGCGCTTCGCAGATCTGGCGGTAGAACGGGTTGAGCGCATACGCAAAGCCGAACATCACGACAGCGATGACGAGCAACTTGCGCAACAGAATGCGGTTATCCATCTCAGCTCAACCAGATCCGTTTGACAAACACCGATACAAAGAAGAACAAGGCCAGCCCGCCCAGGATCAGGGCGGTGCGCAGATTGTTCGGCTTTTTCTGGCTGGTCATGATTATTTGAACTGTGGCGGGGTTTCAAAGGTGTGGAACGGCGCCGGCGACGGCACGGTCCACTCCAGGCCTTCCGCGCCATCCCATGGCTTGGCTTCGGCTTTCTTGCCGCCGCGGATGGTCGGGATGATCACGCCGAACAGGAAGAACACCTGCGACAGGCCGAAACCGAAGGCGCCGATGGTGGCAATCATGTTGAAGTCGGTGAACTGCGCCGAGTAGTCGGCGTAGCGGCGCGGCATGCCGGCCAGCCCCAGGAAGTGCATCGGGAAGAAGGTGACGTTGAAGGTGATCAGCGACAGCCAGAAGTGCGCCTTGCCCATGGTTTCGTTGTACATGTGGCCGGTCCATTTCGGCGACCAGTAGTAGAAACCGGCAAACAGTGCGAACAGCGAGCCGGCCACCAGCACGTAGTGGAAGTGGGCCACCACGTAGTAGGTGTCCTGCAGCTGGATGTCGATCGGGGTCACGGCCAGGATCAGGCCGGTGAAGCCGCCGATGGTGAACACGAAGATGAAGCCGACCGCGAACAGCATCGGGGTTTCAAAGGTCATCGAACCGCGCCACATGGTGGCGATCCAGTTGAACACCTTCACGCCGGTCGGCACCGCGATCAGCATGGTGGCGTACATGAAGAACAGCTGCGAGGTCACCGGCATGCCGGTGGTGAACATGTGGTGGGCCCAGACGATGAACGACAGGATCGCGATCGAGGCGGTCGCGTACACCATCGAGGCGTAGCCGAACAGCTGCTTGCGGGCGAAGGCCGGCAGGATCTGCGACACGATGCCGAACGCCGGCAGAATCATGATGTACACCTCCGGGTGGCCGAAGAACCAGAAGATGTGCTGGTACATGACCGGGTCGCCGCCGGCGGCCGCGTTGAAGAAGGTGGTGCCGAAGTGGCGGTCGGTCAGCGTCATGGTGATGGCGCCTGCCAGCACCGGCATCACGGCGATCAGCAGGTAGGCGGTGATCAGCCAGGTCCAGCAGAACATCGGCATCTTCATCAGGGTCATGCCGGGGGCGCGCATGTTGAGGATGGTGACGATGATGTTAATCGAGCCCATGATCGACGACGCTCCCATCAGGTGCATGGCGAAGATACCCATGTCCATGCCGGCGCCCATCTGGGTCGACAGCGGCGCGTACAGCGTCCAGCCGGCCGCGGTGGCGCCGCCCGGCACCAGGAAGGAGGTGGCCAGCAGCAGCGCCGCCGGCGGCAGCAGCCAGAACGAGAAGTTGTTCATGCGGGCGAACGCCATGTCCGAAGCGCCGATCTGCAGCGGGATCATCCAGTTGGCGAAGCCGACGAAGGCCGGCATGATGGCGCCGAACACCATCACCAGGCCGTGCATGGTGGTCAGCTGGTTGAAGAACTCCGGCTGGAAGAATTGCAGGCCCGGCTTGAACAGCTCGGTGCGGATGCCCAGCGCCAGCACGCCGCCCGACAGCAGCATGACGAAGGAGAACCACAGGTACAGCGTGCCGATATCCTTGTGGTTGGTAGCGAACAGCCAGCGCGACAGGCCATGCGGATGGTCGTGTGCGTGATCGTGGTCGTGTGCGTGATCCAAAGTGCTCGTGCTCATGTTGTAACGCTCCTGATTACTTACGTGCAGCCACGACTTCGGCTGGTTGAACGATGTTCTCGGCGGCCTTGTTCGACCAGCTATTGCGGGTGTAAGTAATCACAGCCGCGATATCCGTATCCGACAGTTGCTTCCAAGCTGGCATTTCGGCGGGATATTTCCCGCTCTTCTTACCGTGCAGCAGAACGTTGATCTGCTCCGCCTTCGGACCGTTGACCACTTCCGAACCGTCCAGCGGCGCGAAGGCGGCCGGCACACCCTTGCCGTTGGCCTGGTGGCAGACCACGCAGTTGGTGTTGTAGACTTTTTCGCCCTTGGTTTTCAGCTCATCGATGGTCCAGGTCTTGTTCGGATCATCGGCCAGCGCGGCCATTTCCTTCTTCTTGCCGTCGACCCAGGTCTTGTACTCGGCATCGGTCACCACGCGCACCACGATCGGCATGAAGGCGTGCTCCTTGCCGCACAGTTCCGAGCAGTAGCCGCGGAAGGTGCCGGTGTGCTCGGCCTTGAACCAGGTGTCGCGCACGAAGCCCGGAATCGCATCCTGCTTGACGGCGAAGGCCGGGATCGACCACGAGTGAATCACATCGTTGGCGGTGGTGATCAGGCGGATCTTGCGATGGACCGGCACCACCACCTCATTGTCGACTTCCATCAGGTAGTTGTCGCCGCGCTTCTCGGTCGGCTCGAAGCCCGGCGCGCCCACCTGCGAGCGCGGGGTGGACAGGTTGGACAGGAAGGAAATGCCCTCGCCCTCGCCTTTCAGGTAATCGTAGCCCCACTTCCACTGCATGCCGGTGACCTTGATGGTGATGTCGGCGTTGGACGTGTCCTTCATGCCGACCACCGTGCGGGTGGCAGGCAGGGCCATGCCGATCACGATCAGGAACGGCACGATGGTCCAGGCCACCTCGACGGCGGTGGATTCGTGGAAGGTGGCCGGCTTGTGGCCGAGCGACTTGCGGTGCTTGAAAATGGAATAGAACATCACGCCAAACACAGCGATGAAGATGACCAGGCAGACGCCCATCATCCAGTTGTGCAGGCTGTAGACTTCGGTGGCGATTTGGGTGGCGGGAGGTTGCAGTGTCAATTCATTGGCGACCGGGCCGCCAGTGCCGCCGGTGGCTGCGGCGTAAGTGCCAGTGCTTGCTGCGGTCTCGGCCGCCCACGCTGGCATACCGGCCGCCAGCATCGACAATCCGAGCATCAACGCTTGAAGTCGCTTCGCATGTTTCATGTTTTCCCCAACTGCCCAAGAAATTAAAATATTTTTTTAACGTCTTACCGGCTGATCGGTGAACTGAACCGGCGACGCTCCTTAAACAACTGACATCGGCCCGGTTCCGCAAACTGCCGCGGAACAACGCCGACGCTCGATTCTGCTTAATTCAACTGCTCGTTCGTGCTCGATGTAACCTGATTTCGCCTGGGGTCGCGGGTTTATAGCTGGCGACGTGACATGCTGGCAAAATTAGTGAATGATTATATAGAACAAAAACGAGGCGCATCAAGAAATAATCGATTTCGCAACTATGGTGTTGCCATGGGCCTTACGCCGCATGGCAACATACAATTCCCTCTCAGCGCGGCTTGCGCGGCGGATCGAAACGGATAATCGCTTCGCCCTTGGAAGTCACCTTGGGGGCGGGCCGGAAGGCGTGACCGTAGATAACTTCAAAGGTCAGGCCGAGTTTCCCGTCGGAACGACGACCACGCTCCAGCGTATCGAGCATGCGCTGCCAGGCCGCCTTGCCCATCATGCTGCGGCGCAACGTCGTCAGCGGATTGCCGCCCAGCGCGCGGACATCTGACAACAACGCTTGCGGCGTGTCGTAGGTGACCGTGATGGTTTCCATGTCCAGCACCGGAGTGGAAAACCCGGCTTCGACCAGCTGATCGCCGAAATCGTGCATATCGACGAAGGGCAGCGCGTGCGGGGCCAGATCGGCCTCGGCGAACGCGGCGCGCACCTCGCGCAGCGAATCGGGGCCGAAGCAGGAAAACATCAGCAGACTGTTCACGCGCAGCACGCGGCGCCATTCGGCGAACACGCGGTCCGGCTGCGGGTGCCAGTGCAGGGCCAGATTGGACCAGACCAGATCCAGCGAGTTCGGTCCCAGCGGCAGCTCGGCGAAATCGCCGCACAGCAGATCGACGCCGCTTTTCGACGGCAGCAGCTTGCTCAGCAGCTGATTCAGCGAGGACGACCTGACGCTCGGCCCCTGGGCGGCGTGCAGCATGGCTTCGGCGGCGTCCAGGCCCAGGACCTGGGCGGCGGGATAGGCCTTTTGCAACAACGGCAGATCGGCGCCGGTGCCGCAACCGGCATCCAAAACGCGCTGTGGCGCTATTTTAATCAATTCCAGCCGATCGAACATGCGGGAAGATACTTCACGGCGCAGGAAATCGGCGGGCGCGACGCGTTCAGGGCGGGAAAACAGCTGGCGGACGCGCTCCAGATCGATGGGCGCGCTCAATTTGGGCGGATTAGCGGGGACTTGCATGGTGATGAGTCAATGTAATGCGATAATGTCGGCAGTGTACATGGTTGCACGCCATCGCGACGGCCGCCGGCCCGGTTTTCAGCGCGGAGGCGTGGCATGAATGACAAGATAAGGCGGCCGGCAACGGTGCCCGGTGAGCCGCCGGAGCGCGGCCAGCACGACGCACCGCTGCGGACGCGATTGGGCCGTTGGGGCAACACGCTGCTGCGCCACCTGCTGCCGAACAGCTGCGCCCTGTGCGGCGGCGACAGCGACGAGGCCTTGTGTCCGGGCTGCGCGGCGCAATTCTTCGGCCCGGCCGCCGCCATCGCCCGCTGCCAACGCTGCGCCAACCCGCTGCCGGCCGCAGCGAGCGACGCCGGCGCAGCCATCGACCAAGCCACCGCGGCGGCGACCAATTCGGGGTCAGTTCTGTCATTCGGACACGACCTCGGCGGTCATTCAGGGTCAGCTCTGTCATTCGGACACGGCCTCGACCGTCGGCTGTGCGGCAAATGCCTGGCCGACCCGCCGGCCTTCGACCGCACGCTGGTCGCCGCCGACTATGCAATACCTGTAGACCAACTGGTATTGCAGCTAAAATTCGGCCACCGCCTGGCGCTGGCCCCGCTGTGCGCCCGGCTGTTACGCGATGCTGTGCTGTCCCACCCGGACTACACGCTGCCCGCCCTGCTTTGCCCGGTGCCGCTGGGACCGCGCCGGCTGGCCGAGCGCGGCTACAACCAGGCGCTGGAAATCGCCAGGCCACTGGCGCGCAGCATGGGCGTGGCCCTGCACGCGCAACTGGTGATGCGCCTGAACGAAACCGCCGCCCAGAGCAGCGTGACGCCCGAACAGCGCCGGCAAAACATCGCCGGCGCCTTCGTGGTGCCGGACGCCGCTTTGGTGGCAGGCCGCCACATCGGCGTCGTCGACGACGTGATGACCAGCGGCCAGACATTGAACGAACTGGCGGCCACATTGAAACGCCACGGCGCCGCGTGCGTGAGCAACCTCGTGTTCGCGCGCACGCCGCCACATTAAAGAAAGAGAAAAGAACATGTTCCACGTCGTCCTGGCCCATCCAGAAATCCCGCCGAACACGGGCAACGTCATCCGCCTGTGCGCCAACACCGGCGCGCAGCTGCACCTGATCGAACCGCTGGGCTTTCCGCTGGAAGACTCCAAGCTCAAGCGCGCCGGCCTCGACTACCACGAATACGCGCGCATGAAAGTGCACAAGAACTGGGATGCCTTCCTGGCCGCAACCCAGCCCGACCCAGCGCGCATGTTTGCCATGACCACGCACGGCTCGTCGCCGTTCGCGCAATGCAGCTTCCAGCCGGGCGATGTGTTCGTGTTCGGCTCCGAAACCGCCGGCCTGCCGGTGGCGCTGCGCGAAAGCTTTCCCGCCGCGCAACGCATCCGCCTGCCGATGCGCCCCGACAACCGCAGCATGAATCTGTCCAACACCGTCGCCGTGGTCGTGTTCGAAGCCTGGCGCCAGAACGGCTACGCCGGCGGCGCCTGAAGCTGCGCGGCTGGCGGACGCGCATGCAGCCACACCGAGCCCGCCACCCCGGCGATCAGCAGCACAATCGCGGCCAGCTCCAGCGGGCGCGGCATTTGCCGCTGGTAGATAAAGCCATACAGCAGCCCGAACAGCGTTTCAAACAGCAGCAACTGGCCGGACAGTGTGACCGGCACGCGCCGGCTGGCAAGATTCCACAGCTGGTTGCCGATCACCGACGCCCCCAGCGCGACAATGCTGACGATGCTCCAGAAGCGCAGCCAGTTGCGCGGCAGATCGCCCTCGCCCGGGCCGCCGGCGCCGCCCAGCGCCAGCACCACCGCGCCCATCGACAGCGCCACCAAGCCGGTGCTGATGCCGTACAGGCCGGACCATTCGGCACCGCTGAAATGCGGATTGCGCTTCAAGAAGCGCGCGTTGTCGACCGCGTACCACGTCCAGCACAGCAGCGCGCCGAACGCGCACAGCATGCCCCCTGCCACCAGCGGCCACGCCCGCTGTTGCGCCACCGCGTGGGTGAGCACGTCGACGTTGATGCAGGCGATGCCGGCCACCACCAGCGCCAGCGGCCACGCCAGCTGACGCAGCGGCAAGGCGCCGTGATCGCGTCGTCCCAGCAAAGTCACGCTCAAGGGCAGCAAGCCGATAATCAAGGAAGCCGCCGCCACGCCGGCCAGCTGCACGCCAGTCGACAGCAGCAGGTAGTAGACGATATTCCCCGCCAGCGCGTGCCGCAGCAGCACCCGGCAGTCATTGCGCGTGAGGCGGCGCAGCAGCGGACGCAAACGCGGCAACAGCAGCACCAGCGTGATCAGCCCATAGGCCAGATAGCGTCCCAGCGCCAGCTCCACCGGCGAGAACTCCGCCAGCCAGCGCGGCATCACAAAAATCATGCCCCAGAAGGCGCCGGCCGTCAGGCCGCATAAAACTCCGTACCACATGTCAGTCTCCTTTCGGCAGACAGTGTGGCTTCAGGCGCGCGGCAAGGATTGTGCAGGACTAGCGGATTGTTGTTTGGTTCTGCTGTCGATAGGCGAACGGCGTGGTGTCCATGGCGCGGCGCATGGCGTGGGTCAGCGCGCTTTGGTCGGCGTATCCGGCCAAGATAGCCAACTGTGCGATCGGCAGCGAGGATTCCACCAGCTGGCGGCATACGAAGCGCAGACGCATGGCGTTCAGCCAGGCCAGCGGCGTGGTATCCAGCTCTTCGCGGAACACGCGATGCAGGCGGCTCACGCTCAGGCAAGCCACCTTGGCCATGCTCTCCGTGCGCCAAGGCTGGCCGGGCGCGGCTTCAAACTGCGTCAGCGCCGCTTGCAGGCGCGAGGCCGGACGCACTGGCTGCCGCGTCAGCGACTCCAGCAGCAACGGCGTCCAATGCGACAGCACGCCGGCGCCGGCCGCGCCCTGCCCTTGCATCATGCCCATGAAGTCGATCAGCTTGGCGGTGGCGGCGCTCACCGGCGCAAATGGCCGCGCCGCCAGCAAATCCACCGTCTCGGCCGGCACGGCGGCCAGATCAAAGTCCAGTATGAGCGAGGCGTTCGGCTCGCGCGAAAACTGCGTATGCACCAGCCCGGGCGCGATGAAGGCGGCGCGCAGCGGATGCAGCACCTCGCCATGGCCGTCGATATCCAGCGTCAACTTGCCGCTCAGCGGCAGCACCATCTGGGCGAAATCGTGCGCGTCCGAGAACGGAACGTCATAACTGCGCAAATCGATTTCGGTGGAAGCCATGCCCGCCAGTGTAGCGCTAAAGTCCAGCTCGTGTCCGAATGACAGAGCTGACCCTAAATTGCGAATTGTAAATTAACGGCGGGCGGACCAGACGGCCAGCAGCGCCAGCAGGCCGGCGCCCAGCAGGCCGGTCAATATGGTGGTGGCGGCCATGATGGCGGCCGGGTTGCGCAGGCCGGAGAATTCGGCCGCGAACGCCAGCGTCACCGCCGTGATCAGCTGCGCCGGCAGCACGAAGCGCAGGTTGCGGAACGCCCACGGATTCTCGCGCAGCCAGTATTTGCGCGCCACCATCAGCGGCGGCCCCCACAGCGCAATCAGGAACGCCAGCACCGCCACCAGTATCAGGATGATCCTCATTTGAACGACCGCACCCTGGCCAGCAGTTTGGTGGTCGAGCGGTCATGCTCGAAGTCGATCGCCACCGCTTCGCCGCCGTACGCAATCACGGCCTTGCCTTCGGGGATGGCGTCCATCTGGTAGTCGCCGCCCTTGGCGTAGATTTCCGGACGCGCTTCCTGCACCACTTCCAGCGCGGTGTCCTCGTCGAAGTCCACCACCAGGCTGACCGCTTCCAGCGCCGCCAGCACCGCCATGCGGTCGCCGCAGGTGTTCAGCGGACGGTCGTCGCCCTTGCCCAGCCGCTTGACCGAGGCGTCGGTGTTGGCCGCCACCACCAGCGAGGCGCCCAGCGCGCGCGCCTGCGCCAGGTAGGTCACATGGCCGCGGTGCAGGATGTCGAATACGCCGTTGGTCAGCACCACCGGCTTGGGCAATGCGGCCACGCGTGCGGCCAGTTCGGCGCGGGGGCAAATCTTGTCTTCAAATTGAGGCATGGTCAGGTCTTGGGTTGTTCGTCTTCAGGTTGGTCTTGTTCGATGCTCAGCGCGCCAAACGCGCCGCCGCCCTCGCCCGGCTCGGGCCGGCCGCCTTGCAGCTTGATCTGCAAGCGCAGCCCATTCGCCGAATCGGCATTGCGCAGCGCTTCTTCGTACGCAATGTAGCCCTTATTATAAAGTTCGTACAGCGCCTGGTCGAAGGTGCACATGCCCAGCTCGCGCGACTTCTGCATGATTTCCTTGATCGACTGGAAGTTCCCCTTGAAGATCATCTCGGCGATGGTCGGCGTATTCAACAGGATTTCAATCGCCGCCTTGCGGCCCTTGCCATCCTCGGTCCGTATCAGCCGCTGCGAGACGATGGCGCGCAGGTTCGAGGAGAGGTCCATCAACAGCTGGTTGCGCCGCTCCTCCGGGAAGAAGTTGATGATGCGGTCCATGGTCTGGTTGGCGTTGTTGGCGTGCAGGGTGCCCAGGCACAGGTGGCCGGTCTCGGCAAAGGCGATCGCGTGCTCCATGGTTTCGGTGTCGCGGATCTCGCCGATCAGGATCACGTCCGGCGCCTGGCGCAGCGTGTTCTTCAAGGCGTTGTGCCAGGAGCGCGTGTCCACGCCGACCTCGCGGTGCGTGATCAGGCAGCCTTTGTTCTTGTGCACATACTCGACCGGGTCTTCCACCGTGATGATGTGCCCGGCCGAATTGGCGTTGCGGTGATCGATCATCGCCGCCAGCGTGGTCGACTTGCCGGAACCGGTGCCTCCCACCACCAGGACCAGGCCGCGCTTGGTCATGATGATCTCTTTCAGCACCTCCGGCAATTCCAGCTTTTCCAGCGATGGAATCTCGGAGGCGATGGTGCGTATCACCATCGCCACATTCTGCTGCTGCACGAAGACGTTGACGCGGAAGCGGCACACATCCGGTAGCGAGATGGCAAAGTTGCATTCCAGTTCAGCCTCGAACTCGGCCTGCTGCTTCTCGTTCATGATCGACAGCGCCAGCGCGCGCGTCACGCCGCCGCTCAGCTTCTGCTGGCTCAGCGGCTTCATCGCGCCTTGCGACTTCATACTGGGCGGGAAATCCGCCGAAATGAATAAATCCGAACCGCCCGTGTGGTGCATCACCTTGAGCAGCTTGTGCAGATAAGCCTGCGCTTCTTCCGGACCAAATGTGGAGGACATACATCGCCTTTCAAGAATACGCTGCATTATATCGACAGCATTCCGCTACAATAGCTCAACTTGGCGTACCATTATTGCATCCCAGCATCGCCTGTGTTCAAATACATTTATGACACTGACCGAACTGAAATACATTGTCGCCGTTGCAAGAGCGAAGCACTTCGGACACGCCGCCGAAGCTTGCTATGTCGCTCAACCGACGCTGTCGGTCGCCATCAAGAAACTCGAAGATGAACTGGGCGTGGTCCTGTTTGAACGGGGCGGCGCCGAAATCTCCGTCACGCCGCTGGGCGCGCAAATCGTCGCCCAGGCCGAGCGCGTGCTCGAACAAACCGCCGCCATCAAGGAACTGGCCAAGCAGAACAAGGACCCGCTGGCCGGCCCGCTGCGCCTCGGCGTGATCTACACCATCGGCCCTTACCTGCTGCCGCCGCTGGTCAAGGGCATGATAGCCAAAGTGCCGCAGATGCCCTTGATCCTGCAAGAGAACTTCACCGTCAAGCTGCTGGAGATGCTGCGTCAGGGCGAGCTGGACGCCGCCATCATGGCGCTGCCGCTGCCGGAGCACGGTATGGCCATGCAAGTGTTGTATGACGAACCGTTCGTGGTCGCCATGCCGACGGCGCACCCGTGGACCAAGCGCAAGACCATCCCGGCCGACGATCTCAAGACCGAGAACATGCTCCTGCTCGGCAACGGCCACTGCTTCCGCGACCAGGTGCTGGAAGTCTGTCCCGAAATGGCGCGCTTCTCGGCGCCCGGCAACGGCATGCAGCGCACCTTTGAAGGCTCGTCGCTGGAAACCATCCGCCACATGGTGGCGAGCGGCATCGGCCTGACCGTGCTGCCGCGCGCTTCTGTCCCGGACATGGACGCCAAGGACGGCATGCTGCAATTCCGCCCCTTCGACCAACCGTCGCCATCGCGCCGCGTGGTCATCGTGTGGCGTAAAAGCTTCACCCGCAAGGCCGCCATCGACGCCGTGTGCGAGGTGGTGGCGTCGTGCAACCTGCCCGGCATCACCACGCTCTGCGACCATCAGTGACGCGCTGGTGCAGGATTTGCGATAATCATCGCTTTCCTGTCATCCGAAATCGCCCATGAACAAGTTGCAGCTCTACTTCCGCCTGATCCGGCTGAACAAACCCATCGGCACGGTGCTGCTGCTGTGGCCCACGCTGTACGCCATGTGGCTGGCGGCCGGCGGTGTGCCGGACTGGCGTCTGCTGGTGATCTTCACGCTCGGCACCTTCCTGATGCGCTCGGCCGGCTGCGCCATCAACGATTACGCCGACCGGGATTTCGACAAGCACGTCAAGCGCACCGCGCAGCGGCCGATCACCAGCGGCCGCATCAGCGGCAAGGAAGCGGTGGCGATCGCGGCCATCCTGTCCATCGTCGCCTTCTGCCTGATCCTGCCGCTGAATGCGTTGACCAGGCAGATGTCGGTGGCGGCCCTGATCATCGCCGGCACTTACCCCTACTTCAAGCGCTTCTTCGCCATCCCGCAGGCCTACCTGGGGATCGCCTTCGGCTTCGGCATCCCGATGGCGTTTGCCGCCATCCAGAACCAGGTGCCGCCGCTGGCGTGGCTGCTGTTGATCGGGAATATCTTCTGGACTCTGGCCTACGACACCGAGTACGCCATGGTCGACCGCGACGACGATCTGAAGATCGGCATCAAGACCTCGGCCATCACCTTCGGCCGCTACGACGTCGCCATCATCATGCTGTGCTACGCGCTGCACCTGGCGATCCTGCTGGTGTGCGGATGGCAGCAAGGCCTGCGCTTCTGGTTCGTGGCCGGACTGGCGGCGGCGGCCGGCATCGCCTGCTACCACTACACCCTGATCCGCCACCGCGAGCGTGACGCCTGCTTCCGCGCCTTCAATCACAACAACTGGCTGGGCGGCGTGATCTTCCTCGGCGTGGCGCTCGACTACGCGCTGCGCTAAGCACAATTGAGCCAGCACAAAGTGGCGACATCGCCGATACTTACACTGGCTAATTTCTAACGAGGTCACCACCATGGACACCAACAACACCATCGCGGAAGCCCAAGCCGCCAGCGCCACCGTGCGCGACCGCCTGATGGACGATTTGCAGCACACCATCGACGAAGCGGAAAAGTGGCTGGAAGACAGCGCCAGCGAACACGCCGGCGTCAGCAGCGAAACCCGCGCCCGCTTCGACGACACCCTGCGCACCGCCAGGAGCGACCTGCGCAAACTGGAAGACAGCTTCCTGGCCCACAGCCGCGACGCCGCCGAGACGGTCGACGTCTTCGTGCGCGACAACCCGTGGCAAGCGGTCGGCATCGGCGCCGCCGTTGGCGTGGTGCTCGGCATGCTGCTGTCGCGCAAATAGCAGCGCCAGCATGCTATGCTCGCTGAAATCACCACAGCGAGAATGGCTGCATGCAAGCGATACAGTCCCGGATGAAATACCTGCGCAATGCGGAAACGTTTTGCGCCGTGTTTTTGCCGCTGCTGTTCTGGAACGACTGGCGCAAATCAGAGGTTGTCGCCTGGGAATTGCGCATCGCCGCCACCGCGCTGATGAGCTACATCCTGCTGCAAGGCGCGCTGTACTGGCATTTGAAGCTGCAAACCTTCACGCGGCACCGGTCCATGCCAGCCTGGTTCCCGGGGCTATATAAAGCCTTCCAGTATTCCAACGTCATTGGCATCGGCGCCGTGCTGGCCTTGATCGGCAGCCGTAGCGCCGCCGTCACCAACGAAGACCTGTGGTGGGCTGGCTGCGTGCTAACGCTCGTGGTGGCGGAACAAATCAACTACTATCACTACCAGCTGATGTACGACACCCGCGCCGCCTTCGCCTATCTGCGCCGCCACGGCCGCCTGCGCGAAGCTGCCCTCGCCCTCGACCTCAAGCGCAGCAAAAGCATCTAGTTGAAGTAATCCGCGCAAAACATACTGCTATACTCGTTTCATAAAAACCGACAATCGGGAGACAGCAGATGAACAAGGCGTTACGCGTAGTCGCACTATGTGGTTCCATCGGCGTGCTGTTAAGCGCTTGCACCAAGACCGACGGGCCGGCGCCATCGGCGGAGAAAGCCAGCGCCGACGCGGCCTTCCAGAAGAAGCTGCAAGAGCAATTGCTGGACGCCAAACCCGGCAGCGTGATCGAGATCCCGGCCGGCACGTATCACCTCAGCTCCGGCCTCACTCTGCGCGGCGACGGCGTTACCATCCGCGGCGCCGGCATGGACAAAACCATCCTTTCCTTCAAGGGACAAGTCACCGGACCCGAGGGCTTGCTGGTCTACGGCAACGGCTTCACCATCGAAAACCTCACCATCGAGGACTCCAAGGGCGATGGCCTGAAGATCAACGACGGCGACACCATCACCGTGCGCAAGGTCAAGGTGCAATGGACCGGCGGGCCGAAAGTGACCAACGGCGCCTACGGCATCTACCCGGTCAAAACCAAAAACGTGCTGATCGAGGACAGCGTGGCCATCGGCGCTTCCGACGCCGGCATCTACGTCGGCCAGTCCAACGGCGTGATCGTGCGCCGCTCGCGCGCCGAGGGCAACGTGGCCGGCATCGAGATCGAGAACACCGTCAACGCCGACGTCTACGAGAACGTCGCCACCAACAACACCGGCGGTATTTTGGTGTTCAACATGCCCAACCTGTCGCAAGCCGGGCACAGCACCCGCGTGTACAAGAACAAGGTCGAGAAAAACAATCTCGGCAACTTCGCCGCCAAGGGCACGGCGGTGGCCAGCGTGCCGGCGGGCTCCGGCATCGTCATCAACTCCAATTCCAAGGTGGAGATCTTCGATAACGACGTGATCGAGAACCAGACCGCCAACGTCATCATCTCCAGCTACCACTCCACCGGCTACTACACCGAAAAAGGCGTGGCGGCCGGCTACGATCCGTATCCCAAGGCGATCTACGTCTACGACAACCGCTTCAAGGGCGGCGGCGATTCGCCTGACGGGCTGGATCTGAAAGCGTTGAAGATCGCCATGTACGGCCTGAGCGGCCACCTGCCGGACGTGCTGTGGGATGGCTATGTCGACACCAGGCTGATGGTGAAAGGCGTGCTGCCGGCCGACCAGCGCATCTGCGTGCAAAAAGACGCCGACGTGCTCAACGCCGACGGCCCGAACAAATACAAGAACCCGAGCAAGGACGCCGCGCCATTCCGCTGCGAACTGGCCAAGCTGCCGCCTGTCACCATCGCCCAACTCGCCGCCCAGTCATGACGCCTACATTTGTCACCCGTCCGCTGCTGGCGGCGGCGTGCGCGTTCGTCCTCGCGGCGTGCACGCAAAGCCAGGCGCCGGTCAGCTTCATCGCCGAAGGCAATCCGGAAAAACTCAGCGACTGGCACTTGATGGCGGTCGCCAGCGGCAAGCTCAATCTGAACAAGGATGTGGTGCCGTACGACCTGAACACGCCGCTGTTCACGGATTACGCGCACAAGCTGCGCACGGTGTGGATGCCGAAGGGCAGCAGCGCCGCTTACAACGCCGACACCACGTTTGATTTCCCGGTCGGCACCATCATCAGCAAGACCTTCTACTATCCCAAGGGCGCGGACGGCAAAACCGTGCTGGCCAACTACGATGGTGACGGCGACCAACTCGACACCAGCAAAGTGCGCCTGATCGAAACGCGCCTGCTGGTCAGGCGCGCCGGCGGCTGGATCGCCCTGCCCTACGTGTGGAATGCCGGGCAGACCGACGCCGTGCTGTCACGCACCGGCGACCAGATCGCACTGGACGTGGTCCACCAAGACAACAGCGGCAACAAGCTGACCTACGTGGTGCCGAACGTGAACCAGTGCGCCTCCTGCCACGTGGCCGATGTGAAGTCGCGCCAGTTCCAGCCCATCGGCCCGAAAGCGCGCCATCTGAACCGCAATTACACGTATGAAGGCGTCAGCACCAACCAGCTGGAATACCTGGCGAAAGTGGGCTACCTGAGCGGCCTGCCGGCCAGCGCCGCGACAACCGCGCCGCACAACGCCAACTGGCGCGACAACACGCAAAGCATCGACGCGCGCGCCCGTGCCTACCTCGACATCAACTGCGCCCACTGCCACAACGACAAGGGCGCGGCCAACACCACCGCGCTGCACCTGCAAATGGGCGCGCCGGCCGACCTGCATCTGGGCCTGTGCAAGCCGCCGGTCGCGGCCGGCGCCGGAACGGGCGGCCGCAGCCACGACATCGCTCCCGGCCTGCCGGACGACTCCATCATGCTGTACCGCCTGAATTCCGCCGAGCCGGGCGTGATGATGCCGGAACTGGGGCGCAACTCCGTCCACCAGGAAGGCGTGGCCCTGATCCGCGCATGGATCGCAGCCATGAAACAAGGCTGCGACAGCAAGACCTAGCTAGCTTGCGGCGCCGAGCTCGTCGCCGAGCGCCTTGCCGCGCGCGGCGGCCGCCTTCATGGCGGTGATGATGGCAGCCTTGACGCCGCTGTTTTCCATGCTGGTCAGCGCGGCGTAGGTGGTGCCGCCTTTCGAGGTGACGCGCTCGCGCAGCACCGGCACAGCCTCGTTCGACTGCTCGGCCAGCTGCGTCGCGCCGGCCATGGTCGCCAGCGCCAGCTGCTTGCCTTGCTCGGCCGTCAGGCCCATTTCTTCTGCCGCCTGCTGCATCGCTTCGATGAAGTAAAACACATAGGCCGGGCCGCTGCCGGATACCGCCGTCACCGCGTCAATTTTCGATTCATCGTCCAGCCACACGGTCGGACCGACGGCGCGCAGGATATCGTCCGCCGCCTTGACCTGCGCCGCGCTGACGCCCGCGGTGGCCGCCATGCCGGTGATGCCTTTGCCGATCAGCGCCGGCGTGTTCGGCATGCAGCGCACGATGGCGCCATAGCCGCCCAGCCAGCGCGACAGATCGGCGCTGCGGATGCCGGCGGCGATCGAAATCACCAGCGGCTGCTTGCGCTGATCGATCAGCGGCAGCAGCTGCGCCGTCACTTCGCGCATGCTTTGCGGCTTCACCGCCAGCACGATCACATCGGCGGCCGACACGGCCGCGTCGGCCGCCGGCGCGGTGGCCACGCCGTACTGCAGGCGCAGGCGCGCCAGCGCGTCCACGTTGGGATCGACCACGTGGATGTTGGCGCCAGCCGTCAACTTATCCGCCAGTCCCGCGATCAAGGCGGCGGCCATATTGCCGCCGCCGATAAATGCAATTTTCATGTCTCAAGCCTTGTTGTAATTTCGTGCGCCAAAAATCGCGCTGCCGACGCGCACCATGGTTGCGCCTTCGAAGATCGCCGCCCGCATGTCGGCCGACATGCCCATCGACAGCGTATCGAGCGCCAGCCCGTCGGCCCGCAGTTGCTCGTACAAAGCGCGCAGGCGGGCGAAGGCCGCGCGCTGCTGCTCAAATTCCACGGCCGGCTCGGGGATCGCCATCAAGCCGCGCAAGGTCAGATTCGGCAACGCGGCGACCTTGTGGGCCAGCGCCGCCACCTGCTCCGGGGCGACACCGCTCTTGCTGGCCTCGCCGCTGATATTCACCTGCAAACAAATCTGCAACGGCGGCAAGCCGGCCGGCCGCTGCTCGGACAGCCGCGCCGCGATCTTCTCGCGCTCGACCGTGTGCACCCAGGCGAAGTTCTCCGCGATCGGGCGCGTCTTGTTGCTCTGGATCGGACCGATGAAATGCCACTCCAGCGCCGGCGCGCCGGCATCATTCAGTGCACGGATTTTATCCAGCCCCTCCTGCAAATAATTTTCGCCGAAGGCGCGCTGGCCGGCCGCCACGGCCTCCTGCACGGCCTCCGGGCCAAAGGTCTTGGACACGGCCAGCAACCGCACCGCGTCCGGCTGCCGGCCCGATTCTTGGGCTGAGGCAACAATTGTCGCGGTGATTGCTTGCAAGTTTTGGCGGATCGGGGACATAATCATCGAGTCAAAAGCGTTAAAACTGGCCACTCGGGCAATATTCAGCAGGGATTATAAATGGACATCTCCGAACTACTCGCATTCTCTGTCAAGAACAAGGCCTCGGACCTGCACCTGTCGGCCGGCCTGCCGCCGATGATACGGGTGCACGGCGACGTGCGCCGCATCAACCTGCCGCCGCTGGAGCACAAGGACGTGCACGGCATGATCTATGACATCATGAACGACGGCCAGCGCAAGGTGTACGAGGAAATGCTGGAGATCGACTTCTCGTTCGCGATCCCGGGGCTGGCGCGTTTCCGCGTCAACGCCTACAACCAGGAGCGCGGCGCGTCGGCGGTGTTGCGGACCATTCCATCCAAGATCCTCAGCCTGGAAGACCTGAACGCGCCCAAGATGTTTGCCGAATTTGCGCTGAAACCGCGCGGGCTGGTGCTGGTGACGGGGCCGACCGGTTCCGGCAAATCGACCACGCTGGCGGCCATGATCAACCACCTCAACGAAAACGAGTACGGCCACATCCTGACGATCGAGGACCCGATCGAGTTCGTGCATGAGTCCAAGAAATGCCTGATCAACCAGCGCGAGGTGGGGCCGCACACGCTGTCGTTCAACAACGCGCTGCGTTCGGCGCTGCGCGAAGACCCGGATGCGATCCTGGTGGGCGAGCTGCGCGACCTGGAAACCATCCGCCTGGCGCTGTCGGCGGCGGAGACCGGCCACCTGGTGTTCGGCACCCTGCACACCTCGTCGGCGGCGAAAACCATCGACCGTATTGTCGACGTGTTCCCGGCCGATGAAAAGGAAATGGTGCGCGCCATGCTGTCGGAATCGTTGCAGGCCGTGATCTCGCAGACGCTGCTGAAGACCAAGGACGGCGCCGGCCGCGTGGCGGCGCACGAAATCATGGTGGCGACGCCGGCCATCCGCAACCTGATCCGCGAAGCGAAAGTGGCGCAGATGTACTCGGCGATCCAGACCGGCAGCGGCGTGGGCATGCAGACACTGGACCAGAACCTGACCGACCTGGTCCGCCGCAACATCATCAGCAGCGCCGCCGCCCGCAGCGCCGCCAAGACGCCGGAAAACTTCCCCGGCTAAACTCCGGGGTCAGGTCCTCCATTTCGGCTAAACTCCGGGGTCAGGTCCTCCATTTCTACACGGCCTCTGCGCTAGCAGCGCTACCGCAGAGGCCGTGTAGAAATGGAGGACCTGACCCCGAATTTATGACCCCGAATTTAAGGATTGATCATGGAACGCGACCAGGCCTCCAAATTCATGTTCGACCTGCTGCGCCTGATGCTGGCGAAGAAGGGTTCGGACTTGTTCATCACCGCCGGCTTCCCGCCCGCCATCAAGATCGATGGCAAGATGACGCCGGTGTCCTCGCAGGTGCTGACCTCGGCCCACACGCTGGACCTGGCCCGCTCCATCATGAACGATAAGCAGGCCGCCAATTTCGAGCTGACCAAGGAAGCCAATTTCGCCATCAGCCCCGGCGATATCGGCCGTTTCCGCGTCTCCGCCTTTGTGCAGATGAGCTCGGTCGGCATGGTGCTGCGGACCATCACCTCGGAAATCCCGAAACTGGAAGACCTCGGCCTGCCCGAGGTGCTCAAGGAGGTGGTGATGTCCAAGCGCGGCCTGGTGATCATGGTCGGCGCCACCGGCTCCGGCAAGTCGACCACGCTGGCCGCCATGCTCGGCTACCGCAATGAAAACAGCTACGGCCACATCATCACGATTGAAGATCCGGTCGAATACGTTCACCCGCACAGGAACTGCATCGTCACCCAGCGCGAAGTGGGCGTCGATACCGACGACTGGGAAGTGGCGCTGAAAAACACTCTGCGCCAGGCGCCCGACGTGATTCAGATCGGCGAGATCCGCGACCGCGAGACCATGGACCACGCCATCGCCTTCGCCGAAACCGGCCACCTGTGCCTGGCCACGCTGCACGCCAACAGTTCCAACCAGGCGCTCGACCGCATCATCAACTTCTTCCCCGAGGAGCGCCGCCAACAGCTGCTGATGGACTTGTCGCTCAATTTGAAAGGCATGATTTCGCAGCGCCTGATTCCGAAGAAGGAATCCAAGGGCCGCGCGGTCGCCATCGAGATCATGCTGAACTCGCCGCTGATTTCCGACCTGATCTTCAAGGGCCAGGTGCACGAGATCAAGGAGCTGATGAAGAAATCCCGCGAGCTCGGCATGCAGACCTTCGACCAGTCGCTGTTCGACCTGCACGAAGCCGACCTCATCACTTACGAAGACGCCCTGCGCAACGCTGATTCCGTCAACGATCTGCGCCTGGCGATCAAGCTGGAAGGCAAGGCCGCGAAAAACCGCGACCTGTCGGCCGGCACCGAACATTTGGGGATCGTTTAATGAGCACGATTTTCGACCTTTCCGCCGACAGCCTGTCCGGCCAGCCCGTCAACCTGAGCCAGTACAAGGGCAAGGTGCTGTTGATCGTCAACACCGCCAGCAAGTGCGGCTTCACGCCGCAGTACCAGGGCCTGGAGCAGGTGTACCAGCAGTTCAAGGAGCGCGGCGTGGAAGTGCTGGGCTTCCCCTGCAATCAGTTCGGCGCGCAGGAACCGGGCAATGCCGACGAGATCGGCGCCTTCTGCGAAAAGAACTATGGCGTCAGCTTCCCGCTGTTCGCCAAAATCGATGTCAACGGCGAGCACGCCCACCCGCTGTTCCAGAAACTCAAGAAAGATGCGCCCGGCATCCTCGGCACCGAGGGCATCAAGTGGAACTTCACCAAGTTCCTGATCCGCAAGGACGGCACCGTCTACGACCGCTACGCCCCCACCACCAAGCCGGCGGAACTGATTGCGGACATTGAAAAGCTGCTGGCTGAATAAATGCCGCAACAATATGTCCATGACAATAGGAAAAATATCGAAAACGTTTTCCGAAAAAACATCATGAAGTTTAACTTTTAAGTAATAATGGGCTTTGGTTCCGATCATCTCAGTTGCCTATGTCCTTGTTAGGAAAAATAGTGGGGCCCTGGCTGCGAATGGGGATGTATTCGCGGCTGTTCCTGCCTATCTTCGTGATCATCGCGGTGGTGGTGGGAGTGCGCTATCACCTGATGCTGGCATCCGAAACCAGCTACGCCCAGGCGCGCTACCTGAAAGACGCCGGCGAACTGGCCACGCATTTGCGCAAGACCCTGCAACCGGCCCTGGCCACGCCGGATCGCGGCAGCATCGACGCCACCCTGTCCTCTGCCCTGCTGCTGAACGCCGACCTGTCGGCCGCGCGGCTCGATTACGCCGGCGGCCATCTGGAGGCGCTGCGCACCACGCGCGCGACGCCGCCTTATCCCGGCTGGTTCCCGCGCTTCAGCCATATCGAAAGCTTCAACCGCACCGTGGATATCGGCAGCGCCACGCTGGTGCTCAGCTTCGAGCCGGTGCTGCCGCTGGCGCAGGTGTGGCGCAGCGTGCACCAGCAGGCGCTGATCTCGGCGCTCAACGTCACCATCATCTACACGCTGCTGGGGATTATCATCTTCGCCAACAAGCGCATGCTGCGCCGCCTGGCCGAGGCCACCAACCGCTTCCAGAACGGCGACCATGCGGTGCGCCTGCCGGTGCGCGGCACGCTGGAGGGACGCATGCTGGCCAGTACCTTCAACAACATGGCGCAACGCGTGCAGGCGCTGGTGCACAAGCTCCAGCAAAGCCAGAATGACCTGAGCGCGCAGCTGACCCGCACCTTGCTGGCGCAACAGCAGCTGCAAGCGGAGAAGGACCGCATCGAGGTGACGCTGGCCTCCATCGGCGATGCCGTCATCACCACCGACCTGACCGGACGCATCGAAACCATCAACGACGTGGCGCAGCAACTGACCGGCTGGCACGAGTCGCGCGCGCGCGGCATGGAGCTGCATCAGGTGTTCATCCTGGCGAATAACTTCGGCCAGCACTCGCTGCTGAAATCCATGCGGGCGGTTACCGCCGGGGGCGAGGTGGTCAAGGTTGGCAACCAAAGCCTGCGCAGCCGGATGGGCCAGACCTGCACCGTTGAATACACCGCCAACGCCATCCGCACGCGCGAGGGCGAGGTGCAAGGCGCGGTGCTGGTGTTCCGCGATGTGACCGAGCGCCGCCAGCTGATGCAGCAGATTTCCTGGCAGAGCAATCACGATATTCTGACCGGACTGCCCAACCGCAGCGCGCTGGCGCAGCGCTTCGAGCAGGAAGTACAGCGCGCGCGCGAGCATGGCCACCTGCTGGCCGTGTGCCTGTTCGACCTCGATCACTTCCAGCATGTGAATCAGTCGCTGGGCCAGGTGGTGGGCGACGAGATACTCAAGCAGGCCGCCAGCCGCCTGCACGACTTCGCCGGTCAGCGTCATTACGTGGCGCGCCTGGGCGGCGATGAATTCGTGCTGCTGCTGCCCGAGCTGTACGACCGCGGCGCCATCGATCATGCCATGAGCAAGCTGCTGGCGGCGCTGGCGCGCGATTACGTGTGCGAGGGCGAGGCGGTCAGCATGTCGGCCAGCGCCGGCATCGCGGTTTATACCGGCAACGACATCAGCGCCGACAGCCTGCTGCGCCACGCCGACCAGGCGCTGTACCAGGCCAAGATCACGGGCCGCAACCGCTATCACTTCTTCGACGCGGACCTGGACGAGCAGGTGCGCACGCATTACAACCGCCGCACCGAGGTGCGGGCGGCGGTGCGCGCCAACGAACTGGCGCTGTACTACCAGCCCAAGCTGGACATGCGCAAGGGCCGCATCATCGGCATGGAGGCGCTGCTGCGCTGGGCGCATCCGCAACGCGGCATCATCGGCCCGGGCGAGTTCCTGCCGATCGTGGAGCACAGCGATGTGATCATCGATATCGGCGAATGGGTGCTGCGCGAGGCGCTGCGCCAGCTGCAATCGTGGCGCGTGTTTGACGCCAACTGGGTGATCAGCGTGAATATCGCCGCGCGCCATTTCCAGCGCCACGATTTCGTCGAGCGGCTGACGGCGATACTGGCCGAGTATCCGGACGTGCCGCCGCATATGCTGGAGCTGGAGATACTGGAATCGTCGGCGCTGAGCGACATCGCACATGTGCGCAGCATCATGCTCGATTGCCAGGCGCTGGGCATCAGCTTTGCGCTGGACGATTTCGGCACCGGCTATTCGTCCATGTCGTACCTGAAGCGGCTACCGGCCGATATGCTGAAGATCGACCAGAGCTTCGTGCGCAATATGCTGGTGGACCGTGATGACCTGCATCTGGTCAGCGCGGTGATCGGACTGGCGCGCTCGTTCGGCCTGGGCGTGATTGCGGAGGGCGTGGAGACCATCGAACACGGCGCCATGCTGATGCGCCTTGGCTGCGATCTGGCCCAGGGCTACGGCATTGCGCGGCCGATGCCGGCCGATGAGGTGTTGTCATGGGTCGCCAGTTTTGACAAGGCGGCCGTGTGGCAGGCTGCCGCCAGCCTGCCACCTATCGTCAGCCTGCACGGCGAACCGGCAGGCGGCACTTCGCAGCTGGCTTTAATTTAAGGCTTTGTCGATCAGTTCTATCCAGTGCATGACCGGCGTTTCGGTGCCCGATTGCAGATGGGCGGTGCAGCCGACGTTGGCGGAGACGATGGTTTGGGCGCCGGTGTCTTGCAGGTTGGCCAGCTTGCGGTCGCGCAGTTGCAGCGATAGTTCCGGTTGCAGCAGCGAGTAGGTGCCAGCCGAGCCGCAGCACAGATGGCTGTCCGCGCACAGCACCACGTCCACGCCCACCGCGCGCAGCACGGATTCGACCTTGCCGCGAATCTGTTGGCCGTGTTGCAGTGTGCAAGGGGGATGGAAGGCCACGCGCCCGGCGCCGCTGCGAGCCTTCTGCGCCAGTTCCGCCTCGAACTGCGGCATGATCTCGCTCAGGTCTTTGGTCAGCGCCGAGACGCGCGCCGCCTTTTCCGCATACGACGGATCGTGCGCCAGCAGGTGGCCATATTCCTTCACCGTCGCGCCGCAGCCCGACGCCGTCATGACAATCGCCTCGACCGTGCCCACGTACGGCCACCACGCGTCGATATTACGGCGCATGTCATCCAGCGCCGCTTCCTGCTCGTTCAAGTGGTGGCGCAGCGCACCGCAGCACCCTGCGCGCGGCGCGACAATCAGCTGCACACCCAGCGCATCCAGCACGCGCGCGGTGGCGGCATTGATGTTGGGCGCCATGGCCGGCTGCGCGCAGCCATCCAGCACCAGCATCTTGCGCGCATGCTCGCGCGCCGGCCACACGCCGGCATTCTGCCGCCCCGGCACCTTGTCCTGCAAGGCCGGCGACAGCAGCGGCCTGAATATCTGCCCTGTCTTCAATGCCGCGCCAAACAAAGCCTTGCGCGGCAAGCCCTCCGCCAACACCTTGCGCTTGATGCGCTCACCCAGCGGGCGCGGCACGCGTTCTTCCACCACCTTGCGGCCAATATCCACCAGCCGCCCATACTTCACGCCCGACGGACAGGTGGTTTCGCAATTGCGGCAGGTCAGGCAGCGGTCCAGGTGCGTCTGCGTTTTCGCCGTTACCTCCGCGCCTTCCAGCACCTGCTTGATCAGATAGATGCGTCCACGCGGCCCATCCAATTCATCGCCCAGCAGCTGATAGGTCGGACAGGTCGCCGTGCAAAAGCCGCAGTGCACGCAGGCGCGCAAGATGGCCTCGGCCTCCTCGCCCTCGCGGGTGTTCTTGATGAAGTCCGCCAGATTAGTTTGCATACATGCGCCCAGGATTGAAGATACCGGCCGGATCGAACGACTGCTTGAGCCGCTCATGAATTTTCGCCACCGCCGGCGCCAGCGGATGGAACACGCCAACGCCCTTGTCACCTCCACGGAACAGGGTCGCATGCCCGCCCGCGGCGGCCGCACTGCGGCGTATCGCGCCAGCGCGCCCGGCGCCATCATCCGCCAGCTTGAGCCAGCGTTGTGCACCACCCCACTCAATTAACTGCTCGCCACCCAAAATGAGCGCGCTGGCATGTGACGGCACCGACAAGCGCCACAAGCTGCCGCCATCGAAATATGTGTGCGTCTGGTCGCGCAGGGAGGCCCAGAATGTCGCAGCTTCGCCATCATCCAGCGCCTGCCCGCCCAGCTTGCGCTGCGCCGCCTCCACCGCCGCCCCGGCACCCGACAAGCGCAACGACAACACGCCCTGATGCCAGCAACTGGCCGATACCGGCAACGGCTGCCCTGCCCATTCATTCAAGCGCCGCAACGCCTCGATCTCGCTCATCTCGAAACGCAGGCTGGCCTCGCGCAGCGGCACAGGCAGCACCTTGAGCGACACTTCCAATATCAAGCCCAGCGTGCCCAGCGAACCAGCCAGCAAGCGCGACACGTCGTAGCCCGCGACGTTCTTCATCACCTGCCCGCCAAAGCGCAGAATCTCGCCGCGGCCATCCATCAGCACTGCCCCCAGCACAAAGTCGCGCACCGCGCCGGCACTGGCGCGGCGCGGGCCGGAGAGCGCGCTGGCCACCACGCCACCAATGGTCGAACCTTCATAGCGCGGCGGCTCGAACGCCAGCATTTGGTTGTGCTGCGCCAGCAAAGCCTCGATCTCCGCCAGCGGCGTGCCGCAACGCGCGGTAATCACCAGTTCCGTCGGCTCGTAAGAGATGATGCCGCTGTTGAGGCGCGTATCCAGCACGTCGCCACTCAGCGCCTGGCCATACCAGTCCTTGGTGCCGCCGCCACGTATGCGCAATGGCGTTTGCGTGCTGCGGATGCGGGCGGCGAAATCGTCGTAGACAGTCATCTTCAAAAACGCGGAAGGTTGGAAAATGGCAGTGCGCCGCCGCTGACGCGCATCTTGCCAAATTCGGCGCAGCGGTTCAGCGTGGGGATCGCCTTGTCGGGATTGAGCAATCCATGCGGATCGAAACCGCGCTTCACCGAGAAGAACGCTTCCAGCTCGGCAGGTTTGAACTGCACGCACATCGAATCGATCTTCTCGATACCGACGCCATGCTCGCCGGTGATAGTGCCACCGACTTCCACACACAGCGCCAGGATCTCCGCGCCAAACGCCTCGGCGCGGTGGAATTCGTCCGGGATATTCGCATTGAACAGGATCAGCGGATGCAGATTACCATCACCGGCATGGAATACATTCGCGCAGCGCAGGCCATACTTGACCTCCATCGCCGCGATGCCGGCCAATACTTCGCCAAGGCGCTTGCGTGGAATGGTGCCGTCCATGCAGTAGTAATCCGGCGAGATGCGGCCAGCGGCCGGGAAAGCGTTTTTGCGGCCAGACCAGAATTTCAGACGTTCCGCCTCCGACTGCGACACGGCGATGGCGATCGCACCGGCCGTATTCAACACCGCCGACATGCGGGCGATTTCCTCTTCCACTTCCTCTACCGTGCCGTCGGCTTCGCACAGCAGGATGGCGGCGGCATCGGTATCGTAGCCGGCCTTCACGAACGGCTCCACCATGCGCGAGGAAGTCTGGTCCATCATCTCCAGTCCGGCCGGAATGATGCCGGCGGCGATCAGCGCCGCCACCGCATGACAGCCCTTCACCACCTCATCGAACGACGCCATGATCACGCGCGCGGTGGCTGGCTTGGGTACTAGCTTCACCGTCACTTCGGTGACGATGCCCAGCATCCCCTCGGAGCCGATAAACACCGACAGCAGATCGAGTCCCGGCGCATCGAGCGCCTCGCTGCCCAGCTCCACCACCTCGCCATCCATGGTCACCATGCGTACACGCAGCACGTTGTGTACTGTCAGGCCGTATTTGAGGCAATGCACACCGCCCGAATTCTCGGCTACATTGCCGCCGATGGTGCAGGCGATCTGCGACGACGGGTCGGGCGCGTAGTACAAGCCATACTGCGCCGCCGCTTCCGATATCGCCAGATTGCGTACGCCCGGCTGCACCACCGCTGTACGCGAAAACGCATCCATGCGCACGATGCGATTGAGCCTCGCCGTCGACAGCACCACGCCATCGGCTATCGGCATCGCGCCACCGGAGAGGCCCGTGCCAGCGCCACGCGGCACCACCGGCACACCCAGCTCGCGGCAGACCTTGAGCACTGCCACCACCTGCTCCTCGCTATCGGGCAGCACCACAATCATCGGCAATTGGCGATAGGCCGCCAGCCCGTCGCATTCATACGGACGGGTATCCTCCAACGCCGACAACACAGCACGCGCCGGCAGCACTTGCTGCAAA
This sequence comes from Duganella radicis, assembly GCF_009720825.1. Classification (GTDB taxonomy): domain Bacteria; phylum Pseudomonadota; class Gammaproteobacteria; order Burkholderiales; family Burkholderiaceae_D; genus Rugamonas; species Rugamonas radicis. Next base: position 124,583 of record NZ_WNKY01000010.1, on the reverse strand, counting down.
GCCGCCGCCACCTGCGCCCGCCGCGCGACAAGATCAGAAACAGTGTTCATGGGTTATGCGCCTGAAAACACGGATTGGAACAATTGTAAGCACAAACGCTGATTTGTTGTATTCTTTCGGGCGCAGCTACTACAACTACTGGAACACGAGTATGGAATACAATTTCGAACAGGCTTGGCTCCTGGCGCTGGAAGAACGGTTCGGCGTGCAGGCCAGGATTGGTCAGGTGGCGCTGGATAACCTTCCACGCATGCTGATCTTTTATTTTGAGGACTTCCCGGCGCAGGACATGCTCACCGCCGTCACTTGCGGCCTGTCCAACGCCAATCACCCCAACTGGAAACAGGGCAAGCCGGAACTCAGCTTCACGCTGCATACCAAGGACACCGGCTGGGGCAGCGCCGCCGCCTACATCGCGCAGTCCTTCTTTAACGACAGCTCGTTCCATTATCAGGCCTCGTTCAAGCTGGATCAGCCGATGTCGAAGGACAGCGCCATGAACGCCTGCTTCGTCTATCGCCCGCAGTTCATGAACGAAGAGCAGATCAAATTCGAACTGCCGGACCGCACCATCTTCCTGGCCGGCCTGTTCCCGATGTACGACGAGGAAGTGCCGATGTACGAATCCAAGGGCATCCAGGATTTCTGGAACACGCCGGGCTTCGATCCCTATAACCCACGCCGCGCCAGCATCGCGCCGAAAGGCTGATCCATCATGGGCAACCGACTCTCTAAAATCGCCACCCGCACCGGCGACGGCGGCACCACCGGCCTCGGTGACGGCAGCCGCACCGACAAGGACAGCGTGCGCATCACCTCCATCGGCGAGGTGGATGAACTGAATTCGCATATCGGCCTGCTGCTGTGCGAAGACATGCCGGCCGACCTGCGCGAGGAACTGGTCACCATCCAGCACGATCTGTTCGATCTGGGCGGCGAGTTGTGCATCCCGGGCTATCAGATGATCAAGGAAGCGCATGTCGAGCGCCTGGACGAGCTGCTGGCCAAGTACAACGCCACCCTGCCGCCGCTGACGGAATTCATCCTGCCGGCCGGCTCGCGCGCGGCGGCGCAGGCGCACGTCTGCCGTACCGTGTGCCGCCGTGCCGAACGCGCCATCGTCACGCTGGGCAAGGCCGAGACCATCCACGAGCATCCGCGCCAGTATGTGAACCGCTTGTCGGATCTGTTGTTTGTGCTGTCCCGCGTGTTGAACCGCTACGCCGGCGGCAGCGACGTGCTGTGGCAGCACGAGCGCAAGCGCGGCTAGTAGTCGAATAGCAGGGTCATCCCGCGCGCCATGCTGAGGCGCGAGGCGGTGGCCGGGTAAGCGCCGGACACCAGCGCCGATTGTTCGCTGGCGGCCAGCTTGCGGTAGAAACTCACCATATCATCCGCCGCCCAGCCGGCGCGGTGCGCCAGTACCATACCTAGTTGGTCGGCCTCGGATTCCTGTAGGCTGGACAATTTCGACAGGCGGATTTGCAGCGACAAATCGCTGTCCAGCCGCGCCATCACCACCTCCAGCGGCACCGCCGGCAAACGGTTCAGCAGCATCGCTTCGGAAAAGGTTTCGCGCGCATGTTCGGCCACCACGTGCGCCACTTCGTGTGCCAGCAAGGTCGCCAGTTCGCCGTCGGTAAGCGCCAACTGGCGCACAAAAGCGCTGCCGACCAGGATCTTCCCACCGGCCATGCAGATCGCGTCAACTTCAGGATCGCTGGTGGTGTGCACTTCCCATTGCCATGCGGCGGCTTCCGGTTTCAACTCGATAGCTTCGCGTATCAGCTGGGTGCTGATGTAGCGGAGGCGCGCCAGCAGGGCGCGGTCCTCATCCAGCTTGCCGGCAGCCGCCAGCCCGACGGTGCGGTCGATATAGCGGTCTTCCATGCGGGCATCCACCTCTTCGGCGCTGAAGTTCAGTTCCTGAACACGCCCGGATTCCGGCACCTGCGCCGAAGCGGCGGCCGTCGATAGCAGCAAACTGGCGAGTAACGCTTTCACCGCGCCCCCCTGATATAAACTATTTATATCAATATAGGTCACACCTCGGCGGAGGCAAGGAAAATCAGGTGGCGGCGTAGCCCGGCAGGGCGGCAATCTTGGCAGTCAGATAATCCAGCAGCAGCCGTGCGCGCAGCGCCGATGACTGCCGACCGCAGATCAGGGAGAGCAAGGAGTTCGACGCGGTGGCCGATGTGGATGCGCTGCTGCGCGACAAAGACCATCCGTCACGCATGCAACAACGCTACGACAGCGGCGACCACCTGCACCCGGGCGACGCCGGCTACCAAGCAATCGCCGCCGAAGCGGCGCGTGTAATCAGCCGTTATTAACGACCAGGCGCGGCTCGTCGCCGGCAAAACGCTGTTTGATGGAAGCCGTGATGCCCGCGGCATCCAGGCCCACGCTGGCCAGCAGCTTGGCCGGATCGCCATGATCGATGAACTTGTCCGGCAGGCCAAGCATCAGCATGGGCTTGATGATGCCCTCGGCGGCCAGCGCTTCCGCCACGGCGGCGCCAGCACCGCCCATGATGCAGCCCTCTTCCACCGTCACGAAGTAATCGTGATCGGCAGCCAGCTGCTTCACCAGCTCCACGTCCAGCGGCTTGACGAAGCGCATATTGGCCACGGTGGCGTTCAAAGTCTCGCCGGCGGCCACCGAAGGCGCCACCATCGAGCCAAACCCCAGGATCGCAATCTTCTGGCCCTGGCGCTTGATCTCGCCCTTGCCGATTTTAATCGACGTCAGCTCCTTCGCAATCGCCGCGCCAACGCCGGCGCCGCGTGGATAGCGGATCGCGGCCGGGCCGTTGTAGTGATAGCCGGTGGTCAGCATCTGGCGGCATTCGTTTTCGTCCGACGCCGCCATCACCACCATGTTAGGGATGCAGCGCAGATAAGCCAGATCGTAGTTACCTGCATGGGTGGCGCCGTCCGCACCGACCAGGCCTGCGCGGTCCAGCGCAAAGGTCACGTCCAGGTTTTGCAGCGCCACGTCATGGATCAGCTGATCGTAAGCGCGTTGCAGGAAAGTCGAGTAAATCGCCACCACTGGCTTGAGGCCTTCGCATGCCAGGCCGGCGCCAAAGGTCACCGAGTGCTGCTCGGCGATGCCGACGTCAAAGTAGCGATCAGGGTATTCCTGATCGAAGCGCACCATGCCCGAGCCTTCGCGCATGGCCGGCGTGATGCCGACCAGCTTTTTGTCGGCGGCCGCCATGTCGCACAGCCAGTCGCCAAACACCTCGGTGTAAGTCTTCTTCGATGGCGCGGCGGCCGGCTTGATGCCCTCGGCCGGATTGAACTTGGGGGTGCCGTGATACAGGATAGGCTCGGCCTCGGCCAGCTTGTAGCCCTGGCCCTTCTTGGTCACCACGTGCAGGAACTGCGGGCCTTTCAGCTGCTTGATGTTTTGCAGCGTCGGGATCAGCGAGTCCAGATCGTGGCCGTCGATAGGGCCGATGTAGTTAAAGCCGAATTCCTCGAACATGGTGGCCGGAACCACCATGCCCTTGGCGTGTTCTTCCAGCTTCTTCGCCAGCTCCAGCACAGGTGCCGGCAACATCGACTTGCCAACGTTCTTGGCGGCGGCGTAGAACTGGCCCGACATCAGGCGCGCCAGATAGCGATTCAGCGCGCCCACCGGCGGCGAGATCGACATGTCGTTATCGTTCAGGATCACCAGCAGATTGACGTCGTCCTGCACACCTGCGTTGTTCAGCGCTTCGAAGGCCATACCGGCCGTCATCGAACCGTCGCCGATCACGGCGATGGCGTGGCGATGTTCACCCTTGATCTTGGCCGCCTGCGCCATGCCCAGCGCCGCCGAAATCGAAGTCGACGAGTGAGCGGTGCCGAAGGTGTCGTACTCGGATTCGTCGCGCTTCGGGAAGCCCGAAATGCCGCCCAGCTGGCGCAGCGTCGACATCTTGTCGCGGCGACCGGTCAGAATCTTGTGCGAATAGGTCTGGTGGCCCACGTCCCACACGATGCGGTCGTGCGGCGTGTTGAACACATAGTGCAGCGCCACCGTCAGCTCCACCGTGCCCAGATTGGACGACAGGTGGCCGCCGGTCTTGGACACGGAATCCAGCAGGTAAGCGCGCAGTTCATGCGCCAGCGGCGTCAGTTGGCTGTACGGCAGTTTGCGTACGTCGGCCGGGGAATCTATTTTTTCGAGCAAGTTCATTTAAGCCTTCCGCTGCACGATCAAATCCGCGAGTTCGCGTAATCGCAGAGCTTTTTCTCCAAACGGTGCGAGCGCTGCGTGCGCGTCGAGCCGCAATTTTTCCGCCAGCGCGCGCGATGGCTCCAGACCCAGTATCGATACATAGGTCGGTTTGTTATCGGCGGCGTCCTTGCCGGCGGTCTTGCCCAGCGTGGCCGAATCGGCCGTCGCGTCGAGCACATCGTCCACCACCTGGAACGCCAGGCCGATGGCGCGCGCATACACATTCAGCGCGTTCAATTCTTGTTCGCTCAGATCCTTGCCGGCCAGGGCGCCCAGTACCACCGACGCGCGCAGCAAGGCGCCGGTTTTCAGCTGGTGCATCTGTTCCAGCTGCTCCAGCGTCAGGCTGATGCCGATGCTATCCAGATCGATGGCCTGGCCGCCGCACATGCCGGCCGAGCCGGAGGCATGCGCCAACAAACGCAGCATCGCCACCAGACGCGCCGGCGGCACCGTGGTCGCCTCGGACAGCACCAGGAAAGCCTGCGATTGCAGCGCGTCGCCGACCAGCAGCGCGGTGGCCTCGTCGTAGGCCACGTGCACCGTCGGCTTGCCGCGGCGCAGTTCATCGTCGTCCATGCACGGCATATCGTCGTGCACCAGCGAATAGGCGTGGATCATTTCCACCGCCGCCGCCGCGCGGCTCAGCGTGGCGGCATCGGCGCCGAACAGGGCGCCGGCCGCGTACACCAGCAGCGGGCGTACACGCTTGCCGCCGCCCAGCAGCGCATAACGCATGGCTTCGTGCAGCTTGGCCGGGATAACTTCGGCGTCAGGCAGATAACCGGATAAATCGTTTTCCGATCCGGCCTGCACGGTTTTCATCCAGTCTTCGAAAGCGGCGTTCATTGTTCGCCCTCGCCGGTGACCACGAAAGGCTTGAGCATTTCGCCCTCCAGTACCTTGACCTGCGATTCCACCTTTTCCAGCTGGGCGGCGCAGAACTTCACCAGCTCCGAACCACGCGCGTAGGCGGCAACCGAGGCTTCCAGCGGCAGTTGGCCGGCCTCCATCTGTGCGACCAGTTGCGCCAGTTCCGCCATGGCTTCTTCAAACGAGACGGGGGCGGCGGCAGTCGCGTCAGCAGTTAATTTCTTAGACATAGTCACTCAGTTATCTTAGCCCGATATTTTAGAGCAAACCACCTGATCCGGTGGAACATTAGAGGCCAACTCTGGATTTTATCGCAATTACCGGGCACGCCCCCGAATTGTGCAAAAGACGGTATAATCGCCGGTTCTGTCCTAAATACCACCTCAACGCATAAGAATGCGGGTCGTCTTTACGGATTCTGTCTCTTCTTGGTTTGAATTTTTAATTAAGGGGGGTTTGGATGTCCGATCTGGGTACCCACGCCAAGCTAGCGCGGCCAACCGCGCAACTTCCGGTTAACGTCTATTTCGACGAAGCGCTACTGGAGCGCGAAATCCAGCAACTCTTCAAGGCCGGTCCGCGTTATGTCGGACACGAGCTGATGGTGCCGAATATCGGCGACTTTGCCACCCTTGCCGCAGAGAACGAAGGACGCATGCTGGTGCGTAACGCCAACGGGCTGGAGTTGCTCTCCAACGTTTGCCGCCACCGCCAGGCGCTGATGTTCAACGGCCGTGGCAATGCGAACAACATTGTCTGCCCGCTGCATCGCTGGACGTACGACCTCAAAGGTGAACTGATCGGCGCGCCGCACTTTCCGGAAACGCCGTGCCTGAACCTGCCCAAAACCAAGCTGCAAAGCTGGAACGGCCTGCTGTTCGAGCAAAACGGCTACAACGTGATGGAGCAGCTCAATAACCTGTCCGTGACCAAGGATCTGGATTTCAGCGGCTACATGCTGGACCACGTGGAGGTGCACAACTGCGACTACAACTGGAAGACCTTCATCGAGGTCTATCTGGAGGATTACCACGTCGAGCCGTTCCACCCCGGCCTGGGCAGCTTCGTCACCTGCGACGACCTGCGCTGGGAATTCGGCCGCGAGTACAGCGTGCAGACCGTGGGCGTGCACAAGGGGCTGAAGAAATCCGGCTCGGAAGTCTACAAGCACTGGCAGGAGCAGGTGCTGAAGTTCCGCGGCGGCGAACCGCCTCCGTACGGCGCCATCTGGCTGACCCTGTACCCGAACATCATGGTCGAGTGGTATCCGCACGTGCTGATCGTCTCGACCCTGTGGCCGGAAAGCCCGAACCGCACCAGAAACGTGGTGGAGTTCTACTATCCGGAAGAAATCGTGCTGTTCGAGCGCGAATTCATCGAGGCCGAACGCGCGGCCTACATGGAAACCTGCATCGAGGACGATGAGATCGGCCAGCGCATGGACGCCGGCCGCAAAGCCCTGATGGAACGCGGCGAAACGGACGGTGGGCCGTATCAGTCACCGATGGAAGACGGCATGCAGCACTTCCACGAGTGGTATCAACGCAAAATGAGTTTATAAGGTTTCACGATGCAGTCACTCTGGATGTTGTTTGCTAGTTTCATGTTTGCGGTAATGGGGGTGTGCGTCAAGCTGGCCTCCGCAGAGTTTTCAACATCCGAGTTAGTCTTGTACCGGGGCGTGGTCGGCGTGATCGCCCTCGGCATGATTATCAAGCTGTCCGGCGAAACCTTCCGTACCGCCATGCCGGGCGCCCACCTGTGGCGCGGCCTGATCGGCGTGACTTCGCTGTGGCTGTGGTACTACTCGATCGGCGAGCTGCCGCTGGCCACCGCCATGACCCTCAACTACATGTCGCCGATCTGGATCGCCGCGTGGCTGTTCGCGCTTGGCTGGTGGCATGCCAGGAATGACGTCAAATGGCCGCTGATGGTGGCGGTCGGCCTGAGCTTTGTCGGCGTCACCCTGCTGCTGCGCCCCGCCTTCCACGCCAACCAGCTGACGCCGGCCCTGATCGCGCTCGGCTCCAGCGTGATTACCGCCACCGCCTACATGCAGGTCCGCAAAATGGGGCTGGCCGGCGAGCCGGAAAACCGCGTGGTGTTCTATTTCACCGTGATGAATCTGGCGGCCGGCATCGTCGGCGTGTTCCTCACCGGCGGCGGCGACGGTCCGGTGTTCCATCCGATCAGCAGCTGGCGCAGCGGCCTGCTGTTGCTGGCCATCGGCGTGTGCGCCACCAGCGCGCAGATCGCCATGACGCGCGCCTACCGCTTGGGCAACACGCTGGTGGTGGCCAATTTGCAGTACACCGGCATCGTGTTCTCCAGCCTGTGGGGCGTGTTCATCTTCGGCGACGTGTTCGACTGGCATAGCTGGGCCGGCATCGGTATCATTCTCGCGTCCGGCATGGCCGCGACGTTCTACAATACCCGCAATACCGAACGCGGTAAGGCCATTGCCTCTACCGATCCTATCGCCAGCGAAGTATAAGGACCATCCATGCACACTACCCTGATCGACGCCGCCACCCTGTCCCAGCACCTGAACGATCCGAAGTGGGTCATTCTCGATTGCCGCCACGATTTGATGAACCCGAACGCGGGGCGCGACAGCTTCGCCATCGGCCACATCGCCGGCGCGCAGTTCGCCAATGTGGACACGGACCTGTCGGGCGCCAAGGTGGGTGCGGACGGCAAGTTCCGTGGCCGCCATCCGCTGCCGGGCCGCGCGGCCCTGATCGAAACCCTGCGTGGCTGGGGCATCGATGACGACACGCAGGTGGTGGCTTACGACGCGCACGGCGGCATGTTCGCGGCGCGCCTGTGGTGGCTGCTGCGCTGGGTGGGCCATCCGGCGGTGGCGGTGCTGGACGGCGGCCTGGTGGCATGGCAGGCCGCCGGTCAGGCCATGGTGACGCAGACCGCGGGCCGCGCGCCGGGCAACATCAGCGAGCAGCCGTCGCTGGTGGCGACGGTGTCGGTGGACGAAGTGGTGGCCAACCTGGCGGCGCAGGCGCGCACCGTGGTCGACGCCCGCGCCAACGACCGCTATCGCGGCGAGAACGAAACCATCGATCCGGTGGGCGGCCACATCCCGGGCGCCAAAAACCGCTTCTTCAAGGACAACCTGACGGCCGAGGGCCGCTTCAAGGATGCCGCCCAACTGAAAGCCGAATTCGCGCCGCTGTTTGCCGAACCGGCCAAGGCCATCATGCAATGCGGTTCCGGCGTCACCGCCTGCCACAATCTGCTGGCCCTGGAAGTAGCCGGCCTGCCCGGCGCCGCCCTGTACCCGGGCTCGTGGAGCGAGTGGGTGGCCGATCCGGGCCGCCCGGTCGCCACCGGTTCGAACTAGATCGCCTTGCGGCGGCTGGCGGCGCCAACCAACGCCAGTCCGGCCAGCAGCATGGCCCAGGTTTCCGGTTCCGGCACTGGCGTCACGCCGTCCCAGTTGGCCGACCAGCCCTCGGTCGAGACAAAGGCTTGCATGGTGCCGTAGGCGTCCAGCGCGCTGGTGTTGGAGAAGCTGGCCGTCAACAGTCCGCTCCAGCTGTCGCGCACGCCCATGGTGCTGCCGTCGTCGCGCACCGCGAAGGTGGCGCTCAGTTGGCGCTCCTGCACGTCGCTCTGGTCGATGCCGTCGACGCTGCCATTCACCGCCAGCAGCATGTGGGCATTGGCGTACTCGTCCTGATCGGCGTCGAGGTTGTAGCCCATGCTGGTCTGCACCGACATGGCGGCCGTGGTGCTGAACGTCACCCGGGTGTTGGCCGACAAGATAAAGCTGTTGAGGAAGGGATCGGACCCGGTGGCGTGGCTGCGGTAGGCGCCATGACCATCCAGCCCGCTGGCCGCGCCGCCGCTCGCCGACAGCGCGGTGAAGCCAGCCAGCGTATCGGCCGCCGCGACGCTGGAACTGGCCGACGACCAGTCGCCATGGGTATGGCCGGACAGCACGCCCTGCTGCTGCGCGGCGGTGTAGGCGTAAATGCTTTCTTCCTCGGTCTCGCCCCAGCCCAGGGTTTCGCCCAGCACATAGGCATGGCCATTGGCGCTGAATGACAACGACGGCGCGATGCCGTCGTGCGGATTCAGGTCGGTCAGGGTGATCACCAGGCTGCCGAAAGTGGCGCTGCTGCTGGCGTTGGCGCAGGCCGTGCCGGCGCTCGCGGCCAGGCAGGCGGCCGCCAGGATATGCATCAAAAAACGCTTCATGACATTCTCCTTGATAAGCAACGATTAGCCTGCGCGCTGGCGCGGCGCGCCACCACGCCCAGCAGTCCCAGGCCGGCCAGCAGCATGCCCCAGGCGCCGGGTTCCGGCACCGCCGAGATCACCGAGCGCCCGCCGATGCTGGCCTCGGCCCAGAATTCGCCGCGTCCGCTTTGATGACCCAGGTTGCTGAAGCTGGCCGACATCAGGCCGCTCCAGCTGTCGCTGGCGCCGCCCGGCACATCGCCGTCCTGATACATCACGCTCACGCTGTGCTCGTGCGTGCCGGCCAGCACGGCGGCATCGTCGGCGCCGAACGCGCCCGCGTACAGGCGCAACGTGGCCGAGGCGGCCTCCCCTTCCAGCGCGCCCGGCGTGTAGCCCAGCGTGGTGTTAGCGCTCACAGCGGCGTCGAAGGAAAAGGTCACCATGGTGTTGGCCGAAAGGATGAAGCCGGTGTTCAGATGCGAGGCCGGCACGCCGGCGTAGGCGTAATAGCGCGCATGGTCGGTGCTGGAACTCTGGGCCGCGCCCGACAAGCTCAGCGCGCTGAAACCCGGGCCGGCGGCGGAACCGGTCACGCTGGCCGAGGACGTGGCCAGATTGGTGTGGGCGCTGGCACTGACATTGGTGGTTTGCCAGGCGCCGGTTTTTTCATAGCGCGCGAGCTGATGGCCGGGATCGTAGCCGCCGGTCAGGCCGGTCTCGGCTTCGCCGTAGAGGTAGGCGCCGCCGGCGTATTTGATCTCGTTGGGCAGGAAGGAAATGCTGGCGGCCACGCCGTCATTGGGGTCCAGATCGATCAGCGTCACCGTCACGGTGCCGAGGGTGGCGCTGCTGTAGGCAGCGGCAAAAGCCGGACTGGCGACCAGCGCCAGACAGGCTGCCACTGCATTGATTGCGGCAATTTTCATGGCTCCTCCTTGAATTAGCAGGAAACCAAGTATGCACAGCACGATTTGGTTCGTCTATACAATTGAAATTTTTTATTTTTTCCAAAAGTAAAAATTTCAACACAATTTAGCCTGTATTACGGTAGCGCTTCCACCTATGAAAATCACGATTATTCAGTGACTTTTTATCATTACTTAGTCACATTAAATTGATCATAAATCGTTGTATTTTTTTAACCATGTAACAATTTCGATTGAATTCTTTTCCATGTTTCTTGATTAAATGGCTATCTTTCATCAACCTCATGGGAGCGCTTTATGGCAACGAAGCAAGTACTGTTGGCGACGATGACACTGCTGGCCACCGCCGGCCCGGTCCATGCCGACGAGCTGCGCCGGTCCTACATCGTGCAGTTGGCCGACCAGCCGCTGGCGGCCTACAGCGGCAATCTTGCCGGGCTGCGCGCCACCAAGGCCTCTCCCGGCCAGCGCCTCGAGCTGGCCGGCAATGACGCCACCCGCTACCGCAGTTATCTTGGCACCCAGCAAGCGCAATTGGCCGCGCTGCTGCCGGCGACCGCCATCACCCACCAGTACCAGGTAGTGTTCAACGGCTTTGCCGCGCACCTGACCGATGCCGAGGTGCGCACCCTGAAAGCCAGCGGCAAGACGCTGCGCATCACGCCCGACCAACGCCAGCACCCGGTCACCAACTACACGCCCACCTTCCTCGGCCTGGACCAACCGGGCGGCCTGTGGGACCAGCTCGGCGGCCAGGTCCATGCCGGCGAAGACGTGATCGTTGGCGTCATCGATACCGGCGTCTGGCCGGAAAACCTGTCCTACGCCGACCGCGTCGATGACGCCGGCCAGCCCACTTTCGCCAGCAGCGGCACGCCGGCCTACGGTCCGCCGCCGGCGCGCTGGCATGGCGTGTGCCAGACCGGCGAAGGCTTCAACGCCGCCCACTGCAACAACAAGCTGATCGGCGCGCGCTATTTCGACCAGGGCTTCCGCGCCGGCGGCGCGCCCATCCACTGGAGCGAATTCCGCTCGCCGCGCGACTCGCTGTCGCGCCCGGCCGGCGAAGGCGGCCACGGCACGCATACCTCGTCCACCGCGGCCGGCAACCGCAACGTGCCGGCCCAGGCCAGCAATGGCGAGCTGCTGGGACGGCGCAGCGGCATCGCCCCGCGCGCGCGCCTTGCCGTGTACAAGATCTGCTGGAGCTTCAACGTCGGCGGCTCCTCTCCCAGCGGCATCGACAACACCTGCTACAGCAGCGACAGCCTGGCGGCGATCGAGGCGGCCGTGAGCGATGGCGTCGACGTGCTGAACTACTCGATCGGCGGCGGCAGCAGCCCGCTGGACCCGGTGGCGCAAGCCTTCCGCCACGCGGCCGAGGCCGGCGTATTCATCGCGGCGGCCGCCGGCAATGACGGCCCCGGCAACACCGTGTCGCACATCAGTCCCTGGCTGGCGACGGTGGCCGCGACCAGCCACGACAAGACCTACCGCGCCAGCGTCACACTGGGCGACGGCCGCCAGTTCAGCGGCGACTCGCTGGGCGTCACGCCGCTGCCGCGCACCGCCCTGGTCCGCGGCGAAGACGCGGTGGCGGCCGGTGCCGACATCAGCCGCGCCGCCCACTGCCTGCGGCGCGAGGATGTCTACGACGCGGTCCATCCGATCGCCCAGCTCGACCCGGCCAAGGTGGCCGGCAAGATCGTCGCCTGCCAGCGCGGCGACAACGCGCTGTCCGCCAAGGCGGCGGCGGTGGCGGCCGCCGGCGGCGTTGGCATGATCGTGCTGGACGATGGCAACGGCCCGATGCTCGACATCTATCCGCTGCCCACCATCCACGTCAGCCAGGCCGATGGCGCCCTGATCGACGCCTACGCGGCCACCGCCGGCGCCACCGCCGCGCTGAGCGCCAGCGCGCTGACGCCGATGACCGGCCCGGTGCTGGCCGACTTTTCCTCGCGCGGCCCCAACCAGTTCGATCCGGGCGTGCTCAAGCCGGACCTGGGCGCGCCCGGGGTCGGCATCCTGGCCGGCATCTCGCCCAGTCTGGACAGCGCGCAGCATGCGCCGTGATCGCCGGCGGCGCGCCGGCCTACAGCGTCTCGAATTACCTGACCGGCACCTCGATGGCCACGCCGCATGTGGCGGGGCTGGCGGCGCTGCTGAAACAGCGCCATCCCGACTGGTCGCCAGCCGCCATCAAGTCGGCGCTGATGACCAGCACCCGCAGCGTGCTGCCCACCGCGCCCGGCGGCGATGAAGACGGCGCCCTGCCGTGGGGCCAAGGCGCCGGACTGGTGGTGCCGAACAACGCCGCCGATCCCGGCCTGGTGTACGACGTCGCCGCGTCCGACTACCAGCGCTACATCTGCGGCATCACCACCGACAGCCGCGATTGCGCCAGCGACGCCCTGCCCGGCCATGCGCTCAACCTGGCCTCGATCACCCTGCCCGCCGTGGTCGGCAACCAGAGCGTGCAACGCCGCGTCACCAACGTTGGCGACAAGGCCGCCGTCTATACCGCCAGCGCCAGCCTGGATGGCTTCGCGGTCACGGTCACGCCGTTCACACTCAGCCTGGCGCCCGGCGAAACCCAAAGCTACACGGTGGCGCTGGAGCGCACCGCCGCCGACGACGGCGTCTGGCAAGTCGGCGAGCTGGTGTGGAACGACAGTGAACACAAGGTGCGTAGCCCACTGCTGGCGCGCTACAACAGCGGCGCCTATGCGCCGGCGCTGGTATCGGCCAGCACCGTCAGCGGCAGCCGGCAGCTGGACGTGGTGACCGGCTTCAACGGCATGCTGGGCGCGCTCAAGGCCGGCATGCGCGAATACACGCGTCTGGCGCAAACGGTCACGCAAGCCGCGCCGGGCTCGCTGGAAACCATGGATGGCGTGGTGGCGGCCTGCACCGCGCGTGGCGCCGGCGTCAAGGCCGTGACGCTGGGCATCCCCAACCAGACCATGATCGCGCGCTTCGAACTGTCCAGCCGCGACAGCGCCGGCGGCGATGATGACGACCTCGATCTCGCCGTGCTCGACCAGCGCAACAACCTGATCGCCTACAGCGCCCATGCCGGCGCCAACGAGAGCGTCACCCTGACCAACTTGCCGATGGGCGTGGTCAAGGTCTGCGTGCTGGGCTATCAGCTGAAGAACGGCGCCAGCACCAGCTACACGCTGTCCTACGCCACCGCCATTCCCAACGACACCAAGGGCAATCTGAAGGTGGCGTTGCCGGGACAAGTCAGGCAAGGCGGCACGGCCAGCGTCGGCGTCAGCTGGAGCGGCCTGGAGCAAGGCAAGCGCTATCTGGGCGGGGTGCGCTTGCTGAATCCGGACGGCCGCGCGGTGACGCTCACCGAAATCAATCTCGACACGCGCGACGTCGCGCCGGCGACGGCCACGGACAAGCGCCGCGTCAGCGCGCGCTAAGCCGCCTTAGTGGTGGCCGCCGGTGAGGAAGACGACGATGGCGACGCCGGCCGCGATCAGCAGCACTTGCGGCACCGATTCGCGCAGGGTGGCGCGGCGCTGCATTTGCGGCATCAGGTCGCTCACGGCGATGTAGATGAAGCCGGACGAGGCAAACACCAGCACGTAGGGGATCAGGCCGCTGGCGCGGTCCAGGGTGTAGTAGCCCAGCAGGCCGCCGGCAATCGCCAGCAGACTGCACAGCAGGTTGTAGACGTAGGCGCGGGTGCGCGAGAAGCCGGCGTTCAGCAGCACGATGAAGTCACCGATTTCCTGCGGGATTTCATGGGCGATGATGGCCAGGCCGGTCACCAGCCCCAGTTCCGGATTGGCCAGGAAGGCTGCCGCGATCAGGATGCCGTCGGTGAAGTTGTGCATGCCGTCGCCCACCAGAATCATCCAGCCGGCCTTGCCCGCTTCGCGCTTGTCGTGGCCATGGTGGTGGTGGTGGCCGTCATGCTCGTGATGGTGGGAATGGCGCAGGATGGCCAGCTTTTCCAGCAGGAAGAAGGCCAGCAGCCCGCCCAGCAAGGTGGCAAACAGGCTGCGCGCGCTGGCCTGCGATTCAAACGCTTCCGGCAAGGCGTGCAACAGCGAGGTCGACAGCATGATGCCGACCGACAGGCTGACCATGCGCTCCACCACCTTGGACAGCAGCGTAAACGAGAACACGGCCGCCGCAGTGATGCTCACTACGCCAGCCAGTGTGGTTGCCAAGATGATGGATATGAGTACGGGATCGATGTTATAGCCTCTGGTACCTGGTCCGGCACGGCGGCCGGGGGCGCTATTTTACCCTCAAATGACACAGTGTTGCATTAACCCTGCCAAAGTCCGGTTCCAGCCATCCCTGGCGCCGTACAGGCCGAGGACGGGTGGCGGATGCAACGCGCCTGATCAGTGCGCCTGATCCCAGTTCGGCCCGACGCCCACCTCGGCAATCAGCGGCACCTTCAGCCTGGCCACACCCGCCATCAGCTCCGGCAGCTTTTGCTTGATCAGCGCCAGCTCGGCGTCCGGCACCTCCAGCACCAGCTCGTCGTGCACCTGCATGATCATGCGCGTGCCCAGCTTTTCGGCTTCCAGCCAATTCTGCACCGCCACCATGGCCAGCTTGATCAGGTCGGCCGCCGTGCCCTGCATCGGCGCGTTGATCGCCGCGCGTTCGGCGCCCTGGCGGCGCGGGCCGTTGGGCGAATTGATTTCCGGCAGCCACAGGCGGCGGCCGAACACGGTTTCCACGTAGCCGCGCGCCTTGGCTTGCAGGCGGGTGTCGTCCATGTATTGCTTCACGCCCGAGAAACGCGCGAAGTAGCGTTCGATGTAGCTCTGCGCCGCGCCGCGCTCGATGCCGAGGTTGCTCGCCAGGCCGAACGCGCTCATGCCGTAGATCAGGCCGAAGTTGATCACCTTGGCGTAGCGGCGCTGCTCGCTTTCCACCGCTTCCGGCGCCACGCCGAAGATTTCGGCGGCGGTGGCGCGGTGGATGTCCACACCTTCCGCGAACGCGCGCAGCATGTTCTCATCTTCCGAAATGTGCGCCATGATGCGCAGTTCGATCTGCGAATAGTCGGCCGAGACGATGTGCGAACCGGCCGGCGCCACGAACGCTTCGCGGATGCGGCGGCCTTCCTTGGTGCGGATCGGGATGTTTTGCAGGTTGGGGTCGTTGGACGCCAGGCGGCCGGTCACCGCCACCGCCTGCGCGTAGTTGGTGTGCACGCGGCCGGTCTGCTTGTTGATGCCTTTCGGCAGCTTGTCGGTGTAGGTCGATTTCAGCTTGGACAGGCTGCGGTATTCCAGCAGCACTTTCGGCAGCGGATAGTCTTCGGCCAGCTTTTGCAGCACTTCCTCGTCGGTCGACGGCGCGCCGCTCGGGGTCTTTTTCACCACCGGCAGCTTCAGCTTCTCGAAGAAGATCTCGCCGATCTGCTTCGGCGAGCCGAGGTTGAACGGCTGCTCGGCCAGCTCGTGCGCCTTGGCTTCCAGCTCGGCGATGCGCGCGCCCAGTTCGGCCGATTGCTGCTCCAGCAGGGCGGCGTCGATCTGCACGCCGTTGCGCTCGATCTTTTGCAGCACCACGGCGGTCGGCAGCTCGATGTTGCGGTAGATGAAGTTGAGTTTCTCGTCCTTCTCGACTTCACCGATCATGTTCTGGTGCAGGCGCAGCGTGATGTCGGCGTCTTCGGCCGCGTATTCGGTGGCGCGGTCGATCGCCACCTGGTCGAACGTGATCATGCTGGCGCCCTTGCCGCACACGTCCGAGAATGGAATGGTGGTGTGATTCAGGTGGCGCAGCGCCAGCGAGTCCATATCGTGCGAACGGTGCGATTCGAACACATACGATTCCAGCAGGGTATCGTGATGGATGCCTTGCAGCGACACGCCGTGGTTGGCGAAGATGTGGCTGTCGTACTTGAGGTTCTGGCCGACTTTCAGCTTGGTCGCGTCCTCCAGCCAGGGCTTGAGCCTGGCCAGCACATGCTCGCGTTCCAGTTGCGCCGGCACGCCCTGGTAGGCGTGCGCCACCGGGATATAGCAGGCCTCGCCCGCCTTCACCGACAGCGAAATGCCGACCAGCTGTGCCGTCATCGGCTCCAGCGAGGTGGTTTCGGTGTCGACCGCGGTCAGCCCGGCGGCGTTGATGCGGGCGATCCACTGGTCCAGCTGTTCCTCGGTGGTGACCGTTTCGTAGGTGGCGATGACCGGCTCGGCGAACAGGTCGCCGTTGACCGAGGCCGCGCCACCCACCGGCGCATCCAGCGACACCTTGACGGTGGCGGCCGGACCGCTGGTGGCGGCCGCCGCGCCCAGCTCGCGCAACAGCGTCTTGAAGCCGTATTTGCTGAAGAAGTCCAGCAGCGCCGGCTTGTCTTCCTCGCGCGCGATCAGCGATTCGCTGATCGACACCATGTGGCCGCTCAGGTCGCAGTCCAGCTTGACGGTGATCAGCTCACGGCCCTTGGGCAGCCATGCCAGCGCGTCGCGCAGGTTCTGGCCGACCGCGCCGCCGATTTTGTCGGCATTGGCGATGATGCCGTCCAGCGAGTCATACGCGCTCAGCCATTTGACGGCGGTCTTCGGGCCGCACTTGCTCACCCCCGGCACGTTGTCGACGGTATCGCCGATCAGGGTCAGGTAATCGATGATGCGGTTCGGCGGCACGCCGAACTTGGCCAGCACGCCGGCCTCGTCCATCTTTTCGTTGGTCATGGTGTTGATCAGCATGACCTTGTCGTTGACCAGCTGCGCCAGGTCCTTGTCGCCGGTCGACACCACCACGTTCATGCCGGCCTTGTACGCCGCGACCGACAGGGTGCCGATCACGTCGTCGGCCTCCACGCCCTCCACCATCAGGATGGGCCAACCCATGGCCTTGACCGCCTCATGGATGGGCTCGATCTGCAAGCGCAGGTCGTCCGGCATCGAGGCGCGGGTGGCCTTGTATTCGGGATACATGTCGTCGCGGAAGGTCTTGCCCTTGGCGTCGAACACGCAAGCGATGTAGGCGGCCGGGAAATCCGCGCGCAGGCGGCGCAGCATATTGACCATGCCGTGCATGGCGCCGGTCGGATGGCCGTCCGGGCTGCGCAGGTCGGGCAGCGCGTGGAAGGCGCGGTAAAGGTAGCTGGAGCCGTCGACTAACAACAGGGTATTTTGCATAAGTACTAAGTGAGGGTGCTTGGGCGTGAATGCAACATTATCGCAGGTGTTACAATGGATCATACACAAAAAATTCCAAGGTTCTCCTCCCTGCTAAAGGCGATCATTATGAAGCGCATTTCCCTCATCCTCCTGACGCTGGCCGCCCAGGCGGCGTTTGCCCAGTCGACGCCCAGCCAGGCGCCGCCCAAGCTGGAAAAGATCGAAGAAATCGCCGAAGACCCGATCACCGTCACGGCAAAACCGGGAACCGAAGGCAAAATCACCGAAAAACGCGACAACAGCGGCAATGTCACCGAAGCGACCGTCAAAAGCGGTCCGAGCACCTATACCCTGCGTCCCAACCATCCGGTCGGCACTGCCCTGCCTGGCGACGCCATGAGCGGTAACAACCGCGGTCCGCAATGGACAGTGCTGGAGTTCGACATCGGCAAGAAGAAAAAGAAAACCCCGGACGAAGAAGCCGTGCAGGACAACACGCCGCCACCGCCTCCGCCCACCGTTAAATAACCAAACCGAACTCATCAAACTTTCACATGGCAGTCTTTACCCCGGTATCGCTGGAGGATGTCACCCAGTGGATTACCCAATTCCCGCTCGGCAAAGCGCTCGGGCTTCAAGGCATCAGTTCCGGCATCGAGAACAGCAATTTCTTCCTGACGACCGAGCGCGGCGAATACGTGCTTACCATCTTTGAAAACCTGTCGTTTGAGCAACTGCCGTTTTACCTCAAATTGATGCGCCACCTGGCCGGCCACGGCGTGTTGGTGCCGGACCCGGTCGCCAACGACAAAGGCGAGCTGGTCACCACGCTGCAAGGCAAGCCGGCCTCCATCGTCAGCAAGCTGGAAGGCCGCTCGCAGATGGCGCCGCAACCGGTGCATTGCGCGGCCGTGGGCGCCATGCTGGCCAGGATGCATATCGCCGGCCTGGACTACCCGCTGCACCAGCCCAATCTGCGCGGCCTCGACTGGTGGCATGAAACCACGCCGCAAGTGCTGCCCTACATCCCGGAAGACAAGGCCCAGCTGCTCAAGTCGGAAGTGCACTATCAGGAAACCTTTGCCGCCTGCGAGCATTACAAGCAGCTGCAAACGGGTCCGGTACACGCCGACCTGTTCCGCAACAACGTGATGTTCGTCGGCGAAAAACTGACCGGCTTCTTCGACTTCTACTTCGCCGGCTGCGACACCTGGCTGTTCGACGTGGCCGTCACCGTCAACGACTGGTGCATCGACCTCGAAACCGGCGTGCTGGACGCAGCGCGCGTGCGCGCCATGCTGGACGCCTACCACGCCGTGCGGCCGTTCACGGACGCTGAAGCGCACGCATGGCAAACCATGCTGCGCGCCGGCGCCCTGCGCTTCTGGCTGTCGCGCCTGTACGACTACTACATGCCGCGTGAGGCAGAAATGCTGACCCCGCACGACCCGACCCACTTTGAGCGCATCCTGCGCGAACGTATCGCCACCCCGGCACCTGGATTGTTCTGATGGAAAAACTCCCCGCACGCGCCGGTTGGCACTGGATCAAGCAAGGCTGGATGCTGTTTCGCAAGCAGCCCGGCGGCATGATGGCGCTGCTGTTCGTCTGCATGTTCGCTTCGCTGTTCATCATGCTGCTGCCGGGCCTGGGCCAGATCCTGTGGTGCGTGCTGATGCCGATGTTCAGCGTCGCCCTGCTGCAAGGCTGTGCGGAGATCGATCAGGGCCGGCGCGCCATGCCGCAATTCCTGCTGGCCGGCTTTCAGTCGCCGATGCGCAAGCATCTGCTGGGCGTGGGTGCGGTGAATCTGCTGCTGATGCTGCTGGCCATGCTGGCGATCTACGCCATCTCCGGCGACGCGCTCGAAGCGCTGGGCGCGGCGCAGGTCAAGGGTGTGCTCAAGCCGGGCGATGTGGAAGGCCTGTTCGGCGGCTTGCTGACCGGCTCGCTGCTGTACATGACGGGATGGATGCTGACCTCGCTGGCGGCGCCACTGATTTTCTGGCAGAAGATGGTGCTGAACAAGGCGCTGTTCTTCAGCGTGGTGGCGGTGTTGCGCGCGCTCAAGCCGTTTTTCAGCGCGGTGGCGATTTTGCACCTGATCTACTTCATCGGCGTGCAGATCGTGGTGCTGGTGCTGGGCGTGACGCAACTGGGCGTGGCTGGCATTTTCACCCTGTTCCTGATCTCGCTGGTACTGGTTCACTGCACGCTGTACTCGGCCTACGTGCAGATTTTTGGTCCGCCGCGGACGGCGGACCAGCCACCCAAAGTTTAAAGGCGATCCAGTTTGGCGATGCTCAGGTCCAGCACCTTCATGCCTGAGCTGCCGAAGTTGATTTGGGCGCGGGCGTTGTTGCCGCTGCCCTCGATGTTGACAATCACGCCCTCGCCGAACTTGGCGTGCGCCACCGATTCACCGATACGCCAGCCGCTGCCGGACGATTTGTTGGCAATCTGCTGCGCCAGCGCCCGGTCCGAACCGACCAGCGGCGCCTCGTCCCACGCCGATTTCTTCGCGCCGAACCAGCTCGGCTGCACTTTCGGTGTCAGCCATTTCAGCGCATCCTCCGGCAACTCGTCAAAGAAGCGCGACTTCATGTTGTAGCGGGTCTGGCCGTGCAGCATGCGCGTTTGCGCAAAGCTCAGGTACAGGCGCTGGCGCGCGCGCGTGATGGCCACGTACATCAGGCGGCGTTCCTCTTCCACGCCATCGTGCTCGCGCGAGCTGCTCTCGTGCGGGAACAAGCCCTCCTCCAACCCGGTGATGAAGACATTGTTGAACTCCAGCCCCTTGGCCGAGTGTACCGTCATCATCTGCACCGCTTCCTGGCCAATGGTGGCCTGGTTGTCGCCGGCCTCCAGCGAGGCGTGCGACAGGAAGGCCGACAGCGGTGACATCACGGTCGACAGCGGCGCATCGGCGTCGATGATTTCCAAGCCATCCTGGTTGACCACCGCCGCGCCGGCCGAAGCCTGCGCCTGCGGGCCGAGATGCGCCGGCGCGCCTTGGCCGTAACCCTCTTCCGACAGGAACTGGGTGGCGGCGCTGACCATCTGCTCCAGGTTTTCGATGCGGTCGGCGCCTTCTTTTTCGGTGGCGTAGTGCGCCAGCAGGGTGGACTGTTCCAGCACCACGCGCACCAGTTCCGGCAACGACATCTGCTGCGTTTCAAAGCGCGTGCCCTCGATCAGCTTGACGAAACCGGACAGCGCCGTGCCGGCCTTGCCGGTGACGTAAGGCACGGCCGCGTACAGCGAAATGCCGTACTGGTCGGCGGCCGCTTGCAGCGTCTCGATCGACCGCACGCCGATGCCGCGCGCCGGGAAATTCACCACGCGCAGGAAGGCGGAATCGTTGTGCGGATTGTCCATCAGCTGCAAATAGGCGATGGCGTGCTTCACCTCGGCGCGCTGGAAGTAACGCAGGCCGCCGTACACGTGGTACGGAATGCCGGCCGAGAACAGCGCATGCTCGATCACGCGCGATTGCGCATTCGAGCGGTACAGCACGGCGATTTCGCTGCGCGAGGCGCCGTCATGGATCAGGTTCCTGGTTTCCTCGATGATCCACGACGCTTCGGACAGGTCCGAGTTGGCCTCGTACACACGCACCTGCTCGCCATGGCCGGCGTCGGTGCGCAGGTTCTTGCCGAGGCGCTTGCTGTTGTTGGCGATCAGCACGTTGGCGGCGTCCAGGATGTGGCCGTGCGAGCGGTAGTTCTGCTCCAGCTTGATCAGATTCCTGACGTTGAACTCGCGCTCGAAGGCGCTCATATTGCCGACGTTGGCGCCGCGGAAGGCGTAGATCGACTGGTCGTCGTCGCCGACGGCAAACAGCACGCCGCCGTTGTGGCCGCCCTGCCCGGCCATCAGCTTGAGCCATTTGTATTGCAGGTCGTTGGTATCCTGGAACTCGTCGACCAGAATGTGCTGGAAGCGCTGCTGGTAGTGTTCGCGCAGCGGCTGGTTGCGGCTCAGCAGCTCGTAGGTGCGCAGCAGCAGCTCGGCAAAATCGACCACGCCTTCGCGCTGGCATTGCTCGTCGTACAGCTGGTACAGTTCCACCTTCTTGCGCTCGTCGGCGTTGTACGGCTCGATATCGTGCGCGCGCAGGCCCGAGTCCTTGGCGCCGTTGATGAAGTACATCACGTCTTTCGGCGGGAACTTCTCGTCGTCGACGTTGTGCGCTTTCAGCAGGCGCTTGATGGCGGACAACTGGTCTTGCGTGTCGAGAATCTGGAAGGTCTGCGGCAGCGCGGCGTCGCGGTGATGGGTGCGCAGCAGGCGGTTGCACAGGCCGTGGAAGGTGCCGATCCACATGCCGCGCGTATTGATCGGCAACATGGCGGACAGGCGGGTCAGCATTTCCTTGGCGGCCTTGTTGGTAAAGGTCACCGCCAGGATGCCGGAGGGCGACACCTGGCCGGTTTGAATCAGCCAGGCGATACGGGTGGTCAGGACGCGGGTTTTACCGGAACCGGCGCCCGCCAGGATCAGGGCGCTCTGGGCGGGCAAGGTGACGGCGGCAAGCTGCTCGTCGTTGAGATTGTGAAGAAGATTGTGCATCCCGTGATTATACCGGGATGCGTGTCATCAGGCCGACGGTGCGGGAACGGCTTTACCGTTTTGCAAGCTCTCCTGCATCAGCGATTTCAGCACGCGCTCGGCCTCGCGCACGGCGTCGGCATGTTTCAGGTTGAGCTCGCCCATGCGCAGGTTCAGTTCGCCCATCGGACGGCTGGCTTCGGCCATTTTCTGGTTCAGCGCCGTCATCGGGCCATCCTGGCCGTGCAGCTTGGCCATCTTGCTGCTCAGCTCGCGCTGGTATTCCGCCATCTGCTTTTGCAGCGGCGCCATTTCCGCTTGCAGCTGCGCCATTTTCTTCGCGAATTCACGCGCTTTTTCAGGCGTATTGTCAGCGGCCACTTCACGCGCGGCCTGATCCATTCGGCGGGCGACTTTTTCCTGCTCGCGCCCCACCTGCTCCATCTGGCGCTGGTGCACCGAGGCTTCGCGCTCGGCCTGCTTGCTGAACTGGTTGGCGGCGGTGTTCATCTCTTCGCCGATGGCGTTCATGATCTTGCCTTGCGCTTCCATTTTCTTGCCCTGCGCATCCATCTGCTCGCCGATATTGTTGACCGGCACCCAGGCGGCATCCACCTTGGCCAGCACGCCCGCGTCCTGGATCAGGTAGGTCTTGCCGCCCTCGCGGAACCACAGGAAATCGCCCTTCACGGTTTTGCGCAGTTCCGCCACTTTGCGAATATCCCTGGTGTCGGCCGACACGGTGATGGCGTCGCGGTTGGCGTGCACGATGGCATAGCTGCCTTTATGGTCCGAGATCTGTGTGATAGTGGCGCGGTCGTAATTGACGCGGACCGGCTCGGCCGGCGGGGCAGGCACCGCTGCCGGCACCGGTGCGGCCATCGGAGCGGGGGCAGCCATTGGCGCCGGGTGCGCCATCGGCGACGGCGGCGCTGGCGGCGCGGGTACCGCCGGCAGCGCAGGCACGGCCGGCAGCGCAGGCACAGCTTCCGGTTCGGGCGTCTTCGGCAATGCCGGCGCCGCCGGCGGGGCTGGTGGCGCGGCCGGCTCTACCAGAGCAGGCGGTTCCGGCGGGGCTGGCGGTTCCGGCGGCTGCGGGGCGGCGTGGGCATACAGCACAGCGCCGGCCGCCAGCAGGCCGGCCAGCGGCATGGCCATCTTCCAGCTAACCGGTTCAACATCGGGACGCAGCAGGCGTTTAATACGAGACATGAGATTTCCTCCGTGAGCCGCATGGGCTAGTTGTGTAGTGTCGAACTGAAAGCGATCCAGTTGCGACAGGGCTTGCGCCAGCTTGTGCGGCTGGCCGACCATCTCGACTGCCAGGTCGTCGGCGATTTGTTCCCGCTCGATCCGTATCCTGCGCGATATAGCCCAAACACTAGGGTGATAGAACAGCACGATTTCGATCGCGCTTTGTATGAGGTTCACGAAGTAGTCGTGACGCTTGATGTGCGCCAGTTCATGCGCCAACAGCGCCTCCAGCAAATCGGCCGGCATGCCGGTGACCAGCGCGGCCGGCACCAGCACGATGGGTTTCCAGCAGCCGGCGGTGATCGGGCTGTCGAGTTTCCCGGCCACGCCCAGCCGCACGTGCGTCTCGATGCCAAAGCGGCGCGCCAGTTCGGACAAGCGGCGCTGCCAGTAGGGATTGGTGCTGTATTCGTCCTGCCGCGTGCGGTCGGCCACCCACTTCAGGCCGATCGCCAGGCGCAGCGCCATCAGCGCCGCTCCCGCCAGCCACAGGCCGACGATCCACGGCAGTTGCCGGCGCAGCACGCCATACCCCGCCTCCAGCGTGGCATTGCCGATGACCGCTTGCGCGGCCGGCGCGACGATCGACAGCGCAATCGAGCGCTGGCCGTCGGCATCGGTGCTGATGGTGGTGGTAACGGTCTCGTGGACGGCGGCGCGCCCGTCCGCCAACTGCGTCAGAATGCTCGACAACGGCAGCGCCGCGCACAGCAGCATGGCGCCGCAGGCGATGGCGTAGCGCGTCTGCGGACGCGCCTTGCGCAGCACATGCATGGCCAGCGTGACGGCCCAGCCGATCAGCAAGCCCTGCCAGACGAAATGCAGCAGCGCCCAGCCGGTGGCTGGCACCAAAGTAGCGAGTTGTAGTTCCATTGCCGCACTCCCAAATGATGGATGTAGAATAAGTTATCTAGATCGCGCTGTCTAGAACTTTTTTTCTACATCCATCCGGGCTTAATACAGCACGACGGAGCGGATCGATTCGCCGCTCTTCATCAGATCGAAGCCTTGGTTGATGTCGTCCAGTTTCAAACGGTGGGTGATCAGGTCGTCGATGTTGAGCTTGCCTTCCATGTACCAGTCGACGATCTTCGGCACATCGGTGCGGCCGCGCGCGCCGCCGAAAGCCGAGCCCTTCCACTCGCGCCCGGTCACCAGCTGGAACGGACGGGTGGAAATCTCCTGCCCCGCGGCCGCCACGCCAATGATGATGGACTTGCCCCAGCCCTTGTGGCAGCACTCCAGCGCCTGGCGCATCAGCGTGGTGTTGCCGACGCACTCGAAGCTGTAGTCGGCGCCGCCGTCGGTCAGCTGGATGATGTGGTCCACCACATTCTCCACCTGGTCCGGATTGATGAAGTGCGTCATGCCGAACTTGCGCGCCATCGCTTCGCGCGCCGGATTGATATCAACGCCGATGATCTTGTCCGCGCCCACCATTTTGGCCGCTTGAATGACATTCAGGCCGATGCCACCCAGGCCGAACACCACCACATTGGCGCCCGCCTCCACCTTGGCGGTGAACAGCACCGCGCCCACGCCGGTGGTCACGCCGCAACCAATATAGCAAACTTTATCGAACGGCGCATCGGGGCGGATTTTGGCCAAGGCGATCTCCGGCACCACGATGTAGTTGGAGAAGGTGGAGGTGCCCATGTAGTGGAAGATCGGCTTGCCGTCCAGCGAGAAACGGCTGGTGGCGTCAGGCATCAGGCCCTTGCCCTGCGTGCCACGGATGGCCTGGCACAGATTGGTCTTGCGTGAGAGGCAGAATTTGCATTGGCGGCATTCCGGCGTGTACAGCGGAATGACGTGGTCGTCCTTTTTCAGCGACTTGACGCCGGGACCGACATCCACCACGACGCCCGCGCCCTCATGGCCGAGAATGGCCGGGAAGATCCCTTCCGGATCGGCGCCGGACAGGGTGTAGTAATCGGTGTGGCAAATGCCGGTGGCCTTGATTTCCACCAGCACCTCGCCTTCGCGCGGGCCGCCCAGTTCGACTTCTTCAATCGTCAGCGGCTTGCCCGCTTGCCATGCAACGGCTGCTTTGGTTTTCATGATGCTCCTTTCGCAATGGAGCACCATGATAGCGCATCAGTCGTGGAAGGCGTCCACCACTTTGCGGCGGCCCAGCATGAAGGCGTCGGCCACATGGCGCAGCGGCGCCACGTCCACGTCCGACTTGCCGGCGCGGATGATGTCGGCGAAGCGCTGGTACAACGACGGGTACTCGGCCTCTTTCTCCAGCTGCTGCTCGGCGCCGTTGATCCACAGGCGCGCGCCGCCATTCGCCAGGCGCACTTCGCCATTGGCGGTGGTGACGATGATGTCCCAGCTTTGCGGGCCGGTCTGGCGCCAGTCGAACTCGGCATGCACCTTGATACCGGCCGCGTCCTGGAAGTGCAGATCGGCGGCGATCGGTGCGTCGCGGTTTTCAGGGAATTCCAGCGCGGCCTTGGTCAGGAACACAGCCGACGGCAGGATTTCGGTCACGATCGACAGCGCGTTGATGCCCGGATCGAACACGCCCAGGCCGCCCGCTTGCCAGATCCAGTCCTGGTTCGGGTGCCAGTGGCGCACGTCTTCTTTCCAGATCACGTGCATGGCGGTTGTCGCATTGGCGGCCAGGTAGGCTTTGGCCGGCTGCACGCCCGGCGCGTAGCGCGAGTGCCAGCTGGCGAACAGGCTGACGCCCTGTTTGGCGGCAAAGGCTTCCAGGTCGGCCACTTCCGACAGCGTGGCGCCCGGCGGCTTTTCCATGAACACATGCTTGCCGGCGGCCAGCGCCTTGTGCGCGGCGGCGTAGCGGTATTGCGGCGGCATGCACAGCGACACGGCTTCAATGTCCGGACGCGCTTCCAGCATCGCCTCGATGGTCGGGAAGCTGGGGATATTCTCGATGGTGTTGTTGCGGCTGGCGGTCGCCACCAGCGTGAAGTGGCCGGCATTGGCGGCAATCGCCGGCACGTGCTGGTCGTAAACGATCTTGCCCACGCCGACGATGGCGAGTTTGATTGGTGACGTCATCTTGAGGTCCTGATTGAGTTGATCCGGCAGCGTATCACCTCAACCAGCCGCGCAACAAGCGCGGTCCGGCGTCACCGAGTATTTATTATCAATATTGCGATTATTGGGGGTCAACCGGCATCACAGGACCAATGCCCAGCAGATTGGACACCGTGCGCCACAGCTGGCGCGGCGAGGTCCATGGCTTGGGCAGGAAGGCGTGGCCGGACTGGTGCTGCTCGGGATGGCGGGCCGAATACATCAGCACCCGCGCGCCGTGCTGGCCGCCGCGCAGCTCGGCCAGCAGGTCGACGCCGTCGCCATCCGGCAGGTCGGGGTCGAGCACCACCAGCGCAAACTTCTCGTTTTGCAGCAATTCCTGCGCGGCCGCCAGCGTCGGCACGTGGGTCACTTGCGTTTCCGGCACCAGCAGCGCGGCCAGCACCAGCGCCGCGTCATGGTCGCTGTCGACGTGCAGCACGCGCGGGGCGGCGGCGAAAATGGAAAAACCGATGGCGCCGCCGCTGTCGTCGGTGAACGGACGGAAGGTGTTACCAGGGAAATCGTTGGTCATGAAATTCTCCGCTGAATAAGCTGAATGCAAGCTCGGCGGAGTTGGGCCGAAGGATCGGGCGTGGCGCAGGGTGCGGGCGGCCATTGAAGCGGCAGGTGCAGATTGAGGCCCTGCCGCGATTGGGGCGGGCGGATAGCTGTTATCCGCCGCTCAGATGATAGTGTATAACAAAAATGCCGTAAGACAAGAAATTTTGCCTGTAGCGTTTACTTTTTCAGACGGTTGTTGAATGCGGCATGCAAGCTGTTCAGGGTCTCTTCGGCCGACAGCAGCTGGTCCGCCACCTCGTTCACCTTGCGGCGGTTGGAGCGCGCATGATCGCGCAGCACCTCGAAGGCGGTGTTGCGGTCGGTCTGGAATTTGCACATCAGCAGACCGACGGCCAGGCTGGTTTCGCGGCCGGCGGCCAGCGCCGCGTTGAGGTTCAGTTCGGTGCGGCGCAGCTGGCGGATTTCGTCGGCGCGCGCCAGGCCGGCGGCGAAGGCCGGCATCAGGTGTTTTTCATCGACCGGCTTGACCAGGAAGCCGACCGCGCCGTAGGAGGCGGCCTGCTTGCCGGCGTCCGCATCGCCGCGGCCGGACAGGAACATGAACGGCACCGAGCTGGTGGCGTGCAACTGCTTGGCCAGTTCCAGGCCGTTCATGCCCGGCATGTGGATGTCCAGCAGCGCCAGGTCCGGCTCGCGCTGGGCGATGGCTTGCAGGGCCTGCTCGGCCGAAGAAGCCTTGGCAATTTCATAGCCGGCATGGCCCAGCACTTCGCCAAGGAAGTCGAGCAGCAGCGGGTCGTCGTCAACGATCAGGATCAGGCGTTTCTGTGCTGGGATGGATGCGGTCATGGGGCGAAAACCTTGGGCGATTGCTAACGCCCCATTATAAGACTGAAAACCCTCCATACCTCAAGCGTTTTTATTGCTGAGCGAAAAGCGATTGGAATTCGCCGACGGCCTGCGCCACACTTTCAGCTTGATAGACGCTGCTGATGGCGGCCACCATGTGCGCCCCGCGCGCCACCAGCGGCGCGGCGTTTTGCGGCGTCATGCCACCGATCACCACGGTCGGCACGCGGATCACTTCGCGCGCGCGGTCGAGGATGGCGGGCTGTGTGGTGACGGCGTATTTCTTCACGCGCGACGGGTAGAAACCGCCGAAGGCGACGTAGCTGGCGCCGGCCTGTTGCGCGTGCACGGCGCGCGACATGTCGCCGTAGCAGGAGGCGCCGATGATTTTCCGCTTGCCGAGTCTGGCCCGCACTTGCGCGACCTCGGCATCGGTGCCGCCGAGGTGGACGCCGTCCGCATCGAGCTCGGTGCACAGGTCGACGTGGTCGTTGACGATGAAGGGCACGCGATGGCGGCGGCACAGGGCCAGCAGCGCGGCAGCCTGCTCGTGGCGCAGCACCGGGCCGGCTTCCTTGTGGCGGTATTGCAGCAGGGCGATCGGCGCGGCTTGCAGGGCTTGCCCGGTGACTTGCAGCAGGCGGCTGGTGTCGTCCCAGTTGGGGGTGACGAGGTAGAGTCCTTGCATGATTGTGCTCTCTTCTGTTTATCGCAAAGGGATGCGCTGGCCGGGAGCGATGGCGTAAGCGTCGCGCAGCGCGTGATAGGTGTACAGCTGGGCGTTCTCCAGCGCGACAGCGGTCGGCACGCCCAACGCCAGTTGGCCGGCGATGGCGGCAGCCAGCGTGCAGCCGCTGCCATGAAACTCCCCCGCCAGGCGCTCCCAGCGCCACTCGCCCAGCAGGCCGGCCGCCTGCGCGTCCGCGCCCTCAAGCGCCGTGGCGGGCGGCGGTGGCGCGGCGGGGCCGTACCAGCGGTTGAGCACGTCGTTGCCCCCGGCGTGGCCGCCTGTGATGAGAACGTGCCGGCAGCCGCGCGCGCGCAGGGCATGCGCCTGCGCGTCCGGCCGCGTGGCGTCGCTCAGCGCCTGGGCCTCCGGACCATTCGGCGTGATCAACGTGGCCAGCGGCAGCAAGGGCGCCAATGCCCGCACCGCATCATCGCGCGACAGCACATCGCCATGCCCGCTGGCCAGCACCGGATCCAGCACGACCGGCAAATCCGGCCGCCGTTCACGCAAGCGCATGATCACCTCCGCAATCGCCAGCGCGTTGGCGGCACTGCCGGTAATCCCGATCTTCACCGCGCTGATGGCGCACTTGCCGGCCAACGCCTGCGCCTGCCGCAGCACCATGCCCGCGTCCACCGGCTGCACGCCGTACACGCGGTCATTGTCCTGCACCGTCAGCGCGGTGCAGACAGTGAGCGCATGCGCCCGCTGCCCCGCCACCGCCTGCAAATCGGCCGACAGCCCGGCGCCGCCGGACGGATCGAGCCCCGCGAACACCAGAACACATGGCCTCATGCCAGCCGGCCCGCCATCGGCGACGACGGCGACGCCGCAAACTTGCGCGCGATCCGGCCCGCCAGATAAGCCTCGCGCCCGGCCTGCACGCCCAGCTTCATGGCCCGCGCCATGCGCACCGGGTCCTGCGCGCCGGCGATGGCGGTGTTCATCAACACCCCGTCACAACCCAGCTCCATCGCGATCGCCGCATCGGACGCCGTGCCCACCCCGGCATCCACCAGCACCGGCACCCTGGCCTGCTCGATAATCAGCGACAGATTCCACGGATTGAGAATGCCCATGCCCGAACCAATCAGGGACGCCAGCGGCATCACCGCCACGCAGCCGATATCCTCCAGCATGCGCGCCTGAATCGGATCGTCGCTGCAATACACCATCACGTCAAAACCATCCTTCACCAGCTCGCGCGCGGCGACCAGCGTTTCCGGCATATTGGGGAACAACGTTTTCTCATCCCCCAGCACCTCCAGCTTCACCAGCTTATGGCCGTTCAACAGCTCACGCGCCATCTGCAAAGTGTAGACCGCATCCCTGGCCGTATAGCAGCCGGCGGTATTCGGCAGGATGGTATACCGCGAGGGCGGCAGCACATCCAGCAACGACGGCGCCTTCGGGTCCTGGCCGATATTCACGCGCCGGATCGCCACCGTAATAATCTCTGCCTCGGCCGCATCGGTCGCCTCGCGCGTCTGCTGCAAATCCTTGTACTTGCCACTGCCCACCAGCAGGCGCGATTTATATTCCTTGCCTGCGATTTTCAACACATCACTCATATTCGTCTCCAATTAACCGCCGCCGATGGCGCGCACAATGTCTACCTTGTCCTGCGCTTGCAGGACGCGCTCCGGCCACTGCTGGCGCGGCACCACATTGCGGTTGACCGCCAGCGCCAGCGCCTGCCCGGTCAACTCCAGCGCATCGATCAGCTGATACAGGGTCTGCCGCGGCGGCACCCGGTGCGGTGCGCCGTTCAATTCAATCTCAATCATGATCGTCAGGCCTTGCTATACAACTCGGCGCCGTTCTTGATGAACTCCACCGCCTTCACCTTCATGCCGTCTTCGGCGTAAGCGCGCACTTCCTGCGTGATCTTCATCGAGCAGAAATGCGGGCCGCACATGGAGCAGAAATGCGCCACCTTGGCGGAATCCTTGGGCAGCGTCTCGTCGTGGAATTCACGCGCCTTGTCCGGATCGAGGCCGAGATTGAACTGATCCTCCCAGCGGAACTCGAAGCGTGCCTTGGACAAGGCGTTATCGCGTATCTGCGCGCCCGGATGACCCTTGGCCAGATCGGCCGCATGCGCGGCGATCTTGTAGGTGATGATGCCGTCCTTGACGTCATTCTTGTCCGGCAGGCCAAGGTGCTCCTTCGGCGTGACATAGCACAGCATCGCCGTGCCATACCAGCCGATCTGCGCGGCGCCGATACCGGAGGTGATGTGGTCATAGCCCGGCGCGATATCGGTGGTCAGCGGGCCCAGCGTGTAGAACGGCGCCTCGTGGCACTGCTCAAGCTGGAGATCCATGTTCTCCTTGATCAGTTGCATCGGCACGTGGCCCGGACCTTCGATCATCACCTGCACATCGTGCTTCCAGGCGATCTGGGTCAGCTCGCCCAGCGTTTTGAGTTCGCCCAGCTGCGCCTCGTCGTTGGCGTCGTAAATCGAGCCCGGACGCAGGCCATCGCCCAGCGAGAACGACACGTCATACGCCTTCATGATCTGGCAAATCTCTTCGAAGTGCGTGTACAGGAAATTCTCCTTGTGATGCGCGAGGCACCACTTGGCCAGGATCGAACCGCCGCGCGAGACAATGCCCGTCATGCGCCTGGCCGTCAGCGGCACATAGCGCAGCAGCACGCCGGCGTGGATGGTGAAGTAATCGACGCCCTGCTCCGCCTGTTCGATCAGGGTGTCGCGGAAAATCTCCCATGTCAGGTCTTCGGCCTTGCCGTTGACCTTTTCCAGCGCCTGATAAATCGGCACCGTGCCGATCGGTACCGGCGAATTACGGATGATCCATTCGCGCGTCTCGTGAATATGCTTGCCCGTGGAGAGATCCATCACCGTATCGCCGCCCCAGCGGATCGACCACGTCATCTTCTCCACTTCCTCGCCAATGGAGGAGGTCACCGCCGAATTGCCGATGTTGGCGTTGATCTTGACGAGGAAATTGCGGCCGATGATCATCGGCTCCACTTCCGGGTGGTTGATGTTGGCCGGGATGATGGCGCGGCCACGGGCGATTTCATCGCGCACGAATTCCGGCGTGATCTCGGCGGGGATGCTTGCGCCATAAGCCTGTCCCGGATGCTGGCGGCCCATCAGATCGGCCAGGCGCTGGCCATTGGGGCCGGACGCCTTCAGGCTCTCGATGTACTCCTGGCGGCGCAGGTTCTCGCGGATGGCGACGAACTCCATCTCCGGCGTGACGATGCCCTGGCGTGCGTAGTGCATCTGCGTGACGTTCTTGCCCTCGCGCGCGCGGCGCGGCTTGCGGTGCAGGTTGAAGCGCAGCTCTTCCAGCGCCGGATCGGCCAGACGCGCCTTGCCATAGACCGAGGTCGGGCCGTCCAGCTCCTCGGTATCGTCGCGCTCCAGTATCCACGGCAGGCGTGGCGTGTCGGCCAGGCCGGAGCGGATATCGATCCGAGCTTGCGGATCGGTATACGGGCCGGAAGTGTCGTAGACATAGACCGGCGGATTGGCCTCGAAGCCGAACGATGCCGGCGTATCGGCCTGCGAGATTTCACGCATCGGCACGCGGAGATCGGCGCGGCTGCCTTGCACGTGGACCTTGCGGGAATTGGGGAGTGGTTTGATGGCTGCCTCGTCCACCGTAGCGGTGGCGGACATGAATTTCGGATTGGCGTTCATTTGGCTCCTTTGTTGGGCTACAGGAGCCAGCAAAGGAGGTTGGACCACGGCCCGCGTCCGATGGCATGGTGGCGCGGCGTCATCCTAAGCTTCCCTTCGCTGGCATTATCCAGATCAGGTTCGGAGGGTATTTCTCACCCGCCGCGCTCGCGCGCCGCAGGACCCCTAGCGTGTGCCACCTTGCGGTGGCGCGCCGATTATAACCGCATCCGCACCCAGTAGCAAAAAACCCACATGCTTGTCAGACTAGTCAGGTATAGTGTCCTCATGCCACACAGCAATTTTCCACCTCGCCCTGCCGCCCTGGCGCGCCCGTCGCGCGTCGCCGCCGTCCTGTGCCTGTTGCTGTGCCTGCTCATGCTGACCCGGCCGCTGCATGCGGCCAATGGCGAGCGCTGGGCCGGCCAGGCGAATACCAGCTTCAAACACAATATGCACATCGATGTCAGCAGCGGTGTGTGCCTTATCCAGGATCGCCAGGGCTTTCTCTGGATCGGCACCCAGGCCGGCCTGGTGCGCTGGGATGGCAACCGCCACGTCAAGTACGTGGCCGACGCCGCCCGCGACGAAGCCCTGCCGGACAGCTACATCATGAGCCTGCACATCGATCCGCAGGGCCGCCTGTGGATCGGCATGAGTTCCGGCGGCCTGGCCCGCTACGATGCCGCCCGCGACAGTTTTGTACGCTACCGCGCCGGCGCGGACGGCCTGCGCGATCCGCGCGTGAGCGCGATTGCCGATGACGGCCAGGGCGGCTTGTGGCTTGCTACCGGCCGCGGCCTCGATCATCTGGGCGCCGACGGCCGCTTCAGCCGCCAGCGCCAGGAGGATCTGGCCGACTTGCCCGAGGGCGGCATCGACGCCCTGCTGCGCGAGGCCGACGGCACCCTGTGGATCGGCACCCGCCGCGGGCTGTTCCGGCTCAAGCCCAACCAGCCGGCGCAACAGATCGCCCTCGGCGGCAAGACCGGCCTGTCGATCACCACGCTGTTC
The DNA here is from genome assembly GCF_009720825.1 of Duganella radicis. Classification (GTDB taxonomy): domain Bacteria; phylum Pseudomonadota; class Gammaproteobacteria; order Burkholderiales; family Burkholderiaceae_D; genus Rugamonas; species Rugamonas radicis. The sequence goes on along the minus strand of NZ_WNKY01000010.1, from coordinate 91,598 downwards.
CAGGACAGCGCCGGGCGACTGTGGATCGGCACCCGCACCAGCGGCGCGTTCGGCATCGCTGCCGGCGCCGACACCCGCAACGCGGCGGCGGTGCACGAGAGCGGGCGCCAGCCCACGCTGCCATCGGAGCGCGTTTCCGCCATCGCCGAGGTGGCGCCGGGCGAGATCTGGCTGGGCACCAATGGCGCCAACGGCGGCATCGTCGCGCTGGACGTGCAGGCCGGCGCCACGCACCGCATCCGCCACCGCGCCGACGCGCCGGACAGCCTGCCGGACAACGACATCATGGCCATGTTCCGCGAGCGCAGCGGCATCATCTTCATCTCGTACATGGCCGGCATCAGCCAGCACGATCCGCAGCCGCGCGCCATCACCACCATCCGCCACGCCGAGTCCGGCCGCGGCAATATCCTGAGCGTGCCGAGCGTGCTGGTGGCGCCCGACGGCCAGCTATGGCTCAGCAGTACCAGCGGCGGCATCGAAATCATCGATCCGTACCGCGGCCTGACCGGCCGCCTGACCACCGCCTCCGGCCTGCCGCCGGGGCGCGTGCTGGCGATGATGCCGGGGCCGGATGGCGAGGTGTATATCGGCACCCAGCACGGTCTGTACCGCGCCGACGCCGATGGCCGCCACCTGCATCGCGTCGCGGTTCCCACCCGCGGCGACGAGGAGGAGGTATGGGCGCTGGCACAGGCCGGGCGCACGCTGTGGGTGGGCGGGCTGGATGGCCTGTGGGTGCTGGAACTGCCGCCCGCCGGGACGCCGCGCCTGCTGCGCCATGAAGACCAGCAACTGGGCGATTCGCGCGTGACCGCCCTGCTGCCGGTGGGTGACGAGGTCTGGGTCGGCACGCGCAGCGGGCTGGCGCGGCTCGGCCCCGACAAGGTCGAGCGCATCCCGACCGACCTGGCCGCGCCCGACCGCCTGCCGCCCGGCTACGTCTCCTCGCTCGCGATGGACCGCCGGGGCCGTCTATGGATGTCCAACTTCGGCACCGGCGTGGTCATGCTGGAACGCACCGATGCCGACGGCCGGCGCCGTTTCCGCCGGCTCGGCATGCAGCAGGGCTTGCCCGACAGCGGCGCCAACAAGCTGCTGCTCGACCGCGAAGGCATGCTGTGGGCCAGCACCGACGCCGGCCTGGCCCGCATCGACCCCGAGGCGCTGACCATCCGCGCGCTGGGCGCCAGCGATGGCGTGCAGGTGCCCACCTACTGGACCAACTCGGGCGCCATCACCGCCGAAGGCGAACTGGTGTTTGGCGGCCTGTCCGGGGTCAGCGTGGTCAGGCCGCAGGCGCTGAGCGTGTCGCACTACGCGCCGCCGGTGGTGGTGACGCGCCTGCTGCTCAACGACAAGGAAATCCCGGCCGCCGCCTACAACAGCGGCCTGGGCAGCAAGGCCCCGCCGGTGACCGTGACTACCGCCGCGCGCGAACGCGGCTTCTCGCTGGAATTTGCCGCCCTCGACTACGCCACGCCGGAGCGCCACCGCTACGCCTACCAGCTCAAGGGCTTCGACCCCAACTGGGTGGAAACCGACGCCAGCGCGCGCCGCGCCAGCTACAACAACCTGCCGCCCGGCGACTATGTGCTGCAACTGCGCGGCACCAACCGCCATGGCGACTGGTCGGCGCCGATCGAGGTGCCGGTGCATGTGTTGCCGGCGTGGCACCAGCAGGCGCTGGCGCGCCTGGCCATGGGCGTGGCCGCCCTCCTGCTGGGCGCCGGCCTGCTGCACGCGCGCACCGCCTACCTGCGCCGCCGCCAGCGCGAACTGGAAGGCATGGTGCAGACGCGCACCGCCGAACTGCGCGTCATCCAGTCGCAGCTGGAGACGCTGGCCTATGGCGACCCGCTGACCGGCCTGGCCAACCGCCGCCTGTTCAACGACGAACTGCGCCACCTGGTGGCGCAGACCGAGCGCGGCGGCGCCGCCTTCACCCTGCTGCTGATCGACCTCGACCGCTTCAAGCAAATCAACGACACCCTGGGCCATGACGCCGGCGACGCCCTGCTGGTGGCCGCCGCCGAGCGCCTGCGGGCCGCGGTGCGCGAATCGGACCGCGTGTTCCGGCTGGGCGGGGACGAGTTTGCCGTGCTGCTGCACCAGCCGCTGGAAAGCGGCACCCCGGCCGCGGTCTGCACCCGCATCCTGGCCAACCTGGCCGCCCCGCTGGGGCACCGCGAGGCCGTGATCGAGATCAGCGCCAGTGTCGGCGCCGCCCTCCACCGCCAGGGCGACAGCCATGAACAACTGTACAAGCGGGCCGACATCGCCCTGTACCACGCCAAGGCCGCCGGACGCAACACCTGGCGCCAGGCGGACGACGAAACCTGACTACTTCGCGGCCAGGCGCGCCAGCAAGCAATCCAGCGCTTGCTGATACTGCGCTGTCATGGTCTGCCCCTGCGCCAGGCCGGCGCCGTGGGCGTGGTCGACCAGAATGTCGCGCCAGAGCAGCGGCTGATCCGTCACGCTGGCCAGCAGCGCCGTCAGGCGGTCGGTGATGTGGCGCGTCACGCTGGCAAAAGCCTCCGGTGTGGCGAAGATCGCCAGCGTGAGTTGCGGATGGCTTGCGACTGCGTGGTGATAGCGTGTCAGCAGTCCGCGCATTTCCGCCAGGGCGTCCTGCTCTCCGGCCGGCTGCTCCAGCACCGTCGCATACACGCGGTCGGACAGCGCGCGCAGCAAACCCGTGTGATCGCCAACGTGACGGTAGAAACTCATGGCCGTCACTCCCAGCCGCCGGCCCAGCGCGCGCATCGTCAAACCCTGGCCGCCACCTTCGTCCAGCAGCGCCAGCGCCGCATCCAGAATCTCGTCCCGCGACACGCCGCTGCCCGGCGCCGGCCGTCCGCGCTGGCGATTCACGGCGCCACCAGATAAGTCGATTGCACCAGGCCGGAGGCAAAGGCGCGGCTGGACACCAGCCGTCAAAGGTCAGCACCTTCTCGTAGCAGCCGCGCCCCATCACGATACACCCAAGAACTCCCCCAGCACGACTCCCCATTTATCCCAACTGAAGTAAGCGCTGGGATGGCGAATGAACAGCAATGCCAGCGATTGCCCGCCACGCAGTTCGAGCGTCATCCGCAGTGGCTTGCTCCGGCCGATGACGGGCAAGCGCTTGCGCTCAACCAATACCGGTGCGCCCGGCTGATCCAGCAAATCCCTGAGTGCCGCCAGCTTGACCGGATCAAGCCCGTAGACGACGCAGCGCTGCAACGCCAACGACTGCGCAAGCTCTATCAAGCTCTTCCAGCCATGCAGATAATCGCTACGGCGCGGCCGCTCCTTCACCGAATCCATCATGCGCAGCACGAGATTGTGATACGCCATCTGCCGCCACAACACCTCCCGCTCTGCCTTGCTGACCTTATCTTTCAGGTAATAGGCCTTGCCGAAGTTACGCAGATATTTGCTGCGGTAAGTCTCATGAATGCCATGCACCAGTTGCCGTTCGCGCAGGCTGTTCCGGTCCTCAATCCGCTCGCGCTTTGCGGCCCGGCCCTCGCTGTAGTCGTAAATGCTCTCCCCCAGCACCATGGTCCGCTTGGGCGACGTGGCGAAAGCGCTGCCTACCCAAGGCAGCCACCGCAAATCGGAAAAGCCGGCATCGAACTGCGTATCGAGATAATCGCTTTCCACGCCTCAGTCCTTGAAGGTTGGCGCCGACTTGCTCATGCCAGCCATCATGGCCGCTTGCAGGTCGGCTGACATCAGCATGGCGGCGTTCCAGGTGGCGACGTAGTTCAGGCCATCGGCTATCGAGTGGTCGCGGGCATAGGAGATCATTTCCTTCACGCCGCGCACCGACAGTGGCGACTTGGCCACGATGTCGGCGGCGATGGCGCGCACACCTTCGCGCAGGGCTTCCGGCGTATCGAACACGCGATTCATCAGGCGCATCTCCCTGGCCTCGGCGGCGTCGAACTGACGGGCGGTGTAGGCCAACTCGCGCGTCATGCCCTCGCCGATCAGGCGTGGCAAACGTTGCAAAGTACCCACATCGGCCACCATGCCGATATCGATTTCCTTGATGGTGAACCAGGCGTCGGCCGAGCAATAGCGCATGTCGGCGCAGCAGATCAAATCGATGCCGCCGCCCACGCAGGCGCCGTGCACGGCCGCCAGCACCGGTTTACGGCAGCGTTCGAGGCTGGTCAGCGTATCTTGAAGATCCAGAATCACGCGGCGCAGATTCTCGCGCGTGCGGCCATCGCAATCGTCGCGCACCTGCGCGCCAACGCTCATCATCATCTGCAAATCGATACCGGCGGTGAAAGCCTTGCCCTCGCCTTCGAGGATCGCCACACGAATCTCCGGCGTCTCGTCAACATAGCGGAACGCCGAGCGGATATCGTTCCACATCGCCGCATTCATCGCATTCAACTTCTCCGGCCGATTCAAACGCACCGTCGCAACATGGCTCTCCACACTCAACGCGAGCGTTTCAAAGTTTGGCATACGCAGGTCTCCTGTCAGCGACGCTTCCTCGTGTGCCAGACACGCAGGATGTAAATCGCCGTGTTTTTTATCTCATCAGCGGCCTCGTGATCGATCACCACGAGGAACTCGTACAGTCGCTCAAGGTCGGACAGCGCTTTACTGGTCCAAAAGACGTCCATGGCTATGGCCGGGGCAGCGGCGTATCCGTACCCAGGCTGTCTGCCCATTTTTTTACATCCTGGTGATCCACAAAGCGGTCGCCATCAACGTCGCTCAGCGCCTCGACCGTCATCGCATGGCGCGCGTCCGCTAGCTCCCGGCTTAAAGCATCAAGGATGCGCTGCTTATCCGTCAAGCTTAATGATTTGATACTTTCCTCTATTTCGGCCAAAGTCATCGCCATAAGATCCTCCCGCTGGTTAGCCTCATTCTAGCTGCTGCAATAATGCGCAGCAGGGGCTGCGTCATCTATAATGGCTGTTTTCGCAAACGAATTTACAACATACTTCTGCCATATCATGGAATTAGCCAAGTCTTTCGAGCCTGCCGACATTGAACAGTTCTGGCGCAACGAGTGGGAATCGCGCGGTTACTACACCGCCACCCTCGACGCCGGCAAACCTTCTTTCAGCATCCAGCTGCCGCCGCCGAACGTCACCGGCACCCTGCACATGGGCCATGCTTTCAACCAGACCATCATGGATGGCCTGACCCGCTACTACCGCATGCGCGGCCACAACACCGCCTGGATCCCCGGCACCGACCACGCCGGCATCGCCACCCAGATCGTGGTGGAACGCCAGCTCGACGCGCAGAAAGTCTCGCGCCATGACCTCGGCCGTGAAAAATTCATTGAAAAAGTCTGGGAGTGGAAAGAGAAATCCGGTTCCACCATCACCGGCCAGATGCGCCGCCTGGGTGCTTCGCCGGACTGGAAACGCGAATACTTCACCATGGACGCCGAGCGCTCCAAGGTGGTCACCGAAGTGTTCGTGCGCCTGCACGAACAAGGCTTGATCTACCGCGGCAAGCGCCTGGTCAACTGGGACCCGGTGCTGGGCACCGCCGTGTCCGACCTGGAAGTGGTGTCGGAAGAGGAAGACGGTTCGATGTGGTACATCAAGTACCCGCTGGCCGATGGCAGCGGTTCGCTGACCGTCGCCACCACCCGTCCTGAAACCATGCTGGGCGACGTCGCCGTGGCGGTGGACCCGACCGACGAACGCTATCAGCCGCTGGTCGGCAAGATGCTGACGCTGCCGCTGGTCGGCCGCGAAATCCCGATCATCGCCGACGAATACGTCGACAAGGCCTTCGGCACCGGCTGCGTGAAGATCACCCCTGCGCACGACTTCAACGACTACGCCGTCGGCCAGCGCCACAAGCTGGACATGCCGTCCATCCTGACGCTGGACGCGAAAATCGTCGACGACGCGCCGCAAGCCTACCGTGGCCTGGACCGCTTTGAAGCCCGTAAGAAAATCGTCGCCGACCTGGAAGCGCAAGGCCTGCTGGAAGAAGTCAAAAAGCACAAGCTGATGGTGCCGCGCGGCGACCGTACCGGCGTGGTCATCGAACCGATGCTGACCGACCAGTGGTTCGTCGCCATGAGCAAGCCGGCGCCGGAGGGCACCTTCAACCCGGGCAAATCGATCGCCGAAGTGGCGCTGGAAAAAGTGTCGTCGGGCGAAATCAAGTTCGTGCCGGAGAACTGGACCACCACCTACAACCAGTGGCTGAACAACATCCAGGACTGGTGCATCTCGCGCCAGCTGTGGTGGGGCCACCAGATCCCGGCATGGTACGACGAGGCCGGCAACGTGTTCGTCGCCCGCACCGAGGAAGAAGCCAAGGCGCAAGCCGCCGCCAAAGGCATCACCGCGCCGCTGAGCCGCGACAACGACGTGCTGGACACCTGGTTCTCGTCCGCGCTGGTGCCGTTCTCCACGCTGGGCTGGCCGGAGGAAACGCCTGACATCAAAGCCTTCCTGCCATCGTCGGTGCTGGTGACCGGCTTCGACATCATCTTCTTCTGGGTGGCGCGCATGGTCATGATGACCGCGCACTTCACCGGCAAGGTGCCGTTCGAAACCGTGTACGTGCACGGCCTGGTGCGCGATTCGCAAGGCCAGAAGATGTCCAAGTCCAAGGGCAACACGCTGGACCCGATCGACCTGATCGACGGCATCGGCGTCGACGCGCTGGTGGAGAAACGCACCACCGGCCTGATGAACCCGAAAGCGGCCGAGAAAATCGCCAAGGCCACCCGCAAGGAATTCCCGGAAGGGATCGCCGCCTACGGCACCGACGCGGTGCGCTTCACCATGGCGTCGTACGCCTCGCTGGGCCGCAACATCAACTTCGACCTGGGCCGCTGCGAAGGCTACCGCAACTTCTGCAACAAGATGTGGAACGCCACCCGCTTCGTGATGATGAACACCGAAGGCAAGGACTGCTCGGCCTCGGAAGCCGACCTGTCGATGGCCGACAAGTGGATCATCTCGCTGCTGCAAAAGGCCGAGCTGGAGGTGGCCAAGGGCTTCGAAGACTACCGCTTCGACAACATCGCCTCGGCCATCTACAAGTTCGTGTGGGACGAGTACTGCGACTGGTATCTGGAAGTGGCCAAGGTGCAGGTACAGAGCGGCACCGAAGGCCAGCAACGCGCCACCCGCCACACCCTGCTGCGCGTGCTGGAAGTGGTGCTGCGCCTGGCGCATCCGGTGATCCCGTTCGTGACCGAGGCGCTGTGGCAAGCGGTGGCCCCGCTGGCCGGCAAGACGGGCGACTCGATCATGCTGCAACCGTACCCGATCGCCAACAGCGCCAACATCAACGAATCGGCAGAGGCGTGGATGCAGCAGCTGAAGGCGCTGACCGACGCCACCCGCAATCTGCGCGGCGAAATGCAACTGGCGCCATCGCTGCGCGTGCCGCTGATCGTCGAACCGGGCAATGCGGAAGAAAAGGCCGCGATGGAAGGCTTTGCGCCGTACGTGCAATCGCTGGCCAAGCTGGCGGAAGTGCAGATCGTCGACGTACTGCCGGATTCGCCGGCCGCCGTGGCCATCGTTGGCACGACCAAGCTGATGCTGAAGGTGGAAATCGACGTCAAGGCCGAGCGTGAGCGTCTGACCAAGGAGATCACCCGTCTGGAAGGCGAGATCAACAAGGCCAACGGCAAGCTGTCAAACGAAAGCTTCGTGGCGCGCGCGCCGGCCGAAGTGGTGGCGCAGGAAAAAGAACGCGTCGCCAACTTCAGCGCCACGCTGGAGAAAATGCGCGAACAAATCGCCAAGCTGCCAGCAGCTTAAACTCTTCGCCCGCAAACCGGGCTCCAACCGGGGTCAGTTCTTGCAATCGCACACGAGCTCATGTGCGATTGCAAGAACTGACCCCGGTTTTTTTACGCCAGCAGTTCGGTGTAGCGCGGGATGTCGACGTTGCCGCCGCTGATGATGATGCCGACGCGCTTGCCTTGCAGTTGCGCTTTCATGGCGCGCGCGGCGGCCAGGCCCAGGCAGCCGGTCGGCTCCACCACCATCTTCATGCGCTCGGCAAAGAAGCGCATTTCGGCGCGTAGCTGTTCGTCGCTGGCCGTCAGAATATCGTCCACATCGCGTTTGATGATCGGGAACGTCAGGTTGCCCAGATGCTGCGTCTGCGCGCCATCCGCAATCGTCTTGGGCGTATCGATGTGGACGATGCTGCCGCTGCGTAACGATTGCTGCCCATCGTTGCCCGCCTCCGGTTCCACACCATACAGCCTGGCCGCCGGTGACAAGGCGCGCGTCGCCAGCGCCGTGCCGCTCAGCAGACCGCCGCCACCCAGTGGGGCGAACACGAAGTCCAGGGCGCCCACTTCCTCAAACAGCTCCTTGGCCGCCGTGCCCTGCCCCGCAATCACGTCGGCATGGTCATACGGCGGAATCAGTGTCAGGCCATGCTTCGCGGCCAGATCGCGGCCGATCTGCTCACGGTCTTCCTGGTAACGGTCGTAGATCACCACCTGCGCGCCGTAGCCCTTGGTGGCGGCGATCTTGGCCGCCGGCGCATCGTGCGGCATGACGATGGTGGCCGGCACGCCCAGCAGCCTGGCCGACAGCGCAATCGCCTGCGCATGGTTCCCCGATGAGAACGCGACCACGCCGGCCTTGCGCTGCTCCGGCGTGAACCTGGCCAGCGCGTTGTAGCCACCGCGGAATTTGAACGCGCCCATGCGCTGCATGTTCTCGCACTTGAAAAATACTTCCGCGCCCAGCGCCTCATTGAGGGTGCGCGAGGTTTTCACCGGCGTCGCATGCGCCACGCCGGCGATGCGTTCGGATGCCGCAACCACGTCGGCAAAGGTAGGGAGTTTCAGTTCGCTCATAAGGGATTCCTTGGTGATTAGCGCGCGTCGTTGTACACGGTGGCGCGGGATACGTTGAGGTAGGCGGCGACGATGTCCATCGCCCGCCGCACCTCGCTCAGGCCGGACTCTTTCAATTCACGCATCAGGGCCTTGCGCTCGTCCGCCTTCAAGGCGCGCGGCGTGGTGCCGAGGCGGGCCGCAAACTGGTCGATGCGCAGGCGGATGGCGTCCGCACCGGCCGGCGCCATGGTTTCGCTGACGGCCGCCGCCGCGTCCACGCTGCCGAATTGCGTCAGCATGGTGTTCAGGCTGCGGAACACGGTCAGATCGACATTGAGGCACAGCGCGGCCACGTATTGTCCGTGGCTGTCCTTGATGCCGATCGAGGTGCTCTTGGCCAGACGGCCGTCCGGAAAGGTGTTGGGATAGTTGGCGATGACCTGCTCGAAGGCAGGATCGGCCGCACGCGCCAATCCCAATTCCGTGGCCGGCGCGCCGACGCTGCGGCCGGACAGATTGTTGTGGATGGCCAGAATGGCGTGTTCCGGCTCGTTGAGATCGTGCAGCACCACTTCGCAGAACGGCGCCAGGGTCTTGCCCAGGCCGTCCGCGACATGGCGTAACTGTTCCAGCAAGTTTTCATGTTCAGATGTTTTCCGCATCTGAACATATTATCTGATTTTGGATTTTTTGTGCAAATCAGGGGCCGGGCTTGCGCTCTTGCTGATTTTCGCGAGGCTCAGTCTGCATAACGCCGGGGTCGTCCGACTGGCGGCTATCCGAACTGTTGCCGCCCAGCGCAGGCGCTGGTTTGCGCTCCTGCACACGTGGATGAGCGGGTGCCCCGCCCTTGTCCACGCCTTGCCCGCTGGTCGCACCTTCAGTGCCGGAGCGGCTGCCTGCAATACCGTCCACTGCGCCGGGGCCGCCGATGGATTGATCGTGATGTGTGCTCATGGCTGTTTCCTCCCTGAGCTCCCATCTTAGAAATGCCCGATGAACTCAGCCATCAGCCTGTGTCCCGTGGCGATGTAGGATTTTGGACGGCATGCTCTAATTTCGCTCTGCTGGACGTTCGTATAATCGGCAGACTACGACAACTCAGGAGACAACAAAATGAAATTTCTCGCATTCATCGCCGCAGCTACGCTAAGCATTGCCCCGGCCTTCGCCGACAACACCTCGCCTACCGGCCTGTGGAAAAACATCGACGATGAAACCGGCAAGCCGAAAGCCCTGATCCGCATTACCGAAAACAACGGCGTGCTGACCGGCCAGATCGAAAAGCTGTTCCGCGAACCCAACGAAGACCAGGCGCCCAAGTGCGAAAAATGCGAAGGCGCGCGCAAGGACCAGCCCATCGTCGGCATGACCATCCTGTCCAACCTGAAGAAGGACGGCGATGAATACAACGGCGGCGAGATCCTCGATCCGAACAACGGCAAGGTCTACAAGAGCAAGCTGCGCCTGGCCGACGGCGGCAAGAAGTTGAACGTGCGCGGCTACATCGGCGTACCGATGCTGGGCCGCTCGCAAACCTGGGTGCGTCAGGACTGAGGCCGGGCACCAGCGCCGGCATGGCGCTGGCTGGATGCACCGCTAGTTGCGCTGTATTTTGTGGCCGACGCCGCTGATGTGCTGCCGCGGCTCGCCAGTCGAGCGCCAGTTGACGGTTTGCTGGATGCCGGCCACGACCATGACGGCCTTGGGCGCCAGGGTCAGCGCCACCTTGTTTTCCGCACCGTTCATTTCCAGGCTGGCGCAAGTGCCGGTCAGCGTAATATTGTGCTGAGTGCCGTCGATGGTCACGCGCCGGCCATCGCACGGAAAGCTGCGCACATAGCCGTTGCCGGAGATGGCAATCTGATCCTTATCGGCGATGATTTCGCCCACTGCGTCGTCGGCCACGGCGCCATGGACTGGCAGGCCCAGAGCGCCTGCCAACGCGATCGTTCGTAATGCGAGCATGCTGTCTCCCCTATCTGGTTAAGTTCCGTCCATTGTAGGAATTAAAGGCAGAGTTAGGCGCACGCAAGCGCCACGGTCAAGGCCGCATACCTCTCCCGGTGGCGGTCCAGTAGATGCCGCCCATCAAATGGGACAGGTACTGCGGATCGCGATACATATTGCCGTCATGACCGAGGGCCGTGACAAACACACGGCCCTTTTCGGCGTAGTGATACCAGCTCAGCGGGTGTTCCTTGCCCATGCCGTGTGACACTTGCCCCGGCCAGATCTTGGTGGGGTCGTAGCTGCTCTCGTCCACATTCAGCACCGGGTTGATCCTGACCTGGTAGGGATTGTCGAACACATAGAATTCGTCGCTCCAGATCCAATGCTCCGGCAAGCCGAACGTGGCGGGGAATTTGTGGTCGACCACATCGACCACGCCGGTCTGTAGCATCGGGTGATTGCCGGTGCGGCGGCCGATCAGCTTTTCGTACCACGGCCAGGTGTTGGGCGGAATGATCAGCGAGCGGTGCACCAGCATGGCGTTGCCGCCGTCCTTCATGTAGTCCTCGAACTTCTTGCGGCGCGCCTCGTTCAGTTCTTCCGGCGGCGTGTTCAGGAACATCACGGCAGCGTACTGCTTGAGATCGCCGTCGAAGACTTCCGGCTTGTTGGTGTAGGTCATCTCGAACGCATGCAGCTTGCCGAGTCGCTCGAAACTCTCGCGCGCGATCGGGATGTATTCGTAGTGGTACTTGCTCGGCATGGCCAGCACCAGGATTTTGTACTGCGTATCGGCCTGCGCCGCCGACGTCATCGCCAAACCCGCCGCAGCGGCCAGCACCAGTTTCTTCATCGTCCCCTCCATTAAAGTTAGCGCTAACATTTTGTCATAGTCTAACCCAAGGTGATACGATTTGGCCAAATGAAAATAATTCTCAACTTCATCGGTATCGTGGCGGTGATCCTGGGCGTGCTGGGTATCTTCCTGCCGCTGCTGCCGACCACGCCTTTTCTGTTGCTGGCTTCAGCCTGCTTCGCGCGCGCCTCGCCGCGCATGCACAACTGGCTGCGCACCAACCGCGTGTTCGGGAAATACCTGCGCGATTACGAAAACGGCGCCGGCATCCCCCTGCGCGGCAAGGTGTGGATTCTGATTTTCATGTGGGGCTCGATGAGCTACTCGATCTGGCGCACCGACCATTTGTGGGTACGCCTGCTGATCGTCGCGATCGGTGCCTGCGTCACCCTCTACCTCACGCGTTTCGTGCCGACCATGCGTACTCCGCCAGCCCCTGCTGACGGCGAATGATGTTCATCAGCGTGCGCAGCGCCGGATGCTTGTGACGGCGGCTGCTGTAGTACATGTGGAAGGGCGCGCCCTTGGCGGCGTGCTCCGCCAGCACCATGCGCAGGCTACCCTGTTTCAGCTCGTCGGCGATGCGCTGCTCCAGCAGGTAGGCCAGGCCCATGCCGGCCTTGGCGGCGGCGATGGTGGTGGCGGTATCGTTGATGGTGATCGCGCCCGGCACACGCAGCCGGCGTCCGCGACTGAGTTCCCATTTGTAGCTTGAATTATCGCCGAGCAGTAGCTGCAAACAGGTGTGGCGCAGCAGATCGTCCGGGTGCTTTAGCGGTTCGTGCGCGTCGAGATAGGACGGCGCGGCGGCAATCACCCAGCGCTGCGCTTTGCTGAGCGGCACGGCGATCATGTCTTCCGGCACATAGTGGCCATAGCGGATGCCGGCGTCGTAGCCTTCCGCGACGATATCGATGGGACGGTCTTCCACCACCACCGTCAGCCGAACCTGCGGGCACTGGCGCGCGAACTCCGGCAGCGCGGGGGCGATCAGCAAATGCGCCGCATCGGAAAATACATTGAGACGCAGTTCGCCAAAGCGGCCGCTACCCGGTGCATCCAGCCCGGCCAGCGCATCGCCAATCTTGTCGAAGCCCTCCTCGATGCGCTGCGCCAGTTCGCGTCCCACATCGGTGGGCGACACGGCGCGGCTGGAGCGGTTGAGCAGCTTGGCGGCGAGCCGTTCCTCCAGCCGGCGCATGGCATGGCTGACCGCCGACGGTGTCAGCCCCAACTGAATCGCCGCGCCCTTGAAACTGCCGGTGCGCATGATGGTGAGGAAAACCCTCAGATCGCTAAGGTCGACGCGGTCGAAAATGGACATGAATATAGTTCAATCTGACGATGAATCTGGATCAACCTGGAATCCTACCATGCAGTGTTATAACTGCGGTCTTTGAACACCATCGGGCAAAACCATGAAACAGAGAACATTCGGACGCACCAGCAAGACCGTATCGGAAATCGGCTTCGGCGCATGGGCCATCGGCGGCGCCTGGGGTGACGTGAGCAAGGACGACGCCAAGGCCGCGCTGCACGCGACGCTGGATTCCGGCGTCACCTTCATCGACACCGCCGACGTGTATGGCGACGGCCGCTCGGAACAACTCATCGCGGAAGTGCTGAAGGAACGCGGCGGCGAAAGGCCATACGTCGCCACCAAGCTTGGCCGCCGCTTGTCGCCGCACGTGGCGGAAGGCTTCACCAAACAAAACCTGACCACCTTCGTCGAGCGCTCGCTGGTCAATTTGCAAACCGACCGCCTCGATCTGGTGCAGCTGCATTGCCCACCGCCGGCCGTCTACTACCAGCAGGAAGTGTTCGGCCACATGGACGATCTGGTCGCCGCCGGCAAAATCCGCCATTACGGCGTATCGGTGGAAAAAGTGGAAGAAGCGCTGAAGGCCATCGAATACCCGAACGTGCAGTCGGTCCAGATCATCTACAACATCTTCCGTCAACGCCCTGCCTCACTGTTTTTCGCGGAGGCGACAAAGCGCCAGGTCGGCGTGATCGCGCGCGTGCCGTTGTCGTCCGGCCTGTTGACCGGCAAGATGAGCGCCAACACCGTCTTCGCGGCCGACGACCACCGCGCCTTCAACCGCAATGGCGAAGCCTTCGACAAGGGTGAAACTTTCTCCGGCGTGCCGTATGACGTGGCGCTGGAAGTGGTGGAAGAAATCCGCAGGCTGGTGCCGGCCAACACCACCATGGCGGAATTCGCGCTGCGCTGGATTTTGATGGAAGACGCCGTCAGCACCGTGATTCCTGGTGCGCGCAACGCGACACAAGCGCAAGCCAACAGCCGCGCCAGCGCGCTGCCGGCCCTGCCAGCGCAAACCATGGATGCACTGCGCGAGATCTACCGCAACCGCATCGCGCAGTACGTCCATCACAGCTGGTAATCAGCGGAGCGCGTCTTGAGCTAGATCAAACGGGCGCGCTGCGTGTCCAAATGACAGAGCTGACCCTGAATTTACGAGCGCTTTTGGCGCGACAGATGTCGGTCGAGGCTATTGGCGAAGTGCTGGCGATCGGCTTGGCTGAAAGCGGCCGGGCCGCCTGTGTCCACGCCGCTGCCACGCAATTCATCCATGAAGGCGCGCATGGTCAGCATTTGGGCAATGTTGTCGTTGGTGTAGAACTCGCCGCGTGGGTTAAGGGCGTAGCCGCCCTTTTTCAGCACATCCGACGCCAGCGGGATGTCGCCAGTCACCACCAGATCGCCCGCTTCCAGCAGACGCACGATCTCTTTGTCCGCCACGTCGGCGCCGGACGGCACTTGCACCGAGCGGATGAAACGCGATGGCGGCACGCGCAGCAGCTGGTTGGCCACCAGCGTGACCTGCATCTGCATGCGGTCCGCCACCCGATAGAGAATTTCCTTGATGACGGCGGGACAGGCGTCAGCATCGACCCAGATCTGCATCACTGGTCCCACAAATCGCCGGTGGGATTGGTGCGCGGCGGGTTGATGCCGAAGTGCTTGTACGCGGCCGGTGTGACCACGCGGCCGCGCGGCGTGCGTTGCAGGAAGCCTTGCTGGATCAGGTAGGGCTCCAGCACGTCTTCGATGGTGTCGGCCGCTTCACCGATGGCGGCGGCAAGGTTGCCTATGCCGACCGGACCGCCGCCGAATTTGTACAGCACCGCCTCCAGCAGCTTGCGGTCCATGACGTCGAAACCGACGGTGTCCACATCCAGCATCACCAGCGCGGCATCGGCCACGGTTTTGGTGATTTCGCCGTCGCTCTTCACTTCCGCGTAATCGCGTACGCGGCGCAGCAGGCGGTTGGCGATACGCGGCGTGCCACGCGCGCGGCGGGCGATTTCGCGCGCACCGTCTTCGTCGATATGGGCTTTCAACAAGGCGGCGCTACGGGTGACGATCTTGGTCAGTTCTTCGGTGGTGTAGAACTCCAGCCGTGCCACGATGCCGAAGCGGTCGCGCAGTGGATTGGTCAGCATGCCGGCACGCGTGGTGGCGCCAACTAAAGTGAACGGTTGCAGGTCCAGCTTGACCGAGCGCGCCGCCGGGCCTTCGCCGATCATGATGTCGATCTGGTAGTCTTCCAGCGCCGGGTACAGGATCTCTTCCACCACCGGCGACAGGCGGTGGATTTCGTCGATGAACAGGACGTCGTTGGCTTCCAGGTTGGTCAGGATGGCGGCCAGGTCGCCCGGACGCTCCAGCACCGGGCCGGAAGTCTGGCGCAGGTTGACGCCCATTTCGCGCGCGATAATGTTGGCCAGCGTGGTTTTACCGAGGCCCGGAGGGCCGAACAGCAGGGTATGATCCAGCGCCTCGCTACGCTTGCGGGCGGCGGAGATGAAAATCTCCAGCTGATCGCGGATCTTGGCCTGCCCGACATATTCATCCAGGTGCTTGGGACGCAGGGCGCGTTCGATGGCCTCTTCGTTGGGAGAGGACGGCGCAGCGTCGATGATGCGCTGTTCGGTAAAATTGTCGGTCTGTATGCTCATACAGTTATTTTACCCTGCCGCCGCCCCCACCAGCCGACGATATTACTGGATGCCGAGACAGATGTACTTCACCACGAGGTAATCCTCGATGCCGTACTTCGAGCCCTCGCGGCCGAGGCCCGACTGCTTGACGCCGCCAAACGGCGCCACTTCATTGGAAATAATGCCGGTGTTGACGCCGACCATGCCGCATTCCAGCGCTTCCGCCACGCGCCACACGCGGCCGATATCGCGCGAGTAGAAATAGCTGGCGAGGCCGAATTCGGTGTCGTTGGCTTGCTGGATCACTTCGGCTTCGGTGTGGAAACGGAACAACGGCGCCAGCGGGCCGAAGGTTTCTTCGCCGGCGACCTGCATGTCCTTGGTCACATTCACCAGCACGGTCGGCTGGAAGAACGAGCCGCCGAGCGCTTGGCGCGCGCCGCCGGCAACCAGCCTGGCGCCTTTGGACAGCGCGTCGGCCACATGCTCTTCCACCTTGTGCACGGCCTTCTCGTCGATCAGGGGACCTTGCGTGACGCCGGGCTCCATGCCGTTGCCGACCTTGAGCGCGTTGACGGCGTCGGCCAGCCTGACGGCAAAGGCGTCGTACACGCCATCCTGTACGTAGATGCGGTTGGCGCAGACGCAGGTCTGACCGGCGTTGCGGAACTTCGAGGCCAGCGCGCCCTGCACTGCCGCGTCCAGATCGGCATCGTCAAACACGATGAAGGGAGCGTTGCCACCCAGTTCCAGCGAGACTTTCTTCACGGTCGGCGCGCACTGCTCCATCAGCAGCTTGCCGATGGCGGTGGAGCCGGTAAAACTCAGCTTGCGCACCAGCGGATTGGCGCACAGCTCGCCGCCGATGGCGCGCGCGTCGCCGGTCACCACGTTCAGCAGGCCGTTCGGCAGGCCGGCGCGCTGGCCCAGTTCAGCCAGCGCCAGCGCGGTAAACGGTGTCGCTTCGGCCGGCTTGACCACGATCGGGCAGCCGGCGGCCAGCGCGGGGCCGACCTTGCGGGTGATCATCGCGGCCGGGAAGTTCCACGGCGTGATGGCGGCGCAGACGCCGATGGCTTCCTTGGTTACCACGATGCGGCGGTCTTCCCATGGCGATGGCAAGGTGTCGCCGGCGACGCGCTTGGCCTCTTCCGCGAACCATTCGATGAAGGAGGCGGCATAGGCGATTTCGCCGGTGGACTCGGCCAGGGGCTTGCCCTGCTCGGCCGTCATGATGGCGGCCAGGTCATCGGTGTTGGCGATGATCAGGTCGAACCACTTGCGCATCACGATGCTGCGCGCCTTGCCGGTCCTGGCTTTCCAGCCGGCCCAGGCGCGGTCGGCGGCGGCGATGGCGCGTTTGGTGTCCTCGGCGCCCATCTTCGGCACAGTGCCGATCAGTTCGCCGGTGGCGGGGTTGATGACTTCCACCTTGCGGCCATCCTGCGCATCGCAGAACGCGCCGTCGATAAAGGCTTGCTGCTTGAGCAGGCTGCTGTCTTTCAATTGCATCTTCTTCTCCTTGTCAGGCGCGCAGGGCGGCGTCCAGAATCGCCAGCGCTTCGGTCATCACGTGGTCTTCGATGGTGAGCGGGAACAGGAAGCGCACCACATTGCCGTGCACGCCGCAGGTCAGCAGCAGCAGGCCTTTTTCCAACGCCACGCGCTGGACTTTTCTGGTGAAATCCGGGTCGGGCTTGCCGCTGGCCGGATCGTTGAATTCCACCGCCACCATCGAGCCGAGGCCACGGATGTCGGCGATGTGCGGCACGCTGGCCTTGGCTTCGCGCAGCATGGATTGCAGCTGGCCGCCCAGTTGGTTGGAGCGCTCCAGCAGGTTCTCGTCGTTGATCACGTCCAGCACGGCGTGGGCCGAGGCCACGGCCAGCGGGTTGCCGGCGTAGGTGCCGCCCAGGCCGCCCGGCGCCGGCGCGTCCATCACCTCGGCGCGGCCGCAGACGGCGGACAGCGGCATGCCGCCGGCCAGGCTCTTGGCCATGGTGGTCAGATCGGGCGCAACGTCGTAGTGCTGCATGGCGAACAACTTGCCGGTGCGGGCGAAGCCGGTTTGCACTTCGTCGGCGATCAGCAGGATGCCGTGCTCGTCGCAGATCTTGCGCAGGGCGCGCATCAGCTCAGGCGGCGCGATGTAGAAGCCGCCCTCGCCTTGCACCGGCTCCAGAATGATGGCCGCCACGCGCCTCGGATCGATATCGACGCGGAACAGTTGGGCGATGGCGTCCAGCGCATCCCGCACCGTGGTGCCGTGGGCTGCGATCGGGAACGGCACGTGGTAAGTCTCGCTGGGGAACGGGCCGAAACCGAGTTTGTAGGGCGCCACCTTGCCGGTCAGCGCCATGCCCATGAACGTGCGGCCGTGGAAAGCGCCGCTGAAGGCGATCACGCCGCTGCGGCCGGTATGGGCGCGGGCAATCTTGATGGCGTTTTCGACCGCTTCCGCGCCGGTGGTGAAGAAGGCCGTCTTCTTGGCGAAATCGCCGGCGGCCAGCGCATTGATGCGCTCGGCCAGGCGCACGTAGCTTTCGTAGGGGACGATCTGGTAGGCGGTGTGGGTGAAGTTCTGCAACTGCTCCTGCATGGCGGCGACCAGGCGCGGGTGGCAGTGACCGGTGTTCAGCACGGCGATGCCGCTGGCGAAGTCGATGAAGCGGCGGCCTTCGACGTCCCACAGTTCGGCGTTGTTGGCGCGCTGGGCGTAGAAGTCGCACATCACTCCGACGCCGCGCGGGGTGGCGGCGTTTTTGCGGGATTGCAGGTCGGCGTTTTTCATTTTGGGGTCTCCCATCGGTGTTCTCAGTGTGGCCACTGTAAAATAGGGCGGACTCATGGCATAGAGCCATTCCTAATTATCTGATAGAGCCAATTCTGATGAGCGAAGTTTCCATTTCGGACTACCTGTTGACGCATCTGGAGCGCGGCGGCGGCGTGCCGATGAACCGCCAACTGTACGGGCTGCTACGGGACGGCATCCTGGGCGGAGCGATGTTGCCGGGCTTGCGGGTGCCGCCGTCGCGCGCGCTGGCGGTGGATCTGGCGGTGTCGCGCAACACCGTCACCTACGCGTATGACCAGCTTATCGCGGAAGGCTATTTGGAGGCGCGCACTGGGGACGGCACGTATGTGGCGGATACCGAGCCGGACGTGGCGCGGCTGCCGGCGGCGGCTGGCGATGCCGCTGAGGCGGCGGAGTCGTCGCTGCTGAGCGGGCGCGGCGAGCGGCTGCTGTCGGGCACCGGGGCCAGCTCGGCGCAATGGGGCGCCTTTATGCCGGGCATCCCGGACATCACGCGTTTTCCGAACGAGGTGTGGAGCAAATTGCAGGCGCGGCACTGGCGGCGCATCGCGCCCGGCCTGCTGACCTACGGCGACGGCGCCGGCTACCAGCCGCTGCGCGAAGCCATAGCCGGCCATCTGCGCACCGCCCGCTCGGTCAACTGTACGGCGGAACAGGTCATCGTCACCTCAGGCACGCACCAGTCGATCCAACTGGCGTCTACCCTGCTGGGCGAAATGGGCGACACGGCGTGGATCGAAGACCCGTGCTACTGGGGCACGCGCAACGTAATCCGTTCCAGCGGCCTGGCACCGCTGCCGCTACCGGTGGACGAGGAAGGCATGCAGATGCCCGAAGAAGCGCTGCGCACGCCACCGCGCTTTATCTTCGTCACGCCATCGCACCAGTACCCGCTGGGGCCGGTGATGAGCCTGGCACGACGGCGCCTGCTGCTGGAGTACGCGGCGCGGAACCAAGTGTGGGTGATCGAGGATGACTACGATTCGGAATTCCGCTACAGCGGCCCGCCGCTGGCATCGCTGCAAGGGCTGGACAGCCATGAGCGGGTGATCTATCTGGGCACGTTCAGCAAAACGTTATTCCCTGGCTTGCGGATTGGCTTCATGGTGGTGCCATCGGCGCTGGCCTCGCGCTTCGCCCGCGCCAATGCCGAGCTGTTCCGCGACGGCCAAAGCTTCCTGCACGCCGTGCTGGCGGACTTCATGCACGAAGGTCACTTCTCATCGCACGTGCGCAAAATGCGGCAATTGTACGCCGAACGGCTGGCCTGCCTGCAAGCCGCCATCCACACCGAGCTGGGCGGCATCGCCCTCCCCTCCGGCGGCGACGCCGGCCTGCACCTGGCGCTCGGCCTGCCAGCTGGCGCCAACGACACCGCCATCAGCCAGGCCGCGAAGTCCCGAGGCATCCTGACCCGGCCGCTGTCGGCCTACTACGCCGAACCAAGCTCCGCCCGCCCCGGCCTGATGCTAGGCTACGCCGCCGTCCCGACCGAGCGCATCCCCGTCCTCTTTGGCCAACTCGCCGAAGAAATTCGGGGTCAGCTCTGTCATTCGGACACACACACTTGACCTTTGACGAAGCTCAATACGCAAAAGTAAGGCTGCAACGACGCCGGCCGCGCAATGTCTTGAGCAAGATCAAACTTTGACACTGCGTGTCCAAATGACAGAGCTGACCCTGAACTTTAGCCTTTGGAGAGGGCTTTGAGGGCTTGTTTGATGCCGTCCGACACCGAGGCGCCGGCGGGGACGGTTTTCAGGGCCAGCAGCGCTTCTTTGTCGGAGTAGCCCAGCGCCAGCAGGGCGTTGAGGATGTCGGACTGCGAGTCCGGTGCGGCATGCGCGCCACCCGCGCCGATGTCCGCGCCCAGCTTGCCTTTCAGTTCCAGCAGCAGGCGTTCGGCGGTTTTTTTGCCGATGCCGGGAACTTTCACCAGACGCCCGGCCTCTTGCAGCGTGACCGCTTGCGCCAGGTCGGCGATCGACATGCCGGACAAAATCGACAGCGCGGTGCGCGCGCCCACGCCGGTGATCTTGATCAGCTGGCGGAACACGGCGCGCTCTTCGGCATTGCCGAAGCCGTACAGCAGGTGTGCGTCTTCGCGGATGGCCTGGTGCGTGAACAGCACCACTTTCTCGCCCACCCCCGGCAGGTTGTAGAAGGTGCTCATCGAGACGTCGACTTCGTAGCCGACGCCCCCCACGTCCACCAGCAGTTGCGGCGGATTTTTTTCCAGCAGGATGCCGGAGAGACGTCCGATCATGTTGTTCCTTTAAGTTAGCCGACCAGGCGGCCGCGCTTCATGCGCAGGCCGGCCAGCGGGCCGTTGGCCGTGGCATTGGTGCCGCCGGCAATCAGGGTCAGGGTTTCGCGGCTGTGCGCGTGGCAGATGGCGATGCCCAGCGCATCGGCCGCATCGGTGCCCGGCAGGCCCGGCAGTTGCAGCAGACGCGCCACCATGTCCTGCATCTGCGCCTTGACGGCGCGGCCGGTGCCGACCACGGCTTGCTTGATCTGGGTAGGGGAATATTCAGCCACGCTCAGCTCGGCCGACACCAGGGCGCAGATGGCCGCGCCACGCGCCTGCCCCAGCAGCAAGGTCGATTGCGGGTTGACGTTAACGAACACTTGTTCAATCGCGGCGCAGTCCGGGCCGTAGGTTCGGGCGACTTCGCCCACACCGTCGAGTATCACCTTGAGCCGCGTCGGCAAGTCGCCCTCGCCGCTCTTGATGGTGCCCGAGGCGATGTAGCGCAGCTTGCCGCCATGCTTTTGTATGACGCCAAAGCCAGTGGTGCGCAAGCCGGGGTCGATGCCGAGAATTATCATTGGGGAATTGTATGCACTAAAGAAAACGCCCGCAAGCGAGCGGGCGTTTTAATCGGCAAGAAAGCGCAGATTAATGACGGAAGTGACGGGTACCGGTGTACACCATCACGACGCCACGCTCGTCCGCCGCGTCGATCACTTCCTGGTCGCGCATCGAGCCGCCCGGGTGGATCACGCAGGTAGCGCCCGCATCCACCACCACGTCCAGGCCGTCGCGGAACGGGAAGAACGCATCCGACGCCACCACCGAGTTCGCCAGCGACAGGCCGGCATTCTGCGCCTTGATCGAGGCGATGCGCGCCGAGTCGATACGGCTCATCTGGCCCGCGCCCACGCCCAGCGTCATGTTGTTGCCGCAGAAGACGATGGCGTTCGACTTGACGTACTTGGCCACGCGCCACGCGAACATCATGTCTTGCAGTTCCTGCTGGGTAGGCTGTTTCTTGCTGACCACGCGCACGTCGTTCAGTAGCACGTTCTTGGAGTCCGCCGACTGCACCAGCAGACCGCCGCCCACGCGCTTGAAGTCCATGGCGTTGACGCCGTCGCCCAGCGGGATTTCCAGCAACCGCACGTTCTGCTTGGCCGACAGGATCTGCTTGGCTTCAGCGGTGAACGATGGCGCGATCAGCACTTCCACGAACAGCTTGGCCAGTTCGGTGGCGGCCGCCGCGTCCACGTCGACGTTGAAGGCGATGATGCCGCCAAACGCCGAGGTCGGATCGGTTTGCAGCGCGCGCTGGTAGGCATCGGCCGCGTTGGCGCCGAGGGCCACGCCGCACGGGTTGGCGTGCTTGACGATCACGCAGGCGGCGCTCTGGTCGAAGCCGCCCATGCTCTTCACGCATTCCCATGCCGCATCGGCGTCGGCGATGTTGTTGAACGACAGTTCCTTGCCTTGCAGCTGCTTGTAGTTGGCCAGCGCGCCCGGGGTGGTCACCACGTCGCGGTAGAAGGCGGCCGACTGGTGCGGGTTTTCGCCGTAGCGCATGTCCTGCACTTTTTCGAAGGCCACGTTCAGCTTGGCCGGATAGGCGCTGCGGCTGCCGTGCGCGCGGGTCGCGTCCAGGCTGGTCAGGTAGTTGGCGATGGCGCCGTCGTACTGCGCGGTGTGCGAGTAGACCTTGGTGGCCAGCGTGAAGCGGGTGTCGTAGCTGACGTAGCCCGGGGCGTTGTCGGTGGTTTTCATTTCCGCCAGCACCACGCCGTAGTCCGATGGATCGCAGATCACCACCACGTCCTTGTGATTTTTAGCAGCCGAACGCAGCATGGCCGGGCCGCCGATGTCGATGTTCTCGATGGCGTCGTCCAGGGTGCAGGTGTCCTTGGCAACGGTGGCCTGGAACGGGTACAGATTGACCACCACCATGTCGATGGTCGGGATGTTGTGCTCTTCCAGCTTGGCCACATGCTCCGGGAAGTCGCGGCGGGCCAGGATGCCGCCGTGGACTTTCGGGTGCAGGGTCTTGACGCGGCCATCCAGCATCTCCGGGAAACCGGTGTAGTCGGCAACCTCGGTCACGGGCACGCCGTTGTCGGCCAGCAGTTTGGCAGTGCCGCCAGTCGACAGGATGTTGACGCCCATGGCGGACAGCGCGCGCGCGAAGTCCAGCACACCGGTTTTGTCGGATACGGAGATGAGAGCTTGTTTAATCATGGCGATGAAAAGACTAGGTGGTTGAATATTCGGTCGGCCGGCCAACAACAGCGGCCGTCCCCAGCCACTTCATTGCCGGATGGTACGGGCGCTTTTACAGCAGGCCGTGTTCTTGTAACTTCTTGCGCAAGGTATTGCGGTTGATGCCCAGCATCTGCGCGGCGTGCGACTGGTTGCCGTCGGCACGGGTCATGACCACTTCCAGTATCGGTTTTTCAACGGTCAGCACAACCATGTCGTAGATGTTCGATGCCTGTTGCTCGCCCAGGTCTGCGAAGTATTCTTCGAGGCTCTTCTGGACTACTTCCTGGATACTTTCTTTGCTCATTTTTGTCGTTCGCTTTGTGTTCTATGAAGCTGGCAAATCGTTCCGGCTTGTGGCTGGAAACGTTTGCCCTTCTGATAATGTAACTTTTTTAGTACTCTCTCGTGCCGCCCTAAGCGGCCTGCAATTCTTCGGCGAGGCGGTATTGTAACCGTTCGCCGTAACGCCACTGGGATTCGAAGAATTGGTCCACGGCAAGCAGTTGTTCCTCAGTGGATTCCAGCAGGTTCATGCGCTGTCGGAATTCCTCGCCGCCTTGCAGGTCGCGCACATACCAGCCGATGTGTTTGCGGGCGGTGCGCACGCCGAGGTAGTCACCGTAGAAGGCGTAGTGGGCGCGCAGGTGTTCATCCATCAGCGCCCGCACTTCGTCCACATACGGGGCCGGCAAGTGCTTGCCGGTACGCAGGTAGTGGTCGATCTCGCGGAAGATCCACGGTCGGCCCTGGGCGGCGCGGCCCACCATGACGGCGTCGGCGCCGGTGTAGTCCAGCACGTATCTGGCTTTTTCCGGCGAGGTGATGTCGCCGTTGGCCACCACTGGAATTGAAACCGATTTCTTTACTGCGGCGATGGTGTCGTACTCGGCGTCCCCCTTGTAGCCGTCGGCGCGGGTGCGGCCATGCAGGGTCAGCATGGCGATGCCGGCGTCTTCGGCAATGCGCGCGATGTTCAGGGCGTTTTTATGCTCACGGTCCCAGCCGGTGCGGAACTTCAGCGTGACCGGCACGTCCACCGCGCCCACCACCGCATCGACGATGCGCTTGACCAGTTCTTCATCTTGCAGCAGGGCCGAACCGCACCAGGCGTTGCAGACTTTCTTGACCGGGCAGCCCATGTTGATGTCGATGATCTGGGCGCCGCGCTCGACGTTGAAGCGCGCGCAGTCGGCCAGGTCTTGCGGGTCGGCGCCGGCGATCTGCACGGCTTTCGGCTCCATCTCGCCAGTGTGGTCGGTGCGGCGCGAGCTCTTTTCCGTGGCCCACAGGCGCGGGTTGGAAGCCGCCATTTCAGACACCGCGTAACCCGCACCCAGCTCCTTGCACAGCTGGCGGAAGGGACGATCCGTGACGCCCGCCATGGGAGCGACGAAAACGTTGTTACGCAGTAAATGAGGGCCGATTTGCACTGGCAATACCTGAAAGGGGTGAGAAGGAACCTTCTATTTTAACCGAAGCCCTGCTCAATTAATAAGCACTATTTTTTATGAATTCGGCAAATGTGCATTCTGGTCGTTATGAACGGCGGCGTTCAAATGACGTCGTCCATGGCCGCCAGTGCCAGGTGATCGACCTCGCCCCAGCTGTCCAGCACAAGTCTGCCGCCGGCGACGGTAAAACGGTTGATGCTGGCGTTTTTGACCTGGAAGTCGCGCGGGCTGTCGAGCTGGATGCCGCGCGCGGCGCGGTAGGCGCACTCCAGCACGCCGCCATGGGCCACCACCGCCACGGTCTGGCCCGGATGGCGCGCGGCCACCGCGTGCAAGCCTTTGATGGCGCGGTCATAGAATTGGTGAAAACTTTCCGCCACGCGCTCGCCGGCCGGCATCACGGCTTCGATATCGCGCGCCTGCCAGCGGGCGAAGTCGTCCGGGTATTGCTGCTGAATGTCCTGGTAGAGCATGCCTTCGAACACGCCGTAGGCGCGCTCGCGCAACTGGGCGTCGGTTCGCAGGGTCAGCGTGCGATGCTGGGCGGCCACCGCCTGCGCGGTCTGCATGGCGCGCTGCAAGTCGCTGGAGACAATGGCGTCCAGCTTCTCGGCGGACAGCGCGCGCGCCAGCGCGGCGGCCTGGCGCTCGCCCTCGGCGTTCAGCGGGATGTCGATGTGGCCTTGCAGGCGGCGCACAGCGTTCCAGGCCGTCTCGCCATGGCGGATCAGCAAAATTGTGGTGTGATTCATGTTTGCGTATAAGCGCCTATCAGCTGCGCTTCGTCGATGATATGGCCGTAAATGGCGTCCAACAACTGGCCGCCGGTGAAGCGCGCCGGTAACTCCAGCCGCACCACATCCAGCGCGTAGAGGCGGAAAATATACTGATGCGTTTGGTTCGGCGCCAACCGGGGGCCATGATACCCGAAGCCGCCATAATCGTTCAGGCCGTGCCGCAGCGCCAGGCCGGTGCCCTCGTCCAGCCAGGTCAGCATGGGCGGAATGTCGGCCACGCACCACAGGAAGAAATCGGCTGGCGCATCGGCGTCCAGGCAGACCAGCGCCAGCGAGCCGGTGCCGGCCGGCACCTCGTCCCAGCTCAGTTGCGGGCTGCGGACCGCCGGGATGGCGCCATGCTCGCGGAAACTGTCGCTGGTGAGATTCATCTTATTTCGCGTTGGTTTGCAGCCAGAAGGTGACCGGTCCGTCGTTGGTCAGCGAAACTTTCATGTCGGCGCCGAACTGGCCGGTCTGCACCGTTGCATGTTTCAGTCGCGCCTGTTCGACAAAGTAATTAAACAGGCGCAGGCCGTCGGCAGGCGCGGCCGCCGGCGTGAACGACGGACGGGTGCCGGACTTGGTGTCGGCCGCCAGCGTGAACTGCGGCACCAGCAGCAGGCCGCCTTGCGTATCGGTCACGCTGCGGTTCATCTTGCCGGCATCGTCGGCGAACACGCGGTAACCGAGCAGCTTGGTGAGCAGCGCGTCCGCATCCTTTTCCGTATCGTTGCGCTCGGCGCACACCAGCACCATCAAGCCGGCGTCGATGGCGCCTATGGTAACGCCATCGACCACCACACTGGCGCTGCTTACGCGTTGCAGCAGGCCGATCATGCGGACAGGGTCACGCGCGCGAACTTGCGCTTGCCCACTTGCAGCACGAAGGTGCCGGCCTGCACGCTCAGCGCCTTGTCGCTGATGACGGTGCCGTCGAGGCGTACGCCGCCCTGCTCCACCATGCGCATCGCTTCCGAGGTCGAGGCGCACAGGTTGGCTTGCTTGAGCAACTGGGCGATGCCCAGCGGCGCGCCGGCCAGCGTCACTTCCGGGATGTCGTCCGGGATGCCGCCTTTGGAGCGGTTGACGAAGTCGGCCAGCGCATCTTCCGCCGCCTGCTGCGAGTGGAAGCGCGCCACGATCTCTTGCGCGATGGCGACCTTGGCGTCGCGCGGGTTGCGGCCGCCGGCCACTTCGGCTTTCAGCGCGGCGACCTCGGCGATCGAACGGAACGACAGCAGATCGAAGTATTTCCACATCATGTCGTCCGAGATGCTCATGATCTTGGCGAACATGGTGTTGCCCGGCTCGGTGATGCCGATGTAGTTGTTCTTCGACTTGGACATTTTTTCCACGCCGTCCAAACCTTCCAGCAGCGGCATGGTCAAAATACACTGAGGCTCCTGGCCGTAGTCCTTTTGCAGCTCGCGGCCGACCAGCAGGTTGAACTTCTGGTCGGTGCCGCCCAGCTCCAGGTCCGACTTCAGGGCCACCGAGTCGTACCCCTGCATCAGCGGATAGAGGAATTCGTGCACGGCGATCGGCGTGCCGTTTTTAAAGCGTTTGGTGAAGTCGTCGCGCTCCATCATGCGCGCCACGGTGTAGCGCGAGGCCAGCTGGATCATGCCGCGCGCGCCCAGCGGGTCGCACCACTCGGAGTTGTAGCGGATCTCGGTCTTGGCCGGGTCCAGCACCAGCGAGGCCTGCTTGAAGTAGGTCATGGCGTTTTGCTCGACCTGTTCCTTGGTCAGCGGCGGACGGGTGGCGTTGCGGCCCGACGGGTCGCCGATCATGGAGGTGAAGTCGCCGATCAGGAAGATCACCTGATGGCCGAGGTCCTGCAACTGGCGCATCTTGTTCAGCACCACGGTGTGGCCGAGGTGCAGGTCGGGCGCGGTCGGGTCCAGGCCCAGCTTGATGCGCAGCGGCACGCCGCTTTGTTCCGAGCGCGCCAGCTTCTGGGCGAACTCGCTTTCAATCAGCAACTCGTCGACACCGCGTTTGGTGATGGCGAGCGCCTCTTGCACGTTGTCGGATAACGGCAACGCTTTGGAGGGAGCCGGCGGTATCGAAGAAGAGGTAGTCATCATTTTTTAAACGGTTTTTTTCAGAAAAAGGGGGACAGCTTCAGGAGTTTGATATAATCCTCGATCGATCAATCTTGCCGCACGAAAACTAACCAAACACATAATTAGAAAAAATAAAACGTTCCTGAATAGTTCAAGCGGCAAATTTTAACTGATTGCATGAACCAAATACATAAATTCACAAGCTCACGCTTGTTCAGTCTGCTAGGTTCTACGCGCAAGGCGCGCATCATCAGCGCGTCTGCCCTGTTTCTCGCAGTATGTGCTTTTGGTGCCGCCGGCGTAGCTCCGCTCGCCCCTGACGCGTCTGATTTGCCAGTGAAAACGGTACAGGAAGCGGTGGTCGCACCCGACCTGAGCGCACAGATCAATGTGCTGGAACAACAGTCTTCCAATGAGCATTTTGTGCACGAGGAGAAGATCCGCGCTGGCGACACGCTGGCGACGCTGTTGACGCGCCTGGGTGTGGATGACGAGGCAGCCGAGAACTTTATCAAAAAAGATAAGGTTGCGAAAGGCGTGATGCAGCTCAAGACCGGCAAGCGCGTACAAGCCCAGACCGACGATGAGGGCAACCTGCAATGGCTGCGCGCCACCGTGGTCGATGGCAAGGACGATCCCGTCACCAACATCAAGATCACCCGCAAGGGCGACGGCTTTGTCGCGACCGCCGAACCGGCCAAGCTGGAACGCCGCGTCGAGATGCACGCCCGTACCATCCGCTCGGGTTCGCTGTACGCGGCCACCGACTCCAGCGAAGACGGCGCCAAGCTGCCGGACACTATCGTCAAGCAGATCATCGAGATGTTCTCGACCAACATCGACTTCCGCGGCGACCTGAAACGCGGCGACAGCTTCAACGTGGTGTACGAAACCTTCTGGCAGGACGGCGAGTTCGTGCGCGCCGGCCGCGTGCTGGCGGGCGAGTTCACCAACAAGGGCACCACCTACCAGTCCGTGTGGTTTGAAGATCCGCAAAGCAAGCAAGGCGGCGGCTACTACAGCTTCGACGGCAAGTCGCTGAAAAAAGCCTTCCTGAAATCGCCGGTGGAGTTCTCGCGGATTTCGTCCGGCTTCGCGATGCGCGTGCACCCGATCTCGGGCCAGTGGAAAGCGCACAAGGGCATCGACTTCCCGGCGCCGACCGGCACCCCGATCCGCGCGGCGGGCGATGGCGTGATCGATTTCGCCGGCACCATGAACGGCTACGGCAACTTCATCATCATCAAGCACTGGAACAATTACACCACGGCTTACGCGCACATGAGCCGCTTTGGCAATGGCATGAAAAAAGGCGCCAAGGTAAGCCAGGGCGATGTGATCGGCTACGTCGGCACCACCGGCTGGTCGACCGGCGCGCACTTGCACTACGAGTTCCGCGTGGGCGGCGAGGCCAGGGACCCAAGCACGATGAACGTGCAGGCCCAGGCGCCGCTGACGGCGGCCGAGATGAGCCGCTTCAAAGTCTACGCCAACGACATGATGCACCGCTTCGCGCTGTTGCGTCCGGCAGGCGGAGGCGGCACACCAACCCGCGTCGCAGCGAAATAAACATCACAGGCCAGCTTAGACTGGCCTGTTTTTTATTTGAACACTTCTTTCAAGGATGTGACCTCGAGAAGCGCATCGCTCCAGGCCTCCACTTGTGACAGGCTGGCCTTGGCCAGCTTCTTCCGAACCGTTTGCGGCAACGGCCCGAAGCGCCGAACCAACTGCCTCTCCAACAACGCGGTCGCGCCTTCTTTGCGCCCTTCCTCCCGGCCTTCATCCCGGCCTTGTTCAAGACCTTGTTCAAGACCTTGTTCAAGACCTTGTCGGCGACTTTCCTCACGTTGTAGAAGACCTTCGCCCAGGTATTTTTCCCTGTATTGCTTCTCCATTTTTCTGGCAAACCATTGTTCTAATTCTTCAAACGGAGTGAGTTCTTTCTCTGCCATCTCGTTCTCCTTATTTTGCTGGAAAACTTGCTCCAAAAAGCGTTCCTGTAACAGCTCAGGCAGGACCATCATCCAGTTAAGCACATTGAATAAAATGATTATGCGCTTCTTGCTCCAACGATGTTTGAACAGTAACCGGGCCAAATGAAGTTTGGCTGCAAAGAGTTTGTCCGGATCATGACAGGCCAGCAATGTACGCACATGGGCCAACGTGACCCAGGCGGCGGGATTGTGCGAGGCCTCCAATGCATCCAGGTCAGCTGCATAGTCAAGCAGCTTGACCATGCGGAAGGAAAACGTCGTCATCGTGCTCCAAGCACGCTTGCGATAAGCCGTTGGACGCCAGTTCGGGTCATCGTCTGCCAGTACGACGAGACTGACCACGGGCAGATCGGACTCCCTGCAAATCCGGCAGTTATAGTCAAAGACGCGTCGCGCCAAGGCCGGGTCACGCTGCGCCTGGATTTCGATGTGTATCAACTCCGAGCGCACACGACCTTTGCAAAGGCCAACCTCGACCAGCTTGTCGACCACCATGACGTCCGGCCCGGCGCCTAAGCCAACGCCCGCCAATTCCTTGTCGCGGAAGCGAGGCCGCTGCTTCCAGTTGATATGAGAACTAAAACCAGGAAAGAAGAAATCCAGGAACGGCCGAAAGGCATGCGACAGTAAGGTCTTCCAAGGCAAGTCGTAGCGGGCAGGATAGGCGATGTTCGACATCGTTGCAGTTTACCGTTCCCTCCTGCTCTGCCGTATTGAGGAAATGCAAGCGCTCTCCTTGTTATGCTCTGAACTATAATTCGTGAATCATTGGGGGGGGGCGCTATGGCTTTGTATATCGGTTTAATGTCGGGCACCAGCCTGGATGGTGTGGATGGTGCGCTGGCGCAGTTCACTGGCGACAGCATCACCACGATTGCAGCCGCCTACGTTGCGTTCCCGCCGTCGCTGCGCACGGAATTGATGGCGTTGCAGGCGGCCGGCGTCAATGAGATCGAGCGCGAGGCGTTGGCTGCCAACCAATTGGCGCAGCATTACGCACACTGCGTGGCGGAACTGCTGCGCGAATCGGGCAAGCAGCCGCAGGATGTGCGCGCCGTTGCTGTGCACGGCCAGACCATACGCCATCGTCCTGAACTGGGCTTCACGCGCCAGACCAATAATCCCGCTTTGCTGGCCGAGCTGTGCGGCATCGATGTGATCGCGGATTTCCGCAGCCGCGATATCGCGGCCGGCGGCCAGGGTGCGCCGCTGGTACCGGCGTTTCATCAGGCATTGTTCGGCAAGCCCGGGCAGGCGCGCGTGGTGGCCAATATTGGCGGCATCTCTAACATCAGTGTGCTCAGCGGCGATGGCCGCGTAACTGGTTTCGATACGGGGCCGGGCAATGTGCTGATGGACGGCTGGATCGGCCGCCACCGCCAGCAGGAATACGATGCCGATGGCGCCTGGGCCGCCAGCGGCAAGGTGCTTCCCGATTTGCTGGCCGAGCTGCTCAAGGAACCTTATCTGGCGCTGCCCGCGCCCAAAAGCACGGGGCGCGATTTTTTCCATCTGGATTGGCTGGATGCACGCCTCGCTGTGCACGCGACGGCCGCGCCGGAGGATGTGCAACGCACCTTGACGCAGTACACGGCCGTCACGCTGGCCGATGCGATCAAGGCCTGCGGGGGCGGCGCGGATGCGGTCTACATCTGCGGCGGCGGCGCCTACAACAGCATGCTGATGGACGCGCTGGCGCAGGAACTGGGCAAGCAGGTATTGGTCGCGTCCACACAGGCGCTGGGCGTGGCGCCCAACCGCGTGGAGGCGCTGGCGTTTGCGTGGCTGGGATACCGCTTCAGCGAACGGCTGGCGGGCAATCTGCCAGCCGTCACCGGCGCCAGCGGGGGGCGGGTCCTCGGCGCGCTCTACCCTCGCTAAGATCGGCGAGCGATCGGCATCGCTTTCGTCTCAGACCCTTGACGACAAGCCGCGCAGGATCAAGTCGATCCCGGCGAGGAAATCCGCGCGGTCATCATGCGCCGGGAACTGCGCGGCAATGCTGCGCACGAACGGGAACGCATCCGCATCCAGCGCCGACCATGCCTGCGCAGCCTCCGCCAGAATCGCCTCACGATCACCACCAAGCGCGCGGCCCATCTGCGCGTTGGCCGCGTTCTGCACGCTGACCCCAACGATGTAACTCAGCAGCGCCGACACGGCCGCAAACTGCCCAGCCTCCGCCACCCCCATCGCCCTCACCTGCTGGCCTAACCGCTCCAGGATGCGCACCACCGGCATTTGCAAGGGCGAGCGCGTAAGCGCCGAGCCTACCCACGGATGGGCATCGATGGTATCGAACAAGCTCAGGGCCAGTGCGCGGATCGTCTCGTGCGGCGAGGCGTCGGTCACCGGCTGGCCGAGCGCGTGCCCCACCATGGCGTCGCAGGCGGCGGTCAGCAAATCGTTCTTGTTGGCGACATGCCAGTAGATCGCCCCCGCCCCGGTCGCCAGCCGTTCGGACAGGGAGCGGAAAGTTGGCTGCACGACGCCGACCTGCGCCATCCTGCCAGCGCGGCAGCGGCAGGCGGCGGCTCAATGTTCGCCCTGGCGCCGGGCAAAGGCATCCTGTCGCACCGTGAGCCGGGCGGCGTGGTGCACGCTTACATCGCATTGCGGCGGTCTGAGGAATGGCTGGGAGAGATCGACTTCAACAATGCAGCAGCCGCCAAGGTCCGTATCGCGGCGGAATTTGAAGGGTGGGCGCCAGCGCTGACCGCGTTCATCGCCGACAGCGACAGCGCCCCGGTACTGCGCCTGATCCATTCGCTACCGCAAGAACATTGCAGGCCGCGCGTGCCGGGCGTCACGCTGCTGGGCGACGCCGCCCACCTGATGGCGCCCTCCGGCGAAGGCGCCAACCTCGCCATGTACGACGGCGCCGAACTGGCCAAAGCCATCATCGCCCATCCTGACGACCTCGAAGCCGCTTTGACCGTCTACGAACAACAGCTCTTCCCCCGCAGCACCAAGGCCGCGCAGGAAGCCGAGGAAGTCAACGACATCCTCTACGGCGCGCAGTCCCAGCACAGTCTGGTGAAAATGTTCACACAGTAGCTGCGATCCATAAAAAAAAGACGGCCCGCAGGCCGCCGTTTTTGGGGACGCATCCGAAAACTTATACCGAGAACGAGGAACCACAACCGCAGGTCGAGGTGGCCTGTGGGTTCTTGATCACGAACTGGGCGCCTTCCAGGTCATCCTTGTAATCGATTTCCGCGCCGACCAGGTACTGGTAGCTCATCGAATCGATCAACAGCTGGACGCCGTTCTTGACCATGGTGGTGTCGTCTTCGTTGACGATTTCGTCGAAGGTGAAGCCATACTGGAAGCCGGAGCAGCCGCCGCCCTGCACGAATACGCGCAGTTTCAGGTCGGGATTGCCTTCCTCTTCGATCAGTTGGGCGACCTTTTCAGCAGCGCTATCGGTGAAGACGATAGGTGCTGGCATTTCGGCAACAGCATTCATTTCTAACTCCTACGAGAAAACAGTTAGGGTCCATTATAGACCCTTGGTGTGATTTATGCTCCGCACCCCGCAAAAACAGCGGGTTTTACGGCAACAGGGCGATTTGCGTCAAGCCCAGGGTTTCTTCCAGACCGAACATCAGGTTCATGCACTGCACAGCCTGGCCAGACGCGCCCTTGACCAGGTTGTCCTGCACCACCAGCACGATCACGGTGTTGCCGTTGTCCGGACGGTGCAGCGCCAGGCGCAGCATGTTGGAGCCACGGGTCGAGCGGGTTTCCGGATGCGAGCCGAACGGCATCACGTCGACGAAGGCGCTGTCCATATATTGGTCTTCAAACAGTTTCTGCAAGTCTTCGTTGCTGATGTCCTTGGTCAGGCGCGCGTACAGGGTCGAGTGCATGCCGCGGATCATCGGCACCAGGTGCGGCGTGAAGATCAGGCCGACCTTGTCGGCGGTGAACTTTTGCAGCTGGGCCGAGGTTTCCGGCGTGTGGCGGTGACCTGCCACGCCGTAAGCTTTGAAGTTGTCCGAGGCTTCCGAGAACAGGGTGCCGATTTCCGCCTTGCGGCCGGCGCCCGACACGCCCGACTTGCAGTCGGCGATCAGCGAGCCGGCATCGACCACGCCGTTTTTCAGCAGCGGGTAGTAACCCAGCTGCATGGTGGTCGGGTAGCAACCCGGATTGGCCACCAGACGGGCGTTCTTGATGTTATCGCGGTTCAGTTCGGCCAGACCGTAGGCCGCCTCTTCCAGCAGTTCCGGGCAGGTGTGGTCGATCTTGTACCATTTCTCGAAGACGGCCTTGTCCTTGATGCGGAAGTCGGCCGCCAGGTCGATGACTTTGACGCCGGCTTTCAGCAGCTCAGGCGCCTGTGCCATGGCGACGCCGTGCGGGGTGGCGAAGAACACCACGTCGCACTGGGTCAGGTCGGCGTTTTCCGGCGAGGAGAATTTCAGGTTCACGCGGCCGCGCAGCGATGGGAACATATCAGCCACTGGCAAGCCGTCCTCTTTGCGCGAGGTGATTGCCGTCAGTTCCACATTCGGGTGGACTGCCAACAAACGCAGCAGTTCCACCCCGGTGTATCCGGTGCCGCCGACGATGCCAACTTTGATCATGTTCTTTCCTTGAAGTGAGGGGATGCGTGGAGAAATGGGTGCCATTTTATCAGGCAATGGCTACAGGCGTATTACGCCTGCCAGATGGAAAAAAAGCCGCCCGACACAAGGCCGGCGGCTTTTTTTGCAGTGCGCCGCAAGCAGCGCACCAGAGCGTGAAAATTAACGCTTCGAGAATTGTTTTGCGCGACGTGCTTTGCGCAGACCAACTTTTTTACGTTCAACTTCACGTGCATCGCGGGTGACGAAGCCAGCGCGTGCCAGGTCACCTTTCAGGCCCGAATCGTAGTCGATCAGAGCACGGGTGATGCCGTGGCGAACTGCGCCTGCCTGGCCGGACTCGCCGCCGCCGTGGACGTTGACTTTGATGTCGAAACGTTCAACGTTGCCGGTCAGTTCCAGTGGTTGACGAATAACCATCAGGCCGGTTTCGCGCGAGAAGTATTCCGACGCAGGTTTGCCGTTGACGATGATTTGGCCAGTGCCAGCTTTGATGAACACACGAGCTACTGCACTCTTGCGACGGCCGGTGCCGTAATTGTAGTTACCGATCATGTCAGTTCCTTAGATTTCGAGTGCTTTAGGTTGCTGAGCAGCGTGCGGGTGCGAACCTTCGGCGTACACTTTCAGCTTCTTGATCATTGCGTAGCCCAGTGGGCCTTTTGGCAGCATGCCCTTGACGGCTTTTTCCAGAGCACGACCTGGGAAACGCTGTTGCATTTTCAGGAAGTTGGTCTCGTAGATGCCACCTGGGTAGCCCGAGTGACGGTAGTAGGTCTTCTCGGTTGCTTTGGTGCCGGTCACGCGCAGTTTGCCTGCGTTGATGATGACGATGAAATCGCCGGTATCGACGTGAGGGGTGAACTCAGGCTTGTGCTTGCCGCGCAGTCGGAGTGCCACTTCGCTGGCAACACGTCCGAGGACTTTGTCCGTCGCGTCAATCACGAACCAGTCGCGCTGGACTTCATGTCCTTTAGCGGAAAAAGTTTTCATGTGATGACTTTCTAAATTAGAAATTACCGCTCATATGGTGGTTCCGCCACAGAAACAGCGGACTCGGCCTTTTTATTTACTTTCCTGAGCGAATGGAAAGCCCACGATCATAACAGCCCCGGCGGCTGCGCGTCAAGCCTGGTTTGGCATCGGGACCGCGCAAACACAGGGTTTGCGCGGTCCATTACAATATGGACAAAGTTTTTCACACGGAGAATGCAATGGAATGCAAAGTTAGCTGGAATGGCCCGTCGGGCATGAGTTTCCTGGCCCAGACCGGCTCCGGCCACCTGGTCAACATGGACGGCGCGCCCGAGGGCGGCGGCAACAACCTGGCGCCGCGTCCGATGGAGATGGTACTGCTGGGCACCGGCGGCTGCACCGCCTACGACGTGGTACTGATCCTGAAAAAAGGCCGCGCCGACATTCGCGGCTGCGAATGCGTGCTGAAAGCCGAACGCGCCGACACCGAACCGAAAGTGTTCACCAAGATTAACTTCCACTTCGTGGTAACCGGCAAAGGCCTGAAACCGGAACAAGTCGAACGCGCCATCACCCTGTCGCACGACAAATACTGCTCCGCATCGATCATGCTGGGCAAGACCGCCGAAATCACCCACTCCTTCGAAATCGTCGACGTCGTCTGATCCCGAATGAAGCTGCCATGCGCCATTCTGCTTGCTGCCACTGCCGGTACTGCGCTGGCGGCCGATGAGGTTGTGTTCCGCGAGCCGTTTACCTTGCGGCTGCATGTCGATAAGGAGCACTACGCGGAGTACCCCATCGGCAAGGTGCCGTTTGTGCATAACGGCGCCGTCTACCTGTATAAAGGGGACAGTTTCGGCTTGCGCGTGCAGGTCGAAGACGGCACCGTGAAATCGCTCGCGTACGTGGCCGATGGCAGCACGGCCGACAACTTTGAGTCATGGCCCCACCCGATTGCCCAACTGGTCCTGCACAAGCTCAAGGTTCAGATGTAGTAGGCGGTGCTGGTCATGACCTTGCCCATGACCGACATCGCCTGCTGCACCGGCGCCGGCACATGGGCGGCGCCCAGGCGCTGGGCGGCGGCGCCGTGTTCGATTTCATCGATGCGCATCTGGTCGACGATGGCGCGCGACTTGGCGTCCTGCGGCGGCAGCTTGTCCAGATGGCTTTCCAGATGCGCTTCCACCTGGCGCTCGGTCTCCACCACAAAACCCAGGCTGCGTGCATCGCCCAGCACGGCGGCGACCGTGCCCAGCGCATAAGCGCCGGCATAGAACAAGGGATTCAGCACGCTGATGTGCGAGTTCAGTTCTTCCAGCCGCTGCGCGGTCCACGCCAGATGGTCTTCTTCCTCACGGCTTGAATGCTCGAACTGCTCACGGATCTGCCCGGTGCGGGCGAAGCGGGCCTGCGCGTTGTACAGCGCTTGCGCACACACTTCACCTACATGGTTCACGCGCATCAGGCCGGCCGCATGGCGGCGTTCGGTCTCGCTCATCTCCGCATCGGCCGCGTGCGCCGCCGGCGTCGGTCGCGAGGCGGAGGCGACGCCAGCCACCACGCGCAACGCTTTGTCGGCGCTGGCAATGAAACGGTCGAGGGGAGTGTGATGATGTGCGGCCATGTGCAAACTCGTGTCTTCAGATGGAAAGCCACATTTTAACTGGCATCGGCCTCTTCGCGTAGCTGACGCTGGCGCTCGATGTAGTCGGCCACCGGGCCGCGCACGTCGATCCCGGAGATGTCCTTGGCCACGCCCAGGTTCAGGCCCAGCAGGAAGGGGATATTCTCCAGCGGCACCTCGGTGCAGTGCTCGCCGAAGGCTTTCAGGAAGCGCTTCGATTCCACCACTTTCACCACCTTCTCCCCGCTCATGTATTGCAGGATGCTGGTGATGCTGTGGCCTTTGCCGATGGTGTGGTAAATGAAGCGGTTGAAGTCGCGGTCCAGCTGCTTGAAGTCCAGGGTTTCCTTGGTCATCAGGCCGGACAGGTAATACAGGCCCAGCGCCACGCGGAAGAAGCCGGTGGACTCTTCGCGGTCGACGCCGCTCTGCATGACTGCCAGTATTTTTTCCTTCAGTTGCGGATTCATTTTTCGCTACGCTCCCGTGTGCGACTATAGCAAGGATTTCTCGAAGCAGTAGCTTGCGTGCAAGAATTTTGACATGCTATTCTTGAAACTTTCAACTTGGGGCAACCACGATGATCGAGGTAAGAAGCCTGGCCAAACGCTTTCGCCTGCCCGCCCGCGCCAGCAAACACGCCACGGCGCGCGATCCGCGCGATCATCACGACGGCTGGTTCCACGCGGTGCGCGACGTCAGCTTCCGCTGCGCACCGGGCGAAGTGCTGGGCCTGCTCGGCCCCAACGGCGCCGGCAAGACCACCACCCTGCGCCTGCTGTCCACCGCCCTCAAGCCGGACGCCGGCAGCATCCACGCCAACGGCGTCGACCTGCTGGCCAATCCGGTCGCCGCGCGCCAGCACATCGGCTTCCTGTCCGGCTCCACCGGCCTGTACGGCCGCCTGACCGCGCGCGAA
Organism: Duganella radicis; assembly: GCF_009720825.1. Classification (GTDB taxonomy): domain Bacteria; phylum Pseudomonadota; class Gammaproteobacteria; order Burkholderiales; family Burkholderiaceae_D; genus Rugamonas; species Rugamonas radicis. The sequence goes on along the minus strand of NZ_WNKY01000010.1, from coordinate 54,274 downwards.
AACATCGAATACTTCGGCCGCCTGCACGGCATGAGCCCGGCCTACCTCAAGCGCCGCTGCGACGAGCTGTTCGAGCTGCTGCAAATGCATGAATTCGGCAACAAGCGCGCCGACCAGCTGTCCACCGGCATGAAGCAGAAATGCGCCATCGCCCGCACCGTGGTGCACGAGCCGCAAATCGTCATTCTCGACGAGCCGACCACCGGCCTCGATGTGATGTCGGCCAAGATCCTGCTGGACTTCATCGCCAGCTACAAGGCCCTGCGCGTGCCGCTGATTTTCTCCACCCACCACCTGCACGAGGTGGAGAAGCTGTGCGACCGCGTCTGCATCATCAACCACGGCAGGACCGCCTTCCACGGCAGCATGGACGAGCTGCGCCACCTCGGCGGCAGCGCCGATCTGTACGACGCCTTTGTCGGCGTCATCAATCAGGGAGGCTGAGCCATGTGGACCATCTACCTCAAGGAACTGTTGGAACTGGCGCGCGACCGCCGTACCTTCTTCTTCACCGTCTTCATCCCGGTGTTTGCCATGCCGCTGATCTTTGGCGGCTTCGGCTTCCTGAGCTCCAGCATGTTCAAGCAGGCCAGCACGGCCGACATGGCCTACGCCATCTTCGGCAAGGAACGCGCGCCGCAACTGGCCGAGCGCTTCGCCAAAGAAAAAGGCTTCCATGAAATCGTGCTGGCCAGCGCGGATGACATCAAAAGCGCCATCGCCACCGAGCGCATCAAGTTTGCGCTGGTGATCCCGCCCGGCCTCAACGACCACCTCGGCGCCCAGCGGCAAGGCGTGATCCAGCTGCACTACAACAGCGCCGCCACCATCGACCTGACCCGCAAGCGGGTACAGTCGGTGATCGGCGGCGAGAACCGCGAACTGCGCGAGCGCGCCCTCTCGGCCTTCAACCTCAACAAGCAGCAACTGGCGTTCGCGCTCGATCCGATCACGCTGGAAGACCACTCCACCGCCGACAAGCGCGAGCAGATGGGCGCGGTGATCGGCGGCATGCTGCCCTATGTGCTGCTGATGGTGTGCCTGATGGCGGCGATGTACCCGGCGATCGACACCGGCGCCGGCGAAAAGGAGCGCGGCACGCTGGAAACCCTGTTGCTGGCGCCGGTCTCGCGCACCGCCATCGTGCTGGCCAAGTTCCTGATGCTGTTCACCATCGGCCTGACCTCGGCGCTGCTGATGATCGCCAGCGTGGGCCTGCTGCTGCACTTCTTCGGCCCGTCCATCGGCGGCGACCTGGTGCTGATGGTGCGCGCCATCGGCCTGCTGGACCTGGCCATGGTGGCGCTGATGCTGGTACCGACCGCCGCCATCTTTGCCGCCATCCTGCTGTCGATCTCGGTCTACGCCAAAAGCTACAAGGAGGCGGCCGGCCTGATCTCGCCGCTGATCATCGTCACCATCCTGCCGACGCTGGTGGCGCTGCTGCCCGGCGTGGAATTGAACTGGAAATGGGCCATGGTACCACTCACCAACGTTTCACTGGCGATGAAGGAGTTGGTCAAAGGAACCATGGACTACCGCATGTTCTCCGTGATATTACTGTCAACAACGGTGACAGCCGGGCTGTTGCTGACCCTGTGCCGCTGGTGGTTCAACCGCGAGCAGGTTTTGTTTAGGAATTGAATAAGTTGTCTATTCAACCACACCTCAGGCCGAACGGCCTGTTCCGCCAATCCTGCACTCTGGCGCACCATTTTGCCGCCCATCGCAATGGCGCCCCTCCTGTGGATCAAATTCAATACAATGCCATCATGTGAAAAGTGGTTTGTCGTGCAGAATCTGGAGTTAGCATGGAATTAAGCATCAGCAACTTGTCCAAAACGTATAGCAACGGCGTCGTTGCGCTGGACAATATCTCGCTCACCATCCCGACCGGGATGTTCGGTCTGCTCGGCCCCAATGGCGCCGGCAAATCGACGCTGATGCGTACCCTCGCCACCTTGCAGGAATGCGATTCCGGCTCGGTGTTCTTCGGCGACCTGGACGTGCTGGACGAAAAAGATGAAATCCGCCGCCTGCTGGGCTACCTGCCGCAGGATTTCGGCGTCTACCCGAAAGTGACCGCTTACGAACTGCTGGACCATTTCGCCGTGTTGAAAGGCCTGAGCAACCGCCACCGCCGGCGCGAGGTGGTGGACGGCCTGCTGCAACAGACCAATCTGTTCGAGGTGCGCCACCAGCGCCTGGGCGGCTTCTCCGGCGGCATGCGCCAGCGCTTCGGCATCGCCCAGGCGCTGCTGGGCGATCCCAAGCTGATCATCGTCGACGAGCCGACCGCCGGCCTCGACCCGCAGGAGCGCGTGCGCTTCCACAACCTGCTGTCCGACATCGGCGAGGACAAGACCGTGATCCTGTCCACCCACATCGTCAGCGACGTGGCCGACCTGTGCGCCAACATGGCCATCATCAACAAGGGCCACCTGCTGCTGTGCGGCCCGACCCAGGAATTGATCCACGAGGTCAGCGACAAGATCTGGGCCCGCTTCATCGACAAGCGCGACCTGCAATCGTTCCAGCTGCGCCATCCGGTGATCTCCTCGCGCCTGCTGTCCGGCCGCACCCTGATCCACGTCTACAGCGACGACGATCCGGGCGACGGTTTCGAGGAAGCCATCGGCGATCTGGAAGACGTCTATTTCGCCACCATCGCCGGCCGCCACCGCGCCGCGAACAGCTGCGATTAAGGCCGGATCATGTTTGCCATCGCCTTTTTTGAAGCGCGCCAGCGCCTCAAGCTCTTGTCCACGTGGGTGTACTTCCTCGGCTTCCTGGCCCTGACCATGTTGTGGATGGCCGCCGCCGGCGGCTTCTTCAAAGGCGCCTCGATCACCTTCGGCAGCCAGCTGATCGATTCGCCGCGCTCGCTGATGTTCACCACCAGCTTCCTCGGCTCGCTGGGCGTGATCGTGATTGCCGCCATGATGGGGCGCTCGGTCCAGCAGGACTTCGAATACGACATGCAGCACTTCTTCTTTAGTGCGCCGATCAAAAAGCACCAGTACATGTTCGGCCGCTTCCTCGGCGCCTACCTCACGCTGGCGGTGATCTTCACCAGCATCCTGCTGGGCGCGTGGCTGGGCAGCTTCATCCCCGGCATCGATCCCGAGCGGCTGGCGCATGCGGATGCGATCGCCTACCTCATCCCCTACCTGATCGTCATCCTGCCCAACATCTTCATCTTCGGCGCGGTGTTCTTCATCCTGGCCGCGCTGACGCGGCGCATGTTGCCGGTCTACATCTCCAGCGTGGTGATGCTGATCGGCTACATGGTGGCGCCCGGCCTGGCGCGCGACCTCGACTACAAAACCTTCGCCGCCCTGATCGACCCCTTCGGCACCACCGCCGTGATCCGCCTGACCGAGTACTGGCCCATCATCGAGCGCAATACCCGCATGTTCCTGCCGGAGGGCGTGTACCTGCTGAACCGCGTGATCTGGGCCGGCGCCGCGCTGGCCGGCCTGCTGGTCGGCTACTGGCGCTTCCATTTCATCGCCACCAGCGACAGCGGCCACGGCAAGCGCGCTAGCACCGGCGAAGGCGAGATCCCGCAGCACCTGTCGCACACCTCCACCAACACCCAGGAAAAGCCCGACTTCGCGGCGCGCAGCCTGGGCCGGCTGCTGCTGCGTTCCAGCTGGCTCAACCTGCGCGAAACCACCAAGAACATCTACTTCCTGGTGATCGTGCTGGCCGGCGTGCTGATGATGGGCGCCGCCTCGCTGGACATGGGTTCGATGTTTGGCACCACCACCTATCCGGTGACGTATCAGGTGCTGGAAATCGTCAGCGAAACCTTCGCCCTGTTCATGATGGTGATCACCACCTTCTACGCGGGCGAACTGATCTGGCGCGAGCGCGAAGCCCACATGGGCCAGATGCTGGACGCGCTGCCGGTGCCGAGCTGGCTGCCGCTGCTGGCCAAGCTGTTCGCGCTGATCGGCCTGCAAGCGCTGCTGATGCTGATCGTCATGCTGACCGGCATGGCGGTGCAAATCTTCCAGGGCTATTTCCTGCTGCAACCGGGGCTGTACCTGTACCACCTGTTCCTGGTGCAGATGCCGGGCTATGCGCTGACGGCGGTGCTGGCGATCGCGCTGCAAGTGCTGATCAACCAGCGCTACCTGGCCTACTTCGCGATGATCGTCTACTACATCATCAGCGTGACGGCGCCCGGCATCGGGCTGGACAATCCGATGCTCATCTACGGCAACATGCCAAGCATCACCTACTCGGCCATGAACGGCTACGGCCACTTCCTGCTGCGCGAGCGCTGGTACGAAGCCTACTGGGGCGGCGCGGCGCTGCTGCTGATCGTGCTGTCCCTGCTGTTCTGGGCGCGCGGCACCAATGACGGCTGGCGCCAGCGCCTGCAACTGGCGCGCCACGCGCTGACCGTGCCGGTGCTGACCACCATTGCCATCGGCGCCATCATCTTTGCCGGCGCCGGCGGCGTGCTGTTCTACAACCAATACGTGGCCGACTGTTTCAAATCGGCCTATCACAAGGAAACCGAAAAAGCCGACTACGAGCGCAAGTACAAGCAATACGCCGTGCTGCCGCAACCGCGCATCACCGACGTCAAGCTGGGCGTCGACATCTGGCCGGAACAGCGCGCCCTGACCGTCAAGGGCCGCTACGTATTGCAGAACAAAACCGCGCAACCGGTCAGCGACATCATCATCTCGCAGGACAACAGCGTGGCGCAGTACCACGTGCGTTTCAGCCAGCAGGTGCGCAACGGCGTGCAGGATGCCGAACTGGGCTTCTACAGCTATAAGCTGAGCACCCCGCTGGCGCCGGGCGCGCAGCTGGCCATGGATTTTGAAATCAGCTACACGCCGCAAGGCATACTGGGACTGGGCCGCGACACGCCGGTGATCGCCAACGGCACCTTCTTCAACAATGGCATCATGCCGCACATCGGCTACCAGCAGGACTGGGAACTGAGCGATGCGCGCGACCGCAAGAAACATAAACTGGCCGCGCGCGAACGCATGCTGCCGCGCGACGATCCAGCCGGCCTGGCCAACAACTTCGCCGGCAACGATGCCGACTGGATCAGCTTTGACGCCACCGTCGGCACCAGCGCCGACCAGACCGCCATCGCCCCCGGCATGCTGGTCAAGGACTGGACCAGCAAAGGCCGCCGCTACTTCCACTACAAGATGGAACAGCCGATGCTGAACATGTACGCCTTCCAGTCGGCGCGCTACCTGGTCAAGCGCGACTGGTGGCAGGACGTCGGCATCGAGCTGTACTACCAGCAGGGCCACGAATACAACCTGGAGCGCATGGACAAGGGCATCAAGGAATCGCTGGATTACTACACCAGGAACTTCGGCCCGTATCAGCACAAGCTGGTGCGCATCGTCGAATTCCCGCGCTACGCCCAGTTTGCGCAGTCGTATCCGAACACCATTCCGTATTCGGAATCGGTGGGCTTCATCGCCAAGGTCAACGACAAGAATCCGAAGGACATCGACTACCCGTTCTACGTGACCGCGCACGAAGTGGCGCACCAATGGTGGGGCCACCAGCTGGTGGGCGGCAACACGCGCGGCAGCTCAGTGCTGAGCGAAACGCTGGCCGAGTACTCGGCGCTGATGGTCATGAAGAAAAACTTCGGCGCCGGAAAAATGCGCCGCTTCCTGCACTACGACCTCGATCAGTACCTGCTGGGCCGCGCGCTGGAGCGCAAGAAGGAACTGCCGCTGGCGGAGAATGAAAACCAGAACTACATCCAGTACCGCAAGGGCAGCCTGGCCATGTACCAGTTGCAGGATATCCTCGGCGAGGCCACGATCAACAGCGCGCTGAAGGAACTGCTGACACAGTATGGCCGCAAGTCCGGTCCGTATCCGAGCGTGACGGTACTGGTCGATGCGCTGCGCAAGGTGACGCCGGCCGATCAGGCCTACTTGATCGACGACCTGTTCAACGACATCGTGTTGTATGAAAACCATGCGACCTCGGCCACGGCCCGCAAGCTGAGCGATGGGCGGTATGAAGTCAGCTTCGCCGTCAGCGCCGCCAAGGTGCGCGCGGGCGAGCAAGGCGAAGAGAAAGACACGCCGTTGCGCGACTGGATCGACGTCGGCGTCGATGACAAGGAAGGCAACAGCCTGCTGCGCGAACGCATGCTGATCACGCAGAAAGAGAACCGCTACACGGTGATCGTCAACGGCAAGCCAGCGAAAGCCGGCATCGACCCGGACAACAAGCTGATCGACCGCAAGCCCGACGACAACATGATCAACGTCGAACTGCAAGCACAGTAAAGCACGTCATTCCGGCGAAGGCCGAAACGACGGCGACTAGCGCAGCTGCAAGCGGCCCGCCGGCGCCTCTTGCAGCTTGAACACCGCCACAATCGCCGTCAGCGCATCGGCCTGATCGTGCAGCGAGGACGCCGCGGCTGCGGCTTCCTCCACCAGCGCCGCGTTCTGCTGCGTCACCTGATCCATCTGGCCGATGGCCTGATTCACCTGCTCGATGCCGCTGCTCTGCTCCAGCGAAGCCGAAGTAATCTCGCCCATGATGTCGGTCACGCGCTGAATGCTGTCGACCACCTCGTGCATGGTGCTGCCGGCCTGCGTCACCAGCTTGCTGCCGGCATCGACCTTCTCCAGCGAATCGTCGATCAGCGATTTGATCTCCTTGGCCGCCGCCGCGCTGCGCTGCGCCAGGTTGCGCACTTCCGACGCCACCACCGCGAAACCGCGGCCCTGCTCGCCGGCACGCGCCGCCTCCACCGCCGCATTCAAGGCCAGGATATTGGTCTGGAAGGCGATGCCGTCAATCACGCTGATGATGTCGGCAATCTTGCGCGACGAGCCGGTGATGGCTTCCATGGTATCCACCACTTCCGACACCACGCCGCCGCCGCGCTGCGCCACTTCCGAAGCCTTCACCGCCAACTGGTTGGCCTGGCGCGCATTGTCCGCGTTCTGCTTCACGGTCTGGGTCAGCTCTTCCATCGACGACGCGGTTTCTTCCAGACTGGAGGCCTGTTCCTCGGTACGACCCGACAAATCCAGATTGCCGGCGGCGATCTGGCTCGACGCGGTCGAAATGCTTTCGGTGCCATTGCGCACCTCGTTCACGATGCCAATCAGGCCGTCATTCATTTTCTGCAAAGCGTCCAGCAGCCGGCCGGTTTCGTCCGTGCTGCTGACTTCGATATGCGAGGTCAGATCCTTGTGCGCCACGGCCACGGCGATATCCACCGCCTGGCTCAGCGGCACAGTAATGCCGCGCGTCAGGCGCCACGCACACATCACACCCAGCGCCAGCACCACCAGACCAAACACCACCATGAAGGTGCGATTGCTCTCGTACAGCGCTTCAATCCGCTCCGCATTGGCGTCGATGCTCTTGCGCTGCAAATCCAGCAGACTGCTCAGCGAAGCCAGATAGGCCTTGCCATCCGGCGTGAAGCGCTTGTCCAGCACCTCGGCCGCTTCTTCAAACTTGCCCTCCTTCTTGAGCGCGACAATGGCGTCGCGCGAGGCGAGGTAGCGCTTGCGGTTGTCCATCATGCCGGTGAAGATGGCTTTTTCCTCATCGCTTGCCAGCAGCGGCTCGACCTTCTTCTGCAAACTGTTCACCTCGGCCGTGGAGGCGGCCGTCTCTTCGGCAAAGAACGGTCCCAGCGAAGGATCGGAACTCTTGGAAATGGCCGACGTGCGGCGCACGCTGGTGTGGATCAGGCGATACCAGTCCGAAATCATGCGCTCCTTGGCCAGCGGCTGCTGCATCATGTCGCGCGTGGCCGAGGCCACCGTGTGCATGTGACGGATGCCGATCACCGTCATCAAGATCATCAACGCCAATACCAAGCCAAAGCCCGCCGCAAGGCGCGTGCCAATTTTCAAATTTTTCATGATGAATGCGCCCGTGAAGGCTAGGGAATTAAAGAAGCGTGACCACAATTGAAACTGCGATTCGGGTAGAAGAAGTACGATTACCCTAAAGAATCAATAGTTTACCACAGCAAACGCCCAAGTGCTTACGCGGTCACGGAAAGCGAACTGACCAGGCCCATGTCATAGGAACTGGAGACGACCGTGCTGGCCAGATTGGGATTGGTTTTGAGCAGTTCCGCCCAGTTGGCGGCGGCTTGTTCAGACAGCGCGCCGCTAACAGTGCCGGCGCCGGTGTAAATGCCGGACGCCGAAGGATTGGTCGCCAGCGTGGAGACAATGCCCTGGTCCAGCGCCTGCTGCGCCGTGGTGGAAGTATCAACATTGCTGCCTTCTTCCGGCACGCTGACCGGTTCTTCCACCGTGCCCGCCTGCTGCAAGGCAGTGAGCAAACCACTCGGCGTGTACACCGTGGCGCCGGTCGACGCGCCCAGCGAAGCCACCACCGCCGACTGCGCCGACAAGCTCACCGCCTGCGACGACAAGGCCGCGGCCGACGGCGCCGGGGAGACGGTCGGCACATACGGCTGGTAAGCCGCATTGGAGGTAACAGTGTTGAGCGTAACAGTCATGATCCCTTCAATATAGCACTAAACCGGACGTTTTGAAGGCGCCCGGTTTTTCTTGCCGAAATCGCAATTAAATCTTGCCGGCGTCGTGATCGCGCTTGACCTTGTCTTCGTGACGCTCCGCTTTGTCTTCATGGCGCGCCAGCTTGGCTTCCTGCTTGTCCGCCTTTTTATGGGCGATCACTTTCTCATCGTGCCGGATTTCATGCTTTTGCTGATTGATTGCGTGCTGCTCGTCGCGGCGGGCTTGATCCAGTTGACGGGCGCCGGCCAGATCGCCTTTCTTCAGCTCGGCGTTCTCAGCGCGGGCCAGGGCATTGCGCTCGTGCTTCTCAGCACGCAGTTCCTGCTTGCCTGCGGCCACCTCGCCTTTCTTGACCGCGATCACAGCGTTGTCATGCTGGATCTCGCGGTTGTCTTGATGAATCCGTTGACTGTCCTGGATGATCTGCACGTTGTCTTGGTGGACCTGGGCCACTGGCGTCTGCGCGAAGGCGGCAGCACTGATCATCGAAAGCAGGCCGGTAATCATCAGGGTTTTGGTTTTCATGACTATGTTCCTTTTCTTGGGTTGGCAGATCGCTGTTCATCAGCGTTCCTGAGCATTCAACGCGGCCGCTTCACAGCAAGACGACCACAGTTCCGTAAGAAAAGTTACGAGTTGTATCCGGCAAGTGACTCGGCCAATTCACGCTGCCAGGCGCCGGCCCGCGCGCGATTCCACACCAGCGCCACCTGCTCCACGCATTCAAAGGCGCAGTCGGTGACCTCGATGCGGCGCAGTTCGCTGTCGGCCAGCGCGAAGTCGGGCAGATAGGCCAATGCCTGCCCTGCCTTCACCAGCGTCAGCAACAATTGCAGGTCGTCGGTCCAGTAGCGGATCTTGCGCGGCAGTTGATCGTCGCGCCAGCCATCGGAATGCGCGCCGCGCTGCACGCCGCAGAACATCGAGCGCGACGGGCAGGCGAAATCATGTTTCAACACCTGCGCCGCGCTGGCTTTTAACTTGCGCGCCTTCACCAGCGGATGCGCCTTGCCCGCCATCAGATGCAGCGTGACGCTGCCCAATCGCGTAACCTCCCACTCGTCCGACCAATGCTCGCCACGTCCTTCGATCACATCGCTGGTGACGATGGCGGCGTTGATATCGCCACGCGCCAACGCGGCCAATGCCTCGTCTTCAAACATGGCCTGCATGCGCAGGCTGGCTTCCGGATACGCGCTCAGCGCTCGCGACAGCATCTGGCCGTGCCGCCACAGCAGGATGGCCGGACCGCCGATGCGGCTATCGATGGCGGCCTGCTCGCCCATCAGATCAGCCTTGGCCTGGTCGGCCAGCGCCAGCAAGGTCTGTGCGCGCTTCAGCAGCAACTGGCCGCTGTCATTGAGCACCAGTTGCTTGCTGCTGCGATCAAACAGCGGCTTGCCCAATTCGTCCTCCAGTCGCTTGAGGGCTTTGGACACGGCCGACGGCGTCAGATGCATCTCCAGCGCCGCCGCGCCCAGCGAAGGCCGGCGCGCCGCGCTGACGAAAATGCGCAAATCGCTGAGATTCATAGTTTCCTGATGGGATACGAAAAGTGAGTTTAAGTTGCTTTACTGGACAAGCCCGTCATCTTACCATTCCACGACTATGATCACGAACCGACAATGGATCTACCGCCGCCAGCCGGCGGGCCAGATCACCACCGACCACTACGAACGCGTCGAACAAGCGCTGGACACCACGCTGGCCGATGGCGAAGTGCTGATTGAAGCGCGCTATTTCAGCGTCGATCCTTACATGCGTATCGGCCAGTCGAGCAAGCCGACCTACGACGCCGAACCGCATCCGCTCAACACGGTGCAGCAAGGCGGCGTGGTGGCGCAAGTGCTGGCGTCGAAGGCGTCCGGCTTTGCCGAAGGCGACTGGGTGCAAAGCTACACCGGCTGGCAAACCCACGCCCGCGTGCACGCCAGCGGCTTGAAGCGCATCGATCCCGAGGTTGCGCCAGTGACCACCGCACTCGGCGTGCTGGGCATGCCCGGCCGCACCGCATGGTTTGGCCTGACCGAGTCGGGCAAGCCGCATGCGGGTGAAGTGGTGGTCGTGTCCGGCGCGGCTGGCGCGGTGGGATCGCTGGTGGTGCAGTTCGCCAAGCGCCACGGCGCGCGCGTGCTGGGCATCGCCGGCGGCGCAGCCAAGTGCTCATGGCTGCGCGACAAGCTCGGCGCCGATTGGGCCATCGACTACAAAGCGTTTGCCAATGCCGATGCCTTGGGCGCGGAAATCAAACGCCTCGCTGGTGGCGTGGACGTCTACTTCGACAACGTCGGCGGCATGGTGACGGACGCCGTCATCCCGTTGATCAATCGCCGCGCGCGCATCGTCATTTGCGGCCAGATCAGCCAATACAGCGGCGGATTGGAGACGCCGGAACTCGGCCCGCGCCTGCTGCACCACATGCTGTACCAGCGCGCCACCATCCAGGGCCTGCTGGCGCGCGACTACCTGCACCGCATGGATGAAATGATCCGCATCGTCGGCCCATGGGTAAAGGCGGGCGAAATCATCTTCGAAGAAACCGTGATCGACGGCTTTGAACAACTTCCCTCGGCGCTGAATTCGCTGTTCACCGGCGACCACCTCGGCAAACTGCTGGTGCGCGCATGAAGACGGCACTGCTTGCATTACTGCTGGCCGGCAGCGCCCACGCTGCCGACGCCACCTACGGCGAACACGGCATGGCCCTGTTCGGCGGCAAAGAGGGCCTGTATGCGTCGCACCTGCCGATGTTCCATGCGCCACATGATTATCAAGTGGTGCTGCAAGTGCACGTCGCCGATCCCGTCACCGACGCCGCACTGCGTCGCCGCCTCGACGGCAAGACCGCCTTGTGGACCATCGCGCCAGAAAAATTCGAACTCTCGCGCCTGGCCCCGCAAGCGCCCTCGCCGCTCAAGCATTTCAAAGCGGATCTGGTGCTGGGTCATTTCGAACAAGGCGGCAAAACGCAGTACGCGGCATCGACCATCGTGGTCGACAAAGTGCTCATGTTTCGCAAACTGTCGCCAGAGACCGGCGCCAACGGCACCGCCACCTACATGCAGATCGGCAGCGGCAAACAACGCTACCTGATAAAACAAATCGACAGCCGCCCCGACTACGACCACATCCTGGCCTACCGCGCCGCGCCGGGCGCCTCGACCGAGTCCATCACCCTCATCAAGCAAGCCCTGCGCGAACCCACACCAGCGGAATTCGCCACCGCCCTGCACATCCGCTGTGATGCCATCAAAGGCACCATCTACTTCTACACGGACGACCTCAGGTAAGACAGATTGTTCCGGCAAATATAGTGAGGTCGGTCAATGGCATTGACTGGAGCTATACTAAAGTTCATGGAACGCATTCAATCGGAGAAGAACATGTCCCCCGCCAAGCAACAAGTCATCAGCCTTCTGGATTCGTTGCCGGACGACTGCTCGCTCGACGACATTCAATACCATCTTTACGTCCTCACAAAGGTCAAGAACAGCGAGGAACGTATCAAAGCTGGTGGTTCACTTTCGCAAGAAGACGTGAAGCAGCGCCTCAGCAAATGGCTAGGCAGATAATATGGTCCGATTCCGCGACCGAGGATATAGAAGCGATTGCTGATCGTATCGCCCAGGACTCGCAATCAAATGCATCCAGGGTAGTCAAAAAGATTCTGGCGGTTGCTGATGACTTGGATCGCTTTCCCCATTTAGGCGCAGTTGTTCCCGAAGCGAACGATGCAAACCTGCGTCAACGCATCGTATTCCATTACCGGCTCATCTATCGTATCGAACTGGATACGATCAACATCCTGGCCGTGATCCACGCTCGCCGACGCCTCAGAAATCGTTAGACAACTATGTCATTTTGGCGCCAGCCTTGATGAGAAGCTCGCGCAGGATTGAACGGTGGCAGCGGGACTCATCTTCACAATAGCAACCGACTGAAAAATTGGTTTGATGTGAGAGTGTCGCCAACAGCGCGATAGAATGGGCGGCTTCGGGCTCTGCCATCTCGGCCTTGTATTTGCGTACGAAACTGTTCCACTGCGCCGGTGTTTCGGCATGCAGCCCCAGCTGCATGGTCTCCGCGCTGGGCGACAAATTCGGATACCAAACATCGTACCAATTATCCGAAGCGAACTTGGCCTTGGGCACACCTCGCGGCGGACGACGCACCGTGCCAATGCGAACGCCTTCATCTTTGGCACGCTCCGTGCCCAACCGAACGATACGTATCGCCATGCTCCACCCACTAATTGATAATTTCTCCCATGCCTGCCGCAACGCGGCTTCTGAGATTTTGCACGAACTCGGAATCGAAGAGCTCCCAGCTGTCGAGCTCGCCGACAATTTTTAAAGGCGACTTGGACCTGTACGACCGCGTCGGGTTACCTGGGAATTTTCTATCGGTGACGTTGGGATCATTCTCAAACTCCCCGGCTGGCTCAACAATGTAGACGCGAGGCTTGCCATTCCCCTTGGCGATTTCCGCAGCAAGTCCGGCCCCCTTCGGCAGGGCCGTGAAATAGATGTGATTCATCACCACGCTGTCGTCATAGTTGGATCTGAAACCGGCAGTCAGAAAATCACCGACCTGCAAATCAGCTTTCGTACCATGGTAAAACGGTCCAGTGTCTAAAACGGTCATACATATTCTCCATGCTTTAGCGTTACTCCCCAACGCTATTCAATTCCGTCGCTATTGAGTATGCGTTCATAGACGCGGAGATCTGCCTCGGAAAAGCAGCAGAAGATCACCGCACCTTTAAACTGCGCAGCGCGCACGGTCGCAACAGCGATCTCGGCAGCCTGCTCGACGGGATAGCCATAAATACCGGTGCTGATGCCGGGGAAGGCGATACTGTGCACACCATTCGCCACCGCCAGTTCCAGCGAGCGCCGATAGCAGGACGCCAGCAGTTGCGGCTCGCCATGATCACCGCCGCGCCACACCGGTCCCACGGTGTGGATGACGTGCCTGGCAAGCAGCCGGTAGCCCTTGGTGATTTTAGCGTCGCCCGTTTTGCAGCCGCCGAGCAAGCGGCATTCCTGCACCAGCTCAGGCCCCGCCGCGCGATGAATAGCGCCATCAACACCACCACCGCCGAGCAACGATGAATTGGCGGCGTTGACAATGGCATCGACCGCCAGCTCGGTGATATCCGCTTTGATCGCCTTCATGTTTCACCCCTGAACATCGCATAGACTTCCCGCTCAGGTGGCAAACGAACCACGCTGAGCCTCTCTGATTTTCTCATATACCGACTTGGCTCCCGTCACCAGCTCGAACTTGGGGGATTGCTGCCGTGCGCCCGGCCATCCTGAATTGCCGAAAAAGGACGGGAAAGGGCTTTGCGGTCCGAACGTGATGTCGCCCTCGCCGTTGCGGCCTTCAGTCAGCGAGACATCGCAGAGCGTGTTCAAACTCAACGATTTAACCTGCCGCGAAAAAACGCCGGACACAATGAGTATGCGCTCGGGCGTGACCGCGTAGAAAGTGCGCGCACGTTGCCGTGCTTCGAAGAAAAATCGGCCGATAACCATATACAGGCCGACGAGCACGAAGGGAATGCCCCACAACTTGAAGAATGCGGGGGCGTTCGACGTGACGACGCTGTGTTCCCAAAATATTGCAAAGCCACACCACAACAAACTAAAGGGAATTCCGAGCGCGTCGGAACCACGCAGTACCAGGCCTTGACGCGGCCTGCCCGACCAAAGCACTTGCTCCCCCGGCAATAGCTCGCGACGGACTTCTTCTGATAGCTCGTTCATCATAGGTTATGCGATTGGAGAAAGGTCATCAGGATACTCCTTGTGGATCGAATGGTATTCATTAAATGATAGAATTTACAATCTTTTTATCGATCCGGATTGGCTAATGCATCCAACTGAACTTCAATTGATTCAACTCGCGCGGCAGGTTGGCGGAGTGGCGCAGCAGGCGCAGACGGCGTATCAGCAGGCGCAAGCTGGGTTGCAGTTGGAGCGGCTTTTTACGCTGGAGAGTGTGGCGACCGCCGATGGCACCCGCCAGGCGCTTCATACGGTCGCCAAACTCACAGAGCTGCATCAGGCACATCAGCAGATGTTTGCCAAGTTCGTGCCGGCGGTAATGGAGCAGCTTGCCGCAGCTATCGCCACGTTGCCGGCGGAGAAGGTGCATGAATATCAGCAGGGCTTGGTTTCAACCTTGAATCGCACGCTCGCCGAGCAGGCGGAGTTTTATGCGAATCGTGATCGCTGGATCGCGGCGGTGCGCGAGATGTTCACTATCGTCGATGAACACCGCGATGTCATCAGCATCGAAGACGGCCAGCTGCTTTTCCACGACGACGATGTAATCGACCGCTACGAGGCCGCGCAGCAGGTCATTAACGATATCCACGCATACGAGGTCGCGCACATGCAGGAGAAGATGGCGCGGGCCGCCGCGTCCAGCGCTTATCTTGCGGCGCTGGAGAAAGGTGCGACACAATAAGAAACGGGACCGCGAAGGTCCCGTTTTTTTACTCTGCGGTGGCGGCAGCTTTTTTAGGTGCCGCTTTCTTGGCCGCTGGTTTCTTGGCTACGGCTTTTTTCGCCGCCGGCTTTTTCACCGCCGCAGCGGCTTTTTTCACCGGCGCGGCTTTTTCCTCGGCACCTTCCTCCGCTGCGGCGGCTTTGCCTTTCGCACCCGGCTTGGCCTTGCGCTCTTCAAACTCGAAGCTGATCTTGCCGTCCTTGCCCTTCACCAGGAAGGCCTTGAACGGACGGCGCGTGCGCTGCGAGATGAAGCCTGGCAGCAGGTCGGTCTTGCCGTCGTTGAGCAGCTTGGCCATTTGCTCCGGCAGGATCTCCTGTTGCAGGATGATGCGGCCGCTGCGGAAGTCGCAAGTCTTCGGCTTGGCCACAGTGTGTTCGCACACGTAGGCCAGGCCCATTTCGTACACGCCGCCATTGCACTTCGGGCACGGCCCCAGCGGCGTCTGCTCGCTGAAGTCCACCGGTTCCGAATCTTCCGAATCGTCGTTCTGGCCGAAGTCGAACTCCAGCTTGAAGTTGTTGATATCCTCATCGCGCACGATGCGCAGAATCGCCGCGAACGGACGGCCCATCTTGGAGCGGAAGCCTTGCAGCGGACCGATGGTGCGGTCTTTCAACAGTTGTTCCACTTCCTCGATTTCAAACTGGCGGCCGCCGGGCGTTTTGCTCATCGAGAAGTCGCACTTGGTGCAGGCGAAGCGGCGATAGTTTTCCTTCACCACGCCGCCGCAGTTCGGGCACGGCGTGCGCATGGTGTGGTAGTCGCCCGGAATCGTGTCGTTGTCGTATTCCTTGGCGCGCTTGACGATCACCTGCGTCATCTGCGCAATCTCACGCATGAATTCGTCACGCGAGATTTTGCCCTTCTCCATCTGCGACAGCTTGTATTCCCACTCGCCGGTCAGCTCGGGCGCGGTCAGTTCGTTCACGCCCAGGCCGCGCAGCAGCGTCATCAGCTGGAAAGCTTTGGCGGTCGGCATCAGTTCGCGGCCTTCGCGCAGCAGATACTTCTCGGTCAGCAGGCCTTCAATGGTGGCGGCGCGCGTGGCTGGCGTGCCCAGGCCTTTGCCAGCCATGGCGTCGCGCAGTTCGTCGTCTTCCACCAGCTTGCCGGCGCCTTCCATGGCGGACAGCAGCGTCGCCTCGGTGTAGCGTGCTGGCGGCTTGGTGACCAGGCCGTTGGCGTCCACGCGATCGGTCAGCACCTTCTCGCCCTTGGCGACCGGCACCAGGCTCTTGTTGTTGCCTTCCTTCTCTTTATCGTCGCCGTCGGCTTCCTTGCCGTAGATCGCCAGCCAGCCCGGATTGGTCATGACCTTGCCTTCAGTCTTGAAGGTGTGGCCCGACACTTCGGTAAAGCGGGTGGTGACTTGGAACTCGGCGGCGGGGAAGAACACCGCCAGGAAGCGGCGCGTCACCAGGTCGTACAGTTTCTGTTCCGGCTCGGACAGGTTCTTCGGCGCGATGGTGGTCGGGATGATCGCGAAGTGGTCCGAGATCTTGGTGTTGTCGAAGATGCGCTTGTTCGGCTTGACCCAGCCCTTGTCCAGGATTTGCTTGGCGAACTGGTGATAGTTGTTGTTCTCTTTCACCACTTCCAGCGTCTGCTGCACGGTCGCCAGGTAATCTTCCGGCAGATGGCGCGAATCGGTACGCGGGTAGGTCAGCACTTTGTGCTTTTCGTACAGTGCCTGCGCCAGGCCCAGCGTGTTCTTGGCCGAGAAGCCGAAGCGCGAGTTGGCTTCGCGCTGCAAGCTGGTCAGGTCGAACAGGCCCGGCGAGATCGAGGTGGTCGGCTTGGCTTCCTCGGTGACGTTGCCCTGCTTGCCGCGCACGGCCAGCGCGATGGAGTCGGCCGCGGCCTTGCTCCACAGGCGCTCGGCGCGTTTTTCCGGATCGGTTTCGTCCTTCTTGAACTTGGTGTCCAGCCAGCGGCCTTCGTACACGCCGGCGGCGCAGACGAATTCGGCGCGCACTTCCCAGTAGTCGCGCGGGACGAATTTCTTGATCTTTTCTTCGCGCTCGACCACGATCGACAGGGTCGGCGTTTGCACGCGGCCCACGGTGGTCAGGTAGAAGCCGCCCTCCTTCGAGTTGAAGGCGGTCATGGCGCGGGTGCCGTTGATGCCGATCAGCCAGTCCGCTTCCGAGCGGCAGCGGGCGGCGTCGGCCAGCGGCATCATTTCGTCGTCGCTGCGCAGGTGCGAGAAGCCGTCGCGGATCGCGGTCGGCGTCATCGATTGCAGCCACAGGCGTTTGACCGGTTGCTTGGCCTTGGCGTTCTGCGCGATCAGGCGGAAGATCAGTTCTCCTTCGCGGCCCGCGTCGCATGCGTTGATCAGGGTGGTGACGTCTTTACGCTTGATCAGCTTGTTCAGCACCTTGAGGCGCGCCTCGGTCTTGGCGATCGGGTTCAGCGCGAAGTAAGGCGGGATCATCGGCAAGTGCGCAAAGCTCCATTTGCCGCGCTTGACGTCGTGTTCTTCCGGGACGGCGATTTCCAGCAGGTGACCGACGGCGGAGGACAACACGTACTCGTCGGATTCAAAGTACTCATCGTGCTTGGTGAAGCCGCCCAGCGTCTTCGCGATGTCATTCGCGACCGACGGTTTTTCGGCGATGATGAGGGTTTTGCTCATATTTTAGTATCTCGTTTTTAACACTTTGGGGGGACAGCATGCGCATCATACATGGATCGCGGGGCAATCTGCATGTTTCCGTGACAGTCTTGTCAAAGCGCCAATAATAAGCGGATTGCCGATCGCACCGCAAGCCTACAACAATTCCGCGCCGATTATGGCGTTGTTTGTTGCATTGAGGGAAGTTTTTACGGGCTTTAATGCAACAGGCGGGGCGCCTGGTCTTCGTCCGAGCCGAACAGGTCGTCGAACATGAGGGCGTCCGGTTCCTTGCCCTGGCTCCACAGCAGCATCAGGACGATGACCTTGAGCTTGCCCAACGACACCGGCGCCTCGTCCAGCGCCAGCGCCCGTTCGATGACGATTTCGCGTTGCAGCGGAGACAACACCTTGGCCGATTCCAGGAACTGGATGAAGCCGATGGCGGCCGCGCCCAGCGCGTCGGTTTCCTCTTCCACGTAGAAGCGGGTACCGGTGGAAGCGGCGGTCAGCGAATGTTCCACCCCTGCCATGGCGGTCAGGTCGGTGAGCCAAACCAGCGCTTCGGAGATCTCGACATCGTCAAAACCGACAGCCGACAGCTTCTTGGCCAAGGCCGCCGGTTCAGGGCAGGCATCGGGACGGTAATAAGTCTCGTAGAGATAAACAAGGACGTCGAACATGGCTCTACTCTATCAGTTAAAACGAATCGGAGACAAGTGTTGTTCATGCTCTCAGGCGCTGAAACATTCCTCCCGGCAAACGTTCCAGCAGGCCGGCCAGTTCCAGCGCCAGCAACTGGCCTTGCAGCTCGCCGGCCGGCTGGTTCAGGTGCTCGGCCAGCACATCGGCCTGCACCGGATCATCGCCCATGGCGTCCAGCACGCGGTCGACGAAACTATCGTCCAGCGCGGCACGGGCGCCGGCCTGGCCGTCGGCCAGCAATTGCATGTCGGCCAACACATCGGCGCCGGATTCCACCAGCCGGGCGCCCTCGCGTATCAGTTCGTGGCAGCCTTTCGATAGTGTCGCATGAATCGAGCCGGGAACGGCGTACACATCGCGGCCCTGCCCGGCCGCCAGGCGGGCGGTGATCAGGGAGCCGGATTTTTCCGCCGCCTCCACCACTAGCACGCCGCGCGACAGGCCGCTGATGATGCGGTTGCGGCGCGGGAAGTTGTCGCGCGTGGGCGGCGTGCCGAGAGCGCATTCACTGATTAAACAGCCTTCTTCGGCGATGCGGCGCGCGAGTGCGGCGTTGCGGGCGGGATAGATGCGGTCGATGCCGGTGCCAAGCACGGCGACGGTGCCGCCGGGCCCACTCAGGCCGCCGAGGTGGGCGGCGGCGTCGATGCCGAGGGCCAGGCCGGAGACCACGGTGACGCCGGCATCGGACAGGGTTTGCGCCATGCGTTCGGCGTTCAGCATGCCCTGGCGGCTGGCGTTGCGCGAGCCGACCACGGCCACCGCGCGGTTCGCTAGCAGGTCGAGGCGGCCTTTCACGAACAACAGCAGGGGCGCGGCCACGATCTGGCTCAGGTATTCCGGATAGAGGGGATGGCCGAAGGGCAGCAGACGGTGGCCGGGCTGCGCCTGCCAGGCCAGCATGGCGTCCAACTGCGCCTCCACCCAGCCCTGCCCGGCCGCCGGCAACGCGGCGCCATGCGATCCGGCAGCGGCATCAGACGATCCGAAGGCGGCCGCCAACGGCGTGTCGGCGCGGCGGGCGCGCAGCGGCGACAGCAAGGCGTCCGCCTGGCGCGGGGTGACGATTTCAAGCAACTGGGCGCGGCTGGCTTCGAAGATGGCGGCCGGGGTGCCAAAGCATTCCAGGAGCTTGTGCGCGGTCAGCAGGCCGACGCCATCGGCCTGTTGCAGACGCAGCCAGCCCGCCAGCTCTGGCCAGGTCAATTCGGCAGGGGATTCCGTGGCTTGCACGGCACGGGTTACTCCGGCGACTTGGCGACGTCGCCCACTTCCACCGGCGCCGTCACCTGCATGATCAAGCCGTAGGAAATATGCTTGAACGTGCGGAAGATAAACAAGCTACCCACTTCCTCATCCGGCAGCCTGACCTGCTGTTCGCGCCCGAACCAGCCGGTCTTGGCCGTGGAATCGCTCACAGTTCTTCCCGCATGGTACAGCTGTAGCACAGCGCCGATATCGAGCCCGTCAAGCTTTCCGCGATTAATGCTGACAATCTGGTTCTGGCCGGCGTGCGTCACGCCGCCGTAGACCGCCACCACGCGCGCGACCACCGGCTGCCCGGGCGGATGCGGCGCATAGTTTTGCAGCGGCGTCGGCGGCACGGCGCGCAACTGGTCGCCCTTGCCCATTTCCTGGTTGGCGGTGGACACGGTGAAGGTGTGCACATCGGCGCCCGGCTTGGCCTCGGTCTGCAATTTCAGCGTGCCGAGGTAGAACGCTTCGTAGCCGATGACTTGCCTGGTGACCGGATCCTTCAGCGGCGTGCCCGGACGGAACACCTGGAACGCGCTGTTGCCCTTCAAATCGCCGCGCACATAAGCCTTGTCGCCCTTGCCCAGGAACACGCGGCCCTCTTGCGTGGCCATGATGCGCGGCGCCGATTTCAGCTCGTCGTCTTCGATGATCAGCGGCTGGGTCAGGAACGGTTCAATCACGCCGGGCGGAATCGACGGCACCGCGTCCTTGCCCAGGCCCTCGGTGCGGATGCGCGGCTGCAAGCGGTCGCCGGGCACGGCGGCGACACCGCCGTCGGCCTCGATGCGGTTGCCCAGCCGCAGACGGCCGGCGGCGCGGTCGAACCAGATGATCTGGCCCGGATAAATCCAGTGCGGGTTGGCGATCTCCTCGCGGTTCATGCCCCAGACCGTGGGCCAGCACCACGGCTTTTGCAGGAAGGTCCCGGAGATGTCCCACAGGGTGTCGCCCTTGACCACGGTGTGGCTGTCCGGCGCATCGGGACGGAATTCGCATGTGAGGGGCGCGGCCGAGGCCGCCGAGGCGGCCGCCAGCAGGGTGGTGAATGCTAAGCGGGTACCGACTGTGCTAAAATTTTTCATTAATAGATCCAGTAAGTGCGCCGCAAGCACACGGCAGCAGAGCAGTAAAGCTTGCCAAATTGAATCAAATTCTGCCCATAAAACCCTGAACTAGCAAGCGAAACCGCGCTCGGGAAAACCGTGCTGCGACAGGGTCATTAGCAAGGCATTCACATAGTTTTCACTTAGTCATCATGGCAATTTTAAATATTCTGCGTTACCCCGATCCACGCCTGCACAAAGTGGCCGCGCCGGTCACCACGTTTGACGAGCGCCTGGAAAAGCTGGTGGCCGACATGGCCGAAACCATGTACGACGCGCCCGGCATCGGCCTGGCCGCTTCGCAAGTCGACGTGCACGAGCAGGTGGTGGTCATCGATATCACCGAGGACAAGACCGGCCTGGTCGCCTACATCAATCCGGAAATCCTGTGGAGCAGCGACGACAAGCAGGTCTATGACGAAGGTTGCCTGTCGGTGCCGGGCGTCTACGATGGCGTCGAGCGTCCATCGAAAGTGAAGGTGCGCGCCTTCGACGTCAAGGGCCAACCGTTTGAAGTGGACGCCGACGGCCTGCTGGCCGTGTGCATCCAGCACGAGATGGATCACCTGAAAGGCAAGGTCTTCGTTGAATACCTGTCGCCGCTGAAACGCAACCGCATCAAGACCAAGCTGCAAAAGGAAGAACGCGGCATGCAGCGCGAAGCCCAGCTGCGCGCGCAAGGCCGCCGTTACTGATCGAATGCATAAGCCATGAAAGTCATCTTCGCCGGCACCCCGGAATTTGCCGCCGTGGCCCTGCAATCGCTGCATGAGGCCGGTTTTGAAATCCCGCTGGTGCTGACCCAGCCCGACCGCCCCGCCGGCCGCGGCATGCAGTTGCAGCCGTCGGCGGTGAAGCAGTACGCGGTGTCGAAAGGCATCGAGGTATTGCAGCCGCTGTCGCTGCGCATGGACAGCAAGGACCCGCGGCGCGCCGAAGAAGCCAAGGCCGCGCATCAGCGCCTGCTGTCCACGCCGTACGATGTGATGGTGGTGGCGGCCTATGGCCTGATCCTGCCGCGCAGCACGCTGGACATCAAGCCCTGCCTCAACATCCACGGTTCGCTGCTGCCGCGCTGGCGCGGCGCCGCGCCGATCCATCGCGCGATTGAGGCGGGCGACACGGAAACCGGCATCACCATCATGGAAATGGAAGAAGGCCTGGATACCGGCCCGATGCTGCTGATCGAACGCGTGGCGATTGAAGACAGCGACACCACCGGCAGCCTGCACGACAAGCTGGCCGCGCTGGGCGGCAAGATGATTGTGGAAGCGCTCAACAAGTACCGGCACAACCAGCTGGAAGCCGTGGTGCAGCCGGAACAAGGCGTCAACTACGCCGCCAAGATCAGCAAGGAAGAAGCGGCGCTGGACTTCACCCAATCCGCGGTGGAAATTGGCCGCAAGATCCGCGCCTTCAATCCCTTCCCGGGTGCGCACGGCACGGTCAACGATGTCCACATCAAGCTGTGGGGCGCGGAACTGGTCGACGCCAGCGGCCCGGCCGGCAAAGTGCTGTCGGCCGATGCGCAGCACGGCATCGTGGTCGCCTGCGGCAGCGGCGCGCTGCGTCTGACGCAGTTGCAGAAACCGGGCGGCAAGCGCCTGCCTGCGGCCGAGTTCATCAAGGGCTTCCCTCTGGAAGGCCTGCGCTTCAGCTGAAAAATTAGCGGTCTCAAGCACGATCTCCGCATATTCGTTATGATGCTTTGTCGCCCGGGCCATTTGGCGCCGGGCCTTATACACAAAGGGAATATGCATATGAGCGACGTGATCAATCACCTCAACTGGCGCTACGCCACCAAGAAATTCGATTCAAGCAAAAAGCTGGATGAAGAGAAGCTGAACCGCATTCTCGAAGCCATCCGCCTGACGCCAACCTCGAGCGGCTTGCAGCCGTTCGAAGTGTTCGTGGTGAAGAACGACGGCCTGCGCGCCAAGATCCGCGAAGTGGCATGGGGCCAGTCGCAAGTGACCGACGCATCGCACCTGCTGGTGTTCGCCGCCTGGGACAACATCACCCCTGCCCGCATCGACGCCGCTTTCGATTACACCAACGAAGTGCGCGGTTTCATCAACGAGGGCTGGGAAGCCTATCGCAAGCAGCTGCACGGCATCGTGGCCGCGCGCGGCGACGCCGCCAACTTTGACGCCGCCGCACGCCAGGCCTACATCGGCCTGGGCGTGGCGCTGGTGGCTGCCGCCGCCGAAGGCGTGGACAGCACGCCAATGGAAGGCTTCGATCCGGCCGCCGTCGACCAGATCCTCGGCCTGAAAGAGCGCAACCTGCGCAGCGTGGTCATCCTGCCGCTGGGCTATCGCCAGCCGGAAGGCGACTGGCTGGTCAACCTGAAAAAAGTGCGCCGTCCGCGCGAGAAGTTCGTCACTGAACTGAACTAATCCAGCAGTGAGATGACACGGTCGCCCTCGGCTGGCTTGCAGCCTTCGGCGATCGGCGTCCAGCCGCGATGGATGACGACTTGTTTTTCATCGTGGCACAGTTCGATGCGCTCGCTTTGCGGAAAGCGGGCGCGCACAAAATCCTCTATTGTGCTTGGCAGGCTGATGTGTAATTGCAGCGCGGCGCGGTCCTCGTCCGGGTGATCGTCCAGATGCAGCAGCGGCACGAAGTACGAGGCCAGCATCCAGAAGCGCGAGCCGACCTCCACCGGCTGCGGCGCGTAGCGTTCATCGCGCAGCCAGGCTTGCGCACGCCCCCTCAAATCCTCACTGTCCGGCAGACCGCCCCACCCCGCGGCCAGCATTTCGATCAGCCATTGATTGCAGTTCTGGTAGCGCAGGCTGTAGGCGTAAGCATTGGCGCTGTATTGCGCGGCCAGCAGGTGCAGCGCGCGTTGCGTATCGAGCAGCGCGGGCTTCAACGCCAGCACCGCTTGCGGCGGCATGCGCACGATGCTGAGGTAGCCCAGCTTGGGATCGTCGGTGCCGAGCGCGAAACCGGCCAGGCCTTGGTCGTAGATGCGCGGGCGGCGTTCATCGCAAGCGTAGTACAGCTGGCGCGCCGACCACACGCCCGCCGTGGAACGCCAGGCCAGCGCGCCATGCGAATAACGGATGTGGAAGCGCGACAGGTCGAGGCCGGAGCGGCTGACCAGCGCCACGCTGTCGTCGCTGGCGGCCAGTTCTTCGCGCAGCACGGCGGCAAAGCGCAGCAGGCGATCTTGCGCGGCGGCGCTCAGTTCTTGCGAGCGGTCGCAAAAGCGCGCGGAAGAAGCATGCGCCGCGCCTGCGCTGAATAGCAGGCACAACAGCAGCGTCGTGACGCGGTTCAAAGGCTCAGCGGACGCGAGGCCAGTTCGCCATACCACTCGTCGGCCAGCACCAGATAGAACGGCTGGCGATTATCGGCGCGGCCGAACTCGATGCCGTACACGCGGTTGTGCGCGTACATGGCATCCCCCACAGCCAGCTGCTGCCGATCGAAGGTGGTGTCCGGCAAGTCGAGCACGATGCGCTGCTCGGGATCTTCCGCCTGCATGGTGACGCGGGTACGGCCGGCATGGTCCGGGGTGGCGGCGATCTGGATGATGCGGTAATCGCCATCCGCCACCTTGCGGCCGTTGTGCGAACTGTTACTGGAACCGGACAGCGAATCGGACACGCTGCCGCTGGAAGCCGAGCCGGCGCTGGAGGCCGACGAGGCAATGCTTTCTGCCTGCGCATTCAAGGCGAAACCCAGCGCGGCGACAACGGTCATCAAACGTAAAGAGCACTTCATCAACATTTCCTCAACGCGGCAAATGGGAGAATTTTACGCCACAAAAAGGTGGCGCACAGAAAGAAATCTCTCCGATTATCACCAAATCAGGCATATGATGAACACAGAACAGCGCTCCTCTGGAGATTGTCATGCCGACCTATTCCTTCCTTGGCCAACTGCGCCTGGCGCACAAGTTTTTGTTCCTCAGCGTGATCGCGCTACTGCTGGCCTGCATCCCCACTTACTTCTACGTGCAAGAGGCCGCCAAAGGGCTGAGTGCCTACGAAGCCGAGCAGCAAGGCCTGCCGCAGGTGGCGGAAATCATGCGCACGGTGCAGCTGACGCAGCAGCATCGTGGCCTGGCGGCGCTGGTGCTGGGCGGCGTCTCAGGCACCGAGGAGAAACGCCAGGCCAAGCAGGCCGAGGCCGATCAGTCGTATCAGAAGGTCGATGTCCTGGTCAAAGAGATGCACAATCCCGATGTCGATAAAATCTGGGACAAGGCGCGGCGCGACTGGGAAACCCTGCGCGCCGGTGTCAGCGGCAAAACCCTGACGGTGCCGCAAAGCTTTGCCGCGCATGGCGCGCTGGTACCGCAGTTGCTCAAGCTGAACGACCGGGTGGGCGATCACTTCGGCCTCAGTCTCGATCCGGACCGCGACAGTTACCAGTTGATCCAGTCCATGTACTACCAGCTGCCCTATCTGACCGAGGAACTGGGCCGCACGCGCGCGCTGGGCGCCGGCCTGCTGGCGCGCAAAACGGCCACGCCGGAAGAACGGATTGCGCTGTCGTCCATCATCGGCCGGGTGAACGACAGGCTCGATCAGACCCATACCGCCTTCGACAAAGCGGTCAGCTACAACCCGGAGATCGGGACGAAACTGGGGCCGCTGATGAATGAAGCCAACGCCGCCGCTGCCGCGCTGACGCGGCTGGCCAGCGAACAAATCCTGAACAAGGAAACGCCGGAGTATCCGGCGCCGGATTACGTCACCCTGGCAACCCAGACCATCGACCTGCAATTCAAGCTCAACACGGCAGCCAATGTGGAATTGCAGAGCATGTTGAGCGACAAGATCGCCGCCTTCCACCGCACGCGCTGGACCATGCTGGGTTGCATGCTGGGCCTGATCGCGGTGGCGGGGCTGGTGGCGCGCGTGATTTCACGTTCGGTGACGGTGCCGCTGCAAAATGCCATCACTGTGGCGCAGAGCGTGGCGCGCGGCGATCTGGTGTCGGACTTTGATGTCGGCGCGCCGGACGAGGTGGGCCAGATGCTGCGCGCGCTGCGCGAGATGAACGACAGCCTGCGCACCATCGTGAAGGATGTGCGGACCAGCATCGACAACATCGGCGCGGCCACGCGCGATATCGCCAGCGGCAATGCGGATGTGTCGGGACGGCTGGAGTCGCAGGCGTCCAATCTGGAGGAGACGGCGTCGTCGATGGAGCAGTTGACGTCCACCGTCAAGCAGAATGCGGAGAATGCGCGGCAGGCCAATCTGCTGGTGGGCAGCGCGTCCAGCGTGGCGAGCAAGGGCGGCGAGGTGGTGGCGCAAGTGGTGCAGACCATGGGCGAGATCAACGCCAGTTCGCATCGGATTGTGGACATCATCGCGGTGATAGACGGGATTGCGTTCCAGACCAATATCCTGGCCTTGAACGCGGCGGTGGAAGCGGCGCGCGCGGGCGAGCAGGGGCGCGGGTTTGCGGTGGTCGCGTCCGAAGTGCGCAATCTGGCGCAGCGGTCGGCGGCGGCGGCGCGGGAAATCAAGGATTTGATCGGCGCCAGCGTGGAGAAGGTCGATGCCGGCAATGCGCTGGCCGAGCAGGCCGGCAAGGCGATCGGCGAAGTGGTGGCGAGCGTGGAGCGCATCACCCACATCATGGGTGATATCGCGACGGCGTCGGCCGAGCAAGGCGCCGGCATCGAGCAGGTGAATCAGGCTGTCACGCAGATGGACGATATGACGCAGCAGAACGCGGCCCTGGTCGAACAGACCGCAGCCGCCTCGGCCAGCCTGCAAGAGCAGGCGCAAGCGCTGATATCGTCGATGAGCGTGTTCAAGCTGGACAGCGACAGCAGCCCGCAACTCGCCGCCCCGCCACGCACCGCCAAGCTGGCCAAGCCGGCACTGCAACTGAGCCAGTCGCGCTAGCCACGAGCGTCCCGCGCGGCAGTGCCGGCGACGGCGGGCGCTTGGGACGCGGCAGCTTTACGCTTGTGGAGCCCCAGCCTGTGCGATGATCCAGTCGCGGACGATCCGCGCGTTCGGCGAGAGCGCGGCGCGGGTGTGGAGCCAGTAGGCGTAATCGGATGCGGCGGCTGGCTGTTTGCTGGCCAGCGCCAATCGTCCTTGCGCCAGCAGGTCGCGCACCAGCGGCAAGCGACCGAGCGCCACGCCCTGCCCCGCCAGCGCCGCCTGCACCACCTGATCGTACTGATTAAACCGCAGCACGCTGCGCGGCTTGCCTCGTCCGGCGCCGGCCGCGCGCAACCAGGCCGGCCATTGCAGCCAGGGCCGCGAAGCATCATCAAACTCCAGCAAGGTCTGCTCGCGCAATTGCTGTTCAATCGCCTGCACGCCCAGCGACGGATGCGCCACCGCCACCAGCGCCTCATCGAACAAGCGCAGCGCACCCGCCGGCGCATCCTCCTCGCGGCAATAGCGTATCGCCATATCGATCTGCTCGCGTTCCAGATCCGCGAAGCGATTGCTGGCCGCCACGCGCACATCCACGCCCGGCGCGGCTTGCTGAAAAGCGTTCAAGCGCGGCAACAGCCACAAAGCCGTCACGCCGATACTGGCGTTGATGGTGACGGCTTGCCGACCCTCGCCCGGGCGCAATGCATCGATCACCTCCCCCAACTGCTCCAGCATCGCATCCGCACTGCGAAACAAACGCCGTCCTTCGCCGGTGAACTCGATCGAACGATAGCCGCGCACCAGCAGCGGATAACCGAGCGCCGCCTCCAGCGCCTGCACCTGCCGGCTGAGCGCCGACTGCGTCAGGCAAAGATCCTGCGCCGCCAGGGTAATACTCATGCGCCGACCGACTGCGACAAAACTACGCAGCAAGTCCAGCGACGGCAGATCAAGGAGTCGATTGGGCATAAGCCAATGTATCACATGCACATGAGGAATGTGAAAGCGTCCGAAATACCGTTTGAGCGCGCCCCGCCGATGCGATTCAATGAGCCATCGCCACACCACGGAGCAAGCCATGACACCCGCCATCGCCACCACGCTGGAATACCTCTGCCCGACAACGCAACGCCCGCACACATGGATGTATGCGCCGCCCGACGGCCAGCCAGCGGAAAATGCCGACTACGTCCGCAAATCCGTCACCATCCACGATGCACGCGGCACAGCCACTTCGCTGGAGCGCGAAGGCTACACCCTGCGCCACGCGCCCTCCACCCTCGGCGATTTCGGCGACAAGGAAGACATCGTGCGGCACTACTACCCGGAGATGGCGCAACTGGCGCTGTCTGTTTCCGGCGCCAGCGAAGCCTTCGTCTTCGACCATCTGGTGCGCCAGCGCCAGCCCGGGATGCCGCAAGCCTTCGGCCGCATCGCGGGCCAGCGTCCAGGCGCGGCCGGCCGCGTGCACTGCGACTTCACCGCCACCTCGGCGCAGCGGCGCTTGCTGCTCGAGCTTGGCCCGCGCGCGGAACAAGTGCGGCGCTACGCCATCCTCAACCTGTGGCGCTCGATCCGCCATCCCGTGCTGGACGCGCCTTTGGCCATGTGCGACGCGCGCACCGTGGCTGCCAGAGACCTGATCGCCAGCGACATCATTTATCCCGAACGCACAGGCGAAATCTACCAATTGCTGCATAATCCTGAACACGCATGGTCCTACTTCCCGGCCATGACGCGCGACGAGGTGCTGATCTTCAAACAGTTCGATTCCGCGACACCGGCCTGCCACACGCCGCACGCGGCTTTTGAACATCCGTCCGCACCACCGGATGCGCCGCCACGGGTAAGCATCGAAATCCGTTGCCTGCTGATTTACGCCTAGGAGACCGTCATGAAAGAAATCGCCTGCTGGTTCGATTTTGCCAGCAACTACAGCTACCTGAGCGTGCTGCGGCTGGCGCGGCAAAAGGAGGTGGCGGTGCAGTGGAAGCCGTTCCTGCTGGGCCCCATCTTCAAGGAACAGGGCTGGGACAACTCGCCGTTCGTGCTGCAAAAGGACAAGGGCGACTACGTCTGGCAGGACATGCCGCGCGAATGCGCCAAATACGGGCTGCCATGGCGGCAGCCGTCCGAATTCCCGCGCCGCTCGCTGCTGGCGGCGCGTGTGGCGCTGCTGGGCGAACACCAGCCTTGGATGGCGGAGTTCTGCGCCCGCACCATGCTGGCCAACTTCGAGCACGACGAAGACATCGGCAGCGAAGCGGTCATCGCCACCATCCTCACCGGCATCGGACTGGACGCCGCAGCCCTGCTGACGGCCGCGCAATCCGACGACAACAAAGTCCGCCTGCGCGCCCGCGGCGAGGAAGCCAGATCCCTCCACATCTTCGGCGCCCCCACCTTCTTCGTCGGCCCCGATATGTACTGGGGCAACGACCGCCTGACCGACGCGCTAGCCCGCGCTACTGGCTGAAACAGCAGATTGTTGCGGCGATGCCTCTCTTGGCTGAAGCTTATTCAGGGATGCCGTATAATCTCAGACCGCCCTCAGCCTGGGGCGCGCTTCCCTATGACCTTAGAGATATCAAATGAATAACACCGTGTCCCATCCCGTCATGTCCAAGACCGATGCGCAGCTGCGCGAGATCCTCGCCCGCCGCATCATGATTCTCGACGGCGCCATGGGCACCATCATTCAGCAGTACAAACTGGATGAAACCGCCTATCGCGGCGGCCCGAACGGCAAGTTCATTGATTTCGCGGCGCCAGCGGATAGCGGCGCGCGCGAGCTGTTCGTCAAAGGCAATAACGAGCTGCTGACGCTGACACAGCCGCACGTGATCCAGGAAATCCACGAGCGCTATCTGGCCGGCGGCGCCGATATCATCGAGACCAACACCTTCGGCGCCACCTGGATCGCGCAGGACGATTACTACATGGGCCACCTGGCCTACGAGATGAACGTGGAAGCGGCCAGGCTGGCGCGCGCGGCCACCGCCAAGTACAGCAGCGCCGACAAACCGCGCTTCGTCGCCGGCGCCCTCGGCCCGACGCCGAAAACCGCCTCGATCTCGCCGGACGTCAACGATCCCGGCGCGCGCAACATCACCTTCGACCAACTGGTGGACGCCTACTACGAACAGACCAAGGGCCTGATCGACGGCGGCGTCGACCTGCTGCTGGTGGAAACCATCTTCGACACGCTGAATTGCAAGGCCGCGCTGTTCGCCATCGACAAATACTACGAAGACCATCCAGCCCAGGAACGCCTGCCGCTGATGATCTCCGGCACCGTGACCGACGCCTCCGGCCGCATCCTGTCCGGCCAGACCGTGCCGGCCTTCTGGAACTCGGTGCGCCACGCCAAGCCGCTGACCATCGGCCTCAACTGCGCGCTGGGCGCGGCGCTGATGCGTCCCTACGCCGAAGAGCTGTCGCAGATCGCCGATACCTTCGTCTGCATCTACCCCAACGCCGGCCTGCCCAACCCGATGAGCGACACCGGCTTCGACGAACTGCCGGCCGACACCTCGGCGCTGCTGAAGGAATTCGCCGAAGCGGGCTTCATCAACGTGGCGGGCGGTTGCTGCGGCACCACGCCGGATCACATCCAGGCCATCGGCGAGATTCTGTCGACCGTCGCACCACGCGCCGTGCCACAAGTGGACATCGCCCAGCGCCTGTCGGGCCTGGAGCCGTTCACCATCGATGACAACTCGCTGTTCGTCAACGTCGGCGAGCGCACCAACGTCACCGGCTCCAAGGCCTTCGCCCGCATGATCCTCAACGAGCAGTACGACGAGGCCTTGAGCGTGGCGCGCCAGCAGGTGGAAAACGGCGCCCAGGTCATCGACATCAACATGGACGAGGCGATGCTGGACTCGCAAGCCGCGATGACCCGCTTCCTCAACCTGATCGCCTCCGAACCCGACATCTCGCGCGTGCCGATCATGATCGACTCGTCCAAATGGTCGGTGATCGAAGCGGGCCTGAAATGCGTGCAGGGCAAATCCATCGTCAACTCGATCTCGATGAAGGAAGGCGAGGAGGAATTCATCCGCCAGGCGAAGCTGTGCCGCGCTTACGGCGCCGCCGTCATCGTCATGGCCTTCGACGAAAAAGGCCAGGCAGATACCTTCGAACGCAAGATCGAAATCTGCGGCCGCGCCTACCAGGTGCTGACCGGGAAAGTCGGCTTCCCGCCGGAAGACATCATCTTCGACCCGAACATCTTCGCGGTCGCCACCGGTATCGAGGAACACAACAACTACGCGGTGGACTTCATCAACGCCACCCGCTGGATCAAGGAAAACCTGCCGCACGCGAAGATCTCGGGCGGCGTGTCCAACGTCTCGTTCTCGTTCCGCGGCAACGACCCGGCGCGTGAAGCCATCCACACCGTGTTCCTGTACCACGCCATCAAGGCCGGCATGACCATGGGCATCGTCAACGCCGGCATGGTGGGCGTGTATGACGACCTGCCCGCCGAACTGCGCGAGCGCGTGGAAGACGTGGTGCTGAACCGCCGCGAAGACGCCACCGAACGCATGATCGAATTCGCCGGCACGCTGAAAGCCGGCGCCGGCAAGCAGGAAGCGGCCACGCTGGAATGGCGCAACGGCCCGGTCGAGAAGCGCCTGGCGCACGCGCTGGTGCACGGCATCACCCAGTTCATCACCGAGGACACGGAAGAAATGCGCGCCGCCGTGGCGGCCAAGGGCGGCCGGCCGATCCACGTGATCGAAGGCCCGTTGATGGATGGCATGAACATCGTCGGCGACCTGTTCGGCCAGGGCAAGATGTTCCTGCCGCAGGTGGTGAAATCGGCGCGCGTGATGAAGCAGGCCGTGGCCCACCTGATTCCGTTCATCGAGGAAGAAAAGCTGGCGGAAGAAAAACGCACCGGCATCGTCGCCAAACCGAAGGGCAAGATCGTCATCGCCACGGTGAAGGGCGACGTGCACGACATCGGCAAGAACATCGTCTCGGTGGTCCTGCAGTGCAATAACTTCGAAGTGGTGAACATGGGCGTGATGGTGCCGGCCTCGGAGATCCTGGCCAAAGCCAAGCTGGAGAACGCCGACATCATCGGCCTGTCCGGCCTGATCACGCCGTCGCTGGAAGAGATGGCCCACGTGGCCAAGGAAATGCAGCGCGACGAGCACTTCCGCATGCTCAAGATCCCGCTGCTGATCGGCGGCGCCACCACCAGCCGCGCCCACACGGCGGTGAAGATCGCCCACAACTACGACGGCCCCGTGGTCTACGTGCCGGACGCCTCGCGCTCGGTCTCGGTGGCGCAGTCGCTGCTGACGCCGGAATCGCGCGCGCAGTACATCGCCGAACTGGAACAGGATTACGAACGCATCCGCGAACAGCACGCCAACAAGAAGGCGCTGCCGATGCTGTCGCTGGCCGACGCGCGCGCCAACAAGATGAAGCTGGCGTTTGAAGGTACCAGCGCACCGGTCAAACCAAAGTTTATCGGCCGCCGCGAATTCAAGAATGTCGACCTGGCCACCATCGCGCGCTACATCGACTGGGGCCCGTTCTTCCAGACCTGGGACCTGGCCGGCCCCTTCCCGGCCATCCTGACCGACGAGGTGGTGGGCGAAGCCGCGACCAAGGTGTTCGAAGAAGGCCAGGCCATGCTGAAGAAGCTGATCGACGGCCGCTGGCTGACCGCCAACGGCGTCATCTCGCTGCTGCCGGCCAACACCGTCAACGACGACGATATCGAGGTCTACACCGACGATACGCGTTCGACCGTGGACTTCACCTACTACGGCCTGCGCCAGCAAGGCGTGAAGCCGGTGGTGGATGGCGTGCAGCGCCCTAACCAGTGCCTGTCCGACTTCATCGCGCCGAAGGACAGCGGCATCAAGGATTACATCGGCATGTTTGCCGTGACCGCCGGCCTGGGCATCGAGAAGCACGAGAAGCGCTTTGAAGACGCGCACGACGACTACTCGTCGATCATGCTGAAATCGCTGGCCGACCGTCTGGCCGAAGCGTTTGCCGAGTACCTGCACGAGCGCGTGCGTACCGACCTGTGGGGCTACGCCGCCGACGAAAAGCTCAGCAACGACGAGCTGATCGGCGAAAAGTACCTCGGCATCCGTCCGGCGCCAGGCTACCCGGCCTGCCCGGAGCACACCGTCAAGCGCGAGATGTTCAACACCATGCAGGCCGGCGAGATCGGCATGGAGCTGACCGATTCGTTCGCCATGTATCCGGGCGCGGCGGTGTCGGGCTTCTACTTCGCGCACCCGGAATCGAAGTACTTCGTGGTCGGCAAAATCGGCGACGACCAGGTCAGCGACATGGCCGCGCGCCGTGGCGTCGACAAGGCCGAACTGGAGCGCTGGCTGGCCCCCAACCTCTCCTGAGGTTGAACTTTTTGCATGTCTTGCCGGACTAAGTAGAACGCCGCCAGCCGGCGGCATCTACTTGGGAGGCAATATGGCAAACAATCCATCCGTCAAACGCTGGCAGGATCAGGTGATCCTGCTGCTGGGCCTGTGGTTCTTCGTCACGCCGTGGGTATTCGGCTACCCGGTTCCGTCGCTGCAGGCATGGACCGCGTTCATCTCGGGCGCGGTGCTGGTGCTGCTGGCGGCGTTCGATCTGTACAAGACCTACTTCTGGGCCGTGGTGCTCAATCTGCTGGTGGGGATCTGGGTGGCGGTGTCGCCATGGGTGCTGCGCATCGACGATAACCCGGAGCTGGTGTGGAACTCGGTGATCGTCGGCGTCGCCGTGGCCGTGCTGGCGCTGTGGGAAATGCGCACCGATCCGGAGCTGGTCAAGCACTGGCCGGGCGCGGGCCATGCGACCTGACCCGGGCGTGGTGCGTTACAGGGCGTAGCGCACCACGTTGTCGCTCCATTCAAACGCGGCCATTTCCAGTTCCACCAGTTCGTCGGTGGACATGGCGAGGTCGCGCAGGGTGGGCACGATGTGGCTGTCCATTTCCTCAATGCGCTCGATGCACTCGACCAGCTTGAGCAAATCGCCAAAGAAACCGGCGCGGTGCAGCAGCGCGCCGCGCACCTCGTCGCTGACCGGGATCTGCTCCAGAATCTCGGACATGGCGATGCCGAACAGCGTATCCATCAGCGACATGATGCCCACCGTGAAGGCGATATCGGCCGACTCGCGCTGGCTGGGCCGCAGCTTGCCGGCCAACAGTTCCAGCAGACGGCCACGGGTGGTGGCCAGCATCAGCAGCGGCGTCATGCTGTGGCCGCGCTTGCTCGGCTCGGCGTACAGCATGATTTGCAGCCAGCGCTGCAACTGCCGGCGGCCGAGAATGGTCACGGCCTGGCTCAGCGAATCGATGCGCTGGCGCGCGCCCACCGCCGGCGTGTTCACCAGCCGCAGCAGGTTCAGGGCCAGCGAGACGTCGCGCTTGATGGCGCGTTCGATTTCCTGGTTGTCGGCATCGGAAGTGACCAGCGTCATCAGCTCCATCACCGCCAGCTGCGACGGCGACAGCTTCTTGCCGCTCATGATGACCGGCTTGGAAAAGTAATAACCCTGGAAGAAATCGAAGCCCAGGTCCAGGCAATTCTTGAATTCCTCGCGCGTTTCGACCTTTTCCGCCACCAGCTTTTTCTTGTCCTGGCGGAAGCGCGGCGCCAGCTTCATCAGGGCGGACAGCGGGATGTTGCGCATGTCCATCTTGACGTAGTCGACCAGCGGCAGCAGCGCCAGCACGTCCGGGTTCTCGCCGGTGACATCGTCCAGCGCGAAGCTGAAACCGTGGCCGGCCAGCTCGCGGATGCGGGTGATGACTTCCGGCGTGGCCGGCATGGTGTTGATGATCTCCAGCACCACCTTCTCGCGCGGCAGGAAGGGGAAGATGTCGCTCATGATGACGGTGGCGTCCACATTCACGAAACCGAGCGCGTCGCCGATGGTTTTTTCCATGCCCAGCTGCGAGGCGTGGGCGATCACCGCCGCCGTCGCGGTCAGGTCATTGGTCACATGGGCCGGACCGACCGGAGCGTTGCGGAACAGCAACTCATAGCCGAACAAAGCTTGGTTGCGGTCCAGGATGGGCTGGCGTCCCAGGTAGAACTCGCGCACGCGCAGGCTGCGGGGGCCGGTGTCATGTAGGGTAAGGTCGATCATTTGCTTATTTTGACAGCAATGCGCGGCTGTGTCGCAAAATTTTTAAGCCTGTGGGCAACCGTCGATAAATAGTTTCAGTTCGCCCGGCAGGAAGGCGGTCCACTGCTCGTTGGTGGTCAGCGGCTGGGTGACGATGATGGCGACCCGGTCGTTGGGCGTGGTGACCTGTGAAAAATCGACGCTCACATCCTCATCGGACAGCTTGGCCGTGTCAAACGGGTGCTGGCGCACCAGATAGAACAGATTGGTGGAACAATGGGCAAACAATTCGCCGCCCGAGGACAGCATCATGTTGAAGGTGCCGTGGGTGGCGATCTCGTGCACCAGCGCGCTCAGGGCCGAGCGCAGCTGCTCCAGCGGCGGGCGCTGCTCGCCAAAGCGGGCGCGCAGCTGTTGCAGCAGGTAGCAGAAAGCCCGTTCGCTGTCGGTGGTGCCCACCGGGCGGAAGGCGCCATCCAGCGCCGGGTTGAATTCCTTCAGGTCGCCGTTGTGGGCGAACACCCAGTACTGGCCCCACAGCTCGCGCACGAAGGGATGGCAGTTTTCCAGCGCCACCACGCCCTGCGTGGCCTTGCGGATGTGGGCGATGACGTTGGTGGATTTGATCGGATAACGCTTGATCAGCTCGGCGATCGGCGAAGCGATGGCCGCCTGGTGATCGACGAAATGGCGCACGCCGGCGCCCTCGAAGAAGGCGATGCCCCAGCCGTCGTGATGGGTATCGGTCTGGCCGCCACGCATGGCAAAGCCGGTAAAGCTGAACACAATGTCGGTCGGGACATTGCAGTTCATTCCTAGAAGTTGGCACATGACGTGATTATAACCACGCCATGTGCGGCCAGCCTAGCTTAATGCAGCAGCACCGGCTGGCTCATCAGCGCGTCGTAGCTGCCCAGGAATTCATCGATTTCAGCCATGGTCGGCTCGCCCGCGATCAGTTCGTTGACGTCGCGCCGGAAGTTTTGCGCCAGCACGCCGGCAATGAAAATTTCCCGTTTTCCACCTTTGTCGACGATTTCATAACCTCCGAAGCGCAAGGCCTCCAGGTTGCGGTCCGCGCCGAATTCAACAACACTGTATTGCTCGCTGTTGTAGATGAGGTTCATTTTGCATCCTTTCACAAGGGGCGGAACATCTGCGTTTCCGCCTTCAGCACCCAGTTGGGGCTAAAAGCGGACCATTTCAAGGCCAATCAGCGGGCAGGGATCAGGCCGCGATGTCGTCTTGCAAATCCAGCAAAGCCCCGTAGGGCGCCTCGGACAACCAGGAACGCAGCTGTTCCAGGTGCTCGGCGGAGGCCAGGCTGATGTAGAGCCACGCGGGGGGGCGGCGCAGCACACGGTTTAATGTTACTCGCAAAATCAGATTACCGCTGCAATGCAGGCAGCCTGGTGCAATTCGTATTACTTGCGGCAACACTTGCGGCGTCGTTTCAATCGGAAACGGTCCATCCGCGGGATCAAAGGATAAGGCCGAACCACCGTCCGACAAACCCTCCAGAATGATGACGCTGGCCCCCTCTTTGGGCAGACGGGCCGCGATGGCCATCTCGCGCGCGCCGGCGCGGGGGCCGGTGACCAGCCAGGTCGGCACCGGCGGCCGGTGATGGGCGGCCCCGGTGTCAGTGGGACTGCTCACCGGGTCAGACGCCCTTCTTTGCCAGTTTGCCCGGCTCCACGCCCAGCTGCTTGAGCTTGCGGTACAGGTGGGTACGCTCCAGACCGGTCTTTTCGGCCACGCGCGTCATGCTGCCGCCTTCGCGGCCCAGGTGGTGTTCGAAGTACATGCGTTCGAAGGCGTCGCGCGCCTCGCGCAGCGGCAAATCGAACGACAGGTTGAACATGTGGTTGTCGGCACCGGCCACGGTGGCGCCGCCGCGCACGGCGATCTGCGCCGACGCGGTCGGCTGGACAAAGCCGGTCGATACGGCTTCTTCCGGCTGCGCCGCCACCACCGGACGCGCCGCCAGCGCCGGCGCGCGCACGGTTTCCTGCGCACGGGTCAGGCCGGCCTGCACCGCTTTCAGCAGTTTTTGCAGGGCGATCGGTTTTTCCAGGAAGTTCAGGGCGCCGATGCGGGTGGCTTCGACCGCCGTGTCGATGGTGGCGTGGCCCGACATCATGATCACCGGCATGGTCAGCAAGCCGTCGCGCTGCCATTCCTTGAGCAGCGTGACGCCATCGGTATCCGGCATCCAGATATCGAGCAGCACCAGGTCCGGCGCGCCCTGGGCGCGCGCTTCGCGTGCCTGCTGGGCGTTTTCCGCCAGTTGTATTGCATGTCCCTCGTCGCTCAAGATTTCCGAGAGCAACTCGCGGATACCCATTTCATCGTCAACCACCAGAATGTTTGCCATCTTCCCTTGTCCTCATTTCGCCGTCTATGGACGGCAATGATTTTTGTAGTTCATAGCACTTTAGCTATTTTGCGACGCCGGTGCTAACTTTAACAGCAAAATCAGCACCGACGCGCCACTTCTATCGACATGGTTCTGGATATCGATCCGTCCGCCATGTTCTTCGATAATTTTTTTCACCATCGCCAGGCCGAGGCCGGTGCCGCGCGCCTTCGAGGTGACGTACGGTTCAAACGCCCGCGCCAGGATTTTCGGCGCGAAGCCGGGGCCGTTGTCGCTGATCGCCAGCCGCACCGCCGTGCGCGTATTGCCGTCCGCGCCCTGATAATGAATGGCTTCGGTGATCACGTCAATGCGTGCCTGCGGTGCGCCGTCCGGCAGCTCGGCCATGGCGTCCTGCGCGTTCTGCAAGAGGTTGTGGATGACCTGCCGCAACTGGGTCGGATCGCCCATCACCAAAGGCAGGCCGGGCCCCAGCGCCGGGTGGATGATATCGTTGCCTTCGCCGCTGATGTACAGGTGCAGGATCTCGTCCACCAGCGCGTTCAGGTCGAGCGGCTCCAGCACCGCCGGCGGCGTCTTGGCGTAGTCGCGGAAGTCGTCCACCATGCGCTTCATGGCCGCCACCTGGTTGACGATGGTGGCGGTGCCCTTGTTGAGCAGCTCGGCGTCCGGCGGCATCAGCTTGTGTTCCAGCTTCATCTGCATGCGCTCGGCCGACAGCTGGATCGGCGTCAGCGGATTCTTGATTTCGTGCGCCAGGCGGCGCGCCACCTCGCCCCAGGCGATCGAGCGCTGGGCCGAGATCACGTCGGAAATATCGTCAAACACCACCAGGTAGCCGCTGCCGCCCTCGACCGGCAGGCGCGAGCCGCGCGTCAGCAGGGTCAGGTCGTTGCCTTCCACCCCGGCCGAGGGCCGCGGCACCTCGATCTGGCGCTGCCAGTGCAGGCGCGCGATATTGCGCCCGGCCGCCGACTGCGCGTTCTGCGCCGCGAACGCCGCCACGATGGCGCCGCCGAATTCCTGCAAGCCCTCGATCTGGTCCAGCTTCTGGCCGATCATGGTGACGCCGGCCTGTTGCAGGATACGCTCGACCGAGTCGTTGCAGCTGATCAGGTGGAATTCATGGTCCAGCACCATCACCCCGGCCGACATATTGGCCAGCACCGATTCCAGGTGGGCCTTGGCGTTTTGCAGCGCCGCGCGGTTGCGCTCGACGGCGCTGCGGGCGTCCGACAGCTGGCGCGTCATGGTGTTGAAGGACTGGGTCAGCGTGCCCAGCTCGTCGGAGGTGGCGACGATGGGCCGCGGCGACAGGTCGCCCTCGGCCACCGCGCGCGTGCCCTCGGCCAGCAGCAGCAGCGGCTGCGCCAGGTCGCTGGCAATCAGGAAGGCGCTGGCGATGGCGCCAAACACCGCCAGCAGCAGGGTCAGCGTCAGCGTCACGATGTACATCTTGCGCAGGCCGACGCGGGCGTCGAAACGCTCCTTGTAGTCGGCGTAGGCGGCGCGGATGGTTTCGCCGTCGGCCGCCAGCTGGGCCGGCGCCAGTTGCAGCAGTTGCAGGTAGCGCGGCGCCAGGTGGGTGCCGTTGGGCTGGACATGGTCGGGAATGGCGACCAGCACGCGCAGGCGCAGCTGGTTGACCGCCTCGGCCGGCATGGGCGCGTTGACCAGGTCGCTGTGCAGCTCGTTGCCGCCCTCGGGCGCGCCGTACACCTCGTCCTTCTTCACCTTGGCCATCATGTCGCGGGTCGGCAGGTCGGCGCTGAGGTTGCCGCTACGGCTGGCGCGGGCGCTGACCACCAGCCCGCCCTCGGCGTCGACGATGATGGCGTTCAGCATGCCGGGCTCGCCCTTGACCACCGCCGCCAGCGTGGCGCGCTCGGTGCCGAACGGGCGGTCGGCCAGTTCCTGCACGGTGCGGGTGGCGGTGACGGTCAGCTCGCCGACCGCGCGGTCCAGGCCGGCGCGGCTAAGGTTGATGCCGGATTCCAGCGCCTGCTCCACCGGCACGTTGAACCACGACTCGATCGAATGGGACACGAACTGCACCGACACCAGGAAGATCACCAGTCCCGGCAGCACGCCGATGGCGGCAAACAGCAGCACCAGCCGCGTCATCAGGCGCGAGCCGAACTTGCCGGCCTTGAAGCGGGCGTACAGGCGGAACAGCGACACCGCCACCAGCAGCAGCAGCGACACCGCCACCGCCGCGTTCAGGCCCAGCAGCCAGCCGTAGTAGCGGTCGAAAAAGCCGGAATTGTCGGAGGCCGAAGCCAGCAGGAATAGCAGAATGCTGACGATGGCGCCGCCAACGACGAAAAAATACCGCAGGGCCGTCTTCACTTACTCGGCCCTGTACTGGAAGGACTTCTTGTCGGACGCCAGGCGCCACTCATTATTGTTCAGGGCATTGACCTTGAGCGGCTTGGGCACGAAGTTGGGGTCCAGCCCCATGCTCAGCTTGACGTTGTAGACCTCGCCCACCTTGAGCGCGCCGCGCGGCGCCACCAGCCAGCGGTTGGGACGGCGGATCAGGAACAGGGCGTCTTCCAGCGAGGAGAAGCTCTGGTGCACGCTGCCGGTGACCGCCACGTTGTACTGGCGGGTCAGCACGTTGTACGACAGGCTGATGGTTTGGCGCGCGGTGATGGCTTTTTCGTCAAACCAGTACCAGCGCGGCCGGGTGAATTCGATTTCGGTGTAGAAGTACAGGGTTTTGCCGTACTGGAGCGCCTGCTCCATTTCGTTGCTCAGTTCAAAACCGTAGGTGGCGGAGAGGCGGTAGCCGTCTTCGGTCGCCTCGACCAGCGCGCGACGGATTTCCACGCCTTCGGCGGCGTGCGACAGCTGCGGCAGCAATGCCAACAGCATCAGCAGAGATCCGATCAGGAGTCGAAAAAATCGTAAAGTCACGTGTGGGCCGGTACTCAAGAGGTTACGCATTTTTCTCAAACAGCGCGTAGAACAAACCATCGTGATCCTGCCCGGAGCCGCCGGCGGGGAGCAATTGACCGGGGGCATCCAGTCGGACAGCCTTGTTGCGTACAGCAAAAGCGGCTGCCTGCGCCTCGGATTCCTGCGGCCACAAGGAACATGTCACGAATAGCAATTTACCACCCGGTGCCAGCATCTGCCAAAGGTTGTCGAGGATTTTGCCGGAAAGTGTTGCAAGTTGGAGCGTGTCGGCCTTGCGGCGCAGCCAGCGGATATCCGGGTGGCGGCGCACGATGCCGGAGGCGGTGCACGGCACGTCGGCCAGGATGCGGTCGAACGGCTGGCCGTCCCACCAGTCCTGGTGCTGGGCTTCGGCCGGCTTGAGCGTGGCTTGCAGTTGCAGGCGCGCCAGGTTCTCGCCGACGCGGGCCAGGCGCTTGGGATCGGCGTCCAGCGCCGTGACCTTGGCCTCGGCCAGCTCCAGGATGTGGCAGGTTTTGCCGCCGGGGGCGGCGCAGGCGTCCAGCACGCGCATGCCGTCTTTCACATCCAGCAGCGGCGCGGCCAGCTGGGCGCCGGCGTCCTGCACCGAGACCAGGCCGTCGGCGAAGCCGGGGATCAGCTGCACGCCGACCGGCTTGTCCAGTCGCACGGCGTAGGGGCCGATCCGGGTCGCGGCCATGCCGGCCTCGGCCAGCTTGGCCAGATATTGCTCCATGCCGGTCTTGCGGGCGTTGATGCGCAGGGTCAGCGGCGGCGCGCTGTTGCCGGTGGCCAGCACGCCCTGCCAGTCCTGCGGCCAGGCGGTTTTGACGGCGTCGATCCACCATTGTGGATAGTTCCATTTTGCTACCGGTTGCAGCAGGGCCGCGTCCAGCAGCGCCTTGCGCTCGCGCAGGAAGCGGCGCAGCACGGCGTTGACCATGCCCTTGGCGCGGGCGGTGTCCGGGTGGGCGTCGGCGGCGGAGACGGTCTGGTCGACCACGGTGAATTCTTCGTAGGGCAGGGTCTCGTCCGGCGCCGTCATCAGGGCCAGGGCGCAGGACAGCAGGGCCGAGACCAGCGGGTCCGGGGCTTTGGGCGCCATCATGGCCACCAGCGCCTCGCTCTGGCCGAGCTGGCGCATGGCGCGGTAGGCGATGTCCTGCATGGCGCCGCGCGCCTGCGGGGTGACGTCCGCCTGTTGCGACCACACCTGGGCCAGCGCCTGCGGCAGGTTGGTGCCGGTCTTCACCTGGGCGATGGCATTGGCGGCGCCGATCAGGCTGTAGGCCAGCGAATCGGGCTTGAGTTTGGTCTGAAAGCCGGTCTGCAACGCTGGTTTCAGGTCGCGCGCATGGCTGGAGCGCAGTTTCGGCGCAGCCGGCTTGGGCTTGGCGGGCGACTTCAAAGAGAGCGTTGGACGCTTGTTCATATGCTAATTCCGGAATGGGTGGCGGCTGTGATCGCGCAGTATACAGCAGCGCCTATGACAAGGCGATTACGACATATGTAAACACTTGTATCCGTTCCGCTTGATTTGACACAAACATTGACGTGTTTTCAGGCGTAGTATCGGCACATGGCTAGCCAGATAAAATCCGATTCCGCCACCGATCAAATCCTCGATCAGGTGATCACGCTTGAAGAGCAGGGAGCGGCCTTGCTTGAAAGAGTACACGCTGTCGAAACTGACGTCGCGGTCATCAAATCCAATTACGCGACGCGGGAAGACATCGCAAAAACGCACGAGGCCATCGCCAAGCTCGAGGCCCGTCTTATCAAGTGGTTCGTCGGCACCGCCGTCGCCCTCTCCGCCGTGGTCGGCACCATCGCCTTCACGGCGGCAAAGTTCATCCACTAAGCTATAATTACCGCTGTTTGGCCGGCGCTGGCGCGTCGGCCGTTTCCACTATCTGATGAAT
This sequence comes from Duganella radicis, assembly GCF_009720825.1. GTDB lineage: Bacteria > Pseudomonadota > Gammaproteobacteria > Burkholderiales > Burkholderiaceae_D > Rugamonas > Rugamonas radicis. Next base: position 12,321 of record NZ_WNKY01000010.1, on the reverse strand, counting down.
TTTTAAGCGCATGTTAGCCCAGCAAAAACAAGACATTACCGCCCTGTTCCAGGCCGCCCTCGCCCCTATTCTCGCCGGCACCGAAGTGGTTGCCAACGTCGTGCTGGAGCGACCACGCGACCCGTCGCACGGCGATGTGGCTTGTAACGTCGCCATGCAGCTGGCCAAGCAGCTCAAAATGAACCCGCGCGAGCTGGCCACCAGGCTGGTCGACGCCCTGCTGGCCGACCCGGCCCGCAACGGCCTGATCGACAGCGCCGACATCGCCGGCCCCGGCTTCATCAACCTGCGCGTCAGCGCCGCCGCCAAGCAGTCGGTGGTCAAGACCGTGCTGGCGCAGGGCGCCGCCTACGGTTCCGGCGACGCCGGCAAGGGCAAGAAAGTCATCATCGAATTCGTCTCGGCCAACCCGACCGGCCCGCTGCACGTGGGCCACGGCCGCCAAGCGGCGCTGGGCGACGCGCTGTCGTCGCTGTTTGTCTCGCAAGGCTACGACGTCACCCGCGAGTTCTACTACAACGACGCCGGCGTGCAGATCCAGACCCTGGCCAACTCGGTGCAGGCGCGCCTGCGCGGCCACAAGCCGGGCGACGCCGAATGGCCGGAATCGGCCTACAACGGCGACTACATCGCCGACATCGCCGAAGACTTCAAAGCCAGGAAAACCGTGTCGGCATCGGACGGCTCGCCAGCCACCGCCTCGGGCGATGTGGAAGACATCGAATCGATCCGCGCCTTCGCCGTGACCTACCTGCGCAATGAGCAGGACATCGACCTGCAAGCCTTCGGCGTCAAGTTCGACAACTACTACCTGGAATCCTCGCTGTACTCGGACGGCAAGGTGGACGCCGCCGTCGACATGCTGAACAAGTCCGGCAAGACCTACGAGGAAGACGGCGCCCTCTGGCTGCGCACCGAAGACTACGGCGACGACAAGAACCGCGTGATGCGCAAGAAGGACGGCACCTACACCTACTTCGTGCCGGACGTGGCCTATCACATCGTCAAATTCCAGCGCGGCTTCAACCAGGCCATCAACGTGCAGGGCTCCGACCACCACGGCACCATCGCCCGCGTGCGCGCCGGCCTGCAAGCGGTCAACGTCGGCATCCCGCAAGGCTTCCCGGACTACGTGCTGCACAAGATGGTCACCGTGATGAAGGGCGGCGAAGAGGTCAAGATCTCCAAGCGCGCCGGCTCCTACGTCACCGTGCGCGACCTGATCGAATGGTCGGGCGGCGGCGACATCACCAAGGGCCGCGACGCCGTGCGCTTCTTCCTGATCTCGCGTAAAGCCGACACCGAATTCGTGTTCGACGTCGACGTCGCGCTGAAAACCTCGGACGAGAATCCGGTCTATTACGTGCAGTACGCCCACGCGCGCATCTGCCGCATGCTGGAACAGTGGACCGGCGACGAAGCGTCGCTGGCCAATGTCGACCTGTCGCCGCTGACCGCGCCGACCGAAGCCGCGCTGCTGGCCACCCTGGCCGCCTATCCGGAAGCACTGGCGCGCGCCCAGGCGGAACTGGGCCCGCACCAGATCGCGTTCTACCTGCGCGACCTGGCCGCCAACCTGCACAGCTTCTACTTCGCCGAGCGCGTGCTGGTGGACGACGAAGCGCTGAAAGCCGCGCGTATCGCCCTGATGGTCGCCACCCGCCAGGTGCTGCGCAACGGCCTGGCGCTGATCGGCGTTTCGGCTCCCAACAAAATGTAATTGCGAAGGACATCCCGCACAATGAATTTCCGCTCCAGCTTTACTCCACGTAGCAAACAGCAGGGCAACACCTTCGTCGGCATCGTTATCGGCCTGGTCATCGGCCTGAGTATCGCGGTCGTCGTGGCGCTGATGATTACCAAGGGCTCGACGCCGTTCACGGACAAGGGCCATCCGGGCAAGGCGGCGGAACCAACGGCGGGACAAGTCGCCGACCCTAACAAGCCGCTGTACGGCAACAAGGACGCGGCGCGCGCGGCGGCCAAGGACTTCGCCAAGGATCAGCAGCAGCCAGCGCCCGCGGCCCCCGCCGCGCCGGCCAAACCGGCGGTCGACCAGCTGCAAGCGGTGGTCGACAAGATCCAGGGCACGCCAACCGCACCGGCAGCCAAGCCGGCGACGCCGGCTGCCGCCGTGCCGAACGCCGCCAACGTGACGCCTCAGCCGGCGGCCAAAGCCGCCACCGCCGCCGATGCCGCAGGCGACGACAAATTCATCTACTACCTGCAGGCCGGCGCCTTCCGCGAAGTGGCCGACGCCGAAAGCGCGCGCGCCAAGCTGGCCTTGCTGGGCTTCGAAGCCAATATCTCGGACCGTTCGACCGACACCGGCGTGCTGCATCGCGTGCGCCTCGGCCCTTACAATCAGGTGGAGGCGATGAACAAGGTCCGTAGCAAACTGTCCGAAAACGGCATCGACGTTGCCGTCGTACGCAATCAAAAATAAGGAGTGACGATGCGATTCCTGAAATTCGCCTTGCCGGCGCTGGTGCTGAGCGCCGCCGTGCTGACCGCCAACGCTTCCCCGGCCGATCCCAAGAACGGCGTGGAATACAAGACGCTGGCCGCGCCGCAACCGGTGGACACCGGCAAGAAGGTCGAGATCATCGAGTTCTTCGACTACGCCTGCCCGCACTGCGCCGCCTTCGATGAGTCGCTCAGCGCCTGGGTGAAAAAACAGGGCGACAACATCGTCTTCAAGCGCATGCACATCTCGCGTCCGGGCACCGACCTGCCGCAGGAAAAAATGTACTTCACGCTGGAAGCCACGGGCGTGCTGACGCCTGAACTGCACGCCAAGGCCTTCAAGGAAATCCACGTCAACCGCAACCCGCTGCGCCGCGACGAGCAGGTGTTTGAGTTCATCGCCAGGCAAGGCATCGACAAGCAGAAGTTCATCGACACCTATCGCGGCTTCGGCGTGGCCGGCCATGTGCGCAAGTCGATCGCCATGATGGATGCCTACAACGTCGACTCGTGGCCGATGCTGGCCGTCGACGGCAAGTACATGACCTCCCCGACCATGGCGGATGCCGGCGTCAACGCCGCCAAGACCGAGGCAGACCTGCACGGTGAAGTGACGCAGGTGCTGGACGCGCTGGTCGCCAAAGCCAAGGCAGAGAAGAAATAAGCATGACGCCGTTGCGCGTCTTCATCACCGGCGCATCCAGCGGCCTAGGCGCCGCACTGGCCCGCCAGTATGCGGCGCAGGGCGCCACGCTAGGCCTGCTGGCCCGGCGCGGCGAGGCCCTCGCCGCTCTGATCTCCACGCTCCCCAACCCACAGCGGCACCGCGCCTACGCGGTGGATGTACGCGACCATGCGGCCATCAACGAGGCGGCGCAGGCCTTCCTCGCGCATGCGGGCGGCGTGGACGTGGTGATCGCCAACGCCGGCATCTCGGTCGGCACGCTCACCGAGTACGCGGAAGACATCGCCGTCTTCGCCGATATCATCGCCACCAATGTGGTGGCCACCGCCGCCACCTTTGCGCCCTTCATCGCCCCCATGCGCGCACAGCGCACGCCGGGCCGGCTGGTGGGCATCGGCAGCGTGGCCGGCATACGCGGCCTGCCCGGCGCGGAAGCCTACAGCGCATCCAAGGCGGCGGTGATCAGCTACTGCGAATCGCTGCGGCTGGAGATGAAGCCGCATGGCATCCGCGTGGTCACCATCTGCCCCGGCTACATCGACACACCGATGACGCAAGTGAATCCGTATCCCATGCCCTTTCTGATGGCGCCTGAAAAATTCGCCGCAGCAGCGGCGGGCGTGATCGCGGCCGGCCGCAGCTACGCCGTCATCCCGTGGCAGATGGGCATCGTCGCCAGGCTGCTGCGCATGCTGCCGAACGCCATCTACGATTGGACGTTCAGCAAAGCGCCGCATAAACCCCGTAAAACCGCCGGCCCTGCCGCGCCGCATTGACATGAGCACCAAGCATTCCGCCGCGCACGACGCGCTCCACGCCACCCCGGCTCCGACCCGGGCGCAGGGCACCGCGTCCGCGCTGTCCGCGCCCGCCATCACGTCGCATTGCGCCACCTCCGCGACCCACGTGGCGATTGAAGTCGTCGCCGAAACCGGCTCCACCAACGCCGACCTGCTGGCCCGCATCGGCAACCTGCATGGCCCGACGCTGCGCATCGCCGAAAACCAGACCGCGGGCCGCGGCCGCGCTGGACGCAGCTGGCTGTCCAAACCCGGCGCCGCGCTGATGTTTTCGCTGGCGTGGCGCTTCAAAGGCCCGCTGCACAAGATGACCGGCCTGCCGATGGCGGTCGGCGTGGCGCTGGCCGAAACCATCGCCTCGCTCGGCGTGCCGGTGCGGATCAAATGGCCCAACGACCTGCTGCGCGATGGCGCCAAGCTGGCCGGCATCCTGGTCGAAACGCAGAAGACCGACGACGCCCTCTGGGCCGTCATCGGCTGCGGCATCAACCTGCTGATGCCGGACGAACTGGAACAACAAATCGGTCGCGAAGTCGCCAGCGCCCCATGGCTGGCGCAAATGGACCGCAACCAGCTGATGGCAGCCCTGCTCAGCCGCCTGGCCGCCGTGCTGGACGAATTCGACGACACCGGCTTCGCGCCCTTTGCCGAGCGCTGGAACACCCTGCACGCGTGGCAAGGCAAGGAAGTGGTCCTGCTGGACAATGGCGCCGTGGTACAACAAGGACGCGCCGCCGGCGTCGACGACATCGGCCGCCTGCTGCTCGACACCGATGCCGGCCGCGTAGAAATCCTGTCCGGCGACGTCTCGCTGCGACTCTCGGGAGCACCAACATGATTCTGCTGATCGACGCCGGCAACACCCGCGTCAAATGGGCCCTCGTAGCCCCTGCCGCGCAGGGGGCACAGTTGGGCCAGTGGACCGCGCACGGCGCCGCCGCCCATGCCGACATGCCGCAACTGGAACTGGCCTGGTGCGAAGCCGCCGCCACGCATGGCGTCAAGCGCATCCTGATCGCCAACGTCGCCGGCAACGCCCTGCGCGTGCAACTGGAATATGTGCTGCAACGCTGCATGGCGCAAGTGCCGGTGGAATGGTTCGCCTCACTGCCGTCGCTGGCGGGCGTCACCAACGGCTACCGCAATCCGGCGCAACTGGGCTGCGACCGTTTTGCCGCCGCCATCGCCGGCCGCGCGCTGGCGCCGGGTGTGCGCGCCATCGTGGTCAACTGCGGCACCGCCACCACCATCGACGCCATCACGCCGGAGGGCGTGTTCCTCGGCGGGATGATCCTGCCGGGCCTGGGCCTGATGGCCAGCTCGCTGGCGCGCAACACCGCGCAGTTGCCGCAGATCGCCCAAGACGGTAAGCTGCCGGATGGATTCGCGGACAATACCGACGACGCCATCCTGAGCGGCATCCTGGCCGCGCAGAGCGGCGCCATCGAACATGCCTGCGTCCAGCATCAAGCCGCCGAGTGCATCCTCTCTGGCGGCGCCGCGCCCTACATTGCGCCGATGCTGAAAGTACCGTACCGTATCGTTGAAAACATTGTGCTGATCGGACTACATGCCGCCGCCGGCAGCGCCGAATAGAGGAACATCCTGTGCTGAAGTTTATTTTCTGGTCCCTGCTCGCCGTGAACGCCGCGCTGTTTGCGTATGGCCGCGGCTATCTGGGCCACTTCAGCGGCAACGAACACGAACCGGAGCGCCTGCTCAACCAACTGAACGCCGACAAGCTGGCCATCATCCCGGCCGACAAGGCCAACGCCGCCAGCGTTGCCGCCGCACCGGCAGCGCCGGACGTCAAGCCCGAAGCCTGCCTGGAAATCGGCAGCTTCGTGCTGGCCGATGCGCGCCGTTTCGAAAATCAGCTGGAAACGCTGAAACTGGGCGACCGCCAGTCGCGCCACAACCTGCCGGGCAGCGAGATATCGAGCTATATCGTTTATATTCCGCCGCAAGGCAGCAAGGAAGGTGCCGACAAGAAGGCGGGTGAACTGCGCGCGCTGGGCATCAGCAATTACTTCATCATGTCGGATAACTCGCCGCTGCGCTGGGGCATCTCGCTGGGCGTGTTCAAGACCGAGGGCGCGGCGCAGAATCAGCTGGCGGCCTTGATGAAGCAAGGCGTGCGCACCGCGCGCGTGGCGCCGCGCATGAGTGGCAGCAAGCTGCTGGCCTTCCAGTTCCGCGACGTCGACACCGAGCTCAAAGCCAGGCTGGAAAAAATCCGCGCTGGCTTCCCCAACGCGGAACTGCACACCTGCAAATAATCAGCGCTGCACCACGATGGGCTTGAGACCCAGCGACGACGGCAGCCCTTGCGCCGCCTGCTGCGCTTCCTGGCGCGTGGTGAACGGGCCGCTGAACAGGCGGAACACCGAACCGCCCTGCACCACTTCCAGTCCATTCAGTTTGCTCGCCAGCTTGCTGCGCACGACGTCGGCGTTTTCGGCGCGCGCATAGGCGCCCAGCTGCAAGTAAAAGCCACCCGCTGTGGCGGCGACTGGCGCGGCGTAATCTGCCGGTGCGCGGTCGGCCAACATCAGCGTTTCAATATCTTTCGGCGCGCCGCCGGGCGCCGACGGCGTCAGCACCAGCGGCTGATTGATCATCGTGGCCGTCACGGTGGGCGTCGGCACGTTGGAGGCTTGCGCCAGACGGTCCTTCGGCTGCGGCGTCAGGCGTGCCTTGCTGGTGCCGGAGACGCCTTCACGCGTGGCCAACATGCGGTCGATTTCTTCCGGCAGGATGCGTTCGATTTTCAGTTCGTGGCTGCCCTTGCCCAGCAAGCCCAGTTTCAGCGCCGCTGTGTATGAGACATCGATGGCGCGGTTGGCGTGGAACGGGCCACGGTCGTTGATGCGCACCACCACGGTGGCGCCGCTCAGCATATTGGTCAGGCGCGCGTACGATGGAATCGGCAGGATGGGATGCGCGGCCGTCATTTTGTACATGTCGTACAGTTCACCGGACGACGTGCGCTGGCCGTGGAATTTTTTGCCATACCAGCTGCCGACGCCGATCTGCGTGAACGGTTCGTCGTTGGTGATCGGCGTGTAGCTTTTACCAAACACCACATACGGACGGTTGGAGCGCGGGAGCAGCGGATCGTTGCGCACCTCGGCGTCCGGCGTATCGGCCAGGTTGGGCGGCGGCGAGTCGCCGGGACCATCGTCCTGATAGTAGCCGCCGCGCCCCGAGTTCGCGGGCGGCAGCACCGGCAGCGATGGATCGGGCTTGTGGGCCGATGGCGATTTGATCACCGGTCCCGTGGTCTGCACGGGACGCGGCGCAGGCTGCGTGGCCACCGGCGCACTGCCGCAGCCGACCAGCGCCAGCGCCGTGGCAATGGTCGAAAGATTAAGTAAATGATGACGTTGTAAGCGCATAGGGCGAGATAGTATCACCGATGGCGCTGCACACTCATCAGGATGCCGCCTCCGAGACCGAGGGTCATCAGCGCCGTGCCGCCATAACTCATGAACGGCAGCGGCACGCCCACCACCGGAATAATCCCGCTCACCATGCCCATGTTGACGAAGGCGTAGGTGAAGTAAATCATGGTAACGGCGCCGGCCAGCAGGCGCGTGAACAGCGTCGGCGCGTTCATCGCGATGGCCATGCCGCGCCAGATCAGCAGCAGATACAGCACCAGCAGCACCAGGTTACCCAGCAGCCCGAACTCCTCCGAGAACACGGCGAAGATAAAGTCTGTGGTGCGCTCCGGGATGAATTCCAGGTGCGCTTGCGTGCCATTGGTCCAGCCCTTGCCGCTCACGCCGCCCGAGCCGATGGCGATCATCGACTGGATGATGTGGAAGCCTTTGCCCAGCGGGTCGTGATAGGGATCGATCAGCGTCAGCACGCGGTCGCGCTGATAGTCGTGCATGAAAGTCCACAGCACCGGCAAGCCGGCCGCGCCGACAGCGAACAAGGCGCCCAGCGCTTTCCACGACAAGCCGCCGAGGAAGATCACGCTGGCGCCGGCCATGGTGACCAGCATCGCCGTGCCGAGATCAGGCTGACGCCCGATCAGCCAGGCCGGCACCGCCAGCAGCACCGCAGCGATAACGTAGGATTGCCAACGTAAATGCCCCTGCTCGCGCTGGAAGAACCACGCCAGCATCAGCGGCATGGCGATCTTCATCAATTCGGAAGGCTGGATCTGGGTGCCGATATACAGCCAGCGGCGCGAGCCGCCCTTGATGACGCCAAACAGCGCCACCGCCACCAGCAGGGCCACGCCCAGCGCGTACGCCGGCACGGCCAGCCGCATCATGGTCTGCGGCGGAATGTTCGCCACCAACCACATCACCAGCACCGCCGCCGCGATATTGCGCAACTGGTCCCACACCTTGCCGGGAATGGCGATGCCGGCCGAATACAGCGTAATCAGGCCGACCGACAGCAGCGCGCCGATGATCAGCGTCAGCGGCGCATCGAACGCCAGCACATAGGGGCGCAAGCGCTGCCACCACGAACGGCTATCCGCGAGGCCCATCAGGTCTGCACCAGTTTGCGGTGGCGCTGGATGCTCATCAGAATGCCGCCGCCCAGGCCCAGCGTCAGCAGTGCTGTGCCGCCATAGCTCATGAACGGCAACGGCACGCCCACCACCGGCAGGATGCCGCTCACCATGCCCATGTTGACGAAGGCGTAGGTGAAGTAAATCATGGTGACCGCACCGGCCAGCAGACGGGTGAAGAAGTTGGGTGCATTCCCGGCGATCATCAGGCCGCGGCCGATCAGCAGCAGGTAAAGCACCATCAGGATCAGGTTACCGACCAGGCCAAATTCTTCCGAGTACACGGCGAAGATAAAGTCGGTGGTGCGCTCCGGGATGAATTCGAGGTGGGCCTGGGTGCCGTGGGTCCAGCCCTTGCCGGTGATGCCGCCCGAACCCACCGCGATGGTGGACTGGATGATGTGGAAGCCCTTGCCCAGCGGGTCGGTGGTCGGGTCGATCAGCGTCATCACGCGCTCGCGCTGGTAGTCGTGCAGCACCGACCAGATAATCGGCAGCGCCGCCGCGCCAGCCACGAATAAACCGATCAAGGCTTTCCACGCCAGCCCGGCCAGGAAGATCACGCAAAAACCGGCGGCGACCACCAGCAGCGCCGTGCCGAGGTCCGGCTGGCGCACGATCAGGCCGACCGGCACCGCCAGCAGCACCGCCGCAATCGCATACGACTTCCACGTCAGGTGACCGGCGCGGCTTTGAAAGAACCACGCCAGCATCAGCGGCGTGACGATCTTCATGAATTCCGACGGCTGAATGTCGACCACGCCGATGTGCAGCCAGCGCCGCGCCCCCAGCTTGATGGTGCCGAACAGCGCCACGCACACCAGCAGGAACACCCCGAACGCGTAAGCCGGCACGGCGATCCGCATCATCATCTGCGGCGAGATGTTCGCCACCAGCCACATGACGAAGAAGGCCAGGAAGATGTTGCGCACCTGGTCTTCCATCTTGCCGGGAATGCCGATGCTGGCCGAGTACAGCGTGATCAGGCTGACCGTCAGCAGCATCAGGATGATCGCGGTCAGCGGACCGTCAAACACGGTGAAGTAGGGCCGCATGCGACGCCACAGCGAACGTCTTTCGTGTATGCGCATGATGGGTGTTCCTTATTGTTTCTTCCGTACCGGCGCCGCTGGCTGCGCGGCCGGGGTGGCGGCTGGCGTTGGCGGCGGCGCGGGCGTTGGCGCAGGTTCGCGCCGCGCCTCGGCTGCGGCGGCCGCGGCTTCGGCGGCTTCCGGATCTTCGATCGGCACGAATTCGGCCGCGTCTTCCTTCGGCACCTTGGTGGTCTCCTTGTCGGTCGGGCGCTTGCCGAGCAGGTAGAAGTCCAGCGCCTTGCGCGCGATCGGCGCGGCGATCTCCGCGCCCCAGCCGGCGTTTTCCACCACCATCGCGACCACGATCTTCGGCTTGTCGGCCGGTGCGAACGCGGTATACAGCGCGTTGTCGCGCAGGCGTTCGGCCAGTGCCGACGCGTTGTACTTCTCGTTGGCCTTGATGCCCACCACCTGCGCCGTGCCGGTCTTGCCGCCCGAGGTGTAGGCGGCATTGGCGAAGGCGCGGTAGGCGGTACCGCCAGGCTCCGAGTTCACGCCCACCATGGCGCTCTTGATGATGTCGATGTTTTCCTGCTTGAGCGGGATGCGGTAGCTTTCGCTCGGCACGGTGAGCTTGCGCGCGCGCGTGCCACCGTCCTCAATGATCTTCACCAGGTGCGGCTTCATCACCACGCCGTTGTTGGCCAGGTTGGCCATGGCGTGGGCGATTTGCAGCGGCGTGTAGGAGTTGTAGCCCGAGCCGTTGGAAACCGAGATGGTGTCGCCGCCCACCCACTTGCCGGCATTGCCCTTGAAGCGCTTGCGCTTCCACTCTTTCGACGGCAGCACGCCGGTCTTTTCATTATCGAGGTCGATGCCGGTTTTCTCGCCGAAGCCGAATGGCTTCATGAAGGTGGTGATGGCGTCGATGCCCATGTCGTTACCCAGCTGGTAGTAGTAGGTATTGCAGGACACGATGACCGAGCGGCGCAGGTCGACGTTGCCGTGGCCACCCACTTTATCGTCGCGGAATTTGTGGCCGCCGAGGTAGAAGTAGCCGGGGTCGGGATACGCGGTGGACGGATTGCGCTTGCCCAGTTCCAGCGCGGCCAGCGCCATGAAGGGCTTGAAGGTGGAACCCGGCGCGTAGGTGCCGGACAGCGGACGATTCACCATCGGCCGGTCCAGCGAGGTATTCAGGTCGTTCCAGCTTTGCGAGTCGATGCCGTCGACGAACAGGTTGGGGTCATAGCCGGGGCGCGAGACGTAGGCCAGGATGTCGCCGGTTTCCGGTTCGATGGCGACAAACGCGCCGCGCCATTCGCCGAAGGCTTCTTCCACCACTTTTTGCAGTTCGATGTCGATCGACAGGATCAGGTTATTGCCTGGCGTGGCGGCGGTGCGCGAGAGCGTGCGGATGGCGCGGCCGCCGGCCGATACTTCCACTTCCTCGTAGCCGGTTTGGCCGTGCAGTTGCTTCTCGTAGCTTTTCTCCAGGCCTTCCTTGCCGATATGATCGGTGCCCTTGTAATTCGGGCCGTCGTCGGTGGCTTCGATGGCCTTGACCTCGGACTGGTTGATGCGGCCGATGTAGCCGATCACGTGCGAGGCGGTTTCGCCCAGCGGGTACTGGCGGAACAAACGCGCCTGCACTTCCACGCCGGGGAAGCGGAAGCGCTGCGCGCTGAAGCGCGCCACTTCCTCGTCGGTCAGGCGGGTGCGCAGCGGCACGCTCTCGAAGCCTTTGGATTCGTCCAGCAGTTTCTTGAAGCGCTTGCGGTCCTTGATGTCCACCGTCACCAGCTTGGACAGCTCGTCGATGGCTTCGTCCAGTGTGGTGTGCAGCTTGGACGGCGTGATCTCCAGCGTGAAAGCCGAGTAGTTGCGGGCCAGGACCACGCCGTTGCGGTCCAAAATCAGGCCGCGGTTCGGCACGATGGGCACGATGGCGATGCGGTTCTCTTCCGCCTTCACGGCGAAGTCGCTGTACTTCACCACTTGTAGCCAGATGAAGCGCAGCAGCAGCAGGGCGAAGCAGAAAAATACCAGTCCGCCCAGCACCGTCAGGCGCAGGCGGAACTGCTGGAGTTCGCGCTGGTTGTCCTTAATTTCAGTCATGCTATGGACGCGGAGTTAAATCGGGCGGGTATGGTCGCGGTCTACCGCGCGGCGTTGCGGCGCCAGCAGCAGCCAGGTGGCCAGCGGCCACAGGAGCGAGGCCACCACGCTTTCGATGAAGTAGAACCAGCCGGGGAATTTGCCGGACACGAAGAAGCGCACCACCAGTTGCACCGACTGCGCCATCAGCAGCAGCGGGAACACGTGCATGGCTTGCGTCCAGATCGGGAACCACAGCACACGGCGGTGCAACATGATGGCGAAGTAGGACAGCAGCGTGTAGGACAGCGCGTTCTCGCCCAGCAGCGTGGCGTCGTGCACGTCCATCAGCAGGCCGAGGAAGAAGGCGGTGCCGATGCCGACCTTGCGCGGCTGATGCACGCCCCAGAACACCAGCACCAGCGCCACGAAATCGGGCACGCCGATGAACTGGCCCCAGGGCAGGAGGTTCAGCAGGAAGGCGCCAAACAGGCTGAAGGCGATGAACAGCGGGCTGACAGGAAGCAGGATGTAGTGCGGACGATTCATCGTGCCGGCTCCTTGGATGTGTTGGCGGCGGCAGGCGCAGCCGGCGCGGCGGCAGGCCTGGCGCCGGCGGTCGCAGTGCCGGTGGCGGTCGTCGTCGCGGCAGCGGATTTCGTGCCTGCGGCGGCGGGACCTGCGGCAGGCGAGGTCGCGGTGGCC
>NZ_WNKY01000109.1 GCF_009720825.1 Duganella radicis | reverse complement strand
GCCTGCGCGCCGCGCGCGGCCCGGCCTTCATCGAGGCGGCGCGCAGCTACCGCGTGCTGGCCGACCAGCTGGCGCCGGTCTACCGCCGCGCCGCCGGGACCCGGCCGTGACGGATGCGCCTTACTCCGGCGCCAACACGCGCCGCAACATCGTCGCCTTCCTGATCGGCAAAGTGCCCACCGCGCTGCTGACGGTGTCCTTCCTGGGGCTGTCGGCGCGCACCCTGAGCGCGGCCGAATTCGGCCGCTACGTGCTGGTGATGGCCATGGTGGAGATCGTGCTGGGCACCACCACCCTGGGGCTGGACTGGGTGCTGCTGCGCTACGCCCCGGTGTACCGCCTGCACGGCTGCCGCGGCGGCCTGATGCGCATGATCGGCGCGGTGGCGGCCGCCCGCTGCGCGATCCTGTCGCTGGTGGCGCTGCTGATCGCCGGCGCCGGGCCGGCGCTGGCCGCCGCCGGCTACGCCTTGCCGCTGCCGGCCGATCTGGCCGGGCCGTTCGGCCTGCTGCTGGTGATCGAGGGCGGCATGCGCATCCTGCGCGACAACACGCTGGAGGCGCTGGCCCTGCAAAGCCGGCTGCAACTGGTGCTGGTGGCGCGCGGCGTCACCGTGCTGGCCACGCTGTGGTATCTGAGCCGGCATGGCGGCGCGGTGGCGGCCGACCTGGTGCTGGCCGAGGCCGGCGCTTCGGCGCTGAGCCTGCTGCTGTCGCTGGCGGCGGTGGCCGGCGGCCTGGCCGCCGTGCGCGCCAATGACGCCCCGTGGACCCGCCCCGACTGGCGCCAGCTGCTCCGGGTGGCGCTGCTCAACTACGCCAGCGGCATCGTCGAATACCTGTATTCGCCCAATTTCCTGATCCTGCTGCTGGCGCGCTTCGAGTCGGCCGCCGCCATCGGCGGGCTGGGCTTCGTGCTGCGCCTGACCGACATCATCCGCAACTACCTGCCGGGCATGCTGGTGTTCGGGCTGGTGCGCTCGCGCATGATCGGCGCCTACGTCAAGAGCGGCGACTACGCCGAGCTGCGCATGTGGGCCCAGTTCCTGTACAAGATCAGCCTGCTGACCCTGCTGCCGGTGATGGGCATCGTGTTCATCCAGGGCGAGCAAATCCTGGCGCTGGCCAGCGCCGGCCGCTACGCCAGCGACCACCTGCTGTTCGCCGTGTTGTGCTGCTGGCTGGCGCTGCGCCTGCACCGCCTGATCCTGGGCGTGGTGTTCAACGCGGTGGAACTGATGCAGGCCTGGGTGCGCGGCTCGCTGCTGTCGCTGCTGGTGCTGCCGCTGATTTATGTCGCCGGGCGCGACTGGCTGGGCGTGTGGTTCGTGGTGGTGGCCCTGTTCGGCAACGAGCTGATCGTCGGCGCGCTGGCGGTGCTGGCCCTGCGCCGGCGCGGCCTGGGCTGGACTGTCGGCCTGCGCTGGATCGCCCGCGCGGCGGCCGCCACTGCGGCCGG
>NZ_WNKY01000108.1 GCF_009720825.1 Duganella radicis | reverse complement strand
GTCGCCCCTGAACAATCCCATACGGCCTGATTCTAAAGGCGAAACACGCGAAAAACACTGCTGAGATTTGCAAGGTATCGGTAAAATGGTGGCAATTCCTTGCAAATTTTCGAGGGTTGAATGGGACCAAAACCAGTCGGACCACAGAGCAATGACATGTTTCGCCAGCGGCTCAATGAGATGGTGAACCTCCAGCATCCGCTGGCCCGGCTGGCCCAGCACATCGACTGGCAAGTCTTCGAAGAAAAATGGGCAGGTCACTTCCCATCGTCGCGCGGCCGTCCGGCCACTTCAACTCGGCTTATCGCCGGCCTGCTGTACTTGCAGCACACGTTCGCCCTGTCCGACGAGGACGTGGTGTGGGGCTGGGTGGAGAATCCGTATTGGCAGCTGTTCTGCGGCGAAACCTGGTTCCAGCACAGGCCGCCCATCGATCCCAGTTCGCTCACGCGCTGGCGCAAGCGCATCGCCGAAGAGGGCTTGGAATGGATGCTGACGCAAACCATCAAGGCGGCGCAATCGACCGGGGTGGTCAAACCACAGAGCTTCCAGAAAGTCATCGTCGACAGCACGGTGCAGGAAAAGGCCATCGCCCATCCGACGGACAGCAAGTTGCTGGAGCGGGCCCGGCGGCAGTTGGTCCAGCTGGCCGTCGAGGCCGGGTTGACGCTGCGCCAGAACTACAACCGCGCGGCGCCAAGGCTGGCGGTGCAGGTCGGACGATATGCCCATGCCAAACAGTTCAAACGCATGCGCGGCAGCCTCAAAAAGCTCAAGACGATAGTTGGCCGCGTCTGGCGCGATGTGGAACGCCAGCTGGACCGGGCACCCGAGGCGCTCCAGCAACGCGGCTGTGAATTGCTGGCCAAGGTCGAACGCCTGCTGACGCAAAAGCGGCGCGACAAGAACAAGCTCTACAGCCTGCACGCGCCGGAGGCGGAATGCATCGCCAAGGGCAAGGCACGCCAGCCGTATGAATTCGGCGTGAAGGTGTCCATCGCCGCCACGCACAAGGAAGGGCTGGTGGTGGGCATGCGCACCATGCCTGGCAATCCCTACGACGGCCACACCTTGCTGGAAACGCTGCAACAGGTGGAGATCCTGACCGGCTGCCGGCCCAAGGAGGTCTTTGTCGATCTGGGCTATCGCGGCGCGGACGTACCGCCGGGCACGAAGGCTTACCACCACAAGCTCAAGCGCGACATCACGCGGCGCCTGCGCCGCGATATCCGGCGGCGCAGCGCCATTGAGCCGGCCATCGGGCACATGAAGAATGATGGCCGGTTACGACGCAATTGGTTGAAAGGCGCCGATGGCGACGCCTTCCATGCGCTGCTCTGCGGTTGCGGCCACAACCTGCGCATGATTCTGCGGACGCTGCGGCTTCTTTTCGGCCGTAACTCAGCTTGGCCAATATGGTCTCACCTGCTGCGATTAGCGTTGTGCCGCCCCTTGCGCCGGGACAAGGCCACTGTGTCGGATGTGCCCTCCAGTCCAGGCGTACATTGGCTGCTGGGTGCCGGCAGAATTTGAATTATTCAGACCGGACTA
>NZ_WNKY01000107.1 GCF_009720825.1 Duganella radicis | reverse complement strand
GGACCGGCCGCGCCGGCCGCGCCGGCACGCTGGCGCAGCGCCTCGTCGATCGCCGCGCGCGCCACCGCCATGCTGTGCTGCCCGGAGCGCGCCATGCTGTTGGCCATGTCGAGCGGGCTACAGCCGCGGTCCAGGTTTTCCGTGATCCAGGCGCGCCAGGTCTGCGGCAGGGAAGTAAAGGCGTTGTCAGATTGGGTCATCGCGTCATCAGGGACTGGTCGGATGGGAAGCCCATTCTAACGGATTGCGCGCGCGCCGCCGCACAAACCACAGCAATCCGGGCAACTGCAACAACACCAGCGTCCCAAACGCCGCCTGATACGCCGGCGCCGGATAATGGCCCGGCAGGTCGGGCCGCCAGCAGCCCACCACCAGCCCGAAGCCCGCCTGCACCGCGAACGCGCCGAGGAAAATCAGCAGGTTCAGGCAGGTGGCGGCGCGTCCCGTCAGCGCGCCGGGCAGGCTTTGCGCGACGATGGTGTACTCGATGCCGGTCACCGTGCCCACCAGCGTGAACAGCACCGACAGCAGCTGGTAGCTGGGCCGCCAGTCCAGCACAAAGCCCAGCTGCACCAGCAGGAACAGCGCCACCCCGGCCGCCGCCACGCTGATCGGCCGCACGCCGCGCCTGCCCGCCCATTCGGTCAGCATGCCGACCGCGATGGCGCCGAAAATCACCGCCGCCATGCCGAGGTACAGCAGATAGCCGACCGCCTCCTCCGAAAAACGCGCGACGTCGCTCAGCCAGCGCGAAATCCACAAGCCCTGGATGCCGAAGAACACCGTGTGCGGCACCAGCACCAGCGCCGCCGTCTCGCGGAAGGCCGGATGGCGGTACACCGCGCGCATGGCCTCCAGCAACGGCGCCTTGCGGGCGCTGGGCGGCTGCGGCGGCGACAGCGCGCGGATCAGAATCCCGGTCAGCGCGGCGGCCGCCGCCAGCCATACAAACAGCCCGCGCCAGTCCATGTAATGCAGCGCCAGGCGCACCGGCAGCGTGGCCGACGCCGCTCCCAAGCCGCCCACCGCGATCAGATAGCCCTGCACCGACGGCAGCCGCGCCGGCGCGATCCAGGTCGAGATGGCCTTCACCGCCGACATGAAACAGCCGCCGAGCCCCAGCCCGATCACCGCCCGCGCCACCAGCAACTGGGTGAAGGTCTGGCCGCCGGCGAACGCCAGCGCGCCGACGCCGGCCAGCATCAGCATCGGCAGCTGCACCCTGGCCGGTCCCCAGCGATCGAGCGCGATCCCGACCGGCAGCTGTGCCAGCGCGAAGGCGAAGAAAAACGCGCTGGTCAGCAGTCCAAGCTGGCCGGGCGTCAACGACAGCGCCACCACCAGCTGCGGCGCCAGCGTGGCATTCACCGTCCGCATCAGGCTCGATAAAAAATGTCCGAGCGCGAACGGCAGAAACACCAGCACAAACACCGCGCGGCCAGAAAGCTGCCCGCCAGCCGGCGGCGCGGAGGGCAGCGGTGCGGCGGGCGAACGCACATTGGGCAGTGCTGGCGGCGCGGGTACGGCTGCCGGGCGCACATCGCGCGGCGCGGTCGGCGCGGGCACGGCGGC
>NZ_WNKY01000106.1 GCF_009720825.1 Duganella radicis | reverse complement strand
ATCCCGAACAGGACCGTGAAACGACTCTACGCCGATGATAGTGCTGCAACCAGTGTGAAAGTAGGTTATCGTCAAGCTAGTTATAAGCCGAGAAGGCCCGCTCTGTGAGCGGGCCTTTTTGCGTTTACACCGTCAGGAAGCGGCGCATGGCATTCACTTCTTCGCTCGGGCTGCGGCCGAAGTAGCGTTTGAATTCGCGGCTGAACTGCGACGGGCTTTCGTAACCCACCAGCGCGCAGGCCGATTGCGCCGTCATGTCGTTGCGCGCCATGAGCAAGCGTGCCTGGTGCAGGCGCGCGGATTTCAGGTACTGGATCGGTGAGCAATGCGTCACCGATTTGAAGTGCACGTGGAAGGCCGGCACGCTCATGTTCGCTTCCGCCGCCAGCATGCCGACGTCGATCTCGGCCGCGTAATCGGCATGGATGCGGCGCAGGGCTTTGGCGATGCGGCCGAACTGTCCCTGGCTGGTCAGCGCTGCGCGCATGGCGGCGCCTTGTTCGCCCATCAGCACGCGGTAGCAGATTTCACGCACGATGGCCGGCCCCAGCACGCGCGCTTCCAGAGGCGAGTTCAGCGCTTCCAGCAGGCGCAGCACAGTGTCGCGCAGGCGTTCGTCCATGCGCGTGGTCATCATTCCTTTTGGCATGGCGGGAACGTCATTGGCGTTCTGGTCGATGGCGAACATCAGGTCGGCCAGTGTGGTGCGGTCGACGCGAATCGAGATGCCAAGGAAAGGGTGTTCCGGCGACGCTTCAATGGTGGCGGTGAACGGCATGGGCACGGCCACCACCAGATAATGGTCGGCATCGAATTGCAGGATGTCGTTGCCGAAGTGGGTGCGCTTGTGGCCTTGCAGCGCGATGGCGATGCAGGGCTCGTACATGGCCGGCGACTTGGTGGCCCGTTGGGTGGAGCGCGACAGGCGCACGTCGCCCACCAGCGTTTCGACCGAGCCGTCGACCGGGGCCAGTTGATTATGCAGGGCGATCATGCGTTCCATGCTGCACTCCTTGTTGATTGCGATGAATAGGAATGATCCATGATTCCCGCCCGAATCGCTACCTTTGCTCGTGCGATCTATAGGATTAGGCAAGAACTACATAGTCATGTGCATTCGCAGCATTCAGTTTAGTCCGTAAGATGCAGGCTGGTGTTAATGGCTTTGAAAGGATCGCATCATGACGCAAACCGAGCGCAAAGTTATTTTGATCGCCGGCGCCAGCCGGGGCAGCGGACCGGCGACTGCCCGTCAGCTGGCAGGAGAGGGGCATCACGTGGTACTGGGAGCGCGCCGCTCCAGCAAGTTGCACGCGCTGGTGACGGAGATTCGCCAGGCCGGCGGCTCGGCCGAATGGTTTGAGCTGGACGTGAATCAGCCGGAGGAAATGCGCGAATTCCTGGCGTTTGCCGAGGACATCCACAAGCGCGTGGACGTGGTCATCAACAACGTTTGAACAAGACCTGAGTCATGCTGCTGTGAAGAAAGCCCTTGTCAAAAAGCGTGCGCCTTGTTATGATTCTGTCCCTCGCGAAACACTGCATGCAAATGCAGAGTGAAGCGAAAAAAGAGAAGCTTGACGAAATGGTCGAAACACTTCATAATCTCGCTTCTGTGCTGATGAACAAAACGCTTCTCAGCTAGCAATACAAGATCTTTAAAAAATTACAGTTGATAAGTGTGGGCGTTTGATGCTGCAACAAAAAGCATTAAATGCTCAACAAGAAATACTGTCAGTATTTTGAGTGAGCGAACCTGGTCAGAAATGACCACAA
>NZ_WNKY01000105.1 GCF_009720825.1 Duganella radicis | reverse complement strand
GGCAGGGCGAGCTGACGGCGGCCGGGCTGTGCGTGCCCATCATCGCCAACGGCGCGGTCCAGGGGGCGCTGACGGTGGGCCGCGGCGCGCCGGCGCCGGCCTACCGCGCCAGCGATCAGCGCCTGCTGGAGACCATCGCCTCGCACCTCGGCGCCGCGCTGCAAAACGCGCTGCTGTTCCGGCAGGCCGAGGCGGCCCGCGCCCGCGCCGAGGAGGCGACCCGGGCCAAGTCGATGTTCCTGGCCAATATGAGCCACGAGATCCGCACGCCGATGAACGCGGTGATCGGCCTGTCATACCTGGCGCTGAACGCCGAGTCGCCGCTCAGCCAGCGCGAGCAGTTGCAAAAGATCCACCGCGCCGGCACCTCGTTGCTGGGCATCGTCAGCGGCATTCTCGACTTCTCCAAGATCGAGGCTGGCAAGGTCGAGATCGAGACTGCCGATTTCGATCTGGACGAGTTGCTGGCCCATGTCGCCGCCGTCAGCGGCGCCGTCGGCGAGCGGCCGCTGGAATGCAACTTCGTGGTGCCGGCCGAGGTGCCGCGCCAGTTGCGCGGCGACGCGCTGCGGCTGGGGCAGGTGCTGATCAATCTGCTCAACAACGCGCTCAAGTTCACCGCGCGCGGCGAGGTGGTGCTGGCGGTGCAGGCGCTGGAGCGCGGGCCGGGCTGGAGCCGGCTGGCGTTCAGTGTGCGCGATACCGGCATCGGCATGCCGCCGGCGGTGCGCGGCCGGCTGTTCCAGGCCTTTTCCCAGGCCGACAGTTCCTCCACGCGCAAGTTCGGCGGTACCGGCTTGGGCCTCAGCATCTGCAAGAACCTGATCGAGCTGATGGGCGGAACCATCAAGGTCGACAGCCAGGTGGGGACCGGCAGCTGCTTCACGATCGAGCTCAGCCTGGAGCACGCCTGCGGCCAGCCGGCGCTGCCGCCGCCGGCGGCGCTGGACGGCCTGCGCGTGCTGGTGGTCGATGACAACCCGACCGCCCGGGCCGCGCTGCGGGGCGCGCTGGAGCATCTCGGTATCGCCGCGGTGGTGGCCGGCAGCCCGGCGGAGGCGCTGGCGCGGGTGCGCGACGCCGGCGCGCCGTTCGATCTGCTGCTGGCCGGCGCGCGGCGGCCCGGCCCGGGGCTGGGCCGGCATCTGTATCCGGCCGCGGCCGGGCGGCCCCGCTTCGCACTGTTGACCACTGGCGCCACCGAGGCGCCGGCGGAGGAAGCGCTGGCGGCCGGCGTCGACGCGGTGCTGGCCAAGCCGGTCACGCGCAGCAGCCTGCTTGACATCCTGCTGCGGCTGTTCGCGCCGGAACGGGGCGCCGGGGCCCGCCAGCAAGTCCCGCAATTCAGCGGCGTGCGCGTGCTGTTGGCCGAGGACAACGCCATCAACCAGGAAATCATGGTCGGCATGTTGCGCGCCTGCGACATCGAGGTCGACGTGGCCGGCAACGGCCGGATCGCCATCGAGCGCTTGCAGGCGGCGCATGATTACCAGCTGGTCCTGATGGATTTGCACATGCCGGAGATCGACGGCCACACCGTGGCATTGCGCCTGCGCGCCGACCGCCGTTTCGACGCGCTGCCGATTGTCGCCGTGACCGCCAACGTCTTGCCGGAGGAGTGGCGGCGCTGCAAGGAGGAGGGCTTCAACGACCATCTCGGCAAGCCCCTGATCCCGGCCGAGCTGCACCGCGTGCTGGCGCGCTACCTTCCCGCCGCCACCCACACGGCGCCGGCGCCGCGCAACCCGCGCGCGGCGGCGGCCCTGCCGGACGGCGTGCCCGGACTGGACCTGGCGCACGCGCGCAGCCGCGTCAACGGCAACGATGCGCTGTTGCTCAAGGTGCTGAGCATGTTCCTGCGCGACGAGCGCGATTGCGCCGTCCGGCTGCGGGCGGCGTTGGCGGCGGCGGACTATGGCGCGGCCGAACGCCACGCCCATTCGCTGCGCTCGGTGGCGGAAAACCTGGGGGCGGTCCGCCTGGCGCGGCTGGC
>NZ_WNKY01000104.1 GCF_009720825.1 Duganella radicis | reverse complement strand
GGGGAGGCCGCCGGCGGCGCCTGGCCGGCGCCCAGATAGGCTTGCAGCTCGTCGCCCAGCGCCAGGCCGGTGGCGGCGCAGGCGGCGTCCGGTTCGTCGCCGGTGGCGGCCAGCGCCACCAGCGCCGTCAGGTAATCGCCGACCGACAGCAGCAGCGTGGCCAGCGCCGGCGTGATGGCCAGTCGGCCCTCGCGTACCTCGTCCAGCACGCTTTCGGCCACATGGGTGACGGCGACGATGTGGTGCAGGCCGAACAGGCCGGCCGACCCCTTGAGGGTGTGCACCGCGCGGAACAGCGCATGGATGGCGTCGGCGTCGGCGCCGTCCTGCTCGATATGGAGCAGGCCCGCCTCCATTTGCTCCAGCAGCTCGCCGGCCTCGGCGATGAAGGTCGGCAGGGCTTCCTGCATCATGCTGCCCCCTGCGTGGCGGCGGCGTCCAGCTCCGCGCTGAGGCCGCACAGGGCCAGCACCTCGCGCAACTGCGCGCTGTGATTGACCAGGCGCAGCTCGTGGCCGAGCGCGCGCGCGTGGCGCTTGGCGCCCACCAGCAATTGCATGCCGGCGCTGTCGATGCTGTTGACCTGGGCCAGGTCGAGCAGCACCAGGTGGCCGGCGCGCACCGCGTCCAGCAGCCACAGCTGGTCGCGGGCGGCGGTGAAAATCGTCATCTCGCCGGCGGGCGCGGGGTAGACGATGGCGGCGGGGGCGGCAAGGGGCTGGCTCATGGCAGGATCAGTTTGGCGACCGCGTTGAGGACCGTCTCCGGCTGGAACGGCTTGACGATCCAGGCGCGCGCGCCGGCCGCCTGGCCGGCCGCCTTGCGGGCGTCGCTGGCTTCGGTGGTCAACATGACGATGGGGGTGAACTTGTAGGCCGGCAGCTGCTTGGCGGCCTTGACGAAGCCGATGCCGTCCAGCTTGGGCATGTTGACGTCGCTGATGATCAGATGGTATTTGCGGCCATCGAGCTTGCTCAGGGCGTCGTCGCCGTCGCAGGCCTCGACCACGGTATGGCCGGCGCCACGCAGGGTGATGCTCAGCACTTGCCGCAGCGAGGCGGAGTCATCGACGATGAGTATGGTTTTGGACACGGGAAAAAATCCTTGGCGGGGTTAAAAGAAGGTGACGTCATCGGCCGGTTGCGCCGCACGCCCCAGCTGTGGATGGTGTTGTTCCGGCGCGGTGTAGCTGGCGGCCAGCTCGCCGAGCCAGGCCTGGGGGTCGAGCGCCGGGGCGGCGCCGTGCTGGTCCAGCCGGGTGGCCAGCTTGTGCATGTCGGCCCGCACCTGGCCCAGGATCTGGCTGACCCGGTCCTGGAACTGGAGCGAGACCAGCACCTGCTCCAGCTCATGGCCGACCGCCGCGCTGTGCTCGCGCATATCGTGCGCGGTGGCGGCCAGGGTGGCGGTGGCCTGGCGGAAATCGCCGACCACGCGTTCGATGATGGCGGCCGAGTTGAGCAGCGACTGCTGGTCGCGCCGCGCGTATTGCTGCGACGCCTCCAGTGTGCCGTTCAGGGCGCGGTTGACGGTGTCGATGGTGTCGGCGATCTGCTTGCCTGCGGCGCCCGACAGCAGCGACAGCTCGCGCACCTCGCGCGCCACCACCGCGAAGCCGCGCCCGGCCTCGCCGGCGCGGGCGGCCTCGATGGCGGCGTTGAGGGCCACCAGATTGGTCTTGCGGGCCACCTCGGCCACGCTGTGCGCCAGTCCGCGCAATTCGCTGGTGAAGCCGGCCAGGCCGGCCACCTGCTCCAGCAGCGCGTTCTTGGCGGCCAGGGCGTCGCGCAGCGCGTTGGTGATGGAATCGAGTTCGTCGTGGCTGCGGTTGAGCAGGTCGAGCAGGGCGCCGTCGTCGCCGGCGTGGCTGTTGGCCACCGCCACGCCGACCCGGCGGTTGATCTCGACGAAACGCTCGGCCAGCGCGGTGATGGCCTGCTCGGTCTGGCTGCTGGCCAGCTGCACCTGGTCCGACCAGACCGGCAGCACCCCGCTGCACAGCGCATCCAGACCCGGCGTGGCGGCCGGCGCGGCCGGCGGCGGGGCGGACGCCAGCCGGCGCCAGGCCAGCCCAT
>NZ_WNKY01000103.1 GCF_009720825.1 Duganella radicis | reverse complement strand
CTCCGGCGGGCGGGGCCGGCTCGGCCAGCGCGGCCGGCAGGCGCGCGTCCACCTGCCGCGCCAGCGGCGCCGGCAACAGCAGCCGCAGCCGCGCCCACATGCCGGGAAAACCGTGTTCGAGGCGGCGCGCCAGCTCCGTCAGCCCGGCCATCTCGGCTAATTCAGCCGCCCCGGTCAACCTGGCCGCCTCGTCCACCTCGTCCACCTCGTCCACCTCGTCCACCTCGGCCACCTCGGCCACCTCGGCCATCTCGGCCAGCTCGGCTAATTCGGCCGCCCCGGTCAACTTGGCCGCCTCGGCCATCTCGGCCAACTTGGCCGCCGCTTCGCCATGCCAGCCCGGCGCCAGGCAGCCCTTGAGCGGCTGCGTGCTGGCGATGCCCATGCACCACTTGCGGTCGGCCAGCGACAAGCACGCCAGCACCGGCCCGTCCTGGCCGCGCGCGGCCAGGATGCCGCCGAACAGCGCGGCGGCGCGACGCAGCAGTGACGCCGCGTCCAGCGCCGCCATCTGCCAGCCCGGATCGAACTCGGCGGGCACCTCGGCCGGCACGCCGGCCCGCGCGCACCACCAGCCGTACTGGTCGCGTTCGGCCAGCAGGTCGGCCGGCGGCGGCAGGCCGGCCGCGCCGGCATAGCGCCACGGCGCGAACCACCAATCGAGGAAAAAGTCCGACAACATGCTGCTGGCATCCTTTCAGAAGCGGGCCGCGGCCCGTCAGGTGGCGGCGCCGGCGGCCGGCGGCGGCGTGGCGGCGGCGGTCACCGCCGCGTCCTGGCGCCGCCCCCATTTGCCGAGCTTCACGCCACTTTTCAGCAACAGATAGCCGGCCGCGCCCAGCGCCAGCAGGCAGGCCACCGCCAGCGCCACCAGCGTGCCCAGCAGCCCGCCGGCGGAATCCACCTCGACCTTGAACGGCCCGACCGTGGTCCACTTCACCTCCGGCAGCGCCGCCTCGCCGGGCGTCAGCACCACCGACACCTTGCCGCGCCCGTCCTCGCTGGCCAGGCCGGGAATGCTGGACGCCACCAGCCGCTGCACGCGCGGCGTCATGGCGTCCTCGTCGATCGGCGGCCGGTACTTGATGAACACCGCGGCCGAGGATGGCTGTATCGGCTCGCCCGGCGCCACCCGCTCCGGCAACACCACGTGCACCCGCGCCGAGATCACATGGTCGAACTGCAACAGCGTGTAGCCGAGCTCCTCGGACAGGCCGTGCAGATAGCGCACCCGCTCCTCCAGCGGGGTGGAAATCATGCCCTGCTTCTTGAACACCTCGCCCAGACTCTCGTGACTGCGGCGCGGCAGGCCGGCGCTGTTCATGATCGAGGTCGCGCGCGACAGGTCGGTGTCGGCCAGCAGCAGGCTGACGCCCTCCTTGGCCGGCCGCTTCTCGACCGCGATGCCCTGGCGGTTCAGCACCATCACGATTTCGTTGGCGTCCGGATCGCTCAGGTTCGATTGCAGGGTCACCACCTTGGAGCAGGCGCACAACAGGCTGACCAGGCACAGCATGGCGGCCCGCTGCAACCAGCGCGCGCGCCGCCGGCGGGAGGTGGGATGGGAAGCGGGAGGAAACGCGGCCATGGCGCTATTGCAGCTTGGTGAGCGCATCGATCGAGGTGGCCGCCTTGGACACCGTCTTGGAAATGGTTTGCACCCGCAGCTGGAAATCGCTCAGCGCCATCATCGCGCGCATCAGATGAATCTTGTCGCCGGTGCGGGTGGCCTGCTCCAGCAGCTTGGACACGTACTGCTGGTCCTGCTTGACCTGGGCCGCCAGCTCCGTGGTGCGGCCGGCCAGCACATGGCCCAGCGACTGGCTGTTGCCCACCGGGCCGGGCTTGCCGGCGCCGCCCGCCGCGCCCAGTTGCCGGTCGAGGGCGGCGCGGAACTGCTCGCTGCCGCTGTGATCGAGGCCCTGGATCTCCAGCTTCAGTTGCGCGCCGTCGCCGGCCGGGGCCGGCGTTTTGGGTACGGCCATCGCCATGGTTTTGGGGTCCACATTCGCTCCTTGGGTAACGGCATCGCTGCCAACTATCGCTGTGTGGCGCGGCGCGCGGCCGGGGTTCCAAAAAAACGCGCTCAGTCCAGCAGCTCGCCCGCGCCGCGCCGGCCGCAATGCACGCCGCCGCAGCCGAGCGGATCGGACGGATCGCAAAAACCGTCGCTGCCGCAGCGGCGCTCGCAGTCGGCGCGCGACTTCGGCCGCAGCGCCGGCAGCAGGCCGGGCCGGGCCAACTTCGGCGGCCGCAACGGCGGCGGGCCGGGATCGGCCACCACCGC
>NZ_WNKY01000102.1 GCF_009720825.1 Duganella radicis | reverse complement strand
CCACGCCGGCCTTGCGTGGCGCGTCCGCCGCGCCGCCGGCGCCGCCGAAACCCGTCATGGGGCCGGCGCAATTGCGCGCCGCCTTCCGCCAGCGCTTGCAGGAGGTCGATCTGCTCAAGCGGGTCACCCTCGACCTGCGCGACGACGCCTGGACCATCAACGCCGCGCTCAGCGAGGAGGAGGCGGCGCGCTTCGAGCGCATTCTGGCGGCCTTCGTCGCCGCCCACGGGATCGCCTTCCCTGTGCACGCCAAGGTGGGCGGCGCCGAGGCCATCCTGCCGTTCCAGGTGCGCGAGGTGGTGACCGGCGCCCACGCCAGCGTGGTGACCGAGGACGGCACGCGCCTGTACGTCGGCGACCAGTACCGCGGCGTGCGGCTGGTGGCGATCGACGGCCAGCGCCTGCGTTTTGATGGCGACCGCAAGCTTCAGGTGCAATGGTGACGGTGGCGGACACCTGGCGCGCCGGGCTCGACGCCCGGATGGCCGGCATCGCCCTGCAAGCGCGCGACTGGACTTCGGCGCTGCCGGCCCGGCCCGGCTTTAGCAGCAACGGCAAGGTGGCGCAGGTGCTGGGCACGCTGATCGAGGCGCACATGCCGCCGGTGCAGATCGGCGAGCTGTGCCATCTGGTCAGCGAGACCGACGGCGGCAAGCCGATGCTGGCCGAGGTGGTCGGCTTCACCGACAAGGCCGCCATCCTGTCGGCCCTCAGCCCGCTGGAGGGGGTATCCAACCGCACCGTGATCGTGCCGCTGCGGCGCGCCCACACGATCGAGGTGGGCGACCATCTGTTCGGCTGCGTGCTGGACGGCTTCGGCCGGCTGATGCACCGCTCGCCGGTGGTGGCGCCCAGCGCCGGCACCTGGCGCACCACGGTGCCGGTGGTGCGCGACTCGCCGCCGGCCAGCGAGCGGCCGCGCATCGCCACCCCGCTGGCCTCGGGCGTGCGCGCCATCGACGGCATGATCACCATGGGCGTGGGCCAGCGCATCGGCGTGTTCGCCGGTCCCGGCTGCGGCAAGACCACGCTGATGGCGGCCATCGCGCGCGGCTGCAAGGCCGACGTGGTGGTGTTCGGCCTGATCGGCGAGCGCGGACGCGAGCTGAACGAATTCCTCGAACACGAGCTGGACGCCGAGCTGGTGGCCAAGACCATCATCGTGGTGGCCACCTCCGACCGCACCTCGATGGAGCGCTCGCGGGCGGCGTTCACCGCCACGGCGGTGGCCGAGGCGTTCCGCGCGCGCGGTCTGAAGGTGCTGCTGCTGGTCGATTCGCTGACCCGCTTCGCGCGCGCCCAGCGCGAGATCGGGCTGGCGGCCGGCGAGCCGCCGGCGCGCGGCGGCTTCACGCCGTCGGTGTACACCATGCTGCCGCGCCTGATCGAGCGCGCCGGCTGCACTACCGAGGGCGCGATCACCGCCATGTACACGGTGCTGGTGGACGGCGACAACTCGTCCGACCCGATCGGCGACGAGGCCAAGTCGCTGCTCGACGGCCACATCTACCTGCGCTCCAAGCTGGCCGAGCAGGGTCATTATCCGGCCATCGACGTGCTGTCGAGCATCAGCCGCATCATGGGCAACGTGGTCACCCGCGAGCATCGCGCGGCCGCCACCAAGTTCCGCGAGATGCTGGCGCGCTACCAGGAGATGGAGCTGATGATACGGCTGGGCGAGTACAAGCCGGGCGTGGACCCGGTGGCCGACCGCGCGGTCGGCCTGCGCGAGCAGCAGATGGCGTTCCTGCGGCAGAACACGTCGACCAGCTCCGATTTCCAGGAAGCCATCGACACCCTGATCGCCATGCAGAGGTAAGGCATGGCCGCCTTTGCCGGCTTCGGCCAACCGAAGGCCAGGCGCGAGCCGGTCGAGGTGGCCGAGCCCAAGCCGCAAGACAAGAGCCTGGACCAGTTGCTGGGCGTGCGCAAGCAGCGCCTCGACCGCATCGAGCGCGAGCGCCAGGAGGCGCGCCAGAGCTGGCGCGCCGGGCGTGCCGCGCTGCGGGCGGCCAGCGCGCGCTGGCGCGCCGCCGAGGCGGACACGCGCGCGTACTGGGCGCAGGCGCGCAGGGATTTCCTGAGCATGCAGACCACCAGCGGCCAGTACCAGAAAGCCAAGCGCATCTACGAGCGCATGAAGCAGGCCGCCGCCGACGAGCGGGTGCGCTGTCTGGAGGCGGTGGAGCAATGCAGGAGCCGGCGCACGCTGTTCTTCGCGGCGCGCGCGCGCGTGCTGGCGGCCCATCGCCAGCAGGAGAAGCTGACCATCATCCGCGACGAATTGCGTCGCCTCAGTCAACCGGAGGAATAGCCATGGCCAGGATACAAGTCAAACCCGAGGCCGCCCCCGAGGCGCAGCCGGCGCCCAAGCCGCGGCCGGCGCGGGCCACGAACGGCGCGCCGCCGTTCGCGCCGCC
>NZ_WNKY01000101.1 GCF_009720825.1 Duganella radicis | reverse complement strand
GCTGTCGCCGTCCGCCTTCGCCAACCTGAAGGGCAGCGGCAACCGCAACGCCTGGAAAGCCGTCTGGCTGCGCTTCCCGGGCAACCAGCAATGGATACTGGCCGACACCTGCCGCGCGCAGCAGAAAGCTGTGATCGCGCGCCTGTTTGGCGCCGCCGAAGCGCACCGCGACGCTGCCCCCGGCCCCGCAATGCCACCCATGCCTGCCGCGCCGGCAATACCCGCAACCCCGGCGGCGCCGGCCAGGCAGTCCGGCCGGCCGCTGGCGCATCAGGCAAAACCGGCAAGCACCGCCGTGGAGGCAAACGCCACAAGCACAAGCAGCACAAGCAGCACGCCACGCGCCGCCCCGGCCCTTAGCCTTGGCGCACCTTGCCGGTCAAAGCAGCAGGAAAGCCAGCGCGGCGACGGCGGTGGGGGCGAGGGCGCCGGCCAGCAGGCCCAGGGTGCCGATGGATTGCTCATGGAAACCGCGCCGCAGCAGCGAGACGCCGGCCGGATTGGGCGCGTTGGCGATCACCGTCAGGCCGCCGCCGGTGACGGCCCCTGCCACCAGCATGTATTGCGCGCTGGCCGAAATGCCGTCGATCAGCGAGCCAAGATAGGTGAGGGCGGCATTGTCGGTGATGGCCGTCAGGCTCATCGCGCCGAAGAACAGGGCCAGCGGCGACAGGCTTTCCACGATCGGTTGCAGCCACCATTGCTGCATCCCGCCCAGCACCACCAGTCCGGCCAGGAAGAAACCGACCAGCAGACCTTCCTTGATGATCAGCGGATTCTGGTAGCGCTGGTAAGCCGTGGTGAAGCCGAGGAACAGCATGAACACCCCCAGGAACAGCACCGGGTGATGGCCCAGCACCACCACCGCCGCCAGAAAGCCCAGATGAATCAGCGTCACCGCCGGCGGCACGGCCGGCGCACCGTCGGCTGCGCTGGCAGTGCCGGCATCGGCCGGCGCGCGCAAGTGCTTGCGCAGCATGAAGCTGATCGCGCTGGCGTTGATCACCACCGCCAGCGCCGCCTTCCAGCCGAATTGCGACGCCATGTAGGCGCTGTCCCAGTTCCAGGTCGCGGCCACCATCAGCACTGGCGGCGCGGCGTAGGCGGTCAGCAGGCCGCCGATCGAGATGTTCACGAACAGCACGCCCAGCGCGGCATATTTCAGCCACTCCGGCATGCCGTCGCGGAAGATCAGCGGCGCCAGCATCAGCGCGGCCAGGGTCATGGCGGCCGGCTCGGTGATCAGCGAGCCGGTCAGCGGCACCAGCGCCAGGCCAAACCACACCAGCGCCAGTTCGGTCGCCACCGGCATCCGCCTGGCCAAGCCCAGCAGCACGCGCTGGACGATGTCCAGCACCGGCCGCGAGGCCGCCACCACCATCACCACAAACACGAACAGGGGCTCGGTGTACTGGCGCGATTCGGCATATGCGATCGCCGCCTCGCCGCCATTGAGGCAGGCGATCGCGATCATCAGCACAAACGCCCAGAAGCCAAACACCACCTCCACCTCGCCCAGCAGATGCAACAGCCCGGCATGACGCGGATGGCGGTGCGCCAGTACCTCGAACGACTTGGCGGCAAAGGTGTGCAGCAGCGCCAGAGCGAACAGCATGGCGCCAAGCAGTTGTATCGTTTGCAAAGTGTGTCCTTTGATAATTTCTCCCTTGGCATGGTACAGCAAAGATGAATAAACCTTGCCAAACAACGGTGCAAGGAGTACTGTGTATTTATACAGTATTTGCGGTAAAATGCCATGACACTCCCGGAAGCCGTGCACCCGTCCTTGTGGCGGGCGGATCAACTCGCCCAGAGCGCCACGCGCTGCCTGGACACCGGCTTTGCCGCCTTGTCCGCGCAACTGCCCGGCGGTGGCTGGCCGCTGGGCACGCTGATCGATTTGCTGGTGCAGCAGCACGGCATCGGCGAACTGCGCCTGTTGCAGCCGGCGCTGGCCGCGCTGCGCCAGCGGCCCATCGTGCTGCTGCAACCGCCGCACCCGCCGCAGGCGCTGGCGCTGGCCGCGCTGGGCATCGAACCATCGCAACTGCTGTGGGTGCGCAGCGGCGCCAAGGCCGGCGACGCCTTGTGGGCCGCCGAGCAAATCCTGCGCAGCGGCTGCTGCGGCGCGTTGCTGCTGTGGCAACAGCATGCGCGCGGCGAGACGCTGCGGCGCCTGCATCTGGCGGCGCAAAGCGGCGAAACCCTGTTCTGCATGCTGCGGCCGCTGGCGGCGGCGCGCGAGGCCTCGCCGGCGCCACTCAGGCTGTCGCTGAAACCGGCGGCCGGCGGCGTCGACATCGGCTTTGTCAAACGGCGCGGGCCGCAGCGCGACACGCCCTTGTTCTTACCTTTAACGCCTTCTTTGCTTCAACGCCATGCAACGCCTCTGGATCGCGATACACCTGCCCCGGCTCCCGCTCGAAGTCTTCCGTCCGCGCTGGTCGGCGGATGACTGCACGGTGGTGCTGGAGCAGGAGCGGGTGATCGCCATGTCGCATGCGGCGCGGGCGGCGGGCGTGCAACCGGGCTTGCGGCGCGGCGGCGCCATCATGCTGGCGCCGCACTCGCAATTCCAGCAGCGCGCCCCCGCGCTGGAGGCCGAAGCGCTGCAAGCCGTCGCGCTGGCGCTGCTGCAATACACGCCGCAGCTGGCGCCGGCGGAGCAGGCCACCCTGCTGCTGGACGTGGGCGCCAGCCTGCGCCTGTTCGGCGGCATCCGCGCCCTGTGCCGCAAGGTGGCGCGCAGCGTGCGCGCGCTGGGCTTCACCGGCTGGCTCGGCTGCGCGCCCACCGCGCGCGGCGCC
>NZ_WNKY01000100.1 GCF_009720825.1 Duganella radicis | reverse complement strand
TAGTTTAATCTCTGTTTGATGACCATTTCTGGTCATGGTTCGCCCACTCAAAATACTGACAGTATTTCTTGTTGAGCATTTAATGCTTTTTGTTGCAGCATCAAACGCCCACATTTATCGACTGTAATTTTTTAAAGATCTGCTTCGATGCTGAGAAGCGTTGTGTTCGTCAGCGAAGAGATGAGATTATGCTGCAAGGCATTGATTCCGTCAACCCTCTTTTTTCGTTTGCTACAATCGACTCCTTTGATTTCGATAGAAAGCAGCAATGAGCAACACGATTAAACGCGGCGGTTTCAGCTCCAGCTTTGGCGTGCTGGCCGCCACGCTGGGCTCAGCCGTCGGCCTTGGCAATATATGGAAATTCCCTTCGCTGACTGGCGCCAACGGCGGCGCCGGCTTCCTGCTGATCTATCTGCTGGCGACATTGGTGATCGGCCTGCCGGTGATGATCGCCGAAATCACCATGGGCCGCGCCGCCAAGGCCGATCCGATCGGCACGCTGCAAAAGCTGTCACCGAAAAAGAGCCTGCCATGGTGGCTGGTCGGCGCCGCCGGCATGCTGGCCGCCTTCCTGATCCTGTCCTTCTATTCCGAAGTGGTGGCCTGGGTATTCGCCTATGTGTTCAAGGCCATCGGCGGCAGCATCCTCAGCAGCGACCGCCATGTGACCGAAAGCGCTTTCGGTGCGCTGATCGCCGACCCGGTGCAATCGCTGCTGTGGCAGTGGGGCGTGCTGGCCTTCATCGGCGCTATTCTGCTGATGGGTGTAACCAAGGGCATTGAAGGCATCACCAAGAAACTGATGCCGGTGCTGTTCCTGTTATTGCTGCTGCTGTGCGCAGTCAGCCTGACCTTGCCCAAAGTGGCGGACGGCCTGGCCTTCCTGTTCAAGCCAGACTTCAGCAAAATTACTGCGGGCGTGATCCTGACCGCCATGGGCCTCGCCTTCTTCAAGCTATCACTGGGCATGGGCACCATGATGACGTACGGCTCCTACTTCCGTGACGACCAGAATATCCCCGCCACCACGGTGCGCGTGATGCTGGCCGACCTGTTTGTATCCATGCTGGCCGGGATCGCCATCTTCCCGGCGGTGTTCACCTTCGGCTTCGCGCCGTCGGCCGGGCCGTCGCTGGTGTTCATCACGATCCCGGCCGTGTTTTCGCAAATCCCCGGCGGCCAGCTGCTGATGATTGCCTTCTTTGCGCTGGCCTCGGTGGCGGCGACCGGCGCCATGCTGTCCATGATGGAAGTGCCGGTGGTGATCCTGCACGAGCGCTGGGGCATGAGCCGCGCCAAAGCCACACTGCTGACCATCGCCGCGCTGATGGTGCTGGGCTCCAGCTGCGCGCTGACCAATAGCACCATGGCCAGCTTCAAACTGTTCGGCATGAATATGTTCGACCTGTTCGACTTTGCGTCCTCCAATGTGCTGCTGCCGCTGGGTGGCATTTTGCTAGCCTTGTTCGTGGGCTGGGTGTGGGGCCGCGACAACTTCCAGCGCGCGCTGTCCAATCAGGGCGCGCTGCACAACGCCGCAGTGACGGGCGCCGTGTTCTTCCTGCTGCGCTACGTCTCGCCGTTGCTGATTCTGGTTGTCATGCTGAAAGGCCTCGGCTTGTTCTGACGCCCGTTATATACTGGCCGCACCGTGATCTTCAGGGTGCGAGATGAACCAGAGCGAGATTCCCGCCGTGCCGATGCCGACGATCCTGATCGTCGACGATTCACTATCCTACCTGGCGGCGCTGCTGGACCGGCTGGAACGGCACGGCTTCCTGATCGTCCTGGCGCAAACCGCGGCCGAAGGCCTGATGCGCGCCGAGTTCGCCGATCCGGACCTGATCCTGCTCGATGTGGTGATGCCCGACATCGACGGCTTTGAGGCTTGCCGCCGCCTCAAGGCCGGCAAGAAAACTAAGGACATCCCGGTCATCTTCATGACCGGCCTCACCGATCCCAAACAAAAAGTCACAGGCTTTGACGCCGGCGGCGTCGATTACATCACCAAGCCGTTCCAGATCGAGGAAGTGCTGGCACGCATCAACACCCACCTGGCGCTGCGTCGCGCCAACCGTGAACTGCATGACATGATCGGCACGCTGGCCAAGGCGCGCGAAGACCTGGTGCGCAATGAAAAGCTGGCCGGCTTGGGCGCGCTGGTGGCCGGCATCGCGCATGAACTGAATACGCCGATCGGCAACAGCCTGATGGCCTCCAGCACCTTCGAATTGCAGACCGAGGAAATCAGCCGGCACATGAGCAAGGAAGGCGGCATCACGCGCAAGGAGTTCGAGCACTACATCGAAAACGCGCGCATGTCAGTCGACATCCTCAGCCGCAACCTGCATCGCGCGGCCGACATCGTCACCAACTTCAAGCAGGTTGCGGTGGACCAGACCAGCTCGCAACGGCGCAGCTTCCTGCTGGCCGAGGTCATCGCCGGCAATCTGCTGACGCTGCAACCGACCATCAAGCGCACGCCCTTCGTCATCACGCAGCAGGTGCCGGCGGACCTGATGATGGAAAGTTATCCCGGCCCGCTTGGCCAGATCGTGACCAACCTGATAAACAACGCCATCCTGCACGGCTACGAAGGCCGCAGCGAAGGCTTGATTGCCGTGAGCGCGCAGCTGTCGGCGCAGGGCTGGGTGACGCTGAGCGTGGAAGACCATGGTGTCGGCATCAACAAGGCCGATCTGCCGCGCATCTTCGATCCCTTCTTCACCACCAAGATGGGCGTGGGCGGATCGGGACTGGGCTTGAATATCGTGCACAACATCGTGACCGAGATCCTGGGCGGCAGGATTGATGTGAGCAGTGAGGTGGGCGGCGGCACGCGCTTTACGCTGACCTTGCCTATGTGCGCGCCGGTGCGCTGAAGCGAAAAAGCCCGCACAGTATGCTGAGCGGGCTTTTCCTGATAACTAGCTTGACGATAACCTACTTTCACACTGGTTGCAGCACTATCATCGGCGTAGAGTCGTTTCACGGTCCTGTTCGGGATGGGAAGGGGTGGGACCGACTTACTATGGTCATCAAGCTTTGAC